>NZ_LQIT01000017.1 GCF_001499965.1 Mycobacterium sp. GA-2829
CCCGACCGACACACGCGTGCCCGCGTCCCCCCGCCCCCCCCCGCCGACCGGCGCCCCCGCCCGCACCGGCCCCGGCCGATCCCAATGCGGCCCCGCCTGCACCACCGGCACCGGCTCCCGGGCCCGCTCCGGCCGATCCCAATGCGGCGCCGCCGGCTCCGGCTGATCCGAACGCGGCCCCGCCCGCCGATCCGAACGCCGCTCCGCCGGCGCCTGCCCCCGATCCGGGGCGCGTGGACAACGCCGCGGGTGGCTTCAGCTACGTCGTCCCCGCGGGTTGGAAGGTCTCCGACGCGACCAACCTGTCCTACGGTCAGGCGCTGCTGACCCGGATTCCGCCGGAGGGTGTCACCGACCCGCCGAACGACACCAGCGTGCTGCTGGGCCGGCTGGACCTGAAGCTGTTCGCCGGGGCCGAGACCGACAACGCCAAGGCCGCCAACCGGCTGGCGTCGGACATGGGCGAGTTCTTCATGCCCTTCCCGGGGACCCGCATCAACCAGTCGACGACCCAGCTCAACGCCGACGGCATGCCGGGTACCGCGTCCTACTACGAGGTGAAGTTCACCGACACCAACAAACCGACCGGACAGATCTGGGCGGGTGTGGTGGGCAACCCCGTCGCACCGGGCACCCCGCGCGGTCAGCGGACGCCTGAGCGCTGGTTCGTGGTGTGGCTGGGTTCGGCCAACAACCCGGTCGACCGGGATGCGGCGACGGCACTGGCCAACTCGATCCGGCCGTGGTCGCCCCCGCCGCCTCCGCCGCCCCCGGCACCGGGTGATCCGAACGCGGCGCCGCCGCCCCCCGACCCGAACGCGCCGCCGGCCCGTCCGGGTGTCGGGGTGGCCGTCCCGGTCGCGCCCGAGAACGCCCCCGGGATGCTCCCGCCGGGCTGACGTCGACGATCGACCGATCCCGTGCGTCGGGCCGTCAGGGCCCGACGTACGGGATCTGTCCGTTGAGGTTGTTCACGTTGAGGATGTAGCAGTTCGTGCCGCCGAATCCCATGGCACCGGCGGTCACGCAGCGCTCGAACGCGCCGTCTCCGCCGATCGGACCGTCGCACGTCGTGCCGCCACCCCAGGGTGTCCAGCCGCCCTGACAACCCGCCACGGCCGGTGCCGCGGTGCCCACTGCGATACCGCCGGCCAGCAGCGCGCCGGCCGCCAGTGCGGTGAGTGCCTTCATGTCATACCCCTTCCTCCCACGCGTGGCCGACGGGCGGCGACGCGAACCGATCACATTGCTGAAGCAAACTTTGCTGCAGCGTAAGAGTGAACAGAGTTTCCAGTGGGGTTTGTGTGACTGAAGTGGCGCTGTTCGGGCCGTGAACGGCCGCAAATCCTCGGGCCCGCCACCCGCCGCACCGGCTGTCCGGCGCTTCGTCTCTGCCTGTCAGGGCAGTATTTGCGCTATTCACCTTCACCCCCGCCGTCGGCCTCATGCGGTCGCGACACCGAACCGGGTGACTGCCTGAGGCTGCCGAACTTCCTCAGGGTAGCGCTGAGATGACGTTCGCGAAAGTTTGCTCAGAGCGAACGGTCGGTCACAGTGCGGCGGACACCGCGCCGAGCCGTCCGACGAGGTCGCCGCGGCCGTACCGGTAGAGCGGTCCGGTGCCGTCGGCGAGGATGCGGTGCAACCGGGCGACGCCGCGTGCACTGACGGGTGCGGGTGCGCGCAGCCGGGCCACCACGTCGCCGATCGCGGTCCGTGCAGCGTCGACATTGGCGCGATGGATGGGGGACCGCAGGGCGATCAGGCCCGTCCGGTCGCCGGAGTCGCGGACCGCGTCGCAGAGCGTTCGCGCCAGCGCCTCGCGGTGGCGCCGGCTCGTCAGCTGTGTCGCGCGCGCCGCGAGCGCCGTCCCCGGGTGGGTGGGCGCCCCGACCGCCAATGCGGCGTCGAGTCGAGACGCTCGGACCATGGCCAGGCACTTCGTCATCATGGGACTCACTCCGTTGTGTCGTGACTAGTGAAAACGTTATACCGGTCATGGTGACTGGTCAAGACGTTTAGCCGGTCACGCGAGTAGGGTGGATGCCATGACTAGGGAGCCCGGGCAGTGGACGGCCGACAATGAGGTGCGGCCGGCGCCCGCACCGCTGGATCGGGTTCAGTCGCTGGTCAACACCGTCGACATGGAGATCGGGCAGGACCGCCTGGCGCGGCTCGAGGATGCGCGGCCGTGGCTGGTCGGGCAGGGCCTTCTCGACGCAGGGGCCGACGCCGCGCTGACCGAGGGCGAGCTGGGTCGCATCCGGGAGGTGCGTGAGGCGTTTCGCGCGCTGCTCGTCCACAACGCCGGCGGCCCGCCGGCCGCTCCGGACCAGGTGGCGGTCCTCGCCGAGGTCGCCGCGGCGGGTGAGTTGCGCGCCGCGATCGGCGGCGACGGGGTGGTCGCGATGAGGGCGGTCGGCACGGCACCGATGGAACGGCTGGCCGAACTGCTCGTGGTGGTGCGGGACGCACAGCGCGACGGGACCTGGGAGCGGCTCAAGGCGTGCGGGAACGTGGACTGCCGGTGGGCGTTCTACGACCGGTCCCGCAACCGCGGCGGTGCGTGGTGCGATATGGCGGCCTGTGGAAACCGACTCAAGAATCGTGACTTCCGGGCCCGCAATCGCGCGGCCGGATCAGACCGACAGGTGCCAGACCAGGGCGGCCGCCAGCGCGCCCATCCCGTTGAGTGACCAGTGCAGCGCGATCGGCGCCAGCAGGCTGCCGCTGCGCTTGCGCAGCCAGGTGAACACGAAACCGGCGATGCCCGTGGCCACCACCGCGAGCACCACCCCGGCCACTGTGCCCAGCACCCCGCCGCCGAACAACCGGGTGAAGCCGACGTTACTGCTGGTCAAGCCCAGCGAGGTGGCGATGTGCCACAGCCCGAACAGTAGGGACCCCGCCGCCGCGACCCCGCGGAACCCCCACGCCCGTTCCAGCGCACCGTGCAGCACGCCGCGGAACGCCAACTCCTCGGGGATCACGGTCTGCAGCGGGATCACGACCATCGAGGCGATCAGTGCGCCCGAGATCGTCGCGTAGTTGTTGTTCATGAACATCGGACGCGTCCATGGCAGCAGCGCGCCGATGGCGATCACCGACAGCACCACACCGACGGCCGCCAGCGCGTACCCGGCCCCGGTGCGCCAGTGCGCGCGGCCCAACCCGAGTTCGGTCCAGCCCAGTCCGCGCCTGCGGATCAGGATCAACAGGCCGATGGCCGCCGCGGGCACCGTCGCGATACTCGCCCAGGGGGTGGTGAAGTGGGCGACGAGATTGGTGATCACCAGCACCGCGACGACGACGGCGATGTCGACGTACACCCGCATCCGCGGCGCGCTCGTCGGGGAAGGGGCGGTAACGGCAGTCATCCGGACCGATGGTACCGGCGTATCTCCTGCCATCACGCGGTCGCTCATTCGTTGTCGCCGGTGTCCTGCGCCATCGACTGCGTACCGTCGGGCCGGTAGCCGCTGTCCCAGCTCCACCCCGAGATAGCCGGATCGTCCTCCCCGTGCTCACGGGTGTAGGCGCGGGCGGCCATCCTGGCGTCGGCCATCTCCTGACGCAGGCCGGCGGCGGTGCTGCCCAGGCCCGCGACCCGGTCGATGACGTCCATGACGAGGTGGAACCGGTCGAGGTCGTTGAGCATGACCATGTCGAACGGGGTCGTGGTGGTGCCGCGCTCCTTGAAACCCCGCACGTGCAGTTGGGCGTGGTTGGCGTGCCGGTAGGCCAGCCGGTGGATCAGCCACGGATAACCGTGGTAGGCGAAGATCACCGGCTTGTCGGTGGTGAAGATCGAGTCGAACTCCCGGTCCGACAGCCCGTGCGGGTGCTCGGAGTCGGGCTGCAGCCGCATGATGTCGACGACGTTGACCACCCGCACCTTGAGGTCGGGGAGCCTGCGGCGCAGGATGTCCGCGGCGGCCACGGTCTCGAGGGTGGGGATGTCGCCTGCACAGGCCAGCACGACGTCGGGTTCTCCGGTGGTGTTGCTCGCCCACTCCCAGATGCCGAGGCCGCGGGTGCAGTGTGCGATCGCTTCGTCCATCGACAGGTAGGTCAGCGCCGGCTGCTTACCCGCCACGATGACGTTGACGTACTGGCGGCTGCGCAGGCAGTGGTCGGCGACCGACAGCAGCGTGTTCGCGTCCGGCGGCAGGTACACCCGCACCACCTCGGCACGCTTGTTGGCGACGTGGTCGATGAAGCCGGGGTCCTGATGGGACGCGCCGTTGTGGTCCTGGCGCCAGACGTGGGACGTCAGTAGGTAGTTCAGCGACGCGATCGGCCGCCGCCACGACAGGTGGGAGCTGCTCGACAGCCATTTGGCGTGCTGGTTGAGCATCGAGTCGACGATGTGCACGAACGCCTCGTAGCAGTTGAACAGCCCGTGCCTGCCGGTGAGCAGGTAACCCTCGAGCCAGCCCTGACAGAGATGCTCGGAGAGCACCTCCATCACCCGGCCCGCCGGTGCGAGGTGTTCGTCGTCCGGGCTGACCTCGGCCATCCACGCCTTGTCGCTGGCCTCGAACACCGGTGACAGCCGGTTGGACGCGGTCTCGTCGGGACCCATGATCCGGAACCGGTCCTGGTTGCGGACGATCACGTCGCGCAGGAAGGTCCCGAGCACCTTGGTGGCCTCGGCGCTCTCGGACCCCGGTTCGTCGACCGGCACCGCGTAGTCGCGGAAATCGGGCAGGTCGAGGTCGCGCAGGAGCACACCCCCGTTGGCGTGCGGGTTGTCGCTCATCCGGCGGTGGCCCTCGGGCGCAAGCGCCTTGAGTTCGGGGATGAGCCTGCCGTCGTCGTCGAACAGTTCCTCGGGGCGGTAGCTGCGCAACCATTCTTCGAGTTGGGCCATGTGTTCGGCGTTGGTGCGGGTCTCCGACAGCGGCACCTGGTGCGAGCGCCAGGTGCCCTCCACCTTCTTGCCGTCCACCTCGCGCGGACCGGTCCAGCCCTTGGGGGTGCGCAGCACGATCATCGGCCACAGCGGCCTACCGGACTCACCGTCGAGGCGGGCCGCGCGCTGGATGGCGGCGATCTGGTCGAAGCACTCGTCGAGTGCGGCGGCCATCTGCTGGTGCACGTTCGCCGGATCGTCACCGGCGACGGTGATCGGCCGGTAGCCGTAGCCGTGGAACAGCGACTCCAGCTCGTCCTGTGGAATCCGCGCCAGTACAGTGGGATTGGCGATCTTGTAGCTGTTCAGGTGCAGGATCGGCAGCACCGCACCGTCGGTCACCGGGTCGAGGAACTTGTTGGAGTGCCAGCTGGCGGCCAGCGGTCCGGTCTCGGCCTCGCCGTCGCCGATCACGCAGGCCACCACGAGATCCGGATTGTCGAAGGCCGCGCCGTAGGCGTGCACCAGCGCGTAGCCCAGCTCACCGCCCTCGTGGATCGAACCCGGTGTCTCCGACGCGACGTGGCTCGGGATGCCGCCCGGAAACGAGAACTGGCGGAACAACTTTCGCAGCCCGTCCACGTCCTCGCCGATCCCGGTGTACACCTCGCTGTAGGTGCCCTCGAGGTAGGCGTTGGCCACGAGGCCGGGGCCGCCGTGGCCGGGGCCGGTGATGTAGATGACGTCGGCGTCGCGGTCGCGGATGATCCGGTTGAGGTGCGCGTAGACGAGGTTGAGGCCCGGTGTGGTGCCCCAGTGTCCGAGCAGTCGCGGTTTGACGTGTTCGGGGTTCAGCTTTTCCCGCAGCAGCGGATTGTCGAGCAGGTAGATCTGCCCGACGGACAGATAGTTGGCGGCGCGCCAGTAGGCGTCGAGGAGCCGCAGTTCCTCATCGGACAGTGTGGGGGCAAACGTGGTTTCACTCATCGGTGTCCCGTCGGTTGGACTGCTCGTGTTCAAGCGATTCTCATCGGCGCATTCTGGTCGAACATCGTGAACAGCGCGTGAGTTCTCCGTACCCGGTTGGGTGTCGCTTTATGTGCCTACTCGGTGCCCGCGTCCCGAGCCCCCCGGCCGGTCAGGCACACTGGATGTTTGACACCTGTCAATTCGCGTAGAGGAGCTTTGATGGCGTCACCCGCACACACCCCCGTGCTCGTCGGCTACGGACAGGTCAACCAGCACGAGGAGCGGCCCGAGGTCGAACCCGTCGATTTGATGGAGGCGGCGGCGCGGGAAGCCGCCGACGCGCGGGTGCTCGAGGCGGTCGACGCGGTGCGGGTGGTCAACCTGCTGTCCTGGCGCTACCGCGACCCTGGCCTGCTGCTCGCCCAGCGCATCGGTGCGTCGAAGGCGACGACCCGCTACACCGGCATCGGCGGCAATGTGCCACAGAGCCTGGTCAACCAGGCGTGCCTGGACATCCAGTCCGGCAGGCACGGGGTGGTGCTGATCGCCGGAGCCGAGACCTGGCGCACTCGGACCCGGTTGCGGGCGCGAGGCGCGCGGCCCGGCTGGACCCGACAGGACGAATCCGTGCCCATGGCCGAGGGCGGCGACGAGAACGTGCCGATGGCCGGTGACGCCGAGAACCGCATCGACCTCGACCGGCCGTCGTACGTCTACCCGATGTTCGAACAGGCGGTGCGGATCGCCGCGGGGGAGACGCCCGACGAGCACCGCCGCCGCATCGGCGAGCTGTGGGCGCAGTTCTCGGCGGTCGCCGCCGACAATCCGCACGCCTGGCGGCGCGACGCGCTCGCCGCCGACGCGATCTGGCAACCCAGTGAGCAGAACCGGATGATCAGCTGGCCCTATCCGAAGCTGATGAACTCCAACAACATGGTCGACCAGGGTGCGGTGCTGATCCTCACTTCGGTCGAGAATGCCCGCAAGCTGCAGATCCCCTCGGACCGCTGGGTCTTCCCGTACGCGGGCACCGACTCCCATGACACCTACGCGATCGGCGAGCGGGCAGAGTTCCACCGCTCACCGGCCATCCGGATCGCCGGGCAGCGTGCGCTGGAGCTGGCGGGCACCGCGATCGAGGACGTCGACCTGATCGACGTGTACTCGTGCTTCCCCTCGGCGGTGCAGGTGGCGGCCACCGAATTGGGTCTGCCCGTCGGCGATCCGAACCGTCCGCTCACCGTCACGGGCGGGCTGACGTTCGCCGGCGGCCCGTGGAACAACTACGTCTCGCACTCGATCGCCACGATGGCCGAGCGATTGGCCGCCGCCCCGGGGAAGCGTGGCCTGATCACCGCGAACGGCGGCTACCTCACCAAGCACAGCTTCGGGGTGTACGGCACCGAACCGCCCGAGCGCGAATTTCGTTGGCAGGACGTGCAATCGGAGGTCGACCAAGAGCCCACCCGCACGCTGGACGTGCAGTGGTCCGGCGTCGGGACGGTCGAGTCGTGGACCACGCCGTACAACCGCGACGGGGTGCCGGAGAAGGCGTTCCTCGCGGTGCGCACCCCGGACGACCACCGCACGCTCGCGGTGATCGTCGACCCCGACGACGCCGCGGCCTCGGTGGCGGACGACATCGCCGGGGCGAAGGTGACGGTGCACGAGGACGGCACCGCCCGCCTGGCTATTTGATCGTGTAGCCGCCGTCGACCACCAGGTCGGCGCCTGTCACCATCGCCGCCGCGTCGGACGCGAGATACACTGCTGCAGCGGCGATCTCGGCCGGGTAGGCGAACCGGCCGACCGGGATCAGCTTCTTGAGGGCGTCGCCTTTGGGGTTGTCCCAGGCCTTGATGCCGAGGTCGGTGAGCACCACGGTGGGGGAGATCGAGTTCACCCGTACTCCCCTGCCACCCCACTCGGCGGCGAGGACCTTGGTGAGCCCCACGACGCCGAACTTCGAGGCGCAGTACGCGACGTGCTCGTCGATCGCGACGGTCGCGGCTTGGGACGCCATGTTGATGATGGCGCCGCGGCCTGCGGCGAGCATGTGCCTGCCCACGGCCTGGCTCATCTGGAACGTGCCGGTCAGGTTGATCGCGATCGTGTCGTCCCAGAACTTCTGCGACAGCTCCTCGGCCGGGGCCAGGCGGGCGATGCCTGCGCTGTTGACCAGGATGTCGATGCGCCCGAACGCCTCGGCCACCGCGTCGACGGTGGCGGTGACGGATGCGGAATCGCTGACGTCGCAAACGAATCCGCGGCTCTCGGTGGGCAGCGAATCCGCGGTCTGCTGGGCGCCTGCCTCGTTGAGGTCGGCGACGGCCAGGCGCGCGCCCTTGGCGGCGAACGCCGAGGCGATCGCCGCGCCGATGCCGGAGGCCCCGCCGGTGACCAGTGCGACCTTTCCGGACAGAGCGAAGTCGAGGTCGACAGTCGGTTCGGCGGTCATGGAAATCCTTCCGGTAGAGCGGTTTTCAGTTCAGGACGGCGGCGGCCACGTCGATGTCGGTGACCAGTGCCGAGACCAGCCCGGAGCGCAGCACCGCACGGGTCGCGGCGATCTTCTCGGGGCCGGTGGCGAGCGCGATCCGCGTCGGGATCGCCCGCAGGGTGGCCTCGGCGATGCCCATGCGGCGTTCGTCGAGGCCGGGGACGCGGTTGCCGTCCTCGTCGAGAAGCAGTGCGCAGGTCTCTCCGCACACGCCCGCCGCGTCGAGCGTCTCGGTCTCGTCATCGGCCAGTGACAGGTACACCTGGGACGCGCCGGGACGCCAGGCGCCGACGGAGATGATGGCACAGCTGACATCGCGGTGGCGGGCCACGGTCTCCTGCAATTGCTGGTTGCCGCTGAGGCTTTCGGCGGTGCGGGCGTCGGGTACCACCAGCGGGACGTACATCGGCCAGGACCGGCCGCCGCTGATCTCGCTGATCCGGCGGACCAGGTCGGCGCCGTTGGAGGTGATCGCACCCGCCATGCCGGTGAGTTGGACGACGTCGCATTCCGGCAGCGCGGTGAGGTAGGCCGCGATGTGGGTGAGCGTGCGACCGCAGTCGACACCGACCACGTCACCGGGCCGCAGGATCGACTGCATCAACTCCGCGGTCGCCTTCGCGACCGCCTCGACGCGGTCGGCGGTGTTGGCGGTGTCGCAGGTGACGGCGTAGGCGTGTTCGAGGCCGAAGCGCCGTTGCAGTTCGGTGGACAGTTCGACGTTGACGGCGCCGGGGTCGTGGATCTTGATCTCCACCATCCCGGATTCCACGGCCTCGTCGAGCATGCGCGCGACCTTGAACCGCGACAGCCCCAGCTCCTCGGCGATCTGGATCCGGGTGCGTCCCTCGAGGTAGTAGCGGCGCGCGATCACAGCCCGCTGGAACAGCTCATCCGGTCCCATGCCGCCGCCTCCCAGTGAATCCCGAGCAGTGCGTGCACATATGTGCAGGCGCGTTGACATATGAGCATAGGGCATAGCATGATCCAGGCCACAACCCCTCAGATGAGTAGCTCACCGTTTCAGATGAGCGGATTCCCCTGACTTGGAGGCGGCACATGAGCCCGGAGGACCCCGGCCTGACGACGCTCGCCGGCGAGGTACTCGCCCGCGAAGCCGCCGCAGTCGCCGCGCTCTCCGGCACCGTCGACCAGGGCGTGGTCGCGGTGGCCCGCCGCCTGCTCGAGGTCACCGGGAAGGTGGTCACCACCGGCGCCGGGACGTCGGGCATCATGGCCGAACGCCTCGCCCATCTGCTCTCGGTGTGCGGGACGCCCGCGGTCTACCTGCCCGCCATGGACGCTCTGCACGGCGGGATGGGGGCGGTGACCGCCGACGATCTCGTCCTCGCCATCTCCAAGACCGGCCGCTCCGCCGAACTGACCGGTCTGACCGAACGCCTCGTCGACCGCGGGGTGGAGGTCGTGGCGATCACCGAGGATCCCACCAGTCCGTTCGCGCAGGCCGCGACCCGTGTCGAGGCGCTGCCGCCCACCGCGGGCGACGCCGATCCGGGCGGCATGATCGCGATGGCCAGCACGCTGGCCGTCGGCGCCTGGGGCGATGCGCTCGCGGTGGTGTCGATGGCGCTACGCGGCCACACCCTGCACGACGTCGTGCACAGCCACCCGGCAGGCGGGGTCGGCGCGCGCGGACACCGCCCGGGTGACGCATCGAAGCCGGTGGTGCGGACATGACCCGACCGGCCGTGCTCGGCGTGGACTCGTCGACGCAGTCGTGCAAGGTGGAGCTCCGTGACCTCACCACCGGGGAACTGCTGGGCTCCGGCTCGGCGCCGCACCCGCCCGCGTATCCGCCCTGCAGCGAACAGCATCCGCTCGAATGGGTGTCGGCGTTCGTCGCCGCGACCGGGGCCGCGCTCGCGAGCTGCGCGCAACCGCCGCACGTGCGCGCGATATCCGTTGCCGCGCAGTGCCACGGCCTGGTCCTGCTCGATGCGCACGGGATCCCGCTGCGGGCGGCCAAACTGTGGAACGACACCACCGGCGCCACCGCGTTGCGGGGGCTGGCCGAGCGTGTCGGCGTGCCCGCGTGGATCCGGCGCATCGGCTCCGCGCCGAACGCCGCGTTCACCATCGCCAAACTCGCCTGGGTCGCCGGGCACGAACCCGAGATGCTCGACCGCGCGGCGGCGGTCCTGCTGCCGCACGACTACCTCACCCAGTGGCTGACCGGACACAACGTCACCGACCGGTCCGAGGCGTCGGGTACCGGCTACTTCGACGTCGGCACGGGGGAGTGGATCACCGACTACCTCGAACTGGCGGGCGGGCAACGGGATTGGCGGTCGATGCTGCCGACCGTGCTCGGCCCGTGTGAAGCCGCGGGCACGCTGCGGCCCGCCGCGGCGGAGATGCTCGGCATCGACGGCGACATCAGCGAGATCATCGTCGGCCCCGGCGGCGGCGATCAGCACGCGGCCTACCTGGGCCTCGGGCTACGCGACGGCGACCAGTACATCGGCATCGGCACCTCCGGGGTGGTCGCGACCTCCTCGCGCACGCCGGTGTTCGACCAGAGCGGCATGGTCGACGGGGTTGCGGACCTGACGGGTGGGTACCTGCCCCTGGTGAGCACGCTCAACGCGGCGCGGGTCTCCGACGTCGCGGCCCGCTGGCTCGGCACCGGACTGGCCGGGCTGGCCGACCTCGCACTGGCCGCCGGGGACACCCAAGGCCCCGTACTGGTGCCGTTCCTCGACGGGGAACGCAAACCCGACCGCCCCGACGCGCGCGGCGCGTTCGCCGACCTGACCTCACACACCACCCGCGAGGAACTGGCGCGGGCGTGCGTCGAGGGGCCGCTGCTGTCGCTGATGAGTGCGCGAGACAGCCTGCGCGCCTGCGGGATCGACCTCAGCGGCGCCGCCACCGCCGTCGGCGGCGGCACCCGCTCACCCGCCACCCTGCAGTTGCTCGCCGACCTCCTCGACGACGAGGTCACCGTGCTCGACGCCGACGAGGCCACCGCCCGAGGCGCCTGTGTGCAGGCCGCCGCCGTCGCCACCGGACGCGACGTCGCGGGACTGGTCGACCTCGCCAAACAGTGGCAACCGGCGGTGCGGCACCGCGTCGCGCCGCGGCGCACCGGCCGCGACCTCGCCGCGCTGCGGGCCCGCTGGGCCGAGCTGGCCGCGGCGCCCCTGCTGGACAGCGGGGTCGGGGTATGACCGCCGTGACGGCGCCCGCGCCGTGGCACCGGGAGTACAGCGGCCGGCTCGCCGGTTCGGTGTACGCGGTGGACCCGGCCGCGCGGATCTCGGCGGCGCGGACCCTGCGCGATGCGGGCCTCGGGGTGCACGTCGACGTGATGGCCGAGGGTGAGGGTCTGCCCGCCGGTGTCGGTGCGGCCGAACTCGCGGGCATCGCCGCCGAAACGGGACCGTCGGGATTCGACGTCCACCTCATCGGCTCGGCGGCCTTCGTCGACGCGGCGCTGGCGCGGGTGCTCGCCCACCGCCCGGACAAGGTCTTCCTGCCGTGGGCGGCGTTCACCGCGGAGCGCGCCGACGCCGTCCGCGCTGCGGGTGCGTCGGCGTGGATCGCGCTGTGGGAAGAGTGGGACGGTGCGGGCGCACCGCCGTGGCGCGCGACGCCCGACGGGGTGCTGGTGATGCTCATCGAACCGGGCACCCGCGACCGTTGCGCCGTCGAGCGACTCGACATCGTGCGGGCGCTGGCGACCGATCATTCCGTGATCGTCGACGGTGGGGTCACGAAAGGCATTGCGCCGCTGTGTATTCGAGCAGGCGCCGAAGCGATGGTGGCCGGGCGCGCACTGCTGCCCGCGCCTGTAGACGGAAAGGAAAGCTGACATGACCGCTGTCCAGGACGGCACCATGCGTGCGAGCGTGATGACCGGGGTGGGTGAGTTGCGGATCGAGGAGCGGCCGGTGCCGCAACCGGGCCGGCACGAGGTCCTCGTCGAGGTGGCCGCGGTGGGCGTGTGCGGATCTGACGTGCACTACTACCGCCACGGCCGTATCGGCGACTTCGTCGTCGAGGAGCCGATGATCCTCGGCCACGAACTGTCGGGGCGCATCGCCGCCGTCGGCGAGGACGTGGACCCGGGCCGGGTCGGCCAGCGTGTCGCCGTCGAACCGCAGCACCCCTGCCGTCGGTGCAGGCAGTGCAAGGCCGGCCGCTACAACCTGTGCCCGGAGATGAAGTTCTACGCGACCCCGCCGATCGACGGTGCCTTCTGCCGCTACGTGGTCATCGACGACGACTTCGCCCACGCCGTACCGGATTCCCTGTCCGACGATGCCGCCGCGCTGCTCGAACCGCTGTCGGTGGCGATCACCACGATGCGCAAGGCGGGCATCGTGCCCGGATCGTCGATCCTGATCGCCGGCGCCGGCCCCATCGGGGTCATCTGTGCCCAGGCCGCCCGCGCGTTCGGCGCCGCCCGCATCGTCGTCACCGACCTGGTGGCCTCGCGCCGCGAGAAGGCCCTCAAGTTCGGGGCCACCGAGGTGCTCGACCCGACCGCCGTCGACGTCTCGGCCATCGAACCGGTCGACGCGTTCGTCGACGCCACCGGCGTCCCCGCGGCCGTCGTCAGCGGCATCAAGGCCGTCGGCCCGGCGGGCCGTGTCGTGCTGGTCGGGATGGGCGCCGACGAGTACGCACTGCCGGTCAGCCACATCGCCAACCTCGAGATCACCGTCACCGGGGTGTTCCGCTACACCGACACCTGGCCCGCCGCAATCCATCTCGTGAAGTCCGGGGCGGTGGATCTCGACGCCATGGTCACCGGCCGCTACGACCTGGAACACGTGGGCGACGCCCTCGACAGTGACACCGACCCTGCCAGCCTCAAGTCGATTGTGAACCCCTCATGACGCAGAACAACCCGTTCGATCTCACCGGCCGCACCGCGCTCGTCACCGGCGGCAACCAGGGCCTGGGCAAGGCGTTCGCCTTCGGGCTCGCCCAGGCGGGCGCGCAGGTCGCGATCGCCGGACGCAATGCCGAACGCAACGCCGAAGCCGTGGCCGAGGCCCGCGAGGCCGGTCTCGAACTGCACCCGATCACCGCCGACATCACCCGCCAGGCCGACGTCGACCGGATGACCGCCGAAGCCATCTCTGCGCTCGGCCACCTCGACATCCTGGTCAACAACGCGGGCACCTGCTACCACGCCCCGTCCTGGGACGTCACCGAGGAGCAGTGGGATTCGGTGTTCGACCTCAACGTCAAGGCGCTGTGGGCGTGTTCGCTGGCCGCGGGTGCGCACATGCGCGAACGCGGCAGCGGTTCCATCGTCAACATCGGCTCGATGTCCGGGATGATCGTCAACCGCCCGCAGATGCAGCCCGCGTACAACGCGTCCAAGGCCGCGGTGCACCACCTCACGAAATCCCTTGCCGCCGAATGGGGTCCGCTGGGGATCCGGGTCAACGCGCTGGCGCCGGGCTACTGCAAGACCGAGATGGCGCCCGTCGACAAGCCGGAGTTCAAACAGCACTGGATCGACGACACCCCGATGCTGCGGTACGCGATGCCCGAGGAGATCGCACCGAGCGTGGTGTTCCTCGCCAGCGACGCGGCCTCGTTCATCACCGGTTCGGTGCTCGTCGCCGACGGCGGGTACACCACATGGTGACCAACCGGCAGGTGGTCGTCTCCGCACTCGACGACGTCGTGGTGGAGACGACCGCACCGCGGGATCCGCAGCCGGGGGAGGCGCGCGTGCGCACGTCGCTGGTCGGGATCTGCGGTTCGGACCTGCACGCCGCCTGCGGCAGACACCCGTTCATCGACCTGCCCTACCGTCCCGGACACGAGGCCGTGGGTGTGGTCGACGCCGTCGGCGAGGGTGTGGACCCCGCGCTGATCGGCGCCCGGGTGACCATCGAGCCGAACCTCGCGTGCGGTGCTTGCACCCAGTGCCGCGCCGGGCGCTACAACATCTGCCGGGATCTGCTGGTGTTCGGCTGCCAGACCGCCGGGGCGCTCGCCGACTCGTTCACGATCGCCGCCGACCGCCTCGTCGCACTGCCCGACGAACTCGACGACCGCCACGCGATCCTGATCGAACCGCTGGCCACCCCGGTGCACACCGTGCGCCGCGCGGGCGAACTCGTCGGCGATCTGCGCGACCGCGCTGTCGTGGTGATCGGCGCGGGCCCCATCGGGCTGTTCACGCTGCTGGCCGCCCGGCACGCAGGCGCCCGCGTCGTGGTGGCCGACCTGCTGGAGTCCAAGCGGGCCAGGGCCGAACGGCTCGGTGCCGTCGGCAGTTTCGACCCCACCGCCGACGACGCGGTGGAGACCGCACAGCGCCTGCTCGGCGGTCCGGCCGCGGTCGTCGTCGACTGCGTGTCCCGGGAGAGCACGGTCGCGCTGGCGGTGGACCTGGTCGACAAGGGCGGCGCGGTGATGATCGTCGGTGTCGCCGAGGGCGCCACCCCGGTCCCGCTCGGGCTGATCCAGGACCGCGAACTCGCCCTCGTCGGCAACCTCATGTACGTGCGCGAGGACTTCACCGCCGCGATGGACCTGCTGGCGTCGGGCATCGTCCCCGTCGACGAGATCATCAGTGCCGACTTCGACATCGACCACGCCGCCGACGCGTTCGCCGCGTCGGCCGACGCGGAGAACGTGAAAGTCCTCGTGACTGTTGGGGGTTCGCTGTGAGCCAGGCACTGCTGGAATGCACCGGTATCGAGAAGAGTTTCGGCGGCGTGCCCGTCCTCAAGGGCATCACGCTCAACCTGCAGCCCGGCACCGTGACCGCGCTGGCGGGGGAGAACGGCGCCGGTAAGTCCACGCTGATGAAGATCGTCAGCGGGCAGTACAGCGCGGACCACGGCACCGTGACCGTGCAGGGCGCCCAGCTCACCGGCGGCAACACCCGGGAGGCGGTCAAGCACGGCATCGCGATCGTGCCGCAGGAGCTGGCGTCCATCGAGGACATGACGGTCTACGAGAACCTGTTCGTGGGTCGCGAGATCAAGATGGGCCCGTTCCTCAACCGCCGGGCCATGATCGACGAGGCCCGCGACGCGCTCGGCGTCTTCGGCGTGGACATCCCGCCCACCGCCCGCATGGGCAGCCTGCCCGTCGGCCTGCGCCAGATCGTCGAGATCGTCAAGGCCGCGCGCACCGGGGCGCAGGTGGTGATGCTCGACGAGCCCACCTCGGCGATCTCCGAACGCGAGGTCGAAGGGCTCTACCAGATCGTGCGCCGGCTGCGGGAACACGGCGTGGCGATGGTGTACACGACGCACAAGATGGCCGAGATCCGCGCGATCGCCGACCGTGTCGTGGTGTTGCGCGACGGCGGGCTGATCCTCGACAAGGCGATCGACGACGTCAGCGACGACGACATCGTGACCGCGATGATCGGTCGCGAACTCGAGGCGCTGTTCCCCGACCGGCCCGAGCCCGCCGACGAGACCGTGCTGGAGGTGCGCGATCTGCAGGTCGAGGGTGCCTCGCAACCGGTGTCGTTCACCGTGCGGGCCGGCGAGATCGTCGGGCTGGCCGGGCTGGTCGGCGCGGGCCGCACCGAACTGCTCGAGGCGATCTTCGGCGCCCGTCACACGACGGGGGGTGAGATCGTCGTCAAAGGCAAAGCGGTCAAACGCAATCACCCCGCGGCGGCGATCACCTCGGGGATGGCGATGGTGCCCGAGGACCGCAAACTCTCCGGTGTCGTGCTGTCGATGAACGTGCTCGACAACGGATCGCTGCCCCGGCTGTCGTCGTTCTCGATCGCCGGCTGGCTGCGCGGCAAGGCCCGTACCAAGGCGGTGTCCGACGTGATGTCCTCGGTGCGGCTGCGCAGCCGAGGCCTCAGCCAGGAGGTCGGCACCCTGTCGGGCGGTAACCAGCAGAAGGTGGTGCTGGCCCGCTGGCTGACCGGTGACGTCAACGTGCTGCTGCTCGACGAGCCGACGCGCGGTGTCGACGTGGGGGCGCGCAGCGAGATCTACCGCATCATCACCGAATTCGCCGCGCGCGGGATGGCCGTGCTGATGGCGTCCTCGGACATGCCCGAGGTCGTCGGCCTCTCCCACCGCGCGTTCGTCATGCGCGACGGCGCCCTGGTCGGCGAACTCGACCGCGACGCCCTCGACCATCCCGAGGTGCAGGAGTCGGTGTTCCGGCTCGCCACCGCCCTTGACGCCAAACCCGCCCGCACTCCTGAGGAGGAGAACTCGTGAGCACCGAAGTCAACACCGAAGGCAAGGGGTCGGGAGGCGCCACCACCGTGGCGTCCGCGATCACCGGGGAGCCGGTGCGGCTGTTCTCCAGAGAATGGTTCACCGGCATCACCCTGCGCTACGCGATGGTGATCATCCTGCTGCTGGTGATCGCCTACTTCAGTTACCGCAGTGCGCGGTTCTCGACGCTCGACAACGTCGTCACCATCCTGGTGGCCGCCGCGCCGTTCGCGTTGATCGCCCTCGGTCAGACGCTGGTCATCCTGACCGGCGGCATCGACTTGTCGGTCGGCAGCGTGATCGCGGTGTCCGCGATGGCAGGCGCCGCGACCGCGAAGGCCAACCCCGGTCAGGTCTGGATGACGGTGCTGGTGGCGATGGTGGTCGGCCTCGCGGTCGGCTCCCTGAACGGGATCATGGTGTCGCGGTTGAACGTTCCACCGTTCATCGCCACCCTGGGCACGTTGACGGCGGGCTCGGGTATGGCCTACGTGATCGGCGGCGGCGCCCCGATCAACGGGTTGCCCGCCGAATTCGGGTCGATCGCCAACACCAAGATCCTCGGGCTGCAGATCCCGGTGCTGCTGATGATCCTGGGCATCATCGCGCTGGCGATCATCATGAAACGCACCACCTACGGCATGCGCGTCTACGCCGTCGGCGGTAACCGCAACGCTGCCGAGATCGCCGGTATCAACGCCAAGAACGTGCTGTTCAGCGTGTACGCGTTCTCCGGCCTGCTGGCCGGGCTCTCCGGCGTCATGCTCGCCTCCCGCGTCATCTCGGGCCCGCCCAACCTCGGCCAGGGTTACGAACTCGACGCGATCGCCGCGGTCGTGATCGGCGGGGCCAGCCTGATGGGCGGCCGCGGCACGATCTGGGGCACCGCGCTCGGGCTGCTGATGATCCAGACGCTCAACAACGGCCTCGACATCCTGGTCGTCCCCGCCTACTGGCAGGACGTCATCAAGGGTGTGCTGATCGTGTCCGCCGTCGCCATCGATGTGTGGTCCTCGCGACGCCGAACTTGACGCCGCGCCACGAGTCCAAGGTTCCAAGACAACAACCACGAGAAGAGAAGAAAGATGAAACTGGGGACAAAGACGTTCGCCATCGCTTCGGCGGCCGTGCTGGGGCTCGGGCTGACGGCCTGCGGGGCCGGGGACACCGAGGCCAACAGCGACACCACCCGCATCGGCGTCACGGTGTACGACATGAGCTCGTTCATCACCGCCGGCAAAGAGGGCATGGAGGCGTACGCCAAGGACAACAACATCGAATTGGTGTGGAACTCCGCCAATCTCGACGTGTCCACCCAGGCCAGCCAGGTCGACTCGATGATCAACCAGGGCGTCGATGCGATCATCGTCGTTCCGGTGCAGGCGGATTCGCTCGGCCCGCAGGTCGCCTCGGCCAAGGAGAAGGGCATTCCGCTGGTGCCGGTCAACGCCGCACTGGACAGCCCCGACGTCGCGGCGAGCGTGCAACCCGACGACGTGGCCGCCGGTGAGCAGGAGATGCAGATGATGGCCGACCGCCTCGGCGGGCGCGGCAACATCGTGGTGCTGCAGGGTCCGCTCGGCCAGTCCGGTGAGATCGACCGCACCAAGGGCATCAACAACGTGCTCTCGCGCTACCCGGACATCAAGATCCTCGCGATGGACACCGCGAACTGGAAGCGCGACGAGGCCGTCAACAAGATGAAGAACTGGATCTCCGGATTCGGTCCCCAGATCAACGGTGTGGTCGCCGAGAACGACGACATGGGTCTCGGTGCGCTGCAGGCGCTCAAGGAGTCCGGCCGCAACGACGTTCCGATCGTCGGCATCGACGGCATCGAGGACGGGCTCAACGCCGTCAAGAGCGGTGAGTTCATCGGCACCTCGCTGCAGAACGGGACCGTCGAGCTGTCCGCCGGACTCGCCGTGGCGAACAAGCTCGCCAAGGGCGAAGAGGTGAACACCAAGCCGGTGTACATCATGCCCGCGATCACCAAGGAGAACGTCGACGTCGCCATCGAGCACGTGGTGACCGAACGGCAGCAGTTCCTCGACGGCCTGACCGATCTGACCAACAAGAACCTCGAGACCGGCGACATCGCCTACGAGGGCATCCCGGGCCAGAAGCAGCCGTAGTCCAACACCCCTGAAAAAGAAAGAAGCAGAATGACACTGACAACGAAGTTCGGTGCGATCGCCGCGGCCGGGGTGCTGGGGCTCGGGCTCACCGCCTGCGGGGCCGGTGACACCGAGGCCAACAGCGACACCACCCGCATCGGTGTGACGGTCTACGACATGAGCTCGTTCATCACCGAGGGCAAAGAGGGCATGGACACCTATGCCAAGGCCAAGAACATCGAGCTGGTGTGGAATTCGGCGAACAACGACGTCTCCACCCAGGCCAGCCAGGTCGACTCGCTGATCAACCAGGGTGTCGACGCGATCATCGTCGTTCCGGTGCAGGCGGATTCGCTCGGTCCGCAGGTCGCCTCGGCCAAGGAGAAGGGCATCCCGCTGCTGGCGGTCAACGCCGCGCTGGAGACCCCGGACCTGGCGGGCAACGTGCAGCCCGACGATGTGGCCGCCGGTGAGCAGGAGATGCAGATGATGGCCGACCGCCTCGGCGGCCGCGGCAACATCGTGATCCTGCAGGGCCCGCTGGGCGGTTCGGGTGAGATCAACCGCGGCAAGGGCATCGACAACGTGCTCGCCAAGTACCCGGACATCAAGGTGCTGGCCAAGGACACCGCGAACTGGAAGCGCGACGAGGCCGTCAACAAGATGAAGAACTGGATCTCGAGCTTCGGCCCGCAGATCGACGGTGTCGTCGCCCAGAACGACGACATGGGTCTCGGTGCGCTGCAGGCGCTCAAGGAAGCCGGCCGCACCGGCGTTCCGATCGTCGGCATCGACGGCATCGAGGACGGCCTCAACGCCGTCAAGAGCGGTGAGTTCATCGGCACCTCGCTGCAGAACGGCACCGTGGAACTGTCCGCGGGGCTGGCTGTCGCCGACGCGATCGTCAAGGGCGAGGACGTCAAGACCGACCCGGTCTACGTCATGCCCGCGATCACCAAGGAGAACGTCGACGTCGCGATCCAGCACGTGGTGACCGAACGGCAGCAGTTCCTCGACGGTCTGGTCGAGCTCACCGAGCAGAACCTCAAGACCGGCGACATCGCCTACGAGGGCATCCCGGGCCAGTCGCAGCCCTGACATCGGTTCGAATGAAGGCGGGCCCGGTCGATGACCGGGCTCGCTTTTTCGTCGAACGTGAACTCAGCGCGAAAATCCGGCCGCTTTCTCGCACTGGCTGCACGCTCGGCGTCGGCTAAGCGCTGCCGCGGGCCAGGGCCAGCACTTCCTCGGCGGTCGGCGCGCTGGCGGGGTGGTGCGACAGGCACAGCGGGGTGCGCACCTTGTGGAACGCCATCCCCTCCAGCGCGGCGTAGAACGTCCCGGACTGCAGCCTGCTGATGTCGGGGATCAGTCCGCCCTTCACGCGGGCCATCTCCTGGGCCACCGCGATCTGCGTCGACGAGTTGAGCAGACCGTAGAACTGGGTGGCCGCGTTCCCGGGGATGCGGTTGTCCAGGCCCCTGGGCGCCTGGGTGGCGAACACCAGTCCCAGCCCGTACTTGCGGGCCTGCGACGACAACGCGACCGTGCTGTGCGTGCACGCGGTGGTGCCGACGGACGGGACGAAGTTCTGCGCCTCGTCCATCACCAGCAGCCCGCCCAGCGGGCGGTCGCCCGCGGGGTTGCGTTTGATCCACGCGAACAGCGCCATCTGCAACTGGTTGACGAACCCCTCGCGCTGGGCGCCCTCGGTCAACCCGATCATGCTGATCACCGACACCCGGGCGCGCCGCCCCGGCGACGGGGTCAGCAGCACACCGGGGTCGAAGGCGGCGCCCTCGCCGCCGAACAGCGGGTCGTTGACCACCGAGGCGTGCAGGTTCTGCGCCAGTTCAGCGGCGATGTCGCGGGCGCCCGCCAGCCCGCTCACCCCGTCGGGCAGGTCGGCGAGCAGCCCGATGAACCCGCGCAGCGAGGTCTCAGAGCGGCGACCGTAGTGGCGCAACGCTTCTCGCAGTACGGCGCGGGCGCGGTTGGCCTTGGCGGTCTTGCCGGTGATCAACGCGCGGGGTTCGAGGGCGGCGACGGCCGATTCGACCGCGTCGGCGAACTCGTCGTGATCGTCGACCACTCCGGCGAAGTCGGGCAGCGGCTGGAACGACAGCGGACGGCCACCCGACCGGCGCGGTGTCCAGATCACGACCTCGGTGTTGGCCAGGTACTCCTCGGCGCGCGGGGTGTCGGCCGGATTCCACTCGGGCGGATACTGCGGCCACCGGGTGCCCAGCCGCGCCATGTCGTTGTTGGGATCGAGCACGATCGACGACACCCCGCGCAGCGCGCACTCCTCGATGAGCCGACGGAGCAGCACGGTCTTGCCCGAACCGGAGCCCGCGAACACCACGGTGTGTTTGCGCAATGCGGCCAGATCGACCGAAAGCGGTGCGCCGTCGCTGAAGTCGAGGCCGATCGGCACCGCGGCCGGCGACCCGCCGACCGGGGGATACCCCGGCCGCGGCGCCACCTCCGGTTCGGCCACCGGTTCGGACGCGGGCTCGGGCACCGGTTCGGGTGCCTCCCCGGCGATGTCGCCGAGCGCGGTCCGCAGCAGGGTGATTCCGTGCGCGGGTCTGCGGGTGACCAGCCAGGCCGCCAGGCCGGGTGCGTCCTCCTCGATGAGGTCGCGCAGCGCGCTCATGGTGCGGATGTCGTCGTCGGACATCGGCAGCGTGCGGCCGCCGGCCTCCTCGAACGCCGCGACCAGCGCCGCGGTCTTGGCGCCGCTGGGCCAGGATGTGTTGCGCAACAAGCACAGTCGTCGCCTGTCCGGGTCGGTGCCCAGACCGGTGTTCTGCACGGCGTTCCTGATGCGGGTCTGCGCGGCGATCGCATTGCCGGTCGCGATCGCACGGAACGCCCAGTGCCGCTCGTCGTCGAGGGCGGCGTCCACGCTCTGGCGCAGCCGGGCGTGCAGCACGACCCGCTTACCCGGCGGCGGGTCGAGCCGGAAGAGCTGACCGCCGTCACCGAGTTCGGTGATCCACGCGTCCAGCGCCGCCGACAGCAGGCTCGGCACCGTGGTGTCCTCACCGTCGGGGTCGGTGGCCGCGGCCGGCACCGCCCGCCGCCGGTACTCGTTGAACCGGCGGTCGAGATTGCTTGTGTCGGTGGGGATCTGGACTTGGTGCTGGTCGTGGCCGTCATCGAGTTCACCGGTCAGGTGCGTAAGTTCGACGACGGTGTCGAGGTCCAGGCAGTGCCGCACGTGGGCGTCGGCCCGCTTGAGCAGTTCGCGCGGAGTGAACTGCGGTGCCTCGTCGAACGCCGACGGCAGGACCGGCCAACTCGGATAGGGCGGGACGAATCCGGTGGTGTGGTAACTCGCGGTGAACCGGCGCTCGAGGATGGCCCGGCCGATGTCCGCGGTCGGCAACGCCTCCAGCGGCCGAGTGGTGCGGAACCGGTCCTGCACCGTGGCGGTGGCCCGGTCCCGGATCGCCTCCCACGCGACCGGCAGGCAGGCCACCACACTCGCGGTGCGCCGCATGGTCTGGCGGATCGACATCAGCCCGTGCGCGACCTGTTCGAGGTCGCGGTTGTCCACTGCCTCGCCGCCGCCGGTGCTGCGCACCGACTGCGCCAGCAGCGTGTCGATCTGGTCGATGGCCAACACCGCCGGCCCGGCGAGCGCGATCAGCCGGGAGATCTCACGCACCGACTCCTGCGGAGTGCTGGTGGGGGCAGGCAGTCCCCAGCGGTCGCGCTCCTCGTCGGAGTCGTCGTTACCGTCGAGGAAGGCCTGCCCGATGTCCTGCAGCTCCAGATCCGCGGAACCGAGCAGGACCAGCGCGCGCAGCGTGTGGCGGGTCTCGCGCACGGTCGCACGGTGCACCTTGTGCAGGGCGTTGACGAACTCGGTGAGCACCTCCGGGGTGAGGTCGTCGTCGCCCGCCACGGCTCGGCGGGCCGCGCGCCCGATGTGGGCGATCGAGGACAGTTCCCACAGCACGTCCTGGAGCTGTGTCTCGCGCTGCCCGCCCGGGCGGCCGAGGCTCTCCAGGATGCCGCCGCGTGCGGACTCCCAGAAGCCGGCGGCGTCGAGCAGTTCGACGAGGAAGAAGTACCCGCCGCGCTCCTGCACCCGCTCGCGGACCTGACCGAGCAGATGGGTCTTCCCGGAGCCCGCCTGTCCCCGGATCACCACGCCCAGCGGGGTGGACGCGGGGTCACGTTCGGCGTCCCCGAACGCGGCCAGCACGTCGTCGAGGGCATGTTCGTGCAGACCGTTGACGTGGACGCCGCCCTGGGAATGCCACAGGTCGTCGGCGGTCGGTGCCCACGCCAGGCGCAGACCGGCCAGGGCCTCGCGTTCGCGCGGATCCATCACCGCTCGATCGCGATCAGGTGCTTGGGCTGGTTGCCGATCCGGATCGCGGCGTCCCGGTCGGCCCCGGTGAGGGTCTTCTGGTTCTCCTCGGGGATCAGGCTCACTCCCGGCGTCTGGTAGAGGCGGGTCAGCGCGCCGTCGAGGTCGTCGCGGCCCACGTCGGCGAGTTCGGCCCGCAGCCGGGTCAGCGACACCCACGCGCCGGCGCTGGGCGCCAGCCGCTCGTAGGTCTGCCGGACCCGGTCGTCGACGCCGCCACCGCTCGGTGCCTCCGGGGGCAGGAACACGTCGGCGGGCCGCAGGTCGGCGGTCTCGAAGTAGCGCCCGAGCGCGCGCAGCACCGTGTAGAGCGCGCGGCCTTGCCCGGTGGAGCGCGGCGGCTGCTCGGCGCCGAACATGGTGCGGCACAGGGCCCAGCCGTCGTCGGTGAGTTCGTGCACGAGTGGGCGGCCCGCGGTCGTGTCGACGAGCCGGAGGCGGTTGAGCCGTTCGCGGCTGGACTTGTCGAGTTTGGGGCCGAGCCGCTCCAGCTCGGGGTTGGGCACCGGTCGCGCTTCGGACATCAGGACGAGCAGCACCGCTTGTTCGGTTCCGCTCAACTCGTCGACCGCAACGGTCACGGGTGTCCTCCTGTCTGTCGTCGTGTCCAGTTCTACCGGGTGGTCGACGTCGGCGGCGGGACTGGCGCTCCAACAGGCACATCGGTGTACAGCGGGAGGTACTCCTCGGCGGAGAACGTGAATCCGCGCCCGCTGCGTTCGCTCAGACAGGACACCCCGGTGGCCTCCTGCACGTTGCAGCGGAACCCGGCCACGGCCAGGATCTGGTTGAACCGCAGCACCTGGGCGTCCTCGAGCCCGAACGGCGGGTCGTCGAGCGCCACGAAGGCCGGTTCGCCGTCGCGGCCGACCACGAGCGCGTTCGGTGTGGTCTCCTCGCCCGCGGCGTCGGGCACGGTCTCCGGCGCGCCGTCGATGCCCAGCGCCGCACCGCCGGAGGCCTGGCAGCCCACCTGTTCGCGCGGGATGACGCCGCACTCCCAGCGACCCGACGGGGTGGTGAAGAAGTAGCGGGTCGACCCGTCGACCGGGGCGCCGAAGTGGAAGGCGTTGGCCAGGTTGGTGTTGTTCAGCGGCGGCGTCGGGGGAGCGGCGGGCGGGGCCGACGCGGTGGGGCCGGTTTCGTCGGTGGTGACGACGGCGGGTCCGGAGCAGGCGGTGAGCGCCAGCACGACGAGTCCGGCCGGGAGGAAGGTGGATGCGCGCATATCGGTGTCCAAGCGTGCCAGCAATCGGTTCCCGGTGCGTGCTCCGGGTCACCCGACGCGGGCGGCGAGCAGGTGGCGCAGGGTGCGGGCGTTGTGCACGGCGTGGCCGCCGAGGTCGTTGTTGAAGTACACGAGCACCCGTCGGCCCTCGGCGTCCCAGCCGGCGATCCGGTCGGCCCATCGCTGCAGCGCGTCGTCGGGATAGGACCCGTGGTAGAGCGAGTCCTGGCTGGGGCCGTGCATCCGCAGGTACACCAGGTCGCCGGTGGCGCGGGGGACGCACCGTAACCCGGCGCCGCTCATGATCACGTAGGCGGCGCGGTGCGCTTCGAGCAGGTCGTACACCGCGGGGTCGTCCCAGGACGGGTGCCGCAGTTCCATCGCGACGGGAATCCAGTCGGGCATCACGGTGAGGAAGTGGGCCAGCAGCGCGTCGTCGCGTTCGATGGCGGGATGCAGTTGCACCAGCAGCGCTTCGCGGCGCTCGCCCAGCGCGGTCCAGCAGCGTTCGAACCGCTCCACCCACGGTTCGGGGGTGGCCAGGCGGCGGAAGTGGGTGAGCCCGCGGTGCGCCTTGACCGACATCGTGAACCCCTCGGGCAGCCGGCGCCGCCACCCTTCGAACGTGGCATCGCGCGGCCAGCGGTAGAAGCTGGCGTTGAGTTCGACGGTGTCGAATTCGGCGACGTAGAGACCCAGTCGTTTGGCGACCGACGTCCGCTCGGGATAGAGCACGCCGGTCCAGTGGTCGTACGACCACCCGGAGGTGCCGATGCGGATCATTCCCCGCGCACTCCGGCGAAGACATCGTCATCGAGGGCCGCGCGCACCAGACCGGCCGCCAGTGTGGCCGTGCCGTTCTTGGCCAGGCGCTGCAACTCCTCCGGATCCTTCGGCAGGCCCAGCCTGCGGGCGGTGTCGAGGGCGCGGTCGTCGAAGAACGGCCGCAACCACGTCCAGGTGTCCTGCACCTCGCGCAGGAAGATGTCGGCGCCGGTGTCGCCGATCCCCTTGAACTGCTTGAGTTTCCGCCGGACCTCGGCGGCGTCGTGATTCTCGGCCAGCCGCCGCAGGTCGCCGCCGAACTCGTCGCGGACGGTCTCGGCCATCTCGGTCAGCCGCGTCGCCGAGCTCTCGTCGTAGCGGGCGTAGCCGGCGCGGCCGAACGCGTCGATCATCGTGCGCCGGTCGGCGTCGAGCACCGCGTCCGGGGTGCGCAACCCCGCCGAGAACAGCTCGCGGGCCGCGCGCATCGCGACGGTCGCGTCGATGGGTTTACTGGCCAGCATGCACAGCACCAGCAGCTGGAACAGCGGCATCGGCTTGTCGGCGAGCGTGATGCCGGCCTCTTCGGCGTACGTCTGGCCTGCCTGATCGCGCAGGCGCGAGACGATGTCCTGCTGTGCGCTCATGGCGATGTCAGTACCCGCGGGCGGTGCGGGTGAACCGGTTACTTGGGCGGCAGCGTCTTGACGTGGTCCACGCTGCGACGTACCCACGACTGCAGTTGCCGGGTGGTGCGCACTCCGTCGCCGTCGACGCGCAGCCACCCGCGTAGTTCGCGGCCGGACATGACCATCGGCGCGACGTGGGCGCGGTGCAGGAGCTTCTCGGTCTCCTCGGGCGGGACCCGGACCATCAGCCCGCCTTTCCCGCTGGCGGCGACGGCCATGTGCCCGTCGATCAGGAACGCCAGACCGCCGAACATGCGTTTCTCGGTGACGCCTTTGTGGGTCGCGACGATCTCCCGGATGCGCTCGACGAGGTCGGGGTCGTAGGGCATGGCTTCATTCTGTCTCGCCGAGCAGACACAGAATCGCGTTCAGCGGAGGTCGAGCACGCGAATCTGTGTCTGCTCGCGCTCATTCGGTGTCCGCGGCGACCGACCAGTCGCCGACCCGGGCGCTGTGGGAGTCGAGGATCTCCTGCTTGTCGCCGGGCTCGAGTTCGGTGAGGTCGAGGATCTCGTCGGCGCAGTCATGCAGGATCCGGCCGAGTTCGGCGTTCACGTCGGCGTCGTCGGGCAGATTCACTTCGAGAACGAATTTCACGAACGCCGGATACCCCGCGAGCAGACACAGATTCGTGTTCATCGCATGCGAATCACGCGAATCTGTGTCTGCTCGGCGAGAATCTCTGCCGGTTAGGCGGCCTGGTGCGCCGTCCCCGTCGCCGGTTCCAGTGCCTGCGCGACGATCTCGGCGACGTCGGTCATCGGCCGGACGTCGAGCGCGTCGAGCACCTCGGCCGGCACCTCGTCGAGATCGGGTTCGTTGCGCTGCGGGATGAACACCGTCGACAGCCCGGCCCGCTGGGCGGCGAGCAGCTTCTGCTTCACCCCGCCGATCGGCAGCACGCGGCCGTTGAGCGTGACCTCACCGGTCATGCCGACGTCCGAGCGCACCTGCCGCCCGGTGGCCAGCGACACCAGCGCGGTCACCATCGTCACACCGGCCGAGGGCCCGTCCTTGGGGACGGCGCCCGCGGGCACGTGCACGTGGATACGACGGTCCAGCGCCTTCGGGTCGACCCCCAACTGCTCGGCGTGCGCGCGGACGTAGGACAGCGCGATCTGCGCCGACTCCTTCATCACGTCGCCCAGCTGACCGGTCAGCTGCAACCCCGCGTCGCCGTCGGTCGACCCGGCCTCGATGTAGAGGACGTCGCCGCCGAGACCGGTGACGGCCAGACCGGTCGCCACGCCGGGCACCGCGGTGCGCTCGGCCGACTCCGGCATGAACCGCGGACGGCCCAGGTAACCCACGAGATCCGGCTCGTCGATGATGATCGGCGCCGGGTCGGCGGCCAGCTTGGTGGTGGCCTTGCGCATCGCCTTGGCCAGCAGCCGTTCGAACTGCCGCACCCCGGGTTCGCGGGTGTAGTCGGCGGCGATCTTGCGCAGCGCGTCGTCGGTCACCTCGACTTCGTCCATGGTGAGCGCGGCCCGCTCCCGCTGCCGCGGCAGCAGGAAGTCGCGGGCGATCGCCACCTTGTCGTCGGAGGTGTACCCGTCGATCTGCACCAGCTCCATCCGGTCCAGCAGGGCCTGCGGGATGTTCTCGATGACGTTGGCCGTCGCGAGGAACACCACGTCGCTCAGGTCGAGGTCCAGATCCAGGTAGTGGTCGCGGAACGTGTGGTTCTGTGCCGGGTCGAGCACCTCGAGCAGCGCCGCGGCCGGATCGCCGCGGTAGTCGCTGCCGACCTTGTCGATCTCGTCGAGCAGCACGACGGGGTTCATCGACCCCGCCTCGCCGATCGCGCGCACGATGCGGCCGGGCAGTGCGCCGACGTAGGTGCGCCGGTGACCGCGGATCTCGGCCTCGTCGCGCACACCGCCGAGGGCGACCCGCACGAACTTGCGGCCCAACGCGCGGGCGACACTCTCACCCAGCGATGTCTTGCCGACCCCGGGCGGGCCGGCCAGCACCATCACCGCACCGGACCCGCGGCCGCCGACGACCTGCAGCCCGCGCTGGGCGCGCCGGGCGCGGACGGCCAGGTATTCGACGATGCGGTCCTTGACGTCGTCGAGGCCGTGGTGGTCGGCGTCGAGGATGTCGCGGGCGGCCTGCAGATCGGTCGAGTCCTCGGTGCGGGCGTTCCACGGCAGGTCGAGCACCGTGTCCAGCCAGGTGCGGATCCAGCCGCCCTCGGGGCTCTGGTCGCTGGCCCGTTCGAGCTTGCCGACCTCACGCAGCGCCGCTTCGCGCACCTTCTCCGGCAGGTCGGCGGCCTCGACGCGGGCCCGGTAGTCCGCTGGGTCTTCAGCACCCTCCGGGTCCATTTCGCCAAGTTCCTTGCGGATGGCGTTGAGCTGCTGGCGGAGCAGGAACTCCTTCTGCTGCTTGTCCATCCCGGCGCGGACGTCCTCGGCGATCTTGTCGTTGACCTCGACCTCGGCCAGGTGCTCGCCGGTCCATGCGATGAGCACGCGCAACCGCTCGGTGACGTCGGGGGTCTCGAGCAGCTGACGCTTCTGCACCTGGGTCAGGTAGGACGCGTATCCGGCGGTGTCGGCCAGCGCCGAGGGATCGGTCAACTGGTTGACGAAGTCGATGATCTGCCAGGCCTCGCGGCGCTGCAGCATCGCCAGCAGCAGATTCTTGTACTCGGCGGCCAGCGCGCGGGTGTCGTCGGTGATCTGCGGCGCGGGCACCTGCTCGACGGTCACCCACAGCGCGGTGCCGGGGCCGGTGGCGCCCGCACCGATGTGCGCGCGACTGGTCCCGCGGACGACGGCGGCGGTGCCCGCCCCGCCGGGCATCCGCCCGACCTGCACGATCGTCGCCAGCACACCGTAGGTGGGGTAGCGGTCGCCGAGGCGCGGGGCGATCAGCAGCTCCCCGGATTCGGTGGTCTGCGCTGCGTCGACGGCGGCGCGGGCGGCGTCGTCGAGTTCGATCGGGACGACCATGCCGGGCAGCACGATGGTCTCGTTCGTGAACAGCACCGGCACTGAAGTGGCTTGAGCCATGTGATCCTCCAAAGTTCAGTCAGATCGACTCAACTTCGTCAGTGCGGTGTTTGTTCCCCGCTACGCCGTGGGCGATCGAGCCAGCGGGCCAACCGCGGTTCGCACACGGCCAAGACGATCGCGACGACGAACCACAGCACCGCCAGCGCCACGGTGGTGTTCCAGGCGTCGAACGAATAGCCCTCGTCGTCCTCGGTGTGGAAGAACGGCGAGATGATGCCGAACTGGATGACCGGCGCCACGGCGATGCAGAACGCGAGCCCGGTGGTGGCGCCGAACGCGCCGCGCAACAGCAGCGACCGCGGGGTGCGCACGGCGGGGGCGGGGCGGTGGTGGGCCAGCAGGATGACCAGCAGCAATAGCCCGATCACCACGGCCAGCACGTCCCAGTCGTCGCCGGCGAAGATGAAGGCGACGGCACCGCCGACGGTGGCCAGCGCCAGGGCGCCCGGGTCCACCCGCTGCTGCAGCTCGATGTGGGTCACGGCGTCGCCGTCGTCGGCCATTTCGCCACTCTAAGGTGGCCGTCGGGCCGGGGACGGTATTTGCTCGCCGAAAAGGCAGGGAGCCTGCCGCGGGGGGTGGCGGCAGGCTCCCTGTGGTGTGGGTGGATCAGACGGCACCCTGTGCGCCGAGCACCCGCTGGATGTCCGGCTTCATCTGCTGCAGCTGCTGGCCCCAGTAGCCCCAGGCGTGGGTGCCGTTCGACGGGAAGTTGAACACCCCGTTGGTGCCACCGGCAGCGATGTAGTTGTCGCGGAAGGAGATGTTGGTCCGCAACGTGAAGCCCTCGAGGAACTGCGCGGCCATCAGGTTGCCCCCGGACGTTCCGGCGTCGAGCTCCGACGGGGTGCCGGTGCCGCAGTAGATCCAGATGCGGGTGTTGTTGGCGACCAGCTGGTTGATGTTGACCATCGGGTCGTTACGCCGCCACGCTGGATCGCTGGACGGGCCCCACATGCTCTCGGCGTTGTACTTGCCCGAATCCTGCATCGCCAGCCCGATCAGCATCGGCCACCAGCCCTCCGACGGGTTCAGGAAGCCCGACAGCGACGCCGCGTAGATGAACTGATCCGGGTGGTAGATGGCGTAGGTCAGCGATGCGCTGCCGGCCATCGACAGGCCGACGACCGCGTTACCGGTGCGGGACACGCCGCGGTTGGCCTCCAGCCAGGCGGGCAGTTCCTGGGTCAGGAACGTCTCCCACTTGTAGGTGTAGTCCTGGCCGTTGCCGCGCGAGGGCTGGTACCAGTCGGTGTAGAAGCTGGACTGACCGCCGACGGGCATGACCACCGACAGGCCCGACTGGTAGTACCACTCGAACGCCGGCGTGTTGATGTCCCAGCCGTTGTAGTCGTCCTGGGCCCGCAGACCGTCGAGCAGGTACACCGCGTGCGGTCCGCCGCCCTGGAATTGGATGCGGATGTTGCGGTTCATGGACTGGGAGAACACGTCGAGGTACTCGACCGGCAGACCCGGTCGCGAGAAGGCACCTGCGGTCGCCGAACCACCGGCGAGGCCGACCAGGCCCGGAAGCGCGACCGCGGCCACCGCGATCACCGCCATCCGCCTCCACGTCCGCCTCGCTGTCTCGCGGAACTTTCCGACGAACTTCATAACGGCAACCCACCCACCTTTCTTCGCATGCAACAAGCAGTGCCGTCGCTTATCGATCCTCATGAAACACGCGCCACATCCGTCACACGCGCACCAACACGGGAGCGTGTGATCGCGGTTGGGCAACGATTCCGACTCGGGCCGTTACGAACTCGCCGCATGGCGCCGCCGTGGGCCGGGTACCACCGGGTGATGAGCGATCCCTACGACCTCCAGCGCTTCGTGACCGCACAGGATCCCGTGTACGACACGGTGATCGGTGAACTACGCGCGGGACGTAAGCAGAGCCACTGGATCTGGTTCATCTTTCCGCAGGTGCGGGGGCTGGGCCGCAGCCCGACCGCGCAGCACTACGCCATCGCGTCCCGCGACGAAGCGGTCGCCTACCTCGCGCACGACGTGCTCGGCCCGCGGCTGCGGGAATGCACCCGGCTGGTGCTCGAGATCGAAGGCCGTTCCGCGCGTGAGGTGTTCGGCTCACCCGACGACCTCAAGCTCCGGTCGTCGATGACGTTGTTCGCCCGCTGCACCGACGACAACACCGATTTCGTCGGTGTGCTCGACAAGTTCTACGGCGGGCAGGAGGACGACGCGACCGTGTCGCGCCTGTGAGCGCTCAGGTAGGTGCGACGACGACCCAGCCGTGCGGCGGCACCGTCAGGTGCTCGAGTTCCTCGGACGGCGGCGCCCCGGATCCGGCCAGCACCCGGCCGCGCCCGAGGGCGGTTTCGGACAGCGGGACCGTCAGCGGGGCGTCGTCGACATTGAGCGCGACGATCAGCGCGTCGTCGCCTCGCCGGGTCTCGTACACGTAGTGGCGGTTGCTCAACCGCACCGCCGTCGTCGTCGCCCGGTGCAGCCACGGGTGGCGGCGGCGCAGCCCGATCAGGTACTTGTGCAGCCGGAATATGTCGTTGTCTTCTGTTGGGGGAGAGGAGAATTCGGGCCGCACCGCATCGTCTCCGCCCCTGCGGTCCTCCTTGAGGCCGTGGTAGCCCAACTCGTCGCCGGCGTAGACGCTGGGCACCCCGCCGATCGTGAACAGCAGCACCAGGGCATGTTCGAGGTGGCGATCGTCGGTCAGCTGGCTGGCGATGCGGGTGACGTCGTGGTTGCCGACGAACGTCATCGGCGCGAAGGTGGCGAGGAGTTCGGTGTGCCGTTTGAGGGCGTGGTCGAGTTCGTGGAAGTTGCCGTCGTTGAGGCTGCTCCACACCGCCTTCCACAGCTCGTACTGGGTGACCGAGTCGAAGCCGGCCGCGACCCGGCCGGCGTAGTCGCCGTGGATGACCTCGCCGACGAACCAGGCGTCCGGGTGCGCCTCGCGCACCCGGGGCAGCACTTGGGACCAGAACGCGTCCGGGACGGCGTAGGCGGCGTCCAGGCGCCACCCGTCGGCGCCGCGGTCCAGCCAGTGCGACATGACGTCGACGGTGTAGTCGACGACCTCGGGTGCCCGGTGGTCGAGGGCGATCAACTCACCGTGGCCCTCGAAGGTGTCGAAGCCATCGCCGCGGCGCCGGAACCAGGCCGACGACGGATGGTCGGGTCCGCCGTCGAGGGCCTCGCGGTAGCGGGGGAAGTCGGTGCCGACGTGGTTGAACACCCCGTCGAGCAGGACGCGCAGACCGCGGCGGTGCGCCTGGTCGATCAGCTCGTCGAAGTCGGTGTCGTCGCCGAGCCGCGGGTCGATCGCATAGTGGTCGGTGGTGTCGTAACCGTGTGTGCGCGAAGCGAATACAGGTCCGAGGGCAAGGCCCGAAGCACCGAGCGCGATGGCGTGGTCGAGCCACTCGACGAGGCGCCGCAGCCGGTGTTCGTCCGCGGTGGGTGGCGGGTCGGCGGGGAACGCGCCGACGAAGCCCAGCGGGTAGACCTGCCACCAGATGACGTGTTCGACCCAGGCTGGTGTGGTCATCAGGCGAACTTCTCCCGGTAGAGGGTGTGCATGGCGTCGGCGAGTTCCGGCGCCGGTCCGTCGACGGACAGACCGGGTGCCACGGTGGTGATCGGCAGGGTGGCCACCGGCGGGGGCGGTGCGCCCCAGTCGGCCAGCCACCCGCTCAGCTGTGCCGACGACGTCGCGTAGACGATCCGGCCCAGGCCGACCCAGGCATGCGCGGCGGCGCACATGGGGCAGTGCTCTCCGGAGGTGTAGACCGTGGCGGCCACGCGCTCCTCGGGGGTCAGGTGTTCCACCGACCACTTCGCGATCGCGAATTCCGGATGTCGGGTGTGGTCACCGCCGCTGACGTGGTTGTGATCGGCGAACCGGACCGCCCCGGCCCGGTCGACGAGCAGGGAGCCGAAGGGTTCGTCACCGGCCTCGAGCGCCTCGCGGGCCAGTTCCACGCAGCGGCGCAGGTGTTCGAGATCGGACTCGCTGATCGCCACAGCCCGGAGTCTACGCAGCGTCGTGTTCGCTCAGCCCGGACAGCAGCCGCCGGCGACCTCGAGCCGGCAGGCGCAGGATGCGGTGATCGGTACGTCGGCGCGCGCCTTGGCGAGGGTGAGCTGCTGTTCGATGATCGCGGCCTCGGCGCTGCGGCCCAGTCGCACCAGGCACTCGTGATACCCGTGCAGGCTCCACACGTTGCCCGGATGTTGCGAGGAGCGGCTCAGCTGCGGGTCCAGGCCCAGGTCGGCGGCGTACACGGCCGCGGCGTCCTCGACCCGGCCCTGTTCGAGCAGCAGCGCCCCGTAGGCGTGGCGGGTCGGCTGCATCCACCCCCAGGGTTCGTCGTAGGGCAGGTTGTCGTCGAGGTCGATCGCACGGCGCAGGTGGGCGAAGGCGGTGTCGAATTCCCCTGCGCGGTAGGCGATCTCGCCGTCGAGCATCGCCTCGGCGACGGCGAGGATGTCCCGGCTGGTGTTGTTGAACAGGTAGCGCGACTCCGGGATGCGCGCATAGGCCGCGGCGAAGGCGTCGCGTTCGGCGCGGGCCTGATCGAGGTTGCCCTTCGCGGCGTGGGCCACTCCGCGCCCGTAGTGGATGGTCGCGGTGGTGGTGCAGTAGAGCGCCTGATCGACGGGCAGCGATTCGGCGATCAACTCGTCCCAGCGGCCGAACCGCACCAGCACATGCACCCGCAGCGGGACGAACGCCTCCAGCCAGTCCGCCATCGGCGGCGATTCGATGGCGAGCAGTTCCGGGGTGAGCTGGCCCGCGAGTTCGTCGGCCGCTCGCAAGGCGATGGCCGAGGAGCCCTCGAACATGGCTGAGTAGACCACGAAGTGCAGATCGTGCGCCCGGTACAGCGAATAGAAGTTCAGGGGGCCGGCGCGGTCGACGAACTTGCGGTCCGCCTGCACCGCAGCGAGATTCGCATCCACCGAGGCGCGGTAGTGCCCGCACAGCACGTCGATGTGGCTGGGCATGTGCCGCAGGTGACCGGCGTCGGGCACCAGCCCGCGCAGGAGATCAGCCGCGGGCAGCGCCGCCTCGGGTGTCGCCGACATCTCCATGGTGTGCAGGTACAGGTGCAGTACGCCGGGGTGTGCCCGACCCGCGGCGGTGGCCAGGGCGTCGTCGAGGATCCGCTTGGCAGCCACCACCCGGGACCCCGACGCGGGTTCGCCGGTGCGGGTGTCCCACAGCGCCCACGCGGTGATGTTGACCAGCGCATCGGCGGCCAGCGCCTGCACGTCGACGTCGTCGGGGTAGGAGGCCGCGAGTGCGACCATCGCGTCGGCGTAGGCGGTGTGCCCGTCCTGCAGCGCGTCGGTGGCCTGCGGATCGTCGACCGGGAAGCGGGCCGCCAGCGCCTCGATCAACCCGTGTTCGACTGCCGAGGCGCGCCCGTCGGCGGCCAGCCGCAGTTCCATGCGGGCCCGCGCCAGCGAGGCGTTCAGGTCGACCGGGTCGAACGCCTCCCACGGCTTGTTGTAGTTCGGGCCGACCGCATAGGCGATACCCCACCGCGCGATCGCCAGGTCGGGGTCGAGTTCGAGGGCCCGTTCGAAGCACCGGACGGCCTCTTCGTGGTTGAACGCGTACGCCCACACCATGCCGCGGTCGAACCACGTCTGCGCCTGGGCCGACGGCGTCTCGACGGCTCGGTGGTAGGAGCCGAGGTCGTAGTACTGCTCGGCGTCACGGCCGAGCGAAACCGTCATGGCGGGAACGATAGTGGAGCGAAACGGCGGTGGCGAGGGTTGCCAGCACGGCACCCGCCAGCGCCCACACCGCCAGGGTCGCCACCGATGTCGCCGCGCCGTTGCCGCCGAAGTACTGCACGCTGCGCAGCAGATCCACTCCGGAGCCCTGGGGCACGATGTGGGTGAACGTCCGGTAGAGGCCCGACAGCAGCGGTCGGCCCACCGGTCCGGCGGCCGCCGCGTTTCCGACGATGACGAGGAACAGCGTCAGCAGCAGTGCCGCCACGGTGCCCAGCGCCGCGCCGACGCCGGTGATCGCGCCGCCGACGGCCATCGCGTAGAGCCACAGCGCCCCGAACAATTGCGCGGTGTGGCCGGTCAGCGCGCCGAGGCCGGCGTCGACGTAGGCGGTCACGCCCGCGGCCAGCACGGCCGAGAAACCCGCCAGGCTCAGCGTGCGCAGCGCCAGCCTGCGCGGGGTGCGGGTGGGCCCCATGACCCGGCTGAGGATCGTCGCGCCGACCGAGGCGCCGATGGACAGGAAGATCACGGCGTAGAACTCGACGGTCGCCGACGGGTCGGCGGCGGTGGTGGGGGCGACGTCGTCGACGACCGGGGTGAGCCCCGCTCCGGCGGCGATCTCGCGGCCGACCGCTTCGGCGGCGGTCGCCACACTGCGTCCGCCGCCACCGGCGACATAGACGGTCAGTTCGTGGTCGGGTCCGACGGCGTATCCGGCGTCGGCGCGGCGCTGGTAGACCAGGTCACGTGCGTCGGCCGCATCGGCGGCCTCGGTGACGGCGAGGGCGTCCTGGCCGCGCATCGCCTCGAGCACCGGCGGGGGAGCGGCCACCGCGACGTCGAGGTGGCGCAGCGTCGGGTTGGCGAAGGCACCGGAGTAACTGGCGATCATCGCGACGACGAACACGATCAGCGCGGCCATCAGACCCGCGAGGGTCGTCACCTTCCTGCGCAGGTCGGAGTCGGCTTCAGGGTGTTTCACCGCAGCGTGTTTCGGCATGGCAGACAGTGCCTTTCAAGTCAGAGGTTGAGGAGCACGTACACGGTGTCGAGCGCGGCGGCCACCCGGCGGTGCAGGTCGTCGCCGGCGGGATCCTCCATCCAGGAGCGCAGCACCTCCATGAAGCCGCCGACGAGGAAGTGGCTGACAGCATCCGGGGTGAGCGCGGCGACCGATCCGAGTGCGGGTGCGGCCTCCTCGGCGATCTCGGTGCAGGCGGGCAGCAGTTCGGCGCGGAACGCCGCCACCACCGGTCGGGTCACCGCGCTGCCCGCCACGTTTCGGTACATCGAGCGGTGGTCGGCGGCGAAGTCGAACAGCCGCAGGATCCGGGCGCGGGCGTCGCCGGTGAGGTCGGCGGTGGCCGCGGCGAAGGTGGCGGTGAACGCGGTGGCGATCGCCTCATCGCGATCGCCGAAGTGCTGATAGAACGCCTGCCGGCTGACGCCCGCCTGTTTGACGAGGTCGGCGACGGTCAGGTCCTCGACGGGGCCCCGCGCGACGAGGTGCAGTGCGGCGTCGTGCAGGCGGGCCCGCAGGCGTGCCGCCCGCGGGTCCGCGCTGTGTGTCCGTGCTGCCACGAAAGAAGCCTAAGCGATTTCGTAGACACATGACCACGAAGTGGGGGGTGTTCTCCGGCACGTGCCCGCCCGGATGTGACGGGTGCAAAGGTTCTCACTCGCGAGACTGAAGTCGCGCAGCGAAAGTACGAGTGCGGGCCTGCGGCAGTTCCGTCTCGCGACGGGACCGGTGGCGTGTCGCGTCGGGATACCGGGCGGGTGCGGCGTCGGCGCACTACGGTGACGTCATGATCCGGTGCGTGCGGCTGTGGACGGGGCCGGATGACGCGTCGCACTTCGAGATCGGCCGCCTCGACCTGCGCCCCGGCCGCAACGACGACCTCGTCTCGGCGGTCATGCCCGCGACACACGTCACCGTCGAGGAGACCGCCACCGGGGGTGCGCTGGCCTGGCACACCGCACCGGTGCGGCAACTCGTGGTGACACTGGCCGGGTCGCTGGTCTTCTCCACCCGCGACGGCGAGGAGTTCACCCTCGGACCGGGCGATGTGCTGCTGGCCGAGGACACCGCGGGGTCCGGCCACAAGTGGCGGCTCGAGGGCGAGGATCCGTGGCAGCGGATGTACGTGGTGCTCGGCGACAGCGTCGAGGTGGCGTTCATCGCCGCCGATCAGTGATTCGACACCGGCGCCTGGAACGTGTTCTAGTGCAGTGGTGCTGGAGTACACCCACGCCGAGGGTCTGAGCTCGGCGGACGTCGCCCGGTTACGGGAGATCTACGAACCGTTGACGGCGTCGGTGCGCGCACTGGTCGATGCCACGATCCGCACCGAGGTCGACGCCGACACCGTCGCCGCCGCCCGCGCCGAGATCGACGCGGTCACCGCGCGGTTGCGCAGCAGACAACTCGACGGCCCGTTCGGCGTGCAGTTCACTTCCGACGGCGACCAGATGCCGTGGGGCAACCCCGTCATCGGCGTGCGCAACCCGTTCGCCCCGCCGCTGGTGATCCACCGCGACGAGAACGACCGCGCCGTCACCGATTTCGAACTGGGTGCGGCCTACGAGGGACCCCCCGGACACGTCCATGGCGGGGTGGCCGCACTGGTGCTCGACCACGTGCTGGGCGAGGCCGCCAGCATCGCGCGCAAACCCCGACTCACCGGCACGATCACGCTGCGTTACCTGCGCACCACCCGGCTGGGGCGGCTGCACGCGGAGGCGCACATCGCGCGGGTCGAGGGGGTCAAGGCCTTCGTCGTCGGTCACCTCGCCGACGCCGACGGGGTGACCGTCGAGGCCGAGGGCGTCTTCATCCAGCCCAGGTGGGCGCGGGAATAGGCGTGATCGCGGTGAGGCTGCGGGTGATCGCGCCCAGTTCGGCGACCAGCACCCGCGCCGCGCTGCTGTTCCCGGTCACGGTGTGCGCGACGTCGCGCACGCGGCGGTCGGCCGCCGACAGTTCCGTCAGATCGACGCTCCACAGCGAACCCGGGTTGGGTGGATCGCCCCGCAACGTGTCGATGTAGTCGTCGACCGCGGCGACGAACTCGGGCGTCGCGCTCACCGGGGCGGCCGGCAGGTTGGCCTCCATGGTGGTACACGATCCGGTGACCGCGTTGAGCGCCGTGCGCAGCGACCGCAGCCACTGCCGGTGCCCGGGATCCTGCAGCCGGGTCGCGCCGGAGGCGGCCTCGAAAGCCGCGCGGGCGCGGAAGGTCCGCTGCCACGCCGCGGCGAGCGCGTCGGTGGGCCGGTCGAGCGGGTGCACGAAGGCACGCATCACCATTGCCGCGTAGTCGATTTCGGTCATCAGCAGTTCACCGGCGCGCTGGCGCAACCGGATCAGCGCGTCGTCGGGCAGAGTGACATGGGTGATCAGCGCCAGGCCGCCGCCGATCGCCACCGCGACCAGACGGTGCACCACATCGGTGCCCTGGACCGGGTCGACGATGCCGAGCAGGAACACCACCGCCGCGGACAGCGCCGCACACACCGCGACGTAGCCGAGACCCCACACCGCGTAGGCCACCCCGATGAACGCCGCCGCACCGACCGCGGCGACCATTCCCGTCGGCGGCCAGATCATGCTGGCCGCTGAGGCCACCATGACGCCCGCGGCGATCCCCGCCAGCCGACCGGCGCAGCGGGTGTAGGTGTGCGCGGACTCCGGGCGCAGCACCAGCAGCACGGTCAGCGCGACCCAGAACGGTTCGTGCAGATCGGAGAAGCGCTCCACCGCCACCGCGATCGACGTGGCCGCGGCCAGCCGCACCGAATGCCGCAACACCGGTGAGGTCCGCACCAGATGGCGCCGGAGCACCTCGGCCGAACCCGACAGCGACCCGCGCAGATCGGGGCCGCGCAGCCGGCCGAAGCGCAGCACGGCCGCTTCGTGCAGCTGTTCGGAGAACTGCTGTGCGGCAGCGGCACCGGGACCTGTGACGGCTGCGGCGGCGGTGTCGACGCGGTGCAGTGCGCGTCCCGCTCCGCGGTACGCGGCGACACCGTGTTCGGCGATGGCGTCGAGGAACTCGCCTGCGGCCGAGGACAACTCTGCGAGGTCGGCGTCGGTGCGGCGCAGGGCGACGAGTGTGGCGGCGATGCGTTCCGGGAGTTGGTACCCCAGCTGGTAGGCCTTGGGGCGCTGGTGCTGGGGGATGTTCGTGAACACCTCGCGAAGCCACGTCAGGTGCGCGGGGTCCAGCGGTTCGTCGATGTCGCCTGCCAGACTCCTCGCGTCGCGGGCGAGCGTGCGGTGTGCTCGGGTCAGCGCGTGCTGCTGGGCACGCCAGCGCTGCGGCGGACGCAGCCAGACCAGACCTGCCTGCACCAGCCCGGCGATCACCGTCAGCGCCGCGGTGCCCGCGACGGCGGGCAGCGACATGGGTTCGGCCGGGGTGATGACCAGCAGCCCCGCCGCGGCCGCGGCGACGAAGCCGGCGTTGGCGCCCAGCGCCCACTGCATCCCGGCGACGAAACACCACGCCGCGACGACCGCGACGAAGACGAGGTCGTGCGAGGTGGTCAGCGACCCCAGCACCGCGGCGACACCGACCTCGGCGGAGGCGATGAGGACGATGGGCAGCCGCCGTCCCGGGGTGTCCTGCAGCGCGATGGCCCCGGCGATGATGCCCGCACCCGCGGTCCACATCGCCGCGGTCGGTGAGATCCCGTACAGCGCCAGCGCCGTCAGTGCGAGCACCCCGACGAGGCTGCGGACCACCGCACCCGTTCCCGGCGTGGTCAGCCGAACGGTGTCCATCATCCGGCTGTCGACGTGCACGCGACCATTCTCCCCCCGCCGCGCCGTCGGACCCGGTGTGACTCGCGCGCGGGGTGGTGTCAGTAGGTTGCAGTTCGTGGAGAAGGTCATGATCACGCTCCGATCGGCCGCCGCCGACGACACCTGGTGCGCCCGGTTGCGCACCGACGTGGCCACGCGGCTGCTCGACGCGGGGGTGCCGGGGCTCGCGGTGAACGTCCGGGACGCGTCGGTGCGCGAATCGCTGATGACGCTGACGACCCTGGACCCTCCGGTGGTCGCCGTGGTGAGCCTGTGGACCCAACAGTCCTACGGCCCCGACGTTTCCCGCGCGCTCGAGGTGCTGGCGGCCGAGTGTGACGCCGTGGCCGCCTATCTGGTCACCGAATCGGTCCCGATGCCCGCGCCGGTCACCGCACCGGGGGAGCGCACCGACGGGTTGGCGAACATCGCACTGTTGCGCAGGCCGGCCGATCTCGACGACGCGACGTGGCGGCACCGTTGGCACGTCGACCACACCCCGGTCGCGATCGCTACCCAGGCGACGTTCGGTTACACGCAGAACACCGTCGTGCGCCCGCTGACCGACGGCGCACCCGCGATCGACGCGATCGTCGAGGAACTGTTCCCGCAGGCGGCGGTGTCGGATCTGCACGCCTTCTTCGGGGCGGCCGACGACGCGGACCTGACCGACCGGATGCAGCGGATGCTCGCCAGCACAGCGGCGTTCGGCGCGGACCGCGACATCGACACGGTGCCCACCAGTCGGTACGTGCTGCGCAGCCCGTTCGCGGCGGGCTGACGATACGCTGCTGCGGTGACCCTGCAGATCAACGACGCCGACGGGGTGCGGACCGTCACGCTGGACCGGCCCGAGGCGCTGAACGCCTTCAACGAGGCGCTCTACGACGCGACGACGGTGGCGCTGCGCGACGCCGACGCCGACCCGGCGGTGGCCGTCGTCCTGCTCACGGGAGCGGGCCGGGCGTTCAGCGCCGGAAACGACCTCCACGAGATGGCCGCCCGTGTCACCGATCCGAACTTCCAGTCCGGTGAACACGGCTTCCAGGGCCTCATGGAGGCGCTCCTGGAGCTGCGAAAGCCGTTGGTGTGCGCGGTGAACGGGCTCGCGGTCGGTATCGGCACCACGATCCTGGGCTACGCGGACCTGGTGTTCATGGCGACCACCGCGCGGCTGAAGTGCCCGTTCACCAGCCTGGGGGTGGCGCCGGAGGCGGGGTCGTCGTATCTGTTGCCGCAGTTGATGGGCCGCCAGAACGCGGCCTGGATGCTGATGTCGTCGGAGTGGGTGTCGGCCGCCGACGCCCAGCGCATGGGGATCGCCTGGCAGGTGTGCGAACCGGACGACCTGCTCGCCGAGGCGCACCGGCACGCCGCACTGCTGGCATCGCGGCCCATCCCGAGCCTGATCGCGGTCAAGGAGACGATCGTCGAGCCGACGCGGGCGGAGATCAAGGCCGCCATCGCCCGTGAGTACGCGAAGTTCGAGGTGCTGCTGGGCGCGGCCGCCAACAGCGATGCGCTCGCCGCGTTCGCCGACCGCGGGAAGGGCTGAGCCGGCTCAGGCCCGCGACGGACACCCGTTGTACTGGGTGGCGCACCCGTTCACGTTGTGCGCCTCGATGATCGCCCGCAGGGTGCGCCGGCAGCGGCCGCATTCGCTGCCCGCCCCGCAGGCCTCGGCGATCTCCTTCGACGTCGACGCGCCGGATGCGACCACGTCGTTGACGACGTGGCTGGTGACTCCCACACACAGGCAGACGAACACGGCCTATTCCTCGTCGTCCACGGTCATGACGTGAGCCAGCTTGCCCACGAAGAGGCTGGGGTAGGCGCCGAGGCCGGCCCGCGACATCCATTCGGCGGAGGCGTCCGGATGGTCGATCCACTGGCGGGCGCTGCGCTCGTCGTCGATCTCCTGCAGGATCATCACCTCCTGCCCGTCGTCGAGGGCCTGGTAGACCCACACCTTGCGGACACCGGCCTCGCGGAACCGGCCCAGCCCGTCGTGCACCTTGACCATGAGCGACTCCACGTCGTCGACCGCGGCCATCGCCCCGACGATGACGCCGGCGACGTGGCGTTGCGAACTCGGCCCGTCCAGGTCGATCTTCTCGACCACCTCACCGCCGAATACCGGCGGAATGTCGTCGACCCCGGCGATGTCGAACCATTCGAATATCGCGGGGGACCGCAGCACATCGCGCACCGACGTGGCGTGACGAATACCGATGGTCGTCAGCAACCGGCCGGGCTCCCAAATGGACCGGTACACCACCACATGGTGTGCGCCCATTGATTTCAAACCGGCTTTCTTCGATACCAGCCAGGCCCACATGTTATCGGGATCGCCGACACGGAAATCGCACGCGAGAATGAACGAGTGGAGATCGTAATCACCCATTCTTTTCCACCTGTCGGAGACGCGCGCGTGCATGTTAGTGCAGTCTAACCTTACTTAGGACAGCCAGTCCAGAGAACTCGGCCCGAGACCTCCGCAGCAACCCCGCGCGGGGCCGTACGGCGCCGAAAACACGCCGCTGTCAAGCGAAACGGCTGGCCATGCCCACCGGATCGGACTAGATTGACGGTGTACGGCAAACAGCGAGACCCAGCCGCCCACCACAGTGCCTAGGAGAGATCCATGCAAGGCGATCCCGACGTCCTGAAATTGCTCAACGAGCAGTTGACAAGTGAATTGACGGCGATCAACCAATATTTCCTGCATTCCAAGATGCAGGAGAGCTGGGGCTTCACCGAATTAGCCGGACACACCCGCGATGAATCGTTCGACGAAATGCGTCACGCAGAGGCGATCACCGATCGAATTCTTCTGCTGAATGGTCTGCCGAATTATCAGCGACTGTTCTCCCTACGGGTGGGTCAGACACTCCGTGAACAATTCGAGGCCGACCTCGCGATCGAATACGAGGTGGCCGAGCGCCTCAAACCGGGCATCATCATGTGCCGCGAGAAGAGCGACACCACCAGCGCCAACCTGCTCGAGATGATCCTCGCCGACGAGGAGAAGCACATCGACTACCTCGAGACACAGCTGGAGCTGATGGACAAGCTCGGCGAGCAGCTCTACGCCGCGCAGTGCGTGTCGCGGCCGCCGAAGTAATCGGCGCCGCCGTTCGCGTGCGCCGCGTAGCATGCGGCCCATGAGCCGAATCGGGGATGCCGCCGGTGACTTCGCCGATGACGACGTGACGGCCTTCGCGGTCCGCTCACCCGACCTCGGTGCGGCCCTGGCCGGGTTCAGTCACGCCGTCTACACCAAGAATCGATTGCCCATGCGGGTAAGGGAACTGGCGCGGATCGTGATCGCGAACGCCAACGAATGCGTGGTGTGTCAGAACACGCGCGACTCCGAGGGCGAGGCGGCAGGCGTCGACGAGGATCTCTATCTGCATGCCGACCAGTGGCGGACCTGGCCGGGATACAGCGCTGCCGAGCGAATCGCCGCCGAGTTCGCGCACCGGTTCGCCACCGACCACATCGGATTGCGTGAGGACGACGACTTCTGGGCCAGGGCCGGTGAGCACTTCGACGCGGACCTGATCACCGACCTCGCCCTGTCGTGCGCGATGTGGGTGGGCATGGGGCGGGTGCTGCGCACGCTCGACATCGGCCAGGCCTGCAAGCTGACCCTCTAGAACCGTCGACGCCATGGCCGCCAAACCCCTCGCCGCAGCCGCCATCGCGCAACTGGAGTCCGATGGCGTCGCCACCCTGATCGGTACGGTCGTCAACCCAGCGGGGCTCACCCACGCCAAGACGATCCCGCTGCGCCGGATGGGCGCGTTCGCCGAACCCGGTCTCGGCGCCAGCCCGGTCTGGCACGCGTTCACCATCGACCAGACCGGCATCGTGTTCGGCGACGCGATCAGCGTCGTCGGCGATCAACGGATCCGCATCGACCTCGGCGGTCTGCGCATCCTGGGCGACGGATTGGCCTGGGCGCCAGGAGGATTCTTCGACCAGAACGGCGAGCCCGACCCGTACTGCGCACGCGGCGCCCTGCGCCGGGTGGAGGAGCGGTTGGCCGCCGCGGGCCTGACCGCCGCTGTCGGGCACGAGATGGAGTTCGTGCTGGTCGGCGCCGACGGCGGCCGGCTGCCCGCCACCCTGTGGGCACAGTACGGACTGGCCGGGGTGCTCGAGTACGAGGGGTTCGTCCGCGACGTGACCGATGCCGCGACCAGCTCAGGGGTGCCGATCGAACAGTTCCATCCCGAGTACGGGGCCAACCAGTTCGAGATCTCACTGCCCCCGACGACCCCGGTCGCGGCGGCGGATCTGCTGGTGCTGATGCGGATCATCGTGGGGCGGGTGGCTCGCCGGTACGGGCTGCGGGTGAGCCTGTCACCGGTCCCGTTCGCGGGCAGCGTGGGAAACGGTGCCCATCAACACTTCTCGCTACGGCGCGGGAGGACCCCGCTGTTCTCCGGTGGGACCGGTGCGCACGGGATGACCGCGGAGGGTGAGCACGCCGTGGCGGGGCTGGTCGCCGGACTGGCCGAGGCGCAGGGCGTGCTGTGCGGTTCGGTGCTGTCCGGGCTGCGGATGCAACCGGGTCATTGGTCGGGCGCCTACATCTGCTGGGGCACCGAGAACCGAGAGGCCGCGGTGCGGTTCCTGCAGGACGGACCGGGCAGCGTGCACGGCGGCAACGTCGAGGTCAAGATCGTCGACCCGTCGGCCAACCCCTACCTCGCCTCGGCGGCCATCCTCGGGCTCGCGCTCGACGGGATCGAACGCGAGCGCGCGCTGCCACCGGAAACCGGCGTGGACCCGGCCACGCTGACCGAAACCCAACGCGCACAGGCGGGTACGGTACTGCTCCCGACCCGCCAGCTCGACGCCCTGCACGCCCTCGACCAGTCCACGCTCATGCGCGGCATCCTGGGCGATCAGGTGGTCGACAGTGTGGTCGCGGTACGCCGCTACGAATCGGAACATTTCGGCGGGTTGTCCCCGGAGGAGCAGACCGAACTGTTCCGGATGGCGTGGAGTGTGTGACCCCGGCCGTGTGACGCCCTAGATCATCCCGGTCGCGTCGAAGACCCACGACGTGTCGGCCGACGCGAGATCCTCGAGCCACGTGGGCGGTGCGGTGGCCGTCAACCCCGCCATGTCCCAGTAGTCCTTCCAGAGCGCGATCTTGCCGTCCTCGATCCGGTGCACCGTGACGAACCGCAGCAGGGCGGTCTCCCCGCCGGCCCACTCCCACGTCTCGGAGTGCTCGTACATCACGTCGACCCCGTTGTCGACCAGCAGGCCGTCGTGGTTCTCGTAGCCGGCGAGCGGTTCGAGACCGACCTTGAGCCGCTTGACGATGTCGTCGGGGCCACGCGCGGCGAGCGCCGGGCCGAGCGGCATGTCGGCGTAGATGCAGTCGGGGGCCAGGAAGGTCTTCACCGCGTCCCAGTCCCGGGCCGACAGCGACTTCCACATCCCCAGCACCGTGTTCTCAACGGACACCGGCGAACTCCGTCGTCGGGGCGTCCACCGCGGGGGCACGGTGCGCGGCGCGCAGGAACCGTCCGGTGCGGTGCCTGCCGACCAGGGCGGTCGGCGCCCCGTCGCGGAACACCGTGTGCCCGCTGACCAGAACCGCGCTGACGGTGTGGTCGTTGCGGTTGACCATGCGCTCGAGGCCGCCGTAGAAGTCGACGCCGTCCTCGGCGTACGCGTCGAGCGAGGCGTCGAGGCGCGCGGGGTCGATCACCGCGAGGTCGGCGCGGTCACCCACGCGTAGGTGGCCGGCGTCGAGGCGGTACCAGTCGGCGAGTTCACCGGTGAGCCGGTGCACCGCCTGCTCGACACTCATGAACGGGTGACCGGCCCGCTCGGCGTCGTGGACGTGACGCAGCAGGCGCAGCCCCATGTTGTAGAACGCCATGTTGCGCAGGTGCGCCCCGGCGTCGGAGAACCCCATCTGGATGCCCGGATCGCGCGCGAGTTTCTTGAGGACGTCGGGCCGGTGGTTCGAAATCGTTGTCCGCCAACGGACCTGGCGGCCGTACTCCAGCACCAGATCGAGGAACGCGTCGACGGGGTGCAGACCGCGCTCCACACCGACCTGGCCGAAGGACTTGCCGATCAGTGTGGCGTCCGGACAGCCGACGATCTCGGCGTCGAAGAAATCGCGCTGCCAGACCCGGACCCCCATCTTGTTCTCGTAGTCCTTGCGGAACCGGCGTCGGTAGTCCTCGTCGCGCATCAGCGCGTTGCGCTCGACCTCGTCGCGCAGGTGCAGTGCGGCCGCGCCGGCGCCGAACTCCTCGAACACGACGAGGTCGATCCCGTCGGCGTACACCTCGAACGGCACCGGCAGGTGCTGCCAGCGGAAGTTGCCGCCGAGCCGGTTGACCGCGCGGGCGGCCGGTCCGAGGATCCGGACCGCGTACGGATTGGCCTTCACGTCGGCCGCCGAGAGCAGGCTGGTCTTGAGCGGGTTGCGGAACACGCCGAGCGACTGGGCCAGCTGGGAGCCGAGATTGAGCGGGTTGGCGATGTCGGGTCCGGACTGCAGCACCCGGCCGGCGCGGCGCAGCAGGGCTTTGAGCCGACGCAGTTCGCGGGGTTTGGCGTAGGTCGACGGCAGGGTCCGCGAGCGGCAGGTGTCACCGTCGAGTTTGTCGAACAGCAACTGCTGGGAGGACATCCCGACGAACCCGGCGGCCAGCGCTTCGGAGAGCATCTCCTCCAGCCGGGCCTGCTCGGCGCGGGTGGGCCGTTCGGTCTTGCGGGTGGCGCGGTCGAGGCCCATGACGGCGGTCCGCATGTCGCTGTGACCGATGAACGCGCACACGTTGGGGCCGAGCGGACGCGATTCGAGGGCGGCGACGTAGTCCTCGCACGACATCCAGGTCTTGTGCCGGTCGACCGCGGCGATGACGTGTTCGCGGGGGATGGCCTCGACCCGGCCGAACAAGTCCCCGGCGTCCTCGCCGTCGACGTGGATGGTGGACAGCGAACAGGATCCGAGCATCACCGTCGTCACGCCGTGGCGCAGTGACTCGCTGAGGGCGGGGCCCTCGAGCACCTCGACGTCGTAATGGGTGTGGATGTCGATCATCCCCGGAATGACCCATTTGCCCGCGGCGTCGATGACCTGCGGGCAGCCGGTGGTGTCGAGGTCGTCGGCGGTGATGGTGACGATGTGGCCGGCGCGGATGCCGATGCTGCGGATCGCCGACGGCGCTCCGGTGCCGTCGAACCAGCGGCCGTTGGCGATGATCGTGTCGTAGGTCACGTTGTCATAGAACAGTCCGGGTGGCGCGGGTGTCAACGATTCCAGTGAACAGGTTTCGGCATGTGTCTACTTGCACGCTGAGCTGCGGCTATCTACTCCAATTGTCCGGCCGGCGGCCGTCGACGTCGGTGAACCCGTACTCGCGGGCCAAGTGTGCCGAGGACACCGACCGCTGATTCCACCGGCCGCGTCGGGCGTCGGCGGCGATGGCGGCGACCCCGCGTCCGACGTAGCGGGGCGTTTCGGAGTCGGCGAACCCTGGCGGGGCGGTCGGATGGCCGCCGGGCCGGTCCGGTTCCAGCGCCGTGCGCCAGTCCGCCTCGGTGACCCCGTAGTTGTCGAGCATCATCTCCGACCGCAACCAGCCGGGGGTCACGGCGACCGCGGTGGCGCCGAAGCCCGCCAGTTCGTGTCCGTGGCTGAACGCCAACCGGTTGACCGCGCATTTCACGAGGTCGTAGAACACCGAGAGTCGGTAGTTCGTCGCATCGTAATCGGCTGTGCCATCGGTGATCTCGACCAGCAGGCCGCCGGGCCGTTCGACCAGCAGCGGCAGCAGGGCGTGTGAGGTGATGAGGTGGGTGTGCAGGCCGAGCTCGACGATGCGAAGTCCGTCGTCCAGATCGTGTCGCCACATCGGGCGGCCCCACGTCGAGGGCGGACCCTTGAGAACCTCGGCGCCCCAGATGTCGTTGACCAGGATGTCGAGATGGGCGTGGTCGGCGCGGACCCGGTCGGCCAGCGCGCGCACCTGGGCGATGTCGAGGTGGTCGACCCGGTGCGCGACGCCGAGTCCGCCGAGCGCGGTGACCGACTCCGCGGTCTCCTCGATCGTCTCGGGCCGGTCGTAGTCGGAGCCGCCGCGCCCGGCGCGCGTGCTGCGGCCGGTGCAGACGACCGTGGCGCCCGCCTCCCCGAGGGCGGCGGCGATCCCGCGCCCGGCTCCGCGGGTGGCGCCCGCGACCACCGCGACGCGGCCGCGTAACGCGTCCGGATCTGGACGCCACGTCATGACGCGAGTATGGCGGTCCCGGGCAAGCGGCACCGCCGGTTCGGCGAGAAGCGCATACTCGCGAACGTGACTCCGCTGCAGCGCTACATCGCCGAAGAGATCGCCACCGACCACGTCGACGGGCTGCTGTCGCGCCGGGAGGCGGTGCGCAGGCTCTCACTGCTCGGCATCGGCACCGCGGGAGCGGCGGCGCTGTTCGCCGCGTGCAGCGCGAACAAGGAGCAGGAGCCCGAAGCGTCCGCGCCGGTGACCTCGAGCGGCGCCGCGACGGTCAACGCCCCGCCACCCGGCTCGCAGAACGCGGTGCCGACCGAACCGGTGACCTGGGCGGGGCCGCGCGGGGAGCTGCAGGGCGCGTGGGCCGCGGCCGTCGAACCCCGCGGCGCGGTGCTGGTGATCCACGAGAACAAGGGCCTCAACGACTACATCCGGTCGGTGGCCGGGCGGTTCGGCGGTATCGGATACTCCGCGTTGGCGATCGACCTGCTCTCCGGGCAGGGCGGCACCGCCACGTTCGCCGATCCCGCCGAGGCCACCGCGGCGCTGAGCAAGCTGCCGCCGGAGGAGGCCGTCGCCGACCTGAAATCCGGTGTCGACGAGTTGGCGCGCCGGGTGCCGGGACGCGGACTCGCCGCGGTCGGCTTCTGCATGGGCGGCGGCATGGTGTGGCGGCTGCTGGCGGCGGGGGAACCGCGGCTGGCCGCCGCCGTACCGTTCTACGGGCCCACCCCCGACAATCCCGACTTCTCCGGATCGAAAAACGTTGCAGTGCTGGGCATCTACGCAGCCCAGGATCAACGGGTCAATGCCAGTGAACCGGTGGCGCGCGCGGCGCTGGAGAAGGCAGGCATGGTCTTCGAGCTGGTCACCGAACCCGACGCCAACCACGCCTTCTTCAACGACACCGGTGAGCGGTACAACGCCGCCGCGGCCGCCGACGCGTGGCAGCGCGTACAGGACTGGTTCACCCGGCACGTCGACTAGAGGTTCCTCCTTGGCTCCCACCTGCCGCGAGCGTGCGCAGTTGCTGAAAATTTCGCGGCGTGTCGTGTGCAGACACGCACGCTCGCGGAGGAGGTGGGGCCGGAGTTCATGGGTTGTTCAGGGGGCGGTCGGCCCTGCGCAACGGTGTGCACGACCGCGACCGGTTGCATCGACGTATGCGGGTGGTCCAGGTCGCGAACTTCTACGGCCCACGGTCGGGCGGGCTGCGCACCGCGGTGGACCGGCTGGGCGCCGAATATCAGGCGGCCGGCCACGAGGTGACGCTCGTCGTCCCCGGCCCGCGCCACGAGCAGCAGCGCCTGTCGACCGGCGTTGAGCGAATCACGTTGCCCGCGAGACTGATTCCGTTCACCGGTGGCTATCGCGCGGTGCTGCCGGGTCCGGTGAAGGCGCTACTGCGCGAGCTGGACCCCGACGCCATCGAGGTGTCCGATCGGCTGACCCTGCGCACACTCGGCACGTGGGGCCGACGCCGCGGCGCCGCAACGGTGATGATCTCCCACGAAGACTCGACCGACTCGTCGGCCAGGTGCTGCCGGGCCGCGCCGCCCGCACGGTCGCCGACATCGCCAACCGCCGTACGGCGGGCACCTACGACATGGTCATCTGCACGACGGCGTTCGCACGCCGGGAGTTCGACCGCATCGACGCCGCCAACGTGGTCACCGTGCCGCTGGGGGTGGACCTCGACCAGTTCCACCCGCGGCGGCGCTGCGGTCACCTTCGCCTGCGGTGGGCCGCCGCCAAACAACCATTGCTCGTGCACTGCGGCCGATTGTCGGTCGAGAAGCATGCCCACCGCAGCATCGACACCGTGGCGGCGCTGCGGGCCGCCGGGGTCGAGGCGCGCTTGGTCGTCGTCGGAGACGGACCACTGCGGCAACGCCTCGAACGGCAGGCCGCCGGCCTGCCCGTCGCCTTCGCCGGCTACATCGGCTGCCGTGACACCGTCGCCGCGATCCTGGCGTCCGCCGACGTCGCGCTCGCCCCCGGCCCGCACGAGACCTTCGGTCTTGCCGCCCTCGAGGCGCTGGCGTGCGGAACGCCTGCGGTGGTCTCCCGCACCTCCGCGCTCGCCGAGATCCTCACCGCCGGCAGTGGGGTGGCCGCCGACAACGACGCGGACGCCCTTGCCGATGCCGTCAGCGCGGTGCTGGATCTGCCGGAGTCGTTGCGCCGCAGCAGCGCTCGCCGGCGGGCCGAGCAGTTCACGTGGCCACGCACCGCGGCCGGCATGCTCGCCGCGATGGGTGCGCACTGACGTCGATCTTGCGCACAGTCGTCCCACCGCGAGCGTGCGCAGTTGTCGAGAATTGCGCGGCGTGTCGTGTGCAGACACGCACGCTCGCGGGAAAGGGGCTGAACCGTTTAACCGGCGGTGGGGGCGGGCACCCGTAATCAGCGGGACGGTCAATTGACCATGCCCGACCGACCGAAGGAGTCGACGTGTCTACCAGCACGATCGTCTGGATCGTCGTCGCCGTTGTGGTGGTGCTGCTCATCCTCGCCGCCCTCGCGATGATGGCGCGCAAACGCCGCGACCAGCAACGTCACCTCGAGGCGCAGCGGATTCGCGAGGAAGTCCAGGACCACCATCAGCGGGTCGAGAAGCGCGACCTCGTCGCGCAGCAGACCGAGGCCAAGGCCAGGGCGGCAGCGGCCGAGGCGGAGGCCAAGGCCGCGGAGGCGGCCCGCCTGCGTGATGTGGCGTCCACCCACCGCGAAGCCGTCGACGCCTCGCGTCAGGAGCTCGACGAGCGCCGCAGGCTCGCCGACGAACTGGACCCGCACACCAAGAAGGCCACCGAAAATGCCGAGGACATGCAGCCCGACGCCGCGGGTGGGCAGTTCCAGGACGCCCGCACCGACCATCGCACCCAAAGCGGGCGCACCGATCTGACGGGCCACCCGCAGGGCGATGTGCAGGGTGACGTCGGACAGCAGCAGCGCCCCGACCTCACTTCCGACCGAGGCCGTCCGCCGACGGAGCACCACATCCGATGACCGAATCACACAGCACGGCCGGTTCCGCACCGGCCGTGCTTTTCGATATCGACGGCACGCTGGTCGACTCCAACTACCTGCACGTCAACGCCTGGCACCGCGCGTTCGCCGACGAGGGGCTGACCGTGGAGTCCTGGCGGGTGCACCGGTCGATCGGCATGGACGGCTCCACACTCCTGGACACCCTGGTGCCCGACGCCGACGAGGACACCCGAAAACGCCTGAAGGACGCCCATTCTCGGTATTACCTCGGCGACAAGGAGCTGCTGCGGCTGCTGCCGGGCGCACGGGAACTGCTGGAGAAGATCACGGGGCTGGGACTGCAGGTGGTGCTCGCCACCTCCGCGCCGGAGGACGAACTCGAGGTGCTGCGCGGGGTGCTCGACAGCGAGGACATCTACTCCGCGATGACCTCCGGCGGGGACGTCGACACCGCCAAACCCCAGCCCGACATCGTCAACATCGCGCTCGAACGCGCCGGTGTGGATGCCGGGCGCGCGGTGTTCGTCGGCGACGCGGTCTGGGACATCGAGGCGTGCGAACGCGCCGGACTGGTGTCGATCGGGGTGCTCAGCGGCGGGGTGTCCCGCGGTGAGCTCACCGAGGCCGGGGCGCGCGCGGTCTTCGAGAACGCCGAAGACCTGCGCGCGCACCTCGACGAGAGCCCGATCGCGGCCCTGCTGGGTCGCGCGGGCTGACCCTCAGGGCAGCGCGTACCGCAACACCGCGGCGATCCCGTCGTCGGGGTCGATCCGCTCGTCGGTGCGCACGAGTGCCGCGCCGGTGCGGACGGCGGCCAACGGCAGTGCCTCGTCGGCGCGCAACGTCTGCGCCGGCGCGGTGCCGAGTTCGGAGAGCACGTTCGCGTTCGGCGCGACGGTCAGCAGATCATCGCCCGCCACGACGGTGGCGTCGCCGACGTCGCCGATGATCAGGGTCTCGACGGCGCCTGCCCGCAGTGCGGCGCACACCCCGTGCAGGCCCTGGGTGGCCAGACCGGACCCCTGCCCGCTCGCCTGGGTGAACTGTTCCGCCGCATGTTCGATCGCGGACACGCGCCGCTTGAGGAATTCCTCCTCGACGGCGTGCTGCAGATCGGCCTCGTCGAACCCGCTGTTGCGGGCGCCGAGGTCGAGTTCGACCACCCGTTCGGCTACCCGCTCGTCCAGCGTCGGCGCCAGGTCCGAGCGCGACTGCACCTCACCGACGACGAAGATGACCTCGGGGGAGACCTCGTCGACCAGGGTGGCGAGCCGTTCGGCCACGGCGCGCAGGTTCTTGCGGCCGGCCTCCATGCTGCGCCGCTGCGGATCCCCGTAGCCCGGGGTCTCGGCGCTGTCGGCCTTGTGGATCGGGTAGCCGCCACCGTCGACGGTGTCCGACTGCACCGTGCGGTCGCGGTGCACCGCGATGTCGGCACCCGCGTGATCGACGGTGACGATCACGTACGTCGAATGCAGCGCGCCGTGTTCGATCACGGGCACGAGGTACGGCAGCGGGGAGAACCGCACGAGCGGTGTCTCCGGCGGGCGGATCAGGTGTTCGTCGAGCAGCACACCGTCGGCGCCTGCGATCAGCCCGCGGCCGCCGCGGCCGACCGCGGGTGGCGCGTCCAGGACCGCGCGCTCGACGGCCTCGATCAGCTCGGCAGGCGCGCCCTGCTGCTCGAACTGTTCGCGGACCGCCCGCCACTTGAGATCCCGCTGGGCGTTGGCGTCCTCGGTGTCGTGCGAATCGTCGAAGTACACCGACGCGTAGGGGCCCTTCGACTCCGCAAGCGTCCGGAAGCGTTCGGATTGCATGATCCTCCGTCCTGATGGGTTACGACCCCCACCGAGTGCCCGCACACCCGCCGGACAAACGGGTCAGCCGTCGAGCAACTGCCGGACCAGGGAGTCGCCCAGCCACCGCGCGTAGCGGGTCTGCGTCCACCCGCGTTGGCGCACCAGCACGTCGAAGGGGTGCGGATCGCAGGCCAGGGCGAGCACGTCCACCGCCTCGGTGTGACCCCGGCGGCCGTGCAGCGCGCCGAGTTCGCGCAGCCGGCGCGCGATGGTGCGGGCGTCGGCGAGGCGCTGTGCGCGCAGGGTCTCCAGAAGGGTGCTCGCCTGGTCGTCGACGCCGGCGGCGACCTCGAGTGCCCGGTGCAGATCGGCGACGCGACCGTTGATCTGCGCCATGACGGCCGCGCAGGCGCGCAGCATCTCGGCCGGGTCGTCACCGGACAGTGCGCGACGCGTGTCGGGACGTTCTGCGATCGGCACCTCGGCGTCGTCACCGGCCACCGCCCAGTTCACCGCGAGGGTGAGCACATCGATCTTGCCGCCCACCGAGGTGAACACGGTCTTGCGGCTGACCTGCGCGGCGTCGGCGATCGCGTCGATGGTCGCCGCGCCGTAGCCGTTCTCCACGAACAGTCGCGTGGCGGCGGCGACGATCCGGTGGCGGGTCTCCCTGGCCTGTGCGGCGCGGACATCCGACCGGTAGCCCCTCTTGACGTCACCGGACATTTGGGTGCACCCTCAACGTATTCATTACACCTACAGTAACTCTAATTGGGGTCTTCATGCGCATCATCGTCGTCGGTGCCGGTCCGGCCGGTCTGTTCTGCGCCGTTGCGCTGGCCCGTCGCGGCCACCGCGTCGCCGTCGTCGACCGCGACCCCGGGCCCCCTGCGAGCGGCCGCTGGCGGCGCAGGGGAGTGATGCAGTTCGACCACGCCCACACGTTCCGGGCGCCGGTGGTGGCGGCGCTGCGCGACGAGATCCCCGGTGCCGTCGAGGCGTTGGCCGCGGTGGGCGCGCGGATCGTCCCGGGCCCCGGTGGTGCGCTGCTGTGCCGCCGGTCCACGTTCGAGCGGGAACTGCACCGGATCGCCGCCGGGCAGCACGGGCTCACCCGGTACGTCGGGACCGTGGACCGTCCGGAATTCGTGGGCGGCCGGGTGGCCGGTGTCGTCGTCGACGGCCGGGTGTTCGCCGCCGACCTCGTGATCGACGCCTCCGGACGCGCCGCCCGCTATCTGCGCGGTCTGCGCCCGGAACCGGTCGGGGCCGACTGCGGTGCGGTGTACGCGACGCGGCAGTACCGCACCCACACCGGGGCGACCGCGGGTCCGGTGAACTCACCGATCGGTCTGTCGCTCAGCATGTCCGGCTACGCCGCGATCGCCTTCGTCCACGACGCGGGCACGTTCTCAATCACCCTCGTCCACGATGGAACGGATCTGCGACTGCGCCGCCTGCGCGACGATGCGGTGTTCGAGGCGGCCGTCGGCGCCATCCCGCAACTGTGCGAGTGGATCGACCCCCGGCACGCGCACCCGCTGACGGCGGTGCTGACCGGCGGCCGGGTGTACAACAGCTACGGCGCGCAACTGGCCGGGGACGGCGGGCCGTGCCTGCCCGGGCTGATCTCCGTCGGCGACGCCGTGTGCACCACGACACCGCTGGCCGGCCGCGGGGTGACGCTGGCGTTCAGGCAGGCCGCGGCGCTGCTGCGCATCCTCGACGACGAGAACGAGAGCGATTCGGCGGCAGTGCGATTCGCCGGCTGGTGTGATCAGCATGTGCGGCCGTGGTTCGCCGACCACCTCGACGTCGACGGCGATCGGATGCGCCGGTGGGCGGGCGGCGCGGTGGACCTGACCCGTCCGCTGCCGTCGGATCTGGTCGTCGCCGCCGCGGGCGCCGATGCGTCGCTCGGCCCGTTGATCGAGCCCTACGCGGCCATGACCGCCCCACCGGCCGGCCTGGCGCCGGCCCGGCGGCGAGCACACGAGATCTTCGCCGCCGGTTGGCGTCCCCCCGTGCCGCCGGGTCCCGACCGGTACGAACTCGCCGCCATCTGTGAACGGCCTACCGCGGCGGTGTCCAGCACACCGGCAGCCGTTTGATGCCGTGGATGAACGCCGACTGCAGGCGGTCGGGCTCCTCGGAGGCGGCGATGTCGGGGATCTGTCGGTACAGCTCCTCGAACGCCACGGTGATCTCGCGCCGGGCCAGGTTGGCGCCGAGGCAGAAATGCGCACCGCCGCCGCCGAATCCGACGTGCGGATTCGGTTGCCTGCGCACGTCGAACCGCCACGGCTCCTCGAATCTCGACTCGTCGCGGTTGGCCGATCCGTACCACAGCGAGACCTTGTCTCCCGCAACCAGTTTCACCCCGCCCAGTTCGGCATCGCGGGTCAGGGTGCGTCGCATGTAGCTCACCGGCGACGCCCACCGCACGATCTCCTCGACTGCCGTCGGCGCCACCTCGTCGTAGGCGTCGAACCAGATCGCGCGCTGTTCGGGGTAGCGGCTCAGCGCGAGCATGCCGTGGCTGATCGCGTTGCGGGTGGTCTCGTTGCCCGCCACGACCAGCAGGATGAAGAACGACGCCACCTCGCTGGAGGTCAGGCGCTGTCCGTCCACCTCGGCCTGCACGAGGCTGGTGGTCAGATCGTCGCCCGGGTCGGCCCGCCGGGCGTCGGCCAACTCGCTGGCGTAGGCGCCGATCTCCATTGCCACACCCACGAATTCGTCGAAGTCGGTGGTCAGGTCGGGGTCGCCGAAGCCGAGGATGACGTTGGTCCAGTGGAACACCCGCTGGTGGTCGGCCTCCGGGATCCCCATCATGTCGCAGATGATCTGCAGCGGCAGCGGCCCGGCGAGGTCGGCGACGAGCTCACCCGCACCGTCGGGGTGGGCGGCGACCATGTCGGCGATCAGCCTGCGGGCGCGGTCGCGCACGGAGTCCTCCACGCGGGCGAGCACCCGCGGCGTGAACGCGCTGCGCACGATGTTGCGCAGTCGGCTGTGCCGTGGATCGTCCATCGCGATCATCGAACCGAAGTACTCGTTGAGCTCGGGGGTCTGATCGCCGATGGTGATGCCGGAGGCGGAGCTGAAGATCTCCGGATGCCTGCTGGCGTAGAAGACGTCGTCGTAGCGGGTGAGCGCCCAGTGCCCGCGGCCCTCTTCGGCCATGAACTCCCCGAAATGGCGGATCGGGGCCTCGCGGCGCAACGTGGCGAAGGCACCCTCGCGGATGTCGTCGTCGAGCGCCCAGAACTCCCAGGACCCCAGGTCGATGTCGGCGAGTGGCACGTCCGGTGGCGGCGTACCGTTCGCCCGAGCCGCTATGCCCACGGCGTCGAGACTAACCCTCGGGCCTGCCCTCGTGCCCCGGCCGGCCCTGGGTGCGCCGGTCCTCCTTCATCCGGGCCTCGAACACGTGCCGGTATCCCTGCTGCAGCTCGTCGCGGACGCGACGTTCGTGATCGCGGAACACCGACCAGTAGTTGTCGTCGAAGTCCTCCACGATCTGGAAGGTCCACCGCCCGTAGAGCACGTTGCGTCCGACCAGTTCGGTGGACAGCCGGTCGGCGACCTCGCCGTGGCCGGCGTCGCGCAGCTTGTCGCACGCTTCGCCGAGCAGCAGATCGGCCCGCCCCATCAGTTGGTGAAAGCTGTACAGGTGACCGCGGGCGCGTTCCACCCATTCCAGCGCCTCCGAGACCGCACCCACCGCCTCGACGGTGTCGTCGGAGATGTCGTCGGGCAGCTTGCGGTCGTAATCGGCGGGCTTGTCGTCCGAGTGTTCGCTCACCGCAGCCACATACCCGTCCGCACCGGCGGGTAACCGCGCTCACGCGACGGTCAGGCTGCGCCGCTCGCGCCAGATCTGCCCTGGCTCAACGCCTCCGGCAGCGCGTCCCGGGATCGGGCGGACGACAGCGAAGTCACAGCCGTGGTGAAGGATCGTCACGCCGATCGGGTTCACTGGGTGGAATGAAGATCCGCTTCGGCGTCGGCATCGGCGCGGAAACCCCCGCCACCGCGTTGGCCCCCCTCGTCGATCACCTCGAGAGCAGCGGAGTGGACTCGCTGTGGTTCTCCGAACTCGTCTACACCGAGGCGACCGACCCCGTCGTCGGGATGGCCTTCGCCCTGGGCCGCACCGAGCGGCTCAAGGTCGGCACGTCGGTGGCGATCCTGCCCGGCCGTCACCCGGTGCTCGTCGCCAAACAACTCGCATCGCTGGCCGCGCTGGCCCCCAAGCGGGTGCTGCCGGTGTTCGGGCTGCAGTCGGCGATCCCGGCCGAGCGGGCCGTGTTCGCGGTGCCCAAGGGCAGCCGAGCCGCGGTCTTCGACGAATCGCTCGCGCTACTGCGGGCGGCGCTCGCCGGCTCTCCGGCCGACTTCGACGGCGAGTTCTTCGCGGTGCGCGACATCGCCGTCGCACCGCGTCCCCAGCGCCCGCTCGACATCTGGCTCGGCGGGTCGGCGCCCGCGGCGCTACGCCGCATCGGCCGGTTCGGCGACGGCTGGCTGGGCAGCTTCCTGACCCCGGAGGAGGCGCGGCGCGGACGCGAAGAGATCGACCGCGCCGCCACCGAGTCGGGCCGGAGCATCGAGGCCGACCACTTCGGCATCTCGCTGGCGGTGGCCGACGGCGGGCTCACCGACCAGATGGTCGAGGTGGTGCGGGCACGCCGCCCCGACGTCGACCCCGCGGATCTGATCGCACCCGACTGGCAGGCCCTGCACCGCCAACTCGACGCCTACATCGACGCGGGGTTGTCGAAGTTCGTGATCCGCCCGGCCGGTGCGGTCCCGATGGACCGCTTCGTCGAACGCTTCATCGCCGAACTGCTGCCGCGGGAGAACTGAGGACGCCTACTGAGAGGTCTCCGCGGCGTCGTCGTCGCCCTCGGCTTGATCTTGTTGCGTCGGTGCGGCGCTCTGCTTCATGTCCGGATCGGCGTCGGGGTCCTGGCCCGAGTCGGCGGGATCAGTGCTCATGGCGTGCGAGGTACCCGGGCCGCATGCGGCGAAACTTCAGCGCTCGGTCAGCTTGGGCAGCGCCCTGCGGATCTGCGCCCGCACGAACTCCGGGCTGACCGCCTTCAACCTGTCCAGCCACTGGATGCTGCCCGGGACGTACCAGTGCAGCCGCTTCGGATCCCCGTAGGCCGCCCACGCCGCCTCGGCGACACTGGTGGCGGGCATCAGCCGGAACGGGCCGCGCCGCGGCGCGGACGCGGTGACGTCGGCGTCGCGGTCGCGCGACACCGCGGAGTGGTTGGGCGTCTCGCGCAGGATGGCCGTGTCGATCAGGCCGGGCAGCACATCGGCCACGCGCACGCCGTGGCGTTGCCACTCCACACTGAGCGCCTCGGTGAGGCCCTTGACCGCGTGCTTGGTCGCCGAGTACACCGCAATCTGCGGCATCCCGTAGGTCGCCGAGGACGACGACGTCGAGAACATCAGGCTGCCCGGGGTCCGCTTCAGATGGGGCAGCGCCGCGTACGCACCGGTCAGCACCGCCTTGAAGTTGACGTCGACGACCCGCATCGCCGCGTCGTGGGGCACGTCCTCGAACCAGCCCGACTCCCCGATCCCGGCGTTGTTCCACATCATGTCCAGGCCGCCGTCGCCGCAGAAGTCGGCCAGGGCGGCCTCGAGCTGCGCCTTGTCGGTGACGTCGACCTGCCGGGTCCACAGCCGGTCACCGCCGCGCCGGGCGGCCAAATCGGTCAGCCCGGCCTCGTTGCGATCCACGGCGCCCACCCGCCAGCCGCGGTCGTGGAACAGCTCGGCACCGGCGCGGCCCATACCGCTGCCCGCGCCGGTGATGAAGATCGACTTCACAGGGCTCATCAGCCCATCCTGACAGGGATCAGCCGCAGTAGGACCGGGTCACGAACGCCAGCGCCTGCCGGTACAGCGGATCGAGGGCTCGGCGGGCGGCCACCGCGTCGGCGGCTTCGCGCACCCGGTCGGTGCACGTCGGCGACTGCAGCAGCGGCCACTGTGCGGCCATCTGCTCGACCATGGTGCGGTTGAGGCCGTCGATCACCGCTCGCGACGACGCGAGTTCGGGGGCGGTGGTGGGTGCGACCGCCGGATCGAGCTTCCACTGCGCGAACCGGGTGTACTCGATGGCCTCGGTCGCCGAGATCTGGTCCCGGAAGACCCGGCGCACCCGGTCGGGGTCGACGCCGCGTGCCTCGGCGTCCGCCGCCACCGCGGCCAGCACCTGCTCGACCCGCGCCGGATCCTCGATCGGCCCCTTGGTGTTCCACTTGTTCGCGGCCACCGCCTCGGCGGTGGTCAGCCGTTCGGCGGCGGCGTCCACCAGCCCGGTGAGCGGGCTGTCCTGGGCGTTCGCCGGTGCCGCACCCCACACGGCGCCGGCGAGCGCGAGCCCGGCGAGAAGTCGACGCATGGTCGGCTTGCCGGTCAGCGGTCGAAGTCCGGGTCGTCGTCGGACAGCGGCACCGCGATCGCCTGTTCGATCAGATCCGCCTCGTTGGCGTCCCAGTTGCGCGACACCGAGACGCGGGCCGGGTCGAGGCCGCCTTCGTCCTCGTCATCCGCGTCGACGGGGATGCGCTGTTCCACGACGTCGGCTTCGGGGGCGTCGTCACCGAACACCGGTTCATCCGGAGTACTCACGAGCAGTCTCCCTTCTGGCTCTGACCTCAGCCGGACGTCGGCCGTGCCCCCACGATAGTCAGGCGGGGCGTCTGCCCACCTCAGCGCGCCGTGTCGTCTTCGGGTGAAGTGGTTTCCGGTAGTGTGCGCAGACGACGGCGGCGGCTCTCGAAACCGGAGGAGCGCCCAACCGAATCAAGACCAAGATCACGAACACCGTCTCATAACCAAAGGTCAAAGGCTGTACCGTGCCAGAATCAAGCAGTGATGCCAAGGGCTTGACGCCCCACTTCGAAGACGTCCAGGCGCACTACGACCTGTCCGACGAGTTCTTCCGCCTGTTCCTCGACCCGACGCAGACCTACAGCTGCGCCTACTTCGAACGCGACGACATGACGCTCGAGGAGGCCCAGCTCGCCAAGATCGACCTGTCGCTCGGCAAGCTCGGCCTACAGCCCGGCATGACGCTGCTCGACGTGGGCTGCGGCTGGGGCGCGACGATCAACCGGGCGCTCGAGCGCTACGACGTCAACGTCGTCGGCCTGACCCTGAGCAAGAACCAGCAGGCCTACGTGCAGCAGCTGCTGGACAAGCAGGGCAGCCCGCGCAGCAAGCGGGTGCTGCTGCAGGGGTGGGAGCAGTTCGACGAGAAGGTGGACCGGATCGTCTCCATCGGCGCGTTCGAGCACTTCGGCCGCGACCGCTACACCGACTTCTTCAAGATGGCCTACGACGCGCTGCCCGACGACGGCGTGATGATGCTGCACACGATCATCAAGCCCAGCGACGAGGAATTCGCCGAACGCGGCCTGCCCATCACGATGCAGAAGCTGCGGTTCTTCAAATTCATCATGGACGAGATCTTCCCCGGCGGGGATCTGCCGCAGGCTCGCGCGGTCACCGACCACGCGACCAAGGCGGGCTTCGAGGTCAAGCTCGTCCAGCCGCTGCGCCTGCACTACGCCAAGACCCTCGACATCTGGTCGGCGGCGCTCGAGGCGCGTAAGGAGGAGGCGCTCGCGCTGCAGGGACAGGTGGTCTACGACCGGTACATGAAGTACCTGACCGGTTGCGCCGACCTGTTCCGCGAGGGCTACACCGACGTCGCGCAGTTCACCCTGACCAAGGGCTGAGTCAGCGCGGACTTCACCGTGAGGGGGGTCCGGGCTTCGCGCCCGCGGCGTCCCGGCGGCGCGCCGCCATCCCGGCCAACGCCTCGAACACGACGCGGTGCGCGGCGTTGACGGTGAGTTCGGCGTGGTCGTAGGCCGGTGCCACCTCGACGACGTCGACGCCGGCCACGTCGTGTTCGTAGCAGAGTTGCCGCACCATCCGCAGCAGGTCGGCGCTGGTGATGCCGCCCGGCTCTGGGGTTCCGGTGCCGGGGGCGTGCGCGGGGTCGAGGACGTCGATGTCGACGGAGACGTAGAGCTTGTCGGCCTTGGCCAGCGCCTCACTCACGGCGTCGGCCATGACGGCCTTGAAGCCGCGTTCCCAGATCTCCTGCATGGTGTGCCACGTCATGCCCTGTTCGAGCATCCACTCGAAGGTGTCCTGCGGCGGCCAGTACCCGCGCAACCCCACCTGCACGAAATGGGTGCCGGGCACCGCGCCCGACTCGATGAGCCGCCGCATCGGGGTGCCGTGGCTGGCCAGGTTGCCCTCGATCTCGTCGGCGGTGTCGGCGTGGGCGTCGAAGTGCACGATGCCGACGTTGCCGTAGCCGTGCACGTCGGCGACCGCGGTCGCCGCGGGCCAGGTGATCGAGTGATCGCCACCGAGGATCACCGGCACGATGCCGCGCGACGCCACCGCGGCCACCCGTTCCCGGATGTTGGTGTGCGAGACCTCGGTCTGTCCGTGCGGGCAGTAGGCGTCGCCGAAGTCGACGACCTCGAGCCAGTCGAAGATCTCCAGGCCCAGATCCATGTGATAGGTGCCGGGTTCGTAGGCCGTGGCCCGGATCGCGCGGGGGCCGAAGCGGGCGCCGGGTCGGTTCGTGGTGCCCACGTCGAACGGCGCGCCGACGATCGCGACGTCGGGCCGCCACGATTCCAGCTGCGCGGTCTCGGTGAGGAACGGCCGGTGCCCGAACGACACCATGCCCGAATACGGCAAATCCAGTTGCTCGGCCAGCCCCGGCGGGAGGTCTCGCTGCGGCTCGCCGTGATCATGACCCATGTGCCGACCGTACCGCCGATGCCGGCCGTCGTCAGGGGAGCAGCGCGGCCCGCAGGAACGGCGGCACAGCGCATTTGGTCCAGTCGGTCGTGGACACCATGACGTAGACGGTGCGGCCGGTCACCGCGACATGCTCGGCGGCCCCACCGGCCCCGCGCCACACCGCGAAACCGAGGGTGAAGCTGGTCTGCCCCACGCGTTCGCACACCACCGCCACCCGCACCGCGTCCCGCCAGCGCACCGGTGCGGCGTAGTCGAGTTCGGTGTGCACGACCTGGAAGTCCAGCCCGTCGGCCATCAGCGCCGGATACGAGACCCCGATGTGGTCGAGGAACGCGGTGCACGCCTCGTCGAACCAGGTCAGGTAGTGCCCGTTGAAGACCACGCCCTGCTGGTCGACCTCGGCGTAGCGCGGGGTGATCGACAGCGAGAAGCGCTCGGTCGGATCGGCCGCCACCGGCTCACCCTAACGCGGTCAGGCGACCAGTTCGGTGGCCAGCCCGCGGCGCGGTTTGCCCGACGGCGTCTTGGGGATGGTGCCCGGCGACACCACCGACACCTTGCGCGGCCGCAGGTCGATCTCGGCCACGACCGCGTGGGCGACCTCACGCTCGATCCGCCGGATCTCGCCCTGGTCCTGCCAGCTGGGGGCTTCGACGACGACGGCGAACGTCTCGCGCGGGTGGCCGGCGTCGAGGCGCACCGCGACGACGCAGCCGGGCCGCACGCCGTCCACGCGGGCGGCCGCCCGTTCGACGTCGGTCGGGTAGATGTTGCGACCGGCCATGATGATGACGTCTTTGACCCTGCCGCACACCACGATTCGCCCGTCCTCAGTGAGGTAGCCGAGGTCGCCGGTGTCGTACCAGCCCCAGCGGTCGGGTGCGGGATGGAAACCGGCCATCGTGGTGTAGCCGGGGCTCAGCGACGATCCGCGCACCTGGATCACCCCGACCGCGCGCGGCGGGACGACGGCGGCATCGGCGTCGACCACCCGCACAGCCATGTCCCCGAGCGGTGGGCCCAGACAGGCCAGTCGCCGCGTGCGCCCGGTGCTCGCCGGGACCGCACGGTCGAAGGCGGACAGCAGGTCGGCGTCGACTTCGTCGGTGCGCAGTCCCGCGCCGAGCGCGCTGAACGACACCGCGACGGTGGTCTCGGCCATTCCGTACGCGGGCAGGATGGCGCCGGGGTCGAGCCCGAACGGTGCCCCCGCCTCGCACAGGTCCTCCACCGCGGCGGGATCGACCTGTTCGGCGCCCGACAGCGCGAAGCGTAGGCTCGACAGATCGAACTGACCCGGAACCGCTTGACGGCGAAGCCTTTTCGCGAGCAGCGCCCACGCGAAGTTCGGCGCGGCGGTCATGGTGCCGCGGTACTTGTCGATGAGCTTGGCCCACAGCAGGATGTCGCCGAGGAAGTCCAGCGGCGTGACCTTGACCAGTTCCGCCCCGAAGTACATGGGGACGGTGAGGAATCCGGTCATCCCCATGTCGTGGAACAGCGGCAACCAGCTGACGATGACGTCGGAGTCGATGCGGTAATCGGCCGCACTGAACATCGCCTCAGCATTGGACACCACGTTGCGGTGGGTGATGTGGACGGCCTTGGGCGACCCGGTCGACCCCGACGTCAGCTGCATCAGGGCGACGTCGTCGTCGGTGGTTCCCACCGGATCGACCGGTCCGGCGTCGATGAGGCGCTCGACGGTGAGCACGGCGACCCCCAGCTGCTCCAGCACGGGGCGGGCCACCATGAACGGCTCGGACAGCACCACCGCACGGGCGCCGATGAGCGTGATGACGTTCGCGGTCTCGGCGGCCCACAGCGCGAGGTCGCTGCGCGGGGTCGGCTGGTGCAGCATCGTCAGACTGGCCCCGCGCATCCACAACGCCTGGGCGGTCGGGGCGATCTCGTCCGGCGCACCCGCCAGGACCGCGACCGCATCACCGGGTCCGACACCGGCCGCGGCCAGTCCGCCGGCGATGCGCCGCGCGCGTTCGTGCACCTCGCGCCAGGACCGCCGCACGGGCCGATGCGGCTCCCCGGTGACCATGCCGTTGGCACTCGAGAGGGCGCTGGCGAACATCTTGTCGGTGAATGCGCTCACGGGGTCGCCTCCTGCCGTTCGCCGAGCATGCTGGGTATCGGGTGGATCCGCCGGCGCAGCGACTCCGCGCAGATCGGCTGTGCGCCAGCGTCGACGGCGTCGAGCACCGCACGGGCGGCGGGCATGGACACGTCCGCGCCGATGACGTAGAGCAGGGCATCGCGCGAATGCGAGCCGACGAGGTAGATGGTGTCGTGGGCGACCAAGCGGTACGCGTCGACGGCGACGGCGCCGTTGCGGTGGATGACGCGCTTCGGCGCACTCGACCAGGCGGACGGGTCGTAGACCACGCGGCGGATCGATCCGACCAGGCGGCTGATCACCGCGACCAGGTCGGGCAGTTCGTCACCGAGGTGGTCGCTGTGTGGCCACCACGCGCCGTCGACCGCACCGGGGATCGGTGCTCTGTCGCAGAGTGTCAATCGGCTCGAGGGGGTGGAGTGCGCAGTATTGGGCGTCATTGCGGACGGTCCCGTCAGTTTTCCTGAATCGCAAGCGGCAACCGAATACCGGCACGCGAGGAACCTACGACGCGCTGAGCATAACCACTGGCGGACCGTGGCCCCGCCACCGGCGGTCCGCCCGGCGCGCCGCCCAGGCAGACTGGGCGGCGTGCAACTGGTCTCGATCGACGACATCCGGGCGGCGGCGGCGCGCATCCGCGACGACATCCTGCGTACCCCGCTGATCCCCGCGGCCTGGGCGGGCGACCTCTGGCTCAAACCGGAGAACCTGCAGGCGATCGGTGCGTTCAAGGTGCGCGGGGCCTTCAACGCGATCGCGCAGCTGGAGCCCGACGTCCGGGCCCGCGGCGTGGTGGCCTACTCGAGCGGCAACCACGCCCAGGCCGTCGCCTATGCCGCGTCGCGGTACGGGATCGCCGCGCACATCGTGATGCCGGAGGAGACGCCACGGGTGAAGATCGACGCCACCCGCGCGCACGGCGCCGAGGTCGTGCTGTGCGGGGCGGGACAGCGCGAGGCGGTCGCCGCCGAGGTCGTCGACCGCACCGGTGGGGTGCTGGTACCGCCGTTCGACCACCCCGACATCATCGCCGGCCAGGGCACCGCGGGCCTGGAGATCGCCGAGGACCTGCCCGACGTCGAGCACGTCTTCATCCCGGTCAGCGGCGGCGGGTTGGCCTCCGGGGTGGCGACGGCGATCAAGGCGCTCTGCCCGGCCGCGACGGTCTACGGCGTGGAACCGGAACTGGCGGGCGACACCGCCGAGGGACTGCGGCTCGGGCACCGGGTGAACTGGTCGATCGAGGACCGCAACCGCACCATCGCCGACGGGTTGCGCTCGCAACCGTCGGAGCTGACGTTCGCGCATCTGCAGCAGCGGCTCGACGACACCGTCACCGTCACCGAGGACGAGATCCGTTCCGCGGTACGGGATCTCGCGGTGCGCGCACACCTGGTCAGCGAACCCAGCGGTGCGGTGGCGCTGGCCGGGTACCGGCGGGTCGCCCCGCAGGGACGCGCGGTCGCGGTGGTGTCGGGCGGCAACATCGAACGCACGCTGCTGCGGGACATCCTGGCGGGCTGAGGTGCTGCGGACCGCTGTCCGGCTGGCGATCGTCGCCGCTGTCGTGGTGTCCGTGGTCGTCGTCGAACTGACGTCCCGTTCGGGGGTGCTGTGGCGGTTGGTGACGTTCACCTACCAGGCCAATCTGCTGGCGGCGGTGTTCTACGCGGCCACCCTGGTCTCCCCGCGCTTCGACGCGCGGTCAGCGCTGCGCGGTGCGGCGGTCGTCTACGTCGCGGTGGCCGGGCTGGTGTGGAACCTGCTGCTGACCGGCCGCAGCATGGGCTACACCCCGGCCAACTTCCTGCTCCACGTCGTCGTCCCGGTGCTCGCGCTGGCCGAATGGGGGCTCGCCGCGCGAGCCCAGACGGCTGTGCGGTGGTGGTATCCATGGGCCTGGCTCGTCTACCCGGCCCTCTACGTGGTGGTGGCGCTGGTGGTGCTCAACCGCGCGGGCCGGCGGGCGCCGTACTACTTCCTGGACCCGGGCAGCGTCGGCGCGCTCGCGGTCGGGGTCAACATCGGCCTGCTCGGCGCCGGTTTCCTGGCACTGGGCTACCTGCTCACCGCACTCGGACGGGTACGCCGGTGAAACGCCGGGCGCCGCGTCGGCGATGTTCATGACGTGGGGACGAGCCGTATCAGGGAAGGCGCCGGCGAGGCGCGAGCACACCGGCGATCGGGAGGTCCGGTCCGCCGGCCCACCTACACTGGCGGCATGCTGAGCATGATCTTGCGAGCGGTCCTGGCGATGGCCGGGACTCTGACGCTCGCGGTGACCGGGTCCGTCGCGACCGGATCAGCGGCGATCAGCACGACCCCGGCCGTCACGTCGATCACCCCCGGCGGCGGCGACGTCGTCGGCGTGGCCATGCCGCTGACCGTGCGGTTCGCCGGACCGGTCGACAATCGGCTGGCCGCGCAGCGGTCGTTGCAGATCAGTTCGCCGGCCACGCCGGCGGGTGAGTTCAGCTGGCTCGGCGATTCGGTGATGCAGTGGACGCCGACGGGCTTCTGGCCGGCGCACTCACCGATCACGGTCGACGCCGGTGGTTTCGCCGCGGAGTTCCGCACCGGCGCCTCGGTGGTCGGCGTCGCCGATATCGACGCGCACACCTTCACCGTCAGCATCGACGATCAGGTGGTCCGCGAGATGCCCGCATCGATGGGCAAGCCGAAGTTCCCGACCCCGCAGGGCACGTTCCGCGTCCTGGGCAAGGAATCGGTCGTGGTGATGGATTCGCGCACCATCGGCATCCCGCTCGACGACCCCGAGGGCTACAAACTCACCGTTTACGACGCGGTCCGCATCACCTGGGGCGGCGTGTACGTGCACGGCGCGCCCTGGTCGACCGGCTCACAGGGCTACGCCAACGTCAGCCACGGCTGCATCAACCTCAGCCCGGACAACGCCGACTGGTACTTCAACACCGTCGGCCTCGGCGACCCCGTCATCGTCCAGAGCTAGCCGCGTGCAGGTTCTTCGCGGTCGGTGAGGTGGCGACCGTGGCCGGGTCCGGATAGGTGCCCAGCACGCGGTCGGCGGTGCCTGCGCTGGTCACCGTGAACCAGTAGTGCTCGTTCTTGAAGTGGTGCTGCCGGTGGTTGCGCCAGAGCGCTCGGTACGCGGTGGTCTTCGGCTTGTAGTCGCTGTGGATGAGGTAGTGGCACCACTCGTACACCAGGCCGACCACCGCCAGCGACATCAGAAACGTCAGACCCATGCCCAAGCGCGGGAAGACGAGTAGCGCCACCGCGAGTGCGACCGCAAGCAGCCACAGCAGCACCTGCCACGGGATGAAGATCAGCCCGACGACGCGGGGGTCGACGTGGTGTTCACGATGCTTACGCGCCACCAGGGGGTCGACGCGCAGCGGGCCGATCCGGCGCGGCCGCCAGTGCAGGATGCCGACGTGCACCACCCACTCCACGAACGGGAACGCGGCGGCCAGCGCGACCGGCACCAGCGCATCGACGGGCTGCCAGTCGCCGACCGCCACCCGGGCGGCCGCGGCGCCCACCAGCGTGCCGGCGATCAGCCAGGGGGAGGGGTGCCGCCAGAACTCGCGGCGGGCGTCGGCCAGGGTGAAGCTGCGGGTCATCGGGCCTCCAGATCGGACAGCGCGCCGAGCAGCGCGGTGGTGGCGGGTTCGAGCAGTCGGCGGGCGGCGTCGGTGGCCCCGGCCGGATCACCGGCGACCACGGCCGCCGCGAGCGCGCGATAGGCCTCCGGGTGGCCGACTTCGGCGGCCATCATCGTGGCCAGTGCGGGCAGGGCCGGTTCGTAGGCGGCGCGCAGCGTGTTGTACATCAGGCGGAACGCCACCGAATCCGCCCCGTCCACGATGTGGTCCCAGAAGGTGAGCGCGATACGTTGTGCGGCAACGGGATCGGCTTCGGCCTCGAGGGCGTTGACGGTGTCGTCGAGGCGGTCGGCGAGCGCGGCCCCGCCGCGTCGGGCCGCGAGTTCGGCGATTTTGGGCCCGTTGTGCAGCCGGGTCTCGAGGATGCTGCGGACGACGGAGAGGTCCAGTTCGCCGCCGTGCATCAGCAGACGGGGGAGCAGGTCCAGTCCGGCGGTGCGGCGGTAGTCGCGCACGGTGGTCAGGTCGCCCTGACGCACCTCGATCAGGCCGGCGCCGGTGAGCCGTTTGAGCGCCTCGCGGACCGCGGGCCGCGACACCCCGAGCACTTCGGCGAGGCGGCGCTCGCTGGGCAGTGTCTCGCCGGGCTGCAGCTGCCCGCTGAGCACCTCGGACATGATCTGGTCGAAGACGTCCTCGGGGACCGACCGGCGGTGGACGGGTTGCAGCGCCATGGGCCGAGCATTGCAGCGCACCGGTCAGAGGTCAAGTGGTCTTACCAGTGCCGACGTCGCGAGCGTCGGGTTATGCCACGCCGCACGCCGCGAAGCGTGCATCAACCCGACACTCGACCCGGCGTCAGCAGGTGGTGGTGATCTCGTACTTCGCCTCGGCGGCCTCGGTGGGGTTGTCGGCGAACGACCCCTTCGCCGTTCCGGTGATCTTGATGATGGAGTCGTTGATGACGGCCTTGCCGTCGCCGACCGTGCCCTCCCAGAAGGCGCCGGTGAACCCCTCGAGATCGCGGATCTCGACCGAATGGGCGGCGACGTTGTCACCGGTGGACACCGATGCGGAGAAACCCGGGGTCTTCTCGCCGAAGTCGGAGATGAGCCATGTCCACCCGGCCTGGCTGCACTCCACCGGGATCTTGGCGGTCTGCTGCCCGTTGACGCTGACCTGGGCGGTCCTGGTGCCCAGCGCGGGCTCCTGGCTGCCGCACGCGGTGAGCGCCGCAGCACTTGCCGCCGCCAGCAACACGATTCGGATGTTCACGCGCCACCTCTGTTTCGTTGACATCGCGGGGTCGGTGTCCCGGCCCCGCTCATTGCGGACTTCCCGACGTCGTCGCACGGCAAACCAGAGCCGCGGCGGTGGCCTCGTCGGCGGGCAGGAACGCCTCGATGCTCAACTCGGCCGCGGTGAGGTCGAGCGCCGTGCCGAACGTCGTGACGGTGCTGAGGAACCGCAGCAATTCCCCACCGGCGGTTCGTAATTCGAGCGGGACCGCGACCGCGGCCGGATCGGGGGAGTGCTCGGACCCCGGATAGGACTCGCATTCGGCGAGCAGCGCGGTGAGCTCGGTGGACCCGCTGGCCGCAACCTCCCGGCGCAACCGGGCGAGCAGGTGGTGCCGCCACTGACCGAGGTTGCGGATCCGCGGTGCCAGCCCCTGGGGGTGCAGCGCCAGCCGCAGGGCGTTGGGGTGCTGCAGGAGCGCCGGGTCGACGCCGTCGAGCAGGACGCCCGCGGCGGCGTTGGCGCTCAGGATGTTCCAGTTCCGGTCGACCGCGACGCACGGGTACGGCGCGTACGCCGCCAGCACCCGCTGCACACCGTCGCGCACCGCGGCCATGTCCGGGTGGTCGAGCGTGCGCTCGGGATAGCCCGGCGCCAGGCCGGCGGCCACCAGCAGCTCGTTGCGGTCCCGCAACGGGACGTCGAGCACCTCGGCGAGCCGCAGCACCATCGCGCGGCTGGGCGAGGACCGGCCCGTCTCCAGGAAACTGATGTGCCGCGCGGAGATGTCGGCCTCGATGGCCAGTTCCAGCTGGCTGAGCCGTCGCCGCTGCCGCCAGGTGCGCAGCACGTCGCCGAAGGTCGGGGCGACGGACGGGGCGGTCACGGGTCCAGTGTCGCCTGCGCGCGGAGGCGCCGCCATTACTTCGGAGGTAATTGCCCCGATGACCCGTGCGGACGACCGTGGAGGTGACCCCCGGAAGGAGTCCACGATGCAGAGCGCCGAACCGAACATCCCCCGCTGGTTGCGTTTCGTGCTGGCGGCGGACCGCGCGGGCTCGTCCTGGTACATCGGCACGGGTTTCCTGTTCGCCCCCGTGCTGGCGCTGGTGTCGCCGTGGCCCACGCTCACCGCGGTGCTGTGGACGGTCATCGCGCTGGCCGGGCTGTGGCTGGGTCTGCTCGGGATCGCGATGGCCACCGGACTGTCGATCGTGCTGCGGTCCAACACCGAGATCCCCGAGGACTACTGGCGTTCGATCATCGACTTTCCGGCGACACCGCCTGCGCCGCAGCGGAATTCTCCGCAGACCCGGTGTAGTCGACCTGCCAGTGTTTGATGCCGTTGAGCCAGCCCGACCGTAACCTCTCCGGCTTGGCGAGCGGGGTGAGGTCGGGCATGTGGTCGGCGATGGCGTCGAACATCAGGTTGATGGTCATCCGCGCCAGGTTGGCACCGATGCAGTAGTGGGCGCCCGTCCCGCCGAACCCGACGTGCGGGTTCGGGTCGCGCAGGATGTCGAACCGGTACGGATCGTCGAAGACGTCCTCGTCGAAGTTGGCCGAGCGGTAGAACATCACCACCCGCTGCCCCTTCTTGATCGTCACGCCGGACAGTTCGGTGTCGCACAGCGCGGTGCGCTGGAACGAGGTCACCGGCGTCGCCCAGCGCACGATCTCATCGGCGGCCGTCGTCGGGCGCTCCCGTTTGTACAGCTCCCACTGCTCGGGGAACTCGGTGAACGCCATCATCCCCTGGGTGATCGAGTTGCGGGTGGTCTCGTTGCCCGCGACGGCGAGCAGGATCACGAAGAACCCGAACTCGTCGTCGGAGAGCTTGTGTCCCTCGACGTCGGCCTGGACCAGTTTGGTGACCAGGTCGTCGCGGGGGTTGGCCGCCCGCTCGGCGGCCATCTGCATGCCGTACATGATCAGCTCCATCGAGGCGCCGATCGGGTCGTTGGTCGCGAACTCCGGATCCTGATCGCCCACCATGTGATTCGACCAGTCGAACAGCTTCTTGCGGTCCTCCTGCGGGACGCCCATCAGCCCGGCGATCGCCTGCAGCGGCAACTCACACGACACCTGTTCGACGAAATCGCCCGCCCCCAGTCCGGCCGCGGTCCGCGCGATGTCCTGGGCGCGGGCGCCGAGTTCGGCGCGCAGCCGCTCCACCGCCCTCGGCGTGAACGCGCGCGAGACGATCTGGCGCAGGTGGGTGTGGTGCGGGGCATCCATGTTGAGCAGGACGAACTTCCCGCGTTCGATCTGTTCACCGTTGGACCCGTCGCGGTAGCGGGGCAGCGCGGTCTTGGCCTCGCTGGAGAACACGTCGCTGCGCCGCGAGATCTCCTTGACGTCGCGGTGTCTGGTGACCACCCAGAAGCCGCCGTCGTCGAAGCCGCCTGCCCCGATCGGTTGTTCGTTCCACCAGATCGGGGCGACCCGGCGCATGTGGGCGAGCTCCTCGACGGGGAGCCGTTCGGCGTAGATGTCGGGATCGGTGAAGTCGAAGCCGGGCGGGAGGTCGGGACGAACTCGGTCGCTGTGCAGGACCACGGGCATCTCCTAGAACGAAGTCTTCTCGTGCCGTCACCGCATTGCTACACCACAGCTGGGGGCGTTGGGGCAGGGTTGGGCAAACTGAAAGTGGAACGTGTTACCGCAGCGCCGTCCCGGTGTTCCGCCGAGAAACGTCGGCCACTTCTGTAACAAAGACGGCGCCGAAGGAGAACAATCCCGTGTAACCAGGTCACGCGACGTGGAGGGAGACCGCAGTGGCGATCGAATTTCGGCGCACCGCCGCCTGTGCGGCACTGGGTGTGGGCATCGGCATGGGACTGTTCGCGGCGGCGCCCGCGGCGTTCGCCGAACCCGTACCGACACCGGCACCCGCACCGGCGCCCGAACCGGTCCCGCCGCCCGCGCCGGTCCTGACCGCCGCCGCACCCGGAGCCGTCGACCCGCTGGCGGCGCCCGCCGAGGTTCCGCATCTGTCCAGCCCGGACAACCCGCCGCCCGGGACCACGACGACACCGACCGCGCCGACCGGCAGCCGCGGGCTGACCTATCTGCGCGAGCTCTGGCACGCGGTGCAGACCCAGGAGGTCAGCGGCGGTGACGCGATCTTCCTGCTGACCCAGCGTCCGCTGTCGTCGGCGCCGCCGCCCGGGATGCCCGCCAACCCGCAGCCCCCCGCGCCGGCCGCTCCCGCACCGGCCCCGGCACCCGCGCCGGCTCCGGTCGCGCCGCCCGCACCGCTGCCCTGACGTCCCTGTGAATTAGGGACTTTCGGCCCCAGCGCAGCGCGGGCCGCGGTTCCTAACGTAGGGCCCATGACGTATGTGATCGGTAGGGCCTGTGTCGATGTCGTCGACAAGTCCTGCGTACCCGAGTGCCCGGTCGACTGCATCTACGAAGGCGACCGGTCGATGTACATCAACCCCGACGAGTGCGTCGACTGTGGCGCCTGCCGGGTGATCTGCAAGATGGACGCGATCTACTTCGAGACCGATCTGCCCGACGACGAACGCGACCACCTCGGTGACAATGCGGCGTTCTTCACCGAGGTGCTGCCGGGCCGCGACGCGCCACTGGGTATGCCGGGCGGTGCCACCGCCCTCGGCCGGCTCGGGGTGGACACCCCGCTGGTGGCCGCGCTGCCCCGGCAGGGCTGACCTACGGACGCCGGTACTCCACCATCGCCTGCCGGTACAGCGTCGAGTCGCCCTGTGCGACAACGAGTTCGGTGGATGTGACGGTGTAGACCACGTCGTCGTTCTCGGCGGTGAACCCGTTGACGGCCGCCGGTGTGGCGTCGAGCATCAGCGCCGCATCGTCCTCGAGCCGGACCCCGCGGTACTGCAGCTGACCGTCCGGGCCCGAGCAGATGGCGACCAGCGCGTCCTGGGTGCGCCCGTAGGCCGTCGCCACCGCGGCACCCTGGCAGTAGGCGGCGGTGCCGACGAATCCACGGTCGTCGGTGGGGAATTCGGTCGCCGGCGCGGCCGCCGCGAGTGGTGCGGCAGCGGCGGCGATGGCCAGCGTGGCCGCGACCACGACCGCACTCCGCCGAACCTGTGCTGACGGCGGCGAAACGGCCATGCCGCACGCTAACCCGTGCGGCGGCCTACGCCCGGTACATCGGTGTCGTGTCGCCGGATCAGACGCCCGCGGCCTCGTTGAGCGCGTTGAGCGTCGAGGTCGCCTCCAGGTACTCCTGCACCCAGCGCTCGATCACCGCGGCCGTCTTCTCCACCTTGGAGAACTGCCCGACGACCTGGCCGACGGGGTTGAACGCCACGTCGACGGTCTCGTTCGGGTACTTGTGCGTGGCGGCGACCGCCATACCGGACACCATGTACTGCAACGGCATTCCGAGCGGCTTGGGGTTCTCCGGCTGCTCCCACGCCTCGGTCCAGTCGTTGCGCAGCATCCGGGCGGGTTTACCGGTGAACGACCGGCTGCGCACGGTGTCGCGGCTCGAGGCCTTGGCGTAGGCGGCCTGCTGCACCGGGGTGTTCTCGGCCTCCTCGACCATCAGCCACTGCGACCCGGTCCACGCGCCCGCGGCGCCGAGGGCCAGCGCCGCGGCGATCTGCTGCCCGCTGCCGATGCCGCCCGCGGCCAGCACCGGAACCGGCGCGACCTCCTTGACGACCTGCGGCCACAGCACGATGGAGCCGACCTCGCCGCTGTGGCCGCCGGCCTCACCGCCCTGGGCGATGATGATGTCCACGCCGGCGTCGGCGTGCTTGCGCGCCTGCGACGGGGAACCGCACAGCGCCGCGACCTTGCGGCCGGCGTCGTGGATGTTCTTGATCATGTCGACCGGCGGGGTGCCGAGCGCGTTGGCGATCAGCGTCATCTTCGGATGTCGCAGCGCGATCTCCACCTGCGGGGTGGCGGTCGCCTCGGTCCAGCCCAGCAGCTGCAGCGCGTTGTCGTCGCTGTCGTCGGTGGGCACGCCGTGGTCTTTGAGGATCTTCTTGGCGAAGTCGAGGTGCTCCTGGGGCACCAACGACTGCAACATGCCCTTGAGCTCGTCGGCGGACATGTTGGCGTCCATGCCCTCGTACTTGTTGGGGATGACGATGTCCACGCCGTACGGGTGGTCGCCGATGTGCTCGTCGATCCAGTTCAGTTCGATCTCGAGCTGTTCGGGGGTGAAGCCGACCGCGCCGAGCACACCGAATCCGCCGGCCTTGCTGACCGCCACCACGACGTCGCGGCAGTGCGTGAAGGCGAAGATCGGGAACTCGATGCCGAGCTCGTCACAGATGGGGGTGTGCATGCGCGCTCCTTCACGGGGGCGGTCGGCGAAACTGGAACGTGTTCTAGTTTAGTACGCGACGGCCCCGTTCCGACAGTCACCTGGCCGGATCCGCCCCCCGCGCGCCGGCGGAGTGCGACGCGTGATGATGGTGTGGTGTCCCGGTTGCTCACCCCCGCCGAGTCGGTTGACGAGATCGCGGGCGGTCCGGGCGGCCCGCGGGTCGGCGTGTTCTTCGATCTCGACGGCACCCTGGTCGACGGGTTCACCGCCACCGCCCATGCCGGTGACCGGATCCGCCGCCGCCAGGCCAGCCTGGGGGAGGTGCTCGGGGTGCTGGAGGCCTCGGTGCGCTACCGGCTGGGCCGCATGCAGTTCGAGCGGTTGGTCCGCCGGGCGGCCGGATACCTGCGCGGCGAATCGCTGGCCGACCTCGACGTGATCGGACAGCGGCTGTTCGTCGAGCGGGTTTCCGCCCGCGTCTTCCCGCACATGCGCGGCATCGTCGAGGCCCACCAGCGCCGCGGGCACACCGTCGTGCTCAGTTCGTCGGCGCTGACCATCCACGCCGAACCGGTCGCCCGGTTCCTCGGCATCGACCACGTGCTGTGCAACCACTTCGCGGTCGACGAGGCGGGCCTGCTGACCGGTGACATCGTGCGTCCGGTCATCTGGGGTCCGCAGAAAGCCCGTGCCGTCGAGGGTTTCTGCGCGGTCAACGACATCGCACTGCGGGACAGCTGGTTTTACGCCGACGGCGACGAGGACGTGGCGCTGATGGAGCTCGTGGGAACGCCGCGACCGGTCAATCCGCGCCCGCGTTTGGCGGCCACCGCGGCCGAACGGGGCTGGCCCATTCTGCAGATCGCCCGGCTGCGCCGGCGAGCGTGACCTCGAACACGTTCGCGCGCAGGCTTTTTCACCGCGGTTTAGGTAGTCCGGCACCGGGGTAGACCTCCCGCGCCTGAATTGACCCGCAACGATGGGAGTGTCGTGACAGCGCAACGGTTGGCGATGGTGGTGGGCGCGATCCTTCTCGTGGTGGGTATTGCCGGACTGCTCGTTCCGGTCTCGGTGTCCGGTGACGACGGGAAGAGCGTCGGCTGCGGTAACGCACTGGTGTCGGACAACTCCGATGCGCAGGCGGCCAACAACCAGGGTGTCGCGAACGTCCCCGTGCTGAACCAGATCGTGCCCCACACCGACTACGTCGCACTGTGCGACTCGGCCGTGGGCAGCAGGCGGTCCTGGGCCATCCCGGTCGCGGTCGTCGGCGCGCTCGTGGCCATCGGCGGCGCGTTCCTCGGCGGCCGCCGCACCCGCGCCGTGTGACACGGCCGCCAATACCGCCGATACAACGACGTGGGGTGCGTTCGGCAGTAGGCTGAGCACGCTCACCTCTCCAGGACAGCGGAGGATCCCCACCAGCGGCGGGATTCACCGTGTTCGTCACCCCTGCAGCCGTACGCCCAATCGACGCCGTCGAGGCCGCGCGCCTCGAGGCGGTTGCCCGCTACGGCGTCCTCGACAGCCCACCCGACGATGCGTTCGACCGGATCGCCCGGATCGCCGCCCGCACCTTCTCGGCGCCGATGGCGACCGTCGCGATCGTCGCCCGCGACCGCATCTGGTTCAAGGCGACCTACGGTCTGGCCGATCTGCGTGAAGTCGACCGGCGCGGCGGATTCTCCGCGGCGACCATCCTCGAGGACCACCCCTACGTCATCCGCGATGCCGCGCGCGACCCCCGCACCGCGGGCAGCGTCCACGTCCGCGGCCCGCTGCGGGTCGGCTTCTACGCGGGCGCCCCGATCACCACCGCCGACGGGCACCGCATCGGGGCGGTCAACGTGCTCGACACCCGTCCGCGCCGCTGCGCCCAGCGCGACCTGGACACGCTGACCGACCTCGCCGCGCTGGCGATGAACCAGCTCGACCTGCAACGGGCGACCCAGACCGCGGCCGACCACGCCGAGGCCCTGCAGCGCTCCCTGCTGCCCCCGACCCTGCCCGAGGTGCCCGGGCTGTCCGTCGCCGCGCACTACCACCCGGCGTCGGCGGCCCGGGTGGGCGGCGACTTCTACGACGTGTTCGCACTCGACGCGGCCCGGTGGGCGTTCTTCCTCGGCGACGTCGAAGGACACGGCACCGCCGCCGCCGCGGTGACCTCGCTGGTGCGTTACACCCTGCGTGCGGCCGCACTGCACCACGACGACCCCACCGACGGCCTCGCCGAACTCAACCGGGTGCTGGTCGGGCGCACCGGTGAGCGCAAGTTCTGCACCGTGCTGTTCGGCACCGTCACCGCCCGCGCCCGCGGCGGGCACCACATCCGGCTGGCCACCGGGGGACACCTGCCCGCACTGCTGCTCGACCCGGCCTCCGGCGCGGTGCGCCCCGTCCGGCCGCACCGCGGCATGTTCGTCGGCGCGGTGCCCGACGCGACCTTCGGCGAGTGCGCGTTCACGCTGCACCCGGGCCAGACACTGTTGCTCTACACCGACGGCATCGTCGAGGCCCGGCCGACCGCGGCGGGATGTTTCGGCGAGGACGCGCTGCGGCGGTACCTGGCGCCGAGGGTGGGATCGGGGGCATCGGCGCTGATCGCCGACCTCGCCGACCTGGTGCCCACGCTGCGTCCGGCCGACGACATCGCCCTGCTGGCGCTGACCGCCGACCACTGACCCGGCCACACCTGGTTTAATCTGATTCCGGTTGCGCTCACCGACGGTGAGTGCGCCCGACGCCGGATGTTCCGACGTCGCTGGAAAGGTCTTGCCGGGTTCAGTCCGCAGCCTGGAAAGCATGAACGGCGTGTGTGCTCTTACTCGAAGAGTGACCCACGCGGGAGGTGGACCATTGGAGGAACAGCGCGAAGCCGCAGCAGGGGCGACCTCCGCCGCGGACTCGACGAACTGCGAGATCAACGAGCGTTGGGTTGATCGCACCGTCGTGGTCTCGGTGTCGGGCGTCGTCGACATGCTCACGGCACCGCAGCTGGAGCAGGCCATCCGAGCGGGTCTGGCGAAGGAGCCGGCCGGACTGGTCGTGGACTTCTCCGCCGTGGAATTCCTCGCATCGGCGGGCATGGGCATTCTGGTCGCCATCCACGACGAGATCCCCGCCGGCGTGAAGTTCTGCGTCGTCGCGGAAGGCCCGGCTACCAGCCGCCCCTTGAAGCTCCTGGGAATCGCGGACATCATTCCGCTCTACGCATCGGTCGACGAGGCGCTCGCAGCACTGAGTGCTTAGTTGAGAAGCGAACGGGTATCCACCACCGGTCATGATCAAATCCGTCTCCGCGGCAAACGTTTCCAACTCCGAGCGTTTCACGCGCCTCGGTATCGCCGCCGACGGAGTGACGGCCTCGCGGGTTCGTGAGGAATTCGGCGGCTGGCTCGACACCCACTTCGCCCTGGATCCCGTCCGTTCCAGCGATCTGATCCTCGCGACCAACGAGGCGCTGGCCAACGCGGCGGAGTTCGCCTACGCGAACGCCGAGCGGCCGGGCACCATGGACGTGGACGCCCGGTTCGACCCGCGAGGTGGCGTCCTGACCGTCACGATCGCCGATCAGGGCGCCTGGCGGGACCGTGCCACCGTCACCCCGAACAAGGCCCGCGGCCGCGGTATCCCGCTGATGGAGGCACTCACCGACGCCACATCGATCGACCGCACGAACAGCGGCACCCGCGTGCGGCTGCAGTGGAACGGGATCGTCGGGCGCTGAGCCACCCTCATCCGCGGGTGGCGAACAGCCCCCGCCCGGTGACCAGCGGCAGATCCAGCGGTGTGCGGATACCCGGTGCGGCGTCCACCACCGCCGGGATCGCGTTCACGATGCGGCCCGCCGCCGCGACGATCGCCGCGTGGTTGTGGTCGCCCTTGCGGCTGCTGGGGCAGATGTCGACGACATACGACGGTTCACCGGTGATCTCCACCCGGTAGGAGCCCCCGGGCTGCGCCGGTTGCGCCCAGTCCGGCCGCAGATCCTCGCGCAGCCGGGTGACGTGTTCGATGACGATCGCGGGCCGGTCGCCGCCTCCCTCGATGAAACCCTCGATCTGGAACCGCACCGCGGCGACCGTGCCCTTGGCGATCCGCCCGACGGCCACGTCGAAGTCCTCGGGCGCGGGTTCCTGCTCCACCGAATCCCGGATCTCGGTCACCACCACACCCAGCCCCGCGGCCAGCTGCCGGATGGCGGTGCCCCACGCGATGCTCAGCACCCCGGGCTGATACAGCAGCGGCAGATCGCCGATCTGGTTGCCGAACCCCATCACGTCGAACATGACCTCGGCGCCGTCGTAGGTGGCGTAGTCGGCGATCTCCATGCACCGCACCTGCTCGATGCGGCTGCACGTGCTCGCGAACGCGAACGGGATGAGGTCGTTGGCGAAGCCGGGGTCGACCCCGTTGACGAAGATGCTCACCCCGCCCTGACGGGCGGAGGCCTCCACCCGGTCGATGTACTTGTCCGGGATCACGCCCCACGGGAACTGCAGCACCCCGGGCGCCGACCCGACGACGTTGATGCCCGCCTCGAGGATGCGGCGGCAGTCGGCCATGGCCTCGGGCAGCCTGGTGTCACCCATCGCGCAGTACACCACGCAGTCCGGTCGGGTCTCGAGCACCGTGTCGAGCCCCTTGGTGGCGGTGATGCCGGTGGTCACGTCGAGCCCCGCGAGGTCGCCGGCGTCCTTGCCGACCTTCGCGTCGGTGGACACGCCGACGGCGGTCAGCTCGAACGCGGGGTTGCCCAGCAGCGCGGCCAACGCCAGCCGTCCGACGTTCCCGGTCCCCACGTGCGCCACCCGGATCACCATCGACAACTCCTCCGCACCGAGGCCAAACTGGAACAGGTTCTAGTCCGCGACAGCCTAAGGTAGCCTGGCCCGTCATGGGACGGGTAGACGGAAAAGTTGCACTGATCAGCGGCGGCGCCCGGGGCATGGGAGCCGAGCACGCCCGCGCGCTGGTGGCTGAGGGTGCCAAGGTCGTGATCGGCGACATCCTCGACACCGAGGGCAAGGCGTTGGCCGACGAACTCGGTGACGCCGCGCGCTACGTCAGCCTCGACGTCACACAGGCCGATCAGTGGGACGCCGCGGTGAAGACGGCCGTCGACGAGTTCGGGGTACTCAACGTCCTGGTCAACAACGCGGGCATCGTCGCGCTCGGCCAGATCGGCAAGTTCGACATGGCCAAGTGGCAGAAGGTCATCGACGTCAACCTGACCGGCACGTTCCTGGGGATGCAGGCCAGCATCGAGGCGATGAAGGCCGCGGGCGGCGGTTCGATCATCAACGTCTCCTCGATCGAGGGCATGCGCGGCGCGGTGATGGTGCACCCGTATGTGGCCTCCAAGTGGGCGGTGCGCGGGCTGACGAAGTCGGCGGCGCTGGAACTGGGCGCCCACCAGATCCGGGTCAACTCGATCCACCCCGGCTTCATCCGCACCCCGATGACCAAACACTTCCCCGACAACATGCTGACCATCCCGCTGGGCAGGCCGGGTCAGTCCGACGAGGTCGCCACGTTCGTGGTGTTCCTCGCCAGCGACGAGTCCCGCTACGCCACCGGTGCGGAGTTCGTGATGGACGGCGGTCTGGTCAACGACGTCCCGCACAAGATGTGACATGGCCCCCGGCCGAATGTGACGAAGCCCGGGCCGGGCGGTCCCGTAGGCTCGTCGCGTCAACGCGTACGGACCTACGGACAAGGAGCGAGCCATGACCTCAGTCGATGAGCGCCGCGAGCTGCAGCAGCTCGCCGAATCGGGCGGATGGCGGCGCAACGACCTCGGCCGGGTCGACCTCTACATGCGGGGCGACACCCGGGTGCGGGTGCTCTGGCGGGGCGACGACGCGATCAGCGGCGCCACGATCATGCAGGACGACGTGATGATGACCTATACGCGCGAACTGCCCACCGTGACCAGCTGGCTCAAGCGCTGACGGCGGGGACGCTCTCGCGCGCCGCAGCGATCAACCGCGGCCAGGATTCGGCGTCGACCTCCGCTACGGCCGTCGGGCCGGCGAAGGCGCTCGCGATCACCAGGTCGGGTTCGAGAGTGCCGAGCAGCGCGACACTCGACCGCAACGCTTCGGCGTCGCCGCGTCCGGGCGGCAGGAACGTCGACCAGTCCCCGCGTCCGGTCGGGAAGATCGTGTCCCCGGTGAACAGATAGCGCTGGCCGTGTGCGCCGCGGATGAGGTAGCAGGTGCTGCCCGCGGAGTGGCCGGGCGTGGGGATCACCTCGACGCCGTTGGCGTCGACACCGCGGCCGGTCAGCAGGACGTCGATGGTGGCGTGCCGGGCGATGTCGGGGGCGTCGCCCGCGGGTGCGTGCAGCCGGGATCCGAACCGCCGTGCGACCTCGCCCAGCATGGGCCCCGCCTCGTCGAGGTGCGAGAGGTACTGGTCGGCCACCCCGCCGAGGGCGGCGATCGCGTCGAACTCGGAATCGGTTGCGGGACTGTAGAACAACACGTTGCCGTTGGCGGCGCCGGTCCACAGGTAGGCGTGGGTGGTGAGGCCGGGGAAGGGGGAGTCGGTGCGGGTCTGGTACAGATCGGGCCGGATCCGGGTGAGTGTGGTGGTCATGCCGCCAGTGTCTGACCTCAACCAAAGTTCAGGTCAAGGGCCGCAACGGCACCCAGTAGGTTTGACGCCGTGAGCGCACGCGCGGGCATCGTCGTCACCGGCACCGAGGTGTTGACCGGCCGGGTCCAGGACCGCAACGGACCGTGGATCGCCGACCGGCTCCTCGAACTGGGTGTCGAACTGGCCCACATCACGATCTGCGGGGACCGCCCCGCCGACATCGAGGCGCAGCTGCGCTTCCTGGCCGCCGAGGGTGTGGACCTCATCGTCACCAGCGGCGGCCTCGGCCCCACCGCCGACGACCTGACCGTCGCGACCGTCGCGAAGTTCTGCGGACGCGACCTGGTGCTCGACGCCGCGCTCGAGGAGCGGATCGCCGACATCCTGCGCCGGTTGATGGGCAGGCGGACCGACGTCGATTTCGAGGCGGTGCGCGCGGCCAATCGGAAACAGGCCCTCGTGCCCGACGGTGCGACCGTGCTCGAACCGGTCGGCACCGCCCCGGGTGTCGTGGTGCCCGGTTCGCCCACGGTCCTGGTGTTGCCGGGTCCGCCGCGCGAACTGCAGCCGATGTGGCGGACCGCGGTGCAGACCGACGCCCTGCAGCAGGCGATCGCCGGACGGACCGTGTACCGGCAGGACATGATCCGCATGTTCGGGCTCGCCGAATCCGGTCTGGCGGAGACCCTGCGCGACGCCGAACGCGACGTCGCGGGGTTCGACCGCCTCGAGATCACCACCTGTCTGCGGCGCGGGGAACTCGAGATCGTCACCCGCTACGAACCCGACGCCGCACCGGCCTACCGGGACCTCGTCGCCCTGCTGCACGCGCGGCACGGATCGACGATCTTCTCCGAGGACGGCTCACTCGTCGATGATCAGGTCGCCGAACTGCTGGCGGGACACACCATCGCTACGGCTGAATCCTGCAGCGGGGGAATGCTTTCCGCGCGGCTCACCGACCGTGCCGGATCGTCGGCCTACGTCGCCGGGGGAGCGGTGTGCTACTCCGACGCGGCCAAGGTCGAACTCCTCGGCGTGCCTGCCGAACTGATCGCCGCCCACGGCGCGGTGTCCGAACCGGTGGCCGAGGCGATGGCCGACGGCGCGCTGCGCCGCTTCGGCGCCGACGTGGCCGTCGCGGTCACCGGCATCGCCGGACCCGGCGGCGGCACCGAGGCCAAACCCGTCGGCACCGTGTGCTTCTGCGTGCGCCGTCCCGACGGACCCGCGCTCACCCGCACCCTCCGGCTGCCCGGTGACCGCAGTGATGTGCGGGAACGGTCGACGACGGTGGCCATGCACCTGCTGCGGCGGGCGCTGCAGGGCTGACTCAGGTCCGGTCGGCGCGGTCCCACAGGTCGAGCATCGAGGTGAGGATCGCCTGCGCCTGACCGAGGCCGCCGAGGTGACTCTCGCCGGGCAGGTGGTACAGCTGCGCATCCGGCAGCAGCGCCACGCAGTGCTGACCGTGCGCGAACGGGATGATGTGGTCGACGTCGCCGTGCCACCAGCGCACCGTCACCTTGACGTCCTCGAGCCGGAAGCCCCAGTCGCGGGCGAACACCACCACGTCGGCGAACGGTGCGGCGAGCTGTTTGCGGCTGCCGTTGAGCAGGTCGTCGAGGAACATCGCGCGGAACTCAGGACGCACCAGCATCCGCCGGTCGGGCGCCGGGGACACCGCCGCGTACAGGTACAGCGCCGGGTCGGCGACGGGGCGCACGAACCGGATCAGCGTGCCCGCGGCCAGCCGGATCGGGGTGTTGGCGATCTGCAGGAACGGCGCGACGCGGCTGCCGAGCTTCATCAGCCCGCCGCCGATCGCGTCGGGTCCGACCGTGGGCGCCACCCCGCCCAGCACCCCGGTGCCGACCACCCGTTCGGGCATGGCCGCCGCACACGCCAGCGCGTACGGACCGCCGCCGGAGAGCCCGACGACCGCCATCCGGTCGATGCCCAGCGTGTCGGCGATGACAGCCAGATCGTCGGCGAACGCCCGCACGTTCTCGTACTGGTGCGGGGTCGAGGAACCGATACCGGGACGGTCGATGCCGATCAGCCGGATCTTCTGCTGCTCGGCGAACGCCCGCGCCTCGGCCGGGATCTGCCTGCGCGCGCCCGGCGTGCCGTGCAGCCAGAACACCGCACGGCCCTGCGGATGGCCGAATTCGGCGAAGCCGATCTGGCGGGATTCGGTGACGGCGATGTTGCCTTCGAGTTTCGGACGGGCGATGGGCGGCGTCATGCGCAGCAGTGTCGCATGTCACCGCGACGGCCCGGACGGGCCCCGGTCACGGTGACACCCACCCGGCCGGACGGCGGTCGGCCCACGGCGCGGCCGCCTCCAGCTGCGCGGCCAGCTGCAGCAGCACCGTCTCCTCGGGCGCCATCAGCTGCACCCCGATCGGCAGCCCGGTCGAGGTCGTGCCGAGCGGCAGCGAGATCGCCGCCCAGCCGGTGATGTTGGCCAGCACCGTCCAGCCCGTGGTGGCGAACTCGACGTCGAAGAACGCCCGCGTGGTGCCGCGCGGTCGGTCGAGCAGACCGTAGGGCGGCGGACCGGTCAGCAGCGTCGGCGCCAGCAGCACGTCGTATCCGGCCATGCCCGCGACGAACCGACGGGTCTGGGCGTGCACGGTCTCGATGGCCCCGGCGTAACGCAGACCCGTCGTCTCGAAGCCCTCACGGACCATCACCCAGGTGCTGTCCTCGAATTCGTCCTCGGCAGGCGGTCGGCCCAGGTGCGCGGCGGCCAACTCGTACAGTCCGGCGTTGCTGACGTTGTGCAGGACCGCGACCGCATCGGCGACGGCGTCGGCGTCGAACGCGGGTGCGGCGGCCTCGATCCGGTGACCGAATCCGTCGAGCAGCCGGGCCGTCGCCTCCACCGCGGCGACGACCTCGGGGTCGGTGGCGGGTCCGGGGAACGGCGACGCGGTCGCCAGTGCGATGCGCTGCGCCGCGGGCGGACGTTCGATCGCCGACGAGAACGGTTGCAGGGGCGGCGGTGCGCTGTACGGGTCGCCGGGGTCCGGTCCGGTCACCGCGTCGAGCAGCGCGGCGCTGTCGCGGACGGTGCGGGTCAGCGCGTGTTCGACGGCCAGCCCCTCGAGCAGGTGTCCGGACGGCGCGAAGGAGGTGCGGGCGCGACGCGGTTTGAGCCCGACCAGGCCGCAGCACGATGCGGGCACGCGGATCGAGCCGGTGCCGTCACCGCCGGAGGCCGCGGGCACCACACCGGCGGCGACGGCGGCGGCCGAGCCCCCGCTCGACCCGCCCGGGGTCACCTCGGGTGACCAGGGATTGACCGTCGGACCGAACAGCGACGGTTCGGTGGTGCAGTGGTTGCCCCACTCCGGGGTGTTGGTCTTGCCGAATACGACCAGGTCGTTGGCCAGATAGCGGTCCACGAGCCAGGCGTTCTGCGGGGCGATGCGGGTGCGCAGTGCGCGCGAGCCCATGGACTCCGGCGCACCGCCCAGCGCTGCGCCGAGGTCTTTGAGCAGGAACGGCACGCCGGCCAGCGGTCCTGCGCCGTCGGTGCGCAGCCGTCCGGAGGCGTCCAGCGCCGCGGCCTGTTTGCGTCCCCTCTCGAACAGGTCGTGGATCACGGCGTTCAGGCCGCGCGCCGCCTCGAGTCGCAGCAGGGCGGCGTCGAGCAGTTCGGCGGCCGACACCTCCCCGGAGGCGATGAGCCGGGCCTGACCGATCGCGTCGACGCCTGCCAGTGCGTAGGCCGAGTTGCTGTCCATCACCCGGCGATCCTGCAGTGCGCCGCGCCCGTGGGCAATTCGGCGCACCGCAGGCGACGGTCAGCCCGCGATGGAGGCGTCGTAGATGCCCTGGATCGCGGCGTCGAGGGTGGCGTTGAACTCCTCGTCGGACTGCTGGGCCGACAACCCCTCGGTCAGCGCGCGGCTGAAGCTGGCGATCACACCGTGGTTCTCGGCGAGCTTCTTGTTGGCCTCTTCGCGCGAGTAGCCACCGGACAGCGCGACGACGCGCAGCACCTTCGGGTGCTCGACCAGCGGCTGGTAGTGGTTGGCCGTCGACGGCAGCGTGAGCTTGAGCATCACCTGCTCGTCGATCGCGTCGAGCTGCTTGGCGATCTCGTCGCGCAGGATGTCCTCGGCCTCGGCTTTGTCGTCGATCGAGATCGTCACCTCGGGCTCGATGATCGGGATCAGTCCGTGCGAGAGCACCTGCTTGCCCACCTCGAACTGCTGGGCCACCACCTCGGCGATGCCCTTGGCGTTGGCGCCGCCGATCACCGAACGCTCCTTGGTGCCGTAGATACCCTTCTCGACCGCCCGCTTGAGCAGTTCGTCGAGTTGCGGCATCGGCTTCATCAGCTGGACGTCGTCGGACACGTCGGCCAGACCCTTGTCGATCTTGAGGAAGGGCACCACGCCCTTGTCCTCCCACAGGTAGGTCGCCGACGGCTTGCCCGCGACCTCGCGGTCCATCGTCTGCTCGAACAGGATCGCGCCCAGCACCCGGTCACCGGTGAACACGGGGGAGGTGATGATCCGGGACCGCATCTTGTGGATCAGGTCGAACATCTCGGTGTCGGTCGAGTACTCGCTCTCCTCGACGCCGTAGAGCCGCAACGCCTTCGGCGTCGAGCCACCGCTCTGGTCGAGGGCGGCCACGAAACCCTTGCCCGCCGCCAGCTTGTCCGTTTGCTGTTGATTCGCCATCGGTGCAGTCCACTCCTTTGAGAACAGTTGATCGCTGACGGATTGGTGTTCGGCCCGCCGAGCCCGGTTCCCTGTGAGGATATTCGGCGCTTACGGACCCGCTGCGGCAGGTGCCGTGCTTGGGTGGAACACACACCCGCAGGCATTGGAAGGAGCCCTATGTCCGCTCTGTCCCCGTTGGTCTCGGTTGCGGCACTGGCGCTGATCGCGGCCGCCCCGGTCGCGCCGCTCACCGTCGGTGTCCTGGCCGCACCCGTTGCCGCCGCGGAGTCCGACGGCACCTTCCTGCCGTTCAGCACCACGCTGCGGCGGTGTGACTACAGTGCCCGCGAGTACTACGACGCCGCGGGCGAGGGCAGGGCCACCGCGACGGTCCGCAGCGGTTCCGGGCAGGTCAGCGCCGACGTCCGGATGACGCAGGCGACGCCCAACACCTTCTACGAGGTGCGGTTGATCCAGGCGCCGCGCGCGTCCGCGGCGGGCTGCGGCGCCGGTGCGCCCGGAACAGCGGTCGCGGCGATGAACACCGACGGGATCGGCTCGGGTGCGGTCACGCTGTCGAGTCCGATCGTGGCCGGAGCGACCGGCGCGTGGCTGTCGATCGAACGCCCGCAACCGAACTCGGCGCTGCCCCAGGAGTTCTACACCACCGACTTCATCGTCGGGATCTAGCCACCGGTCTGATCTCGCCGCACCGCGGCGGCGGCCGCGATCGCCGCGGCCGAGCGGTCGATGTCGTCGTCGGTGGTCGCCCAGTTCGACACACTGACCCGCAGTACGTGGGCGCCCTGCCACGTCGTTCCGCCCAGCCAGCAGGTGCCGTCGCGCTGGATCGCGGCGATCGCGTCCCGGTTGGCGTCGTCGCCGCCAGGGAGCGCGACGAGCACCTGGTTGAGCACCACGTCGTTGAGGACCGTGGCGCCGGGGATCGCCCGCAGGTGCTCGGCCATCCGGCGCGCCTGCGCGCAGTTGCGCTCCACCAGTTCGGCGATGCCGGTACGCCCCAGCGACCGGATCGCCGCGTACACCGGGACCGACCGGGCCCGCCGTGAGCTCTCCGGCACGTAGGTGGTGTTGTCCCGCTGCCCGGCGTCGGCGACGAGGTAGGGGCCGGTCAGGCTCATCGCGGCGCGGTGGGCCTCGGGGTGCGCGACGATCGCCGCCGCACAGTCATAGGGCACGTTGAGCCACTTGTGGGCGTCGACGGCCCAGGAGTCGGCACGGTCGACACCGCGGGTCAGCGGCCGGGTCGACGGCGCCGCGGCGGCCCACAGCCCGAACGCGCCGTCGACGTGCAGCCACGCGCCGTACTCGGCGCACGCGTCGGCGATCGGTTCGAACGCGTCGAACGCGCCGGTGGCGACGTTGCCGGCCTGTGCGCACACGATGGCGGGTCCGGTCTCGGCGGCCAGCGTCGCGCGCAGGGCGTCCGGGTCCATCCGGCCCTGCGCGTCGGCGGGGATGCGGATCGCGGTGTCGCCGCCGAGCCCCAGCAACCGCAGCGCGGTGTGGATGGTGGCGTGCGCCTGTTCCCCGCACAGCACCCGCACCCGCGGCGCGCCGATGAGCCCGTCGCGCTCCACATCCCAGCCGGCGGCCGCGAGCACGGCGTGCCGCGCCGCGGCCAGACATGTGGTGTTGGCGCCCTGTCCACCGGTCACGAACCCGACGCTGGCGTCCCCAGGCAGGCCGAGCAGTTCGGTGACCCAGCCGGCGGTGATCTCCTCGATCGCCGACCCGGCCGGGGACAGGGCGTGGAAGGCCGCGCACTGGTCCCACGCTGAGACCAGCCAGTCGGCGGCGAGCGCGGCGGGGACCGCGCCGCCGACGACGAACCCGAAGTGGCGCGGTCCCGCGCTGGCGACCAGGCCCGGTTCGGCGCCGGTGGCCAGCGCGTCGACGACCTGGGCCGGATCGGTCGGATGCTCGGGCAGCGGGCCGCCCAGCGCCTCGGCGACCTGAGCGGCGGTCATGCGGGCGGCGACCGGCCGCTCGTCGAGTCCGGCCAGATAGGTCTGCGCGTGCCGCACCGCGGTCGGCAGTGCGGCGGTGCGATCGGGATGGGTCATCGTTTCTGCTCCACGGTCTCGGAGGTGGTCGCCCTGCGCCGGTAGGCCGACGGCGTCTCGCCGCAGAACTGGGTGAACGCCCGGGTGAACGAGCTGAGGCTGTCGAACCCGACCGCCGACGACGTCTCCTGCACCGACTGTCCCGGCGCGGCCAGCAGCGCCATCGCCCGCAGCATCCGCGCGTGCAGCAGGTAGGTCCGCCACGACAATCCCAGCTCGTCGGCGAACAGTCGCCGCAGCGTGCGCTCGGACACCGACACCGCTCGGCTGACCTCCTCGGCGGTGACCGTCTGCAGGTGTTCCTTCGTGTAGGTCAGCGCGGCCGCGACGATCGGGTGCTCGGAGCTGGGCAGGTTCAGCGGCGCCTCGTGGTCGAGCGCCTCGATGACGATGTTGCCCAGGGTCTGGAAGAACGCGTCGGAGATCTGGTCGCTGTGCGGGCGGTCGATCGGCCAGCGCAGGGCGTAGATCATCATCTCGCGGATCAGCGGGGACACGGCCAGAATGCGGGCGCGGTCGCCGCCGTCGGGGATCAGCACACTGTCGAACATCACCGCGATGGTCCGCACGTCGGCGTTCATCGTCGCCTGGTGTTCGAGGCCGCACGGCAGCCACGCGGCCTGCTGCGGAGGCACGAGGTAGTGGCCCGACGCCGTCTCCACCTCGACCACCCCGCCGATCGCGTACTCGATCTGGTGCACGTCGTGGCTGTGCCAGCCGGTGATGAGCTCGTCGCCCTCGTACAGGTAGCTGCCTGCCAGCGCGCGGCCCCCGCGGCGCAGGTCGATCACTCGTCCGGACAGGTTGGCCGGTTCGGCCAAACCCTTGGCCGATAGCGCAGAGACGGTCACACCTGTGCACGGTACAACTGGGATGAGTCCAGTGTGACCCCGGACACCTGAAGGAGTGCCTGTGAATGTCGACGACCTGATCCTGGTGAGCATCGACGACCACGTCGTGGAGCCGCCCGACATGTTCCTGCGGCACGTCCCGGCCAAGTACAGGGAGGAGGCGCCGATCGTCGTCACCGACGACAAGGGCGTCGACCAGTGGATGTACCAGGGCCGGCCGCAGGGGGTCAGCGGGCTGAACGCCGTCGTGTCGTGGCCCGCCGAGGAGTGGGGCCGCGACCCCGCCGGATTCGCCGAGATGCGCCCCGGCGTCTACGACGTGCACGAGCGGGTCCGCGATATGAACCGCAACGGCATCCTGGCCTCGATGTGCTTCCCGACGTTCACCGGGTTCTCCGCCCGCCACCTCAACATGCACCGCGAGGAGGCGACGTTGGTGATGGTGTCGGCGTACAACGACTGGCACATCGACGAGTGGGCCGGCTCCTACCCCGGCCGCTTCATCCCGATCGCGATCATGCCGACGTGGAACCCGGAGGCGATGTGCCGCGAGATCCGCCGGGTCGCGGCCAAGGGCTGCCGCGCGGTGACCATGCCGGAGTTGCCGCACCTCGAGGGCCTGCCGAGCTACCACGACGACGAGTACTGGGGTCCGGTGTTCCGGACGCTGTCGGAGGAGAACGTGGTGATGTGCCTGCACATCGGCACCGGGTTCGGGGCGATCAGCATGGCGCCCAACGCGCCGATCGACAACTTGATCATCCTGGCCACCCAGGTGTCGGCGATGTGCGCCCAGGATCTGCTGTGGGGGCCGGCGATGCGCAACTACCCGGACCTGAAGTTCGCGTTCTCCGAGGGCGGTATCGGCTGGATACCGTTCTACCTCGACCGCAGCGACCGGCACTACACGAACCAGAAGTGGCTGCGCCGCGACTTCGGCGACAAGCTGCCGAGCGACGTGTTCCGCGAGCACTCACTGGCCTGCTATGTCACCGACAAGACGTCGCTGCGGCTGCGGCACGAGATCGGCATCGACATCATCGCCTGGGAGTGCGACTACCCGCACAGCGACTGCTTCTGGCCCGACGCTCCCGAGCAGGTGCTCGCCGAGCTCGACGCCGCGGGCGCCTCGGATTCCGACATCAACAAGATCACGTGGGAGAACTCCTGCCGGTTCTTCGGCTGGGATCCGTTCACGCACACCGCCAAGGACGACGCCACGGTGGCGGCGCTGCGCGCCAAGGGCGCCGACGTCGACGTGTCGATCCGCCCGCGGGCCGAATGGGCGCGTCTCTACGAGCAGAAGCAGCTCGCCAAGGCGTAATCCACCTGCGTTGACTCTGCGTCCAGGGCGACGAACCGCGAGTGGACCGCACCCTGAGCGCAGAGTCAGCGGGGTTTGCGGCCGCACATGCGGGGCAACCCGACGATCATGATCGGATCACTACGCTCCGTTGTCGTCGACTGCCGCGAACCCAGAGCGCTGGCCGACTTCTACGCCGGACTCCTCGGCGGCGACGTCACCGCCGAGGAGGACGACTGGGTGGTGCTCACCGAACCGACGGGACACCGGCTGGCGTTCCAGCTCTCACCCGAGCACCGCCCACCGACGTTCCCCGACCCCGCCGGCTCGCAACAGTTCCACCTCGACATCCATGTCGAGGACGTCGACGTCGCCGAACAGCAGGCGCTGGCCCTCGGCGCGACCCGGGTGACCGACGCGCCGGGGGAGAACGACTTCCGGGTCTACCGCGACCCGGCCGGCCACACGTTCTGCCTGGTCTTCAACATCGACGAGTGAGCCGCGGGCGCGGGCGTAGAGTCCGGCCGGTGGAATTCGACCTGCAATTGGCCTCGGGACGGGTGCACGCGCGCTCGTGGGGCGCCGACGACGCACCGGTCCTGCTGTGCGTGCACGGCATCTCGGCCAACCTGACCGCGTTCTCCCACCTGGCCGACCGGATCGCCGGCCCGGACCGCCGTGTCGTCGCCTTCGATCTGCGCGGGCGCGGCCGTAGCGAGGTCACCGCACCGGGCACCTACGGACTCGACAGCCATGCGGGCGACGTGCTGGCGGTGGCCGATGCGCTGGGCGCCGAGACTTTCGACCTCGCGGGCTGGTCGCTGGGTGCGCTGATCGCCATGCGCGTCGCCCGCGACCACACCGCTCGGGTGCGCAGTATCGCGTTGATCGACCACATCGGACCCGCACAGCGGGCCACCCTCAAACCGGTGCGCGAGGGTTTCGAACGGCTCGACGCCGCCGTCGCCACACCGGCCGAATACCTGGACACGGTGCGGGCGGCCGGGATCGTCGACCCGTGGACCCCGTTCTGGGACGAGCACCACACCTATGAACTGGCCCGGCAATCCGACGGGTCGTGGCGTCCGACGACGTCGCGCGCGGCCGCCGAAGAGGACCTGTTCCAGCGCTGGCCCACCGACTGGACCGACCACTGGAAGGCGCTGACGATGCCCGCCGTGGCGATCCGGGCGACCGGACCGCTCAACGGGTCGGCCCTCATCCCCGACGATGCGCTGGCCGCCATGCGCGCGACCAATCCGGGCATCCGGGTCGTCGACGTCGAGAGCAACCACTTCACCTGCATCGTCGACCCCGCTACCGTCGACGCGGTCCAAAACGTGCTGGCGTAACTCACTTTCGCGAGCACCGCCCGGTAGGGCACTGTGTCGGCGTGGTGGATGTGGCGACCTTCGAACGCGACGGCTATCTCAAGATCAGCCAACCGCAGTTGCGTGACGCCGCGGCGGCGGCGCGGGCACTGCTGTGGCGACAGCTGGGGGTGTCACCGGACGACCCGGCGACATGGACGCAGCCGGTGATGTGGGCGTCGGACATGACCGGCGCGGGCCCGTTCGGGGAGTTGGCCGGTAGCCGGCGCCTGGCCGAGGTGCTGAATGCGTTGTGCGGCAACGGAAATTGGCTTCCTCGGGGTGCGCTCGGCAATGTCGTGGTCCGGTTCCCGGTGCGGCCGCCCGCCGAGGACCGCGGATGGCACATCGACATGAACACAGCGCTGTCCGACGGCGGCTGGGCGGTCAGCGGGCGTCCGCACACGCTGCTGTTGTTGACGCTGCTCTCGGATGTCGGACCCGACGACGCACCCACCCGCATCCGCCGCGGATCGCATCGCGACGTCGCGGCGGCGCTCGACGAGACGCCGGCCGACCACGTCGCCGCGGGGGCGGTGGTCGACCGGGTGAGCGCCGGACGGCCCGTCGTACACGCGACCGGGGAGCCAGGGGACATGTACGTCGTGCATCCGTTCACCGTGCACGCCGCCGACGAACACCGCGGCGGCACACCGCGATTCATGGCGCAGGCGCCGGTGTTGCTGACCGAGCCGCTGCATCCGCGGCACCCCTCGGTGCTGGCGCGGGTATGGTCCGGCTGAGTCAGGCCGGCACCACGATCACCAACTCGTTCCCGTCGCGTTCGGTGCGCATCCCGGCCCGCCGGGCCACCGTCGCGACGGCCGCGGCGTCACCGGGTTCGGCGCGGGTGGACGCCAGCGCACGGGCCAGCCGACCTTTGTGCGCCTTGTTGAAGTGGCTCACCACCGAGCGTTTACCGTCGGCGCGTTCGGCGACCACGTCGACGCGCACGGCGCCGGGCAGCCGGCCCAGCGCGGCGTAGGACCCCGACCGCAGATCCACGACGAGCTCGTCGTCGGCGATGCCGGCGAGCACCGGTTCGAGAGCGGGACGCCAGCGCGCCGTCAGCGACGTGCCGCCGGGCAGTTTCGAGGTCGCCGACAGCCGATACGCGGGCACCGGATCGTCGGCGCGCAGCAGCCCGAACAACGCCGATCCGACCGCGAGCCGCTGCCGCGCCCGCGTGGCCGTCGCGCCGTGCAGCGTTCCGATGTCGAGGGCGTCGTAGAGCACGCCGGTGTAGCGGTCGATCGCGGGCAGCGTCGGCGCGGTGTACAGGGCGGCGTTGCGCTCGATCTCCGCGTCCTGCTTCGGCGACAGCCCCAGCGCGGCGCGGCTGGCCTCCCGGTCGGCGGACAGGTCGACGAGTTCGTCGACCAGCGCTTTACGCACCGGTCCGAGTTCGGGGAAGGAGAGTCGGTCGAGGCTCAGCGGTGGGCCGTCCCCGCCGACGCGTTTGGTCTCCGAGGGCGGCAGCAGCACGAGCACGGCGACGAGGGTATCGCCCGCGCTCAGACCGGTATGCGGCGGTCGCGGTCCGACGCCGGCCACACATAGGGCAGATCGTCGGGTACGTCGGGGAACAGCGGCCGGTAGTGGTCGGGGTCCTTCTTCACCAGCGCGGCCTGATGGCTGCGGTGGAAGTCCGGGTCGCCGAGCCACGGCGGCAGCTCGCCCGCGGGCCCGAGTTCGGCCTGCGAGCGGACGGTGTGGATGCCGACGGTCGCTCCGAGGTCTGTCGTCAAGGTGGTGGCGCACGTGTCGGCGCGGCCGGTTTCACACCAGTGCGCACAGATCTGCAACCCGTACCGCACGAGCGCTTCTTCGTACCCGGCCCACATCGCCGCGGCGGGATGGTGGCGCCAGCCGTAGCCGGGGACGGTCAACGCCCGCAGCACCTGGATGACCTCCACCCGCTGTTTACCCAGCCGGCGCGCGTCGAGGACCGCGGCGCTCGCGTCGAAATCCGCGCACGGGAGAAAGGTCTGCATCGCTTCCCGACGTACCCGCGCGGCGGGCGGCTCACACGCCTAGGTGTAGGCGAGCAGCAGCGGAATCCGCTGCTCGGCGTCGGTGAGGGAGCCGTGCTGACCGCGCAGCGACGACTCCATCGGCTCGGTGGTCCGCCGTACCAGCGCCGCGGAATCCCTTGCCGCGACGACGATGTCGCCGATCCGTGACCGCGCGTCGTCGGCCACGCGGGAACCGAACCAGCCCGCGTCGATCGCCTCGTCCCGGGTGGCGACCCACGCGAGGTCGCCCAGCGTCTCCCGCCACGCCGCGAGCACGGCCGGCGTCGCCCCGTCGGCGACGTACACATAGCGGGCCCGTGCCTCACCGGCGACGGTGTCGACGCCGTCGAACAGCGGCGGGCAGTCGTCGAGGTCGAGCGTGCGGACCGGGTCGACCTCGACCATCCCGTGGTCGGCGATCACGGCCAGCAACGCACCCGGCGGCAGCCCGGCGACCACCGACTCGACCAGCCGGTCCACCTGACGCAGCTGCATCCGCCACGCCGTCGACCCGGGTCCGTACACGTGGCCGAGCAGGTCGAGGTCGCCGTGGTAGCCGTAGCAGAAGCCGCCGCCCTCGAGGGCTGTGCGCACCGAGGCGGCCAGGTCGCCGAGCCCGTGCACCCCGACGAACCGGCCGCCGCGCAGTGCGGCGCGGGTCATCCCCGAACCGTCGAACTCGGCATTCGAGACGACGTGCACGGCCACCCCGGCCGACGACGCCCGTTCGAACAGCGTCGGCACGGGCTGCACCGCCTCCGGCGGCAGCGCATCGCGCAGATCCTCACCCCACGGGTGCCTGCGCCAGCGCAGCGGATTTACCACTCCGGTACCCGGCATGCGGAAGGTGTAGCCCACCATGCCGTGCGTTCCGGAGCGACAGCCCGTGCCCACCGAGGCGAGGCTCGCCACCGTGGTGGACGGGAAGCCCACCTGCAGCGTCCGGCCCCGCAACCCGGCCAGCACCGGCGCATCGTCGGCGTGCCGGTCGAGCAGTTCGGCGCCGAGGCCGTCGATCAGCAGGACGCAGGCCGAGCCGATGCCCGTTGGCAGGTCGATGCGGGCCTCGAAACCGGGCACCTCCATCGCCGCGAGTACCGACGGAACGACGTCAGCGAGGTGGGGCAGGTCCGGCCGCGGTCGGGGCAGGTGCATCCGAGCAGCGTGTCACACCTGCGGCGGTCACGCCGGGATCGGCGGCGGGGGCGGCAGGATGCCGTTCAGCGGTGCGGCGTCCAGCGGCTGGTCGACGACGTTGCGGGGCGTGGCGCCGGACAGCGGGCCGCCGCAGGAGGGCCATGCGCCCTTGCCCTGGCTGGCGAGCACGCGCTCGGCGACGGCGATCTGCTCTTCCTTGGTGGCCATGTGCGCGGCCGGCGCGAATTCCCCGCCGCCGTGGCCGGACCAGGTGCTGGGGGAGAACTGCAGCCCACCCTGGTACCCGTTGCCGGTGTTGATGGCCCAGTTGCCGCTGGATTCACACGCGGCGACCTGATCCCATTCGCCGTCCGTGGCGGCCCCGGCCTGCGCGGCGAGGGCAAGGCTTCCGCCACCGATCACTGCGCCCGTGAAGGCGATCTTGGCGACGCTGACTGTCGAGTTGGTTGGCTTACGATGCCGTCCGCTCATAAGTGCGTTAGGTCCTCTCGTCGGCGCCCGCGAGGTCAGCTGTCGGGTTCGGGTGGGAGAGGTCACCCGGCCGGTCTCGGTAAACCGATCTCGGCTTCACCCCAAGGGGCCGCATGCGGCCCCAGGTCCTTCGGTGGACCGGTGGGTCCCCCGCCTCCATCCAGGTGGTTCGTGGTCCCCCGCGTCGACGGATGGAGCTCGGCGCTATCGGGCGGGGCGGGTCGGTTGATTAGGGTCAACTGACCTGGGACTGAACGGTAACGGCTCCCTTTGCACCCGTCACCTTTTGCCGACCTCGGCGTTTCCGGCTCCGGCAAATCTTGAGAGGGCTCTAAAAGTGCAGGTTGGCTAAGCGTTTTCGCAGGTGTTTCCGGTCGTGAACTGGGTCATAGCCAGCTTGTGACCATTTCGTTATGTGATGCAAATCACGCTTATCCGCCGGCGAACGGGGGAAGTACATCGAGCGTCTGGGCGTTCGACAACCCAATCCCCGTATCCCGCACCGCGACACCGTCGCAGAGATACGAACACCGCGCCAGCACCCGGCTCAACTCCGGGCTGCGCGAAGCCAATTCGTCGACCAGGTCCTGCACCGTGGTGCCCGCGGGCAGCGTCAGGTTCTCTGACTCGACGCCTGCGGCCGCCCTCGCCGCCGCGAAGTAGCGCACGGCCACGCGCACCGTCGTCGTGGTCGTCACGTCACCCTCCGATCGCACTCATCGGGCGGTCGGGCTGTTCGAAATCCGGATCGTTGATGCCGTGCCCGGCCGCCTTCGTCCACATCGCCGCCCGCCACGCCTGCTCGATCGCGTCGTCGTCGGCACCGCTGCGCAGCAGCCGCCGCAGATCGCTCTCCTGGCGGGCGAACAGACAGTTGCGCACCTGACCGTCGGCGGTCAACCGGGTGCGGTCACACGCCGCGCAGAACGCCTCGGACACCGACGCGATCACCCCGACCGTCGCGGTCCCGCCGTCGACCCGCCACAGCTGCGCCGGGGCCGAACCCCGCGGCTCGGCGTCGGGCACCAGCGTGAAGTGCCTGCGCAGCGCGGCCAGGATGTCGGCGGCCTCCAATGAGCGGCCACGCTGCCACTGGTGTTCGGCGTCGAGCGGCATCTGCTCGATGATGCGCAGCTGGTAGCCGTGGGCCAGGCAGAACCGCAGCAGCTCGACGGCGTCGTCCAGCCCGGTGTCGGGGTCGAGGACCGCGTTGACCTTGACCGGCGTCAGCCCGGCCGCTTTCGCCGCGGCCAGCCCCGCCAGCACGTCGCGAAGCCGGTCGCGCCGGGTGATCCGCGCGAAGTGCGCCGCGTCGACAGTGTCCAGGGAGACGTTGACCCGGTCCAGACCGGCCGCCTTGAGCGCCTCGGCGCGCCGCGCGAGCCCCAGTCCGTTGGTGGTCATCGCCATCTCCGGGCGGGGCCGTAGCGCCGCCGTCGCGGCCACCACCTCTTCCAGGTGGCGCACGACCAGCGGTTCACCACCGGTGAACCGCACATTCGTCACGCCGAGGCGGGTCACCGCGATCCGCAGGAGCCGGATCAATTCGTCGGGGCGCAGCAGTTGCTCACCGGGCAGCCAGTCCAGGCCCTCGGCGGGCATGCAGTAGGTGCAGCGCAGATTGCAGCGGTCGGTCAGCGAGACCCGCAAATCCTTTGCGATACGGCCGAAGGTGTCCACGAGCGGCCCGGTGGTGGGCATACCCGCGGCGGGCCGCTGGATCGTCGGGAGACCGAGTGAGGTGACTGTCATGCAGCGGCTCGCATGGCCGGTGCGGGCGGATCGACGGGGACGATCTCCTTGCCGAGCGGGACCAGAGAGACCGGGACGAGTTTGAGGTTGGCCAGCGCCAACGGGATGCCGATGATCGTCACGGCCATCGCCGCCGCGCTGAGGATGTGGCCGATCGCCAGCCAGATGCCGAACAGCAGCACCCAGATGACGTTGCCGATCAGCGCGCCGGGCCGGGTGCCCGGCTTCTCGACGATGGTGCGGCCGAACGGCCACAGCGCATAGGACGCGATCCGGAACGCGGCGAAGCCGAACGGGATCGTGATGATGAGGACGAAGCAGAGGATGCCCGCCAACGCGTACCCCAGCGCGAGCCACAGGCCGCCGAAGATCAACCAGATGACGTTGAGCAGTACTCGCATGTTCGGGCGCACTTCTTCCTTCAGCGGTGGCACAAAGCCTACCGATAAGGGTGTGAAGACGCCGGGTGACTCCGAGTAGGATCGGCGGCGACGCGTCCCGTCGACGAACGGGACGCTTTCGTTATGTCAGTGCGAGCGACGAGCAGGTGACCAAAGTGCCGACCGGCAGGGTGAAGTGGTACGACGCCGAAAAGGGCTTCGGCTTTCTGTCCCAGGAGGACGGCGAGGACGTCTACGTCCGCTCTTCGGCGCTGCCCGCGGGTGTCGAAGTCCTCAAGGCGGGCCAGCGCGTCGAATTCGGTGTCGCCGCCGGTCGACGGGGTCCGCAGGCGCTCAGCCTCACGCTGATCGACCCGCCGCCGAGCCTGAGCAAGAACCGTCGCGAGGCCGAGCGGCCCGAGCACAAGCACACCCCCGATGAGCTGCACGGCATGATCGGTGACCTCATCACGCTGCTCGAGAACACGATCCAGCCGGATCTGCAGAAGGGCCGCTACCCCGACCGCAAGGTGGCGCGCCGGGTGTCGGAGGTCGTCAAGGCCGTCGCCCGCGAACTCGACGCCTGACCTATCGCGCCGAACGTGCGCCCCATTGCGAAATCCGGACGGATTCTCCGCAGTGGCTTCACGTTCGGCGAAGTCGGGCACACTGCAGGCATGGCTTATGTCGCACCCGGTGGCGAATTCAACCGCGACACGAAATACATCGAGACCCGCATCACCGCCGACGGCCGCGACGGCTATCCGGTCGAACCGGGGCGTTATCGGCTGATCGTGGCGCGCGCGTGTCCGTGGGCGAACCGCACGATCATCGTCCGGCGCCTGCTCGGTCTCGAGGACGCGCTGTCGATCGGGTTCTGCGGGCCGACCCACGACGAACGCAGTTGGACCTTCGACCTCGATCCCGGCGAAGTGGATCCGGTGCTGAAGATCCCGCGCCTGCAGGACGCCTACTTCAAGCGGTTCCCCGACTATCCGAAGGGCATCACGGTGCCCGCGATCGTCGAGGTGTCGACGGGTGAGGTCGTGACCAACGACTTCCCGCAGATCACGCTGGACTTCTCCACGGAGTGGACCGCTTTTCATCGTGACGGCGCCCCTGATCTCTACCCGGAGAAGCACCGCGACGAGATCGACGAGGTGGCCCAGCGGATTTACACCGAGGTCAACAACGGCGTCTACCGCTGCGGATTCGCCGGCTCACAGGACGCCTACGAGAAGGCCTACGACCGGTTGTTCACCGCGCTGGACTGGCTCGAGGAGCGGCTGACCGAGCAGCGCTACCTCGTCGGCGACACCATCACCGAGGCGGACGTGCGGCTGTTCACCACGCTGGCTCGCTTCGACCCCGTCTACCACGGACACTTCAAGTGCAACCGGGCCAAGCTGTCGGAGATGCCCGCCCTGTGGGGTTATGCCAGGGACCTGTTCCAGACCCCCGGTTTCGGCGACACGATCGACTTCGTGCAGATCAAGCAGCACTACTACATCGTCCACTCCGACATCAATCCCACGCAGGTGGTGCCCAAGGGTCCCGAGCTGGCCAACTGGCTGACGCCACACGGCCGCGAAGCGTTGGGCGGCAGGCCGTTCGGCGACGGGACGCCACCGGGCCCGACCCGCGAGGGGGAGCGGGTCGCCGCCGGGCACACCCCGCTCTAGGGCCAGACCATGCGGACCGACCACTCCGCATGCGGTATCTCGAACACCTCGCCGGTCTCGTCCTGGACGAGGGTCAGCAGCTGCACCGCGATCCCGGTCAGCCTGCCGCGCTGCGGGTCGACGGTCGGAATCGTGACCGCCAGCCGGCTCTCCGGCCGGAACACCGATTCGGTGGTGTCGACCGGGTCCTCGTAGACGCGCAGCAGCCGCCACGGCGCATCGGAGATCTCCGGCGGGATCGACAGCTGCACCGGATCCTGCTCGGTGACGGTCAGTTCCCCCTGCTGGCCGGCGGGCTCACACACCGTGGGATCGAGCACGTCGCAGAACTGGAACGGCCCGACGCGGGTCAACTCGCCGTGGGTGTAGGCGCTGATCTCGGGCAGTTCGGGCCCGCGGTCGCGGCTGAGCTGCCAGACCAGCACCCCCGTGGCGGCAGCGGCCAGCACCGCGACGGCGGCGAGCGCCGCCCATACGCGTTTCACTCGTGCGCCACCCCGGCGGTGTCGGAGCGCCGCCCCTCCTGTTCGGCCAGCACCGGCCGATTGCCGCCGAACCCTGGTATCAGCGATTCGCCCCGATAACTCACCACGGTCTGCGCCAGCCCGAGAATCAACACGGCAGTGATCGTAGTGAAGCCGATCCACAGGTCGGTGTAGATGAGCACGCCGGTGGCCCCACCCGCGACCCACGCCAGCTGCAGCAGCGACTCCGAGCGGCCGAACGCCGACGCCCGCGACTCCTCCGGCAGGTCGTCCTGCAGGGACGCGTCGAGCGAGGCCTTGGCGATCGCGCTGGCACCCGAGGTGATCAGCGTGGCGGCCGCCGCCATCAGCAGATTCCCCGTCAACGCGGTCAACAGCGCGACGGCCGTCACCGCGATCGCGGCGCGCACGACCACCTTCGCCGGGTGGCCGAGCTCGAGCCGCGCGCTGGTCATGTTGCCGATGAAGTTGCCGACCGCGGCGGCGGCGCCGATCAGGCCGAGGATGCGCAGCTGCTCCCAGCCGGTGGCGTCGTGCGATTTCGCGACGAACGCCGGATACAGGAACAAGAACCCGACCATCACCTTGATCGTGCAGTTGCCCCACAGCGCAGTGATGGTGTTGCGGCCCATCGGCTGGCGGGCCTTGCCCGGCCGCTCCGACGGCGGTTCGCGGCGCAGGTCGTTACTGCCGCCGTGGTAGCTCAGCGTTGCGGGCACCTCGCCAGCGGTGACCTCGACCCACTTGGGGATCCGCATCGACAGCGCCGCCCCCGCCACGGTCGCCGCGACGATGACGTACAGCGCGCCGGGCAGGTGGAACAGGTTGAGCAGATACTCGGCCCCGGCCGCGATCCCGCCGCCCACGACGGTGCCGCCCAACAGCCCGAACGTGGTCAGCCGGGAGTTGACCCGCACCAGATCGATACTCGGGGGCAGCACGCGCGGGGTGACGGCGCTTCGCAGCACCGAGAACGATTTGGACAACACCATCATCCCGAGCGCGCACGGGTAGAGCACCCACGACTGGTAGCTGCCCGTCTCGCCGTCGTAGTTGGCGATCAGCAGCACCACCAGCGCGGTGCGCAGCAGGAACGACGCGGCCAGCGCGACCCGGCGGCCGTGCTGCAGCCGGTCGAGGGCGGGGCCGATCAGCGGTGCGATCACCGCGAACGGCGCGATGGTGATCAACAGGTACAGGGCGACCTTGCCCTTGCTCTCCCCGCTCGCCGCGGCGAAGAACAAGGTGTTGGCCAGCGCCACCGCCATGGCCGCGTCGACCGCGAAGTTGGCGACCACCGGCCACGTCAAGGCCGTCAGCCCGGACTTGTCGGCACCGTCGGCCGTGGCCGCCCGGTGCACCAGCCCGTACATCCGCGAGCCCATCTCGCGGCTGCGCTGCGCGGCGGCCCGGGTGACGGTGACCTTGCCCGCGGCCGACCCCACGCCGGGCGGCGGACCGTCGTCGTAGCGGTAGCGCGCGGACGTCGGCTCGTCGAGCGGGGGCAGCCACCGGTTCGCGCTGGGCGTGGACTGCCTGCGCGGGCGCCGGTGATAGTCGCCGCCGCTGGGGTAGTTGGCCATCCCCGGGTGGTCGTGCCCCGCGGGCGGCCGGGGCGGGTAGTAGCGCGGATCGCGGCGGGAATCCCTGGGATCCTCGTCACTCCACTCACGTCCGCCGGCCACGTCACGATTGTCCCCCATGGCGCCGACAGGAGCCCGACAGCCGACCGGTGTGGCTTCCCGGTATCGCTCTGCGGCAGTATGGGATGCGATGGACAGCGTGACCGATACCCCCGCCGACCTGGAAGCGGTGCTCATGGGCGCCGGCGAGCAGGCGCGTGCCGCACTCGTCGAGTTCAGCGGGGACGACACGGTCGGGGAGTACCTGGGCGCCTCGCTCGAGGACCCGACCTCGGCCACCCACCGGTTCCTGGCGAACATGCCCGGCTACCGGGGCTGGCAGTGGGCCGTCGTCGTCGCCGCGTATCCGGGTGCCGACCACGCCACCATCAGCGAACTCGTGCTGGTCCCCGGCCCGACCGCGCTGCTGGCCCCCGAATGGGTGCCCTGGCACGACCGGGTGCGCCCGGGCGACCTCGGACCCGGTGATCTGCTCGCGCCGTCGCGCGAAGACCCGCGCCTGGTGCCCGGCTACCTCGCCAGCGGCGATCCGCAGGTCGACGAGGTCGCGGCCGAGGTGGGTCTCGGCCGCAAGCAGGTGCTCAGCCAGTGGGGCCGCGTCGACGCCGCGCAGCGCTGGCACGACGGCGACTTCGGACCCGGTTCGGCGATGGCGCGGGCGACCAAGCGGGTCTGCCGCGACTGCGGGTTCTACCTGCCGCTGTCCGGATCGCTCGGAATCATGTTCGGTGTCTGTGCCAACGAGATGTCCGCCGACGGCCACGTCGTCGACGCTGAATACGGCTGCGGGGCGCATTCGGACACTCCGGCGCCGCAACTCACCGGCTCACCGCTGTACGACCCGTACGACGACGGCGTCATCGACGTCGCCGACGGCGACTGATCAGCGCTCCGCGGCGGCCTTGATCTTGGCCAGCGATTCGTTCATCCCCGCGACGAGTTCCTCCTCGAAGCTGGGCACCCCGCCGAACAGCGCGTTGACGGTCATGGTCGACACCGCCTTGACCCCGTTCTCCGCGTTGCGGGTCTCGACGAGCCGGGTCCCGGTGGCGGTCGGCTCGAGCTCGTAGCTCCACACCGTGTTGTTGGCGTCGACGCGGAACGCCACCTTCTTCTCGGGGACGACCTCGGTGACCGTGCAGGTGGTCGGCCAGAACAGGAATTTGCGACGGTTGAGGTTGAGCGTCTTGGTGCCCGGACGCAGCGGGCCGAGCGGCTTCATGACGCGGCACTGCGGGCTCCACTGCGGCATCTTGGTCAGGTCGGAGACCAGCGACCACACCTTCGTCACCGGGGCGTCGATCTCGATCTCAGCGTGGAGCAGCGGTGCGGCCATACGTCCTCCTCGGATGCGGGGGAGCGGGTCAGGTGAGCCCGCTCTGGGCGCCGCGTGCGCCGCGGCGTACGGCGTGACGTTGCCACAGGAAGATCGACGTGCCAAACACCCCGATGCCGAGCCCGGCGACCGTGTACGGCCGCCACTCGTGCAGTCCGGCGACGGTGAACGCGAGCACGGTCGCCACCAGCCACGCCACCGCGATCACCAGGATGACCGGCCGCGGGTCGAGCAGCGCGGGGGGCAGCGGCGGCGGTTGCGGCGGGGTGTTCCCCGAAGCGGAATGGTCGGTCATCACGGGCCAATCTAATGCATGAAAATGCGTCCGTAACAGGCCTTATGGGTTTTGCCGCCGCTTTTAGCGGCGCTATGTAAGATTTGCTTCGTGATCGACCTCGAGTCCCGGCTGGCCAGCGATTTGTCCCTCGCAGTAGTGCGGCTGGCTCGCCAATTGCGCTTCCGGCGTGCGGAATCGCCGGTTTCGCTGTCGCAATTGTCAGCGCTGTCAACGCTGGCCAAAGAGGGTGCGATGACTCCGGGAGCGTTAGCTGTGCGGGAGCGGGTCCGCCCGCCGTCGATGACGCGGGTGATCGCGTCACTGGCCGAGATGGGATTCGTCGCGCGCACCGCGCATCCGGTCGACGGCAGGCAGGTGCTGGTGTCGGTCTCCCAGGCCGGGGCCGACCTCGTGGAGGCCGAGAAGCTCGCCAGCCAGGAGTGGCTGCAGCAGCGGATCGCGCGGTTGGACCCCGATCAGCGCCGGACCCTGCTGGTGGCCGCCGACCTGCTGTCGGCGATGGTCGAGGAGAGCGCGTAAGCTTCGCCGCCGTGCGGAGACAGGAGAGTTGACGACCGTCATCGACGTCGACGACCCCGGCGACCCCCGGCTCGACGACTTCCGCGACCTCAACAGCATCGACCGCCGACCGGATCTGCCCAGCGGCAAGGGGTTGGTCATCGCCGAGGGGGTACTGGTCGTCCAGCGCATGGTGGCCTCCCGGTTCACCCCGCGCGCCCTGCTCGGCACCGATCGCCGCCTCGCCGAACTCGGCGCCGACCTCGACGCCGTCGACGCGCCGTTCTACCGGGCCTCGGCCGAGGTGATGGCCGACGTCGTCGGGTTCCACCTCAACCGCGGGGTGCTCGCGTCCGCGTCGCGACCTCCCGAGCTCGCCGTGGCCGACGTGTTCGACGGCGCCCGCACCGTGGCGGTTCTCGAGGGCGTCAACGACCACGAGAACCTCGGCTCGATCTTCCGCAACGCCGCCGGGCTGGGCGTCGACGCGGTGATCTTCGGTGCCGGCTGTGCCGATCCGCTGTACCGGCGGGCGGTGCGGGTGTCGATGGGGCATGCGCTGCTCGTCCCCTTCGCCCGCGCGACGTCCTGGCCCGACGAGCTCAACTTGTTGCGCGACAACGGTTTCCGGCTCCTGGCGATGACCCCGGATCCGGCCGCCGAGACCCTCGCCGAGGCGATGACCGCCCTGGCGGGAGACAAAGTGGGGTTTCTCGTCGGCGCGGAAGGTCCCGGTCTGACCGAGCGCGCGATGCGCGCGAGCGACCGACGAGTGCGCATCCCGATGTCGCGCGGCACCGATTCCCTCAACGTGGCGACCGCCGCCGCGCTCGCGTTCTACGAACGCGTGCGGGCGGGCTAGATTTAGCCCGTGACCGACGAATCCACGCCCTGGGGAACGGGTTTGACGGTGGCTTTCGGTGTCGCCGCGGTGATCGCCACGGCCGTCATCGTGCTGAGCGTCGGCCTGCTCCGGGTGCATCCACTGCTCGCGGTGGGGCTGAACATCGTCGCTGTCGGCGGACTGGCGCCGACGGTGTGGGGCTGGCGGACCCGGCCGGTGTGGCGGTGGTTCGCCTTCGGTGCGGGCGTCGGGGTGGCCGCGGGCTGGATCGCGCTGGTGGCGATGTCGTTCAGCGGGTTGATGCCGAGCTAGCGCTGCTGTCTGCTCTTCGCGCGAGCGCTCATCGCTGCCCGCCCGAGCGGACCCCCAGCAGCACGTCCTCCCAAGCCGGCACCGTCGGCCGCGGCTTGGCCTTCCGCGACTTGGCGGGCTTGGGCTCCTCGGCCGCGGGCTCCGGGGCGGGCTCGGGTTCCGGTTCGGGC
>NZ_LQIT01000018.1 GCF_001499965.1 Mycobacterium sp. GA-2829
ACCCGCCGAAACACTCGACGCACTACTGTGCGACCCACTCAATCCACCCGCTGTTGCATAGACGCCTTGAACCCAAGGGCCGGGAGCGTGAGACAACCCGACACTCGGCGACGGAAAGTGGGAAAGTATCGCCCGTGACCAATCAGTTCGAGCAGGTGGCCGACCGCCTGTTCGCGACCATCGCGCGCGGCGACAACGCCGGTGTGGCGGCCCTATGGGCGCCGGAGGTGCTGGTCTGGCACACCGGGGACCCGCGGGACAACGAGCGCGCCCGCGCGCTGCGGGTCATCGACTGGTTCATCGGGCACACCACCGAGCGGCGCTACGAGATCCTCGACCGGCGCCTGTTCGCCGACGGTTTCGTCCAGCAGCACATCCTGCACGCCACCGGGACCAACGGGAACACGATCGCGATGCGGGTCTGCATCGTGATCATCGTGCGCACCGACGGGCTGATCACCCGGATCGACGAGTACTTCGATCCGGCGGATATGGCACCCCTGCTGGCCGACACGCCCGAGTAGGACGGCGTTCCAGACAAATTCGCGGACTCCGCCGTCGACACCCGCGCGGCCGATAACATCGGCCCTATGGCGGCTCCCGACCGATCGCTGCGGCTCCTGGTCTACAGCGACAACCCGCGGACCCGGGAGGCGGTGCGGCTGGCGCTCGGCAAGCGGGTGCACCCCGAGCTGCCGGAGCTCGACTACCTCGAAGTGGCTACCGCCCCGATGGTGATCAAGCAGCTCGACGCAGGCGGTTTCGACCTGGCCATTCTCGACGGCGAAGCCACACCGGCGGGCGGTATGGGCCTGGCCAAGCAGATCAAGGACGAGATCTCCGACCCACCGCCCATCGTGGTGTTGACCGGCAGGCCCGATGACGCCTGGCTGGCCTCGTGGTCGCGCGCGGAGGCCGCCGTCCCGCATCCGATCGATCCGATCCGGCTGGGCGAGGCGGTGGTTCCCCTGCTGCGCCACGCTGCTCAGTAGCAAGCCCCAAAAAGACTGGCGCGCTTCGGCATTCACCCATGCCGGGCCGCGCCGACGCCGTGCGCCGCACTGGTGGACGATACTAACCAAAAGATGTGGCGCAGATCCCAAACATGGCTAGGCTGTGGGTTAGCTCACATGGACAGCCCCAGAGGGAGCGATGGCCGGTATGGACCTGTACACGCCGATCTTGGTACTCGGCGCCATCGCCGCGGTGTTCGCGGTGGTGTCGGTGGTGATCGCCGGTGTCATCGGACCGACCCGCTACAACCGGGCGAAACTCGAGGCCTACGAGTGCGGGATCGAACCGCTCTCGCCCACGGGCGCCAACGCCCAGGCCACCGGCCAGCGGTTCCCGATCAAGTACTACCTCACCGCGATGCTGTTCATCGTCTTCGACATCGAGATCGTCTTCCTCTACCCGTGGGCGGTCGCCTTCGACAGCCTCGGCTTGTTCGCGCTGGTGGAGATGCTGCTGTTCATGCTCACCGTGTTCGTGGCCTACGCCTACGTATGGCGCCGGGGAGGGCTCAATTGGGATTAGAGGAACGCCTGCCGGGCGGCATACTGCTGTCGACGGTCGAGAAGGTCGCGGGCTACGTCCGCAGCGGTTCGCTGTGGCCGGCGACGTTCGGCCTGGCCTGCTGCGCGATCGAGATGATGTCCACAGCGGGCCCGCGGTTCGACATCTCGCGCTTCGGGATGGAGCGCTTCTCGGCGACGCCCCGGCAGGCAGACCTGATGATCGTCGCGGGCCGGGTCAGCCAGAAGATGGCGCCGGTGCTGCGGCAGATCTACGACCAGATGGCCGAACCGAAATGGGTGCTCGCCATGGGGGTCTGCGCATCCTCGGGCGGCATGTTCAACAACTACGCGATCGTGCAGGGGGTCGACCACGTCGTACCGGTGGACATCTACCTACCCGGCTGCCCGCCGCGGCCGGAGATGCTGTTGCACGCAATCATCAAGCTGCACGAGAAGATCCAGCAGATGCCGTTGGGTGTCAACCGCGACGAGGCGATCCGCGAAGCCGAACAGGCCGCACTGGCGGTGCCACCCACGATCGAGCTGAAGGGGCTGCTGCGGTGACCGAAACCGACCGCACCGCAGGCCACGGCACCGGCGACCCGGAGATCATCGGGGTGCGGCGGGGCATGTTCGGCGTCAGGGACTCCGGTGACACCTCCGGGTACGGCAGGTTGATCCGCCCGGTCGCCCTGCCCGGCAGCTCACCACGGCCCTACGGCGGATACTTCGACACCGTCGTCGACGCCCTCGCCGAGGCATTGGGGCCGCAGGGGTACGACGCCTCGATCGAACGGGTCGTCGTCTATCGCGACGAACTGACCCTGGAGATCGCCCGCACCCAACTACCCGTCGTCGCCGAGACGTTACGCGACGACGCCGCACTGCGTTTCGAACTCTGCCTGGGGATCAGCGGGGTGCACTACCCGGGCGACACCGGACGGGAACTACACGCCGTCTACCCGCTGATGTCCATCACCCACAATCGGCGCATCCGGCTGGAAGTCGCTGCGCCCGACGAGGATCCGCACATCCCCTCGTTGTTCTCGGTGTACCCGACCACCGACTGGCACGAGCGCGAGACCTACGACTTCTTCGGCATCGTATTCGACGGGCACCCGTCGCTCACCCGGATCGAGATGCCCGACGACTGGGTCGGGCACCCACAGCGCAAGGACTACCCGCTGGGCGGAATCCCCGTCGAGTACCACGGCGCCCGGATACCACCGCCCGACGAGCGGAGGGCCTACAACTGATGTCCAGACCCCCTGAACCGCCCGACGCGGGCGGTGCTGCGCGCAACGGCGATACCGTGGTCGTCGTCGGCGGTGAAGACTGGGAACAGGTGGTCGCCGCCGCCGAACAGGCGCAGGCCGGCGAGCGCATCGTGGTCAACATGGGTCCGCAGCACCCCTCGACGCACGGGGTGCTGCGGCTGATCCTCGAGATCGAGGGCGAGACCATCACCGAAGCCCGTTGCGGCATCGGTTATCTGCACACCGGGATCGAGAAGAACCTCGAGTACCGCAACTGGACTCAGGGCGTCACCTTCGTCACCCGGATGGATTACCTGTCCCCGTTCTTCAACGAGACCGCCTACTGCCTCGGCGTGGAGAAACTCCTCGGCATCACCGACGCGATCCCTGCGCGCGCCAACGTGATCCGGGTGATGATGATGGAACTCAACCGCATCTCCTCACATCTCGTCGCGCTCGCGACCGGCGGTATGGAACTCGGGGCGATGAGCGCGATGTTCTACGGCTTCCGGGAGCGCGAGGAGATCCTGTCGGTGTTCGAGCTGATCACCGGCCTGCGGATGAACCACGCCTACATCCGGCCCGGCGGATTGGCCGCCGACCTGCCCGACGGCGCCGTCGAACGCCTCCGCGACCTGCTGGCCCTGTTGCCGGGCCGGCTGCGCGATCTGGAGAACCTGCTCAACGAGAACTACATCTGGAAGGCCCGCACTCAGGGCATCGGATACCTCGATCTGGCCGGGTGCATGGCGCTCGGCATCACCGGCCCGATATTGCGCTCGACCGGGTTGCCCCACGACCTGCGCCGCGCCCAACCGTACTGCGGGTACGAGGACTACGACTTCGACGTCATCACCGACGACGGCTGTGATGCGTACGGCCGCTACATCATTCGTGTCAAGGAGATGCACGAGTCGCTCAAGATCGTCAGGCAGTGTGTCGAGCGCCTGGAACCGGGCCCGGTGATGATCGAGGACAAGAAGATGGCATGGCCTGCCGACCTCGCCCTCGGACCCGATGGTCTCGGCAACTCCCCCGAACACATCGCCCGGATCATGGGGCATTCGATGGAGGGGCTGATTCACCACTTCAAGCTGGTGACCGAAGGCATCCGGGTGCCCGCGGGCCAGGTGTACACCGCGGTCGAGTCGCCACGCGGCGAACTCGGGGTGCACATGGTCTCCGACGGCGGGACGCGCCCCTATCGGGTGCACTACCGCGATCCGTCGTTCACGAATCTGCAAGCGGTGGCGGCGATGTGCGAGGGCGGGATGGTCGCCGACGCGATCTCGGCGGTGGCGTCGATCGACCCGGTGATGGGCGGGGTGGACAGGTAGATGATCTTCCTCGAACTCGGCCAGCGGCCCGACGAGCAGGGACCGCCGATCCACGGGCCCGCGGCGTACCCGACCGATGTCGCGGAACGGCTCACCGCCGACGCCGATCGCATCATCGCCAAGTACCCGAACCAGCGCTCGGCGCTGCTCCCGCTGCTGCATCTGGTGCAGTCCGAGGACGGCTGCCTCACCTCGGCGGGAATCGCGTTCTGCGCCAAGCGGATGAACCTCACCGAGGCCGAGGTGACCGCGGTCGCGACGTTCTACTCGATGTACCGGCGCACCCCCACCGGCGACTACCTCGTCGGGGTCTGCACCAACACGCTCTGCGCGATCATGGGCGGCGACGAGATCCTCGACGCGCTGCAGGACCACCTCGGTGTCGCCGCCGGTCAGACCACCGAGGACGGCCGGATCACCCTGGAGCACATCGAATGCAACGCCGCCTGCGACTACGCGCCGGTGGTGATGGTGAACTGGGAGTTCTTCGACAACCAGACCCCCGCCTCCGCGCGCGACCTCGTCGACGAGTTGCGCGCCGGTGCTCCGGTGACGCCCAGCCGGGGTGCGCCGCTGTGCACGTTCCGGGAGACCGCCCGCATCCTCGCCGGGGTCGTCGACCCGCGTGGTGTCAGCGGCGGCAGCCCGGGAGACGCGACGTTGGCCGGACTGCGGGTGGCGCGGGCGAACGGAATGTCCGCCCCCGATAAAGAACGCGCAGAAGACACGGCGACACAACTGGATCCGGAGATCACCGAGGCGGCCGACTCCACCAGGGACGAACCGGCACCTGCCCCGTCGGAGACGGTTCCCCGGCCCGCCGACGGGAAGGGACCGGTCACATGACGCCGCTGACCCCGGTACTGAGTAGGTTCTGGGACGAACCGGAACCGTGGACGCTGGAGACCTACCGGCGCCACGACGGCTACCGCGCGCTCGACCGGGCCCTGGCGATGAGCCCGGACGACGTGATCGCCACCGTGAAGAACTCCGGGCTGCGTGGCCGCGGCGGCGCGGGTTTCCCCACCGGCACCAAGTGGTCCTTCATTCCGCAGGGGGACGACGGGCCCGGGGCCAAACCGCACTACCTGGTCGTGAACGCCGACGAATCCGAACCCGGTACGTGCAAAGACATCCCGCTGTTGCTGACCACCCCGCACTTCCTCGTCGAGGGGGTGATCATCGCCGCCTACGCGATCCGCGCCCACCACGCGTTCATTTACGTGCGCGGTGAGGTGGTGCCGGTGCTGCGCCGGCTGCAGGCCGCGGTCACCGAGGCCTACGAGGCCGGCTACCTCGGGACCGACATCGGCGGTTCAGGTTTCGACCTCGACCTGATCGTGCACGCCGGCGCGGGCGCGTACATCTGCGGTGAGGAGACCGCGCTGCTGGACTCGCTCGAGGGCCGCCGTGGCCAGCCCCGACTGCGCCCGCCGTTCCCCGCCGTCGCCGGGCTCTACGCCTGCCCCACGGTGGTCAACAACGTCGAGTCGATCGCGAGTGTGCCGCCGGTCCTGTTGAACGGCATCGACTGGTTCCGCTCGATGGGTTCGGAGAAATCTCCCGGCTTCACGCTGTATTCGTTGTCCGGGCACGTCACCCGACCCGGACAGTACGAGGCGCCGCTGGGTATCACGCTGCGCGAACTGCTCGACTACGCCGGTGGCGTGCGGGCCGGCCACGAGCTGAAGTTCTGGACGCCCGGTGGCTCGTCGACGCCGCTGCTCACCGGTGAACACCTCGACGTGCCACTGGATTACGAGGGTATGGCCTCGGTGGGGTCGATGCTCGGCACCAAGGCGTTGCAGATCTTCGACGAGACCACCTGCGTGGTGCGCGCCGTGCGCCGGTGGACACAGTTCTACGCGCACGAGTCCTGCGGGAAGTGCACACCCTGCCGGGAGGGCACCTATTGGCTCGCCCAGATCTACGCCCGCCTGGAGAGCGGCGAGGCCACCGAGGCCGACGTCGACAAGCTGCTCGACATCTCCGACACCATCCTCGGCAAGTCGTTCTGCGCGCTGGGTGACGGCGCGGCGAGCCCGATCATCTCGTCGATCAAGTACTTCCGTGACGAGTACCTCGGCCATCTCGGGGGCGGCTGCCCGTTCGATCCGCACGCCGCGACGCTGATGGCGGGACGAGAGGTGGGGGTATGACGCAGATTCACCCGCGCGAGCAGACACAGATTCGCACGATCGGGCCGCTGTTCACCCGAATTTGTGTCTGCTCGCGCGAAGGGGGCCGGGTATGACGCAGACCGCCGAACCCGACCGCGACGCACCGCCGGTCGAGATGGTCGAGCTGACCATCGACGGTGTCGCCGTCAGTGTGCCGAAGGGCACGTTGGTGATCCGCGCCGCCGAACTGATCGGCGTCCAAATCCCCCGGTTCTGCGACCATCCGCTGCTCGACCCGGTCGGTGCGTGCAGGCAGTGCCTCGTCGAGGTGGAGGGGCAGCGCAAACCGATGGCCTCCTGCACCACCACCGTGACCCCGGACATGGTGGTGCACACGCAGTTCAGTTCCGAGGCCGCCGACAAGGCCCAGCGCGGCGTGATGGAACTGCTGCTGATCAACCACCCGCTCGACTGCCCGGTCTGCGACAAAGGCGGCGAGTGCCCGCTGCAGAACCAGGCGATGTCCAACGGCCGCGCGGAGACGCGGTTCACCGACGTCAAACGCACGTTCCCGAAACCGATCAACATCAGCGCCCAGGTGCTGCTGGACCGGGAACGCTGTGTGCTCTGCGCGCGGTGCACGCGGTTCTCCCAGCAGATCGCGGGCGACCCGTTCATCGAACTGCTGGAACGTGGTGCGCTGCAACAGGTGGGCATCGCCAACGGGGAGCCGTTCCAGTCCTATTTCTCCGGCAACACGGTGCAGATCTGCCCGGTCGGCGCGCTGACCGGAACCGCGTACCGGTTCCGGGCGCGGCCCTTCGATCTGGTGTCCACGCCCAGTGTGTGTGAGCACTGCGCGTCGGGGTGCGCCCAGCGCACCGACCACCGCCGCGGAAAGGTCATGCGCCGCTTGGCCGGTGACGATCCGCAGGTCAACGAGGAGTGGAACTGCGACAAGGGTCGCTGGGCGTTCACCTATACGGGCGTGGGTGACCGCATCGACACCCCGATGATCCGTGAGAACGGGGCGTTGCGGCCAGCGTCCTGGTCGGAGGCGATCGCGGTCGCCGCCGCCGGGTTGTTCCGCGCCGAAGGCAGGGCCGGTGTCGTCGTCGGCGGCCGGGCGACCGTCGAGGACGCCTACGCGTACGCGAAGTTCACACGAATGGTGCTCGGCACCAACGACGTCGACTTCCGCGTCCGCCCGCACAGCGCCGAGGAGGCCGACTTCCTCACCACCCACGTGGCCGCCCGCCCCATGGCGGTGACGTACTCCGACCTGGAGAACGCGCCCGCGGTGCTGCTGGCCGGGTTCGAACCCGAGGACGAATCCCCGATCGTGTTCCTGCGGTTGCGCAAAGCCGCACGCAAGCGCGGACTGCAAGTGCTCTCGATCGCCCCGTTCGCCAGTCGCGGCCTGACCAAACTCGGTGGCCGCCTGGTGCCCGCGGTGCCGGGCGGTGAAGCCGCCGCCCTCGACGGGCTGGTCGACGAAACGCTGATGCGACTGCCCGGCTCGGTCATCCTCGTCGGGGAACGCCTGGCCACCGCACCGGGCGCGCTGACCGCGGCCGCCCGGCTCGCCGCAGCCACCGGTGCGCGGCTGGCCTGGATCCCACGACGCGCCGGTGAACGCGGCGCGGTTGCCGCGGGTGCCCTACCCACCCTGCTGCCCGGCGGCCGCCCCGTCGCCGACGACGCGGCCCGTGCGCACCTGGCGGACGCCTGGCACATCGACGAGCTGCCGCAGAATCCCGGACGCGACACCGGCGCGATCCTCGACGCCGCACGCTCCGGGGCGCTCGACGCCCTGATCCTGGGCGGGGTCGAGGTCGGCGACCTGCCGGACACCGATGCCGCCCTCGCCGCGCTGATGGCGGCGCCCTTCGTCATGAGCCTCGAGATCCGGCACAGCGACGTCACCGCACACGCCGACGTGGTGTTCCCGGTCGCGCCGGTGGCCGAGAAGGCGGGCGCCTTCCTCAACTGGGAGGGCCGCCTGCGGTCCTTCCCGACGGCGTTGCGTACCAATGCCGTTCCCGATCTGCGGGTGCTCAACATCCTCGCCGACGAGATGGGTGTCCACCTCGGGCTCCCCGACGCACAGGCCGCGGGCGAGGAACTCGGCCGGCTGGGGTGGTTCGACGGTGCGGCGCCGCCACTCGAGCACGGCGCGGCCGCGCCCCCGGCCGTCGGCCCCGGGCAGGCGGTGTTGGCGGGGTGGCGCATGCTGTTGGACCTGGCGCGGATGCAGGACGGTGAACCGTATCTGGCGGGCACCGCACCACAACCGGTGGCCCGGTTGTCGGCGGCCACCGCGGGCGGTATCGGTGCGGGCGACGGTGACCTCGTCACCGTCAGCACCCCCCGCGGGCAGGTCACGCTGCCGCTGGTCGTCACCGACATGGCCGACGGCGTCGTCTGGTTACCGCTGAACTCCCCCGGCTCGCAGGTACACCGCCAACTCGGGGTGACCACCGGAGCCGTCGTCGACATCGGGCGGGCCGCACAGTGACCCATCCCGATCCCACCCTGTTCGGCCACGACCCGTGGTGGCTCATGCTCGCCAAGGCCGTCGCCATCTTCGCGTTCCTGGTGCTCACGGTGCTGGCCGCGATCCTCATCGAACGAAAGGTGCTGGGCCGCATGCAGATGCGGTTCGGTCCCAACCGGGTCGGACCCAAGGGTCTGCTGCAGTCGCTGGCCGACGGCATCAAGCTCGCGCTCAAGGAGGGGCTCACCCCCGCCGGTGTCGACCGGCCGATCTACCTGCTGGCGCCGGTGATCTCGGTCATCCCCGCCTTCCTGGCGTTCGCGGTGATCCCGATGGGCGGCGAGGTCTCGGTGTTCGGGCACCGCACCGCACTGCAACTCACCGACCTCGCGGTGGCGGTGCTCTACATTCTCGCGGTCACCTCGGTGGGCGTGTACGGCATCGTGCTCGCCGGATGGGCGTCGGGTTCGACGTACCCGCTCCTCGGCGGTCTCCGGTCCAGCGCGCAGGTGGTGTCCTACGAGATCGCGATGGCGTTGTCGTTCGCGACGGTGTTCCTCTACGCGGGCACCATGTCCACCTCCGGCATCGTCGCCGCGCAGGACCACACCTGGTACGTGTTCCTGCTGTTGCCGTCGTTCCTGGTGTACGCGACGTCGATGGTCGGCGAGACCAACCGGGCGCCGTTCGACCTGCCCGAGGCCGAAGGTGAACTGGTCGGCGGATTCCACACCGAGTACTCGTCGCTGAAGTTCGCGATGTTCATGCTCGCCGAGTACGTCAACATGACCACCGTCTCGGCGCTGGCGACCACGATGTTCCTCGGCGGCTGGCATGCGCCGTGGCCGATCAGCCTGTGGGACGGCGCCAACACCGGTTGGTGGCCGCTGTTGTGGTTCACCGCGAAGGTGTGGGCGTTCCTGTTCGTCTACATCTGGCTGCGGGGCACGCTGCCGCGTTTGCGGTACGACCAGTTCATGGCGCTCGGCTGGAAGCTGCTGATCCCGGTGTCGTTGGCGTGGATCATGATCGTGGCCACCGCGCACGCGCTGCGCGCCGCCGGCCACGGCGGATGGGCCGTCGGGGTGCTGATCGCCGGGACGCTGCTGACCTTCGCCCTCGCCGCGATCCTGTGGCGCAGCATGCGGTTCCGCCGCGAACGCAGCCCCGCCGCGGACGCGGCGGACGAGAGCTTCCCCACCCCGCCCATGCCCGACCGCGGGGCCGTCACCAGGGAGACGACAGATGCCTAAGCTGTGGGACGCCGTCGCCGGCTTCGCCGTCACGTTCGGCTCGATGTTCAAGAAGCCGATCACCGAGGAGTATCCGGAGAAACCGGGGCCGGTCGCTCCCCGCTATCACGGCCGCCACCAACTCAACCGCTACCCCGACGGGCTCGAGAAGTGCATCGGCTGCGAACTGTGCGCGTGGGCGTGCCCGGCCGACGCCATCTACGTCGAGGGCGCCGACAACACCGAGGCGGAGCGCTACTCCCCCGGTGAACGTTACGGCCGCGTCTACCAGATCAATTACCTGCGCTGCATCGGCTGCGGGTTGTGCATCGAGGCGTGCCCGACGCGCGCGCTGACGATGACCAACGAGTACGAGATGGCCGACGACAACCGCGCCGACCTGATCTGGGGTAAGGACAAACTGCTCGCCCCGCTGCGCGACGGGATGCTGCCGCCGCCGCATCCGATGGCGCCCGGCGCCACCGACGACGACTACTACCTCGGCCGGGTGGGGCCGGTGACCGAGGACGTGCGGTGACCCCGGACCTCGCGGTGCTCGCCGCCGACGGCGCGACCCACACCTCGACGAGCGAGGCCGTCGTGTTCTGGATCGTCGGCGGTATCGCGCTGCTCGGCGCGATCGGGGTGGTCGCGGCTCCCAAGGCGGTGTACTCCGCGATCTTCCTCGCGGGCACGATGATCGCGCTGGCGGTGCTCTACATCGCCCAGGAGGCGCTGTTCCTCGGGGTGGTGCAGGTGGTGGTCTACACCGGCGCGGTGATGATGCTGTTCCTGTTCGTGCTGATGCTCGTCGGGGTCGACTCGTCAGAGTCTCTGGTGGAAACCATTCGGGGACAACGCGTTGCCGCGATCGTGGTCGGGATCGGGTTCGGTGTGCTGCTGATCGCGGGTATCGGGACGGTGTCGACGGCCGGTTTCACCGGGCTGCCCGACGCCAACAGCGGCGGCAACGTCGAAGGTCTGGCGGAGTTGATCTTCACTCGCTACCTGTGGGCGTTCGAACTCACCGGCGCGCTGCTGATCACCGCCGCGCTCGGCGCCATGGTGCTCGCCCACCGCGAACGCTTCGAACACCGCAAGACCCAGCGCGAGTTGTCGATCGAACGTTTCCGCACCGGGGGGCACGCCACACCCAAGCCCAATCCCGGGGTGTACGCCCGGCACAACGCGGTCGACATGCCCGGCCGACTGCCCGACGGAAGCGGCGCCAGGTCGTCGGTCAGCACGATCCTGCATCCGCGTGACATGCCGCCGTCGCACAACGGGAGGAACGGCAGGTGAACCCCGACTACTACCTGTACTTGTCCGCGCTGCTGTTCACCGTCGGCGCGGCCGGGGTGCTGTTGCGGCGCAACGTGATCGTGGTGTTCATGTGTGTGGAGCTGATGCTCAACGCGGCGAACCTGGCCTTCGTGGCGTTCTCCCGCATGCACGGTCAACTCGACGGTCAGGTCGTGGCGTTCTTCACGATGGTGGTCGCGGCATGCGAGGTGGTGATCGGGTTGGCCATCATCATGACCATCTACCGGGCGCGCCGGTCGGCCTCGGTCGACGACGCCAACCTGTTGAGGCATTAGGGCGCCGATGACCGTGTGGCTGCTGATCGCGCTCCCCCTTGCCGGTGCGGGCGTCCTGCTGTTGGCTGGGCGCCGCACCGACCGGTGGGGCCATCGGCTCGGCACGGCGGCGGCGGTGGCGTCGTTCGTCGTGGGCGCGGTGCTGTTCGCCGCGATGGTGGGCCGTCCCGCCGAGGACCGCGCCTTGCACGAGACGCTGTTCTCCTGGGTGCCGGTCGGCGACCTGCGCGTCGACTTCGGCCTGCAGCTCGACCAGCTGTCGATGTGTTTCGTCCTGCTCATCACCGGAGTGGGCTCGCTGATCCACATCTACTCGATCGGCTACATGGCGCACGATCCCGGCCGCAGGAGGTTCTTCGCGTACCTCAACCTGTTCCTGGCCGCGATGCTGTTGCTGGTGCTCGCCGACAACTACCTCGGCCTCTACGTCGGCTGGGAGGGCGTCGGTCTGGCGTCGTACCTGCTGATCGGGTTCTGGTCGCACAAACCGTCGGCGGCGACGGCGGCGAAGAAGGCGTTCGTCGTCAACCGCGTGGGCGACATGGGGCTGGCGATCGCGTTGATGGTCATGTTCGCGACGGTCGGTTCGGTGTCGTTCGCCGGGGTCTTCGACGCCGCACCGCGACTCGGCGAGGGCACGCTCACCGCGATCGGTCTGCTGCTGCTGCTCGGTGCGTGCGGTAAGTCCGCGCAGGTACCGCTGCAGTCCTGGCTGGGCGACGCCATGGAGGGTCCGACGCCCGTCTCGGCGCTGATCCACGCCGCGACGATGGTCACCGCGGGCGTCTATCTGATCGTGCGGTCCGGCCCGGTGTTCGACCTCGCGCCGACCGCCCAGCTGGCCGTGGTGATCGTCGGCACCGTCACGCTGCTGTTCGGCGCGATCATCGGCTGCGCCAAGGACGACATCAAGAAGGCGCTCGCCGCGTCGACGATGAGCCAGATCGGGTACATGGTGCTCGCCGCGGGACTCGGACCCGCCGGGTACGCGTTCGCGATCATGCACCTGCTGACACACGGGTTTTTCAAGGCGGGTCTGTTCCTCGGCGCCGGATCGGTCATGCACGCCATGGACGACGAGGTGAACATGCGCCGCTACGGCGGGCTGCGCAAGGCGCTGCCGATCACGTTCGCGACCTTCGGCCTCGGCTATCTGGCGATCATCGGGGTCCCGCCGCTGGCGGGGTTCTTCTCCAAGGACGGCATCATCGAGGCCGCGCTCGGCGCGGGCGGTGTCAAGGGGTGGATCCTCGGCGGGGCCGCGATCCTCGGTGCCGGTATCACCGCCTTCTACATGACGCGGGTGATGCTGATGACGTTCTTCGGTGACAAGCGTTGGGCACCAACCGGGGCGAGCGAAGCGACGGGGGAGAAAACAGAGGCTCACCCTCACGAGGCGCCCGCCGTGATGACGGCTCCGATGATCGTGCTCGCGATCGGATCGGTCGCCTCGGGCGGACTGTTCGCGATCGGCGGCACGCTGTCGCACTGGCTCGAACCGGTCGTCGGCGCCCACGAGGAGGCCCACGCGGTGCCGGTGGTGGTGGCCACCATCATGATCCTGTCGGTCGTCGCGGTCGGCATCGCGATCGCCTACCGCATGTACGCGCGCCGCGAGGTGCCCGTCGAGGTTCCCGCGGGATCGGCGCTCACCGTCGCCGCGCGGCGCGACCTCTACGGTGACGCGTTCAACGAAGGCGTGTTCATGCGACCCGGTCAGGCGCTGACCGCGGCGGCGGTCCGTGTCGACGACACCGCGGTCGAGGGCGCGGCGACCGGCCTGGCCGCGTTGGTATCCGGAGCGTCGGGCGGGTTGCGCCGGTTGCAGACGGGGTTCGCCCGCTCGTATGCGCTCGGGATGCTTGGCGGCGCAGCCCTTCTCGTGGCGGCGATCCTGGTGGTGAACCTGTGGTGATCCCCTGGCTGAGCGTGTTGTGGGCGGCGCCGATCGTGGGCGCCGGCCTGGTGATGCTGATGCCCAGTCGCACCGCGGCGAAGTGGGTGGCGCTGGTGGTGTCGCTGCTCGCGTTGGCGGTCACCGCGGTGATCACGGTCGGCTTCGACCCGACCGGTGAGCAGTACCAATTCGTCGAATCCCGGCGCTGGATCCCGTCTTTCGGCACGGGATACATCCTCGGTGTCGACGGCATCGCCCTGGCACTGATCGTGCTGACCGCGGTCCTGGTCCCCCTGCTGATCATCGCCGGGTGGCACGACGCCGACGGCGCGCCGCAGCGCCGGTCGGTGCACACCTACCTGGCGCTGACGCTGGTCGTCGAGGGCATGGTGTTCATGTCGCTGGTCGCCCTCGACGTGCTGCTGTTCTACGTGTTCTTCGAGGCCATGTTGATCCCGATGTACTTCCTCATCGGCGGTTTCGGCATGGGAGCAGCGCAGGATCGTTCCAAGGCGGCGGTGAAGTTCCTGCTGTACAACCTGTTCGGCGGGCTCATCATGCTGGCCGCGGTGATCGGGTTGTACGTCACCACCGCGGGCAGCGCCGCGTTCGAGGCGGGCACCTTCGATTTCCGCGCGATCGTCAGTGCGGTGGCCGCCGGGGATTTCGTGGTCGACCCCGCGGTGGTCAATCTGCTGTTCCTCGGGTTCATGTTCGCATTCGCGGTGAAGGCCCCGCTGTGGCCGCTGCACCGCTGGCTGCCCGACGCCGCCGTCGAGGCCACCCCCGCCAGCGCGGTGCTGATGATGGCGGTGATGGACAAGGTCGGCACGTTCGGCATGCTGCGCTACTGCCTGCAGTTGTTCCCCGACGCCGCAACGCTGTTCCGCCCGGTGATAATCACGCTGGCGGTGGTCGGAATCGTGTACGGCGCGGTGGTCGCGATCGGCCAGACCGACGTGATGCGGCTGATCGCCTACACGTCGATCTCCCACTTCGGGTTCATCATCCTCGGCATCTTCGTCATGACCAGTCAGGGGCAGTCGGGCTCGGCGCTGTACATGGTCAACCACGGCATCTCGACGGCGGCGCTGTTCCTCATCGCCGGATTCCTCGTCTCGCGGCGGGGATCGCGGCTCATCGCCTCCTACGGCGGGGTGCAAAAAGTCGCGCCGGTGCTGGCGGGCACATTCCTCGTCGCGGGTCTGGCGACCCTGTCGCTCCCGGGTCTGGCGCCATTCATCAGCGAATTCCTGGTGCTGATCGGCACATTCACCCGCTATCCTGTGCTCGCCGTGCTGGCGGCCACCGCACTGGTGCTCTCGGCGGTCTACGTGCTGTGGATGTACCAGCGGATCATGACCGGTCCCCTGCCCGACGACCTCGCCGACGGCAACGAGAAGCTGCGCGACCTCGTGCCGCGGGAACTGGCCGTCGTCGCCCCGCTCATCCTGCTGCTGCTCGTCCTCGGGATCTATCCGAAACCGGCGCTCGACGTCATCGACCCCGCCGTCGGGCACACGCTGACGACCATCGACCAGCGCGATCCGGCGCCCACGTTCGCAGAGGGGAGCGGTCCGTGATCCCCACGCCGACCGTCGAATACGGCCTGCTCTCGCCCATGCTGATCGTCGTGGGCGCCGCCGTCGTCGGGGTGGTCCTCGAGGCGTTCCTCCCCCGTGGCCGCCGCTACGCCGCCCAGCTCACCCTGGCTCTCGGCGCCACGGTGGCCGCCCTCGTCGCGGTCGCCGTGCTCGGCAGGCAGCTGTCGGGCGAGGTGGGCAGGCCGGCCGTGATGGGGGCGGTGGTGATCGACCGGCCCGCCCTGTTCCTGCAGGGCACCGTTCTGCTCGTCGCTGTCCTCGGCATCCTGCTCATCGCCGAACGGCAGAGTGTTCGTGAAACCGTGGGCGCCGCAGCGGGACTGGACGGTTTCACCCCGCAGGCCTCGGCGGTGCCGGGCAGCGTCGCCGAACGGGTCGCCGCACGCGCCGGCGCGGTGCAGACCGAGGTCTTCCCGCTGACCATGTTCGCGGTCGGCGGGATGCTGCTGTTCCCGGCCGCCGACGACCTGCTCACGATGTTCATCGCGCTCGAGGTACTGTCGCTGCCGCTGTATCTGCTGTGCGGGCTGGCCCGTCGCCGCCGCCTGCTGTCGCAGGAGGCCGCCCTCAAGTACTTCCTGCTCGGGGCGTTCTCGTCGGCGTTCTTCCTGTACGGCGTCGCGATGCTGTACGGCTACGCGGGCACCCTCGACCTGCGCGGGATCGCCGCTGTCGTCGCCGAGGGCACCGGGAAGACGTCGCTGGCGCTGACCGGCACCGGCCTGGTCCTGGTTGGGCTGCTGTTCAAAGTCGGGGCGGCGCCGTTCCATTCGTGGATCCCCGACGTCTACCAGGGCGCGCCCACGCCGGTCACCGCGTTCATGGCGGCCGCGACGAAGATCGCGGCGTTCGGTGCGCTGCTGCGGATCTTCTACGTCGCGGTGCCCGAACTGCGCGCCGACTGGCGGCCGGTGCTGTGGGCGGTGGCGATCCTCACCATGGTCGTCGGCACGGTGACGGCGGTGACGCAGACCGATGTCAAACGCATGCTCGCGTATTCGGCGATCGCGCACTCCGGGTTCATCCTCACCGGTGTCATCGCCGAGAACCGGCCAGGGTTGTCGTCGACGCTGTTCTACCTGTTCGCCTACGGGTTCTCCACCGTCGGGGCGTTCGCGGTCGTCGGGTTGGTGCGTGACGCCGACGGGCAGGAGGAGACGGCGATGGCCCGGTGGGCCGGGCTCGGCAGGCGCAATCCGCTTGTCGGCGCGGTCTTCTCGTTGTTCCTGCTGGCATTCGCGGGAATCCCGCTCACCAGCGGTTTCGTCAGCAAGTTCGCGGTGTTCAAGGCCGCCGGTGAAGGTGGCGCGATCCCGCTGGTCGTGGTCGGCGTGGTCGCCAGCGCGATCGCCGCGTACTTCTACGTCCGGGTGATCGTGCTGATGTTCTTCACCGAACCGCCGCCGGACGCTCCGCAGGTGGTCACCCCGAGTTGGCTGACCACCGCGGCGGTGACGGTGACGGCGGCGGTGACGCTCGCACTCGGCGCGCTACCGCAGCCCCTGCTCGACCTGGCGAACCTCTCGGATCAGTTCCTGCGCTAGCTTGCGTCCATGACACTCGTCCTTACCTCCGACATCGACCACGTGCGGCTGCTGACCATGAACCGGCCCCAGGCGCGAAACGCGCTCAGCCGCGACCTGATCCGCACCCTGTACGCCGCGCTGTCGGAGGCCGACGACGACGAGTCGGTGCGCGCAGTGGTGCTCACCGGCGCGGACCCGGCGTTCTGCGCCGGGGTGGACCTCAAGGAAGCCGCGCGCGACGGCACCGAGTACTTCGCGGAGTTCCGGTCGCAGAGCTGCATCAGCCGGACCGCCGAGATGCGCACCCCGATCATCGGCGCGATCAACGGCGCGGTGTTCACCGGCGGGTTGGAGATGGCCCTGGGTTGTGACTTCCTGATCGCCTCGCAGCGGGCGGTGTTCGCCGACACCCACGCCCGCGTCGGTATCCTGCCCGGCGGCGGGATGACGGCGCGGCTGCCGCAGGTGGTCGGCGCGGCGATGGCGCGCCGGCTGTCGATGACCGGTGAGGTGGTCGACGCGGCCCGCGCGGAGCGGATCGGTCTGGTCACCGAGGTAGTGGCCCACGAGCGGCTGCTTGACCGGGCGATCGAACTGGCCGCGCAGATCGCCGAGGTGTCCGCCGACACGATGGCCGGGCTCAAGGAGATCTACACGCGCGGAACCGATTCCGTCATCTCCCCCGCCCTGGCGGCCGAACAGGACATCGCCGGTGCCCAGGCCCGCGACTTCGCCGGTCTGTCAACCCGTTTCGACAGCGTCACCGCCCGCAACCGGGCACAGATCGCATCCGACTGACGAACGCTACGCATCGCGTGTCGCCAATCTCACACCGAGAAATTTGATCGCCGAGGAAATTCCGGCCACGATTGAAGGCGTTCCTCCAAGCGGGTGATCCCCGACGAGAGGTGCACCACACAATGGCGACCCCGAGATCCGGGGTGCCCGATGCGGAGTTGAGAAGTCATGTCTATCAAAGAGTTCTATGCGTCCAGGAAGCATGCCGCGAACCGGCGACGGCTGTACGCACGGATCGATTCGCTGCCCGAGTCGACCATTCGCGACGAGCTGCTGATCATCGCGCAGCGGCACGAGCTCGCGTCTCACTGACGCGATGCCCCATCACAGCGCCGACAGCCGCGAGGCTGTCGGCGCTCGGCGCATTCGGCCTAGGCCGCCTGTGCGAACCACCGACCGTTGCTCATCGCGATGCTGATCGGATGGTCGAAGCACGCGCTGATCGCCGCCGAGGTCAGCACGTCGGCCGCCTCGCCCTGGGCCACGATCCGCCCCTCCCGCAACAGCAACGCATGCGACGTCGTCGCCGGGATCTCCTCGATGTGATGAGTGACCAGCACGGTCGCCAACCCCGGATCCGAATCGCGCAACCCGTCCATGGCGGCCAGAAGTTGTTCGCGCGCAGCAAGATCCAGCCCGGTGGCCGGTTCATCGAGGATGAGCAGATGCGGCTCGCCGATCAACGCGCGAGCGATCAGCGTGCGGCCCCGCTCCCCCTGCGACATCACCTGCCACCGCGCCTGCGCACGGTCGGCCAGACCGAGCGATGCGATCAGCTCGTCGGCGCGCCGAACCTCGTCGGCGCTGGGCGACCAGCGCGGCACGAACTCCGGGGTGTTCGTCAGACCGGTCAGGACCACCTCGCGCGCGGTCAACGGGGCGTCGACGCGGTGCCGCGGGTTGACGTGCCCGATGTGGGTGCGCAGTTCGCGCATGTCGACCCGGCCGAGCCGGTGACCGAGCACGTCGACCGTTCCGGTGGTCGGATGGGCGGTCGCCCCGAAGAGGTTGAGCAGCGTGCTCTTCCCCGCGCCGTTGGGGCCGAGCACCACCCAACTCTGCCCGGCCTCGACGGTCACCGACACGTCGGCGAGGAGGTGGCGGCCGCCCCGGACGAAGCCGATGTCCCGGACCTGCAGCACGGTCGGGGTCACGCGCCGGCCCCGCCGCGGGTGAGGATGAACTCCACGGTCGGGCGTCCCCCGAACTCCGCGCGCCCGGCGGTGGTCTGCTCCACCTGCCGACGCGCCTGCTCACGGACCGGTGTCGCGGGATCGAGCACCGACAGGTAGCGCTCGTGGGCGGCCAACGACTGCTCGGCCACCTCGACGAAACCGTCGACGACGTCACCGTGGGTGCCATCCGGACCATTTTCGAACAACCAGCGCGGCGGATTCACCAGCGCATCGTAGGCGGCGGTCACGGCGGCGGCGAATTCCATGTGGTCGCGCTGGTTCGGCGCGCCGGGCGCCCATTCGGGCCCGCTGAAGATGGTGATGACCAGCTCCGGTGCCACCTCTTCGATCGCCTCGACGATCCGGGCCCGCAGCTGTGGGCTGTCGCGGATGTGGCCGTCCGGAACGTCCCAGAAGGTGACGTCCTCGACGCCGACAATCGCGGCCGACCGAATCTGCTCGCGCTCGCGCAGCGGCCCGGCTTCCTCGCGCGCCAGCCCCGCGATACCGGCCTCCCCTCGGGACGCGAGCGCGTAGTGCACGCGCCTGCCCAGCGAGGTCCATTTCGCCACCGCCGCGCCGATGCCGTACTCGGGGTCGTCGGGATGTGGGACGAGGACCAGCGCGGTGTGCCAGTCGGTGGGGAAAGGCTGCAACGTCACCACTTCATGCCACCACGCCGCGGGTGACGATCGCGCTGGTCCTCTCCACCCAGTCGTCGTCGAGCCCACCGTCGCCGCTCAGCAGCAGGCCCAGCATGGTGGCGCCGCCGATCACCTCGATGAGCCGGTCCGGGTCCACGTCACCGTGCACCTCGCCGCGCGCGATCGCGTCGGAGAGTCGCGTGCGGACCGTGGCGAACAGATCGGTGAACCGTGACATCACCCGCGCGCTGAGTGCTCCGTCGTGGGCCATGTCGGCGATGAGGCCGGGCAGGGCCGCCCGGACCACGGGGCTGGTGAAGATGTCGCGGGTGGCGCCGATCATCGCGCGCACGTCGGCGCCGATGTCGCCGGCGGGTGCGGTCAGCGCCGTCGGTGCGGCGGGAAACGCCGCCTCGTGCACCAATTCGGCCTTGCTCGACCACCGGCGGTAGATCGCGGTTTTCGTGGTGCCCGCCCGCTCGGCGACCGCGGCCATGGTGAAGTTCGAATAACCGATTTCCACAAGCAGATCCGCGGCGGCGCGCAGTATGGCAGCGTCGAGACGTGGATCCCGGGGACGTCCCGCGGTCTGGACCTTGTCAACTGCGGACGGGTCTGATTTCATAACGCTACTCAGAGTATCGTAATTAGGCCGGAGGACGAATTCCATGGCACACGAACCGGCTGTCGAAGATGTCAGCCGCCTGCAGCGCGCGAGCCGCGACGTCACCACGCTGCCCGGCATCATGTCGCAGTGGCTCGCCACGCAGCTGCCGGACGGGCAGGCACCGAAGGTGCTCGTCGAAAGCGGTATCGACGCCAACGGGATGTCTTCGGAGACAATCATTCTCACCGTCCGCGGACCGATCGACGAGCGCTTCGTCGCGCGGGTCGCCCCCGCGGCGGAGGACGTCCCGGTGTTCTCCGAGTACCGACTGGACCACCAGTTCGAGGTCATTCGACTCGTGGCGGAGAAGACCGACGTGCCGGTTCCGCGGGTGCGGTGGCTCGAGCCGACCGGCGCGGTGCTCGGTACCCCGTTCTTCCTGATGGACCACGTCGACGGTGTGGTGCCGCCCGATGTCATGCCGTACACGTTCGGCGGCAACTGGTTCTACGACGCGCCCGCCGAGCGGCAGAAGGAACTGCAGGACAGCACCGTCGAGGTGTTGGCCAAACTGCACTCCATCCCCGACCCGCACGACACCTTCGGCTTCCTCGCCACCGGTTCCGGGGACACCGCACTGCGGCGGAACCTGAACTGGCTCAAGGCCTGGTACGAATTCGCGGTACCCGACATCGGCCGCTCGGAGCTCGTCGAGAAGGCGCTGCAGTGGCTGGAAGCGCACTGGCCTGCCGACGTCGCCGCGACCGATCCGGTGCTGGTGTGGGGTGACGCACGGATCGGCAACGTGCTCTACCAAGACTTCCGGCCCGCGGCGGTGCTGGACTGGGAGATGGCCACCCTCGGGCCGCGGGAGATGGATGCGGCGTGGATGGTCTTCGCGCACAACGTGTTCCAGGAACTCACCGGGCTCGCGGGCCTGGAGGGCATGCCGCATTTCATGCGCGAGGAGGACGTCAAGGCCACCTACGCCGCGCTGACCGGGGTGCAGTTGGGTGACCTGCACTGGTTCTACGTCTACTCCGGGGTGATCTGGGCGTGCGTGTTCATGCGCACCAGCGCCCGACGGGTGCGGTTCGGTGAGATCGAACCGCCGACCGACGTGGAATCGCTGTTCTACCACGGTGCCCTGCTGCGCCGCCTGATCGGAGAGGACGCCTGATGCTCGGACCGATGGACGAGTTCCCGGTTCACCAGATCCCGCAGCCGATCGCCTGGCCGGGCTCGTCGGACCGCAACTTCTACGACCGCTCGTACTTCAACGCCCATGACCGCAGCGGGGACATCTTCCTCATCACCGGGATCGGCTACTACCCGAACCTGGGCGTCAAGGACGCGTTCGTGCTGGTGTCGCGGCGCGGCGAAGGTGAGCGCGGGTTGTTGGGCGATACGCACACCGCCGTGCACCTCTCCGACGGCATCGATCAGGACCGGCTCCACCAACACGTGGGCAACTACCGCGTCGAGGTCACCGAGCCGCTGCGCAAACTGCGGATCGTCATGGACGAAACCGAGGGCGTGGCAGTCGATCTCACGTGGGAGGGGTTGTTCGATGTGGTGCAGGAACAGCCCCACATCATGCGCACCGGGAACCGGGTCACCCTCGACGCGCAACGGTTCGCGCAGGTGGGTGCGTGGAGCGGGCGGATACTGATCGACGGGGACGAGATCGCCGTCGACCCGCAGACCTGGATCGGCACGAGGGACCGGTCATGGGGTATCCGGCCGATCGGTGAGGCCGAGCCGGCAGGCCGCCCCGCCGATCCGCCATTCGAGGGGATGTGGTGGCTGTACGTCCCGATGGCGTTCGACGACTTCGCGATCGTGTTGATCATCCAGGAGGATCCCAGCGGGTTCCGGTCGCTCAACGACTGCACGCGGGTGTGGCGCGACGGGCGGGTCGAGCAGCTGGGGTGGCCGCGGGTGAAGATCCACTACACCTCGGGCACGCGAATCCCTTACGGCGCCACCATCGAGGCGACCGCCGGGGACGGCACGCCGTTGCGGTTCGACGTCGAGTCGAGGCTGCCGGTGCCGATCCACATCGGCGGCGGGTACGGCGGCGACGCCGACTGGCTGCACGGGGTGTGGAAGGGCGAGAAGTTCACCGAGCGGCTCGATTACGACTTGAGTGACCCGGCGGTGTCGGGGCGCGCGATGTTCGGGGTGATCGACCATGTGGGCCGGGCGACGTGCGAGGTGGACGGTTGCACCGTGGAGGGGTGGGGGCTGTTCGAGCACGGTGCGTTGGGCCGACACGATCCGTCGGGCTTCGCGGACTGGCTCACCCTGGCGCCCTAGCGAACCCCGGCGATTTCGGTGTACTTGGTTGCGCTGAGCGCAACGAACTACGCCGAAATCACCCGTTGCTGCTGCGCCGGGACCCGGCCGAAGATCATCGACTCCTCGATCCGGTCGAAGCGGTGGTCGATCGCGTCCAACACGTAGTTGTGCCGCACATTCCACGGCCGGTGTGTGCCCGACTTCGGCAGCGCATGCGGCGCGCGCTGGACGTACCCCGCGTTGATGTTCCACGCGGGCTTCTCCGCCATCGGCTTGTCCCCCAGGTGCGGATACGCGTGCGTGTAGCCGTGGTCCTCCATGAACGCGATCAGTCGGGCGAACGCCCGCGCGGTGAGGTCGGCCCGCAGCGTCCACGACGCGTTGATGTACCCCACGCACCACGCCATGTTCGGCACGTCCTCGAGCATGTGTTCCTTGAACACGAACCGGTCCTGCGGCTTGATCTCCGCACCGTCGATGCTCAGCGCGATCCCCCCGAGCGCCTGCAACTGCAGCCCCGTCGCGGTGATGATGATGTCGGCGTCGACATGCGCACCCGACCGCAGCACAACGCCGGTCGAATCGAACGTCTCGATGTGGTCGGTGACCACCTCTGCCCTGCCGTCGGCGATCGCCGTGTACAGGTCGTCGTCGAGGCTCAGGCACATGCGCTGATCCCACGGGTCGTACTTCGGGTTGAAGTGCACGTCGACCGGATAGTTCTCCGGCAGCGTCTTGGCGGCCTGGCTCCGGATGAACCGCCGGACCAGCCGAGGCGCCTTCCGCGACAGCGCGTACGTGGAGACGATGAACGCGAGGTTGTAGAACCGGACCAGGTGGAACGCGAGCCGTGCCGGGAACACCTTGCGGATGGCCTGCACGACGGGGTTGATCCGCGGCGACGACAGCACGTAGGTGGGCGACCGCTGCAGCATCGTCACCCGGTTCGCCCGTTCGGCCAGCGCGGGCACCATGCTGATCGCGGTCGCACCGCTGCCGATCACCACGACGTTCTTACCCGTGTAGTCGAGCGATTCCGGCCAGTGCTGCGGATGGACGACCTCACCCGCGAAGTTGTCGAGTCCGGGGAACTCGGGACTGTACGGCTCGTCGTAGTCGTAGTAACCGGTCCCGAAGAACAGGAACCTGCTGCGGTACGTCCGCGGCACGCCGTCCTGCGTAGCCTGCACGGTCCACGTGTCGGTGGCCGAGTCCCAGTCCGCCGACAGCACATGGGTGTCGAACCGGATGTGCGCGTCGATGCCGTGCTTGCGCGCGGTCTGGGTGAGGTATTCGCGGATGTCCGCGCCGTCGGCGACGTTCTCCGGCCGCGTCCACTGTTCGAACGGGAAGCTCAACGTGAAGATGTCGCTGTCGGAGCGGATGCCCGGGTACCGGAACAGGTCCCAGGTGCCGCCGATGCGGGACCGGCGCTCGAGGATCCGGTAGCTGCGCCCCGGATTCTTCTCCTGCAGGCGATAGGCCGCGCCTATGCCCGAAATGCCCGCACCGATGATCAAGACATCGGTGTGCTCAGCATCGACGCTGCTCATGGAACCTCCATTGGTCCGCTTACGTACCGACCCCCACCATAGGGCTCACTTCTGCAGTGCGTCGACGATCTGCGCCAACGCGTCGACGTCGATCGGCCGAGGTTGATACAGGCAGATCCGGTCGGCAACTCCGGCCACCCGGTCCCGGATGTGCGCGGCGATCTCCGTCGGTGTCCCGCAGGCGGCGATCGTGTGCAACACCTCGTCGGGGATCAGCGCACCCATCTCCTGCCAGCGGCCCTGCTTGGACATCGCGTGCAGCTCCGGTTGGAGATCACCCCACCCGTGCAGATCGAGCACCGGGCGGTACGCCGGGGTCGACCCGTAGAACGCCAGCAACTGCCGCGTCGCGGCATGGTCGGGATTGGCGTCGGAGGTGACCGACACGATGATCTCCGGCACGACGGTGAACTCAGCGGCGTCGCGCCCCGCGGCCGCGAGCCCGTCGGCGACCGCCGCCATCGTCGACTCGTGCAGGAACCGCTTGGTCCCGAACGGCATCACCAGCAGCCCGTCGGCGTGCTCGGCGGTCGCCCGGGTCAGCCGCGGGCCCAGCGCCCCGACGAAGATCGGCGGCGGCCCATAGGTGTTGCCGCGCGGGGTGAAGTTCGGGGTCATCAGCGTGTGCCGGTAGAACTCGCCGCGGAAGTCGAGGCGCTCCCCGGTCTCCCACGTCGTGAAGATCGCCCGCAGCGCCGCGATCAACTCGGTCATCCGCGCGACCGGCCGGTCGAACTCCGCACCGAACCGCTTCTCGATCTGCGTCCGGATCTGGGTGCCCAACCCCAGCGTGAAGCGCCCACCGGAGAGGATCTGATGGTCGATCGCCTGATGCGCGAGGTGAATCGGATTGCGCGGGAAGGCGATCGCCACGTTGGTGAGCAGATCCAGCCCGCCGACCGTCGCCGCCAGCGTCAACGGGGTGAACACATCGTGCGGGCCCTCGAAGGTGAACACGCCGGCGGCGCCCGCCTCACGCAGCGCGTGTGCGCGTTCGATCGCATCCGTCGGGCCGAACAGCGCCGTCATCACCTGCACGACGTGAGAGCCTAGTCACATGAGTGCACCGGTCGACGCCGACGTCGCCGTGGTGGGGGCCGGATTCGCCGGGCTCACGGCGGCCCGTGAACTCACCCGAGCGGGCCATGACGTGGTGGTGTTCGAGGGGCGGGAGCGGGTGGGCGGCCGCGCGTACACGACGACGGTGGCCGGGGTTCCGGTCGATCTCGGCGCGACGTTCATCGGACCGACGCAGGACGCGGTCACCACGCTCGCGGCCGAGTTGGGCTGCCGGACCGTCCGCACCTACGACCGCGGCAAAAACCTCATCCGCTGGCGCGGGCGGGTGCGCTCCTACCGCAGCACGGTCCCGCGATTGTCGATCATCGAGTTGCTCGACGTCAGCCGCATCCAGTGGCGGTTCGAGCGGTTGTACAGGCAGATCCCGGTCGCCGCACCGTGGACGGCGTCGGGCGCGCACCGGCTGGACGAGCTCAGCCTCGAGGGCTGGCTGCGTTCGGTGCGGGCGAGCGCGTCCACCCGCGACCTGATGGCGATCATGTCGCGGGTGACGTGGGGGTGCGAACCGGGTGCGGTGTCGATGTTGCACGCCGCGCGCTACGTCAAGGCGGCGGGCGGCATCGGATGCATGCTCGACGTCGAGGGCGGCGCCCAGCAGGACCGCTTCCCGAACGGTGCCCAGGAAATCGCGTTGCGCATGGCCGCCGAGTTGGGCGACCGGGTGGTCACAGGCGCGCCGGTGCGGCGCGTGGAGCGGCACGACGACGGATCCGTCTCGGTCCACACCGAGCGCGGCCGCACGTCCGCCCGTGCGGTGATCGTCGCGGTGGCCCCCGCCCATCGCGAGACGATCGACTTCGAGCCACCCCTCCCAGACGGCTACCGCGCACTGGCCGGACGCTGGCCGCAGGGTCGGCTCAGCAAGGCCTACGCCGCCTATGAAAAGCCGTTCTGGCGCGACGGCGGCTGCTCGGGTGAGGCGTTGTCCGATGAGGGGCCGGTGTTCATCACCTTCGACGTCAGCCCGTCCGACGACGGACCCGGGATCCTGCTCGGCTTCACCGACGCCGCGGCGTTCGACCGGCTGTCACCGCAGGAGCGGCGGCGCTGCGCGATCGAGGGGTTCGTCGCGTTGTTCGGCGACCCCGCCGCCAACCCGATCGATTACGTCGACCACCTCTGGGGCGCAGAAGAATTCGCGCCGGGAGGACCCACCGCAGCCGTCCCGCCGGGCGCCTGGACCGAGCACGGCCAGTGGCTGCGCCGACCGATCGACGGAATCCACTGGGCGGGAACCGAAACCGCGGACCGGTGGACGGGGTTCCTCGACGGCGCGGTGCGTTCAGGACAGCGCGCCGCCGCCGAGGTGCACGAGCGACTGTCGCGCTAGGAGGTGGCGCGGCGTTGTCCGCCCACTGATTCCGCGAGCTTGCGCAGCGCGGCGTTGACCTCGTCGGGCCGTTCCAGGATCGCGCAGTGCCCACCCGAGAGTTCCACGAACGCAGCGAGATTGGGCACGGCCTCGGCGATCCGGCGGGCCGAGGTGATGGGCAGCAGGCGGTCTTTGTCACTGCCGATGACCAGTGTCGGCACGGTCAGGTTCTCGAGTCCGATGTGGCGCGGGCCCATGGACTCGACCAGCACCTTGGCCCAGCCGCCGCGGCCGGCGGGCGGGGTGCCGGCGAACAGTTCGAAGACGAACGCGGCGATCGCCGGGTCGGCGGCGCGCCCGACGGCCAACTGTGAGACGAACTGGCGGCTCGGCCGATGCGCGGCGGCGAGCAGGGGTGAGCCCCCGAAGGTCTTGATGACGGTCCGGGCAGCCCGCACCCGGGTGCCCGACAGCCGGTGCGGCACCGGGAGGAACTGGATGTCGCGCAACAGGTCTCCGGTGGTCGTGTTGATCAACGCCACCGCGGCCGCGCGCTGGGCCACCCGCTCGGGGAAGCGTTCGGCCCAGGACGTGATCGCGATGCCGCCCATCGAGTGACCGGTGACCACCGCCCGTTCGTGCGGCGCTACGGTCGCCGCCAGCACGGCGTCGAGGTCGGCCGCGAGGTGGTCGAGGCTGTAGTTGCCGCGCCGCGGCGGCACGCCGCTGCGTCCGTGGCCCCGGTGGTCGTAGGCGATGACGCGGTGGTCGCGGGCGAGGTCGGCGATCTGGTAGGCCCAGACCCGGATGGCGCAGGTGATGCCGTGGGCGAGCACGACGGGCGGCGCGTCGTCGGGTCCGAAGACCTCGGTGTGCAGGCGCACCCCGTCGGCGGAACGTACGGGGATCACGCGGCTCGGCGGCAGCGCCTGCGCGGCCGCGAATCGGGTGGTCGCCAATTGGGCGGTCGTGGCCCTGCTCATGGGTGCTCCCTCGGTTCCGGCAGCGTTGCCGGGAGGATCAGCTTAGCCGCCGGCGACCAGCACCGCGGCGTACCGCGACACCTGCGTTGATCACCCGGGAGGTTAAATGGTTGCCGTCGACGGAAGGAAGGCACCATGCGCGCGGTCCAGATTGCCCGGTTGGACGGTCCCGAGGCGGTGCAGGTCGTCGATGTCGACGAACCCGACGCCGCCGATCAGGTGCTCGTCGAGGTGCACGCCGCGGGGGTGGCGTTCCCCGATGCCCTGCTCACCCGTGGGCTCTACCAGTACAAGCCGGACCTGCCGTTCACGCCGGGCGCCGAGATCGCCGGTGTGGTGCGCAGTGCGCCCGCCGATTGCGGGGTCTCCGCGGGCGACCGGGTGGCCGGGCTGACGATGCTGTCCGGCGGGATGGCCGAGGTCGTTGCGTTGCCGCCGGATCGGGTGTTCGCGCTACCCGATGCGGTGTCGTTCGAGGCGGGTGCGGGTCTGCTGTTCAACGACCTGACCGTGCACTGCGCGCTGCGTACCCGCGGCCGGCTGGCCGAGGGTGAGACCGTGCTGGTGCACGGCGCCGCGGGCGGGATCGGCACGTCGACGCTGCGCCTGGCCCCCGCGTTCGGCGCCGCGCGCACCATCGCGGTGGTGAGCACCGAGGAGAAGGTGGCGGTGGCCCGCGCGGCGGGCGCCGACGAGGTGGTGCTGGCCGACGGGTTCAAGGATGCGGTCAAGGAACTCACCGGAGGCCGAGGTGTCGACGTGGTGCTCGACCCGGTCGGCGGCGACCGGTTCACCGATTCGCTGCGCTCGTTGGCGCCGGGTGGGCGGTTGTTGGTCATCGGTTTCACCGGCGGCGACATCCCGACGGTGAAGGTGAACCGCCTGCTGCTCAACAACGTCGACGTCGTCGGAGTCGGTTGGGGTGCATGGACGTTCGCGCATCCCGGGTATGTCCGCGAACAGTGGGCGGAGCTCGAACCGCTGCTGGCCTCGGGTGCGGTGTCGGCGCCGCAGCCCGACGTCTATCCCCTCGACCGGGCGGCGGACGCCATTGCCGCACTGGAGAATCGAACGGCCAAGGGCAAGGTCGTCATCGCGCTGCGGTGAGCGTTCAGGGCGCTGCGACGTAGTCCATCGGCGGGCCGTCGGGACCGACGGCGGACTGGTCGGCGACCGCGGTCGCCACGTGCTGTCCGGACTGCACGGTCGCGAAGACCGACACGCGGTCGTTGACCGCGAACGACGCCGCCGGGTCGGCGGATTGCCGGTCGGCGGTCACGGCGTACGTATCCGGCGTCAACCGGTAGGTCTGCAGCAGCCCGTTGTCGCTGCGGGTGGTCACCGAATCGTCGGTCACGGCGACGACGGTGCCGTTCTGGGTGACGGGCGCGCTGCCTGCGGCCTGCGGCACCTCAGGCGCGGCCGGGGCGGAATCGGGCGTCGAGAAGTGCACGATCGCACCGGCCAGCACACCCGCCGACGCCACCGCGAACGACAGCGAGCCGCCCACCACGACGGGCCACTGCGTCGTCCGGCGTTGGGTCATCGGTGCTGGTGACCGGTGTCTTCCACTCATACCTCTGCGCTCCACGATGTTGTGCGTTCAGACGGGTTTCTACCCATGCCCTCCATCGTGCAAACAGCTTCTCCGCCGCAGAAGCTTCCCGCACCCACGTTGACCTGCTAAAACACCCGCGTCAATTTAGCGTGCGGCGACCCGCGAGCGACCGCCAGTCATTCACATCAGTCACATGCGTCACCCTTCCGCGTCCTCAGTTCTGCACGGTGGGCCGGATCGTCAACTCACCGATCTCGACGCCGTCGGGCGCCTCGATCGCGAACGCCATCGCTTCGGCAACCGCATCGGGGTCGAGCCCGAAATCGTTCATCGAGCGCCGGATCCGCTCGCGCAACGCGGAATCGGCGATCGCGTCGTCCATATCCGTGTTGACGAATCCGGGAGAGATCGCCGTCGTGCGAATGACCCCGTCGGTGGACTCCTGCCGCAGGGCCTCGAGCACGGTCCGCACGGCGTTCTTGGTCGCCGCGTAGACGCCCTGTGCCGGAACGATTTTCAGACCCGACGTGGAGACCGTGGTCACGAAATGCCCACGGCCCTGGCGCCGGAAGACCGGCATGGCCGCGGCGATGCCGTGCAACACCCCGCGCAGGTTGACGTCGATCATCTCCGACCAGCCATCGACGTCGAGGTCGGCGATCGGGCCGATCCTGCCGACGCCGGCGTTGTTGATCATGACGTCGAGTCGCCCGAACTCGGCCACGGCGAGGTCGACGAGAAGGCGCACGTCGTCGAGGCGGGTCACGTCAGTCGGGCGGACCGCGACCGTTCCTCCTGCGTCACGGATCTCTGCGGCAAGTCGTTCGAGGTGATCGCCCCGGCGGGCGCCGAGCACTACCCTGGCGCCCCGTTGCGCGAGGAGTCGACCGGCAGCGGCGCCGATGCCGCTGCTCGCGCCGGTGATGACGACGACCTTGGATGGATTCGACGGCATCTGACAGCCCCTTCCGATTAAAGTGGACACGTGTCCCCTTACCCCTTCACCGTACCGGACAAGTGTCCGTTTAGCGTGACGGGCGACCGGTGAAGCGACGCAGTGACGCGGCGCAGAACCGGGCACGGATCATCGCGACCGCCCGCGAACGGATCGTCGCGTCCTCCGACGTGAAGATGAACGAGATCGCCAAGGCGGCCGGAGTCGGCCAGGGCACGCTCTACCGTCACTTCCCCACCCGCGAGGCGCTGCTCGCCGAGGTGTACCGAGACGACGTCGAGGCGCTCGTCGCCGCTGCACCGCAACTGCTCGACAGCCACCCACCTCTCGAGGCGATGGCGCGCTGGTTCTCACGGGTGGCGGAGTACGCGCGCGTCAAACGCGGGATCTTCGCCGCCGCGACCCAGTCCGTGCGCGACGAATTCGTCGGCCACAGCGCCCAACCCATCGACGCCGCCGTCACGGCACTGCTGGAGGCGGGTAAGGCCGCCGGCGAGATCCGGCCGGAAGCCGAGGCACGCGACGTGGTCCTGCTCATCGGTTTCCTGACCCGCCTCGAGGACGAGGAGTGGGACGTCCGGGCACATCGGATCCTCGGCATGGTCCTGGACGGCCTGCGTGCGTGATGAACGCGGCAGTGCACAATCTCCCCGACGAGGTGCACACCCTGGAGGCCCTGTGAACGACGGCGTTCTCACCGAGCTGGACGCGGCGGGTATCGCCGTGGACACCTCCTCTCGCCGCCGGGCCGAATACTCCTTCGACGCGTCGAACTACCGTGTCCCGCCCCTCGGGGTGGTTTTCCCCCGGTCGGCCGACGAGGTCGCACAGATCGTCCGGGCCTGCGCGCGGCACGAGATGCCGGTGACGAGCCGCGGTGGCGGAACTTCGTTGGCGGGCAATTCGATCGGCCGAGGGCTGGTGCTGGACTTCTCCCGGCACATGGATGCGGTCGCCTCGGTCGACGAGTCGTCGCGCACCGCCTACGTGCAGCCGGGTATCGCGCTGACCGAATTGCAGAAGCACGTCGAAGCCGCGACGTCGGGTCGGCTGACGTTCGCCCCGGATCCGTCGAGCAAGTCCCGCGCGACCGTGGGCGGCGCGATCGGCAACGACGCCTGCGGGAACCACTCGGTTCGATACGGCCGCACCTCCGACCACATCGTCGCCCTCGACGTGGTGACCGCCGAGGGCCACCGGCTGACCGCCACACACGACGGTCTGCGCGCCACCGACCCGACCGACGCGCAGGCGGCCGAAGCGGCGGCGCGCGTCACCGCCGAGCTCCGCGCGCTCGCCGACCAGCACCGCACCGAGTTCCGCCTCGAACTCGCCCGCTTCCCGCGCCAAGTCTCCGGCTACCACCTCGCAAACTTGCTACCGGAGAACGGGTTTCACGTCGCTCGCGCGCTCGTGGGCAGCGAAGGCACCTGTGCGGTCATCGTCGGCGCCACCGTGGCGCTCGTCCCGGTCGCACCGTCGGCGATGTTGCTGTGTCTCGGATATGCGGATCTGGTCGACGCCGCACGGGACAACTCGCTGATCCTGCGATACTCCCCCGCCGCCATCGAAGGCATCGACTCGATCATCGTCGACACGATGCGCCATCTGCGCGGCGCCGATTCAGTGCAGGGCCTTCCCGCAGGCAACGCCTGGCTCTATGTCGACCTCGACGGCGAGGACCGCGCGGAGGTGGAGGCCCGCGGTGCGGCCATGGTCAACGATTTACATTCTGCGGGAAGGCTTGTCGAGGCACGGGTGGTGGCCGACCCCGCCGAGCGTGCCTCGCTGTGGCGGGTGCGCGAAGACGGTGCGGGACTGTCGGCGCGATTGGTCGACGGCGGTGAGTCGTGGACCGGTTGGGAGGATTCAGCCGTCGCGCCCGATCAGCTCGCCGACTATCTGGTCGCGATCAAGGCGCTGCTCGCCGAATGCGGGCTCACCGGCGTCATGTACGGACACTTCGGCGCCGGGTGCATGCACATCCGCATCGACTTCGATCAGCGGACCGAGGAAGGCCGCGGCGTCATGGCGCGGTTCATCCGCCGCGCCGCCGAATTGTGCGTCCGATTCGGCGGTTCCATGTCCGGCGAACACGGCGACGGCCGCGCGCGCTCAGAGCTCCTGCCGCTGATGTACAGCCCGGCCGTGATGACGGCGTTCGCCCGGTTCAAGCGGATCTGGGACCCCCGCGGCATCCTCAACCCCGGATCCATCGTCGACCCGGAACCCTTGCTGGACAACCTGTCCCTGGCGGGCGTCGATTCGCGCGACTGGCCGACGTCGTTCGACCTCACCCCGCGCAATGACGTGCCGGTGGCACCGTTCGTGCACGCGGTGCAGGGCTGCATCGGGGTGGGCCGATGCCGGGCCGCGAGCGGCGGTGTGATGTGTCCGAGTTTCCGCGCCACCGGCGACGAGAAGGACTCCACCCGCGGCCGGGCGCGCGCCCTTCAGGAGATGGTGCGCAACTCCCCGACGGTCGCCGAGGGTTGGCGTTCCCAGGACGTCAGAGAAGCGCTCGACCTGTGCCTGTCGTGCAAGGCGTGTGCCACCGACTGTCCCGTCGGCGTGGACATGGCCACCTACAAGTCCGAGTTCTTCGACCACTACTACGCCGGTCGCCGCAGGCCGATGTCGCACTACTCGCTCGGGTGGCTGCCCACCTGGCTGGGATTGGCGACCAGAACGGCACCCGCGGTGAATCTGCTCACCCGGGGCGGGATGGCGCGGGTCGCGGCGAGGATGGGCGGTCTCACGCCGCACCGCGCGATGCCGAAGTTCGCGTCCGCCAGGCAGATCCGTCGCGAGATCGAAAGCGCCGGCCGAGGCGGGGATGTCGTCCTGCTGGCCGACACCTTCACCCGGGGTTTCCGGCCCGAGGTGGTGGGGGCGGCGGCCCGGGTGCTCACCGACGCGGGTAAGTCCACGGAATGCCGGGCCGATGCCTGCTGCGGGCTGACGTGGATCTCGACCGGTCAACTGACGAAGGCCAAGAAGCGCCTCGCCAAGGCCGCCGAGACCCTCGACGACGGCACCGACCGGCCGATCGTCGTCCTCGAACCGAGTTGCGCTGCGGCGTTCCGGAAAGATCTGCCCGAACTGATTCACACCGACGCCGCTCGACGCGTCGCCCGACGCGTCCGCACCTTCGCGCAGATGGTCGCCGAGGCCGCCGAGAACGGCTGGCGGCCTGCGCATTCCGTTCCCAACGAGGTGACGGTCCAGACACACTGCCACGAGTACGCGACGTTCGGAGCGGCAACCCAGCGCAAGGCCCTGGCGGCGCTCGGCGTGGAGACGGTCCGCGAGGCCACCGGATGCTGCGGTGTGGCAGGCAATTTCGGATTCGAGAAGGACCACTACGAGGTGAGCATGAAGGTCGCCGAGCAGGCCCTCGCACCGGCACTGCGCGACACGTCGGCCGGTGCCGCCGTGCTCACCGACGGGTTCAGCTGCCACATGCAGGTGCGGCAACTCGATGCCGAGCGCACGTCACTGCACCTGGCGCAACTCCTCGACCCCCGCCGCTGACGCGTGGGCGCTGCCCGCGCCCTCGAGTTCGGCGGCGATCGAGACCACCAGACCGCCGAGCATGAACGCCGCGATCGCCGCCGCCAGCGCCCCCGTACCGATCGACGGGATGAACCGCCTTGCGCCGGTTGCCGACTGGTGGCCGTGGTGGTACTCATGCGTCAGCGCGTGCCCCTTGCCTCGCTGCAGGAGGTACCGGTTGACCGGATACGCCACGACGTACGCCACGGCCAGCGCGATGATCATGCTCACCCAGAAGACGGCGTTGACCAGTCCGGCGTCCATGGCGCCGGGGATCACCGCCATGACGAGGTTGTCGACGATCTCCATGGTCAGGATCGACAGGGTGTCGGCCGCGAGCACGACGCTGAGCGCGGCGCCAAGCGCGAGACCGGCTTTCAGCAGTGGCAGCGTCGAGAGCGTGTAGCCGAAGACGAAGGCCAGCGCGATCGCCAGCGCGATGGTCGCCAGGGTGCCCAGTCCCAGCGCGGTGCCGATGACCAGGCCCGCGATCTCTCCGATCGCGCATCCGGTGAGACAGTGCAGCGTCGCGCTGGCTGCCATGGCGTTGACGTTCATCTGCTCGTGGTGATGCTCGTGATGGTGGTGCGCGGTCGCGTCGTGCGTCTGCTCGGACACACCGTCCTCCTTCGTAGATACCCCCCGGGGGTATCCGTCACGGTACGCCCAGGGTCACGCGTGACGCAATACCAACATCTCGCCGGTCACCTCGCCCGCCGCGAGCAGATCACCGATCCGCCCGCTCTGGCGTTCGGCGAGCTGCCACGCCCGCGACTGCCCGTGGCGCTCGGCCAGCGCCTCAGTCACGGCGTCGACGCGGTCGGTCCATTCCCGCGGAATGGTCGGCAGGTCCGCGGTGCTCCGCCACTTTTGGATCTCCAGGCCGGCCTCGGCGATCAGTTCGATGAGGCGGCCGCGCGTCGGGAAGTGGTTACCCTGCGGTTGTTTGGTGAGCAGCATCTCGTCGGCCACGAACGCCAACAGCGCGATCCGCCCGGGCGAGCGGACGGTGCGTCGCATCTCGGTCAGCAGTTCCAGTTGGTGCGGCGTCGTGCAGAGCACCCCCAGCGACCATGCGGCGTCGACGCTGGCATCCGCCAATGGCAGCGCCGAACCCGCCGCCTGGATGACGGGGAAGCCGAACAGCGTGCGTGCCGCACGGCAGGCGCCCGCCTCGGGTTCGACGAGCAGTGGGCGCACGGAGACCGCCTCTGCGGCGTACGCGGCAGGCCCGCCGACTCCGGCACCGCAGTCCAACAGGAGATCGTCGGACGTGAGATCCAACTGTTCGATCAACCAGTCCAGAGCCGCCGGACTCCCACTCCCCCGGCACCCCGCCGGCACGAAGTACTCCGGACCGAGGTCGACCGCGACCTGCGCCGTCCACTCCGCCACGGTGTCGAACTCGGCGTCCATCGCCTCCGTCATGCCGCCTCCTGCGCTTTGATGAGCCGACCGACCTCGGCCTTGATCTCCGCTCCGGCTCTGGTGCCCGCCGAGGTGGCCGAGCCCGAGACGTTGACGCCCTCGACCCCCTCGATCGCCAGCAGGGCCGTCGCCTCCTCGACCGCCGCGGCGATCCCTGCCGCCACGGGATCCGTTGCCCCCAGGACTGTTTCGACCACCGCCTGATCCAGCTCGAGGCCGGGCAACCCCTGCAGGACAGCGGCGGAGACCACGTCGGTGAAGACCGCGACGGCGGCGACCACCGGGATCGTCAACCCGGCTGCGCGCGCCGCCGCCATGAAGTCGGCGACGGCCGCGGGGTACGGGACGTGGTTGAGCACCGCGAGACTCGCCCCGGCGCGCTGCTTCTCGACCAGGCGAGCCGGCCGCGCGTGCACCGGGGGCGCGGTGGGGGTTTCGGGCACCGCCGCGACCATCCCGACCGACGCGGCCAGTGACACCAGACGCGGCCCATCGAGGTCGAAGGTCTGGGTGACGTCGGGACGCACGTCGTACCCGCGGCCGTCGCCGGTCACGCACAGCACGGTGCCCACACCGAGCGTGCGCAGCCCGCGCAACTCCTGTTCGAGGACCACGCGATTGCGGTCCCGGCACGACAGCGTGATCCACGGGGACACCCCCGACTCGAGCAGCAGGCGCCCCATCAGCGTCGGCGGGAAGTCCGGTCGGTTCTGATGCTCACCCACCAGCACCGCATCGCACGAATCGGCCAGGGTCGCGGCGGTGGCGGCGACGTCGACCTCGTCGAACGGCGCGCAGCTGAAATCGGTCAACACCAGCGGCGCCTGCGCGGGGCGGGGCGCCGGTGCGACGCCGGACCACGGCACCACGTCCGGGAACGCGCAGGGACCTGAACGCATCTCGCACTGCCCGTCGGGGCGCACACCGCCGCACGGCCCGAACTGCATCCGCTTCGGACATCGCAGGTCCGTCGACGTCATCCCCCGCGCCACCCTCCACACCGTCACCCGTTCGCAGCCATGTACCCGGGAAGGCGGATTTCCACGCCGCACGTCTGTGATCTACATCACACATAAGCACCTGACCTCGCAGCCTTCGGTGACGTCACCGTAAGTTACGGTTGCGTACGTTTTGCCTGGTCGCGACACTTTTCCTTAGCTCCGCAGGATTGGGGAAGCCCATGGGCCATTACATCGCGAACGTGCGCGACATCGCCTTCAACCTCTTCGAGGTCCTCGCCTCGGGGCCGTCCTCGACGCCGGGAACTACGGCGATCTGGACACCGACACCGTCCACACGATGCTCGACGAGGTCGCCCGCCTGGCGGAGGGTCCGCTGGCCGAGTCCTTCGCCGACGCCGACCGCGATCCCCCGGTCCTCGATCCGGCGACCCACACCGTCACGGCGACGCCATCGCTGCTCGCGTCGGTGCAGGCGGTCAAGGCCGCCGAATGGTGGCGGATCGGTCTACCGGAAGACATCGGCGGCGTCCCGGCGCCGGCCCCGCTGGTGTGGTCGATCCAGGAGATGCTCGTCTGCGCCAACCCGTCGGCGGCGTTCCTCTGGGCCCTCGGACCCGCCATGGCGCGGGCGCTGGCATTGGAGGGCAACGATCAGCAGAAGAGTTGGGCCGCAGCCGGATTGGAACGAGGTTGGGCGGCCACCATGGTGCTGACCGAACCCGACGCCGGCTCCGACGTCGGCGCGGGACGCGCACGCGCGATCGAGCAACCCGACGGCACCTGGCACATCGAGGGCGTCAAGCGGTTCATCTCCGGCGGCGACATCGGCGACGTCGCCGAGAACATCTTCCACCTGGTCCTCGCCCGGCCGGTCGGCGCCGGCCCGGGCACCAAGGGACTCAGCCTGTTCTACGTGCCGAAGTACCTGTTCGATCCGGACACCCTCGCACTCGGACCGCGCAACGGGGTGTACGCGACGGGGCTCGAACACAAGATGGGCCTGAAGTCCTCACCCACCTGCGAGCTGACGTTCGGGGACCACGGTGTGCCCGCAGTCGGCTATCTCGTCGGCGACGTGCACAACGGCATCGCGCAGATGTTCACGGTCATCGAGCACGCCCGCATGACCATCGGGGTGAAGTCGGCGGGCACCCTGTCGACCGGTTACCTCAACGCGCTCGCCTACGCCAAGGTGCGGGTGCAGGGCGCGGACATGACGCAGATGACCGACAAGACGGCGCCGCGGGTCACGATCATCGGCCATCCGGACATTCGGCGCAGCCTGATGACGCAGAAGGCCTACGCCGAGGGGCTGCGGTCGTTGTACCTGTACGCCGCGGCCCACCAGGATGCCGATGTTGCCCAACACGTTTCGGGCGCGGATGCGCAGCTGGCCCACCGGGTCGCCGATCTGCTGCTGCCCATCGTCAAGGGCGCGGGCTCGGAGCGGGCGTACAGCGTGCTGACCGAATCGCTGCAGACCCTCGGCGGATCCGGCTATCTCCAGGACTATCCGATCGAGCAGTACATCCGCGACGCCAAGATCGACTCGCTCTACGAGGGCACCACCGCGATCCAGGCGCTGGATTTCTTCTTCCGCAAGGTCGTCCGCGACGGCGGCGCGGCGCTCACGCACGTGGCCGCCCAGATCACGCACACCGTCGACACCTCCGATGCCGCGCTGAAGAAGGTGGCCGAACGGGTGCGCACCGCGCTCGAGGACGTGCAGGCGATGACCGCCGCACTCACCGGGTATCTGCTGTCCGCCTCCGAGCAGCCGGCGCAGATCTACAAGGTGGGTCTGCAGTCGGTGCCGTATCTGCTCGCCGTGGGCGACCTGCTGATCGGCTGGCGACTATTGGTGTGCGCCAACGCCGCCCAGAGAGCGCTGGCCGAACATCGCCCGGACGAGCCGTTCTACCGGGGCAAGATCGCCGCCGCGTCGTTCTTCGCCACCACCGTGCTCCCGCAGCTGACCGCGCTGCGCGGTGTCGTGGAATCCGTGGACCTGGGCGTGATGGAGATCCCCGAGACCGCGTTCTGACGTCTCACCCGGGCGGGGCGGCATCCGAGAGGTAGTGCGCCAACACCGGCCGCAGCCAGGCGATGAGGTCCTCGTCGGCCATCTCGGCCAGCGCCGGGATGCCGAGGATGTTGCGTGCCACCGCGATCCCCAGCAGGTGGGAGCCGATCAGCGCGGCGCGTTCGGCGCTGCGGTCGGGCGTGACCGCCGACAGCGCCGGGGTGACCTTGTCGGTGAACACCGCGAGCAGGGCGTCGGCGGCGGCCCGGTTGGTGGTGGCCGCGCGCAGCAGCGGCAGGAACGGCCCGTGCGGACCCCACACCGAGACGAACAGCGGGATCAGCACGTCGGCAACCCGGTCGGGCGGGACCGCGGAGAGGTCCGGGAACGTGATGTCCAGTTGCGCCGCCTCGGCGAACAACTGGGCCTTGTTGCCGAAATAGTGCATGACCAGAGCCGGGTCCACGCCGGCGGCGCCCGCGATCGACCGGATGGTGGTGCGATCGAAGCCGCGCTCACCGAACTGGCTCCGCGCGGCGGTGAGGATCGTCGCGCGGGTGGCCTCCGCGTCGCGGGGTCGGGCAGTCATCTCCGCAGCCTATTCAACAACCGTTGACAACACCAGCGCGCAGGCCTAGCGTTCAGTTCAACAACTGTTGAACTCCTCGAATCGAGACCGGCCATGACCATCGCCGCCATCCAGATCGGACTGGACCCCGACGTCATCGACTACACGTCGCCGGAGTTCGCCCGCTTCCCCGACCTGACGCGAGAGTCGCTGCGCGCGGCCAACGACGACAACGTCGCACAGCTGCGCGCCGCCGGCTATCACGTCGACAACTGCCTCGTCGACTTCGGTGATACCGGCGCCGCCAAGGCCCGAGAGTGGTTGCGCGCCAGACGGTATGACGCGGTGCTGATCGGTGCCGGAGTGCGCTTGGTGCCGGACAACACCCTGCTGTTCGAGGCGATCGTCAATGCCGCACATACCAGCCAGCCGGACTGCCGGTTCGTGTTCAACCGGGAGGCCAAGGCGACTCCCGACGACATCCGACGCTGGTATCCCGATCCGGAGGAGGAGCGGTGAGCACAGCAGTCGACGTCGCCGTGGTGGGCGCCGGACCGACCGGTCTGACCGCCGCGGGAGACCTGGCCCGCGCGGGCCGCACTGTCGTGGTGCTCGAGAAGTGGCCGCACCCCAATCCGTCGAGCCGGGCGTTCGCCACGATGGCGCGCACCCTGGAGGTCCTCGACGCCCGCGGGTTGGCCGACGACCTGCTCACCCGTGGCCACCGGGCTCCGGGGGTCTCGCTGTTCGCCGGCGCGCGGCTCGATCTCACCCACCTCGACTCGCGGTATCCGTTCGTGCTGGTGACCCCGCAGACCAACGTCGACGCACTGCTCGCCCGCTACGCGCAGAGCGCGGGCGCCGAGATCCGCCGCGGCGCCGAAGTGGTGGGCCTGGACCAGGACGCCGACGGCGTGACCGTCACTGCGCGCACCAGCACTGGCGCACAGGAGGTTTGGCGGGCGCAGTACGTCATCGGCGCGGACGGCGCCCACAGCACCGTCCGGGCACTGCTCGAAGTGGCCTTCCCGGGCAAGACGGTGCTTTCCTCACTGGTCCTCGCTGACGTCAAACTCGCCAACGGGCCGGTCGGCGGCGGATTGAGTGTGGGAAGCACCCGCGACGTGCTGGGCTTCCTCGCGCCGTACGACCGGCACGACGCCGACGGCTCGTGGTTCCGCGCCATGGTGTGGGATCGGCATCGGCAATTGCCCGACGATGTGCCCGCCGACCGCGCGGAGATCACCGGCGTTCTCGCCCGGGCATTCCGGACCGATCTGGAGTTGGTGGACATCAGCTGGACGTCGCGATTCCACTGCGACGAACGACAAGTCGAGCGGTATCGGCACGGCCGGGTGTTCCTGGCCGGCGACGCCGCACATGTGCACTCCCCCATGGGCGGTCAGGGTATGAACACCGGCATCCAGGACGCGGCCAACCTCGCGTGGAAGATCGAGGCGGTGCTCGCCGGCGCCGACGAGAGCCTGCTCGACACCTACCATGACGAACGCCATCCGATCGGCAGGCGCGTCCTACGGCAGTCGGGGTTGATGGCGCGCGGGGTCACGCTGCGGCCCCGACCCGCACGACTGCTGCGGAACCTGTTGGCGCCGACGATTCTTCGCCTACCTCCTGTCCGGGACACGGTCGCGGGCAGCTTCGCCGGGACCGGTCTGCGGTACCCAGGCGCCGGACCGGTCGGCACCCGCGCAACCCAGATCCCGTTGGCGGAGGGCCGCCTGACCGAACTGCTGCGGACGCCGGGTCACGTGTTCATCCGCGAACGCGGCGCCCCGGTCGTCGACGGCTTCGCCGGACCGCAGGCACAACGTCTCGACGACGGTCCCGCCGTTCTGGTCCGGCCCGACGGCTACATCGCCTGGGTGGGCGATTCGGCAGCGCTACCGGGCATTTCCGCGAGCACGCAGGCGTTCACCGGAACATGAAAAGTAGTGATTCCGTCAGCATCGTGCACGCCTTCTGGGATGAGGTGTGGAACGCGCACGATCCCGACGCGGTAGACCGGTTCGTGGCAGAGGATTTCGTCATCGTCAGCGGCGGGGAGACCATCACGGGTCGGGAGGCCTTCAAGGCCTGGGTCGCCGGCTTCCTCGCGGCTGTCGGCGACCTTCGTCTGGAGGTCAGCGAGACCTTCCAGAATGCAGACGGCAGCCGGGTGGCGTCGCGCTGGGTCTTGACCGGTAAGAACAACGGGGTCCTCGGCACGACGCCGGACCAACGGGAGATCGCGATGACCGGAACCGCCGTCTGGGCCGTGCGAGACGACGGGGCACTGACCACGAACTGGGTGGAGCGATCGTCCTGGGAACTGTTCCGGCGACTGGCTCAACCGGCGAGCGCCTAGCCCCGGTATTGCTTCACCATCGCGGCGAATTCGTCCAGCTTGCGCAGGGATTCGTCGCGAGGCTTGGTCGGCAGCAGCAGCGCCAACTGCCCGAAGCCGAGGTCCTCTGCGGTGCGCCAGTAATCCGGTTTCGGCGGGGCGCCGAACATCGCCAGCGCGACGTCGTGGCCGGCGCCGTCACGCATCTGCTGAACGCGTGCGGTGAGTTGTTCGGTGGGTAGCGGATTGGAGATCCAACCGGCCTGGTGACGGATCACGCGTTTGACCGTGGCGTCGGAGTTGCCGCCGATGTAGATCGGCGGATGCGGCTTCTGCACCGGCTTGGGACGGCAGTACGACGAGTCGAAATCGACGTATCTGCCGTGGTATTCCGCGGGTTCGTCGGTCCACAGCGCCTTGATCGCCTCGATGCGTTCGTCGAGCAGGGCCCCACGGGTCTTGGGGTCGGTGCCGTGGTGCCGCAACTCCTCGATGTTCCAGCCCGCGCCGACCCCGAACACGAACCGGCCGCCGGAGATCAGGTCGATGCTCGCCGCTTCCTTGGCGGTGACGATCGGGTCGCGCTGGATGAGCAGCGCGATGCCCGTGAACAACTGGATCTTCTCCGTCACCGCCGCGGCGGCGGCGAGGGTGACGAACGGGTCGAGTGTCCGGTAGTAGACCGACGGCAGATCACCGCCCTCCGGGTAGGGCGATTCGCGACTGGCGGGGATGTGAGTGTGCTCGGCGATCACCAGCGAGGCGAACCCCCGCTCCTCGATCGCGCGGGCGAGCGTCACCGGATCGATGGTGTCGTCGTTGACGAAGGTCGAGATCCCGAAGTCCATCCCGTCATCTCCTCCAGGTGTTGGTCGCCGTCACCACCGTATGCCCGTTCCGGGCGCGATCATGTCGGCGGGTGATCCCGGTGCACCAGGCGGCGCGCGACGTCGGCCAACGGCGTGTTGCTGTCCTGCGAGAGCTGCCTCAAGAGCGCGAAGGCCTGGATCGCGTCGACGTTGAAGCGCTCCATGATCATTCCCTTGGCCTGACCGATGATGTCCCGGGTCGCCAGCGCGCTGTGCAGTTGATCCGTGCGCCGGGCGCCGGCCAATCCGATCGCCGCATGGGTGGCCAGCACGAGCGCCTGCTCCTCGACGTCATGCGCGATCCCGCCCGGTCGCTCCGAGTAGAGGTTGAGCGCGCCGAGTTCGTGCTCGTTGGTGAACAGCTGTATCGACAGCGATGAGCGGACCGGTGTCTCCGCGAGCAGAGCAGACACGAACTTCGGCCACCGGTTCTCGCGGTGGAAGTCGTCGACCCGGACGGTGTGGCGGTCCCAGATCGATTCCAGACACGGCCCCTCGCCGAACCTGTCCTGCAGCGCGTCCACCGTCCGCGGCACCTCACCGGTCGGTGCAATAGAGCGCGTTCTTCGGCTGCGGCCCTCGACGAGCGTGACACCCGCGTGGTCGACACCCGACAGCATCTCCGTGGCGCCTCGGGTCACCTCCAGCAGCAGCGCATCGACCTCGAACGTGCCGACCTGATGGCTGTGCAGGGAGCGTGCCAGCTCGGCGATGGCGGCGTCCAGTCGCTGCCGGAGCTCTGTATCGTCCACGATCCCGCCTTTCGACAGCACTGCGGCCAGCGTAAGCCAGCACCTGCTGCCGTGTGCGGCGTCAGGGTCGAACCGTCTCCGGCAACAACGCGACGCAGACCAGGCTGACCAGTGCCAGACCGCCCATCATCGCGGCCACCGCCCAACTCCCGAACGATGCCGTCAGCAGCGGCGACACCACCGGCGGTACCGCGCCGCCGAGGATGCCGCCGGCGTTGAGCACCATTGCCGCCCCGGTGTAGCGGTACCGTGCCGCGAACAACTCCGGGATGAACGCGGCCAGTGGACCCATGCAGAACCCGATGACCGCGTAGGTGGTCACCAGCGCAACGGCGAACACGAACTCGCTGTGCACCTCGATCACCGGGAAGATCAGCACCGACCAGGGCAGCGCCACCGCGAAACCCAGCCCGAGCATCCGTCGCCGCCCGTGGGTGTCACTGAGGATCGCCGAGCACGCCGCGCACCCGACCGCGCACAGCCCGCCGATGACGCCCACGAGCAGCACCAGGCTCATCGGATACCCCATGTGGGCAGCGGCGTAGTGGGTGAAGAACGTTCCCGCCTGGTACACCAGCATCGGCACGCACGTCGCCGCACCCGCGGCCAGCAAGACCCGGCCGCCCTGTTCGCGGAAGAGCGCGACCAGCGGTATGCCGCCGTGCGATTGCGTTGCGGCATCGGCGCTTTCGGTGAGTGCGGGGGTTTCGGGAACCCGCATCCGGATGTAGAAGGCGGTGGCGATGAGCACCGCACTGAGCAGGAACGGGATGCGCCAACCCCATTGCAGGAACTGCGAACTCGTCTCGCCGAAGGCAAAGTGCACCCCGAGGAAGACGAGGTTGGCCAGCATCAGCGCCGTACCGAGGCCGAGTTGCGTGAACATGCCGTAGTAGCCGCGCCGGTCGGCTGGCGCGTGCTCGGCGCTGAGCAGTGCCGAGCCCGCCCACTCGCCGCCGACGGCGAAACCCTGGACCAGACGCAGGGTGATCAGCAGAAGCGGTGCGGCGACGCCGATGGTCTCGGTGCTGGGGATCAGCCCGACGCCCACCGTCGCGATGCCCATCATCAGCAGGGTGATCACCAGGACGTGTTTGCGCCCGATCCGGTCACCGAAGTGGCCGAAGACCGCCGCACCCACAGGCCGGGACACGAACGCCGCCGCGAACGTGCCCAGCGAGGCGGTGGTCGCCATGACGTGGCTGAGTTCCGGGAAGAACACGGTGGGGAAAACCAGCGCGGCTGCCGTGCCGTAGATGAAGAAGTCGTAGAACTCGATCGCCGAACCGATGTACGCCGCGCGCGAGACGTGCCGCAGTGATGCCTTGCTCTGGTGCGCAACCGTCTCGCTCGCGCGACGATCGGTGTCCACCCCCCATGTGTCCATGGCGGACATAGTGACATGTTTGCAATTTCAACGTGGCCGGTTGAGCACGGAGTCGCGGTACTGCTCGGCGGAACCGTCGATGGCGGCGAGGGCTTCGGCGGTGAGCTCGTCGCGAATGCCGGATTCGGCGTGCGCGAACGGTACGAAGGCGCGCAGCATGTCGGGCACGTCGAGGCGCGCCTGTGCCGGCACGGTGTCGTCGACGCTCAGCGGCGCGTTGAGCAGTCTTGTCAGCCGCGCCTCACTCCATCGCGTCGGATCACCGGTGCCGGCCTGCGCGCACCGCACCAGGAGGTCGCGGTGCTGCGGGTCGTCGAACGGCATTCCGGCCGGTGACCGGAGGAAGCGGTCGCAAAACTCCGCGGTCCGGGCCACAGTCCATTGCCGCACAAGGAAATCCGTGCCACCGGCCGGCATCAACCGGGTCATCCATCGCACCAGCGCCCGCGAGGCGGGCCACGTCTCCGAGCCGGTGGCCGTGATCACCGGTTGGTCGAGCGACTGCTGTAGTGCGGCACGGGCGTCGGCGAGGTCGACGTCGGCGAAGGTCGTGTCCGGATCGGTGTTGTTCGCGCGGGCGACGTCGAGCACGGTCTCGATCGAGTCCGGCACGAAGAACGCGTCACCGATCGCCGACCCGTTCAGGTGGTCGATCGACGCCGCGCATGTCATCTCGTGCCCGTCGGCGAACCGGACACCGAGGATCAGTTCATCGCCGTCGCCCACCACGTGCGTCATCCGCACGGCCCGATACACCTGTACGTCACTCAGTGCGGTCAGCCAGCGCGGCAAGGTGTCGTCGCGTGCAGCGACGGTCCGGCGGCAGGCGGCGCGCACCTCGTCGTCGTCGATGAGCAGTTCCCCCAGTGCGGCCAGCAGCGCCGTCGACTCCTCGGTCCGGACCTCGCCGAAGGCAGCGACGAGGTCACCGATACTCGGCGACTGTTCCTCGGGCCTCTGCAGGGGTTGCGGGGTGGTCCCCAGGATCAGCACGCCGGCGAAGCCGAGCAACGGCAGCGGATGACCCGCGTCGAGCGCCTCGCGAACCTCCCCGAGCAGTGGGGTTTCCTCGTCGCCCTCCGTCACGGCGGATGCCTGTTCGCGGGCGCGCCTGCGGTCGGCGTCGCGCCGCGCCTGCTTGGCATCTCTGCGTCTGCGTCCGTCGCCGCTCATGGCCGCACCGTACTCGGTCCGGGCGCACCTCGAAGCGTCGGCCGAGCGGCCGCGCCCTATCGTAGAACCGATATTAACAACAGGCCGCATAGGGCGGTGGAGCACTCGAGTTCCTGGCTCGCCGTTCACAATCGGCACCGAAGATGCACTCGTAACCGAGATGGAGTATCCGTCCGAGACTCCCAACCCTCCGTGCCCACTGAACTACAATCATGGTTCACGAAGCCGGAGACCGCTTCGCGGCCCCAGGGGAGGACGCCGACGTGGCACAGCCCGTTCGCCAGCACGCGCGGAGCTCTGTGCGCAAGGTGCAACTGTCCCAGGCCGCCGCCCGCCTGTTCACCGAACGGGGCTACCACAACGTCAGCATGGACGACGTCGCCTCAGCGGTCGGGCTGACCGGACCCGCCCTCTACCGGCACTTCCGCAAGAAGCGCGACATCCTCGCGCAGGCCGTCTCGGAGCAGTTAGCCGCGGTGGCGGACGTCGCCGTGCGCGCGGTCGAGGCGGATCTGGAACCGCGCGAGCGCTCGGCGATGTTCCTCTCCGAGCTCGCCGACCTGGTGCTGGACCGTGAAGAGGCACTGCTGTGGAAGCGGGAGCGTCGTCAGCTCTCCCCTGCCGAGCAGGAGGAGTTCCGCGCCAAGCTCAACGAGGTGCTCCGGCTGACCATCCAGGCGCTGGGCCTCGGAGACGGCGGCGAGACGCCGACCGGTGACGCCGAGTTGCGGGCGTGGAGTGTGCTGGCCGTGTACTCGAGCCAGTCCCCCGCGCCCAAACGGGTGGAGCACGCGTCGGCCCGACGCATCCTGCAGACGATGGGCCAGAACGTGCTGGCGTGCGAACTCGACGGCGCCGCAACGTCGTCGAGGCCCCCGCTGGCTCCACCGCGGCGTCCCCCCGGCCGTCGTGAGCGCATCCTGAGCACCGCGACCCGGCTGTTCCACGCCCGGAGCTACCACGCGGTGGGTATCGAGGAGATCGCAGCGGAGTCCGACACCGCGATCGCGACGTTCTACCAACACTTCACCGGTAAGGCCGAACTGCTGCAGGCGGTGCTCCACCGCGGCGCCGAGGGTGTGCACTACGTGACCAATCACCGTCTGGCCGCGGCCAAGACACCGCAGGAGGTGATCGACACCATCGCCTGCACCCTCATCGAACTTGCCCTCGGTCCGCACCAGCCGATTCTGGCGATCCTCGCCGCCGATCTGATCTACCTTCCGGAGAAGGCGCAGGAAGCGATCCGGACGAGTCAGCGCGAGTACATCGACGAATGGGTCGCCGCGATCAACGGTGTGCGTCCTGACATCTCGACCCACCATGCTCGGTTGCTCGCGCGGGCGTCCATCGGCCTGGTCACTGACATCGCCCAGACGGAGAGCATGCGCAACCGCCCGGGCATCGCCGGCGAACTACACCGGTTGGTGTCGGCGGTTCTCGCCGGCTGAGCCCGGCGGCGAGCAGGCGTGCACTCTGCGGCGCGGACACGAGCGCCGGCCAGCTCTGGGATGCGAATAGCGCTGTCCCACACCATATCCTGCGCTTTTCGGGATCCTGAGGCACCGGATGGGCGATCCGAGAGCGCGCAGATGCGAAACTTGTTTCATGCCCCGGGGTGAGATGCCACGATCGACCGCGGTGCGCGCGGAGGCGGTGAAAGCGACGCTTCGGTCGTCGGCACGTGGGCGCCACCGCACCGAGCAGGTCGCCCGCGCCGCGGCGCACCTGTTCCAGGACTACGGCTACCAGAATGTCAGCATCGACCGCATCGGTGCGGCGGTCGGTCTCACCGGACCTGCGGTGTACCGGCACTTCAAGGGCAAGCACGACATCCTGGTGCATGCGTTGATGAGTCAGGTCCACCTCGTCGAAGAACTCCACACCGTCAGCGACGCCCAGGGCACCACCGCCCTCGAGCAGTTTCAGCTCCTTCTCGCCGGATTCGGCGACATCACCGCCAACGGCAACGAGGCCACGCTGTGGCGGCGGGAGCGGCGCCATCTCGAAGCGGCCGAACGCGCGGTGTTCAGTCAGCACTTCGACGAGAACCAAGAGCGCATCACCGCCAAGATCCTCGCGGTCAAGCCGGAGATGAACGAGCAGAAGGCCGAATTGCTCGGATTCGCCGTGCTGGCCATGTACTCGAACACCCCGAACTTCCGGGGCACCCTTTCCTCCGACCGCCTACAGGAGATCCAGTCCATGTCGGCCTGGGCGATCATCGACTGCGAACTGCCCGACCCGACCGCCGACACCGCACCGGCACCTGACCTCGGGCAGCGGCAACCCGCGGGCCGGCGCGAGCGGATCATCGACGCCGCCGCACGCCTGTTCACCGAGCGAGGCTTCTACGACGTGCACATCGACGACGTCGCCAAAGCGGCGGAAATGTCGACCGCGACGCTGTACCAATACGTGGGCAGCAAGTCGGAGGTGCTGCGCGCGGTCCTCGAACGCGGCGCCGAGGGTCTGCTCTACGTCACCTCCGACGCGTTGGCTTACGCGTTCACCCCGGAACAGGCGCTCGACGCGCTGATCACCACCTACGTCCGCCAGGCGCTCGGGGTGTACGGGCGGATCATGTACATCCTCGCCACGGACCTGCTGTACCTGCCCGAGGAGGAGCAGTCCGCACTGCGAAACGCTCAGCGCGAGTACGTCGCCGAGTGGGTCGAGGTCACCGAGGCGTTGTCCGACAGCGTCACCGCCGCCGATGCGCGCGCACTCACGCAGGCGGCGATCGGCGTCGTCACCGACATCTCGCAGAACCCGCGGCTGCGGCAGCGGCCCGGCATCGCCGACGAACTCGCCGCGTTGATGCGCGCGATCGTGGTGCCGTGAACGGCCCTGCTTCGTGACTGTCAGTCGCCCGCGGCGACCAGTGAACGCAGACGTACGTCGGGCAGTTCGCGCTCGACGTTCTCGAGGCGCCACTTGGTGGTGAACACCGCGATGACGGCGCCGTCGGTGCGGGTGAACACCTCGACCGAGGCCTGCTTGCCCAGCAGTTCGGCGTCGTCCGAATCGACCACGACGCGGGCGACGGTGTAGGGCAGGTTCTCGAGCGAGATCGGCGCGTTGAACTCGCCGGCCATCCGGTGGCTGGCGACCTCGAACTGCATGGGCCCGACGGCGGCGAACACCGGTGCCTGGTCCCCGCGCCGGTCCGAGCGCAGCACCTGGATCACGCCCTCCTGGTCCAGCTGCTCGATCCCCTTGCGGAACTGCTTGTGCTTACTCGGATCCTTACCGCGCGCGACCGCGAAGTGTTCGGGCGAGAAGGTCGGTATCGGCGGGTACTGCACCGGGACGTCCCGGTAGAGGGTGTCCCCCGGCCGGAGCGCGGCGGCGTTGGCGAGCCCGATGACGTCACCCGGCCACGCGGTGTCCAGCGTCGACCGCTGCTGACCGAAGACCGACTGCGCGTACTTGGTGACGAACGGTTTGCCGGTGGCGGCGTGGGTGAGGACCTCGCCGCGTTCGAAGGTGCCCGAACACACCCGGGCGTAGGCGATCCGGTCGCGGTGCGCGGAATCCATCCCCGCCTGCACCTTGAACACGAATGCGCTGAACGGCGCGGTGGTTTCGCGCCGGTTGCCGTCGACGTCGACCTGGCCGCGAGGTGCGGGCGCGAGTTGCGCCAGCACGTCGAGAAGCTGGTTGACACCGAAGTTGAGGATCGCCGAGGTGAACAGGACCGGCGTGGACGTGCATTTGAGGAACGACTCGTCGTCGAAGTCGGCGCCGTCGGCGCTGAGCAGTTCCGACTCCTCCACCGCGGTGTCCCAGTCGTCGCCCGCGGCGTCGTGGGCGAGCGCGGCGTCGATGTGTTCCTCGGGAGCGGCGGTGGCCCCACCCGCGGTGCGCGTGTACTTGATGTAGCGGCCGGTCCGGCGGTCCAGCACACCCTTGAAGTCACCGGCGATACCGACCGGCCAGGTCAAGGGGGTGGTCTGCAGCTGGATGCGATCGTGGATCTCGTCCATCAACTCCAGCGCGTGGCGGCCCGGCCGGTCCCACTTGTTGATCACCGTGATGATCGGGATGCCGCGATGGCGGCACACCTGGAAGAGTTTGAGGGTCTGGGGTTCGAGGCCCTTCGCGGCGTCGATGAGCATCACCGCACAGTCGACGGCGGTGAGCACCCGGTAGGTGTCCTCGGAGAAGTCCGCGTGGCCGGGGGTGTCGAGCAGGTTGATGATGCAGGTCTCGCCGCTGCTCGTGTGGTACGGGAACTGCAGCGCGGTCGACGTGATCGAGATACCGCGGGCCTTCTCCATCTCCATCCAGTCCGAGACCGTGGCCCGGCGACCGGCCTTGCCGTGGATGGCGCCCGCCTCGGTGATGGCCTTCGCGTGCAGCACCAGCGCCTCGGTGAGCGTGGACTTGCCGGCGTCGGGATGGCTGATCACGGCGAACGTCCTGCGACGCTGTGCTTCTGAGGAGATTCGGTTTGTCCGCGACTCGGTGGCCGTCGACACACCTGAGGCGGTATCGGTCATTGCGCTGCCGATTCTATTGGCCGCGGCGCTGAAACGATAAATCGCGTTAGGCGCCCGCCGACTCGAGTTGCAGCACGCGGACGCTGACCTCCAATTGGAAGCGGTCCGCGGGGTTCTTCAGCGACAACCCGGTCAGGTCCTCGATGAGCTTGATCCGGTACAGCAGCGAATGCCGGTTGAGGTACAGCGCCCTGGCCGCGGCGCTGGTGTTCGTGGCCTCGTTGAGCACGATCACCAGCGTGTGCACCAGCTGTCCGCGCCGGGTCCGGTCGTATTCGATCAGGGGCTGCAGTGTGCGCAGCACGGTCGCCATGCTGCTCGGGTGCTGGCGCAGCACCTCGGCGAACTGCTGTGGGCCGACGGTGCCGTCGGGCAGTGCCGAGGGCGCGACCGGCACCGCGGGTCCCTGCCCCGGTGGGAGGAGCACCCAGCTGGCGAGGTCGTCGGGGATCCCGCTGTGCTGTCGGGCCGCGGCGACCAGTGCATTGACCGTCGCGGCCGGGGGTGGCGGGGAGAAATGACTCATGACGAGGTCCTCGGTGACCGACGACCTCACGGTGACCCCGGCGGACACCCCGAGCTCGTTCAACGCAACCGTGAACATCTCGGCGGTACCGGCCCATCCGGCGCTGTCCCGTTCGCGCCGCCCGATCACCATCTGCACGTGGGCGTCCGGCCCGGATGTGGCGAGCAGCGGCAGCAACGCCCGCTGCACCTCGGAGAATGCCACCTCCCACGGCAGGTGGACCACCGGGAAGTCATGGCTGTCCGCGAGCGGACCCAGTGCGGCGTACAGCTCGTGGACGGCGATCTCGGGGGGCGGACTGACCACGAGCCCGGCCGCAGGCGAGGCGACGACGAAGGTGAGGAAGTCGCGTACGGCGGGCTGACGGATGTCGGCCCCGGTGGTCAGCACGAGGTCACCGGGGCGGATGAAGGATTCGGCGGGTGCGTGCAGGATGTCGGCCCAGAGGACCTCCCGCGTCAGGCCCCGGCGTCCGGCGATGACCGAACCCCGGTCCAGTGGCGGAACGGTCAGCGCCGCCGCCACGTTCAGCGGCGACTCCCGCGACATGATGCACCTTCTCCTGATCTAACAGGCTGACGCTATCAGCGCCCCCGCAGCACGAACGCGGCCGGTGACCACCGGTCGGGCAGTGCCCGAGCCGCGGGTGGTCACCGGCCGACCGATGTCAGGACCGCGACGAGATCGAGCCCAGTTCCTCGTCGGACCGGCGGCTCAGCAGCATGCCGACCCCGAAGAAGACCAGCGGCATCACGCCGAACACCACCGCCAGCGTCGAGGAGCCGCCGACCACCAGGGTGAGGTTCGACACGACCAGCACCAGGGCGCCGGCCAGTGCGAGCGTCGCGAACGAGGCCAGCACCACCTTGCCCGTCGAGTTGCCGCGCCGGACGAAGAACAGCACGACCGAGATCGTCGTCAGCAGCCACAGGATGGCCAGCGCGAGGATGCCCAGGCCGCCCAGCGGGCCGAAGATCTGCAGCACCGGATCCAGCTGGAGTGCGGCGAGGATACCCATCACCACGAACGACGCGACGGTGATGAGCAGCGAGGCGTTGGCCGGGGACCCGTGCTTGGGGTGCACCTCCCCGATCTTGCGGGAGAAGACGCCGCTCTGGCCGAGCACGAACGCGTATCGGGAGCTGATGTTGTGAAAGGCCAGGGCGCAGGCGAAGACGCTGACGAACCACAGGATCGTGTTCAGATCGCGGCCGAGCATCCCGAGGTACTTCTGCGCGGTGTTGACCATGAAGTTGTCGGGGTCGTCCACGGCGGCCTGGATCGCGGCGGGTCCGCCGTTGCCCTCGATCAGGGCCCAGCTGGAGATCGCGTAGAACACGGCGACGATGCCCACCGCCCAGTAGGTGGCACGCGGCACGGTGCGGTCGGGGTCCTTGGCCTCGTCGCGGAACACCGCGGTCGCCTCGACACCGACGAAGCCCCACAGGGCGTACAGCAGCGCGATGCCCACGCCGCCGGCAAGGCCCTGCGGAGTGAACGAATCGCCGGTGATGCCCTGCTCACCGCCGCGCAGCACGATCACGAGGTCCAGCACGACGAGGATCGCCACCTCGGAGATCAGGAAGATGCCCAGCACCTTGGCGCTGAGGTCAATGTCGCGGTATCCGAGCCAGGCGACCACCGCGAGCACCCCGGCGGTGAGCAGCCACCACGGGACCGCGGGGCCGTTGAAGCGTTCGATGAGCCCTGCGAGGATCACACCGTCGTAGGCGGAGACACCGAGCAGTGTGGCCATGTAGGCCGGGAGCGCGAGCACGGCCGCACCGGTTCCGGCGGCACGCCCCAGCGAGGTGCGGATGTAGGCGTAGAAGGCGCCCGCGTCCTTGACGTACTTCGACATCGCCACGAAGCTCGCCGCGAACAGCAGGAAGATCACACCCGCGACCAGGAACGAGACGGGGATGCCGGTGGTGTCGCCGAGTGCCATCGCGATCGGCACGTTGCCGCCGATGGTCGACAGCGGAGCGGCGGCGGCGACCACCATCAGGACGATGGCGGGCACACCGAGGTTTCCGCGTAGGTGGCCCTGACGGCCGTCCGGCGACGACGCACGATCGCGTGTGTCGTCCGCGTTGACCACGTCGGACATGGGTAATCCTCCTCTGCCTGCGGAGCGAGATGTGGCTCCGTCGAGTTGCGGGCTGAATTGTGCGAGACGACTCCGCGATCTGTCAGCGTCCACGGGCTGTTTCCAACACCTTGTGGCACGGCGGGCGGACGCTCGTCACACAGATTGTTGGAACTCTCGCGGGTGGCGTTGTCCGGCCTGGGGCGTTGCGCCGATGCTGTTGCGGTCACGCAACGAAAGAGGCCATGGATGTCGAACACCCCCGCGGACGAGCAGGACTACCGACTGGGACGCATCCGCCTGCTCGACCGGCAGCGCGTGAACCTCGACGGATTCGCCGAGGCGGACCCCGAACTGGGGATGATCTCGCACCTGTCGCCCTACGACCCGGAGCCGTCGTGGGTGGTCGCCGAGGACGGCACCGTACTGGAGATGGACTCGACCGCGGCCACGGACTTCGACACGATCGACGAGTTCGTCGTCCGCTATGCGATCGACCACGCCGAGGCACCCAAGTCGATGGCGATGGACGAGGTCGAACTGGCCCGGTTGATCGTCGACCCATCGGTACCCCGCGACGACGTGCTGCGCGTGTGCTCGGGACTGACCCCCGCCAAGATGGCCCGTGTGGTGGCCGCCCTGCAACCGGTCGAGATCCAGATGGCGATGATGAAGATGCGCGCCCGCCGCACTCCCGCCAACCAGGCCCACGTCACCAACCGGCTCGACGATCCGCTGCTGATCGCCGCCGACGCGGCCACCGCCGTCGCTTACGGCTTCCGGGAGTTGGAGGCCACCGTCCCGGTGCTCGACGACGCACCCGCCGTCGCGATCGGTCTGCTCATCGGGTCCCAGGTGCCCGCCCCCGGCGCGCTGACGCAGTGCTCCGTCGAGGAGGCGCGTGAACTGGAACTCGGTGTGCGCGGGCTGGTCTCGTACGCCGAGACGGTGTCGGTGTACGGCACCGAACAGGTCTTCACCGACGGTGACGACACCCCGTGGTCGAAGGCGTTCCTCACCTCGGCCTACGCCTCGCGCGGGATCAAGATGCGGCTGTCCAGCGGGGCGGGCTCCGAGGTGCTGATGGGGCAGGCCGAACGCAAGTCGATGAACTACCTCGAGTCCCGATGTGTTGCGCTGGCCAAAGGCATTGGCGCTCAGGGTGTTCAGAACGGCGGCGTCGACGGTGCGGCGATCACCGCGTCGGTGCCCGGTGGCGTCAGGGAGCTGATCGCCGAGAACCTCATGGTGATGCTGCGTGGGCTCGAATCCTGTAGCGGCAACGACTCGTTGATGTCGGAGTCCACGATGCGGCGGACCAGCCGCACACTGCCCACCCTGCTGTCCGGGTCGGACTTCATCTTCTCCGGGTTCGGCTCGGTGGTGTCCTACGACAACATGTTCGGGCCGTCGAACTTCAACGCCGCCGACCTCGACGACTACCTGGTGCTGCAACGCGACTGGGGCGTCGACGGCGGGTTGCGGCCGGTGGACACCACCACGCTGGAGTCCATGCGCAGGCAGGCGGCCGAGGCCACCCGGGCGGTGTTCGAGTACCTCGGGCTGGCCGACTTCGACGACGACCACGTCGAGGCCGTCGTCGCGGCGGAGGGGTCCAAGGACCTCCCGCAGACCGACGGGGTCAAGGTGCTCAGCGCCGCGCGGATGATCGACCAGTCGGGGCTGACCGTCGTCGACGTCGTGTCCGCGCTGGCCGAGACCGGCTTCACCGACATCGCCGACCGGGTGCTGGGCATGGCCAAGGCCCGGGTGACCGGCGACTATCTGCAGACCGCGGCGATCTTCGACGAAGAGATGAATGTGCTGTCGGCACTGCAGGATCCGAACGACTACCGGGGTCCGGGCACGGGGTACCGGCCTTCGGCGGAACGTCAGGCCCAGATCGACGCCGTGCGGCAGGCCCGGTCGGTGGCGGACCTGGTCAAGGAACAGGCCACCTTCGCCCAGCCCGATCGACTGGTCGCCGTCGGTCCCGCCCGCGCAGGGGAGGATCCGCGCGAGGTGGTCGTCGGCGTCTCGGCGGCGATGGGCACCAAGTTGTTCCGCACGCTGTCCGGGATGACGGTCTACGAGGTGCTCGAGCAGATCCTGGCCGGTTTGGAAGAGGAGCAGTGCGTGGCGCGGGTGGTGCGCATCGGTGACAGCGTCGACCTCGGGGTCATCGGCAAGTCCGCGGCGCGGTTGTCCGGATCCGGGATCGGGGTGGGCCTGCAGGCCAAGGGCACCACGCTGATCCACCGTCGTGATCTGCCGCCGCTGGCGAACCTCGAATTGCTCAGCGTCGCACCGCTGATCACCCCGGAGATGTACCGGCTGATCGGTATCAACGCAGGCAGGCACGCGAAGGGCACGACGCCCGCGCCGATGCGCAACGCCTACAGCGACGAAGCCATCACCGCCCGCTACCACACCAAGGTGGTGTCGATGGTCGCCGTCGAACGGGCCGAGTCACAGCGCGGCGAGGGCGCCGCGCACACCGAATTGGAGTTCACGAGATGACCGTCACCGCCCACTCCGGTCGCGATCTCACCGAGGTCACCGTCGAGGCCGCCCGCAGCGGCGACCTCGTCCTCGACGACATCCGGATCAGCCGCGAAACGCTGTTGGCGCAGGCCGATACCGCCGAACGCACCGGATCGGCGCAGCTGGCGGTGAACCTGCGCCGGGCCGCGGAGATGACCGCGCTGAGCGCCGAGGACATGCTCGCCGCGTACGAGGCGTTGCGGCCGGGCCGATCCACGTTCGCCGAACTGGAGGACCTGGCGGCTCGGCTGGCCGCCCAGGACGCGCACACGTGCGCCGAACTGGTGCGGGAGGCCGCGGCGGCCTATCAGCGGCGCGGCTTGCTGCGGTGACCGTCTGGGCCGGCGTCGACATCGGCAACGCCACCACGGAGATCGTGTTGTGCGCGGGCCTCGAGGTCCTGGCCAGTGCCCGCACCCCGACGCGCGGCGGCAAGGGGTCCGTGCGTGCTGTCGACGGCGCGGCGCAACTCGCCCGCCGGATGGCCGACGCGCACGGGGTGACGATCGACCGGGCGGCCTTCGCCCCGACCCCGCCGGTGCATTCGGCGGTCGAACGGGTGCAACTGCAGGCGCAGCGCACGGGCCGGCTCGTGGTCGCCACCCGCTCGGCGGCGACCACCGCGGGCGACGGCGCCGGAGTGGGCGTCCCGGTGCCGGTCGACGAGCTCCTCGCGGGGTCATCCGACCGCCCGGTGGTGGCGTGCGCGACCCCGCAGTGGGGGTACGACGCGGTCGCACGTCTGGTGAATGCCGCACTCGCCGAGGGCCGCAACGTCGTCGCGGTGCTGACGGCCAACGACGAGGCCGTGCTGGTGTCCAACCGATTGGCCACTCCCCTGCCGGTGGTCGACGACGTCGACGTGACACGGCTGCTGCCCGCGGCGCTGGTGGCGGTCGAGGTGCGCCAGTCCTCGACGCCGCTGCAGCGGCTGACCGACCCGTTCTGGCTCACCGACGTGTTCGGTCTCGACGGCGCCGAACGCGGCGATGCCCGCGCCGTCGCCGACCAACTCTTCGACAGCGCGTGTGCGGTGGTCGCGCTCGCCGCCGCGGACGAGCCCGACCCGTCGCCGGAGGCGTCCGCGCTCCAGATCGACGATCTGGCCAGGGTGGTGCACCTGGGTGACATTGCCGCTCAGGCGAATTCCCGGCGCGGTTCGGTGGCGGTGGACAGCCTGGTGATGGCGACGATGGGCGGAGCCGACCGGCCCGCCGCGGACACCGACGCACTGGCGGACGCACTGGGTGTCCCGGTGACCCGAATCGATTCGGAGGCCGCCGCCGCGCGTGCCGGTGCGCTCACCACGCCCGGCGTCACGTCCGACGTCGTGGTCGTCGACGTCGGTGGCGGAACCGTGGACGTGGTGGCCGACGGCAGGCGGGTGGTTCTACCGGGGGCGGGTCAACTGCTCACCACCGCGACGGCTGCCGCGCTGGACATCTCGCGCAGCGCCGCGGAGTACGCGAAGCGCGCGGAGGCGCTCACCGCCGTCACGGTCCAACTCGTCGAGGACGAACACGGCAGGCGCCGGTTCCTCGACAAGGCGATTCCGGGCCGGTGCACGGGATGGCTGCTCACCGCGGCGCCCAGCGGTCTGCTGCCGTTCACCTCGCGTCTGGCCGGATCCGAATGGCGCAGTTGGCGGTTGGCCGCCAAGCGGCTGGTCATCGGCGGCAACGTGATGGAGGGCATCGAGCGGGTGGCTCCCGCGGCGACCGAGGTGCTGCTGGTCGGCGGCGGTGCGGGCGACGACGAACTGGTGCGCGCGGTCAGCGAACAGCTCGGCCGCGAGGTGACCGTCGGACGGGGCAATGTGCGGGGCCAGCTCGGTCACCGGTTCGCCGTGGCGTACGGGCTGGTCGCGCTCGCCGCCGGGTGACCCCTACGCGCGATCCTTCCCGAGGGGCAGTGGTGCGTTCGCCGAGTCGAGGTGCTCCACGGTGGTGAACACCAGGTCGGTGTCGCCGGCGTTCTCGATGTCGTGCAGCAGGTACTCCCCCTCGGCGAAGGTGAAGTGTCGCGTCTCTCCCGCTGCGTAGGAGACCTCTCGGGTGGTGCCGTCGGCGGTGTGTTGACGACTGCGACCGGCATTCACCGCGGTCCAGAAGTAGTCGAGCACGTGGCGGTGGGCGTGGAACCGCTCGCCGGGCGCGAGTCGTATCTCCCACACCCGCACCCGGCCGTTCTCGCTGAGCAGCCGCGAGCCCACGTGCCCGTCGTGGGCGTATTCGTCGAACTCGGCGCGCAGCGCGTCGGTCCAGCCGTCGAAGTCCGTACCGATGAGTGTGCCGGCGAGCGGTGCGTCGGTGAGGAACTCAGGTGTCGTGGTCATGGTGTACTCCTTCAGTGTCCGGGGCCGTACAGGCCGAATCGGTTGTCGGGGTGGCCGGGCACCCACGTGCAGTCGAATTGCGAGCGGGCGCCCATCTCTTTGACACGGCGCACCAGCCGTTGCCCGAGCTCGAGCTGGCCGGGCTCCCACTTCGCCAGCGCCTCGGCGATGTCGCCGCTGTCGGACAGCGCGTCGTAGAGCGCCCACGCGTTCGCGGCGGCCTTCGCGGTGCCCGCCGCCGCGTGCGGTCGGGCCGCGCTGGCGGCATCGCCGACCAGCGCTACCCGCCCCAGTGCCATACGGGTAGCGACCACGTCGTACACGGCCTGCAGGTACGGCTGTTCGGTGCGCCGCACCACCTCGGCTGCGGCGGGAGCGAGCAGTCCGCCTGCCGCGTCTCGCATCTCGTCGACGAATCGGTCCTGCACACCTCCCGGATGCAACGACACGCCCGCGATGAAACCCCGCTTGTCCGTCATCAGTTCATCGAGTTCATGTCCCGCAGGCACGTTGCGGTACCAGACGTAGTTGAGGAGACGCTCGCCGACCGCGAGGCCACCGTCGGGCGACGGGATCGGATAGACGTTGATGTGGGTGTGCGGTGCGACGCTGTAGGTGATCGAGTCGTGGAGCAACTCGAAGGTCTCCGCGGACACGTCACGCTCCGGCACGGTGCCGCGCCAGCCGACGTAACCGGAGTACTCCATCTCGGTGTCGGGGCAGATGCGGCGCCTGCTCGGCGAACCGATGCCGTCGGCGAACACCACGAGGTCGCCGCGTTCCCGCCGGCCGGACGTGAAGCGGACCTCGACCCCGTCGGCATCCTGGTCGAAACCTGCCGCGTACTCACCGAGGTGGTAGTCGTCGGTCCCGAAGTCGGCCAGCAGCGCTTGGTAGAACGTGCCCCACGACGTATAGCTCCACGGCGCGTTCTCGCGGTGTACGACAACGTTGTCCGGCCCGAGGTACTGCACGTAGTTCGTTGAGGTGCTGACCTGTTCCGGGTGCTGGTCGCTGCACTCGACGAACCAGCGCAGGGTGTCGGGTTGCAGGACGATGCCGCCACCGCGACCGTCGAGGTTGGTGGGGGTCCGCTCGAAGACCGATACGTGGAAACCCAGTCTGCGCAACAGCAGCGCCGTGGTGAGCCCGCCGATGGACCCACCGATCACCAGCGCGCGGTGGCCACTCCATTCCTGACGGGTGGCGTTGTGACGCTCAGACACGATTCTCTCCTTCGGTGAGCCCGAGGAAGCGTCGGGCGTTGTATTCGAGGGCGGCGTCATCGATGCCCACGGCGTGCGGCAGATCCAACGGCCGCGTCACGCCCATGTCGAAGGGGTAGTCACTGCCGCACATGAGGTGCGCCGGATCGGCATGTGCGCGTAGCAGTTCCAGTGCCGGGCCGTCGTGGGTCAGCGTGTCGAACCACAACTCGGCGAAGCCGTCGCGCGGTGACCGCGTTCCGGCGCTGCGCACGTCGCCGCGCTGATCCCAGCCGTGCTGCCATCGACCCACGAGCGCCGGCGCACAGCCGCCGCCGTGAAGCAGGCAGATCCGCAACGACGGCAGCTCCTCGAGGACACCACCCAGCACGAGCGACGCTGCAGCCGTGGCGGTTTCGACCGGATTGCCGATCAGGTTGGTCAGATAGTACGAGGACCACTCCGGGCGCGGCAGCTGCATGGGGTGCACGAGTACCGCGACGTCATTCTCGGCGGCGATGGCCAGCAGGTCGCGCATCGGCGCCACATCGAACGACGTGTGGCCGAGCAGAGGCGGCACCGCGATGCCGCGGATTTCGGGAGCGAAATCCACGATCTCCTTGCGCGCCGCGTCCGGATCGTGCAGTGAGACCAGCCCCAGCCCGAGTAACCGGCCGCCACTGTCGCGGCACACCCTGGTCAGTTGCTCGTTGAACGCGCCGACGTAGTCGTCGACGCCGGGCGCATCGGTGACGGGAAAGGCGAACGGCGGCGCGGAGATCACGCGCGATCCGAGCCCGGCCGCCTCGGTATCGGCCAGTACGCGGGCGGCGTCGCTCATCGCGGCGGTCTCGATGGACAGCGGCAGGTCGCCGAGGTGCAGCTGTCCGTCGCGGCCGTTGAGCGGTGGCACCGGCGACCCAGGGGGCAGGCAGAACAGATCCTCCGGGAGCCAGTGGGCGTGGACGTCGATGGGGCCGGGTCGCAGCGTCATGCCGGACTCCCCGCGGTGGCCGCCTCGAGTGTCTCGAAGCGCGCCAGGATCTCTGCCTGCAGAACGGCGACGGCGGGATCGGACGCCCGACGGGGCCGGGGCAGATCGACGTCGATGACCTCGTGCACGCGGCCGCCCGGCGCGAGCACGACGATCCGGTCGGACAGCTGGACCGCCTCGGTCACATCGTGGGTCACGAACATCACGGTGCGGCGGGACTCCAGCCAGATCCGCTCCAGGTGTTCACGCAACGTCCGCGACGTCATCGCGTCGAGGTGGCTGAACGGTTCGTCCATGAGCAGGATGTCGGGTTCCACCGCGAATGCGCGGGCGATACCGATGCGTTGTTGCTGACCGCCGGAGAGCTGGGCGGGGAACCGGTCGGCGCAGTGGCTGAGACCGACCAGGTCGAGGTAGTGGCGGGCGCGGTCCTGCCAGCCGGGGCGTTCGTGTTGGACGAAGCCGAGGTTGGCCATCACGGTGCGCCAGGGCAGCAGCCGGGGATCCTGGAAGACGTATCCGACGCGGGCGTCGTGCCCGCCCGAGGTCAGGTCGACCGTTCCGGAGGTGTGCGTCTCGATCCCGGAGACGATGTTGAGCAGGGTGGTCTTACCGCTGCCCGACGGTCCGACGATCGACACGAACGTCTCGCCGGAGATGGTCAGGTCGATGCCGTCGATGACGCGGGTGCGGTTACCGCTGCGGTCGTGGAAATCCTTGACCAGGTTGCGGATCTCGATGGAAGCCATGGGTCTCTCGCTTTCGTTATGCGGTGCGCCAGCGGGTGACGCGTCGTTCGATGGGGCCGAGGATGAGCAGGTCGGCGACGACCAGGACGACGATGAACACCAGGACCCAGGCGAAGAATCCGTCGAGTTGGTTGGCGTCGTACCAGTACCGCGAGCGCCAGCCGACGCCCGAGGTGGCGCCGAACCACTCGGCCAGCAGCAGTCCGTTCCAGGCGCTCATGATCGCGAACCGCACGGCGGCCACCGTCGAACCGGCCACCGCGGGAGCCACGATGTGTCGCAGCACGTTTCGGCGCGGCACCCCGAACGCCCTGGCCATCAGCACGAGATCGGCGGGGACCGCGCGGGTGGCCTTGGCGATGTTGACGATCACGAACGGCAGCCCGGACAGGAACACCGTCACCACCGGCGTCAGCCAGCCGAACCCGAACCACATCGTCGTGAGCAGGGCCCAGATCACCGCCGGGATCGCCAGCGCCGCGGCGTTGAGATCGGAGAAGGCGAGGTCGGCCCACCGCGACAGACCCATCCAAACGCCCACTGCCGCACCGACGATCAACGCGAGCACCAACCCCAGGGCGAAGCGGTTCATGCTGATCGCCAGGTTCTGCCACAGCTCGCCGATGGCGGCCTCGGACACCAGGCTGTCGATGGTCTGCGCGGGCGACGGGATGCGGTTGCCGATCACGACCGCCAACTGCCACGCGCCCAGGATGGTGAGGAGGGCGGCGACGACGGCCAGGGCCGAGGTGGTCTGTCCGCGGAGCTGGCGGCGCCACACGGGCGCAGCGGCCGAGAGTGCGTCGGTGGTCATGCGATGTCCTTCCGCCAGGCGAAGAAACGGTTCTCCAGGTAAGCCAGCCCACGTTCGATGAGGACCATCGCGACGATGAAGAGCGTGGTCCACGCCAACATGTCGGCCACCTGGAACTCCTGGTAGGCCTTGCGGATCATGAATCCGACACCGTCACTGGCGCCGAAGACCTCGGTGAGCGCCTCCACCTTCCACGCCATTGCGAAGCCGTAGCGCACACCGGCGAAGACGAACGTCACCAGGGCGGGCAGATAGAGGTGCCGCAGCACGTCGCGCCGGTTGCGTTCGAACGCGCGGCACATCGCCAGCAGGTTCCCGTCGACCGAGCGGACGCCCTCGGCGACGTTCATCGCGATGAAGGGCAGCGCGACGAGCGCCGAGACCACGACGGGTCCGCCCGCGCCGACGCCGAAGATGAGCAGCCCGAACACCGCGTAGGTCAGGCCCGGCATGTTGCCGAGCACGAAGAGCGGCAGCGAGAAGTACGACGACATGAAACGCGAACGCCCCATGACGAATCCGATCACCAGGCCGCCGACCATCGCGATCAGGAAGCCGGTGGCGATCTTGCCGATGCTGGAGGCGAAGTTGGTGAACGCCTCCCCTGACGCGATGATCGCGACCACGCGCTGCACCACGTCGAGCGGCTTCGGCACGATCGGATCGTCGATCCAGGCCGCGGCGACAGCCCATGCGACGACCGCGGCGACGAGCGCGATACCGGACACCAGCCATCGGTTCGGGCCGCGGGTGCCCGCCCGCCTCCGGCGCGGACCCGGGGCCGGATCCCGCGGCGCCGGCTCCGCGGCCGGCGGCGTCATCGTCTGGGTCACTGGTGGACTCCTCGGGTGGGCAGGAACTGGGGATCGGAGACGTCGTCGCCGATGACGCCGGTCTCACGCATGAGGTCGAAGATCGAACTCTCGTCGTCGGCCCACTTCTCATCGAAGCGGACATCGTCGACCACCCAGTCGTGCTGGGCGACATAGTCCTTCATGAAGGCGATGTCCTCGGGTGTGTCGACGGCGAAGTGCTGTGGGTAACGCTCGATCATGTCGTCGCGGTGCCGTTGCCACTCGCCGAGTCCGCGCTCCCACAGGTCGAGGAAGGCCGACACCTCACCGGGATGGGCCTCCACCCAGTCCTTTCGGGCGACGAACACGTTGCCCATCGGGCCGTCGTGACCCGGCGCGTCGAGTTCGGCGAACACCTCCGCCGACGACTTACCGTCGTACAGGGCGCGGACGCTGCCCTCGCGCAGGTCCCGCGCCGACAGGTCGGGGTAGCAGATACATGCGTCGATCTCCCCGCGGGCCAACAGGTTCGAGAGGTTCTGGATGTCGGCGACGATCACCCGGTAGTCCTCGGCGAGGTCCACGCCGTGCATCTGCTTGAGCAGCGCACTCCAGACCAACGTGCCGGACACGGTGGTGAACACGCCGAGCCGCTTGCCCTTCAGGTCAGCGAGCGTCTGAGCCGGATCGTCGGTGCGCACCAGGATGCGGCTGCGCTCGGCGTTGTAGCGGCCGATGATCACGGTCTCGCGCTTGGTCTGCTCCTCGAGGCCGGGCACCTCGAACGAGGCCGTCGAGATGATGTCGGCGTGACCGCCGGCGAACAGGCCGAACTCGTCCCATGTCGCGCTGGTCTCGATGTGGTAGCCGCTCTCGCGTTGCCACTCGTCGACGAGGCCGGTCTCGTTCATGTAGTCCCAGATGGGATCGGGCGCGAACGTGAACCGGATGACGCCGTCGCGGGCAGCGCGCGAGGACGCCGGGCCGCCGAGACCTGCCGAGCACCCCGCGGTCAGCGTCATCATCGCCGCCGCGGCGACCGCCATCGCGGTGCGCATCGTCCGTCGCACGGGAACCTCCTGGATGTCATGTGACGGCTGTCACCGTCTGCCACAGCCTGATGGACTCGACCCGACACGGGCAATGTCTGGACGCACACACTTATGCTCTGAAGTATGTCGTCGTCTACACTGAAGCCCGATTTGGCGCGGTGGCTCGACGCGCTCGCCGACATCGGGGAAGCCGTCGGCGGCGACGAGCCGGTCATCGACCTCGTCGACCGGGTGGCGCGCACCGCGTGCGATCTGCTGGGCTACGACTTCTGCGCGGTGTTCCTTCCCACCGAAGACCGTCGAGCCCTGACCATCGTCGGCTCGCACGGTCTGTCCCCTGACTATGTCGCGCAGGTCAACGCCGACCGGCCGATCCTGCTCGACGTCCGCGGCGCCGAAGAGGCCCCGACCAGCGTCGCGTTCCGCACCGGCGAGGTGGTGACCCTCGAGGACATCGAGACGATGCCCGGTATCGGCCCGTGGGGTGGGGTGGCCCATGAGCAGGGGTACCGGGCGCTGGTCTCGGTGCCGTTGCGGCGGGCGGGTGCGGTGGTCGGAGCGCTCAACGGCTACAGCACCGGGCCGCACCGGTTCGACGCCGTGGAGATCGGTCTGGTGACGACGCTCGCCTCGCAGGTCGCCGTCGCCCTCGGCACGGCGCAGCTCCGGTCACGGGAACAGGACACCATCCGGGAACTGCGCCGCGCAGAGGAGGTGCACGCGCTGCTCACCGCAACCGCACTGCGCGGCGAAGGGGTGGCGGGGGTGGCGAACGCACTCGCCGAACTGCTGGCAAGGCCGGTTCTGATCGAGGACGTGTACGGCGGGGCGCTGGCCGACGTCGGCTGGCCGGACGGCGTGGCCGGGATGGTGGCCGACGTGTCACTCGGGGGCGAGGTGGTCGCCCGAGTACGGGTCGCGGCGGGGGATGCCGACCTTTCCCCTCTCGATGTGCGTGCCGTGGAACACGCGACGGTGGTGACGGCGCTGGAACTGTTGCGTGCCCGTACCGCGGCCCAAGTGGAACAGCGGCTCCGCGGCTCCCTGGTCGCCGATCTGCTGAGCACCGACGGCGCCGACATGGCCGCCTTGCTCGACCGTGCACGGCGGCTCGGCTGGGACCTCTCCGGCGCGCAGGCATTGATCGGCGTGCGGGCCGTGGATCCGCAGACCGTGAACGGCCGGACCGGCACCGAGCGGCTGCTCGCAGGTGCGGAGAGGTTCGCCGCGACGGTGACGCCACGGCCCCTGGCGGCGGTGTACCGCGGTGACCTGGTGCTCATCGTGGCGCCGACCGCGACGCTCGGCGGGGCCGGCGGTGTGGCAGCAGTGGCGCGTCGCCTGGTGGACCATCTCACCGAAGCCGGAGACGTCGATCGCCCAGTGGCAGGGGTGACCCCCGCGGTGGCCGCCGTCGAACTCCCCGACATGTTGCGGACACTGCGCGGCGCCCTGGACCTGGCCGCGGACAGCGCCTCGGAGAGCACGAGCGCGGTGATCGATCTGCGCGACGTCGCCATCGACCACCTGCTGCTGCAACTGGACGACCCGCAGCGCCTGCGTGACTACGCCAGAACCGTTCTCGGCCCCGCCATCGACTACGACCGGGAACACAGCAGCGAACTGCTGCGCACCGCGCGCGTGCTGCTCGAGCGCGATCTGGATCGCCGGTCCACGGCCGAAGCCCTGCACCTGCACCCGAACACGGTGGCGCAACGGATGCGGCGGCTCGAGGCGCTGACCGGCTTACGGCCGACCCGACCGCGGGATCTCCTTCAACTCACGTCAGCGCTGACCGTGTCCCGGATCGCGGGGCTCGGTTGACGAGGCCTCGCCGTAGGAGAGGTCGTACGGCGGCGTGCCGACGCCGCTGAGCATGAGTTGGCCGGACGGGATCATCTCGACGAGACGTACTGCGGCACTGCGGTTTCCGATCCACAGCTGCGCGGTCTTGCCCACCTGCAGTTCGTCGGGCGTCCCGTAGGCGAGGCCCTGCCAGTGATAGCGGCCGTCGATCGGGTTCAGGTGACCGGCCAGCCGCACCCGGACCGGACAGCGCACACCGGCGACGTCGAGTTCGGCCGCGCCGTCGAAGACCCCGGTCTCGTCGACGGTCACAGGAATCCGGTCCGCTTCCACATCCGACGGCCGATCCGGCTCATCAACCCGACCTCTTCGAGGAACGCCGCCAGTGGTGCGAATCCCGCGCGCATGGCTTGGCGGAAGTGCGGGTTGCGGCGGGCCTGTCGGCGGGCCTCGCCGGCGTCGAGTCCGACGCGGTGGTACACCGCGCGGTTGGTGAACAGGTACCGGTAGAACGGTCCGCCCGCGCCGTGGATTGTGCCGAGCAGGTACCGGTTGACGGGCCGCATCGCGGGGACGGCCCGGCGGGCGCCGTCGCGGGCGAACTGGATGTGTCGCGCCTCCTCGGTGACGTGGATCCGCATGATGCGACGGACGATCGGTTGCACGTCGGGATCGTCGAGGATCTGGCGCTGCAAGGCGTCGAAGATCTCCTCCCCGACGAGCGCCGCGATCCACAGCACCGACTTCTGGAACACCAGCGGCAGCGTATTGATGATCATGCGCTGGATTCGTCTGGGTTGGAACGGTTTTCCGCCGACAGCAGCAATGGCGCGGCCGAACATGACCATGTGGCGGGTCTCGTCACCGAGTTCGGTCAGCGAGTAGTGGGTCGACGACGACGTGACGTCGGCGTGCATGAGGCCACGCAACAGCGCCTGGTTGAGGATGTTCTCGAACCAGACCCCGGCCGAGAGAAGGTTGATGAACTCCTGACGGGACACTTCGATCTGCTGTTCGCGGGTCATCTGTTCCCACAGCGGTGTGCCGTACAGCGACACCATCGTGGGCGGGAGGAAGAACGTGTCGGGCACGACCGGTGTGTCCCAGTCGATGTCGACGACCGGGGCGTAGGACTTCTTGGCCGAACCACGCAGCAGGCGCTCGGAGAACTCTTCCCGACTGGGCGCGGTGAGCGCCCGGTCGATGGTGCCGGCCATGGTGACCTCCTGTCGATGGCGGCGCCCGGAACGTCGGGTGCCATATGAACCGAAGATACATTCCTGGTTCATTTGTATCAATAGGCCGCGACCAGCCTTTACACTGCGTTGATGAAGTACAGCGGCCTGCTCGCCAAGGCGGTGCAGCGCTTCGGCGCGCCGAGCGCCGAAGGCACTGCCGAACGCATACTCGACGCGGCGCTCAAGCAGTTCGAGCTGCTGGGTATCCGACGCTCGACCGTCGAGGACATCACCCGGCGGTCCGGGCTGGCGCGAGTGACGCTGTACCGGAACTTCGCGAACAAGGACGCCATCGTCGAGGCGGTGCTGCTGCGTGAACTCGAGCGGTTCCTGTCCGATCTGGCGGCCGAGGCCGGTGGCTATGCCGAAGCCGAGGACAAGCTGGCCGAAGGTTTCGTGTTCACGTTGACCACGCTGCGCAATCACGCACTGCTGCAACGGTTGTTGGCCACCGAACCGGAGACGGTGCTGCCGTTCCTCACCGTCGAGGGCGACGGTGTGGTGCGCACGGCCTCGTCGTTCCTGGCCCACCAGTTGGCGGTGGCGCTGCCCGACGACCGTCGTACCCAGCTCGAACTGCTCGAGGTCGCCGAGGTGACCGTCCGGGTCATCGTGTCGTTCCTGCTCACGCCGTCGCAGAACGTCGCGCTCGGGGACGACGATGCCGCCCGGTCGTTCGCGCGCCGCTACCTCGTCCCGCCGCTGCTGGGGTTGACGGCCTAGCGTCGAGGGTGATTTCGGTGCAGCTGGTTGCGGTGAGCGCAACCAACCACACCGAAATCACTCGTGGGTCGCCGGGTAGGCGTGCACGAGGGCCGAGGCCAACTTCGGCACGGCGTGGGTGAGCGTGTGTTCGGCCTCGTGGGCGATGCGGTGGGCGTCGGCGAGGCTGACCTGCGGGTCGATGTCGAGTTCGGCGTCGGCGTGCAGGCGGTGGCCGATCCACCGCATCCGCACCGCGCGCACCTCGGTGACGCCCGGCTCGGCCGCGAGCGCGGCCTCGGCCTTGTCGACGAGTTCGGGTTCCACTCCGTCCATGAGTCGGCGGAACACGTCACGCACCGCGGTCCGCAGGACCGCGAGGATGGCGACGGTGATGACCAGGCCGATGATCGGATCGGCGAGCGGGAAGCCCAGCGCGACCCCGCCGGCCCCGAGAAGCACTGCCAGCGAGGTGAATCCGTCGGTGCGCGCGTGCAGCCCGTCGGCCACCAGGGCGACCGAGCCGATGCGGCGGCCCACCCGGATGCGGTACAGCGCGACGAGCTCGTTGCCGATGAACCCGACCAGACCGGCGACGGCCACCCAGCCGACGTTTCCGATCGGCACCGGGTTGACGAGGCGGCGGATCGACTCGACGCCGGCGACGATCGCCGACAGGGCGATCATGGCGACGACGAACAGTCCGGCGATGTCCTCGGCGCGGCCGTATCCGTAGGTGTAGCGGCGGGTCGCGGCGCGGGTGCCGACGACGAATGCGATCCACAGCGGGATGGCGGTCAGCGCGTCGGAGAAGTTGTGGATGGTGTCGGCGAGCAGCGCGACCGAACCGGAGATGGCCACGATCAGCAGCTGGGCCAACGCGGTGGCGCCGAGCGCGAGCAGGCTGATCTTCACCGCGCGGATGCCTGCGGCGCTGGACTCCAGGGCGTCGTCGATGCTGTCGGAGGCATCGTGGCTGTGCGGTGCGAACACCTCGCGGAGTGCACCCCCGAAGGTCGTGGGGTGTTCGTGGTCGTGGTGGTGGTGGTGGTGCGCCTGCCGGGCTTCGTGGGTCATCTCCGCCGCCCGTTCGTCGTGACGTCGGCGTGCAGGGCGGCGAGTTCGGTGGCATCGCGGTGATGCCCGGGGACGCCGGGGCCCGCGTGTTCGGCGTTGTAGACCGCGTCGGTGACCAGTTGCGCGACGTGCTCGTTGTCCAGGCGGTAGAAGATCGTGGTGCCCTCGCGGCGGGTGCGGACCAGGTGCGCCATGCGCAGCTTCGCCAGATGCTGCGACACCGACGGGGCCGGCTTCCCGACGTGGGCGGCGAGGTCGTTCACGGACTTCTCGCTGCTGGCGAGTGCCCACAGGAGCTGGACCCGGGTGGGGTCGGCCAACATCCGGAAGACCTCGGCGACGAGATTGGCCTCGTCGTCGGGGAGGCGCCGTCCACATCGCCCACTATCTGCATTCATACGCAGATAATAGAACGAGGCTTCAGGTGAGTGCGGGCGCCCCAGTGGGCAGGTACGGCGCGATGTTGCGCCAGGCCCGATCGATGCACTCCTGCTTCTCCCCCACCGGCGCCACGTAGTGCAGCGCCGCGGTGGCGTCGTCCGTTCCGCGTAGCCGCGCGATCACCCAGGCGGCGAGATACGGCGACGCCAGGCAGCCACCGGCCGTGGCGACGTTGCCGTTGGCGAAGAACGGTTGGTCGAGAACGTCGATGCCCGCCGCGATCACCCATGGTTTGGTGGTCAGGTCGGTACAGGCCGGAACATCGTGCAGCAGACCCAGTTTCGCCAACACGAGCGCTCCCGAGCACTGGGCGGCGATCAGCTGACGTCCGGGATCCAGCGCGCGGAGTGCACCCATGATCGCGCGGTCCTCGACGACCTCGCGGGTCGCGATGCCGCTGCCGACGAGGACGGCATCGGCGGTGACCGCCTCGTCGAGAGTGCACATCTGCTCGATCGTCACGCCGTTCATCGACGTCACCCGCGGAGTCGGGGTGGCGATCGTGACCCGCCAGTCCGTGATGCGGTTGAGCACGCCCAAGGCGATCAGTGAGTCGAGTTCGTTGTAGCCCTCGAAGGTGAGGATGGCGATGTGCACGGCGGCGTCCTTCCGGTTCGGAGGCTTCACCATAGGAGGCGCCATGCATGACGGTCGAGGAATTGTCATGCATAGAATTCGTCGTGGCCGCCTCCCGATACCAGCCCGTCGTCGACGACCTCGCGGCCGACATCCGGAGCGGTCGGCTGCGCTCGGGAACCCGGCTGCCCACCCACCGCGCCCTTGCCCGCGAGCGGAGCATCGCCGTCGTCACCGCGTCCCGCGTGTACGCCGAACTGGAGTCGATGGGCCTGGTGAGTAGCGAGCAGGGACGCGGGACCTTCGTCCGCGATCTGACACTTCCTCCCGGGCACGGTGTCGATCAGCGACCTGTCGCGCCGGACGCCGTCGACCTGAACTTCAACTACCCCACGCTGGCCGGTCAGGCGGAGTCGTTGCGGCGGGCGCTGCGCGAGTTGGCCGGCTCGGGTGATCTGGACGCGCTGCTGCGCTACCAACCCCACGGCGGGCGGCAACGTGACCGAGCTGCGGTGGCGACGCATCTGCTGGACCGGGGGTTGGACGTCGTCCCTGACGACGTCGCCGTGGTCAACGGCGCGCAGCACGGGTTGACCGTCACGGCGCTGGCCATGCTGCAGCCGGGCGATGTGGTCGCCGCGGATGCGCTGACGTACCCGGGCTTCAAGGTGTTGGCGGAGGCGTTGCGGCTCGAATTGGTCCCGCTCCCAACGGGTCCGGACGGCCCGGACCTCGAGGCCCTGCAAAGCCTGTGCCGTCGGCGACCGATGCGCGCCGTGTACGTGATGCCGACGCTGCACAATCCGCTCGGGTGGGTCATGGACCGCTCTGCCCGCCGGGAGCTGATCGCGATCGCCCGCAGACACGGTCTGCTCCTCATCGAGGATGCGTCCTACGCGTATCTCGCCGAGAAACCGCCGCCGCCGTTGGCCGCCACCGCGCCGGACGTCACGGTGTACGTCTCCGGTCTGTCGAAGAACATCGCCACCGGGCTGCGGGTCGGATTCGTCGTGGCGGCCCGGAAACGGTTGAGCGCGATCGAGCGGGCGATCCGCGCGACGACGTGGAACACCCCGGCGTTGACGACCGCGATCGCGACGCGGTGGATCGAGGACGGTACCGTCATGCGGCTGGAGGCGGCGAAGCGCGAGGACGCCGCAGAGCGGCAGCGGATCGCCCGCGAAGCGCTGAAACCCCTTGCGCAGATCGGACATCCGTCGTCGTACTTCATGTGGCTGCCGCTGCCCGAGGACGCCCGTGCGGACCGCGTCGCCGCCACGCTGACCGGTGGCGGGATCTCGGTCTCCACCGCTGAACCGTTCGCGATCACCGCGACCGCGCCCCAGGCGCTGCGCCTGGCACTCGGATCGGTGGACCGGGAGAGCCTTGCCGGCGCACTCGCCACGGTCCGACAGGTGATCGAGGACGACGCCCGCCTCTACTAGTGCACGGGCGAGGCGCCTGCGGTCACCGGCCGGCGGCCCGTGAAAAGCCCCACGATGACGACGACCACGCCGAGCACCGCAGCGACAGTGAACGCAGCACGCACACCGGGTAGATCGGGTGCCCCGCCAGACACCGACGCCTTGGTCATGACGGTGATGAACAGGGCCGTACCGGCGGCGCCGGCGACCTGTTGCAGCGTCGTCAGAATCGCACTGCCGTGGGAATACAGCGATTCGGGCAACACACCCAACGCGTCGGTCATCAAGGGAGTGAACATCATCGACAGGCCCACCATCATGACCGTCTGCAAGCCGATGATCTCCCACATCGGCGACGTCGCCGACAGCGTCGCGTACCCCCACAGCGACGCGCAGAGCATGACCGACCCCGGGATGACCAGCAGCCGGGCACCGAGCCGGTCGTAGATCCGCCCGACCAGCGGGCCGGCCGCTCCCATCAGGATGCCGCCGGGCAGGCTCACCAGGCCTGCGGCCAAGGCGCTTTCTCCCAGAACATCCTGAACGTAGAGCGGCAGCATGATGATCGCGCCGAACAGTGCCATGAAGCCGAGGATCACCAGCGACAGAGACAGCGAGAAGCGTTGATAGCCAAAGGGCCGCAGGTCAAGGAACGCCCGCTCGCGGCGCTGCAGCCGAATCTGACGGAAACCGAAGATCACCAAAGCCGTTGCGCCGACGACGATCGGCACCCACGCGGGCACGCCCTGGTCCCCGGTGCCGGATTCACCGATGAGCGAGAGACCGAAGACCAGACCGGCGAAGCCGACCGCGGACAGCGGTATGGACACCGGATCGATAGGCGTGGGCCGCTGTCGTTCGTCGGCCACCCGCAGTCGTGCGGCGCCCGCAGCCAGCGCGAGCGCCGCGATCGGTAGCACGATCCAGAACATCCATCGCCAGCTCAATGAGCCGAGGATGATGCCCGACAGGGTCGGCCCGATCGCGGGCGCGACCGCGATGACGATCGAGATGGTCCCCATCGTCTGACCGCGCCGCTCCAGCGGGATCAGGGTCATCACCGTCGTCATCAACAGCGGCACCATGACCGCGGTACCGCACGCCTGCACGATCCGGCCGGCCAGCAGCACCGCGAAGCCCGGGGCCACCGCCGATATCAAGGTGCCCACGCAGAACAACGCCATCGATGTGAGGTAGACGCCGCGCGCCGGGAACCGCTGCAGCAGCGACCCGCACATCGGGATCACGACGGCCATGGTCAGAAGAAAGCCACTGGTCAACCACTGTGCCGTGCTGGCGGTGATGTCGAGATCGGCGATCAGGGCGGGCAGCGCCACGCTCATGATCGTCTCGTTGAGGATCATGACGAACGCCGACCCGACCAGTATGGCGATGACGGTGTTGGCGCTGGATGGCGCGCGGTCGCGCGTCGAGGGCTCCCTCGCCTGCGTGGTCATGCATCTCCCCGGTTAGTTTGTTGGACTAACCAGAATAGGGCGGGTCGCATCACGAAGCCATCTGCCCCGACGCCTGGCGCCCGAGCGTCGCCATGATCGGGTGGATGCCGAACTCGAAGCTCCCGCCGGCGACGTACTACGCGGGCTTGCGCGTGCCCGCCAAGGTGCGGGAGCGCTGGTCACCACTCCCGAAGGCAGCATCGGGTTGACACGACCTACCGCGGATTCTGCGAATCGACGGTGGTGCAGTCGAGTACGGCGAGTCTGCACCTGTCGCGTGGAGTACGACGGCGGACACCTCGGCGCTTCGGTCATGTACGTCTACGACGGGCTCGATCGCACCCGACGGACGCCGACGAGCGTCGGGTTCTGTCACGCGATCGACCCGACAACCGTGCGTCAACCCGACGTTCGGCCGATGTGCGTGCGCCCGCCTTCGTGGAACCCGGCAACTTCGACGCCGTCACGATTCCGCGCCTGGCAGATCGCCTCCGGCCCGCGTTGGCGGCACGCGCCGACGACGGTCGACGGTCGCACCTCACCCTCAGCTCACCGGACGGGCAGATCGACGGCCGACCGGTGACGATGTCGCTCGAACGTGTCGACTCGAATGGCTTCACACCGCGCAGTCGCGGGTTCAACTGGGTGCAGGAATACCCGTACTTCCGCTGATTGCGGCCGACGTCACCGCGTATCGGCCCACACGTCGGCACTGTGCACCGGCAGTCCGTGGCCGGGCAGCAGGTGCTCGACGGGCAGCGCCCGCATGCGCTTCTCGCTCCGCGCCGCGGCGTCGGGGTCGACGGTCTCCGGGGTGAACCACGCCTGCCCACCCGCGCTGAGCACGGCGTCGCCGGAGATCAGGGTCCGGCTGGCAGCGTGCCAGAACGCGGTCGAGCCGTCGGTGTGGCCGGTCGCCACGGATCAGGTAGCAGTTGAAGATCCACCGGAACGGGCAGATGACCCCGATGTCGTCGAGCCGTCTGACCTCCCAGCGGCTTCGGTGTACTTGGTTGCGGCGAGCGCAACGAACTACACCGAAATCACGATTCGACAGCCGCCGTGTGAGCGAGGATCGCGGCCCCGACCGGCTCGATCACCGGACGCGGCAGCGCATGCCCCATGCCGGGAACGGTCACCATCTGCGCGCCGCCGATGACCGCGGCCAGATGGGCGCCGTGCGGCGGCGGGTTGATCGGATCCTCCGGCGCCTCGATGACCAGCGTGGGCACGATGACCGCGGCGAGCTCACCGCCGCGGTTCAGGCCGCCCTGATCGGCTCGCGCATGCGCCGCCGGGTTCTCATGTCGGCCCGAATGTTCGATGATCCGCTGCTCGAGCCGGCGGAACTCCGCATCGTCGAACGGGAGCACGCGCCCGTTGAGCATGCGCCAGTGCTCCACCCGCCAGTTGAGTTCGTCGGCAGCGTCTCGGGCGGCGTCCATCTGCGACCAGAAGTCGAGCAGAGCCGGATCGGGGCCGGGCAACTCCGACGAGGCCCCCGCAGCGGCCGCCAGCCCGGCGCCGAGCGCCGAGGTGCACATCACGGTCGCCGACAGCAGGCGGTCCGGGTGGTCGAGCAACAGCAACTGCACCAGGGTGCCGCCCATCGACATCCCGACCACATGGGCCTGCGCTATCCCGAGCGCATCCAGGATTGCGACCGCGTCGTCGGCCAGATCGGCGATGGAGTACGGCACCCGGTCGAAGTCCCAGCTGGAACGACCAGTGTCGCGGTGGTCGTACCGGATCACCCGGTGGCGGCGCCCGAGCATCTCGACCAGCTCATCCGGCCAGGTCAGCCCGGAGGCGTTGGCCCCCATGATCAGCAGCAGTGCCGTGCCGTCGGGATTCCCGCTGTCCTGCGCCCACAGCGTCACACCGTCATCAACGTCGATGAGATGTTCCATGCCCGCCATGATGCCCGAATCCAGAGCACACACCGATACCGTTGCTCTGCAGAGGATTTGACGCGCTTGTATACGCGCGAAAGGGCCTTCTCGCAGCCGGAAGACGGGTGAGTGTTGTTCCTCTTCTACCCCGAGGGCTGAGACGCCGCGGGTTCGTGCGCCTTCTCGGCCATCTCCGAGAACTCGCGCTGGATCTCATCGTCGTCGCGCGCCGTCATGAGCGATACGACGACAGCGGCGACCAGGCACGCGATGAAGCCGGGGACGATTTCGTACATCGCGCTCGATAGCGCCTCGGTCTGCCCCCAGATGCCGACCACCACGGCCCCGGCGATCATGCCGGCAATCGCGCCGGGCGAGGTGAGTTTGCGCCAGAACAGCGACAGAATGATGAGCGGCCCGAACGCGGCGCCGAAGCCGGCCCACGCGAAGCCGACCAGGTCGAGAATCGTCCCATCCGGGTTGAGCGCCAGCAGAACCGCCACCACCGCGACCGTCAGCACCCCGAGTCGGCCGTAGGTGACCAGCCGCTTCGGGCTGGCCTCTTTGCCGAACGCGCGGTAGATGTCCTCGACGAGCGCCGACGAGCACACGATGAGCTGCGACGAGATCGTCGACATGATGGCCGCGAGCACTGCGGCGAGCACGATGCCTGCGACGAAGGGGTGGAACATCACCTGCGCCAGGCGCAGGAACACGGTTTCGGGATTGTCCAGCGTCACCCCTTCGCGGTGGAAGTAGGCCAGCCCCGCGAAACCGGTGGTGATCGCCCCGAGGGAGGTCAGGATCATCCAGCTGATGCCGATGCGCCGACCGGCCTTGGCGTCGGCCGAGGACCGCATCGCCATGAACCGGACGATGATGTGCGGTTGGCCGAAGTAGCCGAGTCCCCAGGCCGCGGCCGACACGATGGCGAGGAAACTCCCGCCGAAAAACAGTGAGGTGCGGTGCATTTCGCCATCGGTGCTGGCGGCGTCGGCGGCGTGGACCAGGTTGACCATCTCCCCCGGCCCGCCGGTGGCGATGATCGTGACGACCGGGATCGTGACGAGCGCGGCGAACATCAGCAACGCCTGCGCGACGTCGGTGAGCGATGCGCCGAGGAAACCGCCGAACAGCGTGTAGCACAGGGTGACTCCGGCAATGAGCAGCATCCCTGTCAGGTACGACGAGCCGAATGACGTCTCGAAGAACACGCCACCGGCGACCATCCCGGACGACACGTAGAACGTGAAGAACACCAGGATGATCGTGCCCGCCGCGATCCGCAGGACATGGGACTTGTCGCGCAACCGGTTCTCGAAGAAGCTCGGCACGGTGATCGAGTTGTTGGCGATCTCGGTGTAGGACCGCAGCCGCGGTGCGACGAACTTCCAGTTGAGCCAGGCTCCGATCACCAGGCCGATCACGATCCACGACTCGATCAGGCCAGACGCGTAGATGGCCCCGGGGACGCCGAGGAGCAGCCAACCGGACATGTCCGATGCGCCCGCGGACAGCGCCGCGACGGTCGGGGTCAGCTTGCGGCCGCCGAGCATGTAATCGTCGAGGTCACTGGTCCGGCGGAAGGCGTAGAAGCCGATCGCGAGCATCAGGGCGAAGTACAGCCCAATCGCCACCATCTGAAAAACGGTGTCGGACATGAATTTCTCGTTCCGTCGAAGGTTCCTGCGATGGGCTCGTCGTTCCGATCATGAAAGCAGGACGGCCATCGACACTTCTTGGCCGATCGTATGGGAAATGGGCTCAGTCTTTGTCCGGTTCGACAGAGCGCTCGGGGTGGTCAGTTCGCGTCGTCGAATCGCTGCCGCGCTGCGGCGATGTCGCGCTGATGCTCTTCGGTCCAGCGGACCAGCGGCTGCACGGTCTCGTGCAGGGTGCGGCCCAGATCGGTCAGTTCGTAGTCGACGCGAGGCGGGACGACCGGGTGGACGGTCCGGCGTACCAGGCCGTCGCGTTCCAGCTGGCGCAGCGTGACGGTCAGCATCCGCTGGCTGACGCCGTCGATCATGCGCTTGAGCTCGGTGAAGCGCATCGCGCCGTCGTCGAGCAGTGCGATGACGAGCAGGGACCACTTGTCGGCGATGCGGTCGAGGATCTGCCGGACCTCGCAGTCCTCCCGCCGGTCCCATTGGAAGGCGTCCGGGCAGCAGTCGGTTACCTGCGGGGTACCGACTGACTTCAAAGTGCCTTCTTCCGCCATCGCTCCATGGTGCCTGATGATGTGGTCAGTTACCAATAGGAACTGAAGGTGGATATGAGCACGGTCGATGTCAGCACAACCGGTTTTCGCGCGGCGTTGCTGCTCGCGGCGCTGTGCGGAGCCGCGTTTCTGGAGGGCATCGACATCGCGATGTTCAACATCGCGCTGCCCACCATCCGGCAGGCGCTCGACCTTCCGACCGTCGAATTGCAGTGGATCGTCAGCGGATACGTCATCGGATACGGCGGATTCATGCTGCTCGGCGGACGCACCGCCGATGTCTACGGGCGGCGGCGGGTGTTCCTGATCGCGCTGGTCATCTTCATCGGGGTGTCGGCGCTGGGCGGTATCGCGCCCAATGGCGCGACAGTGATCGCGGTGCGCGTGATCACCGGTATCGCCGCGGCATTCTTGATGCCGGCCGGGCTCGCGATCATCACCACGAGTTTCCCGGAGGGGCCGCAAAGAGATCGGGCCGTACTGATCTACGCCGGTCTCGGTGCGGCTGGTTTCTCGCTCGGTCTCGTCGCGGGAGGCCTGCTGACCACCTTCGGGTGGCGGTGGGTGTTCTTCGCACCGGTCGCACTCGCCCTCGCGGTGCTGCTGCTGTCGGTCCCGTTGATCCCGCGCGACGACGTGACCGCTCGGCGGTCCCTCGACCTGCCGGGCGCCGTCCTGATCACCGGGGCGGTGGTCCTGACCGTGACGGCCATCGAGAATTCCTCTCACGGAACGGTTTTCGGATCGGTGTCGCTCGGCGTCGTCGCGCTAGCGCTGTTCGTGGGGTTCGTCGTTCGGCAGCGCACCGCTGCCGAACCGTTGGTGCCGCTGGCGTTGTTGCGGCCGGGCCCGCAGGTCAACGCCTACCTCGGCGCCGGCTGCCTGGCGGCAGGATTCATGGGTTTTCAGTTCATCGTCGTGCTCTACCTGCAGGAGTTGCGGGGCTGGTCGGCGCTGACCACCGCGGTGGCGCTGCTGGTCGTCGCGATCGACGCGATCCTGGCACCCACCCTCACCCCGGTCCTGGTGCGCCGCTTCGGTCTGTGGCGCGTCATCGCGGTCGGCATGGTCTTCGCGGCGTTGTCGTTCCTGCTGTTCACGGGGGTGGAGCGGGACTGGGCGTATCTGAGCATGTTGCCGAGCCTGCTGGCGTTGGGCATCGCCTTCACGCTGGCCTACGGGCCGCTGACGATCGCCGCCACCGACGGTGTCGAGGAGTCCGCGCAGGGCATGACCAGCGGCCTGTTGTACACGACCTTCCAGTTCGGCGCCGCGATGGGGTTGGCCGCGACCACAGCGGTTCACGTCGCGGCGACGACCGCCGGTGCCGGAGAACTGGACTCGTACCGGGCGGCTCTGGCGGTGCCGGTGGTCCTCGGCGCGATCGGTGTGATGGTGGCGCTGCCACGCGCGTGGCGTAACCCGCAGAGCTGTGCGGCCGGATAATTCCGTATCGGCTCGCTGGGCAATGAGATAACAGCGACGGCTGGGATATTCGGCGTCGTTGACCGGTCGTCGCGTGAGCGTGGCCTCGATCGTGAAGCCCGCTCCGATCAGCATTTCGGTGACGTTGTCGGGATCAAGTGGTAGCCGGCGAGTTCTTGGGCACCGCCCACCGTGAAGGGGGTGCCCGTGCCGGGCCGCGGCTGGCCACACTGATGGAGCCGCCGTGGGCCTCGGTCAGCGCCTTGGCGACGGGGGTTCGACAGCGCGCTCGCGGGAAAGACCGCATCGATCAACTCAGCTGCCGGGCGGACCCGGTTCAGTAGGCGGGTACCGGCGCCACGCAGGAAGACACGAATCCGCCCAGCAGTCGCCGTGCCACCTCGTCGGTACTCCAGCCGATCTCGGGATGCCATTGGACGGCCGTGACGGGATGGGTGAGTGACTCGTAGCCTTCGATCAGTCCGTCGCCGGCCCGCGCGGTCACCACGAAACCGTCGGCGAGGGTTCGAATGCCCTGGTGGTGCTGGCTGTTCACCCAGATCGCCCCCGAGGTCTGCATCCACTCGGCGATGCGACTGTCGGCGTCGACCTCGACCTGATGGGCCGTCTGCAACAGCGACTCCTCACCGAGGCGGTGGGTGAGTTCGGTGCCGAAATCCCGGGGTAGGTCGGTGTACAGCGTGCCGCCCCGGGTCACGCTGATCAGCTGCAGGCCCCGGCAGATCGCCAGCGTGGGCAATCGCCGCGTCCAGGCCACCTCGAACGCGGCGACCTCGTTGGCATCCCGAACCGGGTTGACTCCGTACAGTGCCGGGTCTTGCGAATCCCCGCCATATCTGCGGGGATCCACATCGGCACCTCCGCTGATCAACAGCCCGTCCACCCGGTCTAGCAGCTTCGCGACGTCGACGGTGGTCACCCCGCACTCGATCGCCACCGGGATGGCTCCACATTCGAGCAATCCCTCGAACATCGAGCGCCAGTGCACCATTGCAGGCAGTTCCCGGCCGGCGAGGGTGACGGCGATGACGGGCTTGGGCGCCACGGTCATGCTCCTAACTACTACGTGTGGTCCGCGCAGCGCGGTGTACGGGCACCGCGTCGCGGCGGCCCGGTTCCGATCTGCCGGCGGAATTCAGGACAGCCGAACCGCGATCCGGCGCAGCACCTTGGTACCGAGGATGTACGGCGTCGCGCCGAACGGCCACTGCGACACGATCTTTCCGGTTCCGGACTGGAAGTAGTTGCGCGTGGTGGCCCACACCGTCTTGGCCAGCTGCGCCTGGATCAGATCGTTGTAGATGACGAATGCCGACCGGCGAACGTCGATGACGGTCTTGCCCTCCTTGGCTGCCCGCGAGATGAGGCCGGCCGCGAAGCTCGCCTGTGCCTGGTAGAAGGACACCAGGGGGGACGAGTTGGTGTTGGGCCCGTACATGATGAAGAAGTTGGGGAAGCCAGGCACCATCATGCCGAGGAAAGCCTCGGGCTCGCCGGCCCACGCGCTGTGCAGCTCGGCGCCGCGCTGCCCGTGCACCTCGAAGTTGCCGAGGTAGTTCGCGGCATCGAAACCGGTGGCCATCACGATGATGTCGAGTTCGTGTTCGTCGCCGTTGGCGTCGATGGCACCCGTCTTGGTCAACCCCTTCACGCCGTGCGGCACCAGGGTGACCTTCGGGTTGCGCAGCGCCGCGTAGTAGGTGTCACTGAGCACCGTACGCCGAGCTTCGAACGCGAAATCCGGTGTCGCAAGCTCCATCAGGTCGGGACGATCGCCGAGCTCCCGGCGCAGGAAGGCCCGTGACAGCTCCCCGCGTTTCCGGTTGGACTTGCCGTTGGCCCGGGCATGCCCGGACGTCAGCTGGCGGACGTCGTATTCGTAGTAGAGCTTGTAGCGCCGCCACCAGTAGACCAGCGGGTTGCGGTTCAGACGCCGTTCGGTCGGCGTGAAGTCGCGGCTGTTCTTGGGCAAGATCCAGTTGGGCTCCAGCTGAAAGATCTTCACCTCGGAGGCGACCTTCTCGGCCTCGGTGACGATCTGCACCGCCGACGACCCGGTGCCCACCACACCGACCTTCTTGCCGGTCATGTCGAGGCCGTCGATCCACCGCGAGGTGTGGCACATCGCGCCCTGGAAGTCGTGCTCACCGCGGGCGAATGGCGGCACCACCGGGATGTTCAGGAAGCCGACCGCGCTGATGACGGCTGTGAACGTGCCGTGGTCTTCGCCCGAGGACGTGACCAACTTGTAAGTGTGGTCGGTGTCCGACCACGAAACATCCTGCACAGTCTCGTTGAACCGGATCCGTCGCGGCAGGTCCCACTTCTGCGCGACGCCCTCCAGATATCCTCGCAGTTCCCTCCAGTCGGCATGGGTGCGGGTCCAGTCGTGCCGTTCGAACGAGAACGAGTAGATGTGCGATTCGAGGTCGACCTCGGCACCGGGATACCGGTTATGCCACCAGGTTCCACCCAGTCCGGGCGCCTGTTCGAAGATGACGAAGTCGTCGATGCCCCTGCGCAACAGCGCGACCGCGGCCGCGATGCCGCTGAAGCCGGCACCGATGATCGCCACGCGGGGCGGAATGCGGACGGATGCGTTCATCGGTGTTCTCCTCGTGAGTGAATCGGCCGGTGCCGGTGACCCGAGCCAGACAATCAAATGTCTATAGGCTCATTATTTAGACCATTAATGAGGTTGTCAATAGTTGCCCGAACTGCGCGCCTGCGCTTATCTGATCTGGGCGGTCCAGCCTCCGTCGATCACCAAATCCGTTGCGGTGATGAACGATGCCTGCTCGGACAACAGGAAGGCGATCGCGTTCGCGATGTCTTCGGGCAGGCCCAGCCGGCGCAACGGGGTGCGCTGCTCCATGTTGGTACGCCGCTCGGGCCTCTCCTGATAGAGCGGCTCGATCATCGGGGTCAGGATGGCGCCCGGACACACGGTGTTGCAGCGGATGCCCTCGGGACCCAGCTGCAGGGCCAGGCTCTGCGACAGGGACACCACGGCCGCCTTGCTGACCTGATAAGCGTCCAGCGGGGAGTCCATCCCCCGCAGCCCCGCGGTGCTGGCCACGTTGACGATGCTGCGGCCGCGACCCTGGCGCAGCAGCGGCACTGCGGCGACCGTCAGGCGCCGCAGTGCATGCAGGTTCACCCCGAGCGTCGCGGTCCAGACGGACTCATCCGCGTCGAGGACCGAGCCGTCCCGGTCGAACAGGGCCAGGCCCGCAGCATTGACCAGGTAGTCCAGCGATCTGCCGTCGAGGTAACCCAGCAGAACCCCGGGGTCACCCTCGAGCAGGTCGAAGGGTACATAGCGCACGCCGGCAGGCAGTTCCGGGGACTGCGGCTTCACGTCGGTGGCGATGACATCCACCCCGTCGGCGGCCAGCCGGATGACGGTGGCCAGCCCGATGCCGCCGCCCGCGCCGGTGACCAGCGCGGTCAGGGTCACCGGTCGGCGCCCGCGGCGAGCGCCTCGGCCAACCGCTGACCGGCGAAGGACATCGCGCCGCCTGCGGTCGGGAAGACCTCGTCGAGGCCGAAGAACCCGTGCACCATCCCCGGGGTTTCGTGGGTCTCGACGGCGACACCGGCGCCGGCGAGGGCCTTCGCGAAGAGTTCCCCCTGGGGACGGATGGGATCGCATTCGGCAAGGATCACCGTGGCCTCGGGCAGCCCGGCCAGATCGGCGTCCAGCACGTTGACCAGCGGGTCGGTCGCGTCCGACGGGTCGGCCAGGTAGTTGTCCTTGTGCCACTGCAGTTCGTCGCGTTCCAGCATGACCCCGTCGTAGGCCGGGTCCATGCCACGGGCGAGGTCCGTGGTGGTCACCGGGTAGACGAGCAGCTGGTGACGCAGCGGAGGGCCGCCATCCCCTCGACGAATCGAGTCCCGCACGTACAGCGCCACCGCGGCGGCGAGGTTGCCGCCCGCACTGTCCCCCGCGACGGCGACCCGCGTGCTGTCCACGCCCAACCCGGATTCCGCCGACACCGCCCAATTCAGCGCGTCCACGGCGTCGTTGACGGCGGTCGGGAACCGTGATTCCGGGCCGCGCCGGTAGCCCACCGACAGCACTGCAGCGCCGGAGGCGTTGGCCAGCAACCGGGTTGCGACGTCGTGGGAGTCGATGCTGCCCAGTAGCCAGCCGCCGCCGTGGTAGTAGACGACCAGCGGCAGTGGCGCACTCTGCTCGGCCGGCAGGTACAGCCGGCCGGGGACGCCGACGCCGTCACGGGTGGGGATGTCGACGTCGACGACCCGGTGGATGTCCGGCTTGGCCAGCGCTCCGAAGGTGTTCTCGAAGTTCTCTCGGGCCACCGGCACCGGAAGCAGGTGGGCGTTCGGGCGGCCGGACGCCTTGGTGTCGTCGAGCATCTTCTGGGCGATCGGATCAATGGGCATGCAGCACTTCCTTGTTCGTGATCAGCAGGTGGCGGTATCGGAATCAGACGCGCTCGTAGTAGCGGCGGGTCTCCCAATCGGTGACGGTGTGCGAGTCGTAGGACACGAGTTCGGCCTGGCTGGACGCGAGCAGGTGCTCGAACACCTCGTCGCCGAATGCGGTGCGCACCATCTTGTTCTCGGCGAACAGATCCAGTGCGCGGTGCAGCGAGGTCGGGACGAGCCCCACCCCGTCCTGAGTCCACGCGTTGCCGCCCACGATGTCCGGACGCGGCAGCTGGCGCTCGATTCCGTCCAGCCCGGCCGCGATCGTGGCCGAGTAGGCATAGTACGGGTTGACGTCGGCGCCGGGGATCCGGTTCTCGACCCGGTAGGACGGGCCGTGGCCGACCAGCCGGAAGGCGCACGACCGGTTGTCGTTGCCCAGCGCGATCGCCGTCCCGGCGAACTGGTCCGGTTGGAACCGCTTGTAGGAGTTGATTGTCGGCGCGAACATCAACGTCATGTCGGCGGCGTGATGCAGCTGTCCGGCCACGAACGACCCGAACTGCGCCGACATCGGACCGTCGGGCTCGTCGGACCAGCACAGGCTTCTGTCGTCTGACCACATGCTGACGTGCAGGTGGCAGGACGATCCCACCTCGTCGATCTTGGGTTTGGCCATGAAGGTGACCGTCAGGTCCGCCTGGGTGGCCAGCTGCTTGATGCCGTACTTGAACAGCACGTGCCGGTCGGCCATCTCCATGGTGTCGCAGTAGTCCAGGGTGACCTCCTGCTGGCCGAGGCCCCACTCCGGTTTGGAGGACTCGACGGACACCCCGAATGCGGGCATCTGGTTGCGGATGCGGGAGATGAACCAGTCGTCGCGGCCGGACTGGATCATCTGGTAGTCCGAGCGGTAATCGGACATCATCCTCAGGTCCCGGTATCCGCGCTCCCAGGCCTCCCGCGGCGGGGTGGCGGCCAGGAAGAACTCCAGCTCCGAGGCGAACTGGAAGCGCAGCCCGTGCTGCTGGGCACGTTCGATCTGACGGCGAAGGATGGTGCGTGGCGCGACCGGCAGCAGCTCGTCACGGTCGGCCTGGTAGGCATCGCAGATCACCAGGGCCACATTGGGTTCCCACGGCACCCGGCGCATGGTCGGCAGATCCGGAACCAGCCTGATGTCAGCCCAGCCGTTGGCGGCACTGGACACCGGGAGGTCGAGCGGGTTCATCTCCAGGTCGACGGCGAAAACGAAGCTGCTCGCGTTGATGCCCGCTCCGCGCAGACCCAGCGACCGGAAGGCCGACACGGTGAGCCTCTTGCCGACCAGCCGGCCGTACGGGTCCGGCGCCGCGCAGATGACGGTGTCGATCTCGCCGCGGCGGGCGAGATCGTCGAATTCGCTGAGTTCGAGTCGAGCGCTGTCGTTACTCATTGCTGCTCCAGATGCCGTGCGGTTTCCCACTCCGTGATGGTCGTCTTCAACCAGGTCTCGTAGCGCGCCAGTTCCGCCCGTCGGGTGGCGGCGAAGGAGGCGCAGAAGTTCTTGCCAAGCAGGTCGGTCAGCCATAGCGCACTCTCGAAGTGCGCCAGCGCACCCTTCAGGTCGCCGGGCAGCGCGGCGGGCTCCGTGCCGGCGACGGGCAGCGTGGCGCGCTCCGAAAGCCCGCGCAGCCCTCCGGCCAACAGCGCGGCGGCCACCAGGTAGGGGTTGGCGTCCGCACCCGGCCTGCGGTGCTCCACCCGGGAGGACCGCGGGTCGCCGAGGATCAACCGGCACGCCGTCGAGCGGTCGTCGTCGCCCCAGGTGGCCGCGCAGGGGGTGAACATCTCCGGATCGATGCGCTTGTAGGAGTTGATGTACGGATTGAGCAGCAGCGTGACGTCGGGCATGGTGCTCACCAGGCCGGCCAGGTAGTGCTCACCGGTCTCGCTGAGCTTGCGGCCCGGCTCGGCGAAAATGTTCACTCCGTCGCGGGTGAGGCTGGAGTGCACGTGACCGCCGGCTCCGGACTTGTCGGCGTAGGGCTTGGCCATGAAACTCGCGTGCAGGCCGCGTTCGGCGCACAGGTCGCGCAGGTACTGACGGGCCCGCACTGCGGCGTCGGCGGCCTGCAGCGCAGGTCGGGGCGCCAGGGTGAACTCGAAGAAGCCCGGGCCGAGTTCACCGTGCACCATCTCGACCTCGATGCCGACCTGGTCCATCCTGGACACGAATTCCATTGTCAGGTCATGGATCTCGGCACCGCGGGTGAGGCTGTAGGCGTTCTCGGTGCGCCCCAACGGGATTCGCCCCTGCGGTCCGTTCTGGAACAACCACAGCTCATACTCGAAACCCAGTACCGGCTGAAGGTTCAGCTCGTCGTACTTCGCCGCGAGCGACTGCACAGCAACCCGCGGTGACAGATCCAGCGGGGTGCCGTCGGCGTCGGTGAGCTCGGCGATGACCGCGTCCACCCCCGGCCGCCACGGCAGGCCGATGCGGTGGATTCGTCGACGGCCAGCGCGGCGTCGGGATAGCCGTTGCTGACGTTGCTGAACGGGGTGTCGGTGACTTCGTCGACCAGCGACAGTCCGTAGACGATCGTGCAGAACGCCAGACCGGGTTTGTGTGACTTTCCGGCGCGCATCATCTTGCCCCGCAGACCGAGGTCGTAGTCGGCGACCTCGACCTGGGTCATCGTGACCGGTTCAGCCATGCTGCTCACTCCTGTCCGGATTGCGCCGGCGTCCCACCCTGCGGTACACCTCGTCGGGGACGTCCGCCGGATTGCGATACACCCACCAGGTGCAGGTGCTGACCGGGCGCTCGGGGTTCCAGACCGGGGCGTCGATCACCCGGGTGGGGTAGCCCAGCCGGTCGATCGGCATGACCTCGTTGAGTTGGCAGCAGTGCACGCAGTACGAGCAGATGCCTACGGTGTTCCACGCCCAGTCGTGTGGTTCGGTGGTGACCGCGAAGTTGAACGGCCCGGCCGCCCGCGGCGCACCGTCGGTGATCCGTGCGTCCAGTGATCGTCCGCCGGAACCGCAAGGGGCGAAACGGAAGCCGATCCGGTTCGGCTCCTCGATCAGTTCGATGTCGCCCTGGCGTCCAGTGCCGGTCAGGTGTGCATGGAAGCCGTCGACGATCGCGACCATCAGCTGGTTGGCCGAGGCAGACCACGGCTGGTTGTCCAGCGCGTAACGGCGGGCGTGTATGTCGTACCAGTCACCCATCAGGAAATCCCAGAGTTCGCCGAGTGCATGCTCGCCGACCAGCCGGACCGCTATGTCGACCAGCCCGGACACCCGGTCGACCGCACGGTCGTGGATGCCCTGCCAGATCACCCGCGCCCTCTCGACGGCCGCCGCGGCGTCGTCGGCGCCGGTGCGGCAGGCCTCGGCGGCGACCGCGACAGCGTCGGTGAACTGCGGCCATTCGGCTCCGACGCCGGTCATCGCCCGCTCCCCGATCAGGCCGGTCAACCGGTCGATGGCGCGGTCGAGTTCGTCGGCGTCCACGCCGTGGCCGCGGATCCAGTCCGCCGTGGCCAGCGGCCAGCGGCCGTAGATGTCACGCAGCTCGTCGGCCTCGTCGACGGCGATCTCGACCAGCTGCGCCGCCGCCTCATGTTCGCCGCGGGCCAGGTGCTCTGCGGCGGTGGCGAAGGTGCCCTTCGCCAACTCCTCCCAGGATCCGACGCGGGCCTGCCTGCCCAGCGACGAATCGTGCGCGACGACAACCGGTGTCATGTCAGCTGAAACCCTCCGTCGACGCGCAGGTCGGTCCCGGTGATGTAGGCCGCCTGGTCGCTGAGCAGGAACGCCACCGCGTGCGCGATATCGGTGGGATCGGCGAACCTGCCCGCGGGTACGCGCGGTGCCAGTGCGGGCGGCAGCTGGTCGGTACTGCCGTGCGCGGCGGCCATCGCGGTGGCGGTGAAGCCCGGCGACACGCTGTTGACGCGGATACCGTCGGCGGCCAGGGCGCGGGCCGCACTCTGGGTGAGCATGTGCAGACCGGCTTTGGACGCCGCGTACTGCGGCGTCGGGTCGGGGTCGGACAGCGCGATGACGCGGAACCCCTCGATTGAGCTGATGTTCACCACGGCGGCGCTGGGCGAGCGGCGCAGCGCCGGGGTGAGCGCGTCGAGCACGTTGTAGGCGCCCACCAGGTTGACCTGCAGGCAGCGCAGCCACGCCTGCTGGGTGACGTTGCCGAAGCCGGTGTTCTCGATGATGCCGGCGCAGTTGACCAGGTAGCCGACCGTGTTCAGCTCGATCCCGCTGCCGGCCAGCGTGCCGGCCAGGTCGGGGTCGCCCACATCGGCGGCCACGCAGCGCTGGACGTCGGCGCTGTAGCGGGGGTCGGGCTCCGGAAGCCGGATGTCCAGCCGGACCGTCGGCACACCCGCCGCCATCAGGACGCCGGCGATGGCGGCGCCGATGCCCGCGGCGGCTCCGGTCACGACGGCCTGCCCGCCGCTGAAGGTCAGCGGCAGCGACGGCGGGTGGGCAGCGGTCATCGGCGCGGGTACCTCCGGTCGAACTCGGCGAGCGCGTCGGCGAAGCACTCCCGTGGCGCGCGGATGACACCGGCGCCGATCTGGCCGCCGTCACGTCCGGCCAGCCCGACGTCCATCACGGGCAGCACCCCGGTCTCGAGCACCTTGCGGGCGTCGATTCCGGTAGGCGTACCGCGGAAGCTGAACTGCGGTATCCGGTAGGTGCTGTTCTCGCCGTAGGTGATCGCATACATCTCGCGGTTGCGCTCGATCATCACCTCGGGCGAGCCGCCCTGATACTCCTGCAGCGACAGCGCGCACGCCTGGGCGAAGCCGCCGAGCCCGATGGTCTCGGTGATCGGCGACTCGCCGCCCATCCAGGTGATCTCGTCCTCGGTGTGCCCGGCGAACAGCTTGCCCTCGTGGATCGGCGGCGGGCCCTCGAACCAGGTGTCGCCGAGTCCGGCCAGTTTGATCGCGAAACCGCGGCAGGAGAACGCCATCGCCGAGACCAGGGTCGAACCGGGCACCACCATGGCGTCAGCCGACGCCTTGGCGGCCGCCATCGAGAGGCGCAGGAAGAAGTAGTCGTTCTCGGCAAGGTGCAACATCGTTTCGCGGACTCCGGGCACCTTATCGTCCACCATGTCGAGCACGGCGGGCAGAATTTCCCGGTTGAACAGGATCGATGCCGCCGCGTTGCGGCTGTGCACCTCGTCGCCCATCCGCAGCGCGCGGGCGATCAGCGGCTTCAGCGCAACGCCGCCGCGGCGCCGCAGCGCCTCCCCGACCACCGGGGCCAGCACCGAGTTCACGTGCAGCAACCGCTCGTGCACGCCTTCGTCGTAGCAGCCGTAGTTGAGCCGGCGGGGCTCCTTGCCCTCGTAGAAGTTGCAGAAGCCCACGTTGCCGTGCGCCCGGTTCTCCACCACGAACACCGGCATCGACGCGGTGTAGATGCCGGCCAGCGAGCCCACGGCGGAGTAGTCGTGGCACGCGCCGATCTCGATGCGACCGGTCGCGAAGCCGTCGATGGCGTCCTCGCGGTCGCGAGCCAGCCCCTCGAACAGGGCTCCGCCGATCAGCGCTTCCCGCTGGCCGCCGGTGTAGTCAGACCAGGCCATCGGAGCGCCGGAGGTCAGCACCAGGTTGTCCCGGTAGCCGGGCAGCACGTCGCGGGCCGGGCGCACGTCGACGACGCACGGATCGGCCCCGTCGAGTCGGGCGAACGCTTCGGCGTTGGCCTCGTCGACGATCAGTTCCTGGCTGTCCGCCAGTTCGACGCCGGCGCTCACCAGGCCACCACGCCGCCGTCGACGAGCAGGGTCTGCGCGGTGATGAACGAGGCGCGAGGGGAGAGCAAGAACTCGACGGCCTCGGCGACCTCTTCGGGTTCACCGATGCGCTTGAGCATCGCATAGCTCGCGCTGATCTCCTCGCCGCCGGATACCCGTGCCATCGACGGGCTCATCGGCGCCCGGATGACACCGGGGGCCACGTTGTTCACCCGGATTCCGCGGGGGGCGAGTTCCTCGGCGACGTAGCGGGTGTAGGCGGCGATGCCGGCCTTGGTGGCGCCGTAGACCGATGCGCCGCGGAACCGGCCGAAATGCCCGGTGAGGCTGCCGACATTGACGATGGCGCTGCCCTCGGCCAGCAACGGTGCGGCCGCGTCGGTGACCCGGGCCATGCCCGCGATGTTGACCTGGAACATCAGCTCCAGCTTCGATTCGTCGAGCTCGCCGAGGAACGAGTCGCGCAGGATGCCCGCACAATTGACCACGCCGAAGAGCGTCTCCCCCTCGTCCACCAGCGACGGCACGACCGAGCGAACGTTCTCCCCGTCGGTGACGTCCAGTTCGACGGCGATCGTGCCCTCGAGCCCGGCCGCAGCGATGTCGAGTGCGTCGATCGCGGACTTGAGGTCCGCTGCGATCGGCACGTAGCCACTTTGCAGCAGCCGACGACAGATCGCCTGACCGATCACGCCGGCCCCTCCAGTGACAATGACCTTGTCTCCCACCGCAATATCCCTTTCGCCGGCACGGTCGCCCTGACTGTGGCTCAAGTCTCTTTCATAAACAACTATTGGTCAAGTCTTTAGGACTTTAGATGTCACTTCGCCTTTGTTCATGTCGAGGCCCATATGGTCCAATGGCCCGGGCATACCGCGGTTCACGATCAGGTGCGCTACCCTTCGAGCCAAGGAAGGGAGGGCGCGATGGCGGCTGCCAATTCCGGTGGACTCAGTCCGGTCCGGCAGATCCCCGCGCACGAGCTGGTGGTCGACCAGATGCGGCGCGCGTTGGAGCTGGGCCAGTTCCGTCCCGGGGACCGACTGCCCACCGAGCGCGAACTCTCCGAGATGCTCGACGTGTCGCGGACCACCGTGCGCACCGCGGTCGCGGTCCTGGAGCGGGAGGGCCTGATCGCGGTCCGGCGCGGCCGCGGTGGCGGATTCACCGTCCAGGCACCGGTTTACGACGCGGCGGCCATGCGCCGTGAGATGCGCCAGAACAAGCGCGCGATCCGCGATGCCTTCGACTACCGCACCATCGTGGAGACCGGCGCGACGCGGCTGGCCGCCGAACGGCGCCGCGCCGTCGACGTCACCGCGCTGCACAAGCTGCTGTCGGGGATGGACGATGCGCTCGAGACCGCCCTCAGAGAGCAGTCGGCCCAACACACCACGGATTTCCAGACCCTGGACACGGCGTTTCACATGGGTATCGCCCAGGCGGCCCAGAACGACCGCCTGCTCGACGCCGTGGCCGATGCCCGCCGCCGGATGTGGCTGCCGGTCGGCGCGATTTTCGGGCGGTTGGAACCCAACGCCAACGACTACCACGAGGCGATCCTCGAGGCGATCGAGAACCGGGAGCCGGAACTGGCCGCCGCGCGGATGGAGGCCCACATCAACGACACCCGGCACACCATCGAGGCGTGGCTGAAGCGCTGAGCGGGCCGTCCCATCACGCCGCGTCAGGACGTTCCGGAAGGGTCTGGCCGCCGACGATCACCAGATGCTGACCGGTGACGAACGCCGCTTTCGCACTGGCGGAGAACTGCGCCGCCGCCGCGACCTCAGCCGGTGATCCCAAGCGGCCTTGCGGAATACAGGCACGCATCTTCGCCACGGCGTCCGCACGGTGACCGTCCAGCCCGTCGGTCAGGATGCTGCCCGGCAGGGTGGCGTTGGCGGCGATGGTGGCGATGGTGGCCACGGCCAATGTCTCGGGGCGGCGGCCGCTGATCGCGACCGCCACACCCGCCGACAGGGATCCTTCCGCGATGCCCGGACCGACCTTGACGGTTGACCAGTCGGTCATACCCGGTCCGCCGGCAGCAGATCTGCGGGCCGGTCGTCGAACACCGTGCTACCGATGCGCGCATAACGCCGGGGGTCCACCTTGCGCAGGACCAGGGCGACGGCCATGGAGCCGAACCAGCACAGGCCGATGATCCACGGGATGAGCTTGAAGAACAGGGTGCCCGATGCGGTACCCGCGGCGGCATCGATATTGGACGCCATCAGGTAGATGACGAGCAGCATGCCCAGACCGCCGATGACCGGAGCCAACAGGGTGTTCCACCAGTGCGCCGTCTCGGGATGCTGCTTCTTGACGTGGAAGTACACGATGGTGGAGACCGAGGACATGATCTGCACGATCAGCAGCAGCAGTGTCGCCAGGATCGCCACCACCACGAAAAGATCTGCATATGGATCGCTGCCGGTCAGCGAACAGACCGCCAGAAGCGCTGCAGCAACACCACTCTGGGTCAGCGACGCGACCCACGGGGACGCGTGCCGGTGGTGCGCTCCACCGAGGCGGTGCCAGAGCAGCCGGTCGCGGCCGAAGGCGAACAGGTAGCGCGCGGCCGAGTTGTGAATGGCCAGCGCGCAGGCGAAGGATCCGCCGAGAACCAGCCATTCGAAGATAGTGACCGCCCAGGGGCCGAGGTATTCGCGGGCCGGGGTGTAGATCAGCTGGAACGGATCGTCGCTGGACGCCAGTGCGACCGCGGCGTCGGGGCCGTTACCGGCGATGACGCCCCAGGACACGAACGTGTAGAAGACTCCGATGCCGATCACGGCGATGAGGGTGGCCTTGGGCACGATGCGCTTGGGGTCCTTGGACTCCTCGCCGTAGATCGCGGTCGACTCGAATCCGACCCAGGACCAGAACGCCATCAGCAGACCGAGACCGACCACCCCGCCGGCCACGCCGTTGGTGGATAGCGCCGACACCGGGCTTAGTGCGTCGAAGTGCAGACCGTCCGGCGCCTTGATGAGCGAGGCAACCGCGCTGAGGCCCAGCATGACGACCTCGGCGACCAGCACGACACCGAGCACCTTGGCGGCCACCGAGATGTCGAAGTGCGACAGCACCGCGATGACCACCAGGCAGATCACCGCGTAGACCTCCCAGGGCAGGTCGATGCCGAACTGGGAGTTCAGCGCCTGGTCGGTGAACGCCGAGAAGATGCCGATCAGGCCGGCCTCCATCGTCATGTAGGTGACCATGGACATCACGCCGGCCGCCAGCCCCGGGATCTTGGACCAACCCCGGGAGACGAACGTGTAGAAGGCGCCCGCCGCGGTGATGTGCTTGGCCAGCGCGATGAACCCGACGCTGAAGATGGTGAGCACGACCGTGGCGATCAGGAATCCGCCCGGAGCGCCGAGCCCGTTGCCATAACCCACGGCGACCGGCAGGTTGCCCGTCATCGCGGTGATCGGCGCGGAGAACGCGACGACCATGAATACGACGCCGGCAAGCCCGATGGCTCCGCGCTTCAGCGTCGAATGGCCCTGGCCCGAACCGCTCTCGGCTCCGGTCACGGCACCTGTGTCAACCGCCATGGATGTTCCACCTTTCCTACGGATGGACGGAGCGTATGGCAGTAGAAGGACTAAAAACAAGACCTATAGACCAAAAATTGTGATCTGTGACATGCTGTTAACAGCTTAGGTTTAATGGTTCAGTCATCAGTCATTTATGCCGGTTACACCCGGAACGAAGAAGGCCTTCAGCGCCGCATCAGCCGTGCCGGGCCGCCGAGTGGGGTCGCTGGAGTACGCGCAGCCTTGCGGTCTTCCGCGCGTCAGGTCGCCAGTTTGGCCGCACGTTGAGACTGCGTCAGAGCAGACGACATGCCCGAAAGCGACGCCGTCAGCGCAGCCTGAATGTCTGTGTCCGGGCGCGACGCGTCATCGTCGGCGGCGCCCTCGCCCTGCGCTTGCGGTGTCGACCGTTCCAGGAAGCGAAGCAGTTCGACGGGGAAGGGCAGTACCAGGGTCGAGTTCTTCTCCGCCGCCACCTCCACGACGGTCTGCAGAAGCCGCAGTTGCAGTGCCGCGGGCTGCTCGGACATCACACCCGCCGCGGCGGCCAGCTTGCGGGAGGCCTGCAGTTCGCCGTCGGCGGTGATGACCCTGGCTCGTCGCTCCCGCTCGGCTTCGGCCTGGCGGGCGATCGACCGCTTCATGGAGTCGGGCAGCACCACGTCCTTGATCTCGACGCGGTCGATGTGAATTCCCCAGCCCAGTGCCGGACTGTCGATCATCAGCTCCAGGCCCTGGTTGAGGTGCTCCCGGTTGGACAGCAGGTCGTCGAGGTTGCTCTTGCCGATGATCGACCGCAGCGACGTCTGCGCGACCTGCCCGATGGCCGATTTGTAGTCCTGGACGTCGACGGCCGCCCGCACCGGATCGGCCACCTTGAAATAGATGACCGCATCCACCCGCACGGTCACGTTGTCGCGCGTGATGCCATCCTGCGCGGGCACCGGCATCGTGATGATCTGCATGTTCACCTTCTGCAGACGATCGGCGACCGGGACCAGGAGAGTGAGCCCGGGCTCGCGCACCCGCGACTGCACCTGCCCGAACCGGTACACCACGCCGCGTTCGAACTGTCGGATCACGCGCATGTTCGACATGAGGCAGAGCAGTGTCAGCGCGACAGCGCCGGCCACCACGTAGAGGGTGATCATGATGACTCCCTTCGCCCGACGCCGCCTCGGCGCCATGGCATCGGAGTCCCGCCGGTCCCCGGCCCAGCGGGCCCGAGTCCATACGTCGATTGTGGCACCGACGGGCGCCGGTCTCAACGACACCGATCAACCGCTGCAATCCGCTGTCAGGTCCGGTGAACCGTCCTAAGCTGACGCTATGCGCGCCCAGCGCCGGGCAAAGCGGGCAGCGCTCGCCAGACTGGCGGGCTGCTGCCTCGCCGCCGGGCTGCTCGCGGCGGCGTTGATGTTCCCGCTCGTCGGTGGCGCCGGGACGGCGATCACGCGCGTATCCGACTCGACCACAGAGGAATTCACAGAACTACTCGAGGGCGCGGCGCCGATCGTCTCCACCATGGTGGATCAGGCAGGGAACCCCATCGCCTGGCTGTACGAGCAGCGCCGCTGGGCGGTTCCCAGCAATCGGATTGCCGACACGATGAAATTGGCGATCATCTCGATCGAGGACAAGCGCTTCAGCGAGCACAACGGCGTCGACTGGCAGGGCACCCTGACGGGGCTGGCGGGTTATCTGCGGGGCGATGAGACCACCCGGGGCGGGTCGACACTCGAGCAGCAGTACGTCAAGAACTTCAACCTCCTGGTAAAGGCGCAGACCAATGCGGACCGGCGTGCCGCGGTGGAGATCAGCCCGGCGCGCAAGCTCCGGGAGATCCGGGCGGCCGTAGCCATGGACGCCGCACTCCCCAAGGCGGAGATCCTGGCCCGTTACTTGAATCTGGTGTCTTTCGGCAACGGCGCGTTCGGTGTTCAGGACGCCGCGAAGACCTACTTCGGCATCGATGCCAGCGACCTCAACTGGCAGCAGGCCGCGCTGCTGGCCGGGATGGTCCGCTCCCCCAGCTCTCTGGACCCGTACACCCACCCCGATGCCGCGTTGGAACGCCGCAACGTGGTGCTCAACACGATCATCGAGAACCTACCCGCGAAAGCCGACGAACTGCGCGCCGCCAAGTCCGCGCCGCTGGGCATCCTGCCGCAACCCGCGGCGCTACCGCAGGGGTGCATCGCCGCCGGTGATCGCGCGTTCTTCTGCGAATACGCGCTGCAGTATTTGGGCGGGGCGGGTTTGAGCCCGAGGGACGTCGCCCGCAACGGCTACCTGATTCGCACCACCCTCGACCCGAGAGTCCAGGACAGCGTCAAGAATGCCGTCGACCGATTCGCCGACCCCACCACCGACGGCGTCGCCAGCGTGATGAGCGTGATCAGGCCCGGCAAGGACGCGCACCGCCTCATCGCGATGGCCGACAGCCGCACCTACGGGCTGGACGCGAACTCCGCCCAGACGGTGCAGCCGCAGCCGTTCTCCCTCGTCGGCGACGGCGCCGGCTCGATTTTCAAGATCTTCACCACGGCCGCGGCGCTCGACATGGGGATGGGCGTCAACGCCACCCTCGATGTGCCCCAGACGTTCCGGGCCACCGGACTGGGCGACAGCACCGAACCCGGATGCCCGTCGAAAACCTGGTGTGTGAAGAACGCGTCCCAGTACGCCGGCCAGATGAACGTGACTGACGCGCTTGCGAAATCACCCAACACCGCGTTCGCCAAACTGATTTCCCAGATCGGCGTGCCCCGCGCGATCGACATGGCGGTCCGGCTCGGGCTGCGGTCCTACGCCGAGCCGGGAACCGCTCGCGTGTACGACCCCGAGACCAACGAGAGCATCGCCGACTGGGTCAAGCGGCAGAACCTCGGATCGTTCACGCTCGGCCCGCTGGAACTCAACGCGCTCGAATTGTCCAACGTGGCCGCGACCTTGGCCTCGGGAGGAGTGTGGTGCCCGCCCAGCCCGATCGACAAGATCTTCGACCGCCACGGAAACGAGGTGGCCCTCGCGGCGGCGCCCTGCGAGCAGGCCGTCCCCGAGGGGCTCGCCAACACGATGGCCAATGCGTTGGGCAAGGACCACACCGGCGGAACCGCCACGGCTGCGGCGGGTTCGGCCGGATGGGATCTGCCGATGTCGGGCAAGACAGGCACCACCGAGTCGCACCGGTCGTCGGCATTCCTCGGCTTCACCAATCAGTACGCCGCCGCGAACTACATCTTCGACGATTCCCCGACCCCGTCGGGTCTGTGCTCGAGCCCGCTACGGGAGTGCAGTGACGGAAACCTCTACGGCGGAACCGAACCGGCCCGCACCTGGTTCGCGGCGATGAAGCCGATCGCCACCGACTTCGGCCCTATCTCCATGCCGCCCGCTGATCCGCGCTACGTCGACGGCGGCCCGCGCGGGTCGACCACCTCGAACACCCGGACGTGACCGTGACGACGGATTCCACGACATTCA
>NZ_LQIT01000019.1 GCF_001499965.1 Mycobacterium sp. GA-2829
GAGGTTGGCGGGGTGAATGTTTCGGGTGGCCGCGGCGGCGTCTGATCCGCCCCGGTGGTGAAGGGGGTTGTGGTGGCGAAGGTTTGGGCGGCGGTGGCGGTGCTCGTGGTCGAGGTGCTCGTTCTCGCGGTAGCCGTGGGTGCGCAGGTGTGGGGGTGGGTGGGGTCGGGGGCCGGCCGGTGGTGAACCTGGGGTGCCGGCCGGGCCACCTCTGCGTGGTGACCCGGCCGGCGGTGCGGTGTTAGAAGGTGGTGCCCGGGATGGGCGCCTTCTCGCGGGTGGGGATGACGGTGCTGAGCACGTTAGGCGGCAACCGCTCCTGGAGGGCGACACTCAGCAGCTCGGCCAGTGATGGCAGTGCGGCGTCGTCGTCTTCGGCGGCGGTCTCGGCGTGCTGCAGCGCGAGTCCGGCGCGGACGGTGTCGGCGCCGCAGTAGTAGGCCAGTGCGGCCATGGTGAGCAGTTCGGCGCGGATGCGGCCGCGGTGCTGGGCGGCGATGCGCGTCCACACCCATCCCGCGGAGCGCTCGTGACCGGCGCCGAGGCGCAGGAATCCGTCGCGCAGCCCGATGTGTGCGGTGATGACCGCGGCGGTGCGCGCGGCGAGCTGCTCGTCGGGTGCGGTGCGCTCGGTGATCGCGCGCCGCAGCGCGGTAGCGGTCGCGGCGACCAACTCCTCGGTGAGCTCTTCGGCGTCGGCGAGTTCGGCCGCGGAGGCGGTGGCCTCGAATTCGGCGGCGAGGTCGGCGCGGGAGGCGGCGATGACCCGGCCGTCGTAGACACCTTGGGCGGTGGCCGCGGAGTCGGTGTAGGGCTTGACCGCGCCGTAGCGGTGGGTGTCGACGTTCAACCACTTCCCGTGGCGGGTGACACTGTCGAGCATGAACCGAGCGGTGACGGGAATCCCGCTGAGCACGAGCGCCTCCCGCAGCGTGTCGAGCGTGTAGTACGCGTGCTCATCGAACCGCGGTTCGCAGATCGCGATGAGCACCGCGGCGCTGAACCGGTCGGCGGACAGGTTGCAGGACAGCGGGAACGCTTCGGCCTGGCTCTGGGTGAGGGTGATCGGGCAGCGGATCGCTGCGCGGACCGCCAGCCCCTTCTCGTCGTCCTCGGGTCCGAGCAGGATCGCGACGAAGTCGTTGGTCGGGACGAACCCGAGCAGGTGTGGCAGCGCCGCGAGCAGCTCGGTGGGGGTGGTGAAGCGCAGTTCGGATGTGGTCATGGCTGTTCTCCGTTCGAGTGGTGAGGAGTTACGCCGGGTGGCGTGCCTGGCTTTCGACCGGTGGGGTGGCGGGGTCAACCCCTTGAGCCGCCGCGCCGGAGGGCAATTTCGCCCCGCGAGCGGCAGCGAGTTGTTAGGGGGCGAAATGTGCCCGGAACCGCACGGGCGCAGCGCAGCCGAGCGCCAGCGAGGCGAAGCGGAGAACGGGCGAGCGCGAACAGCGGCGTGGGTTGACCCCGACGGGGTCCCCATCGGTCACACTCGGCGGCACCCAGACGGCAATAAAGGTGAGGGGCTACGGACGCACGGCGCCGCAGGTGCCGTTACCGCGCCCCCCAGGGCGCGGCCGAGGTGAGTAACGCGGTGACGCTGTCACTGGATCACCCGGTGATCGTGTGATTGTGTGATCGGGCGCGCGTGGGAGGCGTCAGGCGAGGCCGGCGGTGTGGAGGCGGCGGCGGATCTCGGCGAGGCTGAGGCTGCGGGCCCCGTGGTCGTCGAGGATCGTGGCCCACTGCTGCCAGCCGTCGAGGGCGGCTTCGACGGTGTCCAGGCCGACGCCGGGCCGGGTGAGTGTGACGGTGTCGCCGGCGTCCGGGCGGTGCGGGTCGGCGATGACGGCGACGAGTTGTCCGGTGTCGCCGGTGGACTCGGTGCGGAACCGCAGCTGGCGGGGCCGGCCGTCGAGGTCGACGAACTGCCAGGCCAACCCGAAGTCGATGTCCATGGGTGTGATTGTCCCTTGCCGCCATGCACTACGGGTGCACCGATTGGTGCCCGGCCGCCCCGAGGGGTCAGCCGGGCACCGTCGGGGGTCAGGCGTGCTGGCGCGTGTGCGGGTAGTCGTCGGCGGCGGGGTCCTGAGCGTGCTCGGCCCCGTCGAGGAAGATTCCGACCGCGGTGCGGTGCACCTGGGCCAGCGTTTCGATGGCGCTGACCAACCCGACCCGGTCGCGGATCTGCCAGGTGATCGGACCGGTGTGCAGATCCACCCAGTGCATCACCTGGTTCCCGGTGCGGGTGCGCCCGGACTGCGGCACCACCGCGTAGGTGGGGCGGTAGGTCCACTCCATCGCCACGATCGGGCGGGCGAAGCGGCATTCGGGCGTGCCGACGGCCGGGAGTTCGCGCGGGACGCGGACCGCGGCCTGGCGGGCGGCGACGAACGCCTCGAACAGGCCCTGCGCGGCGGCGGCGCTGTAGATGTTGAGCAGCAGCCCGCCCCACAGCACCGCGATGCGGGCGTGCTCGGTGCGGGCGTGATAGACGCTGAGGTCGGCGTCGGCGGCGCCGCGGATGAGCGCGGTGGCGTGGGTGATGAGGCCGGCGGTACCGCGGGCGGTGGTGGTGTGCGACATGGTGGTTCTCCGTTCGAGTGGTGAGGAGTTACGCCGGGTGGCGTGCCTGGCTTTCGACCGGTGGGGTGGCGGGGTCAACCCCTTGAGCCGCCGCGCCGGAGGGCAATTTCGCCCCGCGAGCGGCAGCGAGTTGTTAGGGGGCGGAATGTGCCCGGAACCGCACGGGCGCAGCGCAGCCGAGCGCCAGCGAGGCGAAGCGGAGAACGGGCGAGCGCGAACAGCGGCGTGGGTTGACCCCGACGGGGTCCCCATCGGTCACACTCGGCGGCACCCAGACGGCAATAAAGGTGAGGGGCTACGGACGCACGGCGCCGCAGGCGCCGTCACCGCGCCCCCCAAGGGCGCGGCCTCCCCGGTCAGGCGGTGCGGTCAGCGGGAAGGGCGGCAGCCCGGGCACGGCGCCACAGGTCGGCCAGGTCCGCGCGCATCGCAGTGAGGTAATCAGTGAGATCGTCGCGGCCGGCGCCGGTTTCGGCGAGCTGCTGCATCCGCACCCCGTGGAAGGCGACGGCGCGGCGGAACGCATCGTCGAGAACCTCGCGGGCGTACTGCCGCGTCGCGCCCGGCGCGAGCGCCTGCGTGTAGATGCCGGCCAGGTGCACCGCCAACCGGTGATGCCGCCCCGGCGTCACCGCCTCCTCGGGATGCGCGGCGTCGGTGGGCGGCTGCTGCCGGGCGGTGTGCAACACCACCACCGGATCCGGATCGCGACCGTCGGCGACCAAGGCGCGGATCACCTCGAGCGCCCACCGGCTCTCCGGATGGCAGACCGCCTCATCGGGCACCAATTCGAGGATCGGGGCCGCCGCCGCGCACGGCAGATGCATCAGCGCGCCGATCAGCTGGTGCTCGGGATCCCAGCGGCGCAACACCTGTTCGGCACGCCAGTCGACGACGTTCTCGGTGGGCGGCACCAGCGCCAGCGGACGCGACGGCGCCGGTTCGGCGGTCACGCGCTCACCGCCGGTGTGGGTGTGAAGTCTGTTGCGCCGAACAGCGCGGCGGGTTCGTCGTCGGCGGCGTAATTCGGGCAGGCGCAGTCACGGCCGTCGGACGCGGTGCCGAGGCAGCCATGCCCGTGGTGGTCGGTGTCGCCGTGCCCGCACCCGCACAGCTGCGCGATGACCGCCCGGCCGGTGACCGCGACGTCGCCGGTGCGGGAACGGATCTCGTAACGGGTGCGGGTCCAGCCGGCGTCGACGGCGCGAGCATCCTCGCCGGTCGCGGCGAGGAGGTGCAGCAAGTGGGTGTGCGCGAGCTCGCGAGTAGGGTGCGTGGTGATGTCGGAAGCGCCGATCCGCTCGACGGTCAGCTCATACATGGCGGCACCCTTCGGCGGATTCGATTCGCGCAGTGGCTTTTTGCGGTCTGGTCTCATTCTACGGTCGCTTTCCGGTGGGTAGCAACGCTGTTGCGCGGATATCCACACTTGCTCGCAGTCCCCAGATTTCGTGCATCGGTGCGCGGATATCCGCTCGTGTGAGTGCATTTCGTGATGGGATGAGGGGGTTGCTGGTCCGCCGCGCGGACGGCGGGCCAGCAACCCGGTCAGTCGCCGGTCTCGGTGTCGCGGTAGACGTCGTCGGCGGTGCGCTCACCGGTGACGACCTGTTCGATTGGGGCCAGCGGGTAGCCGTGGCCGGCAAGGAACCGCAGATACTCGGCCGCACCCGGGGTGGGGGCGTACCCGCTGTGGGCGTGGCGCCACGCGTCCTTGGGGGTGCGGCCCTCCAGCGCGGCGAGCGCCATGCCGAGCAGCAGCACCTGGGCGCGGGCGTCCCCGGTGGTTGTGAGTCGGGTGAGCGTGGCGCGCAGGTCGTCGACGCCGAGCAGGTCGGCAGCGAGGTGGCGGGCGTTGTGGTCGGTGAGCAGGCCGGGTCCCTGCTCGAGGCACCGGGCGACGAACACGGTGGTGCCCTTGGCCGGGGTCTTGCGGGACAGCAATCTTTCGCGCACCCACCCGCGCCGCACCTCCTGGGCGGCCAGGCCCAGCTTGTTCAGCGCGAGCACCTGGCGGCGTTGGGCGCGTTCGGTTTCCGCGCGGTCCTCGGCACTGGGCGCGTCCTCGGGGGCGGGGGTGTCGGGCCGGGGCTGTAGGAAGTCGGCCAGTGTCAGGCCGGCCGCCTGCGGGTCGCGGCAGAAGTACTCCGGCGCCCACACGACCGTCTCGGTCACGGTGGTGGCGTGCCGCCGCCCCTCGTCGGGGGTGCGGTCGGGGTCGCGTTCGGTGGCCCAGTCCACCTCCCGCGCGTCCACGGGCTCGCCGGTGGTGGTGTCGACGTACACGCTGTCCTCGACCAGCAGCACCGCCCAGTGCGCCGGGTCGGTGACCGCCTCCTCGTCCACCCGTGCCCCGTCGGGGGTGCGCAGGTAGGCCAGCGCCACCGCGCCGGTGTCGCGCCATCCGGGGCGTTCGGTCAGGATCGTGAACCCGCGCCGGGTGTAGTCGGCGGCGACCTCGGCGCGGGCGGCCTCGGCGAGGCGGTCCTGGCGCAGCTGGGCGAACCGGTGCGCGAACTGCGGACCGCCGGCGGCGGCGATGAGCGCCGCGACCGCCTCGGTGTCGCCGTCGAATTCGGTGAGCGCGGCGGCCTCGGTGAGGCTGAGTTGCCCGGTGTCGAGCGCGTCGAGCGCGGTGGCCGAGGCGGCGGCGCGGGCGGCGGCCTTCACGGTGTCGCGGGGTACCGAGAGCTTCTGGGCGACCTTGGTGGCCGACAGACCGGCGTCGAGCATCTGTTGGATGCCACGCACCCGTTGGGCGTCGGTGAGCGCGGTGCGCTGGTCGTTGGTGACGATCTGGTGGGCGATCCGTTCGGCGGCGCCGTCGGGCGCGTCGAGGACGTACACCGGAATCGTGGGCAGCCCGGCCTGGCGGGCGGCCAGGGTGCGGCGCTGCCCGTCGCGGATGCGAACCTCCTCGCCGGTGCGGACCGCCGTGACCGGTTGCAGCACACCGTGTTCGGTGATGCTGGCGAGGAAGTCGGCGTCGAGGGCGGCGGCGTCGCGGACGTTGTCCTCCAACGTCACCGTCTGCGGATCCAGGTGCTCCAGCGTGCCGACGGGAGCGGTGTGCTGCTCGGGGGTGGTCGTCATGACCGGTCCTTTCGTGCGGTGGTACGGGCCGACCGGGTGGCCGCCCGCTTTTTCTGCCTTCAGGCACGGACCGATCCGCCGGAATGGCGAGCGCAGCGCAGGGGAGTGCCGCGCGGTTCTCCCAGCCCGCCGCGGTCACTACCGCACCTTGTGACGTCGTCGCGGCGGGCGCCTCGGGGAGAAGGGCGCGGGCCGGCAGGCCGCAGCCGACCTTGCGCGCAGCGAGTCACCGGCGATCATGGGCAGTGCTGAAAGGCAGATCCCCTGACGGGGCAGCCGGCGCCGCAGGCGCCGACCACCTGTGCCGGCGTGCCGATCGCGGGCTCCAGCGAACGGGGTTCAGGACGCGCTGCGCGGGCCGGGCAGCGGCCGGGGGGCACGCCCGTCGGGCGCCGTCATCTGCGCGGTCCCCGTCAACGGCGGGAAGCAGATACCTAAGGAAGGGTGAGGGCCCGCGCGCGGGCCTCTTCGATCGTGGGAATGACGGTGTCCCGCAGATACGGGTGGCTCAGCGCGCTCCAGTTGCGCGTCGGGTGATACAGCGACGCCCAGAAGAACCGATGACCGTTGCGCTCGCACTCGGACAGGTTCGGACTGAGGACACGAGTGACCCCGAGCGCGGTGCGCAGTGGCTGATCGAGCTGGGCGCCCTGCGAGATGACCAGCGTGGGTTGCAAGATATCGACCGTTGTCGCCATGTGGCGGGAGCAGTTCGCGCGCATCACACGGGTGGACCGGGAGGACATCGTCCCTGTAGCGACTGCTGAACACATCAAGAGGTTGGTCATCGCGAAGCACGAAAACAGTTGCGCCGTGGTTCCATCCGTGAAGTGGAGGTATTCAGCTTGGTCGTCATCGACCGGCAAGCCGAAGGCCAAGCGAAGCGCGAAGGTGACGCCCTTCATGTGGGGGTTACGAGCGCGGAACGGCAGCTCGCCCGAGGCGAGGATGTCCCGCGTTCGCTGGTTCATGGTGCGGTGATGGTTCTCCGGATTGGACCCACCGACCTCCATCGGAATGACCAGCACGCGATAGGGCGCGCCGGCTTCGGTCGCCAAGTCGTAAGCGGGCCCGACCGAATGGCCCTGCGCCTCAAGGAACGCCGTACCCGGACGGCTCAGCGCCGATGTCTTGCAACTGTGCGCTGACGAGCAGATGAAGTGCCCGCGCGGATCGAGCACGTGTGCGGAGAGGTAGTCCTGCAATGCCTCGGTGCGCACCGCTGACGCAGTCCGGTCGACGGCGAACAACGTCGGCGCACCGTGTGCAGACGGCGCGTCGCGTGCGCTCAGTGACTTGTCGCGTCGCGCGAGGGCGGCGTTGATGGCCGATGAGCGTTCCGCGCGGTCGGTCTGCTGTTGTCGGGCGTGCTGCTCTGCCGAGCGCCGTTGCGTTTCCCGGAGACGCTCGGCCTCCGCCCACCGCCCGCGGGTTGGCACGCGAGCCCGTCTCTCGGCTGATCGCCGCCGGTAGACCCTGATCAGCCACCACGTCATCACGCCGGTGCCGACGAGCCACGCCGTGCCCCCTACAGCGTCGCTGTCCGTCACCGACGCCGCGAGGGCGCCGACCACCATGAAGATCGCGGCCGATGCGGCGACCGCCACGATGGTGAGGGCCACTGCTCCCGTCACGCGCAAAAAGCGGCTCAAATCTGTGCCCCCTCCGGTACACCCGTCTGCCTCGAGACCGTACGTCGTAGCCACGGTAGAAGGGCCGCGCTTCTGCGGATCCCGCGCCGGTACGGTTGCTCGCGGTGGTGAAAGGCGGCTGTCTCCAGCGAACGGCGCTCAGGACGCGTCGCGCCGATCCGGGTGCATCACGATCACTTCCTGCAGGTGGTGGCTGCACCGGCATGACGCTTGCAAACCGCGCTGACTTGGGGTTTCGGCGTCGCAAGAAATTCCGTGCACAAGATAACCCTCGTTATGCCGCATGCTGGAGGGTGGATCACACATCGACGACTTCAGCGAGGCGAGGACGGATGGGCAAACTGGCGGCTCGAGCATCGCGCACGATGCTCGCCGGGGCGATCGCGGTCACCCTGGCCGGGTGTGGGGGCACGGTCACCGGCACAGCGATCAAGGCCCCGCTCGCCGCCGACGATCCCGACGCCAGCGTTGCCTTGATGAAGACCGGGCCCTACCCCACCGCCGCCGGCACACCCTTCGGCACCACCGGCGACAACCCCGCCCGACAGAGCCAGATCGAGTCCATGCGGCTGGCGGAGTACACCAGCGGGCCGTGGGAGGTCGACCAAGCGGTGCGCGACTGGCCCGGCTTCCTCGCCACCGGCCAGATCGGGGTGCAAACCTCCGACAACCTTCCCAGCGCCGGCATCTTCACCGAACCGATGATCGCCGCGGTGCGTACGCACGGCTACATCGCCGGGTTCTCCACGCTGCGCACCACGCCGCAGAACGAGAAGCAGAACCGCGTGCTGTTCAACTATGTGATGGAATTCCCCACTCCCGAGGCGGCGACAGCGGCCGCTGACGAACTCACCGCGGTCACCCCGCCACCCTTCGGCGCGGTCGATCCCGCGGGCCGCCCCGCAGACCGAATTGACAGTCCGGGAGCACGAGCGAAGGTTTTCGACCTGCCCGACGGTGTGACGCGAGCCGAGAGCTTCACCGCCTACGGGCAGTTCGTCTTCTACCAGAGTGCACAGGTCAGCGACCTGTTCTTCGGTGCGAGCGCGGAGAACCTGCTCGATGCGCTGATCACCCGGCAGCAGCGCCGCATCGACGAATTCAAGCCCACCCCGCCCGACAAAATGGCGAGCCTGCCGATGGACCCCACCGGCAATCTGTTGGCCCGGACGCTGTGGGCGCCCGACAACCGATCACCGGCCAATCTCGGCGCCTGGGCGCCGCGAGCCTGGCTGCATTTTGAGGCCGATCCGGTCGCCACCTCAACGGTGTTCGCCGAAACCGGCGTCAGCGCCGTGTCCCAGCGGCTGGCGACCATCTTCGAGGCGAAGAGCGCCGAGTCCGCCAAGGCGATCACCGAAGGGTCCACCACATCGCTCAGCAACGATCCCATGTTCAAGGCCGTCGACGGCGTTCCCGGCCTGCCCAGGGCGAGCTGTTTTGAGCGGGTGAGCGGTGAGCTGGTGCCGCCGACGGCGTCGATGACCATCAGGCGGGTCGCCTGGCACTTCCGGTGCTTCGCCTGGGCCGACCGCTACGCCTACACCACCTTCTCCGACACCGCCGACGACGCCCGCCAGCAGATGGCCGCCCAATACCGCATCCTCGCCGGCGAATGACCGTGACGCACAGTGTGTTCCGCGGGATTGCGGTCACGGTAGCGCTGGCGTTGGCCGTGGCCGGATGCTCGAGCACGGTCACCGGCGCGGCACGGCGCGCCCCGGACAAGCCCGGCTCCGGAGGCGCGGTCGTCGCGCTCATGAACACCGGACGGTACGCAACGACGCCGAGCCAGCCGCTCGGCGTGGCCGGGGACGACAAGCAGACGCAGAATCTGGTCGAAGCGCAACGCATGGCCGAATTCGTCCTGGGCCCTTGGGAAGTCGACGAGAAGGTGAACGATCTGCCCGGCATGCTGGACACCGTGATGACCGGACCGGTCGCCGACGCCAACCAGCTGCACCGGCAGTACGTGCTGCCCGCGCCGCTGGCCGACATCGCCGCTCGCCATGGCTACGTCACCGCCTTCTCCACCTTCCGGGTCAGCGATAAGCGGAGCCTGCAGAACGTCGTGCTGCGCTTCGCCGACCCCGCCGGCGCGACGGCGGCCGCCGACGAGATGGCCGCCGCCGACCCCGGCCCGCCGAGCTTGCCTCCCATGCCGCCGAATCCGCCGCCGCGCGACACCCCTTTCCCGGAGGTGCCCGAGGCCCGCGTGAAGACCTGGGACCTCCCCGACAGTTACCGGGTGCACAGCTTTACCGCGCACGGCCCTTATGTGCTGTACCAGTCGGCGGCCGCCAAACGCGACCCGTTCGTCGACTCCGATCAAGCCGCTCCGCTGGTCACCTGGGTGGCCGACCGGCAACCCCAACGCCTCGACGACTACACCCCGACCCCGTTGGACAAACTGGCCGAGCTGCCCAAGGACTTCACCGGCCGGCTGCTGGCGCTCACGCTGCCGGCCCCCACCGGCGAACCCATGCCGTTCGTGGCCGGGGCGTGGAAACCGTCGGCGTGGCTGCACTTCGAACCGAATCCCGTGGCCGCCCAACGGTACTTCGACGAGGCCGGGGTCACCGTGGTTACGCAGCGACTGACCACCGTCTACGAGGCCTCCGATTCGGGCAAGGCCACCGGTCTGGCCAATCAGCTCGCCCAGCAGATTCTCCGCGACCCGACGACCCGCTCCATCGAAGGGGTGAAGGGTCTGCCAGCGGCGAAATGCTTCGTCCGCACCGACGGTGCCGCCGGCGCTGAGGACGCCGCGTCGTGGCAGCGGGTGTACTGGGCCTTCAAGTGCGTCGCCTACGTCGACCGCTGGGCCTACACCGCGTACTCGGCCACCGAGCTCGACGTCAAACAGCAGATGTCCGCGCAGTACCGGATCCTGGCGGGGGAGTAGTGCGGGGGGCGCCGGGTCGGCCGTGATTTGCCGGACCCGCCGCCCGCGGTACCCATGCATCCGGTCGCAGCACCCGGTGACCCGTTATCGTGGCAACGGGTCGGGACGCATCGCCGTGCCGGCCGTGCCTGTCCGTCCGCCGCACAGTGAGGTCCAACGCCCGTGAACCAGCAGCTTTCCCGCCCCGCGCGGATACCCGCGGGCCGGTAGGCGGCGCACGTGGCGCTGGATCCGGGGGCGATCGTCGGCGGGTACACCATCGAAGGTGTGCTCGGTTCCGGCGGCATGGGCACGGTGTACCGGGCGCGGCACCCCACGTTGCCGCGCAGCGACGCCCTGAAGGTGCTCTCGGCCGAACTGTCCCGCGATGCGCACTTCCGGGCCCGCTTCGAACGCGAAGCCGAGCTCGCGGCCACCCTGGACCACCCCAACATCGTCACCGTCTACAACCGCGGCGAGACCGACGGGCAGCTGTGGATCGCCATGCAGTTCGTGGCCGGCAGCGACGCCGACAATGAGCTGCGCGACGGGCGAATGACCCCGGCGCGGGCGCTGCACATCGTCAGCGAGGTCGCCAAGGCGCTGGACTACGCCCACCGGCGCCAGCTGCTGCACCGCGACGTCAAACCCGCGAACTTCCTGCTCGCCCCCGACGACGAGCGGGTGTTCCTGGCCGATTTCGGCATCGCCCGGGCTCTCGACGAGGCGGTCAACCTGACCGCCACCGGCATGGTGATGGCCAGCGTCGCCTACGCCGCCCCGGAGAGCCTCGTCGGCGAGCCCGTCGACCACCGCGCCGACATCTACTCGCTGGGCTGCTCGCTGTTCCGGCTGCTCACCGGCAAGACCCCGTTCAGCAAGGCCGGCGGGATGGGCGGCATGGCCGCCGCCCACATCTCCACCCCGCCGCCGCGGGTCACCGAACTCGCCCCGGCGCTGCCCGCCGCGATCGACGACGTCATCGCCACCGCAATGGCCAAGGACCCCAAGGACCGCTACCAGAGCGCCCGCGAGCTCGCCGCGGCCGCCGCGGCGGCGTTCGATGAGACCACCGCCGAGGTGCGCGCCGCCCCCACCCCGCCGATTCCGCAGGGCGGTGTCGGCGGCCGCTCGGGCCCGACGTACCCCGGACCGCCGACCGGCCCGACGGCGCCGACCGGGCCGACAGCCCCGAGTAGCCAGTCACACTTCACCGCGCCGCCGCCGTGGCCCGGCTACTCCGGTTCCGCGCCCACCCAGGCCAGCAATTACTACGCCGCGCCGGCGAACACCGGCGGTGGCGGGCAGTTCGGTGGTGGTGGTGGGCATTTCGGCGGTCCGCCCCCGAATGCCGATGGGTTGCAGAGCTATCAGCCGAGCCCGCCGCCGTCCTCGCCGGCGGTGGGGCAGGGGCGCGGAAAGCGCCGCTGGCTCGTCTCCGGCGCCGCCGTCGTGGTGGTGGCGATCCTGGTGGTCGCCGGGGTGCTGGTGTGGGGTGGCGGCGACGAGACGGCGCCGGGCTTCGAGCCAGTGAGCCTCAACCACATGTACGGCACCACCGAGATCGCTTCGGAGCCACAGGCCGTGGCCGCCGTCGGACGGGGCGATCCCGACGCGGTGCTGTCGCTGGGCGTGCAGCCGGCCGTGGTGGTCGCCCCCGCCGGCGGGCTACCCGCCTGGGAGCGTGACCTGGTCACCGGCAACACGCGGGTGCTGGGCGACCTGGACACCGTCGCGTTGGGCGCCGCCGACCCCGACCTCATCATCGACAGCAGCCGCATCGACGAGCAGACCTACAACAAGCTCGCGGTGATCGCCCCGACCGTCACCCGCCCGCAGGCCTCGGCCAACTGGACCTGGCAGGACCAACTGTCGTGGGTGGGCCGCATCCTCGGCCGCAGCGACAAAGCCAAGCAGCTGCTCGACGAGGCCTCCTCCGCCCAAGCCGAGATCCGTTCGCAGAACCCGGCGTTCGACGGTAAGAGCATCGAGGTCGTCACCGTCAGCGATGACGGGGTGGCCGCGGCGCTGTCGGATTCACCGGCCGCCCGCTACCTTGAGGGCATCGGCTTCCGGTACAGCACCAGCTGGCGGCGCGCCGCCGAGGACACCGGCGACAGCCGCGCGCTGCCCGATCCGGCTCAACTGAACACCGCCCCACCGGAGGTGCGGATGGTGGTGCGCACCGACGCCGGAGCCGGCAACGGCAGCTACAACGGTTTGCCCGAACCGTTCTCGTCCTACCGGGGTTCGACGGTCATCGTCGACGACCCGACCATCACGACTGCTCTCGACAATCCCGGCTACGCCGCCACCGAACACCTCAACGAGACGCTGGTGCCGGCGCTGAAACGGCAGGTGCACTAGAAGTTGTGGCGCGCGGCTAAAATAGGAGTGATTTGTAGAGACGCTCGCCGGAGAGGCCGCATTGTTCGGCGCGATGCTGCGCGGCCAGAGGAATAGCACTGTCCGCTGCGGTCGACTCTGACAGCCGAAATTCAAGCACTGGACTGTCCAATACTGGATCTAAACTCATGTTATGGCATCTACAGCGGTCGTGCTCCCATGATCGGCCTCGACAGCGACGCAGTGCTGACCGCTGCGCGGCGGATCGGTTGTCACGCCGACGACGTTCGCGCCACCCACTCCTCGAGCCAAGAAGGGCTCGACGCCGGCCTTCACGGCTGTGTCGGCCGGTCCGGCCAGGCACTAGCTGCGCTGAGTCAGCGTTGGGAGCCCATCGCGCGGCGGCAGGGCGAAGGGCTCGACGCCCTAAGCCGGGCTGTCGGCGCCGCCGGCGCGACGCTTCTCGACGCCGATCACACCAATGCCGCACGGGTGGCGCGGATCAACGACTGACGGCACAACGCCCCGCTTCAGCGCGGAGGTCAGCGTGATGTAGCTCGGCTTAGCGCCGGCCCATCGATAGCGAAGGTGCGACGCGGTCGCAACGCCGAGCGACGGCAGAACGTCCGGCGGCGTGCTCCCTTAGATGACCTGTCACCCCAGTGACGTGTCGGTGTCGTCGACCCATTGGTCGGGAGCCGGCGCTTCGAGCACCTTCAGCCGGGGGCAGACGGTGTAGACCGTCTGACTGCCGCCCGCCCGGCGGGCGTCGCCCATCGCCGCGGCGGCGAGCGTCATCAGTTCCTCGCAGGCGTCAATGGGTGACTGGTCCACCAGCCGACGCAGCGGTGTGCTCACCGCGCCGATGCTGGCCCGTAGGCGGTGCGGGGCGGTGGCGATACAGGCGCGGATGCGCTCCGCCAGCGGGGACGAGTCGCTGGTGGCGAACAGGTCGGCGATCACAAATTCCGACTCGCCCACGTGGGCGACCATGGCGGTGCTCCGTACCGCCTCGCGGATGCGCTGGCTGACCGCGACCCGGGCACGGTCTGTCTCGGCGGCCGTCGATGTCGCTGCCAGAACGGAGAATCCGTCCAGCGCGACCGCCATCACCACCAGGAAGCGGTCGTCGTCGCGACTGCGCGCGTGAATGAGCGTGGCGACGCGATCGAAGAACGCATCGCGGGTGAGTAGTCCGGTCACCGGCTCGATGTCGCCGTAGTGATCGGTGCGGTCGATCAGACCGAGCAGGGTGTGGCACGTGAAGGCCACGAAGATGTTGGTTAACAGAAACAACGCCGCGCTAGCCACCGCCATCGCAACGTCGGTTTGGGCCGAGCGCCACACCACGACCGCCAAAGCGGCGACGGCGATCACCCACACCAGGTACAGCAGCCGCGTCGAGTGAAAGCACAGCGCGAACGCCGAGAGCACGACGAAGCCGCCGCAACCCGCCAGACCGAGGGCCGGCTGCTCCTGGGCCACGGCCGATAACGCGATGCACACCGCGCCAGCTATGACGCAGCTCTGCGACTGCCGACGGGTCGGCCAGCCGTCCCGCAACCATATCGTGGCCATGCCCGCACAGCATGCCGCGACCGTCACAGCGACCGCTGCACCCTGCCATCCCGGCGGCGCAAGGGGACCGGCGAGCAGGAGAAGCGGGATGGCGCCGAGCCCAGCGATGACCGCGGCGACGATCCGGCACGTCACCTTCTGTAGGTCTCGGGCAGCCAAAAGCGCGGTGAACCAATGGTATTGGGTCGATCGCACCGCGCCTGACCCACCCACGACGGCAAAGGGGCTCATGGCAGCGCGGTACCGTGTCGCGGCCAGCAAGCACCGGGTGCCGATGGTGTCCTCACGTGCTTCATCGCCCCCGTGTCTGTTGCCCCACCCGCAGCGACTTGTCAGTGCGAGCGCATGGACCCGCAAAGCGAAGCCCTTTTCATGGGAAAATAACTGATCGGCGCGTTCGCAGCAACTACGAGCGCGTTCCTTCGAGAGAAGGTTGGTCGGGTTCGTTGTCATCCCGGCGCTAGGTCTAGTCATCGAATTCACCGGCGGTATGAACTTCGCCAACGAGAGATGCGTAGGCGAGCACGCCGGCGGACTGCTGCGTCCGCAAGGTTGGAAGGACCCTTGAGGACGTGCCGACCCGCCCCAGTCAGGACGATCACAAAGGCGGGAAAGTTTGGGAGAAGCGGCGGCGTGCAGTAGGTGCTCGCATCGTCGAACTTCGCATCGAAAGAGGGATGACGCAAAAGCAGCTCTCATTCGAGTGTGGCGTGTCCAGGAACATCATCGTCGATGTCGAGTTCGGTAGGCGTGGGCTCCCCTACGAGCGGCTTGGTGACCTAGCGGAAGCCCCTGGGCGTCACCGCGTCGGACTTGCTTGACGGCATCAAATAGACGGCGCGCCACGAGTTGCGACAGCGGACGGCTGTGTTGGAGGACATGGGAGCGGCATCCGCATGTCTACTGTGCCGGTCGCTGAGCTCGCGATCGCGGAGACCGTCGAGACCTAGTGGACCGGAGTTGATCTAGGGGGCTTCCGGCATTGTCCTCGCCAACGTTCCGGCCGGAGGGATAGCACCAGCTGACGGGCGACAGCAGTCGAATAGGCCTAAGCGGGTTGCGCCATACCCTGCGGGCGTTTACTGAAGCGTGTGGATACGGGCATTCTCTGACGGTCGCTGCGGTGGCCGCAGCGCATGGTCGACAGCTTCACCTTCTGCCCGAGCCATATTAGATCGTCATCTGGGTCTGTCGGGATGGCTGAGCCGACGGGCGACGCTAGCAGCCGTGTCGATGGTCATTCGCGTGAGCGATTCGACTCGTCCGAGAACTTGGTCATGTTGCCGCTCAGTTACGTCTCGCGCTGCCGATATACGCGCCAAGCGATCGTGACCAGCGGGACCTGCAGTGGCAGGCGGGCAAGTGCCGCGGTCCGCGCCAACACGGACCGGTCCTTCCACAGGCGCACCGTATTGACGTTCGCGGGAAAGACCCCGATCAGAAGGACGGCGGCAGTCAATCCGCGCGGCGCGTCCCCGGGTTGAAGAGCATCGCCGCGGTTGCGACTTCGACACCCCCCGACGCGAGGGTGTATAGGCCCGCGGGCTGCCCGGGAATTCCTGGGGGATTAGGCTGTCGAACCGTGCCGGAGTGACCATATGCAGCAGACCGGAACCAAGAAGCAGCGCCGCGAGCCGATAGGCGCGCGTCCGGCCCGCACGACCGGGATGCAACTGCTGTGTCGAACCGCCAGATTTCGACGTCATAGTTGAGCACCTCTTACTTGATGGAGAACAAAAGGACCGTGATCGGCACGGTTCACCCACGCCTGCTCCGAAAATCCTTCATTGACTCCAGATATGGTGTCGGCCAAGCGAATTCAGCGAATGCTACCCCTGCCGCACCGTCGATCGTCGACGTCATCGCTACTTCGTGCATGGTCGTGCCAGGAGCGGCGGGCCAGGGTGTGAATGCGAATCGCTGCGCGCGCATCGTCGTCCGGCGATCCTGGCTGTCGATCAGAGTTGCATGCACGCCGAGTTGAATACCCTCGTCGTCGAGCTCGAAGTCGATCGTCGCCGATTCAACGGGGGCTGTCGTCGCGTCGCGGTCGACGTAGCCGTACTGCCAGCGACGGCCCAGACCAAAGATTTCGAATACGTGCAGATGGACATCGGCGGCTTGGGCGGTGATCCACTTCCAGTGTTGGATCATCGACCAATCTCGCACACCCCAGGAGTGGTCACGCTGGCACCAGGTCTCGAAGTCGAGCTTACGGCCGTCGAGCACCAGGCTGCCGATCGCGATTCCGGCCTGTTCGAAACGGTCATCGGCCACGAAAGGCGGTAATCCGTCCGAACGCTCCGAGTAGGGGTACGCGGGATGAAGGCTGCGGAAGTCGAAATCGATGCTGGCGCGCTGGCCTAGGTATGAAACATGAGCTTTGACAAGAGGTTCGGTCTGCTGGATGCGGATCCCACTCGCACGCCAGTCCTCGAAGCCGGCCTCTGCCGTCATTGCCACGTCCCGAAAGGATTCAAAGACCATCTTCTCGCCGACCGCGGGCCCGAACGCGCAGAAAAAGCCACCGGCAAGGCCGTGGGCGTCGACCCACGTGTAGACCGTCAATGAGAGGCCGTGGTGGGGGAGCTGAATCATGTACATCAGCGACTCGCGCGCATTCGGCCGACCGTCAAGACGGTGCCTGCCATCCTGTGCGGGGTCGAGCTCTGCGAACTCCGCGCGCGAATACTCCATGGCACCAGCCCTTCTCGCTGCACTTGAGCGAAGCGTCATCAGTGCTGTGACCGTTGACTCCTACCCGGCGGGTACATACTATTCTAACGTGGATTCAAAGATTGTCCGGGTACCTGCGGGGCCCGATGAGGTCTCCGCTTCGTTCTTGACGGCTCACTTGCACGCAGCTGGATTCATCGGGTCAAACGACGAGGTCATCTCGGTGTCCGCGCAGCCGTTCGGCACCGGTTTGTCCGCCGATGCCAGTAGGTTCACACTCGACTATGCGCACGATGGCGTCGGGCCTGTCTCGATCGTGGGGAAGTTCGCGTCAGCGGACCCGGCCGCCCGCGAACTGGCAGCGATCGCGTCGATGTACTCACGTGAGGTTCAGTTCTATTCCGAGATTGCCGCCGGGGTGAACATCCGTGCCCCGCGACCGATCTATGCCGAGCATGCAGACGACGGGCGGCGGTTTTGTCTGCTCATGGAGGATCTCTCACCGGCCCGGACAGTAGATCAGATCGAGGGATGCACAGTTGAGGAAGCCCGCTTGGCGATGCAGCAGGCAGCTGCCTTGCATGCCTCGTCTTGGCGACGTAGAGAACTTGCGGGCAAACCGTGGCTCGCGACCATGGTCGAAGCCGTAGTTGCCACCGCAGCCTCGGCTCACACATTTCGCGACTCCTTCATCGACAAGTTCGGTAGCCGGTTGCACCATGACGAGCTACAGGCGATCCGCCAGGTGTGTGATCACGCTCAAGCCTGGGCGGCCACGCTCGGTGACCCCGTATGCCTCTGGCATCACGACTTCCGCACGGACAATCTGCTGTTCGATGGCCTGGACGGTTCGGTTCCACTGGCCACCTGCGACTGGCAGACGCTGGCATTCGGACCTGGAGTCGCCGACGTGAGCTACTTCCTGGGCACCAGCCTGCAGACCGACGTCCGGCGGGTGCACGAGCGAGAACTCGTCGGCGTGTACCACGACGCGTTGCAGCGCGGCGGGGTTGCGGACTACACGTTCGACGATTGCTGGCTCGATTATCGTCGTCACGCCATTCATGGACTATTCACCGCGGTTCACGCCTCCGGTCGGAGTAAACGTACCGACCGGGGCGATGCGTTGTGGCTCAACTGGGCTCAGCGCACCGCGGCGCAAGTCATCGATCTCGAAAGCATCCGAGCGCTCGGCTGACTGCCGATGGAGCAGTCGCTGCCGCAACAGGAGGGTTGAACACAGTTGGATCTTGGGCTCATCGGGAAGCGCTTCATTGTCACCGGCGGTACCCGCGGGATCGGGCGTGCCATTGTTGAAGGACTCCTCGCCGAGGGTGCGGTCGTCGCCTTCTGCGCGCGGGACGCCGATGCCGTTGAGGCGACGACCACCGAACTCACCGCCGTTGGTGCACAAGTCCTCGGCACCGCACTCGACGTCGCCGACCACTCCGCCTTGGCCGCATGGGTCGGCGCAGTGGCGGATCGGTTCGCCGGACTCGACGGCGTGGTGGCCAATGTCAGTGCGTTGGCCGTCGGCTCATCGACCGAGAATTGGCGCGCCACCTTCGACGTGGACCTCTTGGGCACGGTGATGCTGGTCGACGCGGCTCTTCCCCACCTCACTGTGTCCGGGGCGGGGTCCATCGTGACCATCGCCAGCGTGGCCGGCCGCGAGATCGACTTCGCCGCCGTGCCGTACGGAACGGTGAAGGCTGCGATGGTGCACTACACACAAAGTCTGGCCAACAAGCACGCCGCGGCGGGCGTGCGGGCCAACAGTGTCAGTCCGGGGAACATCTACTTTCCCGGCGGCTCCTGGGAATTCATCGAGCAGAACCATCCTGACCTGTTTGCCGCGGCGATGGCGCAGAACCCGACAGGCCGGATGGGTACGGCTCAGGAGGTCGCCAACGCGGTGGTGTTCCTTTCGAGTCCGGCGGCGGGCTTCATTACGGGCACCAACCTGATCGTTGATGGGGCGTTGACTCGGGGAGTCCAGTTCTGAGCACCGGTGAGCATGGCCCGACCGCACAGACCGGTATTGATCGGTCGGTATTTCTAGTCTAGATTCAAAATTCTCCGGGTGGGCGGCTCGCCAAACCTAGCGGGCTCCAGTTCGCCCCGGACCGACCCGAGAAGGTTGTACAGATGCCCCACGATGACGCCCGGCTGAAGCTTCGCATCTTCAACATCTGTTCGTGGGGCGGCATTGCGGCCGTTGTAGTGACCCTCATCGGTTGGTTGATCGCCGGATTGTTGCCGCTTCCGCTGGGGCCTGCGAACACAATGCAAGAAGTGGTGGACTTCTACACGACCGACACCGCCCGCAGGATGTTCGGCTTCATGCTCTCCACCTTGGGGGTCTGTTTCGCGCTTCCGCTGATCGGCATCATCACCATGCACATGCAGCGCATGGAGCGTCGACTGCCTGTCCTGTCTCTGATTCAGTTGTGCGCGGGCGCAGTCACGGTCATGATCAACCTGCTGGGTTCGTTGCTGTTCGCCGTGCTGACCTTTCGCCCGGAGCTGCGGGCGCCGGAGTCCACGATGTTTCTCAACGATCTCACCTGGTTGATTTTCTTCACTCCGATTATGCCGTTCATTATTCAGAACCTGGCGATCGGCGCCGCGGTGCTCACGGACCGTGGCAGGACGTTCCCGCGGTGGGTCGGGTACGCCAACATATGGGTGGCTTGTGCGTTCGTTCCGGACGTCATGGCGTACTTCTTCTTCTCCGGCCCGTTCGCCTGGAACGGCATCTTTGTGTTCTGGCTCGCACTCACGGCGTATGCGGGCTTCTTGATCGTGATGTCCGTCGTCACCCGCCGCGCGAACGCCGCCCTGGTCGAGGAGAAATTCGCGCCGGCCGCAGTCTGACGCGGACGAGACACACACCGGGGAAAGGCTTTCAGTGGAAGCGAGCAACGACGTGAGCGCAACCGTGGGGCCGTACTTCGACGAATTGCGGCCGGGGCAGGTGTTCGACAGCGCGCCGGCGATGACCGTTACCGAGGGCGCCGCTGCAGTGCACCAGTCCATCGTCGGGGACCGGATGCGAATGACTCTCGACGCCACACTGGCCGCCGCGGTAACAGGTGGGTCCGCCCCGATGGCACACCCGGCGTTGGTGGCGGACATCGCGATCGGGCAGAGCACGCTGGCCACCGGGCGCGTGAAGGCAAATCTATTTTACCGCGGCTTGGCTTTTCACCGGTTCCCAGAGTTGGGGGATACGTTGGCCACGACCACGGAAGTCGTGGGTATGCGGCAGAACTCGGTTCGTGAGGGACGTGCTCCGACGGGCCTGGCGGCGCTCCGGATTAGAACCGTCGATCAGCACGATCGCCTTGTTCTCGACTTCCACCGGTGCGCCATGCTCCCGTTGTCACCAGGCGTCCTCGAGACGGGGCACCACGATGACCTGACCGCAATGGGCACAGCGGAGGTCACGACCGATCCGGCCCGCAGCTGGGATGCGAAGGCCTTCCGGTCCCAGGTCCCCGGCCCGCACTTCAGCACGGAGCTTCACGATCGCCGGTACCGCAGCTCCGGTGATGTGGTCAGCTCCGCTCCGGAATTGGCTCGACTGAGCCTCAATATTGCTGCGACACATCATGATCGACGAGTCGGCGGCCAGCGTCTGGTCTATGGAGGGCACACCATCGGATTGGCTCTCGGACAGGCGACCCGACTGCTTCCGAATCTTGCGACGGTTCTCAAGTGGACGTCGTGTGACCACACCGGTCCGGTGCACGAGGGAGACACCCTCTACAGCGACCTTCACGTCGAGCAGGCGACGGCGTTGCCGGCGGGACGGGGCGGCGCCCTCAACCTGCGCTCAGTTGTGCACGTGGCGGGACACGATGGCACTCCTGACCGCCCAGTCCTGGATTGGCGCTTCACCGCCTTGATGTTCTGACACGGAGAGGTCGGATACCTGCACTTTCGCGGCGGCCCAGAGGGCGCGCGTCAGATATTCGATGCTCTAGGGATCAGCGTCTGCCCGAGTTGCTCCACGAGCTGACTGATGTCCCAAAAGTCGCGATGGCTGGTCAACTTACCGTTGTCATCGAAGCGGCAGGTCGCGATGCCGTCGACCGCGAACGCGTGGCCGGCGGCGTCGACGGTCGCTCCGCCGGGCAGGCGCAGGGGGCCACTGATCGACCCGCTCCAGGTCCACTCATAGTAGGCGCGGTCGTCCTGAACCGCAGGCCGGGTGAAGACAATCAGTGAGTCGGACGAGAACTTGAGCATCCACCGATGGAATCGCTGGATCTCGGCCCGACCCCGATACGTTCCGCGCATCGCGACATCGGTGTAGCTGCCGTCCTCGGCGAAGAAGTCGCAGAGGCGCTCGGGCTCGTGGGTCCAGGCTTGGCTGTAGGCCTCTGGAAACCCTGGTTCCGCGGGGTGGGGGAGTGTAGCCACCCGCAGAATTTATCAAGTATTCGAAATATCAACGGCATTTTCGGCGACTGGGTTCTCTCCACCCCACATGCCGGCGAAGGCGGCGGCGTGAGGGCCGCCTGGCCGCGACTTCGAGGCTGAGATCCTCCTGCGTCGAGAATCCGGGCATGATCTCTGACGTTCGCGTCAAAGCCGGACTGCCTGCGGCGACACCGAACTCGAGGGTCGCAGGTCGCATCTAGGTCGACTGTCGGCTTGAATTTCTAGTTTAATTTTGATTCGATTCGTGAGCCGAGTCACTCGATGTCCTGGGTGTGACTGGCGCTGACGTCAAGAGAAGGTGCAGTTGTGACTCGTTCAGCAAGCCTGCCGGCCGCCGCGGACCGTCCCGAGCGCGGCGCGCCCGCGCCCGGCGCGACCGCCGACCGGAAGTTGTGACCACGTGGTGCTCAAAGCCCTAGGTTCATCGAAACCGCTGCGTGGGATCGGCGGTTTCTTCGCTATGGCACTCGATACCGCCGTCGCGACGTTCCAGCCGCCATTCGCGTGGCGTGAGTTCGTCCTGCAGACGTGGTTCGTGGCGCGGGTGTCCCTGCTGCCTACCCTGATGCTGTCGATTCCGTTCACGGTGCTTACGGTGTTCACGTTCAACGTGCTGCTCGCCGAGTTCGGCGCAGCCGACTTCTCCGGCACCGGCGCGGCACTGGGCGCCGTCACGCAGATCGGTCCGATTGTCACGGTTTTGGTCGTGGCGGGCGCCGGGGCGACGGCGATGTGCGCCGACCTGGGTGCCCGCACCATTCGTGAGGAACTCGACGCCCAACGGGTCATGGGCATCAATCCCATTCAAGCGCTCGTGGTTCCGCGGGTGCTCGCCGCCACCCTCGTAGCGCTGCTGCTGTCATCACTGGTCATTCTCGTCGGGCTCGCCGGCGGATTCGCGTTCTCGGTCTTTTTCCAGAATGTCACCCCGGGTGCGTTCGTCGCAGGCCTAACGCTGGTCACTGGTGTGGGTGATGTCGTGGTCTCGCTGATCAAGGCGACGTTGTTCGGTTTGACGGCCGGGCTGATCGCCTGCTACATGGGCACGACGGTGAGCGGTGGCCCCGCCGGTGTCGGTAACGCCGTCAACGAGACCGTGGTGTTTTCCTTCCTCGCGCTTTTCGTCATCAACATCTTCATGACCGCCGTGGGAATCAAGGTGAACCTTTGAGCGTCAAAACAACTTTCGGTCAGCAATTTCCGAAGCTCGCACGCAAGTCGAGCAGCTGGCACGCCGGATGGACCCGCGTCGGTGAACAGACGCAGTTCTACGGTCGTACGCTGGCCTCGGCAGTGGACGTTCTGGTCCACTACAAGACCGAACTGGTGCGGCTCATCGCCCAGATGAGTCTGGGAACAGGAGCACTCGCCGTCATCGGCGGCACTGTGGTCATCGTCGGGTTCCTCACCATCTCCACCGGTGCGCTGGTCGCAGTCCAGGGTTACAACCAGTTCGCCCAGGTTGGCGTTGAAGCTCTCACCGGCTTCGCGTCGGCCTACTTCAATGTGCGACTGATCGCCCCGCTCACCGCCGCGATCGCGATGGCGGCCACCATCGGCGCCGGAGCCACCGCGCAGCTCGGCGCCATGCGCATCAACGAAGAGATCGACGCGCTGGAGGTGATGGGGGTCCGCTCGCTGGCCTATCTCGCTTCAAGTCGAGTGTTGGCCGGCGTCATCGTGGTCATCCCGCTGTACTGCGTGGCGGTGATCATGTCTTTCCTCGCAGCCCGGTTCGGAACGACGGTGATCTACGGGCAGTCAACGGGCGTCTACGACCACTACTTCCGTACCTTTTTGATCCCCACCGACCTCATCTGGTCCTTCGTCCAAGCGGTGGTCACCGCGGTCGTCATCATGCTGGTGCACACCTACTACGGCTTCACCGCGGCCGGTGGCCCCGCGGGAGTCGGTGAAGCCGTCGGCCGCGCCACCCGGACGTCACTCGTGGTGGCCGTCTTCGTCACCCTGCTGGTCACACTGTCCATCTACGGACAGTCCGGCAACTTCAACCTGGCGGGCTGAGCCATGGCACGTAGAGGAGAACCCCGTATCCACCCGGACTGGTGGACAGCAATACTCATCGTCTTCACCGTCGGCGCGCTCTCGCTGACCTGGGCGCTGTTCAACGGCTCCTTCAACCGATACGTGCCTGTGATACTCACCTCCGACCGCTCCGGCCTGGTGATGGAGATCGGCGCCGAGGTGAAGCTGCGCGGCGTGCAGGTCGGCCACGTCGGCTCGGTGACGGGCGGAAAGGACCCGGTCAGCCTGCATCTCGAACTCGATCCCGACATGGTGCGCTACCTTCCCGCCAACGTGCAGGCCAGGATCGCGTCGACCACGATCTTCGGCGCGAAGTATGTCGATCTGATCTACCCGGAAGATCCGTCGAACAAGGTCTTGGCGGCGGGCGCAGTGCTGCACTCGCAGAACGTCAGCACCGAAGTGAACACGGTGTTCCAGAATCTCGTCGGTGTCATCAACAAGATCGATCCGGCCAAGCTCAATACCGTCTTCTCCGCCCTCGCCGAAGGTGTGCGCGGACAGGGGCCCCGGATGGGTGAAGCCACGACCGCGGCGAACGAAGTGCTGGTCGCGCTCAATCAGCGCTCGGAGCTCATCGGTGAGGATTGGCGCGCGTTCCGCGACTTCAACGACACCTACGACGCTGCGGCACCCGATATCATCCGGGTGCTCGATGCCGCCAGCACCACCAGCGCCACCGTCACCCAGCACGCCCGCGAGCTAGATTCCCTGCTGCTCAACATCATTGGATTCGCGCAGAGCGGCACCCAGTTGATCGGTCCGAACAAGGACAACCTGGTTCGAGCGATCAACACACTGGAGCCGACGACTGGTCTGCTGAACAAGTACGACCCGATGCTGACCTGTCTCCTCGTTGGCGGCAAGAACGCCATTGACTTCGGGCAAGCCGCCTACACCGGTGGTGCGAACGGCAAGTCGTTGATCGTCGACGCTGCGCTGTTGCTGGGTGACGATCCCTACCGCTACCCGCAGAACCTGCCGATCAACGGCGCCAGGGGGGGACCCGGAGGCAAGCCCGGATGCGGGTCGCTGCCGGACGTGGCCAAAAACTGGCCGGTGCGCACCCTGATCGCAAACACCGGCTGGGGCACCGGACTGGACAACCGCCCGAACCCCGGCATCGGCTTCCCCGGTTGGGCCAACTACTTCCCAGTCACCCGGGCAGTGCCGGAGCCGCCGAGCATCCGGTATCCCGGTGGCCCGGCGCCCGGTCCCTTCCCGTACCCCGGAGCACCTCCCTACGGCGCACCGCTGTACGGCCCCGGTGGCGTGCCGCTCTTCCCGGGGGTGCCCCCCGCGCCGCCGCCGGCGCCGATCCCGCCCGGAATCGGTGGCGCCGCCCCGGTGCCGCCAGGCGCGGCCCCTACACCATGAGACAACTCGCCGTCGCAAACTCTGAGAGGCAAGCGAATTGAAGGACAACCTGTCAGGCGCAGCCTGGCGGCTCACCGTCTTCATTGTCGTCGCCGTCTTCGGCATGTTCGCGCTCCTTACCGTCTTCGCGCAGTTCCGCTTCGGTGAAGCGCGCACGTTTCGGGCCGTGTTCACCAACGTCACCGGACTGGAGAACGGCAACTTCGTGCGCATCGCCGGCGTCGAGGTCGGCAAGATCGACAACATCGAACTCAACAACGACAGCACCGTCACGGTGGAGTTCACTGCCGACGATTCGGTGATCCTGACCGAAGGCAGCCGGGCGGCCATCCGATACGACAACGTGATCGGTGGCCGCTACCTGGCGCTGGAGGAGGGCGCGGGATCGGTGCGGCGGCTCCAGCCGGGCGCCACGATCCCGGTCGAGAGGACATCACCCGCGCTCGACTTGGACGCACTGATCGGCGGATTCCGCCCCCTGTTTCGAGCGCTGGATCCCGATCAGGTCAATGCGCTCAGCGGACAGCTCCTTTCGGCCCTTCAGGGTCAAGGTGCCACTGTCGGATCGTTTCTCTCGCAGACCGCGGTGTTGACGAACACCCTTGCCGACCGCGACGAACTGGTCGGGCAGGTCATCAATAATCTCAACACGGTCCTCGGCTCGCTCGCCGACCAGAAGGACAAGTTCGGGACCGCCGTGGATTCGTTATCCGAGATCGTGCAGACCCTGGAGGCACGCAAGGGCGATCTGTCCACCGCGGTTGCCTACACAAACGAGTCGGCGGCGAGCATCGCCGACCTGCTGGCGCAGGGCCGCCCACCGCTGAACGAGACGGTCAATCAGACCGATCGGGCAGCGGGCATCGTGGTGGCAGATCACGAGTACATGGACAACCTACTTGCCGAACTGCCGGAGTCCTACCGGATCCTCGGTCGACAAGGACTCAACGGCGACTACTTCTCCTTTTACCTGTGTGACCTGGTCCTCAAGCTCAACGGCAAAGGCGGACAACCGGTTTACGTGAAGCTGGCCGGCCAAGACTCGGGTAGGTGCACCCCACGATGAAGACTTTTCAGGAACGCAATCCCGCAGTCATGGGCATCATCGGAGTCGTCGCCGTCGGCGCGATCGGATTCAGTGTCCTCAACTACGACAAGTTGCCGCTTGTGTCGTCCCAGAGAACTTACGCTGCCCACTTCGCCGAAGCTGGCGGTCTGACATCTGGTGCTGCCGTACAGGTTTCGGGCTTCGAAGTCGGCAAGGTGCAGAGCATCGCGCTCGATGGCCCACGCGTGCTCATCAAGTTCACCGTCGACGACAGCGTGCAGCTCGGCGACCGGACCGAAGCGGCCGTCAAGACCAAGAGTCTGCTGGGCTCCAAGATTCTGGACATCACCCCCCGCGGCGGGGGTGCGCAGGACGGTGTCATCCCGCTGGAGCGCACCACCTCGGCTTACCAGCTGCCGGATGCCATAGGTGACATTACGGCGCAGATTAGTGGGCTGAACACCGACCAGCTGTCGACCTCGTTGTCCACCCTGGCCGAAACCTTCCGTGACACCCCGGAGAACCTCCAGCTTGCCGTCGACGGGGTGGCGCGGTTCTCCGAGACGCTCAACCGCCGAGACGAACAGCTGCGTCAATTGTTGGCCAACGCCAATAGGGCGACCACGGTTCTGGGTGAACGCAGCGACAAGATCGTTCAGCTCGTCCGGGACTCGAACGCCTTACTGGTCGCCCTGCAAGGTCAAAGTGCCGCGTTGGACCAGATCTCCAACAACATCACCGCACTGGCCTCGCAGATCACCGGCTTCATCGACGACAACCGGGACACCTTGAAACCGGCGCTGGACAAACTCAACGGAGCCCTGGCCATCGTGGACAACCGCAAGTCCGAGGTCCAGCAGTCGATCAAGGGCTTCACCAGCTATATTTTCTCGCTGGGGGAGTCGGTGTCCTCGGGGCCGTTCTTCAAGGCCTATCTGTCCAATCTTCTCCCCGGACAGTTCATTCAGCCATTCATCGACGCCGCGTTCTCGGATCTGGGTCTGGACCCGAATGTTCTGGCACCGTCGGAGCGGACCGATCCACAGGTCGGGCAGCCGGGTACGCCCGCGTTGCCGGTGCCGTTCCCGCGTACCGGGCAGGGCGGCGAGCCGCGCCTGACGGTCCCCGATGCCATCACCGGCAATCCGGGGGATCAGCAGTGCGGCCCGCCCGGTATTCCTCTGCCGGGTCCAGGTTGTTACCCCTACCGTGATCCCGGGCCGCAACCCGCGCCGGGCGGCCCTCCACCGGGGCCGCCGGCACCCCCACTGCCCGGGCAGGAATCCACACCCGAACCCACACCCGGACCGGTCCTGCACCACGCGCCGGGTGAACTCGCCCCCGACGGCAGTCCGGTCGAATCAGGAGACAGCCAGTCATGACACAGCCGCGCATTCGGATCTGGCTGGTGCTTGCGCTTGCGGTCGTGATGGTGGCCGGCGTCGTCCTGGTCATCAGGACGACGTCGGATATCACCCGTACCAAGTTCACCGCCTACTTCGACAACACCAACGGCCTGTTCGTCGGCGATGAGATCCGCATTCTCGGCGTGCCGGTCGGGGAGATCGACAGCATCGACGTGGAATTCGACCGTGCCAAGGTCGGTTTCTGGATCAACGATGACTACGAGGTGCCCGCCGATGTCAGGGCCGTGATTCTGGCGCCCTCGTTGGTGACCGCTCGGGCCATTCAGCTAACCCCCGTCTACACCAGCGGTCCGGCCCTGGCCGATGACAGTGTCATCCCGAGGGAGCGCACCGCGGTCCCGGTGGAATGGGACGAGGTCCGCGTGCAGCTGCAGCGGTTCACCGACATGCTGCAACCCACCGAACCCGGAGGCGTCAGCACGCTGGGTGCGCTGGTCAACACCGCCGCCGACAATCTGCGTGGACAGGGTGCCAACATTCGCGACACCCTGATCAAACTGTCGAAGGCCACGTCGGCGTTGGGTGACCACAGCTCGGACCTGTTCAGCACGCTGCGCAACCTGTCACTGCTGGTGTCGGCCCTGCAGGACAGCTCGGATGTGATGTCGCAGCTGAACCAGAACCTTGCTTCGGTGACCTGGGCCCTGGCCGACGACCCGGACGAGATCAGCTCTGCGGCAACGAGTGTCAGCGAGGTTTCGAAGGAAGTCGCGACGTTCGTCAACGCCAACAGAGAGGCGCTCGGTACCACCTCGGACAAGCTGGCGTCGGTATCGCAGGCGCTGACCGACAGCGTCGATGACATCAAGCAGTTCCTGCACATCTCGCCAACGGTTCTGCAGAACTTCATCAACATCTACCAGCCTGCACAGGGCACGTTGACCGGAGCGCTGTCCACCAACAACTTCAGTGACCCGATCAGCTTCCTGTGCGGCGCAATCCAAGCTGCGTCCAGGCTCGGCGCCGAGCAATCGGCGAAGCTCTGCGTGCAGTATCTTGCGCCGATCGTCAAGAACCGTCAGATGAACTTCTTCCCGATCGGCGGCAACCCCTTGGTGGGCGCGGTCGCGCGGCCCAACGAAGTCACCTACAGCGAGGACTGGATGCGCCCCGACTTCGTCCCGCCGCTGCCGCCGACCGCCGCGGCACCCCTGCCGATGGCGGCCCCCGCGCCGCCCGCGGTTCCCCCGTTGCCCGCCGAGGCGCAGCAGACCGACCCCGCGGCCGGACTGCCGGGCATGATGATGCCAACCGGAGCAGGTTCATGATCAGATCACGAGGAGCGGTCGCCCCATCGTTGGGCGTTGTCGCCGCAATGTCCCTGCTGCTCACCGGATGTGGCGATTGGCGTGGTCTCAACTCGCTGCCGATGCCGGGGACGGCCGGTGGGGGTCCGGGCTCCTTCACGATCCGGGCCGAAATGCCGGATGTGAACAACGTGCAGCAGAACTCCCGGGTCCGGGTCGGCGATGTCAACGTCGGAACGGTCACCGAGATCGAACGTCAGGGATGGCACGCGGTACTGACCATGACTCTCGACGGCGACGTAAATCTGCCCGCCAACGCGACGGCGACCATCGGGCAGACCAGCCTGCTGGGATCGCTGCACATCGAGTTAGCGCCGCCGGTAGCCGAGCCCGCCGAAGGCAGGCTTCGGGAGGGGTCGGTCATCCCGCTGACGTCCGGCGGCGCCTATCCGTCCACCGAGCAGACATTGGCGGCGGTGTCGATGCTTCTCAACGGCGGTGGTATCGGCCAGATTCAGGACATCACAACAGCTCTCAGTACTGCGTTTGCCGGCCGCGAGAGTGATCTCCGGAGTCTGATCACCGAGCTCGACAGGTTCATCGCTAACACAAACCAGCAGACCGACGACATCATCTCGGCGACCGACAGTCTGAACAACCTGGTGTCGGACTTCGCGGAACAAGACCCGGTCGTCGACAAGGCGCTGACCACCATCCCGGACGCGCTTAACGTCCTCAGGGAGGAACGCGACAGTCTTGCCGAGGCGCTTGATCAGCTCGGAAAGTTCAGCGCCCTGGCGGCGGACTCAAGCAACCAGACCAAGGATGCTCTGGTTCAGGAGCTCAAGGACATCGCGCCGGTGCTGAAATCGCTCGCGGACTCTGGTCCGGCACTCACCCGCTCGTTGGGTTTCTTCACTGTTTACCCGTTCGCCCAGGAGACATTGGACAAGTGGTTCCGCGGGGATTACGCCAACCTCACAGCGATCATCGATCTCACCCTGAGCCGCATCGACTCGTCGTTCTTCACCGGAACGCGGTTCGAGGGCGACCTCACCGAGCTCGAAATGCAGTGGGGCCGAACGATCGGTCAGCTGCCCAGTCCGTACACCGCGGTCAACCCGTTGGTCGTTCCGTACCACCTGAATCAGGGACGTTAGATGGTACTCAGCAGACGAATTCTCACCCAACTGGCCTTCTTCGCCGTCATCACGCTGGCCGGGGGATCGATCATGATCTTCAACTATATGGGCCTGCCCAACTTGTTGTTCGGCGTCGGGCACTACAAGGTGAGCGTGCAGCTCCCGGCGGCAGCCGGTCTGTACGAGAACGCGAACGTCACCTATCGAGGTACCAATGTCGGTCGGGTTCAGGGCGTCTCGTTGACCGAAACCGGTGTCGTCGCGGAGTTGTCGCTAAAATCCGACATTCCCATCCCGAGCGATCTGACCGCCGAGGTGCACAGCGCGTCCTCCATTGGTGAGCAGTATGTCGCGCTGATCCCGGACAGCGACACCGGACGCCTGGCGGAAGGTGATGTCATCCCGCTGAATCGGACGTCGGTTCCGCCCGATATCAGCGAGTTGCTCGCGGCGACCAACAATGGGCTGGAAGTCATTCCGCGGGACAATCTGCAGACGGTCGTGAGCGAGGCGTCGACAGCGGTCGGCGGACTCGGCCCGGATCTGGCGCGGCTGGTCAAGGGGTCCACCACGCTGGCCATCGACGCGCGCAACAACCTGGATGCGCTGACGAACCTGATCGACAACTCGAAACCGATCCTGGATTCCCAGACCGCGACTGCCGGTTCCATCGAGGCCTGGGCGGCGAACTTGGCTTCCGTCACCGAACAGTTGAAGAACGAAGATCAGGCCGTGACGGGCATCTTGCAGGTCGGACCGCGTGCCGCCGACGAGGTCCGCCAGCTGTTCGACCGTCTGCAGCCGACGCTGCCGGTGGTGCTGGCCAATTTGGTGACACTGGGTGATGTTGCGGTCACCTATCAGCCGCACTTGGAACAGCTACTGGTGCTTGCGCCCTCGGGTGTGGAAGTGGTGCAAGGCGCCGGACTGACAAACCGCAACACCAAACAGGACTACAAGGGTGCCTTCCTCAGCTTCAACCTCAATCTCAACCTGCCGCCACCATGTCTGACCGGGTACCTCCCACCGCAGCAGGCGAGACCGACCAGCCTGACGGACTACCCTGAGCGTCCAGCAGGTGATTTCTATTGCCGGGTGCCGCAGGACTCGATGTTCAACGTCCGTGGCGCGCGCAACCTGCCATGCGCCACCCGGCCGGGCAAACGGGCACCTACGGTGAAGATGTGTGAGAGCGACGAGAAATATGTGCCGCTCAACGACGGCTTCAACTGGAAAGGCGATGCCAACGCAACGCTGTCCGGCCAACCGGTGCCCCAGACCCGCCCGGGACAGGCACCTGTGCCACCGGCGGCTGCCGCCCCAATCCCGGTGCCGCCCGTTGCGGTCGCCGAGTACGACCCCGCCACCGGCAGCTACGTCGGCCCGGATGGAAAGCGATACACCCAGGCAAATTTGGCCAACGACGCGCAGGAGCAGACATGGCAGTCGATGCTGATGCCACCGAAGAACTGATTGACGCCGACGCTGTCGAGAAGTATCCCGACGACGGTGTCTCGAGGTTGCAGGACGCTGAACCCGAGGAACCTTCGTCATCCGCAGGGAAGCGGTCGCCACGGCGGATCGCGTTGATCGCCGGACTGATCGGTGTCCTCGCAGTGGGCGGGTTGTGCGGTTGGCTCGGACTACGCGCCTACCAGGCGAAAACGATCCACGACGAGTACGCAGCGTTCATCCAGGTTGCTCGGCAGGGCGCCGTCAATCTGACGACCATCGATCATGCGGAGGCAGAAGCCGACGTTGCGCGGATCCTCGACTCGGCCACCGGCGCCTTCTACGACGATTTCAGCGCGCGCATGAAGCCCTTCATCGATGTGGTGAAGAAAGCTCAATCCACCTCGGAGGGAACCGTTTCCTCGGCAGGGCTGGAGTCCGTCTCAGGTGATGAGGCTCAGGTGTTGGTGTCGGTCAAGGTCACGACGACAACTGCCGACGGCGCGGAGCAGCAACCGAGGTCGTGGCGGATGCGCATCTCAGTCCAGCAGATGGGCGACGTAATGAAGGTGTCCAACGTCGCCTTCGTCCCGTGATCACTCCCACGTCAGGTCAGAACGAACTGAACTCAACATGGAGAGGCCCGCAGTGCTCACCAACCACACCACCGACCTGTCGGATACCCCCGCGGAGGCGGAGCAGACCGAGAGCTTCGAAGCCGCACAACCGGATCCGGCCCCTCCGGCCGAGCGACCGCGGCGCGGCCGCTGGCGCAGCGTGCTGGCCTACCTTGTGCTCCCGGTGACGATCGCTGCCCTCAGCGGCCTGGCGGGTTGGCTGAAGTGGGTCGATGGTTCGGCACGCGCGGCGCAGGTGGCCGCTGACGAGTCGGTTCGCGCGGCGCGTGAGATCACCGTTGAAATGCTCTCCTATCAACCGGATACCGTGGGCGACACCCTTGCCGCTGCGCAATCGCGACTCACCGGAGCCTTTCGAGACTCCTACGGGCAGCTGATACAGGAAGTGGTGATCCCGGGAGCGCAGGAGCAGAAGATCTCGGCCATTGCCAACGTCACCGCGGCAGCTTCGGTGGCGGCCAGTGCTGATCGCGCCACGGTGCTGGTGTTCGTGAATCAGACGTCGATCGTCGGCTCAGACGCGCCAACCGATACCGCGTCCAGCGTGCAGGTTAGCTTGGAGAAAATCGACGGGCAGTGGCTGATTTCCGACTTCACACCCATCTAGGGGGTTCATACCGACCGTGCGCGATCACGGCATCGTGTACCCGCCGCTGACCGAGATCATCTGACCGGTGACCTGCCGCGCGGCCTTCGACGATGCGAACCACAGCACCGACCGGGCGACATCCTCGGCGGTGGTGAGACGACGCATCGGGGTGTCTTTCAGCATGAACTCGATCTGCTTGGGGTTGAAGACCTCGTCCTGACCGACCGACCACAGGCTGGCGGCGCCGACTGCTTCGGGGCCCTCCGGCATGACCAGCCCCGGGCAGACGATGTTCGAGCGTATCCCGTGGCGTCCGTGCTCGCGGGCGGTAGTGCGGGCAAAGGCGACCATGGCGGCCTTGGTGGCGCCGTAAATGCCCTGGCGGATCTGGCCGAAGGCGGCGTCGCTGGCGATGAAGACGATGGAACCCTCGCCGGCGGCCTTCATCGGTCCGATTACCGCCTGCGTGGCGGCCACAGCGCTGAAGAAGTTCACCTCGACCGTGCGCTGCCACTTCTGCCGGTCGGTGTCAGTGGCGACGAAACCGGGCACGCTCCAACCGGCATTGTTGACCAGTACGTCGACACCGCCCCAGCGGGAGACAGCTACACCGACTGCGCGTTCAGCCCCCTCGGGTTCGGCAAGGTCCTCAATGGCAAGTTCGACTGCAGCCGCACCGAGCGACAAGGCCTCATCGCGCACTTTCTCCGCCTGCGGTGCATCGATGTCATTCAACACAATTCGCGCGCCTTCGGCGGCGAACTCATGCACGATGCCACGTCCGATGTTGGATGCGCCTCCGGTGATGACAACTCGCGCGTCCCACAGTCCCAGATCCATGCTGCGTCCCTCCAGGCGGCTCGACGGTTGAAACCGCTCGACCTATTGATTTAACCTAGATTAGAAATTTCCGATAGATTTGTCTATGTCGGTACGCGTCGATGGGAGAACCCGGGTGGAGAAACTGCTCCAAAACAAGATCGCAGTGGTAACCGGCGCGGCGCAGGGCATCGGTCTGGAGATCGCGCGGACCCTGCACCGGCACGGAGCCCAGGTTGTCCTCGCCGATCTGGACGGAGACGCGGGTCGGCGCGCCGTCGAGGAGGTGGCCGGGCCGAGCGTCGATTGCAGCAGCGCGGTGTGCGATGTGACGTCCGAGGACGACGTGCGAGCGCTGGTCGCCGACACCGTCCGCGAGTACGGCCGTCTGGACATCTTCGTCAACAACGCCGGAATCACCCGCGACGCCTCGCTGAAGAAGATGCAGGTTTCCGACTTCGACTCGGTGATCACCGTGCATCTACGCGGCACGTGGCTGGGCATTCGCGAAGCGTCGGCTGTCATGCGGGAGCAGAAGTCGGGCAGCATCATCAACATCTCGTCGCTGTCCGGCAAGTCCGGTAATCCCGGCCAGACGAACTACAGTGCCGCCAAGGCCGGCATCGTCGGTCTGACCAAGGCGGCAGCCAAAGAGGTTGCCCATCACAACGTGCGCATCAACGCCATTCAGCCCGGACTGATCCGCACCCCCATGACAGCGGCGATGCCGGCTGATGTGTTCGCCCAACGGGAGGCGGACGTTCCGATGAAGCGGGCCGGTGAGCCCGGCGAGGTCGCCGGGGCCGTGGTGTTCCTGGGCTCGAACCTGTCCAGCTACATCACCGGTTCGGTCATCGAGGTCGGTGGCGGGAGATACATGTGACCGAGGTTCTCAGTGAAATTCGCGACGGCATCGGGCGGATCACGCTCAACCGACCTGACCGGATGAACGCCATCAACGTTGCGTTGGCCTCCGAGTTGGGTGCGACGATCACCCGGTTCGGCGACCGCAAGGACGTGAACGTCATCCTGATCCGGGGTGCGGGCGGGAACTTCTGCGCCGGTGGCGATTTCGATGAGGTGCAGCGACTCCGGGCGAACGGCAGCGCCGCCTTGCGGACGCTTTTCACCACCTTCAAGAAGGCCTGCGATGCCATCGGGCGCGCCCAGGTACCGGTGGTGGCGGCGGTTGAAGGCGTGGCCACGGCCGGCGGGTTCGAGCTCATGCAGGCGGTCGACATCGTCCTGACCGCCAACGGAGCGCGCATCGCCGACAACCACATTAATTTCGGGATGATCCCCGGTGGTGGCAGCACCGCTCGGCTGCCCCGAATCCTCGGCCGGCAGCAGGCATTGGGGCTGCTGTTGTCCGGCGACAAGATCAGCGGGTTTGACGCCGTCGAGCTCGGACTGGCCTACAAGTCGTTCCCGGCTGACACCTTCGAAGCGTCAGTCGACGCCTTCGTCGCCAAGCTAGCCGGACGAGACCGCTCCGCGGTCACCACCATCAAGCGTCTGGTCACTGAGGGCCTAGACAAGGATCTCGACGCCGCGAACCTCGAAGAGACCAACGCGGTGGTGTGGCGGCTCAGCGGAGAAGCAGGTCAGGCGGGGGTATCCGCATTCAAGAACAGGGAGGCCAACGCATGACCGAAACCATCTACACCCCGGTGCTGCGCGAGGTGACGTCGAGCGGCATCGCCAGGGTCCGGCTCAACAGTCCGCACATCTCCAACGGCTTGAACGTCATGACCCTCAAAGCGCTGCACGCGGTGATCCTGTCCTGCCACGCTGACCCCGACGTCAAGGTGGTGCTGCTCACGGGCGAAGGGCGCAACTTCTGCGCCGGGGGAGACGTCCACACCTTCGAATCCAAAGGGGACGGACTTCCCGACTACCTCCGGGAGGCCACCGCCTGGCTGCAACTGGCCACCGCCGCGTTGTTTCAACTGAAGGTGCCCGTCGTCACCGCCGTCCAGGGCTTCGCGGCCGGTGGTGGCGGTCTCGGGCTGGTCTGTGCTTCGGACATCGTGGTCGCCGCCCGATCTGCGAAGTTCTTCTCGGGTGCCGTGCGGGTCGGGATGGCCCCGGACGGCGGCTCGTCGGTGACGCTCGCCCAACTCGTCGGGTTGCGGCAGGCCCTGCGGATTCTGCTGACCAACCCGACCCTGACCGCGACCGAGGCCGCCGAGATCGGGCTGATCACCGAGGTGGTCGACGACGACAAGCTGGTTACCCGTGCCGAGACGATCGCCGAAGAACTGGCCGCGATGCCGACCCTGGCACTGTCGGCGACCAAACGGCTCGTCTGGTCCGGGGTCGGGGCCTCCATCGAAGAGCGGTTACCCGAGGAATCTCGGACCGTGTCGGAGCTGTCTGGCACCGCCGACGCGCTGGAAGGCCTGCGAGCCGTCATCGAACGCCGTGCGCCGAGGTTCATCGGACGATGACTGTTCTCATCGAGGACGACGGCGCTGTCCGCATCCTGACCCTCGACCGGCCCGATGTCCGCAATGCCATCGACATCCCGCTACGACTCGCGCTCGCCGATGCCCTCGAGGCCGCCGACGCCGACGCGAATGTCCGGGTGATCGTGTTGACCGGCGCCGGCACCACCTTCTGCTCCGGAGGTGATATCTCCACGATGAAGTTGATGTCGGAGGCGGACGCGCTGGAACGGGCGCAGCTCGCCCAGCGGGTGATCCGTGCTATCTGGACCACGCCTAAGCCTGTTTTGGCCGCCGTAGAGGGTGCCGCCTTCGGCGCCGGCGCGGCGCTGGCTGCAGCGTGTGACCGTATTGTCGCGGCCGGCAACGCGCGGTTCGCCACCACCTTCATCAACGTCGGTCTCGCCGGTGACATGGGTGCCTTCGCATCCCTCCCGCGCCGGATGGGCGTGGCCCGCGCCCGGCAGATGATGCTGCTGCCAGAACCGATCACGGCTCACGTCGCGCTGCAGTGGGGGTTGGTTGACGTTTGTGTTGAAGCCGGGGACGCGCTGTCGGCGGCGCGCGCGGACGCAGCCCGCCTGGCGACCGGTCCGGCGCAGGCCTACGGCGTGATCAAGAGGATGCTGGCCATCGCACCCACTCTGCATCCGCTCGACGTCCTCAACCAGGAAGCCGCCCACCAGGCGAAGCTTTTTGGCAGCGATGACTTCGCAGAAGGCATCGCAGCATTCCGTGAGAAGCGGCGACCATCATTCGGCACACGACAAGGAGTGCATCCATGACCTCTGTGATCGATCCCAGCGCAGGCACCGGCAGCCGCTATGAACGGCTGATCCGCCCGGAACGGGTCCACGGCAGCCTGTACAGCGACCCCAGCATCTATGCCGAGGAACTGGAGAAGATCTGGTATCGGACGTGGGTATTCGTCGGCCACGAGAGTGAGGTCGCACAACCCAACGACTACGTGCGCAAGAAACTCGGCCCGCAAGACGTCATCATGACGCGGGACCGCGACGGCGAAATCCATCTGCTGCTCAATCGGTGTGCGCATCGTGGCAATCAGGTCTGCGACGACGCCAAAGGCAATTCGAGCACCTTCCGTTGCCCGTACCACGGGTGGACCTTCCGCAATGACGGCGAACTTATCGGCTTTCCGTTCTTCAAGGGGTACGGCGGCCGCAAGCTGGATCTGGCCATGGGCCGGGTGCCCCGCGTCGACTCCTACGGCGGCTTCGTCTTCGGTAGCTTCGCACCCGACGGGCCATCGCTGATCGAACACCTCGGTGCCGCCGCCGGCGAGATCGACCGCCTGACCCGACTGTCGCCGGAAGGGCGTGTGGAGCTCACTGCCGGGTGGCTTCAGCACAAAGCCCGTGCGAACTGGAAGCTCTTGGCCGAGAACGAAACCGACGGATATCATCCGCAGTTCGTGCACGGTTCGATCTTCGGTGTCACCGGCAGCACCATCGGCCCGCTCTACAGCGATTCCTCGATCGCCGTGACGCGCGATCTCGGCGGCGGCCACAGCGAGAACGACCTGCGACCCGAATTCCGAAAGTACGCGCAGCCCATGCGGTGGTTCGGCACCACGGAGTCCCGCGTGCCCGATTACGTCGCCGCGATGCGCGCCAAGCACGGCGATGCCGCCGAGGAGATCCTGATCGAAGGTGCGCCGCACGTCATGATCTTCCCCAACCTGTTCATCGCCGAGATCCAGGTCTTCAACATCCAACCCACCGGTGTGGACGAGTGCGTCCAGTACGCGACCGCGGTACAGCTGGCGGGTGCCCCGGAGCTGAACCGTCGCATGGTGTCGCAGTGCATCGGCTCGGTCGGTCCTGCCGGCATGTTGCTGGCCGACGACACCGAGATGTACGAGCGCAACCAGCAGGGCATCGCTGCGCTGAGCCCGGAATGGCTCGACGTCCGCCGCGGCATGCACCGGGAAACAGTCGACGAGAACGGGTTCAAGATCGGCACCAACACCGACGAAACCGGCATGCGCGGCTTCTGGTCGCACTACAAGACACTGATGGAGAGGGACTGAGCCGTGACCGCGTCCTTGAAAGAGACCGATGGTCTCGGACCCATTCCCGACGGCTTTGACCGATACGAGGTAGAACAGTTCCTCTACCGCGAAGCGCGCCACGCCGACGAGAACGACTACGACGCATGGGAAGCGTTGTGGACCGACGATGCAATCTACTGGGTGCCGGCCAATTCCGCTTCGGTCGATCCCAACCGGCAGATGTCGATCATCTTCGACAACCGGAGCCGGATCTCGACCCGACTCAAGCAGGTCCGCACCGGCCGGCGGTACGCCCAGGCGCCGCCGTCGCATCTGCGCCGATTGATCTCCAACATCGAATTTCTCGGTGGGCGGCCTGGAGCCGACGGATCGATCGATCTGGAGGTCGGGGCGAACTTCGTTGTGGTGGAGGCGCGCCCGCGCGGAAACCACATATGGGGCGGCCGGGTCACCTACCGATTGCGGAGGGTCGGCGCCGAGCTGAAGCTGGCGTACAAGAAGGTCCAGCTCGTGGACGCCGACAAGCCGATTCCGACACTGAGCTTCCTCATTTAAGGAGCAGCATGGGCATGGAATTCGACGGTACGGCACCGGTGACGATTCCCGGCGTCGGCGCGGTCATCGGCAGCGAGTTCGCCGAGGTCGCGGTCAGCATCGACGATCAGGCCAACGCGCCGCGACTCAAGGTCGAGGACCTGCGCACCGGCCGGGTCCGCTACCTCGACGCACTCGAACTCGAAACCATCGTCTGGCTGCCCGACGAGCGGCTCAACAGCCTGCTTGATCCGTCGGCCGACCGCTGGCGAGGTGACGAATGAGACGCGCAGCAATCGTCGCACCATTGCGGACGCCGGTCGGCACCTTCGGCGGCAGCCTGCTTCCGCTGCGTGCCGAGGACCTGGCCGCACAAGTCATCAAGGAGGTCGTCGCGCGCAGCGGCGTGGCACCCGACGTTATCGAGGATGTGGTCTTCGCGCAGTCCTACGCCAACTCCGAAGCACCGTGCATCGGACGGTGGGCAGCGCTGCATGCCGGCCTTCCGATCAGCGTGTCGGGCCTGCAGATCGATCGCCGTTGCGGTGGTGGTTTGCAGGCGGTCATCGCCGCGGCGATGACCGTACAGACCGGGGCCGCTGACGTGGTGATTGCCGGTGGCGTCGAGTCGATGAGCAACATCGAGCACTACACCACCACCGCGCGGTGGGGATCGCGAGCGGGCAACCAGGTGCTCTATGACCGCCTGGACCGCGGCCGTGAGCTGTCCCAGCCGACCTGGCGATTCGGCGCCATCAGCGGAATGATCGAGACAGCGGAGAACCTCGCCGCCGACTACGGCATCGACCGCGCCGCCGCCGATGCTTTCGCGGTCCGCAGCCACGCCAGGGCGCACGCCGCCCAGCAATCGGGAGCGTTCGACGACGAGATTGTGGCCGTGGAGGTGCCGCAGCGCCGCGGTGAACCGGTCATCGTGGCTCGTGACGAAGGAATCCGGCCCACCACCACAATCGAGACGTTGGCCAAACTGCGCACCCTCCAGAACGGCGGCACGGTCACGGCGGGAAACTCCAGCCAGCAGAATGACGCGGCGGCCGCCTGTCTGGTTGTCGCCGAGGATCGGCTGGAGTCGCTCGGCCTGGAACCTATCGGTTACCTAGAGGGGTGGGCAGCCATCGGGTGTGAGCCGTCACGGATGGGGATCGGACCGGTCGGCGCCACCGAGAAGCTGTTCGCGCGAACCGGACTGGCTTTCGATGACCTGACTTTGATCGAGATCAACGAGGCCTTCGCCGTGCAGGTGCTGGCGGTCCTGTCTGGCTGGGGTCTGAAACTCGACGACGTCGAAGACCGGCTGAACGTCAACGGTTCCGGCATCTCACTCGGCCATCCCATCGGTGCGACCGGGGTCCGCATCCTGACCACCGTGTTGCACGAGTTGCAGCGGCGTGGTGGCGGGCTGGCGTTGGAGACCATGTGCATCGGTGGCGGGCAGGGCCTTGCCGCAGTGTTCCGGGGCGCCTCGTGAGCACCGGTTTGCTCGGGTACGCCAGCTACCTGCCGCGACCCCGGCTCGCCGGGCCGGCGATCGGGCTGCGGAAAGGTGACCGGGTCGTCGCGTCCTACGACGAGGACTCCACCACCATGGCGGTCGCCGCGGCGACTGCCGCGCTGGCGCCAGGTGCAGTGCCCGCAGCGGTGTATCTGGCGACCAGCTCGCCGGCCTACGCCGATAAGACGAACGCCACCGCGGTCCACGCCGCCCTGGGCCTGCCGGGGGAGGTGTTCGCCGCGGATCTGTGCGGTACCGGTCGCAGCACCATCGCGGGCGTGAAGCTCGCGGCGCAATCCGGAGGACTCGTGGTGGCCGCCGACGTGCGCGTCGGCAAGCCGGGGTCTGCCGACGAGAAGACCGGCGGTGACGGCGCCGCAGCAGCCTGGTTCGGAGACGGCGAGCCGATCGCGGAGGTCCTGGCGGTCCGGTCGCAATCGGCCGAGTTCCTGGACCGGTGGCGAGACCCCGCCGCCAGCACGGGGCAGCAGTGGGAGGAGCGCTTCGGCGCCGAGCGCTACGGTTCGTTGATCCGATCGACCGCGCAGTCCGCTCTCGACGATGCCGGAGGTGCCGACGCTGACCACGTCGTGGTGGCCTGTCCGAACACCGCCGTCATCAAACGAGCCGCAACCTTGGTCAAGGGCCAGAAGTCGGTGACAACGTCGCCCATCGGGCATACCGGCGCCGCCGACGCGCTGATCGGGCTGGCGGGCGTGCTCGACATAGCCGATCCGGGCGACAGCATCGTCGTGATCTCCGCTGTCGATGGATGCGATGTGGTGGTGCTGCGGGCCACAGCCGCGCTGCCGGCGCACCGCCAGGGTAGGTCGCTGGCGGCCCAGCGGTCAGCCGGCCTCCCCGTGGACCACCTGACCTACCTGTCATGGCGCGGTCTGGTGACTCTGGAAGCGCCGCGCCGCCCCGAACCGGAACGCGCCGCCGCGCCGCCTGCCGGGCGTTCCGAGCGCTGGAAGTTCGGCTTCACCGGGTCACGTTGCACCGAGTGCGGATTCACGCATCTGCCACCACTGCGGATGTGCCGCGCCTGCAACGCGCTGGACGCGATGGACGCAGTGCCGGTGGCATCCCTGACCGGCACCATCGTCACCTACACGGTGGACCGGCTGGCCTTCTCGCCGTCACCGCCGATGGTGCAGGCCGTGATCGACATCGACGGCGGCGGACGTTGCACCTTGGAGGTCGCCGACGCCCGGCCTGACAATCTCGAAGTCGGTGCGCGGGTGCGCTTCTCCTTCCGGAGACTGTTCACCGCTGGCGGCGTGCACGATTACTTTTGGAAGGCGGTGCAAGACGATGCCCAGTAACGGAATTGCCGGCAGGGTCGCGGTGGTGGCCATGGGCTGCAGCAAGTTCGGGGAACGCTGGGACTCCTCGACCGACGACCTCATCATTGAGGCGTACCAGGAGTGCCTGGGTTCGCTGCCCGGCTTCAACCGTGAGGACGTCGACGCCTACTGGCTGGGAACGCTGAGTTCCGGGCTCGGCGGCTTGACCTTGAGCCGGGCGATCGGCAGCGACGACAAACCGGTGACCAGAGTGGAGAACTTCTGCGCCACCGGATCCGAGGCGTTTCGTAACGCCTCCTATGCCGTCGCCGCCGGCGCCTACGAGATCGTGATGGCCGTTGGTGTAGAGAAGCTGAAGGACTCGGGATACTCCGGTTTGCTTCGCCAGGACCCGCCGGGAGACGGTACGGCCCCGGAAATCTCGATGACCGCCCCGGCAGCCTTCTCGCTGCTCGACCCGGCCTACTGCGACCGATACGGTGTGCACCCGGACGAGATGCGAGCCGCAATGACGCACGTCGCTTGGAAGAATCATGACAACGGGACCCGAAATCCGAAGGCGCAGTTCCGTTCTCCCGTCGCTCGAGAGACGATCGACAGTGCCCCGAAGGTGGCCGGTCGGTTGGGTGTGTTCGATTGCTCGGGGGTTTCCGACGGCGCGGCGTGTGCACTCATCGTTCCAGCGGAAAGGGCGTATGACTTCACCGACCGACCGATGTTCGTCGAGGGGCTGTCCCTCGTCGCGGGCTCGACACGAGGATCCATGGACTCAGCCTTCGACTACACGACCTTTCCGGAAGTGGTGAAGGCCGCAAAGGACGCGTACGCACAGGCTGGGATCGATCGGCCAGAGCAGCAGCTCTCGCTGGCCGAAGTTCACGACTGCTTCACGCCCACCGAGATCGTTTTGATGGAGGACCTGGGCTTTTCGGAGACCGGGCACGCCTGGAAAGACGTGCTGGCCGGTGATTTTGATATGGATGGCCGTCTTCCGGTCAACCCCGACGGTGGACTGAAGTCGTTCGGACACCCCGTCGGGGCAAGCGGTCTGCGGATGCTGTACGAGGCGTGGCTGCAGTTCCGAGGCGAGGCTGGCGATCGTCAGCTTGCTGACCCGCACACGGCGCTCACCCACAACCTCGGGGGTCGTCCCGGGGGGTGTGTGTCGTTTGTGTCGATCGTGACGAATGAGCTTCGGCGGCGGCCCTAACGATCCCGGGCTGGGGTTCGCGCAACTGGGTTGGCAGCCGTCCACTATGGCATATCGACGGCTGCCCACTGGGCTAGGAGACGTGTGCGCCGCGGGAGACGCCGACCCGCATCAGAGTCAGTGATCCGCGGAGTGGGTGCTTCCGCTTCTGTCGAACGGTCGCCGTCGACCGCGGCGGCGATCATGCGCGAGACCAGGTCGTCGCCCGGGATTGTCGCGGCGTCGGGTCGTGATGCCGGTGAGGTAACCGCCGGTCTCCGTCAAGGAATTCAGGCCGAGCTGCGTGTCGGCGATCACCCGGAGCGGAAGTTCGACGGCGACGTCGTCGACGAATTCGCGCGATTCGTGACCGCGCCGTTCGATTCTGTGGCGGCCTCGACGCCACCTGCCGGTGGGTCGGCGGCGTTCTGGGAGGTCTCGCCCAGGCCACCGGTGGTGACCAGCGACTCCGCGAGACGCTGCGGGCCTTCCTGTGATCCGGGTCCAGCTTCAAGGCGACCGCCGATGAGAAACACCTGCGCGTCAACTCCGTGAATCTCGGGGAGTGCGGGCGGCGGAGCGTCGTGGACGTGAGATCTCCGAGGACCGTTTGGACGCCGAGGTAGCGCTGCTCCTGGTGCCCGGTTCGGGGACGCCTTTCTCACCTGACCGTCGCAGATCCTCTTCTAATCCTCGTTCGGAGCGGGAAGCCGCTGGACTAGCCGGGACAACGCGATCAAATAAACCGGTACACCTGAATGCCGCGACCAGACGTCTCCACTGCGACCTTGACTTCTGAACATTTTTTAACCAAGATTCAATCAACGGCATGGTTGAGCGGAGGAACGTACGTGTCAGGTGTTGCAGACAGGGTCGTCATCGTCACCGGTGCGGGGGGCGGCCTCGGTCGCTCATATGCGCGCTTCCTGGCGGCCAACGGCGCACTGGTGGTGGTCAACGATCTTGGCGGTGCCCGAGACGGCTCGGGAGCTGGCACCCAGGCCGCCGACGCAGTCGTCGCGGAGATTCGTGACGCCGGCGGTCGGGCCGTTGCCAACTATGACTCGGTGGCCGAGGCGAAGGGTGCTGCGGCGATCGTCGACACCGCGCTCAACGAGTTCGGTGCGGTGCACGGTGTGGTGAGCAACGCCGGCATTCTGCGTGACGGTGCATTCCACAAGATGTCGCAGGAGAACTGGGACGCGGTCCAGCAGGTGCACCTCTACGGCGGCTTCAACGTCATTCGCGCCGCGTGGCCGCACTTCCGGGAGCAGAAGTTCGGCCGCATTGTCGTCGCGACGTCGACCAGCGGCCTGTACGGCAACTTCGGCCAGGCCAACTACTCTGCCGCCAAGGCGGGACTGGTCGGGCTGATCAATTCGCTGGCGATCGAGGGCGCTAAATACTCGATCACCGCGAATGCGATCGCGCCGCTGGCCGCGACCAGAATGACGGAGGACATCGCCCCGCAGGAGCTTCTGGATAAGCTCGACCCCGAACTGGTCGCGCCTGCCGTGGGTTATCTGGTGTCGGAGGAAAACGAGGACACCGCATCGGTCTTCGTCGTCGGTGGCGGCTTGGTGCAGCGGGTGGCTCAGTTCCAGAACGACGGCGTAACCTTCACCTCGGTGCCGAGCCTGAGCGAGATCACCGCGCAGTGGTCGCAAATCAGGGACATGTCCGAAGCCAAGCCCGGCACCAACCCTGTCTGATCGCCGATGAGCACCCCGCCTGCTGCCGAGTACGACAAGCGCCGTGTTAATCAGCCGGCATTTCTGCCGGCTGATCGATCTACGCCCCTGGTTGACCTCACGATCGGCGGGCTGCTTGCCCAACGGGCCGCCGAACATCCCGACCGAGTGGCGGTTATCGGGGTTCGGCATGGATCGGGCGAAGATGCCCGCCTGACCTATGCAGAGCTGTTGGATGAGGCCGGTAGGGTTGCGGCGGCGCTCGCCGAACTGGCGAGTCCCGGCGACTACGTGGCGCTGTGGGCGCCGAATGTGATCGAGTGGACGGTCATCCAGTACGGCGCGGCGTTCGCCGGAGTGGTTCTGGTGGCCCTGAACCCGGTTCTGCGTCAGGGTGAGCTGGACTACGCGCTGCGGCACAGCAGGGCGCGGGTGCTGCTGCACGCCGACGTCAGTCGCGACTACGACATGGCGGCAGTCGCCGAACAGGTCTGCGCCGATATTCCGGATATCACCCGCATCTCGCTGGCCGAACGGGGGAAGTGGCAAGGTTCTGAGGCTCTGCATCACGATCTGGCGCCGGCCGATCCGGACACCCCGGTGATGCTCCAATACACCTCGGGTACCACGGGCCGGCCGAAAGGTGTCCTGCTGACCCACCGCGCGCTGGTCAACGTGGCTCGCCTGACGATGGAGGCCACCGCTGTCGAGCCAGCAGCGGTCTGTTTCAACCCGCTGCCGTTGTTCCACACCGCTGGCTGCGTGATCGCCACGTTGGGCCCGGCGTGGGTCGGCGGAACCGTGGTGCTCTGTGAACGGTTCATGCCCGACCTCGCTCTGGCGGCGATGCGGCGCGAAGGCGTCACGGTGCTGTTCTATGTACCGACAGTGCTGCTGGCTCTGCTGCAGGCTCAACGCGGCAGCACGGCAGAACCACCACGGCTTCGTGTTGTCATGGGTGGTGCCTCACACGTGTCCAGTGAACTGATCGACGGCACAGCAGCCGTTTTCGGGTCCGGCGTCTACAACCTGTACGGCCAGACCGAGCTCGCCCCGGTCCTGTCGCTGACCCGGCCGGGGGACTCCCGCGAGGACCAGTTGACCACGGTTGGCCGGCCGCTGCCGCACCTCGACTGCAAGATCATCGATCCCGACACGGGAGCCACGGTCGGGATCGGGGAAGTCGGGGAGATCTGCGCTCGCGGATACCAGCAATTCGTCGAATATGTACATGACCCACAGGCCACTGAGCGGGCGCTCGATCGCGAAGGCTACGTGCGCACAGGTGATCTCGGTGCGATGGATGAACGCGGATTCCTCACGGTCACGGGCAGGCTCAAAGAACTGATCATTCGCGGCGGAGAAAACATCTCGCCCGTGGAGGTCGAATCGGTGATCAGACGCCACGACGACGTGCTCGACGTCGTCGCGGTCGGTGTTCCCGATGAACGGTTCGGCGAGGTTGTCGCCGTCGTGTGTCAACTGGACAGCGACGTGCGGGCCGATCTGCGGGACAGTTTGCTCGACCATGCTCGAAAGCACATGCCGGCGTACAAGATTCCCGCGCGCTGGTTCATCTCTGACGCCTTCCCGACAACGCCAACGGGCAAGGTTCAACGCTTCGCTCTCCGTGAATCGATATCTGCTGAGGAGTTGCGAGAGCTGTGAGCGACCGGCTTCCGATCGCTGTTCGCCGTGCGCTGTTGCGCGGTCGGTTTCCGTCGTGGGAGCCGCAAGGTCTCGCCCAGTGGCTGGACAGGTGCGCCAACACCTATCCGCGGCGGCCTTTTGTCCTGGCAGACGCGGCGTCGTCGACCTATCGCGAGGTCTCGGACGAGTCGCGGAGACTCGCCGCCGGTCTGCTCGCGTTGGGGGTGCGTCCCGGCGACCGGGTGGGGATGGTGATGGCGAACTATCCCGAGTTCGTCACCATCAAGTTTGCCATCGCGCGAGTCGGCGCAGTGGCCGTCCCGTTCAACTACCTCTACCGCGAAAGCGAACTCGCATTTGTGCTGCAGGATTCGGGCTGTCGCGTGCTGGTGACGATGACCGGATTCGGCTCCCTCAACTACCAGGGCATGCTCGACGCCATCGCTCCCGGGTGGGACCGGCCGGGCTTTGCCGAGCGTGCGGACGGCGTCGACACCGTACCCGCGCTGCGACACGTGGTGGCCCTCGGTACGGGGGACGATCCGCGTGCCGGTGTCCTGACAGTCGACGGCCTGGCGCACCTGGGTGACGAGCGTCCGGCACATTTGACGCCGGAGATCGATCCGTCGTCCCCCGGAGACATGCTGTACACCTCCGGCACCACCGGATCGCCGAAAGGTGTTGTGGTCTCCCATGATGCCGTGCTGCGCACGGCCTACGCGTCGGCGCTGACCCGCGCCTACGAAGACGGTCGACGGATTCTCTACTCGCTTCCGTGCTATCACATGTTCGGCTACGTCGAGGGCCTGTTGTCGGTGATGTTCGTCGGCGGCGCAGTCATCCTGCAGCCCTCCTTCAGTGCCGAGGGATACTTCCGGGGCATCGAGCAGCATCGCGCCTCAGACATGCTCTGTGTCCCCACGATGGCCGTAGCCATGGTCGAGAGTCCTGCCCGCGCCGACTACGACCTGTCGTCACTGAAGGCGCTGCTGTGCGGGTCCGCGCCCGCCCCTGTGTGGCTTTGGGAACAGGTCAGCAAGGACTTCGGCATCGACGAGATCGTGACTGGATATGGCATGACCGAATGCGGCGGCGCGATGACCCTGACGCTGCCCGAGGACGATCTCACCATGACCTCGGAGACCGTCGGCAGGCCGAAACTCGCAGGTTCCGCCGGTGTTCCAGGCACGGATGCATTGGTGGCCTACCGTGCCATAGACCCCAACGACGGCGCCGACGTCGAAGTCGGCGCCGAGGGCGAACTGGTCTCCATGGGCCCGACGGTCATGCACGAGTACTGGAACCGTCCCGACGACACCGCTCGGACACTGCGCGGCGGATGGCTGCATTCGGGTGACCTCGGCTGCATCCGACCCGACGGCTACCTCCAGGTCACCGGCCGTAGCAAGGAGCTCTACAAGAGCGGCGGCGAGTTGGTCATGCCCCGCGAGATCGAAGATGTGCTCGCCGAGCACCCGGGGATCAGCCAAGTGTTCGCAGTGGGACTGACCGACGATCGGTGGGGCGAGATCGGTTGCGCAGTCGTGGTTCCCGTTCCAGAGCACGACGTTTCCGAGCGCGATGTACTCGAACTATGTCGTGCCAAGCTGGCCCGGTTCAAGGTCCCGAAGCGGGTGGTGTTCTACCGGCCGGAAGACCTTCCAACCACGCCGACCGGCAAGGTCCAGAAGTTTCGCCTTGCCCAGGAGATCGAGGCTGCGACTTCCGGGGATACGAGGCCTCAGGCCGGGGCGAAGTAACGTACCCCGGCACTTTCGATGTCGGTCAACCGGCCCTGCGCGGTTAACAGGTCCAGGTGGGCCTGCACCTCCAGTACCGCAGTCATACGATGGACAGTACTCAGCTCGTCGAGCTTGCGTTCCTTTCTGGTCCAGAGCATCTTCTCGGCAACTTCCATGCTGGTGGTGCTTCCCTTGGCAACGAGGTCGCCGACCTCCTGTAGCCGATGCTCGTGATGATCGATCAGCTCGATCGCACGGGCCCGAGTGGTGCGGTCGGCGCTGCCATGTGCCGGCAGCATCCGAGCATCCGGGAGTGCCAGGATCAGCTGCAATGAACTCAGGTACGACCGCAGCGGTAATCGCTCCGGAGCCCGCTCGAAAGCGATCGACGGCGTGATGCGCGGCAGTAGGTGATCGCCGGTGAAGATCAGGCCCTGCACGGTGTCTTCGAAGACGATGTGTCCCCGGGTGTGTCCGGGGGTGGCGTGAACGATGAGGTCGCCGGCAGTTCCCTCGATCAGTTCGCCGTCGTGCAGCCAGCGGTCGGGCGGTGAGAATGCCACGCCCTTTTCGAAGACCTCCCATTCGAGTTTCTCAACCTCAATGGCGAGGTCGGCGGCGCCGGCTTCGACCAACTTCGGAATCTGGTTCGGATGGACCGCATCGGGCCGGCGTTCAAAGGCTTCGATGCTGTACCGTTCGTCGGCTCCCAGCAGCAACTCGATGTGATGCTGGTCCCGCCACCGAACGCCGAGGGAGTAGTGGTCCCAGTGCTGATGGGTGACCACGATGCGACGGACATCGGACACGCTGAATTCGAGATCGGCTAGCGCTTCGACCAATGTCTGCTCGGCGGGCGGGTACGCCCAGCCGGGGTCGATGAGTGTCACCCCGGTAGGGGCGTGATGCAGGTAGCAGTTGACGACCCGCAAATCGGGCAGCGGTAGCGGCAGCGCGACACGCGCAACACTATCGGTGATCTTCTCGACTGCACCGGCGGTAGGCACATCGGTCATCAGAAGCTCCCCTCTGGTCGGATACAAAATTTAACACCGACTAGAAAAATGTGTTAACGTCGGGATGCTTACGTGATCGACAGCACCTTCGTCGAACAAGCTGTCATTCAAAAATTTTGCTTCACAGTCCGAGGGGGTGGCACGGTGGGAGTCAGTGCACCGCCGCGTCCACGAAGCGTCCCCCCGGCTCGCCCCACGTCGGCACGCCTACGGGCGCTCGGAGAATGGCTCGCCGACCAGGGTGAGCAAGTCGACGGTGCAATCCGCGTAAGTTCGATCCCAGGCGGGGATACCAACCAATCGTGGTTGGTGGCCGACCGGGCGGACCGACGGTGGGTGCTACGGGAGCGGAGGGCAGGCGACGATCGCCCGTTCCACCGTGAGGCGGCGGTCCTGGTGTCCCTGGCGGGGTTAGGTGTTCCGGTGCCTGGACTGGTCGGTCATGGCCGCCGTCGCGGTGGCTTCTTCATGGTGACCCGGTTTGTGTCCGGCGCCGTGCTTGATAGCGAACACACGGCATCGCGGGTTCCGGCCGAGCACCGACAGGCAGTTGGCATCAGTGCCATCGACACGCTCTGTGACCTGCACTCGATCGACCCGTCGGCAGTCGGCATGCCTGACTTTGCGGTGGGACATCTCGATCGGCAGCTCGCCGTGTTGTCCGATCTGTGGACCCGCACGGGCAGCGGCGGCATCTATGACTCGTCGTGGCGTGCGGTCCGCACCAGGCTGCTGGCCCGCAGACCGGCGTGGGAAGGTCCTGTCCAACTGGTGCACGGCGATTTCCGGCTCCCGAATCTCGTTGTGCAGAAAGGAAGTACAGCCGCGATCCTCGACTGGGAGCGATGCACCTCCGGCAATGCGATGTCGGATCTGGCTTGGCTGCTCAACAGCTGGCGGCACGCTGATGAACCGGCCGGTCGGCTCGGTAGTCCGACCCGAATCGGCGGATTCTGCTCCCGGGACGAACTTGCGCAACGCTATGCCGCTCGTAGAGCGCTGAACCCGGACCACCTGTCCTTCTACCGTGCCTTCGCGCATTGGACGGCGGCCACGTTGCTGCAGGCGTCGGAAACGCGGCGTCGAACGATCCAGGATTCATCTGGCCACGACAACGTCCTCGACGAGATTCAGTTCAGTCTTCTCGAGGCTTCCACTCTGTTACGGAGGCCGGTGTGCTGACCGACCGCGACGACTGCCCCCACGATGTCGAACCCGAGTTCAACTTCGAGGAGTCCATGAACTTCGAATTCCATGACCTTGAAACCGGTCTCGCTGGCTTTCTCCGGCTGGCCAACCGGCTCAAGGAGGGGGGACAGACCCGCATCGTCGAATCGACGGTCCGCTGGCATCCGGCGGACGGACCACAACTTCACGGAATGGCCGAGTATCTCGATCAAATGCTAGACGGGCAGCCGGTAGGAATCCGGGTGTGACGGAGGGAGTCAGGTAGTCATGAAGGTTTTCGAGAGTCTTGCGGAGTTCGAGTCGGCAACAGATGCCGAGCTGGGGCCGACCGACTGGCTCGTGGTCGATCAACAGCGTGTCGACAAGTTTGCCGAGTCCACCGACGACCATCAGTGGATTCATGTCGACCCCGAGCGGGCCGCTTCGGGACCGTTCGGTGGCACCATCGCCCACGGTCTGCTCACCTTGTCGCTGCTGCCGCGGTTCATGCACGAGCTGTACCGTGTGGACAACGTGGCGATGGCAATCAACTACGGATTCAATAAGGTTCGGTTCATCACGCCGGTTCCGGTGGGAGCCAAGGTACGAGCATCCGCCAAGGTGACTCAGGTGGAAAAGCTCGACGGCGCCGTCCAGGCGACCTTCGTGACCACCGTTGAGGTGCAGGACGCGGCCAAGCCCGCCGCCGTCATCGAATCGATCATTCGCTATGTCAACTGAGACATCTCGCGATCCGAGGATCGCCTCCGCCGACGCGCTGTACGACGCACTCGCTCGGGGAGACGCAGACGCGATAGGTGTCCTGTTGGCGCCGGAGTTCGTCGGACACGCCGCCGAGGGCATGCCGTTGAACATGGGTGGAATGCATGTCGGGCCGGAGGCGATGCGTAAGAACCTTTGGTGGCGAATCGGCGAGCATTTCAAGGCCCGCGCTGTTGCCGAGGATCATCAGCCGCTCGCGGATGGTCGACTCGCAGTGATCGGCACCTATCGGGGCAGTGGGCGACGCTCGGGCGCCGAGTTGAACGCGGCCTTCGTGCACATCATCTCGTTCGATGACCGCGGCCGGATCACCTCGTTGCGTCAGCTCACCGACACCGCCGCATGGCAGGCTGCACTCGACGGAAACGGCCTGCAGACCATCGACTACCGGGTCGAGAACGGCGTTGCCGTCGTCTGCCTGAACCGCCCCGACCAACACAACGCGATCAACCTGCGCATGGGCGAGGAAACGCTGGAGGTAGCCCAACGCATCGAGGCTGATCGATCGATCCGCGCGGTATTGATCTGTGGTAACGGTCCGGCATTCACCGTGGGCGGCGATATCTCGTTCTTCCTCGAAGGCGGTAGAGAGGGCTACGACGGGTTGTTCGAGAGGATGATCAAGCCCTATCACCGGGGTTTCGAGATCCTTAGTCGGGTCGAGGCGCCCATCGTGGCGGCGGCGCACGGTGCGGTCGCCGGTGGTGGCTTGGGGTTCATCTACGCAGCCGATATCGTGCTCGCCGCCGAAGGCGCAAAGTTCATCACCGCCTTCGCCGGGATCGGTCTCTCCGGCGACGGCGGCGGCACATACCACCTTCCGCGGCTGATCGGCCCGCGTCGCGCCGCGCAGGCGTATCTGCGCAACACGCCGATCACCGCCGATGAGGCGCTGGCCTGGGGATTGGTCAACGAGATCGTTCCTGCCGCAGAGCTTCGTGACCGCGCGACAGCACTGGCCGAAAAACTCGCGGCGGGACCGACAGTTGCCTTCGCGACAATGCGATCACTGCTGCGCGACAGCTGGTCCAACGACCTCACCGCGCAGTTGGCTGCCGAACTGGAAGGCACCAAAGCCACCGGCAGAACCCAGGATGCGGCAGCGGCCTTCACAGCCTTTGCCGCTAAACAAAAGCCGACTTTCGAGGGACGATGACATGAGCGGGCTGATCAACGACACCGAAGAGCACCGAGCAATCCGCGACAGCGTGGCCGGGATCGCCAATCGGTACGGATCGCAATACTTCCTCGAACGAGGCCGTACCGGACAGGACATCGAGGCGCTGTGGAAAGACCTTGGCGCCGCCGGCCTGCTCGGCGTCCACCTGCCCGAGGCCTACGGCGGCGGTGGCGGCGGTATGGCCGAAGCGGTAGTGGTGGTGGAAGAGCTTGCCGCCCACGGAATGCCAATGCTCATCTGGGTCATCTCCCCGGCGATCTGCGGCAGCATTCTGGCCGCGCACGGGTCCGAGCAGATGAAGCAGACATGGTTGCCCGGGATCGCCGACGGGACGCAGAAAATGGCCTTCGGCATCACCGAGCCGGACGCCGGTTCCAACAGCCACAATGTTAAGACGACCGCACGCAGGACAGCCACCGGATGGGTCATCTCGGGAGCGAAGTACTACATCTCGGCGATCGACCAGTGCGACGCACTGCTGGTGGTGGCGCGGGACGCCGACCACTCGACGCCGGAGAAGTCGCAGCTGTCGCTGTTCGTGGTTCCCACCGCTGCCAAGGGGCTGACGTACCAGCACATCGAGACCTCGATCGTGTCGCCGGACAAACAGTTCACCGTGTTCCTCGACGAGGTTGAGGTCGGCGAGGAAGCGCTGATCGGTGCGGCCGGCAACGGATTACGGCAGGTCTTCGACGGGCTGAACCCGGAGAGGATTCTGGTCGGTGCTATCTGTGGGGGCGTCGGCCGCTATGCCATCGAAAAGGCGGTCGACTACGCCAAAGAACGCACCGTGTGGTCGACGCCGATCGGTGCCCACCAGGGCATCGCCCATCCTCTGGCCGAAAGCCACATCGCCGTCGAGTTGAGCAGACTGGCCACCGCGCTAAGCGCGCAGCAGTTCGATGCAGGAATTCCGGCAGGCGAAGCCGCCAATATCGCAAAATTCTCCGCGTCGGAGGCGGCGCTGAAGGCGCTGGATCAGGCAATCCAGACCCACGGCGGCAACGGCCTGGCCCACGAATACGGACTATCCGAATTGTGGTTCGTCACGCGGCTCATGCGCACCGCCCCGGTCAGCCGCGAGATGGTCCTCAACTTCGTCGCGCAAACCTCGCTGGGCCTTCCCCGCTCGTATTGAGACCCCCTCAACGAAAAGAGACAGACAATGACGTCAGTAGACATTTCCTTTGACGCCGTCGTGATCGGCGCCGGCGCCGGCGGATTGTTCACCGCCGCACGCCTGACCAAACAGGGCTACCGCACCCTGGTCGTCGAACGGCTGGACAAGGTGGGCGGCCGGGCATCCACCGACGATATCGACGGATTCAAGGTCAATACCGGGGCGATCGTCATCGAGGTCGGCGGAATCACCGAGGAAACCTGCCGAGAGGTCGGCGCCCGCTTCGATATTCGTGAACCGCAGCCGCCCATTCTTTACCGTATCGCAGGCAAGGACGTCGATGTCACCGGCGGCGGCTGGGGCTTTCTGCTCGGCAAGCTCACCCGTCAAGGCGCAAAGTTGGTGAAGGGCATCGGCGCCGCCCGCAACGACTCCGGCCTTCCTGAAGATGAACTCTCCACGGCGGATTGGGTTTCGAAGTACACCAGCAACGAGGGCGTGCACGGGATCTTTCGCAATATGTGCGCATCGGTCTTCGCGGTAGGTTCCGAAGATCTGCCGGCGCGGGTGTTCCTGACGTACTTCACTCGAAAGAGCGCCTTCAAGCGATTCGGATTCCATCCGGAGGGGACAATCGGCATCTGGCGGGCATTGGCCGAGGTGGTCGAGAACAACGGCGGACAGGTATGGCTGTCAACTCCGGCCACCAAGATCTACAAGGGCGACAGCGATGTCGTCACCGGCATCGATGTCGTCCGAGACGGCGAAACTGTGCGCATCGATGCTCCGATTGTGGTCAGCGACATCGGCCCTTCGGCCACGGTGGCGCTGCTCGGCGAAGAGAATGTGCCGGCTGACTATCGGGATCTCGTGAAGAAGGCCGACCGTCCGACGTCGATGGTCACCATCAATTTCGCCAGCCAGGAACGGCTGATCGATGTCCCTGGGATGTTGAGCTTCGCGAAGTCCCGCCGGCTGGCCTACATTGCGAACTTCACCGATGTCTGCCCGGAGATGGCCCCGCCCGGTTGGAACCTCTATGTCGGGACCTCGGTGCCGAAGAACCCGACCGGCGACTTCGACGAGGAAGCTGAAACCGAGTTCCTGCTGCAGGACCTGCGGGACAATATCGACGATTTCGACCGTCGTGCTCGCATACTGAACGTTGCCGTCACCCGCGACGATTGGCCGCCACAGCGGGCTGTCGCCGGATACGACCTGACACATGACACCCCGTTCGAGGGTCTGTGGAACGTCGGCGACGGCGTCAAGGAATACGCGAACGGCGGAACGACCGCGTGTGCCGAGACGGCCAAGATCGTGGTGGAGAAAATCGTCGCCGCGCACAAGCCGGCGGTGGTGCGCTGAGTACCTGGAGTTCCGCCCTGAGTCGGCGTGTCGCGAACGCGCGCAGTGCTCTCTTCGTACCCGGCAACCGCCCCGACCGGTTCGCCAAAGCGGGAGACAGCGGAGCTGACATCGTGATCCTGGACCTGGAGGACGCCGTCGCGGGCGACGCCAAGGATTTCGCCCGGACCGCGGTCGGAGAATACCTCGATACGGGGGTTGAGGTCATCGTGGGAATCAACGGTTCCGACACGGACTGGTTCGCCGACGATGTTGCCGCATTGGAGAATCGAAGATGCGCCGTCATGATGCCCAAGGCACATAGTGCGGCACAGCTTGATGAAGTGGTCGCAGCGCTTCCCGCCAACACACCGCTGATCGCGTTGATCGAGACTGCCCGTGGCATCAGCGATGCCGCGGAGATCTGCGGTGTGGAATCGGTTGTCCGTGCGGCGTTCGGCAGTATCGATCTGTGTGCCGAGCTGGGGATCGATCCTGATGCTCACCAGGCACTGCACTACGCGCGCAGCGCCGTGGTGATCGGGTCGGTGGCGGCGGGGTGCGCCGCGCCGCTCGACGGTGTGACCACCGATCTACGTCCGGACGGCAGAATCGTAGAGGACCTGGCGCAGGCGGCCAGTCTGGGCTTCACGGGTAAACTGTGCATCCATCCGACCCAGGTCGGTGCGGCAAACGAACACTTCTCGCCATCGGCGCAGGAGCTGGACTGGGCCAGGCGGGTCGTTTCGGAAGCCTCGGGCGGCAGTGCATGTGTGATCGACGGGAAAATGGTGGACAAGCCGGTAGTCGACCGGGCCCGGGGCATTCTCGCTCGGGTCACCGCGCGGCAACGGTCCACCGGAACTGGTTGATGCGCCGAGAATCCGTTCGCAATAGCGCCTGTTTGTCGGCTACCGCGCCCCATCCAGGTAGGAGTTGAACCCGTAGCGTCGGTATGGCCCGAGCATGACCTGTTCCAGCACGCCGAGTCCCTGCTGTCCCCGCCAGGTCGCTCGCACGAGTTGCTGGACGTGCAGATTCTCCGGCGCCAGCGGGGGTAGGTCGTCGAGCTCATAGTTTTCGGATCCGACGGCCAACTCGTCGTGCCATTTTCCGTGTCCCCAGATCGGATGGCCGTAGCCAAGCCCTTTCATCTGAAAGGTGGCCAAGGGCTCCAACGTCAGCTCATCTACACTGCCGTCGGCAGAATGGGTCAACAGTGTTGCAGCGCGCGCTCGCCGGGTGCCGGTGGCCCAATCGATCCGGTGTTCCACCCGTGCCAACGGTAGAGGCCGGCCGCTACCAGGCCCCTTGGAAACAATGCGGGCGTCGTGCGCCCACGTCGTGCCGTCCGGATTCTCGAAGACCAGGTAATGGAAGCAATCGTGCTCAAAATGAATTGGCGCCCAGAGGAAAAGCACCTCCGGCGGGGCGTCGGGGGCGCCGTCGCCCCACCCGGCCGTGGAACGCGCGCCCCACGACCGATCCTTGGTCGCGTAGATCCCGTCACCGAGATCAACCCGGCGACCGTCCACCTCCACACTGCCGCTCCAGGAACCCCACTGCGTTGCACGGGTGGCATCCATGAACAACCGCGCGCCCACGTACGAGAGTTGGCGGGGTTCCTCGATGACATCGGTTGACGCGGTATACGTCAAATCCGCGACCAGGCCGTGCTCTGGGGCGTCGATGATCACACGATTCGTTCGCATCGGCTCGACGATCTCGATCCGGATCGGGCCGACGCGTGTGTTCGTCGGGTCCGGATGGAGGCGTCCACTCGCGAACACAGAGCGTTGCCGGCCGGACTGGACGATAGAGAAGGCTCCGTCGACGATTCGACGGTTGGGGTACACGCAGAACGCAATACCGAAAATGAGGTCTTCGCGAAATCCGTTGAACCAGAACCGGTCGTAATGGTTCGGATTGCCACCACCACACTGCGCCAGCGGCGCAGCGGTCTGGTGGATCGGGTAATCGTCGAAGTCGATCAGCAAGGCTTCTTCCAGTTCCTGATGTCGTTGAGCACTGGTCGTTTAGCCGACACGCCGGCCTACGTCGGCGGCGCGGTGTGTTCGGGCTGGGTGGCTTCCTCGACTTCCCGGTGATAGGTGCACATACCGTCGACGATGCTGTCGACGACCTCCGGAGGACGAGCAGTCAGTCAGGGGCGTACCCCCCAGATGTCCTTCGAGTGTGGGAGCCACCCTTATGCTGGGTGCCTTCAGCCGGAATGGCGTCGTCCCCGGCCCGTCGCGACCGTGTGGCTCCGTGTGCAACAGAACGACGTTCATCGGTCGGTCAACGATGCCAGTGCCGCAAAGCTGTCGTTCTCGACGATCTGTTGCGCAGCCCGGCTAGCCATCGCAGCGAACATCGAGTCGCCGCGCTCGGTGCTCGCCACGCCCAGCGAGATGGGAATGTTGAGGACAAGAGCGTAGAGGGCATGTGCCTGGTATTCGCGCCAGCACTGGTCGAGGGTGTATCCGGAGACACCGTGGGCGATAAGTAAGCGGTGATAATGCTCGACCAGGGCGCGCTCGTGAGATGACCGGTCCGTTTCGCTGAGCGAGGTGCCCAGCAGGTAGGACACGTCGATCACACCCGGGGCCGCCGCGACGCTCTGCCAGTCGATGACAGCGATGGGCGTTGTGCCGCCCTTCGCCTCGAACAACAGGTTGTCGAGCCGGAAGTCGCCGTGCCACAACGTGCGGTGCTCCGCCAAGGTGGCCAGCCAGGCCGGCACCTCCCGGCCCAGGCGTTCGACCGCGTCGATCTGCGCGGACTGGAGATGACTGCCGAACCGGTCCAGCCACGGGGCGATCACTTGCGGAATGCTACCGCCCAGTGCATTCCATACATGCTCGACGGGAAGCCAGGACTGTTCCCGCAGGGTGACGTGATTCCACGATCCGGCGTGCAGAGCGGCAGCCTGCTCCAGTGCCAGCGCTGCCTGGTCGACGGTGCACCCGCCGACCTGTTCGACGGTGGCGGCGGGTCCCAGGTCTTCCAGGAGCAGGAGGAAATCGCAGTTGTTGTCAGCGATCTGGCCGAAGTAACACCGCGGCGACCGTACCGGAGTCAGGCCGGCAAGATGTTGGTAGAAAAAGACCTCTCGCTGGTAGGCGCCGGTCGCCAAGCCCATCTGGCGGCTGGTCGGGTCGGTGCTGGGCACCTTCGCAATGACGCTGTCCGGAGCTCCGTCCGGACGATTCGCGTACTGCAGCGACAGCCGATAGCTGTGTGCCATCTGGCCGGTTCCCACCGGCGCGCAGTCCAGGTCGGTGATCTCCAGACCGGACCATTCGGCTCGACCCGACAGCAGCGCCGTCAGACCTTCCGGAGTCACGTCGTCCTGGGCGTACGGAATGGTCGTCATTGACACACCTTCTGTTTCAACGGATATTGCGATAGGCAGGAATGATGGGTTCGAGTTCGTACGGAGCCGCGCCGTGCAGGATGACACCGTCGGCGCCGAGGTCCAACTGACGTTTCACCGTCGCTGCGCACTGCTCAGGGCCGCCGGATGCGGCGACCGCGAGCCATTCTGCGGGCAACAGTGAGGCGATGTGTTCCAGTTGATCGATCGTCGTCGACGGACTGTCGATGACGCGGATTGCGCCACCCGGCGGCTGAAAGTCCCGGACCACCGGATCATCGCGGAACCGTTGCAGCACCGATGGATCCCAGTCGTTGGTGGTGACCATCAGATCGCCGTAGCCCTGCAGGTAGGTGGCCAGGCGCCCCACCGTTTTACGAAGTCTTTGTTCCTCGGGCAGGTGATCGCCGATTGTCGCTAGACACGACCACACCTGCACCGAGGCCGGATCCCGCCCGGCCTCCTCCGCGGCCCGTTTGACCGTGCGGACGCATCGTTGCAGCGTTTCGTCGGTGAAGAAGGTGTGCAGAATGACCTTGTCGAAAGCGCGTCCCCCCAGCGCGAGCGACCTGGGGCCGAACGCGACGACGCCGAGTTTGACGTCCTCGTCGAAGTTCGGGTCCAGGCGCAGTGCGGGATAGCGGCCGATCGGGCCATCGTGACCCACGATCGTCTCGCCCCGGAAGAGTCTGCGCATGACGTGCGCGAAATCCTCCATCTGCGCAGTGGTGATCTCCGACATGCCGAACGCCCGCTGGATCGGCGGCACCCCGCGGCCGATCCCGAGGGTGAACCGGCCGCCGGTGAGCCGGTGCATCGTGGTCGCGTAGGCGGCCGTCACAATCGGATGACGGGTGTTGTGATTGGTTGCGCCGGTGGTGATTCCGATGTTCTCACTGACGGCTCCGGCGGCCCCGCAGATGGTTGCCGCTTCTTTGGTGGAGAAGCGCTCGGAGATGAAGCATTCGCCGATGCCGAGCCTTTCCGCATCGCGCACCTCGTCGATCAGGTCGCGTGGATGGTCGGCCTGTCCGGCCAAGGTGTAGAACCCGATCTCGGGCATGATCGCGTTCACAGCGGCACCGCCGTCGGCATCGGGGCTCCGGGTGCGACAAAGATCGGGCTCGGTTCGCCGGCGGACCACCCGCCATCGACCACGAACTCGGCTCCGGTGCAGTAGCGGGCATCGTCACTCGCCGCGAACAGCACGACGGGCGTGACGTCTTCCGGGGTTGCGACACGATCAATGGCCAATCGTCCGTGCACTGCCTCCTCGGGGATGCCCTCCAGCAATGGGGTGCGGATATAGCCTGGATGAACGGAGTTGACCCGGACGCCGGCGGCGCCGAGTTCCATGGCTGCAACCTTGGTGATTCCTCGGATCGCGAACTTGCTCGCGGCGTAACCACCGAGAAGAGGGCTGCCGATCAGGCCGGCGAAGGAGGACACGTTGACGATCGCGCCGCCGCCGGCCCGGATCATCGACGGGGCGACAACCTTGATGCCGAAGAACGTCCCGTCGAGATTGACGCTCAAGACTCGGTGCCACTCGTCGACGTCCGTGTCGACCAACGCCGCCGGCGTGCCACCGATCCCGGCATTGTTCACCAGGACGTGCACAGGGCCGAAGCGATCCTCGGTCGTTCGCAGCACGTCACTCCACTGCATCAGGTCGCTGACATCGAGGTGGACATACAGCGCAGCATCGCCGAGATCGTCAGCGAGCGCTTGTCCTTCGTCGTCCAGAACATCGGCGACGACGACGCGGGCGCCTTCGGCCGCGAATCCGCGGACGTGGCATGCACCCATCCCACGGGCACCGCCGGTGACCAGGACGGTGCGGTCACCGAATCGTTGGTTCACGGGATCAATACCGCCCTTCCGTTGATGGTCCCTGCTTCGAGTCGGTCGAACGCCGTGATGGCGTCGTCGAGGGTGAACGTGTCCACGTCGACCGTCAGGTGTCCGGCCGCGGCCAAAGCGACGCAGCTGAGCAGATCGTCCTTGGTACCGCCGTAGGACGTGCGTACTGATGCTCCCCACGGCCAACCTGTCCCGAACCGCGGTGTGGCCGTGATCGGTACCTGCCCGGCGCCGATGCCGACCAACTGGTAGATCCCGTCCGGGGCGACCGTATCGGCTGCCAACTCGACGGTGGCCTGATTCCCGACGAAGTCGAAAACAGCGTCGGCGCCACGGCCACCGGTGACTTCGAGAAGTGTTGCGACAGTCTCGTTATCGGCGTGCAGAACCTCATGGGCGCCGTGTCGACGTGCAGTTCTCAGCCGATCCTCGCTCAGGTCGATCGCGATCACCCGAGCCGCCGAGACGGTCCGCAGTATCTGGACGGCGAGATGCCCGAGGCCGCCGATGCCGATAACCACGGCAGTCGACCCCGGGCGCAACGCTCTCGCGGAGTTGCGGATTGCGTGATAGGGCGTCATGCCCGCGTCGGCCAGCGGCGCCGCGGTCACTGGGTCGAGATTCGCAATGGGCACCAGATACTGGGCGGGCACAGCCATGTACTCGGCCATCCCGCCGTGTGGGCCCAGACCCGGTGTGGCAGGCATCGCCAGGCGGCCGGACTGGTGGCAGACGTTGTCGTCGCCACGCGCACATGCAGCGCAGGCACCACAAGCCCAGATCAAGTGGACCAGGGCCGCGTCGCCGACACTCCAGCCCCTGACCTGTGAACCGACCTCGGCGATGTGCCCGGCGGTCTCGTGTCCCAGCGTGGTCGGCTGTGCGAAGAACTGTTCGGGCAGATGGCGGATGTGGATGTCCGAATGACATAAGCCGGCGGCACCGACCTTGAGCAGGACGTCGCCGACGCCGATCGCCGGCACCTCGGTATCGACGACCTCCAGCCGTCCGGGTTCCACCAGCTGGACCGCCTTCATGCGTGCACCGCCTGGGAATGCGGCGCCAGCACGCGGCGCAGGAAGGCAACCTGGTGCGCGGCGACGCGGTCATGGTGTGAGGCGCCGGGGTACACGTCGAAGTGATCGCAGGGGTAGTGATGCACGGTGGCCCGGAGTCGGTGCGCGGCAGCGGTCGCCGCGCTTGGTGGAGCGGACTGGTCACCATCGGCGATCTGCATCAGCACGGGGCAGCTGATCTTCCCGGCTGCAGTGATCGGGCGGTAGGCGCCGATGCGCAGGAAGATCCGTGCCGCGATGGCGTTGCGCCAGCTCGGGCCCGCGATGTTGCGCATGCCGTCGACAGCGCTGGGCGAGCACAGCGCGGCGACCTCCCCGGGCCTGCCGACCACCGGAGCCAGCACCGGCGGTCTGCGCCGGACCGCGGACACCACGTCGGCAAGTCCGGAACCGATCAATCTGGTGACGTGCGCAGCGCCATTGGCTTTCAGCATCTGGGCGACTGCCGCGAGGCCGTCGACGGCGGCGGTCAGGCTGATCACCGCGGCGATCTCCGGGTCGGCGGCGGCGACGTTGAGCACGTGCCCGCCGGACAGTGACACGCCCCAGACCACTATGCGTGCCGGATCGACGCCCGGCAACGAGCGCGCGAAAGCCACTGCCGAGTGGTAGTCGGCCAGCTGCCCGGGCAGATTCACCACCTGCTTCGGGCTGCCCGAGGAGGCCGCGAAGTGCCGGTAGTCGAAAGCGATGACATCCGCACCGGCCGCGGACAACACCTCGGCGAACCCCGCCAGTCCGCAGTCTCGGGTGCCGCCGACTCCGTGCGCCATGACGACGCATGGGCGTCCCGCCGAGCCTGCGAGATCGTCGTTGGTCGACTGATAGTGATCGGCGTCCAGGTAGCCGCCGCCAGGGGTCGGGATGGAAACTTGTTCTACAACACTCACTGTTCACCTCCGAGGGCCGCCGCGACCCAGATGTGCTCCAGGGTCGCGTGCACGGATTCCGGGCTGTCCAGGCCGCCGCCGCGCAGGTAGCGCTCCAGCACAAGGGCGTTCAGGGAGATGAGGGAGTGCGCGAGGTCCCTGGATGGGATCGATCCGCCGCGGCGGTGGGTCTCGATGTAGGCGGCCACGAAGTCCTCGTACTTGCCCAGCCAGGTGTCCCAGATGCTGCGCGTCTCCGGGTCGGCGTCGCGGGCGTCGAGCATCGCCAGGAACTTCCGGCGCTGCGTGACCCACGATTGGACCGTGAGGTACAGGACGCGGGACAGTTTTTCCCGAGGATCTCCTTGCTCGTCGATCACCGCGCTGACCTCCGCGATCTGTCGCTCGAAGATCTCGGTGAGCAGGTGGGTGACGGCTTCGTTCTTGCTGCTGAAGTAGAAGTAGAAGGCCGACCTGGCCAGGCCGGCCTGTTCGGCGACTTCGGCGACGGACACATCCGCGAGTGACTGGGACTGCAGTTGCGCCGACAGAACTGCCAGCAGCCGCGACCGCCGAAGCTCGCCTCGCGGTTGCGGTCGGTTCGGGTTGCGACGGGCGGGCGGCACCAGAACGTCAGCCGACATGTGCGTAGGACTCCGGGACTCGGCCGGTCAGGACGACCGGACCATGCGCGGCGACCCTGCGTGCGCCGGCCGGGAGCTCACGTTTGCGCATGTTGCGCTCGTAGTCGAAGTAGTCGACCTGTTGGGTGTGCCGCGGTCGATCGGCGAAATGCCCGATGTACTTTCGTTCGTCGGCAGCAATGGTCTTGTGCATCTCGGTGATCGACGGTGGCCGGTAGGTTCCCGCGAGGTAGGCGGCAGCCATCCGGGCCTGGCTTTCCACGAACGGGAACAGCGTGGGGAGCGCCTGAGCAAAGCCCACGAACACCAGGTCGTCCAGACCTGGCTTGAGCATCCGCTTGTACAGCGGCAGCCGGTTGTCCGGTGCGCTGAGGAACTCGGGATCGAAGAACGGGAAGGTGATGTTGTACCCGGTCGCGTAGATGATGACGTCCGCCTCAACCGAGGTGCCGTCGACGAAGTGCACCGTATCGCCGTCCAGGCGTTCGATGTTGCCCTTCGCGACGGCATCGCCGGCCCCGAGGCGCATCAGCAGCTCGGCGGATTGGGTGGGGTGGGCTTCCAGGAAGTGGTGGTTGGGGGTGGGCAGACCGTAGTGCTCGGGGTCCCCGAACAGCAGCCGCGCCAACGGACGCATGACCCGCCGCTGCCAGGACAGTGGAATCACGGGCACGGTCCTGGCCAGCTTGTCCGATGTCATGCCGAAGATGTACTTCGGAACAACCCAGGCTCCAGAACGCGTCGACAGGTACACCGTATTCTGCCAAGACTTTTGGGACAGTTCGGAGACCAGGTCCGCGGCCGAGTTGCCGATCCCGACAACCACGATGCGCTTGCCCTTGAGGTTCAGTGGCTCGGTGGGATCGATGTAGGCGTGCGAGTGGATGGTCTCGCCGTTGAACTCGCCGGGGAAATTCGGGAACCGCGGATCCCAGTGGTGGCCATTGGCGACCACCAGCGCGTCGTACACGCGGCTCTGGCCGTCACTGGTGTCGATGCGCCAACCGCCACCGGGGAAACGGTGCGCGCGCCGAACCTCGGTGTTGAAGTGGATGTGCTCGCGAAGCCCGAAGGCATCGGTGTAGTCGTCGAGGTAATCCTTGATCTGCGAGTGGTGCGGGTAGTCCGGGAGATTGGGATCCATCGGAAAGTCTCTGAAGCACAGCAGATCCCGTGAGGTGTCGATGTGCAGCGAGCGGTACGAGCTGGAGTGTCCGTTGGGGTTACGGAAGGCCCAGTTGCCGCCCACCCGATCCGAGGATTCGAAAACGTCGAACGAGACTCCCGCGTCACTCAGATTCTTGGCGGTGGTCAGGCCACTGATACCGGCGCCGATGATGGCGGTACGGGGTGTGGTGTGCATTGAACTCCTCGTCAAATGTGTCTTCCCTCACGGGTTGGGACTGACCGTAGGGACAAAAGCTGACGGAAGTCAAGATTTTCAGCGGATTTTTTTACTCCCTGATCGAATTTGTCACCGTGGGCTTCGGCACTGATGTCGTTCCGCGCGTCGGCTCGCTGCTCTCGGGTTTCATATCGAGCCGGGTGCGGCCTGAAAGCGCTTCGCTTGGCGCAGTTGACGGCGGCTTGAGGTGCGTCAATGCCGCCCTGTGAAAGGTGCGGGGTGGCGTGCAGGCAGTCGACCCAGAGTCGATGCGCCCTTCCTTGACCGGGCCTTGGCGCCCGCGCCTCTCTTGCCACCGAACGCGATCAGCCCCTACTCTTTTAACACGTTTTAAGTCACGTCGAGTGGGACGGTGTCACACATGTCACGTCGTATACAGATCATCTGCGCCTGGTGTGGCCCGGGAACGGTGGTCGTCACCTTGACCGGCTGGCTGATCGCCGGGATACTCCCGGTCCCGTTGGGGTCGTCCAGCACCACCGAGGAGGTGGTCGGTTTCTACGCCAACGACATTAGGGTGCTGTTCGGGCTGGTGATCGCGCAATTGGGCATCTGCCTCGTCTTCCCGCTCATCGGCCTGATCGGCTATCGCATGCTCCGTATCGAAGGGCGCCACCCGCTGCTCACCTTCATCCAGCTCGTGACGGGTGCGGCCACCGGTGTCCTGCTGTTCTTGCCGATGCTGTTGATGGCGGTGATCGCGTTCCGGCCGGACCGCCATCCGGAATTGACCGTCACGCTCAACGACATGGCCTGGTTGATCTTCATCACCCCGATCGCGCCGTTCATCATTCAGAACATCGTCATCGGCACCGCGATCCTCCGTGACAAGAGGGCGACCTTACCGCGGTGGGTGGGTTACACGAATTTCTGGGTGGCGGCGCTGTTCCTGCCCGACCCACTTGCCTTCTTCTTTCACGGCGGACCGTTCTCCTGGCGCGGGGTCTTCGTTTTCTGGTTGGCGCTGACCGCCTACAGCGTGTTCCTGATCGTGATGGGAGTTGTCCTGCGGGCCGCAGCGCTGAAGGCCGATGACCCCGAATCCGAGGCGGATGCCGCCGCTGCAGTGCTCCGCGCCGGTCCGGGTTGATCGCCTGAGTCGGCACGGGCCACCACCTTGAATCTCACATCGAAAAGGTCGCCCTCGGGGCCATCTGTCGGTGGGGTAGCGGCTGACATGGGTCGACACGGACTGACCCGAATCGCCGTGCGAGAGCCGAAAACGGCAGCAAAACGCGAGATCTCTTACAAACCATAGGTTGACTTATGGTGTCGTAAGTGTGACGATGGCCTCACATCAGCACACCGCACCGCAGTGTTGAATCAAAGATAAATTAAGGAGAACGATGGGGTTCGCCAGCTCTGACGAGGTTGTCAAGTACATCGGGGGCATCTTCGAAGCCGCCTTCGAGGATCCGGAGATCGGGCCCAAGTTGGTGGAGACCGGTCTGGTCGTCGCTTTCGACTTCACCGATCCCCAAGCCGTGGTGCTGATCGACATGGCAAACAAGACCGTCCACAGTGCAGTCGATGCGGGCAAGGAGCCGACGGCGACCATGTCGATGACCGCCGACACAGGCAATGCCTACTGGCAGGGCAAAGTGAATCTGCCGCTGGCGATGGCCAAGAAGAAAATCAAGGTCGAGGGCAATGTCGCCAGCCTGCTGAAGCTCGCCCCCCTGGGCAAGAAGCTCTACGGGCCGTACGTCGAACGGTTGAAGGCCGACGGCCGCGACGATCTGCTGGCCTGACGATGTTTCCTGGAACCCACGCCAAGGTTAATCCTGACAAGCCAGCGGTTGTCATGGCCGAGACCGGACAGACCCTGACCTACAGCGAGTTGGATCAGCGCTCCGCATCGATCGCGGCGGCTCTACGCGACCTCGGCCTCCGCCGCGGCGACGTCATTGCGCTGCTGTCCGACAACGTCGTCGAGACCTTCGAAATCTACTGGGCGGCAATCCGTTCCGGCCTTTACATCACCGCAGTCAACTGGCACCTCGCCGCCGATGAGACTGCGTACATAGTCAGCGACTGCGGCGCCCGGGTCCTCTTCGCATCTGCGGGCGTGCGTGACTTGGCCGAAGAGGTCGTGGCGTTGACCCCCGGGGTCGCGCACCGGTTCGCCTTCGGCGGTCCGATCGCCGGCCATCGGGACTACGGCGATCTCATCGGCGACGGCCCGGTCGAATTGGTGGACCAACCCCGCGGCACCGAGATGCTCTACTCCTCGGGCACCACGGGGAGGCCGAAGGGTATCAAGCCGATCCTGCCGGACATCCAGGTCGACGAACCCGGCGACCCGCTCGTGGGCATGCTCGCGCATGCATTCGGGATCACCGATGCCGACCGATACCTGTCGCCGGCGCCGGTGTACCACGCAGCGCCGCTGAAATGGTGCGGTGGTGTCCATGCTCTCGGCGGGACCGTGGTGCTGATGTCGAAATTCGATGCCAAGAAGGCGCTGACGGCGATCCAAGATCACCAGATCACCGTCACCCAGATGGTCCCGACCATGCTGATTCGCATGTTGCAGTTACCCGCCGAGGAACGCGCGGCCTACGACGTCTCAACGCTGAGACTCGCGGTGCACGCCGCGGCGCCCTGCCCACCCGATGTCAAACAGGCAATGATCGATTGGTGGGGTCCGATTCTCGTCGAGTACTACGGCGCCACCGAGGGCCACGGGGTCACTGTGGTCACCACAGATCAGTGGTTGTCCAAACGCGGGACCGTGGGCCGTGCGGTCCTGGGTTCGCTGCGTATCTGCGACGACGAGGGCACCGAAGTCGGAACCGGGCAGGTCGGCACCGTCTACTTCGAGCGCGAGCAGGCGCCGTTCGAATACCATAACGACGCAGAAAAGACGCGCAGCGCACGACATCCCGAACACAACAATTGGTCGACGGTTGGCGATATGGGCTACGTCGACGACGACGGCTTCCTCTTCCTGACTGACCGCAAGGCCTTCATGATCATTTCCGGCGGTGTCAACATCTACCCGCAGGAAATCGAGAACGTGCTTGCACTGCACCCAAAGATCGCCGACGTGGCGGTCATCGGGGTGCCGGACCCGGAGATGGGTGAGCAGGTCAAGGCCGTCGTGCAACTGCGTGCCGAGCAGCAGCCTTCAGAGGAACTTGCCGCCGAGCTGATCACCTACGTTCGCGAGCGGATCGCGCACTACAAGGCGCCGCGCACCGTCGATTTCGTCGACGAGCTGCCCAGGCTCGCGACCGGCAAGCTTGCCAAGAGAAAGATAGTCGACAAGTACGTGGGCGCTCGCTGATGGCCACCCCGGCCCGAAAACGCGAGTTCGATCCGGTCAGCATCTCACCGCTCGAATTCTGGGCGGCGACCGCCGACGAGCGCGAGGAGTCGTTCCGGGTGCTCCGTGACGAGCGTCCGTTGAGTTGGCACGCTCCGATCGAAGGCGCACTGATGGAGGCCGAGATCGACGGGCTGTGGGCGGTCACGCGTAACGAGGACATCGCCCACGTGAGCAAGAACCCGCAACTGTTCTGCTCAGGCCGGGGGGTGATGATCGAAGCTGTGCCGGAGGACATTCTCGATGCGGCGCAGTCATTCCTGGCCATGGATGGTCCGCAACACTCCACCCTGCGCCGACTCATCAGCTCGGTGTTCACCCCGCGCCAGATCGCGAAGATCCAAGCTCAGATCCGACACCAAGCCGCGACCATCGTCACAGACCTGCTCGCGACGACCAGCGGCGACTTCGTCGAGCAAGTGTCCAAGCGCCTTCCGATGTGGACGATCTACGAAATGATCGGGCTGCCCGATGAGCGTCGTGACGAAGCTGCGCAGCATGCCGACGGAATGGTGTCCTGGGCCGACCCGGACGTGGCTGCCGGACGTGAGCCGGGTGAGGTCCTCAACGAGTCACTGGTCGGGCTGCTCGCCATGGGATTGGAACTGGCCGAGCAGCGGCGGGCCGAGCCGACATCGGATCTGATGTCGCTGCTGGTACAAGCCGAGATCGACGGACGGCGGCTCACTGACGAAGAACTCGGAGCCTTCTTCGTGTTGCTGTCGGTAGCGGGAAACGACACGACGCGCAACACAGTGACATTAACAACGCTTGCCCTGCAACAGTTTCCGGACCAGCGCGCGCTACTGCACGCCGACTATGATCGCCATATCAAACGCGGGATCGAAGAATTCGTGCGGTGGGCCAGCCCGGTGATGACTTTCCGCCGCACCGCAACTCAGGACACCGAACTGTGCGGACAGCCGGTTAAAGAGGGGGAGTGGGTGCTGCTCATGTACTCCTCGGGCAACCGGGACGAGCGCGCGTTTCCGGATCCATACCGGTTCGACGTCACCCGAGAACCGAACGGGCATGTCGGGTTCGGCGGTGGAGGGCCGCACTTCTGCATGGGTGCTTTCCTGGCCAAGATGCAACTGGAGTCGATCTTCCGTGAACTGATCTTCCGCGCGCCCAATCTGCGCGTCGGCGAGCCGAGTTTTCTCACCGGGAACTTTGTCCACGCAGTGAAATCCCTTCCCTACACTCTGAACTGACCGGAGGAACACCATGTCCGAGTTCACGGGCAAGCATTTTGTAGTCACCGGCGCGGCGTCGGGTATCGGCCACGCGGTGGCCGAACAGCTGCTGACGGCCGGAGCAATGGTCACCAGCCTGGATCGCAATCAGCCCACCGCGGCGGTGACCCGCCACATCGAGGTCGACCTCGCGAATCCACGCAGCATCGAAGCTGCGCTTGAGTCACTGGAAGGCCCCTACGACGGCTTGATGAATATCGCCGGTATCCCGGGCACCGCTCCGGCCGACACCGTGGTTGCAGTCAACAGCCTCGCCGTACGTCAGCTCACCGAAGCCTTCTTCGACCGTCTGACCCCAAGCGGTTCCATCACGGTGGTGTCGTCCACGGCCGGCATCGGATGGCCGGACCGATTGGAGTCCATTCGCGACCTGCTGGCCACCGAGACCTTCGAGGAGGGCGCTGCGTGGTTCAAAACCAACCCTCAGGTGGGTAACGCCTACAACTTCTCCAAGGAAGTCACCACTGTGTACACGCAGTCGATGGGGCTTGCGATGGCGCAGATGGGGTTCCGTATCAACGCCGTCCTTCCGGGCCCTGTGGAGACGCCCATTTTGGCCGATTTCGAAGAGTCGATGGGTCGCGAGACGCTGGACGGTGTAAAGGACCTGCTCGGGCGGCACGCGGAGCCGGAGGATGTGGCGTCGGTCGTGCTCTTCCTCGCCTCCGATGCGGCGCGGTGGGTCAACGGACAGGCGTTGGCGGTCGACGGCGGAATTACCGGAGCGGTCACCACGGGCGTTGTCCCCAAACCCGAATTCTGAGGAGTGCCATGACCCCGCACACGGCAACAGATGAACGGCCGATTGGCGAAACGTTTGCATTGAACGAGTTGCGACAGGTGTTCGATACAGGCCGCACTCGCCCGTTGCGATGGCGTCTGGAACAACTTGAGGCCATCGAAGCGATGTGCACTGAACAGGAACAGGCCATCGCCGCAGCCCTGGCCGTCGACCTGGGCCGACCGCCGGTGGAGGCCTGGCTCGGTGATATTGCCTCGACCAAGGGGGAGGCGGCCTACGCACGCAAACATCTGAAGAAGTGGATGCGTCGCCGCAGGCAGCCGATGCCACTGGCGCAGCTACCGGCTCGCGGTTGGGTCCAGTACGACCCGCTCGGGTCGGTGCTGGTGATCGGGCCCTGGAATTACCCGTTCTATCTCAGCGTCGGGCCACTCGTCGCCGCTGTCGCGGCCGGCAACTGTGCGGTGCTCAAACCTTCGGAGCTGGCGCCGGCGACATCGGCACTGCTGGCCGATCTGATCCCCAAATACCTGGATGGTCAAGCTGTTCGGGTGGTCGAGGGGGACGCGCGCACCACTCAGCATCTAATCGGGCAAGGCTTTGATCACGTTCTGTTCACGGGCGGAACGGAAATCGGCCGCAAGATCATGGCGGCTGCGGCACCGACGCTAACACCGGTGACGCTCGAGCTGGGCGGAAAGAGCCCCGTCATCGTCTCCGCCGACGCCGACCTGGATGTCGCAGCCCGTCGCGTCGCATGGGTGAAGTTAATGAACTCGGGGCAGACCTGCATTGCTCCCGACTATGTCCTGGCCGAGCGCACCGTAGTCGACGCGTTCGCCGCGAAGGTCGTCGAGAATGTTGCCGCCTTCCGCGCCGAAGAGTCCGATAAGGGACAGCGGATCGTCAATGAGCGTCAGTTCGAGAGGCTCCGGGGGCTGATCGAGTCGACGAGCGGAGCGATCGTCACCGGAGGTGGGTGCGACGCCGAGGCGCTTCGAATCGAACCTACGGTAATTCGGGACCCAGGGCCGGACGACCCGGTAATGGCGGATGAGATCTTCGGCCCGGTGTTGCCGATCCTCGCCGTCGAAAGCACCAGGGACGCTGTGACTTTCGTGAACTCGCGGCCCAAGCCGCTCGCGCTATATGTCTTCACCGCGTCGCAGTCGCTCGGCCGGCAACTTGTCGACGCCATCCCCTCCGGAGGTGCGGTGATCAACCACGTGGCGATGCACTGCCTGGTGCCGCAGCTTCCCTTCGGCGGTGTCGGCGCCAGCGGAATCGGCCACTACCACGGGCGCTGGGGCTTCGAGGCGCTCAGCCATCGACGGGCGGTGCTGGCCAAACCGGCGAAACCCGATTTGAAGTTGACGTATCCGCCGTACACCGACGGCGCGATCAAGCTCATGAGGAAGTTATTCTGATGACAGTTCGGGTGGACGGTACAAAGTGCTCCGGCATCGGTCTATGCGAAATGACGGCACCGTCGCTGTTCGAGATCGGTGATGATGGCCAGTCGCATGTGATCGGTGACTCGGACAGCGACCGGGAGGCCGCAATGGAAGCAATTTCCAACTGTCCGACCGGCGCAATCTCCTTCGAGAACTGACCGGATGCGCGGTGCGGCGGACGCGACGCGATTCATCCTGATCCCTGGAAGAACCTAGGAGAGCCGATGGCCTTCGTCATCACCCAGAACTGCTGCACGGACGCCAGCTGTGTCCCGGTGTGCCCGGTGGACTGCATTCGGCCGGTGCCGGCCGGAACGGGTGCCGGCGCGCCGATGCTCTACATCGATCCCGCGACATGCGTCGACTGTGGAGCGTGTGTGGCGGTGTGCCCGGTCGGTGCCATCTATCACGAGGACGACCTGCCCGAAACGCAGCGCCGTTTCAAGACCATCAACGCCGACTACTTCGCCGGAACCAAGCTCGACATCCGCGCCATCCCCGCAGCCTGGTCACCGGTGGCGGCCCGCCGAGACTCGTTGCGGGTGGCTGTGATCGGAGCCGGACCGGCAGCCTGTTACGCGGTGTCAGATCTGACGCGGTCACCGGGCGTACGGGTCGACGTGTTCGATCGGCTGCCCACTCCGTACGGGTTGGTGCGATTCGGGGTCGCCCCCGACCACCAGCGCACCAAGGATGTGGTTCAGGTCTTCGAGACCGCCTTGTCCGGGCCCAGCGTGAAGTGTTTCTTCAACGTGACCGTCGGTACGGACGTCAGCCACGACCAGCTGATGGCCGCCTATGACGCCGTGATCTACGCCGTCGGCGCGTCCCAGTCGCGCGAACTCGGTATCCCCGGCGAGCAGCTGCCGGGTAGCCTCGCCGCGGCGGACTTCGTGAACTGGTACAACGGCCACCCGGATCAGGCGAAGTCCCGGTTCCCTCTCGACAGTGAGCGGGTCGTCATCGTCGGCAACGGCAATGTCGCACTCGATGTGGCACGTATCCTGGTCTTGGACCAAGATGCGTTGCGCGCCACCGATATCGCTGAACACGCGCTGGAACAGTTGAGCAGCAGCCAGGTGCGCGAGGTGGTCGTGCTGGGCCGCCGCGGCGCGGGCGATGGCGCCTTCTCGGTTGGCGAGTTGCTCGCCCTCGGTTCGCTGTCCGGTGTGGACGTTGTCGTCGAAGGAGATGTCGGCGAACGTCCCGAAAATCACGAGGGCGCGCTGAAGTTCGACATCGTCCAGGAATACGCCGAGCGTCCCACCCATCCGGATAAACGGCGGGTTGTCCTGCGGTTCGGGAGTCGACCGGAGGAGGTTGTGGGGTCGGAGCGGGTGGAAGGCCTGGTGATCGACGAGACGGGGGTCAAGACCACCGTCGCCACGTCGCTGGTGCTGCGTGCCATCGGATATAGGGGCGCTGCAATCGACGGGTTACCGACCGACCCGGTGACTGGTGTCGTTGCCAATCGGGGCGGTCGGGTCACCCGGGACGGGGCCGTGGTTCCCGGGCTGTATGTCACCGGCTGGATCAAACGGGGTCCCCGCGGGGTGATCGGGACGAACCGGTTGTGCGCCCGAGAAACGGTGGAAAATGTCCTGGCAGATGCCAATGCGGGTGTGCTGCCGATACCTTCCGAGCCCTCCGGCGTCGCCGAGGAGCTATCGGCCCGAGGTGTGGCGGTGGTGGACTGGTCGGGCTGGCGCCTGATCGATGAAGCCGAACGCGAGCTGGGCTCGGCGGTGTCGCGGCCCAGGGTGAAGGTCGTCGACCGTGACGCGCTGCTGGCGGCAGCACACACCACGGCCTAGGAGCATAGGTGCCGACACCCGCTCTGGCGGCCATGCTACGCACGCTTCCTCAGGACCGACCGTGCATCATCGCCCTAGGCGACGGCGTCGGTGCGGTCAATGCGGTGGCGGGGCAGGAGTGCGTCGGCGCGGTGTTGAGTCGCTTCTCTGCCACCCATCCGGGCGTGACGCTGATCTTGGGGTGGAGCCCGGTGGTTCCAGAAGGCATCACACCGGACGCTTTCGACCGGATCATCCCGCTGATGCCGGGCTGGGGGGTGCGGGCGCTGCTGCCGAGTCCGGTGACCAGCGCGATTCCGGTTAGTTTGGCGGCCATTCCGGGACTCCTCGGCGGGCATCTGCGACCGGATGTCCTGATCACCCGAATGGCACTGCGGGAAAACGGATATCACTTCTGCACCGAGGTTTCCTGGCAGCAGGCGTTGGTCAAGGTGGGCGTGCCGGTCTGGGCTGTGCTCGACGAGTCCGCCCACGTCGGGAGTGGGGAACAACCGCTACCGTTGGATGCCGTCACCGTCGTCGGGCGCGCCGGTGATGAACCCGCCTCGGTGCCGTCGAAACCGCCGCAGCCGATCCACGACGCACTGGCAGACCGGGTACTCGCTCTGATTCCCGAGGGTGCCCGCGTGCAGTACGGTCCCGGTCAGCTCGGAACCGCTCTGCTGCAACGTTGCAGCAAGCCGTTGGCAATCGACACCGGACTGCTAACCGACGCCGTGATAGACCTCGAACGCCGGGGCCTGCTGCTCGGTGAGCCCTCGGCGGCCTACCTTTTCGGTAGTTCCCACTTATATGAATGGGCCGAGGGGCGCCCGATCCTGCGAGGAATCGAACACACGCACGACGTTACGCGGTTGTCGCGCGGCGTTCCGTTCTACGCGGTCAACACCGCCATCGAGATCGACCCATGGGGTCAGATCAACGTCGAGGGAGTGGGCGACAAGGTCGTCGGCGGTATCGGCGGGCACCCCGACTACTGCACCGCGGCACGACTACATCCGCACGGCTTGTCGATCATCGCGGTCCCCGCACAGTTCGGCGGCCGTTCGACCCTGGTCGCGGCACTGAGCAGGCCGGCGTCGACGCCGGCCCATGACGTCGAGGTGATCGTGACCGAAGCCGGTCACGTCGACCTACGCTCGGCGGGATGGACTGAGCGGCGCAAACTGATTGAGAGGCTCTTCGCGCGGGCAGCATGACTCGGCAGCATTTGGTTCGCTGACGAAGCGCACGGCACCCACATCGACGATGGAGTCGATGTGGGTGCCGAATTTCGTATCAGTGCTGGACGGGGCAGCGTACGTCGGCGGTCATGGTCTTCACCGCGGCGGCAAAGTTGCTCACCAGCATGTCGGGCTCTCCGAGCTGCAGTGCGGGCAGGCGGTGCAGGATCTGGTCGAGCATGTGCTTGAGCTGCATCCTGGCGAGAAATGCACCCAGGCAATAGTGCGGTCCGCCGCCGCCGAAGGCAACGTGTCGGTTGGGCTTGCGGGTGATGTCGAACTTCCACGGATCAGCGAACTCCGCTTCATCCCGGTTACCCGAGGAGTAGATCATGACGACCCAGTCACCGGCGCGGATCTGTCGGCCACCCAGCACGGTGTCCTGAGTGGCGGTGCGACGGAACGTCATCACCGGAGTGACCCAGCGCAGCACCTCGTCGATGGCCGCTTCGATCCGGCCGTCGAAATCCTCCAGCAGATAAGCGGTCTGGTCCGGATTGTCGACGAATGCTTTGACACCGAGCGAGAGCGTGGTGCGCGTCGTGTCATTGCCGGCGAACGACATCAGGACGAACATCGAGGCTAGTTCGTCATCAGTGAGCTCGTGGCCGTCGACCCGCGCGGCGACGAGATTCGACCAGATGTCGTCGCGGGGGCATTCACGGGTGGCGGCCGCGAAGTCCAGACCGATACCGAGATTGCCGATCAGTGCGTCATTCAGGACCTCGGCCGAGGAGCGCCCGGCGGCGATGTCGGGATCGTTCCAGCCGGCCAGTTCGTCGGCGAAGTGGGCTGCCTCGTCGCGCTGTTCCTGAGGGAGTCCAGCCATCTCATAGATCGTGTTCATCGGCATCTGCTTGGCCACGTTCTCGACCCAGTCGCCGCTGCCAGCTGCCAAGAAGTCGTCGACGATCTTCGCGGCACGGGCACGGATCTGCTCTTCGATCCGGTTGACCTGCCGGGGGGTGAAAGAGCCGCTCATCAACCTCCGGTAGGTGAGGTGACGCTGGCCATCCATGGCCAAAAAGGACGACGCAGCCTCGAGGAACTCCTCGGGAACGTCCTCAAGCTGAATGCCCTGCCCGGAGCAGTAGATCTCGGGATGGGTGCTCACCTCCCGAATGAGTTCATGGGAGGTCACCGCCCAGAAGCCGGGGACACCGGAGGCCGGCAGGTCACTTTCGACCGGCCGCTGCCAGCTCACGGGCGCGCGCTTACGCAGCTCGGCGAAGGCCACGTCGCGCTGCTCAAATGATTGCGCCCAGAAGGACTTGGGAGAGATGTCGACAGGGTCATACTCCCGAGCATCGTCACCGTCGGTTGCTGCGGACACGGGCTGAGCTGTGACCGATTCCATTGGGCTGGTGGACACCGGGTTCTCCTCACATAGAACTGGCTGTGATTTTTATTATAGATTTGAAAATGACCGGTACACAAGGATCTAATCGCTTCGATCGCGCCGTTGCTCACCGTCGGCACCCGCGTACGGAGACGATAAAGCGCGGGCCGAGGGTGCTCGGCCCGCGCAGTGTGCATCGATCAGGAAGCGGCGATATCGCGGCCGATGATCTCCTTCATAATCTCGGTTGTTCCGCCATATATCGTCTGAATGCGGGTGTCCAGGTAGGCGCGTGCGACCGGGTATTCCAGCATGTAGCCATACCCACCGTGCAGTTGCAGACAGCGGTCGATGACTCGCTTCTGCAACTCACTCAGGTACCACTTGCCCTTGGCCGCGTCGACCGGGGTGAGCTCGCCGGCGTTGTAGGCCAGCACACTGCGATCCGTGTATGCCTCGGCAAGGTCGATCTCGGTGGCCATGTCCGCCAGTTCGAAACGGACGTGCTGCTTGTCGGTCAGCGGACCGCCGAAGGCCTGTCGGGTTTTGCAGTACTCGACAGTTGAATCGAAGATCGCGCGGGTCGTGGCCATCGCTTTGGCGGTGACGCCGAGGCGCTCGCGAGGCAGGTGACTCATCAGGTACTGCAGACCGCGGCCTTCCTCACCCAGCAGGTTGCTCGACGGCACGATCGCGTCCTGGAAGTAGAGCTCGGCGGTGTCCTGCGCGGGCAGGCCGAGCTTGTCCAGCTTGGGTCCGCGTTCGAATCCCGGCGTATCGCGTTCGATGACGAAGAGGCTGAAGGCCCGCGACCCACCGTCCGGATCGGTCTTTGCGGCGACGACCACCACATCGGACATGATGCCGCTCGATATGAAAGTCTTCTGGCCGTTGAGGATCCAGTTGTCGCCATCCTGGCGCGCGGTCGTGCGCATGCCCCGCAGGTCGCTGCCGGCGCTGGGTTCGGTCATGGCGAGGGCGCCGATCAGCTCGCCCGCGGCGAACCCGGGCAACCAGCGCTGCTTCTGATCGTCGTTTGTCAGGTCGAGCAGATAGTGCAACACGAGATCGTCCTGCAGGCTGATGGTCAGCCCGAACGACAGCGCGTTGATCCTGGCGATCTCTTCGCACACGATCATCCGGTAACGGTAGTCGGGTTCGCCGGATCCGCCGTACTGCTCGGGAATCTGTAGAGCGTAGATCCCGGACTTGGCTGCTCTGGAAAACACCGAGCGGTCGATCCACCGCGCTCGGTCCCAGTCGTGCTGGTACGGGACGACCTCGCGGGCCAGGAACTCCCGCACGGTTTCGCGATACGCTTCGTGGTCTGGCTCGTAGAGTCTGCGTTCCATTTTCTTACAACCGTTCGATGATCGTGACGTTGGCCTGGCCGCCCCCCTCGCACATGGTCTGCAGGCCGTAGCGGCCGCCGGTGCGTTCGAGCTCGTGCAGCATCGAGGTCATCAGCCGGGCGCCCGTGCAGCCGATCGGGTGCCCGAGCGCGATCGCTCCACCGTTGGGGTTGACCTTGGCCGGGTCGGCACCGAGCTCGGTGAGCCAGGCCAGAACCACGGGGGCGAAGGCCTCGTTGATTTCGACGGTGTCGATGTCGTCGATGGAAAGACCGGCTCGCTTGAGCGCATGCTGGGTTGCCGGGATGGGGGCGGTCAGCATCATCACCGGATCCGCGCCCCGCACCGACATGTGGTGGATGCGAGCGCGTGGGGTCAGACCGAACCGATCGACCGCGGCGTCGGAGGCGACCAACAAGGCTGCGGCGCCGTCGGAGATCTGGCTGGCGACGGCGGCGGTCAGCACGCCGCCCTCGACGAGGGTGGGCAGCGCCGCCATCTTTTTCAGGGTGGTGTCGGCACGCGGACCCTCGTCCACACTGACACCCCTGTATTCGGTGATTTCCTTGGCGAAGTACCCCTCCGAGATCGCGTTCAGCGCCCGCTGGTGGCTGGAGAAGGCGAAGCGCTCGTTGTCTTCGCGGCTGAGCTTCCACTGCTCGGCGATCATCTCGGCGCCGCGGAACTGGGAGATTTCCTGGTCGCCGTAGCGTGCGCGCCAACCCTCGCATCCGGTCCACGGATCGGTGGAGCCGAAGGGTTCGCCGGCGGCGAACGCGCTCAGGATGGGGAATTGCGTCATGTTCTGCACACCGCCGGCGACGATCAGGTCGGAGGTACCGCTCATGACGGCCTGGGCTGCGAAATGCACGGCCTGCTGGGCGGATCCGCACTGCCGGTCGATGGTGACTCCCGGCACGGACTCCGGCAGGCCCGCAGCGAGGGCGGCGGTGCGCGCGATGTCACCGGCTTGGGCGCCGATGTTGTCCAGACAGCCCAAGATCACGTCATCGATGGCTGCCGGGTCGATCTCGTGGCGACCCACCACGGTCTTGATCACGTGCGCAGCCATGTCGGCCGGGTGCGCTCCTGAAAAACCGCCCTTGCGCCTGCCCACGGCTGTGCGTACGGCGTCAACGATGTAAGCCTGAGTCATGAAATTAATTTAACATAGAATCAAAAATTGGCATAGGTGACCGAGCGCTGGCTGCGCTCACCGCGTCAGCGTCGGCTTCGTGCCTTGTTCTCGGGGACCGGGCTCAGGCTGTGTCGCACGAATACTTTGGCGTTCTGCACCATGGTCTCGACCGAGCTACGCCGCGGGTCCCACCATTCGGCCGCCCAGTTGAGGGCGCCGAGGATCAAAGCCTGCGCCAGGGGCGGATCAAGGTCGGCGCGGATGTGTCCGTCGGCCACCGCCTTCTTGACCAGGCCCCGCCAGATGCGGTCGAGGGCGGCTTCTTCTTTTTTCTGGCGCGTCTTAAGATGCGTGGGAATCTGCCCGGAATTGCGGATGGTGGCGCGTGCGTAGTCGCTCAACTCGAGTTCGTGTTGCAGGTGCGATTCCACAGCGGCGAGGATGCGATCCATGGAATCCGTGTCGGCGGGCAGTGCATCGAGCGTCTGCTGTAGATGCCGCCGCATGTCGCTGATGCCGCAGAACATAACCTCTTCGATGAGTTCTTCCCGGGACTTGAAGTAGTAGTAGATCGCGGGCGCCTGGAGTTCGGCCTGTTCTGCCACGTCGGTCAGACGTGTGCCGGCGTAACCCTTGACGCTGAGCACCTGCGCGGTCGCGTCCAGAATACGTGCGCGGGTGCGCTGCGCCTTTGTGTCACTGGAGTCGGCAACAGCGGACTTCTTGGCCATCGTTCGATGATAGAAGCGGTTTGATCCGGTTCCTGGCCGGGCAGCGTTAGGCCTGGTCATGCGGTCGGCACCCGCGACCAATCGATGGTCTGTACTCGGAAGCGGCGCACGTCGCGCATCCCGGGTTCGATGAGGTTGATCTGCCGTCGCACTCGACGGGCGAGTAGCTGTGCGAGCTCGGCCTCTCTGTGATTCTCTGCGCCGGAGAGAATGGCCTCCTCGATCCTCCGGTCGGTCTCCGTCCAGTCCGCCGGCATCGGCCCCAGCAGCGCTGACGCTTCGCACGTGTCGGTGTGCTCGACCGATTCCCCGGCCCGCGCCGCACGTTCGATTCCGGGAAGCAGGTCGCGCACGGTCTGCAGCCGGAAAGACAAGTGGGCATCGAGGTTCTCGTCGGCAAGGACATCGTCGATGATGCGTTGGACCGATTGGTGGGCGGCATGGTTGCGGATGGGCGGAAACTCGACCGGCGACGGCGGCGCCAGGGTGTAGCCACCCTCTTCGGCGATGATCTCCATACAGATCGTCAGGGACATCAGCGACCACGCCTGCCACTGCGCGAGGTCGAACGCCGGCGGCGGATCCGCCCGCGTGCCCGCCGAAAGCATCGCCGTCAACAGCGCGAAGCGGACCGCGTGGAAGTTCACCACCGATCGATCGACCGGGCGCCCGGTCCGGCGCGCATACTCAGCGAACGCAAGGGTGAGGTCGCCGATCGGTTGGGCGGTGTCGCGCATACGCATTGCGCCCAAATCGGCCATGGGGTCGCCCAGGCACGAGAACTCGACGTCCATCAGAGCGGTGACCTCACCGCCGGCGTGCAGGAATTGTCCCGCGTCGAAGTGAATCCATGCAACGTCGCGGCGATGCGTGGGGACATGGCGATGAAGCCACGCGATGACGAACTCGATTACCGGGTCCGGAGCCGGCTTGATGTCGCGGTACCACTTCTCCGAGAGCCCGAAGCCCATGTAGCCGATGTCCCGAGGATCTGTCGGGCGAGACATCCCGATGGCTTCGAAAGCTGTTGTGTCGAGGCTGTGGGCCTGCGCCAGACGGCGGACGTAGTCGCCGATCACCGCATCCCGCACCGGCTGCTCATCGTCGTCGTCGAAGCGGTCGCGGCCATCGACTGCGACCATCAGGATGGCTTCGGGATCGGTACAGAAGCCCAGCGGTTCAGGCACTGCGACACCGCTGTCGTGCAGCACTCGCATGATCTCGTACTCGCGCTTTAGGGAGAGGGTGCGCGTCCACGGCATGGCCTCTTCGCGTTGGCACCGGGCGTACAACTGCCGCCGCCGCCCATCCTGCTCCACGGTGAGGAACCAGGCCGGCCGCCATCGGGCCTGCCGGTGCCATTCGACTATTCGGGCACCGGTGTGGCGTTCGATCCACCCGAACAGTTGCGGCCAGGGTTGCTGCAAGGACCGCCAGGCCTGCGGCGTCGTGCCGGCTTCGCCCACCCCGCGGCCGCCGGCTCAGATGCCGCCGCGCGCAACGAGTTGCGCAGCGATGACGTTGCGCTGGATCTCGTTGGTGCCTTCGCCGACTATCATCAGGGGCGCGTCGCGAAAGTAGCGCTCGACGTCGTACTCGGTCGAGTAGCCGTAGCCACCGTGGATCCGCACGGCGTTGAGGGCAATCTCCATCGCGACCTCGGAGGCAAACAACTTCGCCATACCGGCTTCCATATCGGCACGTTCGCCGCTGTCGTAGCGTTCGGCGGCGTGCAGCGTCAATTGCCGCGCAGCGGTGAGCTTGGTGGCCATATCCGCAAGGTAATGACCGATCGCCTGGTGCTTCCAGATCGGCTGACCGAAGCTCTCCCGGTCCTGCGCGTAAGTCAGTGCGTCTTCGAGCGCCGCTGTCGCGACACCGAGCGCGCGCGACGCCACCTGGATGCGGCCGGTCTCCAAGCCGCGCATCATCTGGCCGAAACCCTTACCCGGGACGCCGCCGAGGATCGCCGATGCCGGCACGCGGCAGTTGTCGAAGGACAACTCGCAGCTCTCGACGCCCTTGTATCCGAGTTTGGGTAGGTCTCGAGACACCGTCAGACCCTGGCCGTGTTCGACGAGCAGCACGGAGATACCGGCGTGCTTCGGACTCGCCTTCGGATCGGTTTTACACAGCAGTGCGATCAATCCCGAACGTCGTGCGTTCGAGATCCAGGTTTTCGAACCGTTGATGACCAGTTCGTTGTCGTTGTCGGCGGCCGGCAACGCGGCGGTGGCCATGGCCTGCAGATCTGATCCGCCGCCGGGCTCGGTGAGCGCCATCGTGGCACGCACCTCGCCGCTGGCGAGGGAGGGTAGATACTTCTGACGCTGCTCCTCGGTGCCGAACTGGGATACCAGCTTGGCCACGACGGTATGGCCGCCCATCGCGCCGGCCAGGCTCATCCAGCCACGGGCCAGTTCCTGGGTGACCAGGACGTAGCACGCGGTGGACACCGGATTGCCCCCGTACTCCTCGGATACCGCCAACCCGTAGATCCCGATGCGCTTCATCTGTTCGATCCAGGCTTCGGGATATTCGTTGGCATGCTCCACGTCGCGCACCGTCGGCTTCACTTCGCGGTCGACGAACGACCGCACCGTCTCGACGAGTAGCGACTCTTCCTCGGTGAGCTGACTTGGCATGTGAAGCACCTTACCCTCATTTTTATTCTATGTTAAATTATCACTGAGCTCACCTCAACGACGAAGGGCGACTGGATGTTAGCGATGGTTCCATCGGCCACCTCGGACCGGAGGAGAGGACTCCACGTCCGCCGCGGGTGCTTCGACGGTGCACGATGACGACTTCTCAAACCGCGACCGGTCGGCCAACAACGAAGAAGGCGGGCGTCGAACGTCACCTGCCCGGCGAAGAAGGCATGTGGGTCTTCATCTTCGGTGACATGACGGTGTTCGCGCTGCTCTTCAGCGTTTACCTGTATTACCGGGGCCAAGACGTGGCGACCTTCGACGAGTCGCAGCTGCAGCTCAACCAAACGTTCGGTGTGGTCAACACTCTGGTCCTACTGACCAGCTCACTGCTTGTGGTGACAGCTGTGCGTGCGGTGCGCCGCGATGACCTCAGACTCGCGCGGCTACTGACCTACGGCGCCATCCTGTGCGGCGTCATCTTCGTGATCAACAAGGTGATCGAGTACAGCGAGAAGCTCGCGAATGGAATCGTCCCGGCGACCAATCAGTTCTTCATGTATTTCTACGTGATGACCGGGCTGCACCTGTTCCATGTCGCCATCGGGCTAGCTCTGCTGTGGTTCTTCATCAGGTTGACCCGCCGTCCTGCGCTGGGCGAACGAGAACTGAGCTACCTCGAAGGTTCCGCCTGCTTCTGGCACATGGTCGACCTCCTGTGGATCGTGATCTTCCCCCTCCTCTACTTGGTGAAATGATGCTGACATCTCTGCTTCGCGACCGCATCACGGTCGTCTGGTTCATCCTGATCGCGGCGACGCTGGCATCCTGGATTCTGGGTGTCGGTCACAACCTGCCGGACAACTACGCGGCCTTCAGCATCATCGTCATCGCCTTTGCCAAGGTGCACTTTGTCGGTCAGTACTTCATGGAACTACGACACGCACCGGTCGGGCTGAAAGCGGTGTTCGGTGCGTGGAACGTGGCGGTCGCCGCGCTGTTGATCGGGTTGTACGCGCTGGCATGACCGCAGGGGCGGCGACTGACCGTGAAGGGCGGCTGCCGCTGCCGCGGTGTCAGTTTCCCGGTCCACCTGTTGTGGCTCAAGCGGGAAGGAGTTCCCTTGAGAGAGAGCTTTGACGCCGTGGTGATCGGTGCGGGTGCAGGCGGGGCAACGGCCGCCGCATTGTTGGCCCGACGTGGATATCGGACGCTGCTGGTCGAGGCGACTGAGCGGATCGGTGGGCGCGCGTCAACTCGGGATGTCGACGGTTTTTTGCTCAACACCGGCGCGCTTGTCGTGGAGATCGGTGGCCCCGTCGACCAGTCACGTTCGCTCATCGGCAAGCCGCTAGACCTCTACGTCCCCAAGCCGGCGCTGACGTTGCTCTGGAAGAATCGCGAATTCAACGCGGAGACGGGTCCTTTCGGGTGGGCCCGGGCGGTCGGGCCGCAATTGCTCGCGAAGATCGCGAAGTTTCCCAGATTCACTCCCACACCCAGCCAGTCCACGACCGATTGGCTGAATCGCTTCAGCCGTAACCGGGAACTTCACAACCTGGTCGACAATCTCGTCGGTTCGATCTTTGCGGCCTCGGGAGCCGACCTGCCCGCCGAGGCGTTCCTGGCATACATGTCCGAAGGGTCGGCCTTCAAGAAGGTCGGGTTCGCCCCCGGCGGAACCATTGAAGTCTGGAAGCCGTTCGCGGAGTATGTCGTCGAACGCGGAGGCGAAGTCTGGCTGAACTCGAAGGTGGAGTCTTTGACGGTCAACACGGGCGGTACCGTCGACGGCGCGGTCATTCGCCCACGAGAGGATCCGGTGACCGTCTCGGCGAGGGTGGTGATTTCCGACATCGGTCCGCTGGCGACCGCGGAGCTCATCCCGCAAGCGGCGCTGCCCGCCGGCTATTTGGACGAAGTTCGAGAGAACAACGACCCGTCCGCGATCATCACCATCCACTTCGCCAGCCAGAAGCCGCTCACGCGGTGGGACGGCCTGGCGCTGGCCGCCACGTCTCGACGCCTGACCTACGCGGGCAACTTCAGCGATCCAGCGCAGCGACGTGCTCCGGCGGGTTGTTATCTGTACTCGGGTGCCTCGACTCCCCGGCCCGCCCGCGGCGAGTTCGACGTCGACCGGGAGGTAGACTTGCTGAAAGCGGATTTACGGGATTACTTTCCGGGTTTCGATGAGGCCAGGATCTTGCCGTCGACGTGACCGCCCACAACTGGCCTGCACAGCGCGCGATCACCGGCTACGACCACCCGATGAAAACGCCGATCGCCAATCTGGTAAACGTCGGAGATGGTGTGAAGCGGTTCCCGCAGGCGGGTATGTCTGCATGCGCAGTCACCGCACAACTCGCCGTCGAGCATCTCGCCATCGAGTTCCCGCCACCCGTCGCCTAGGTCGGCCGGGCGCGGAGCTTCCGTAAATCCCAGCTGCGCAGGTGACGCGGGCTGACCCGCAACCACATGTAAACCGTCGCTCACAAAGTCTTCTGCACCGAAATACTTTTCAGAAAAGAGCCGCTCAGGTGTGGCGAGCTCCGCCGACGGGGTTGCGCCACGCGGAACCTCGCCGACTGCCACCTCCACCCCGACCATCTCTACCCCTCGAAGCTCGCCGTACTGCTCGCCGTCATCGACGACGAGCGCGACTCGACCATCTCGGGTCAGGTCGGTCCAACGCTGACTGTCGACGATCGAGTATAGCCACACCGCGGCGCCGTCCCAAGCGAACCAGAGCGGCGTGACGTGCGGTTGTCCGGTCCCGGACACCGACGCCACACGGCAAGTCCGCTGCTCGGCCAAAAATCGTCAATCTCGCTGGGGTTGATGGCGATCGACCGGCGTCGACGCTGCGACTTCACGGATCGTCCCGTTCCATGCAGTTGTCCTCTGCGGTCATCGGATCAGCCATGCAGGACGAGATCGGCTGCCCGGTGTGCGATCATCATCGAAGGCGCGTTGGTATTGCCGGAGGGGATGGTCGGCATGACAGACGCATCGACTACCCGTAGGCCCTCCACACCGTGCACGCGAAGCTCGGGATCGACGACGGATTGGTCGTCAATTCCCATCCGGCAGGTTCCCACCGCGTGGTAGATGCTGGATTCCTTCGACGCCAACCAGGCGTCGCCGCTGGTCCCGTCGTCGTCGAGATATTCGCCCGTCATGCCCCGCATGGCGGGCTGCGTCTCGACGAGATCGCGTGCCAGCGCGGTGCCGTCGAGAAGCCGGGTTCGGTCCTTCGCCTGGGCCAGGCGCGAATGTTTGATGACGGGCTGTCCACCGCGTAGTTCGATCCGGCCGCGTGACTCCGGATGCAGCAGAACGGTATACACGGTGAATGCGTCGGCGCGGCCGATCTTCGCCCGCCCCCGGACCGGATCCAACTGATAGTGAACTGCGGAGATGGCGATTTGGAATTCTTCGGTGAACAGCTGTGCCTCGAAGGGGGTAGTGGTCAGCGGACCGGTCCCGTGGGCAACCAGCGAACCAACCGACCGTACAGCGCGCGCCACGTTCATCGAATTGATGGTCGGCACACGGCTGGCCCAATGCTGAGCGACCACCAGGTGGTCCTGTAGGTTCTCGCCGACACCAGGCAGGTCGGCAATCCGGCCGCGCGACCCGATTCCTGAGCGCAGGAGCAGCGCCGGCGACCCGATCGCGCCTGCGGCCAGGATGACCTGCTGCGTCGCCCGCCACTGTCGGCCCTGTGCTGCCACGCCGACAGCGCGGCCATTCTCGACGATGACGTGATCTATCGGGGTCCGGGTGTACAGCCGTGGACGACGGTCGCTCGGCAGGCTGCGCAGGAAACCGGTGGCAGCCGAACAACGCAGGCCTCGCCACTGGTTGACCTGAGCCCGCGCTGCCCCGAGTTGTGTGCGGCCGTTCTGGTCCGGATTACGCGTGAAGCCTGCCTCGACTGCCGCTTCGACAAAGGCCGCATCCAGCGGATGTCGGTGCCCGCACCAGGTTACATCGATGGGGCCGCCCGAGCCTCGATAGTTGTCGGCGCCTCCCGACCAGTTCTCGAGGGCACGAAAGGCCGGAAGCACGTCGTCGTAGCCCCAGCCGACGGCGCCGCCACGCTGCCAGGACTGGTAATCCTCGGCTCGCCCGCGAACGTAGACCATGGCATTGATGGAGCCGCTGCCGCCGACGACGCGCCCGCTGGCGAACGCGCTGATCTGATTGTTCTTGCTGGGGTCGGGCGCCATCGGGTATCGCCAGTTCGCGGTGGCGAACAAGCTGACGATTCCCATCGGCAATCGGACATCCGGGCGTCGATCGGTGCCGCCCGCTTCGAGCAGGGTGACGCCCGCGCCGGCGGAGGCCAGTCTGGAGGCGATGACGCACCCGGCGCTTCCGGCACCGACCACGACATAGTCGCTGGTGTGGACAACGCTCATCGCGGGTCACCCGAAAGCAGTCCGCCGTGCTCGGATTCAACGATCCGCCGCAGCCGCAACAAGGATTGGTCGATGTTCCCCTGCAGATCAGCTCGACGATCCCTGACCCGCAGGGCCAGTCGTTCAAAGAGCAGGGCAAGCACCGGCAGGTCGACGCACATCCGCATCTCCTCGATGAGCAGGCATCCCGCTGCCGCCGGTTCCATGCGATACGTCCACTGCGTGAAATCCGACCCCCCCATCTGCACAGCGAAACTGAACCGCCGACCTGGATCTGCGGTGACAATCCGTGCCTCCGTCGACCACCGGCCGAGGCGGCGGCGATTGGATCCCCGGAACCGGTCTGCTGCAACCCATTCCGCGCGCACACATTCGGGACTCCACTCGGGGATTCGGCGTATGTCAGAAACAGTGTCGTACACCTGGTTTGCCGACGCCCTGATGAAGGTCTTACCTCTGACGACATCGTTCTTCTGCAACACCTTTGACACAACGCAGCTTTCGGTCAGACGGCCCGACGAGGTCGCCGCGCGGTCACCGTCGAGACCGTGCACAGTTCACCGCTGCCGCCGTGTCCGAGAACCTCGACCACTGCCGAGGACCGGCCAACATGGAAGGGCCGCGCGCTGGCGACGAACGGACTGCCGGCCACAACGGGGCGTAGATAGCTCGTATGGATGTGCGCGGTCTGCAGGTCCCGGTTTTTCGCGCCGACGGCGGCTGCGGCGGCCAGTTCGGTGACGCACGCCGCAACGCCGCCATGCATGATGCCGAATCCGTTAAACCAGGAACCGGGGTCGGTCAGGATGACCTGCGCACCGTCAGCCAGGCCCTGATGGTTCAAACCCAGCAACTGATCGATGTCGGCGGTCTCGGCGTGGACTTCGGTCTCGGCGGAGTACTCGGCCACCGGATCGTCTGCGGTCGCCGGCACATACACACAGCGGGTGCTTCCGATAGCCAGTAGGTTGTGTCTGTCGTCGGTGAGACGACACTGAACAAACGACTCCGGACCTTCGGTGACCGCCTGTGCTTCAGCGATCAGAGTGTCGACATCGGAAAGGTCGCGGATGACTTCGACGGTGAGTTCGGCGGTCAGCGACCAGGTTCGGGGCGGGCGGCGCATGTAGGGCAGTTCACCGAGGATGTGATCGGCCAGCACCATGAGGGCACCGACACGGATCCGTCCTGTGTGATCGCGAGCCCAAGGCGGAACGGCGTAGGAGCATCGGTTTCCGCCGGCATCGGTCGGGCTGCAGTCCCGAAGGCCGAAGCGAGTCTCGACCGACGTGGGATCGCCGATCAGGCACCAGGTCGAGTTCGTGGAGCCCTGTTGGGCAGTCAGCGTCATCAGATTCCCGTCGTCAAGGCGTGGTTCCGGCGCGGCGGCACCGTCAGGGTTCGGTCAGGCAGGTTGGCCGTACACGGCGACAACCACTGTGCGGTCCAGACTGTTCTCGGACCACACACCCATCTGAACATGAGCGCAGTTACGCATGATCGCCAGGGCGGCGGGGTTGTGATACCACTGGTTGATCAGTTCGATGCCGCTGATGGCCAAGGCAGGATTGATCGCGACGGTCTGCGCAACAGCGCCGCGGTAGCCGGCCGCTTCGGCCCGTGCCTGCGGTGTGGATCCGTCGGATCCCAGTTCTCCGTTGAGTTCTCGGTGGTTCATCAGATCGCGCGTGTGCCATTCGGCGGCCAGCTGCAACTGAGCGTTCCGGGCGACGTTGTTGGTGCACCCGGCCTGGTGTTGGACGGTGTACACGTTGGCGATGACACTCTCGTTGAGTCGGCGGTTGTCGGCCTGAGCGCTCGGCGCTGAAACCACTGCGAGCATCGTTGCTGCACCGAGGGCCAGCCAGCTCTTGGAGGTTGCGTTGCTGGCTCGCCCACATGTTGTCTTTGACAGTGTCCGACGCATCGAGTTACTCCGATCCGGGGTGGTAGCCAACAGCCGAGTTGCGTAGTTGCCAGATGGCGGCGGGGCACAACTCGTTGGCCGCTTGAGAGATGAGATAGGAGGCTTGGTAGTCGTCGCTGGTACGGAAGTCCTGCTTGACTTCCGACATCAGCGACGCGTACGGACTGCCGGATTGCACCTTGTCGCACAACGCGTGCCCGTAGGCGAGTGCTGCTTCGGCGTTCGGGAAGCCATAGCCGGGACGAACGGTCACGTTGATCAGATAGGCGACCGCATCAGCGTTAGCGGCGCTTGGTACGGCTGCCAACGCGGCTGCACCGGCGGCGACGAGGAACGTGCCCGTGACCACACGGCGAGCGAGGAGACCTGTTCGGCGCAGCGCGGTGCGGGCAGTCGGCGAGGCGGGGTACGTCACCCACTCACTGTGCGCAATTTCGCCCCGCTGGTCAAGAATTTTTTATTTAAGATTAAGCACCCTGTCCTCGGGTCGCCGCAATCCGCGTGGCACGGCCGGCGCGCGGAACCCCGCCCGCACGGACAGGAGCAGCACACTGCGGGTGTAGGGGGAACAATGTCGGATACGGATATGCTGATGTATCGACGCGACGGGCGCGCCGCCGATCTGGGTTCGTGGTCGGACTTATCATGTGGGGATGCCCAGGCACAGCAACCGGCTCGCCGAGTCGTCGGACCAGATGGACGTCGACGACGTGGCCGCGGAATCTAAGTCGGCTTTGACACGGTCGCGGATTCTGGATGCGGCGGCGCGTGTTCTCTCTGATCGCGGTTACGCGGGCCTGCGCCTCACCGATGTGGCTGCGGCAGCGGACCTCCAGGCCCCGGCGATCTACTACTACTTCCCGTCCCGGGATGAGCTCATCGAGGAAGTGATGTGGGCGGGCATTGCGGACATGCGCGAGCACGTGGCCGCGGCGCTTGCGAACGTTCCCGACGGCACCGCGCCGCTGGACAAATTGCTTGTCGCGGCAGAAGCACACCTGCGGCACGAGTTGGAGATCTCGCACTACACGACCGCAGCGATCCGGAATTCCGGTCAGGTGCCGCAAGCCATTCGCAAGCGCCAGATCCTAGAAGAAGAACGCTACGGCGATATATGGCGCAGGCTTATCAACGATGTGGCTCGCGAAGGTCTGTTGCGCCCGGAACTCGATCTCTACATTGCCCAGATGCTCGTTCTAGGGGCGTTGAACTGGGCTGTGGAGTGGTGGAACCCGCGTCGCGGATCGGTCGAGGCGGTGGTCGAGAACGCGCAATCGATTATCCGGCACGGGATTGCCGAGACACCTGCCAAGTAGCGCTCACCCCACCCGCCGCAGGTGTTTCGAGGCTGAGGCGAGCAGGACTCCGATGGAATCCTCAAGATCGTCCGCATCGATGTCGCCGTGGGATCCCATCGCCCCGGACAGTCGGCGGGCGCGGACTCCTTCCAGCAGGCTTGCCGCACGCCACTGGGTGAAGGCGCGGTAGTAGTCCAGCTGGTCGACGCTCAACCCGGTCAGCCCTTGATAGATGTCGATCATCTCGTCGCGGGAGGGGAACCCGCCGGCGCGGGTCGGGCTGGGCATCACGATTGCGGGTTCCTCGGGTGTGCGCCAGTCGTCGATCAGCCAGGCGAGGTCGGCCAGCGGGTCACCGACAGTGCACAGCTCCCAGTCCAGCACAGCGGTGATGGCCCCGTGGTCGACCAGCAAGTTCGACAGCCGGTAGTCGCCATGCATGATAGCCGCGGGTGGGTGCTCGGGCAGTTGTGCCGAGAGCTCGACACGAAGGCGCTGCCAGTCAGCATCATGGCGGCTCAGGGTGCGCACTCGTTCCCAACTTGCGTCGATCCTGCGCATCTGCCGCGAGAGGTAGGGGGTGCGCGAGACGGGGAGCCCCAGGGTGCGGGGATCGATCAGATGCAGCGAGGCCAGTGTCTGAACGACTGACACTCCGAGGTCGCGACGCTGCACGACAGAAAGTGAGCGGGCCTGGTCTCTTGTCTCAAGGACCGAACCCCGGACCCGCTCCATGACGAGAAAAGGGGATCCGTCGGCGCTGTCTCCCCAGCCGACCACTCGTGGAACAGGTACCTCCGTGGCAGACAGCGCCTGAAGGATCTCGGCTTCCCGTCGCAGATCATGGGCGGCATTCTCGGGCGCTCCGCGCGGCGGTTCCCGTAACACCCAGGTGGAGCCCGCTGCATCAACAACGATCGACGTGATGTTCGACTGTCCGATTCCCACCCGCGATATCGCCAGCGGGCCGTTAACGGTCTCGCCTTGACGCGAAAGCCAGTCGGCCAGAACTGGCGGCTGCCCAGACATCCGCAGTGAAGAGCTGAGTTCGACATGCGGACCCGGCGGTCGAACATTCACGGTTGATCCTCTCCGACAGACACAGGCCCGGCAACAGAGGTGTCGCAGCCGGCCTCGAAAACCGCGATACACCAAAGTTATTTACCATCGATTAGAGTCATTTGATGGCCAGGGCGGGGACCACTTGCGGGAGGCCCGATCGCGTGACGCGTGATGACTATATGATCGTCGGCTTGGAGGTCCTGGCCGACCGGGGGCACGTCGACCTGAAGTTGGCCGAGGTATGCCGAAGGCTCGGGGTGACGTCGGGCTCCTTCTACCACTTCTTCACCAGTTGGGCGGACTACCGCAGCGAGCTGATCGCCTACTGGAAGGAACACGGCACGTTGGCAGAGTTGAACCTGCTCGGTCTGGAACCGGATCCTCGCCGACGTATCGAACGTCTGGTCGGCGTAGCGGTACATCTGAATCACCCGGCCGAGGGCGCGATCCGGGCGTGGAGCCGGGTGGATGCTGATGTCGCCGACGTCCAGGCCGAAGTCGATCGGCTGCGGCATCGTGTCGTGCTCGACTCCGCGCGTCAACTCGGGGTCGAGGAAGGTCGCGCACAACGGTTTGCCGATACAGCGTTGTATCTTCTGGTCGGCTACGAACAAGTAGCCTCGGTGCCCGATCTCCACGGGCTGGAGGCCATTCTTCGCGATCTGTTGAATCTTTTCGACACCGACAGGGGCGGGGCCGAGGGCGCCGTGTAGGCACTTCCGTCAGGCCAGATCGGCGCCGACCGCGGTCCGCAACCGCGGAACCGCGCATCTTCTCACCCAATTCGCGACATTTTAATGTCTATTCGAATATGTTCTCAGTCATCAGCATCGGCTAATCAGGGGAGACATATGGCACCGGCGACGAGGACATCCGAAAATCCCGACGAGCGGGGCGCGGCCGCCGGGGACTTTCGCATGCTGCGACTGGCGCTTTGGTCGGTATGTCTCTATGTGGGATTCGGCCTCATCGGGTTTGCTGCCTTCGCGGGCTTCTGGCCGCCGCCGAGTCAAGATCTGGACGCCGAGTCGATCGCAGCGCATCTCCGCGAGCACGAGGCAGCGATACGGATCGGCATGGTGCTGATGGTGGTCGGCGCACCGTTCTACTACACATGGAGCATCGCGCTGTCGAAGATCATCGGCCGGATGGAGGGGCCTATGGGCCCGCTGTCGATGACCGAGCTGATCGGCGGCTTGATGACCGGCGTGGTGACCGCGGTTCCCGCGGTTGTGTGGCAAACGGCGGCTTTTCGCTCGGAGGCGCGGTCGGCCGAAACCATTCAGGCACTTTACGATTTCGGCTGGCTTTTCTTCGATCTCACCTTCATGTTCTCGTTCCTCCAGAGTGCGGCGTTGGGAATCGCGATCCTCATGGACCGTCGGACACAGCCGCTGATTCCGCGCTGGGTCGGCTACATCTGCTTTCTCACCGCCGCGGTGTATATCCCGCTGAGCCTGGTGCCCTTTGTGCGCACCGGCCCGTTCGCTTGGCATGGGGTTCTGAACTTTTGGGCAGTCTTCGTGATGTTTTTCGTGCTCATCGCAATCCTGACGCCATACGCGTTCCGCGCTTTGCGTCGTCTCGAAGCAGGCTGACCGACGATCGTTAGATCGGCTCATCCCGAGCAGCCGGGGGATGTAGGCGCTCGAACATTATTGACGTTTGGGCATTTCGAGTCCTGCCGGTCGTTCCTGGGCACCGACGCGACTAACGGCCGATTTTTACTCTATACTAGAAAATCTCGTCGAGGTGTGATCTGCTATCGGCACGCGGCGCGCAATGACGTGCGACACAGATCGGAGTGAGCTGGTGGATCCCGTCCCTGACTATGACGCGAGCGATGAACTGGAGATGTTCTTCAATTGGCTGCCGTGGGCTCTACGGGGCGTCTACCCCCCGCCCGCGGCCCCACCCATCTAAGAACGGTCGAGCGGGGCCGACCAGCACCGGTAGTGAAGGAGCTCAAAATAAGCACCGTGACGCGACTGTTGCGCTTCATCTTCGCGGTGGTTGTCGCCGTATGCCTCTGGACAGCAATAGAAGCGCGCGCCGACAGCACTGAGACGCTGATGGTTCCATCGGCGGCGATGGGGCGCGATATCCCAGTGACCTTCCAGCCCGGTGGACCCCATGCCGTGTATCTGCTCGACGCGTTCAACGCCGGGCCGGACGCAAGCAGCTGGGTGGGGGCGGGCGCGTTCAGCACGCTCGCGAGCAAGGGAGTCTCGGTCGTCGCACCAGCCGGCGGCGCCTGGAGCCTGTACACCAACTGGGAGCAGGACGGCAGCAAGCAGTGGGAGACCTTCCTAGCTACCGAGCTGCCGAACTGGCTTACCGCGCAGAAAGGTCTGGCCCCAAGCGGACACGGCATCGTCGGCGCCGCACAGGGCGGAACGGCCGCCGTCACCCTCGCCGCTTTTCATCCAGACCGATTCCGCTACGCGGGCTCGATGTCAGGCTTCATGACACCCTCGGCGACAGCGTTGAATGGCGCCATCACCGCTGGCCTTGCCCGATTCGGAGGGGTGAACACTCAGGCCATGTGGGGCGCGGCGCAGCTCGGTCGGTGGAAATGGCACGATCCGAGCGTGCACGCTCAAACGTTGGCGGACAACAACACTCGACTGTGGATTTTCAGCCCGGCGACGTTGGGATGTAGCGACCCTGCTGCCATGATCGGTTATTGCGACCAGGCGCAGGGCAGCAATCGGTCCTTCTACAACCAGTACCGGGCCGTCGGCGGCAGCAACGGACATTTCGATATTCGGACCGGTGGTCAGCATGACTGGGGCACTTGGGGCCCGCAGTTATCCGCCATGTCGGGCGACCTCATCGCGGCGATCAAATGAAATGCACTGTCACCCCACCATGTGCGACGACCCGTTTGGCGCGCGGCTTGCTCGCGGCAGTAGTGGCCGTCGTTGCTTGGCAGACGGTGCCACCTGCAGGATCCAGCCACGCGGAGGACCCGTGTGCGCTGGCAGTCTCGTTGCTGTGCCGATTCATGCCCATCGCCCCCGATCTCGAGGGCGATGTCGACTACACGCAGCAACTGCCGGCGGGCGCCGACGCGGTCCTGGCGCCGGAATCTGCGGTGCCGGCGGATCCATGCGCGAGTGGATGTATCTGACGTAGAAGCAGCACCCGCGTCAACGTTGAAAGGTGATGTGAGGTATTGGACTTCAGATTGATGTCTCGAATCTCACGAATCACTTGGGTCTTCTAAATTGGGGAGGACGTGACGATGTTGATTGCGCCGGTGAGGCCAGCGTCCTGCTGGGCCCGACGGGTACCGGTAAGTCGGTGTTCCCGAAGTCGCTGATCGGTCTGCTGCGCCCCGAGCGTGGCCCGATCGTCATCGACGACACCAGCATTCTGGAGTGGTCGGCCAAGGTAGGAGATCCACACCCTGTTCGGTGTGCTGTTCCAGGACGGCGCGCTGTTCGGGCTCGATGAACATCCGCGCCAACACCGCCTTCGCGCCGCGTGAGCATACCGAGAAGAGCGAGTCCGAGATCCGCAACATAGTGATGGAGAAGCCCTAACTCGTCGGTATGTCCAACGATGGGCACAAGTTTTTCGGTGAGATCTCCGGCGGTATGCGCAAGTGTGCCGGCCTCGCCCGCGCCTCGGCGCTGGATCCGCAGGTCATCATGTGCGACGAGCCGGACTCCGGTGTGGACCCGTCCGTACCGCCTACCTGTCGCAACCTTCGATCGACATCAACACCCAGATCGACGCCACGGTGCTGATCGTGACGCACAACTTCAACATCGCCCGCATGGTGCCCGTCAACATCGGCATGCTGTTACGCAAGCAGCTGGTCATGTTCGGTCCCCGTGAGGTGTTGCTGGCCTCCGAGGAGCCGGCGGTCATGCAGTTCCTCACCGGTCGTCATCGGCCCGATCGGTATGTCCGAAGACGAGTACGAGGCCACCGCGGCCCGCCGGCGGCCATGCCGAGCAGTGTCGCGGGTCGGCGGAGCATCGGCGGGGATCAGGCCCGGTAGCCGGCGGGCTGGGCGGGCATCGGGGCGTACTGCGGGTAGCCGGCCGGGTACCGGTACGGATGCGTGGGCTGCGCCGAGGGATGGGCGGCCATGGCGCGGGCGCGGGCGGCTTGCCGGTGCAGGGTCTTGCGGGCCGACCAGTTGGCCAGCAGGGCAAACCAATTGAGCAGCAGCATCGACAGCGGGCTCCACCAGCCGGCGAGCAGGTTGTGCGTTTGAGCCTGCCGGAGGGCGGCGTCGCACTGCTCGAACGTTCCGGTGACGGTGGCGGATTGGTCCATCCACATCAGCAGCAGGCCGGTGTGCTTGGTGGTGCTGACGGTGAAGACGGGCTGATGGGCGTAGGTGGGATACATGGTTGTCCTTTCGGATGGTGCTGTGCAGTGGGGGTCGGGGTGAACTACCCCGGATTTTCTTCCTATTGTGTTGTGAGGGCCGGGATGGGCTGGCTCACGTGGGGTGAGGTGCCGGTC
>NZ_LQIT01000020.1 GCF_001499965.1 Mycobacterium sp. GA-2829
CTCCCCCACCGCCGCCGGAGAAGCTGCTGCCGCTGCTGCTGCTACTGCTCGACGACGACGCCTGCGAGGCGGTGTAGGCGCTGATCGACGAGGACAGGGCGGACTCGAAGCTGTCGAAGCCGCCGCCGGAATCACTGGACGAGCCATCCGCCCACGGCGTCGACGACTCGTACCACGTCGGTTGCGGCGCAGGCATTCCCACCGCCATCGCGTACTTCTTCGCCCACAGCGCCGCGACGCCCGCGGCCACCGCGAACGGCAGGTACGCGGTGTAGAGGTCCTTGCGGGCGGCGAAGTCGAACCGCGCCTCGGCCGAATCGGTGGCCAACATCCGGTGGAACCCGCCGATCTGTGACCACAGTCGCCTGCCGGATTCGGTGCGCCGCGTGCCCAGACCGGAGAACCACGACACGAGCGTGACGAGGAAGAACGCGACGAACGGCAGCGCGGCGAGCGTGCTCGCGAACCCCCACCCGACGAACGCGCAGACGGCGAGGATCGCGGCCAGCACGTTGGCGACCTGCAGCCAGCCCTCCCGTTTCCGGTCGACGATCAACCCCTCGTCGCGGGCCCACTTCTTCACCGCCGCCGCCATGTCCACTCGGGCCTTGTTCAGCTTCTCACCGGATTTCACGGTGTGCTTCGCCTCGAACTCCATCCCGGTGCCGATGATCTTCAGCGCCGATCCCACCGCGACGGCAACCGGGTCGACGTCGACCCACCGGCTCTTACCCGCGGTGCCGCGCACCTGCCACTGCTTGGAGTTGATCTGCCGCAGAGTGATCAAGTCCAGTTCGGCGAGGTGGAACAGTGTGGCGGTGACGCCGTGGCGGGTGATCTTCTCGGTGCGGATGTACTCGGCCTGCACCGGCCCGATCCCGGGCGGCGGGGCGTACTGGAGCGGGAACGCCGGCGGCCGTTCGACCACCCGCCAGACCCACAGGTATCCGGCGAGGACGGCGAGCAGCGTCAGCCCGGCCTTCCAGAGCACGCCGTCGACGTCGCTGCCGAGGATGCGGTCCCACCGCTGGGTCCATGGCAGTTCGGCGCGCGGTGGGGGCGGCATGTCCACGCCGGCGCGGACGGTGACCGGGGTGCGCGGCGCGAGGCCCGTCGCCTCGATGCGGACGGTGTTCCCGTTGGTGGTCAGGCCGCAGGCGCGTCCAACGCCGGTGCCGATGCTGCACTGCGCGCCGGTGACGGCGGCGGGCAGCGTCACCGTGATGTCCGCGCGGTCGATGCGGTTGTTCCACGACGGTGCGATGACGTTCCAGAAGAACGCCGACGGCGCCTCGGGATCGCCGGTGCCGGTGGCGAATCGGCGGTCGGCGCCGGTCTGGCCGGGGTCGAGCACCCCCGGGATGCGGTAGCGGATCTCGAAGACGTGGGTGGCGGGGGTGAGCGTGACGTCGGCCGACCCGACCTTCGCGACGCGGAAGCGGACCCCGTTCTCCCACAACAGTTCGTAGGGTTCGGCACGGCCGTCGCGGGTGATGGATTCGATCTCGGGGCGCTGGCGGATCTTCGGGTTGTTGGGGTTGGCGACGTCCCAGTACCGGAAGATGCCGTGCCGGTCGGACGGGAACTCACCGGTGATGGTCTCGACCGCGGTCAACTCTCCTGCCGCGTCGACGCTGTAGCTGGCGCGGTAGTCCCGGATCACCATCGGGTCGTCGGCCACGCCACCGCCCCCGGATCCGCCGCCGGACAGCAGCGGCCACAGCACGCCGATCGCGGTGAGCCCCAGGGTGATCGCCCAGGCGAGCAGCCGTGCCATGGGCCTCACCCTATGTGCAACGGGTCGATCTGCACGCGAACCGGCTCGGAGTCGTGCCGCGCGCTGAGCACGCCGGTCCCCCGCCGCAGCGCCGCGGCCAACGCCAGGCCGCGGTCGCGGGGCACCCGCACCAGCATGCGGTTCACCGGCGCGTCCGGTGCCATACCCGGCGGCCGGCGCGCACCGACGGGCAGATCGACGGGGCCGAGGGGTTCGGCGTCCTCGGGCAGCCCCGCGACGTCGAGCAGCGCGGTCACCGCCGCGGGGGCGCCGTCGAGTGCGGCGATGTGCACCGCGGGCGGGAACCCCACCTCCGCTCGGGAGTCGAGCTCGATCTCCGCGTGGCCCACCGGGTCCCAGCGGATGAGCGCCTGCACCGTCGGGATCGCCGACTCCGCGATGACGGCGACCACACCCCCGTCGGCGCGGGGGCGGACCAGCGTCGCCGCCGCCATCCAGCGCCGCAGGGTGTCCTCGGCGGCGCGCAGATCCTGCCTGCCGAGCAGCGCCCACGCGTCGAGCAGCAGGGCTGCGCCGTAGCCAGCGGCGGGTTGGGGTTCGGCGCCCGGGGTGGCGACCACGAGTGCGGGTTCGTCGGCGACCTGCGCGACCATCGCCTCACCGCTGGAGGTGACGACGGGGGTACCCGCGAATGCCCGGCCGAGTTCTTCGGCGGTGCGCCGCGCACCGACGGCGACCGCCCGCACGGCTTCGGAACCGCAGACGCTGCACCGCAATCCGAGATCCTCACGGCCGCACCACCGGCACTTCGCCGCGCCGCCGCGTTCGAGCAGCGACAGCGGGCCCGTGCAGTGCCTGCAGCGGGCGATGGCGCGGCATCGCGCACACGCCAGCGCGGGCAGGTAACCCCGTCGCGGCACCTGCACCAGCACCGGCCGGCCGGCCTGCAGCGCGGCGCGGGCGGCGCGCAAAGCCATCGACGGCAACCGTGCGGTGTGCGCGGCCGGATCGCGTTCCTGTTCGAATCCGCTGTCCTCCAGGGCGACCACCCGCGGGGAAGCGGTCCGTACCGCGGGCCGCGGCGCCACCAGGTCGTGGGCCCACCTACTGCGGACCAGGGCCTGGGCCTCCGCGGTGCGCGCGTAGCCGCCGATCATCGCCGCGCACCGCAACTGGTGTGCGCGCAGCATCGCGACCTCACGCGCATGCGGATACGGGGCGCGGGGTTCGGACAGGCTGTCGTCGCCGTCGTCCCACACGATCACCAGCCCGAGGTCGGACACGGGTGCGAAAACCGCGCTGCGCGTGCCGATGACGAACCGGGCACCGCCGCGCAACACCGACAGCCATCGCCGGTACCGCTGCGAAGGCCCCAGCCCGGCCGACAGCGCCACCACCCGCTCGGGGGCAAGCTGCTTCACCGCGGCCGCATGCAGGGTGTCGATGTCGCGCTGATCCGGCACGATCGCCAGCACGCCGCGCCCGCCCGCCACGGTCAGCGCCGCAGCCTCCGCGAGGCGGGTCGCCCAGTCCTCACCGGGCAGTGCCTGCCACACCGCGCGGGCGGCGCGCCCCTGGCCGACGGCGTCGAGGAACGGTTCGGCACGCGGATAGGCCCGCCACCCGGTGAAGTCGACCGGCGCGACCTCGACCGGCGCCAGTTCCTCGGCGGGTTTCTTCTCGACGTTGGCGTGCCGCGGCGGGACCGCCAGACGCAGCACGTCCGGACGGGTCCCCGAGTAGCGCGCGGCCACCGCGTCGACCAGGCGGCGCACCTCGGGGGTCAGCACCTGCTCCGGCGAGACGACCCGGTCCAGGTAGCCGAGCTGGCCCGGGTGGTCGGTCTCCGAACGCCGCTCGAGCAGGAACGCGTCGACGAGACGGCCGTGGAAGCGCACCCGCACCCGCACCCCGGGCTGCGCGTCGTCGGAGCATTCCGCGGGCACGAGATAGTCGAATTCCCGGTCGAGGTGGGGCACCGTCAGCATCGGCAGCACACGCGCGATCGGCTCGTGTTCGGCCGGCTGCCGGGTTTTGGTCACCGCACACCTCTAGCAGACGGCGCGGACAGGCCGGCTACAGGGTGAAGTGCTCCTTGTGGATCTGCCCGTGCACGCCGACGGTCCGGTCGACCACCTGGGAGATCGTGAAGTCGCCCGCGGCCGACAGGTAGGCGTAGGCGGTCGCGCGGTCCATCCCGCGGTCGTGTTCGAGGTAGTCCAGTGCGTTGACCACGGCGCGGCGCATCGCGACGTCGAGGTCGCTGGTCTGCCCGCCGACCGCGCCGTCGGGGTCGGAGAGCCCGATCGGGATCCACGCCTGCTCGGTCTCGGCGAACGGATACCGGTAGGCGACGCCGGGCGCGTCGCCGGACCCGGGTTTGCACACCGTGAGCCGGAACGTGCCGCGCAGCGACCCCTCCATCGCGGTGAGCGCCACCTCGCCGTCGCCCATCGCCATGTGCGGATCCCCGACGTAGAACAGCGCGCCTGGCGCGAACACGGGAAGGTACAGGGTGGACCCGGAGCCCAGCAGTTTGATGTCGATGTTCCCGCCGCCGATCGTGGGCGGGATCGAGTTGGCGTTGGGGGCGTTGAGGCCTTCATCCTGGGCGAACGCGACACCCATCACGCCCATGAACGGGTTGAGCGGGAACCGCACCGACCCGTCCGCGCCGACGGGCATGACACCGCGGCCCTGCTCCACCGGCGTGAACACCGACACGCCGCCCCATTTCATGGGGTCGGGGTCGGCGCGGCCGTCTGTCGCCACCGGCGGCATCACCTCGGCCATGGAGATCCCGGCCGGGGCGGCCTTGTCCGACGTCAGCGCGAGCGCCCCCTTGCCGTGGCGGCTCGACACCACCCCGTAGGGCACCCGCGGCGTCGTCTCGAGCGTCTCGATCTTCAGCACGTCGCCGGGTTCGGCGCCCTCGACGAAGATCGGGCCCGTGATGATGTGCGGACCGTCCTTGGCGAAATCGCGTGGCGTCCGGTTGTATTCGGCAGCAATGACTTTCGCATCGTCGAGCACGTCGGCTTCGGCGACGCCGAGGCCGCCGAAGTACTCGACCGGGTCGCGGCCCTGGTCTTCGAGGATCCCCTCGTGGGAGACGGTGTCGATCGTGATGGTCTGCCCTGACCGCATCCGCAGCACCGGGGTGGCGTGCACGGTGGGGACGTATCCCCACAGCACCTGATCGGGGAGCGACGCCAGATAGTGGTCGCCGCTGCGGTCGCCCTGTCCCGGCTGCAGCACCGGGATCGACGAGTACGGCGGTTCGGCGGCGGCGTCGGCCGACGGGGTGTTCCTGCCGCACCCCGCAACCACCGCGCCCGCCCCGACACCGACCATTGCTGTCTGCAGGAAACTCCTGCGTCCAATGCCCATGAGCGCGACGTTAGCCACGCTACGTTTCGGTGCGGTTAGCTGGAGTTTCCGCACGGATTACCGCGGCCGAAGAACAGTCCGGCGGTGATCAGCAGCAGCGACGCGGCGTACACCCACCAGATGGGCACCGCGAGCGCCTCGTTCCCCAGGACGAACCGGCCGATGCCGATCATCGCGTCCGACACCGCGAAGCACACCGCCCCGAGCGCGGTCCACGGCGTGGGCAGCCGCGCCAGCAGTGCGGCACACACCATCCCGCCGAGCACGGTGATGTACGCGGTGACCGGAACGGCCATCCCGTCGGCGACCAGTCGCGGCCAGAACCACACGAGCAGCGCCGCACACGCCAAGAAGGTGACGGCGACGGCGACGAGCCGACCCGGGGTGCGGGTCGCCAGCGGGATCAGCGCGCCCAGGAAGCAGAGGTGCGCGACGAGGAAGGAGGCGAGCCCCAGCACGAACGACGGCTCCCACCACGGGATGGCGAGCAGGAAGTCCCCGCACGCGGAGAACACCAGCGCGGGGACCAGCCAGCGGCGCTCCCGGCGGATCGAGTGCCCGGAGGCCGCGACCGCGAGCAGCACGGCGGCCAGCGCCTTCACCGCGGGCTGGGCGGGGAACTGTCCGGTGAGCTCCGCACCGGCGGGTGACCGCAGCGCGGCGACGATCAGGAAGACCCCGTAGATCGCCGCGACCACGGCGGCGGCGATCCACAGGCGGGGTGTCCGCCGATGTGCGTACGGTGAGGTCGTGTCTGTCGCTGACGAGAAGCCGCCTATCGACGCCATTCTGAGAAAGGTACTGGACGCCGTGCCGTTCCAGCTGTCGGTCGACGAGGGTGTGGAGGTGGCGCGGCAGCGGCTGCGGGACCTCCCGCGGCGCGAGGTCCATCCCGAGGTCGACACAGCGGACCGGCGAATTCCCGGCCCCGCGGGCGACATCGCGATTCGGGTGTACCGCCCCGAGACGGCGGAGTCGGCGCCCCCGGTCGTCGTGTTCTTCCACGGCGGCGGGTTCGCGCTCGGCGATCTCGACACCCACGACGGGGAGTGCCGGCGGCACGCCGCGGCGGCCGAGGCGGTCGTCGTGTCGGTCGACTACCGGTTGGCGCCCGAACATCCGTACCCGGCCGCGGTCGAGGATGCGTGGACGGCGCTGCAGTGGGTCGCGGCCCACGGCGCCGACCTCGACGCGGACACCGCACGGCTGGCGGTGGCCGGCGATTCCGCGGGCGGCAACCTGGCCGCGGTGGTGGCCCAGCGCGCCCGCGACCACGGCGGCCCGCCGATCGCGTTCCAGCTGCTCTGGTATCCGGTGACGATGTGGGATCTGTCGCTGCCGTCGGTGAGCGAGAACGCCGAGGCGCCGATCCTGGACCGCGCCGCGATCACCGGGCTGTCGCGCTGGTACGCCGCCGACCTGACCGATCCCTCCCCCGACATGGCGCCCGGCCGGGCCGACGACCTGCGCGGCCTGCCGCCGGCCTACATCGCCGTCGCGGGTCACGACCCGCTGCGCGACGACGGCATCCGGTACGCCGAACTGCTCACCGCCGCAGGGGTTCCCGTCGAACTGCACCACGCGGAGACGTTGGTGCACGGCTACCTCGGCTACGCCGGTGTCGTGCCCGCGGTGACGGACACCGTCGACCGTGGGCTGGCCGCCCTGCACGCGGCGCTGCGGAGCACCCGATGACGCCCGACCACCACACCCTCATCGTCGGGGCCGGGTTCGGTGGCATCGGCGCGGCGATCGCACTGGACCGGGCCGGGTTCGGCGACTACCGCATCATCGAGGCCGGTGCCGAACCCGGCGGCACCTGGTACTGGAACCGCTACCCCGGCATCGGCGTCGACATCCCGTCGTTCTCCTACCAATTCTCGTTCGAGCAGAGCGCCGACTGGTCGCGCACCTACGCACCGGGCGACGAACTGCGCGCCTACGCCGCACACTGCGTCACCAAATACGGTCTGCGCGAACGCATCCGGTTCGGCACCGAGGTGCTCGCCGCCGCCTTCGACGACACCGCACAGCTGTGGCGGGTGCGCCTGGACAGCGGTGACGTCCTCACCTCGCGGTTCCTGATCAACGCCAGCGGTGTGCTGACGGTCCCGAACCTGCCCGACATCCCCGGCGTCGACTCGTTCGCCGGTCCGACCATGCACACCGCGCGGTGGGATCCCGAGGTGGACCTGCGCGGTAAGCGGGTCGCGATCATCGGCACCGGCGCCTCCGCGGTGCAGGTGATCCCCGAGATCGCCCCGATCGTCGAACGGCTCGACGTCTTCCAGCGCACCCCGATCTGGTGCTTCCCGAAGTTCGACGTGCCCCTGCCGCACGCCCTGCGCCGCGCGATGCGGCTGCCCGGCGGCAAGGCCGTGCAGCGGCTGCTCAGCCAGGCCTACGTGGAGCTCACGTTCCCGCTGGCCGCCCAGTACTTCACGATGAACCCACTGGCGAAGCGGATGGATGCGATGGGCAAGTCGTATCTGCGTCAGCAGGTGCGCGATCCGGAGACCCGCGAGAAGCTGACGCCGAACTACGCGGTGGGCTGCAAACGCCCCGGCTTCCACAACACGTATCTGGCGACGTTCAACCGCGACAACGTCCGGCTGATCACCGAACCGATCGACAAGATCACCGGTTCGGGCGTGAGCACCGCCGACGGGGACAGCCACGACGTCGACGTGCTGATCCTGGCCACCGGGTTCAAGGTCGCCGACAGCGACGCCCAGACCTTCGCGATCCACGGCTCCGGCGGCATGTCGCTGGCACAGTTCTGGGAGACCCACCGGCTGCAGGCCTACGAAGGGGTCAGCGTGCCGGGGTTCCCGAACCTGTTCTCGGTGAGCGGGCCGTACGGCTACGTCGGGTCGTCCTACTTCGCGCTGATCGAGACCCAGACCCGCCACATCGTGCGGTGCCTGCGCGAGGCCCGGCACCGCTCCGCCCTCCGCGTCGAGGTCAGCCAGGCCGCCAACGACCGCTACTTCGACGAGATGATGCGCAAGCGGCACCGGCAGATCTTCTGGCAGGACAGCTGCCGCAACGCGCGCAGCTACTACTTCGACCGCAACGGGGACGTCCCGCTGCGGCCGGCGAGCACACTCGAGGCGTCCTGGCGCAGCAGGCGCTTCCCGCTCGACGACTACGAGTACTCGGCGTAGCACCGCGCCGAGAATGCGCTGAGGGTCGTGATCCCGATGGAATCACGACCCTCAGTGCAATCTTTGCGGTCCTAGACGGCGGTCTTGAGCGCGTCGGCCTTGTCGGTGCGCTCCCACGGCAGATCGATGTCGGTGCGGCCGAAGTGGCCGTACGCGGCGGTCGGCGCGTAGATCGGGCGCAGCAGGTCCAGATCGCGCACGATCGCGCCGGGGCGCAGATCGAACACCGTGGTGATGGCCTTCTCGATCTTGGCCGGGTCGACGGTCTCGGTGCCGAAGGTCTCGACGAACAGCCCGACGGGGGCGGCCTTGCCGATCGCGTAGGCGACCTGGACCTCGACGCGCTCCGCGAGCCCTGCGGCGACGACGTTCTTGGCCACCCAGCGCATCGCGTACGCGGCCGAACGGTCCACCTTTGACGGATCCTTGCCGGAGAAGGCGCCGCCGCCGTGGCGGGCCCAGCCGCCGTAGGTGTCGACGATGATCTTGCGGCCGGTCAGGCCGGCGTCACCCATCGGACCGCCGAGCACGAACTTGCCGGTCGGGTTGACCAGCAGGCGGAAGTCGGAGGTGTCCATGGTGTCGTGGTTCAGGTCCGACAGGACGGTGTTGACGACCTTCTCCCGGATGTCCGGGGTGAGGGTGCCCTCGAGGTCGATGCCTTCGGCGTGCTGGGTGGACAGCACGACGGTGTCCAGGCGGACCGGCTTCACACCGTCGTACTGCACGGTGACCTGCGTCTTGCCGTCGGGCCGCAGGTAGTCCAGGACGCCGTTCTTGCGGACCTCGGTCAGCCGGCGCGACAGGCGGTGGGCCAACGCGATGGGCAAGGGCATCAGCTCGGGGGTGTCCTTGATGGCGTAGCCGAACATCAGGCCCTGGTCGCCGGCGCCCTGCAGGTCCAGCGGGTCGCCCTTGCCCTCGACGCGAGTCTCGTGCGCGGTGTCGACGCCCATGGCGATGTCGGGCGACTGGGCGCCGATCCCGATGTTCACGCCGCAGGTGGTGCCGTCGAAACCCTTCTCCGACGAGTCGTAGCCGACCTCGAGGATGCGGTGCCGCACGGTGTTGGTGATGTCGGCGAACGCCTCTTTGGCGGTGGTGGTCACCTCACCGACGACGTGCACCTGTCCGGTGGTCACGAGGGTCTCGACCGCCACGCGCGACCGGGGATCCTGCGCGAGCAGCGAGTCGAGTACCGAGTCGCTGATGGCGTCACAGATCTTGTCGGGGTGGCCCTCGGTCACCGACTCACTGGTAAACAGCCGACCATTACTCACGTGTGATCCTCACTTGTCGAACTCATGCCTCTTGATTAGGCCGTCAAATTGTATCGATGCCCTGTTGCACCCAAGCGTGTCCCCGAGCGGCGCGCAACCCTTTGATGCAGCCGATTCCCCCCGCGGTCACCCGTTGCTGCTGTGCAGGAAGGCGCCGATCGCGTCCACGATACGGCTGGCCATCAGAGTTTTCGAACCGTGCTCCAGTGCGGACTCCGTTCCGTCGGCCGCCAGCAGCCAGCCGTCGTTGTTGTCCACCTCGAACGCGCGGTTCTCCCCCACCGCGTTGACCACGAGAAGGTCGCACCCCTTGCGCTTGAATTTGGCGCGCGCGTGGAACAGCACATCGCCGTTGGCGTCGCCGGTCTCGGCGGCGAAACCCACGATCGCGCGCATGTTCGGCAGCTGACCGTCGGCGCGGGCGCGGACCGCCCCGGCGAGGATGTCGTCGGTGCGGGTCAGGTCGATGGTCGGCGCGTCGACGTTGGGATCGGCCGATTTCTTGATCTTGCTGGTGGCGGCCGTGACGGGGCGGAAGTCGGCGACCGCCGCGGCCATCACCAGGACGTGGGCTTCCGGGGCGTGTTTGGACACCGCGTCGCGCAGCTGGGCGGCCGAACCGATGTGGACGACCTCGACGCCGGCGGGGTCGACGAGGCCTGCGGTGTTGCCTGCGATCAGCGTGACGTCGGCACCGCGCTGGGCGAGCACCCGCGCCATCGCGTAGCCCTGTTTCCCGGAGCTGCGGTTGCCGATGAACCGGACCGGGTCGATGGGTTCCCGCGTTCCGCCCGCGGTCACCAGCACCTTGATCCCGGCAAGGTCGTAGGGCAGGGCGTCGCCGCGGACCAGCAGCAGTTGCGCGAGGGTCGCGATCTCCTCGGCCTCGGGCAGCCGGCCCGCACCGCTGTCGGCGCCGGTGAGCCGCCCGGATGCGGGTTCGAGCACGACGGCACCGCGGCTTCGCAGCGTCGCGACGTTGTCGACGGTCGCGGGGTGGAACCACATCTCGGTGTGCATCGCCGGGGCGAACAGCACCGGACACCGCGCGGTCAGCAGCGTGGCGGTCAGCAGATCGTCGGCCCGGCCTGCGACCGCGCGGGCCAGCAGGTCGGCGGTGGCGGGGGCGACGACCACCAGGTCGGCCTCCTGGCCGATCCGCACGTGCGGCACCTCGTGGACGTCATCCCAGACGCCGGTGTGGACGGGGTGGCCGGACAGCGCCTCGAACGTGGCGGCGCCGACGAACCGCAGCGCCGACTCGGTCGGCAGGACGCGGACGTCGTGGCCGGCTTCGGTCAGCTGGCGGACCAGCGTGCACGCCTTGTATGCGGCGATGCCTCCGGCGACGCCGACGATGATCCGCTTGCGGTCCACGGGAGGGTGCTTACTCGCCCTCGGTGTGCTCGAGCAGGTCTTCGTGGATCTCGCGGAGCGCGATCGACAGCGGCTTCTCCTGCAGGCCGGGCTCGACCAGTGGGCCGACGTACTCGAGGATGCCGTCGCCGAGCTGGTTGTAGTAGTCGTTGATCTGGCGGGCGCGTTTGGCGGCGTAGATCACCAGCGCGTACTTGCTCGACGCCCGGTCCAGCAACTCGTCGATGGGCGGGTTGGTGATGCCCAACGGCGTGTCGTAGGCGCCGGCGGCGGCCGCATCGATGGTGAGGTCGGCGGTCAACTGCGCGTCGGCGTGCGGGGTGCTCACGTAAAGAATCTCCTGGCGATGTGCGGAAGGTGAGAGGTTCACCTCTGCTTGGGGCGGGATCAGGCCGGATTCGTGCCGGCCGGCGTATGGCCCACCAGCAAGGATACCAATTCTGAGCAGGCAGATTCCAACTGACTATTGACGACCACGACATCGAAGTCGCTCTGCGCGGCCAATTCGGTGCGCGCGGTGGCCAGCCGTCGGCTCATCACCTCCGGCGTTTCGGTGCCGCGGCCCACCAGCCGGCGCTCCAGCACCTCCCAGCTGGGTGGCGCGAGGAACACCGAGAGGACCTCCGGCATCGCGCGTTTGACCGCTCGCGCGCCGGCCAGATCGACCTCGATCAACACCGGCCGGCCTGCGGCGGTCGCCTCGCGCACCGGCTGCGCGGGGGTTCCGGAGCGGTGCAGGCCGCCGTGGATCTCGGCCCACTCCAGCAGCGCGCCGTCGTCGATGAGCTGCTCGAACGCCTCCGGGGTGACGAAGGAGTAGTCGACGCCGTCCACCTCGCCGGGCCGCGGGGCCCGCGTAGTGGCGGAGACGCTGAAGTACAGGTCGGGAATCTTCTCGCGCAGACAGCGCACGACGGTGGACTTCCCGACAGCGGAGGGGCCGGACAGGACTACAACCCGTCCGACCCCTCGGCCGGTGTTCAAAGCGTGCGTCCTAGGACTGATCGAACTTCTCGAGCAGAGCCTTGCGCTGACGGTCGCCGAGACCGCGCAGGCGGCGGGTCGGGGCGATCTCGAGTTCGGTCATGATCTCCTGCGCCTTGACCTTGCCGACCTTCGGCAACGCCTCCAGCAGCGCGGAGACCTTCATCTTGCCCAAGACCTCGTCGGTCTCGGCGTCCTTGAGCACCTGCTTGAGGTTGGTGCCGCCGCGCTTCAGCCGATCTTTGAGCTCGGCACGCGCTCGACGTGCGGCAGCAGCCTTCTCCAACGCTGCCGCGCGCTGTTCGTCGGTCAACTGGGGAAGGGCCACGGGGTTCCTCCGTCTCTGGCGATAACTTCGGCCATCTGTTTCTGTCTCGGCTGGTAGAACCAGCCAGCGACGACGACCGTACCCACGCATGCCGACGAAAGCGAACCCCACCCCCGCGTTTCTCAGACAAAAGCCCAGCGTGTAGTGGTGCCGGCCGGTCGGACGAATCGGCGCGTCGCGGCGTGGGACACCCGGGGTGAGCCGCCGATCTGCCTGTCCAACAGGGGTTTTGCGATTTCGGTGGCCGCCGGGGCCCCGCCAGGCGGGTCTGAAGTGCAGGTCGAGAGTTCAGCGGCCGCCGGTGTGAACTTAAATTTTCGCTGGTCACGGCGTGTCGGGCGTGTCGGGACACCGGTGTGAGCCGACGCCGCCCAGTCGACACTCAAGCTCCGTACAGCCAGCGCTTAAGTAGTCGGCCTAACGTTCGCGGTTTGGGTCGGGGGTCGTCGAAAGGGAGTGCCATGTCCATCACTCGTCGGATCGCCACCTCGGCCGTCGCCCTCGCGCTCGGCGTGTCCGCGGTCGGGGTCGTCCCCGCGATCGTCGGACCGGCCGTCGCGGGCGCGCAGCCAGGAGGAGGACCCGGACATCCGGGCGGACCGGGCGGACCAGGCGGTCCCGGTGCGCCGGGTCACCCCGGTGGTCCGGGCGGGCCCGGTGGCCCGGGTCCGGGTCGGTGGAACGCACCGCCGCCACCGCCGCCAGGGCAAGCGTGGCGCGGCATCGACCAGGGCCGGTTCGACCACCAGCCGTTCAACTACCGCGGCGCCTGGGTGACACCGATCTTCCGCCCCGATGTCCGCAGCTGGGGCTTCTGGTTCCTGGGGCTCTGGATCCCGCTGTAACTCACACAGCCGGGACATACGTCGACCACAGAGCGATCCCACGTCCGCTCCATACCGTCGGTGACGTGAGACGAATTCCCGTCTCACACAATGAGATCGGAGTGACCGGATGAATCTCAAGCGGACTGTCGGATCGACCGCGCTCGCTGCGGGCATCGGCGTGGCGACGCTGTTCGGGTCGGGACTCGGCACCGCGGGAGCCGATCCCGGCCCGGGCTGCGGCGGGCCGGGCAGCCCCGGATGCGCGCAGCAGGCGGCGCCGAACGACTGGCAGCGGCGCGGACCGGATCAGGCCCGGCAGGATCACCGGCCGTTCAACTGGAACGGCCACCAGGTGATGCCGATGCGGGCCGCCAACGGCGACGGCTGGGGGTTCTGGTTCCTGGGCCGCTGGATCCGGCTGTAGGGGGCAGTCGACGGCCGCGTCAGCGTTTGATCTCGACCAGCAGCACCCAGGAGTTGGCGCTGGCCGACACGAACGCCGCGACCACACCCGCGGTCATCCAGTACAGGCCCCCGCCGCGCTCGACGGCCAAAGACACCCCCGCGACGACGAACAGCAGCGACGGGACGAGCAGGAACGCCAGCGTGTAGACCCGGAAGACCGTCGAGCGGCCCTTGCCCTGGTGCCGTCCCGCCCACATCGAGCCGGCCGTCATCGCCGCGCCGAGCGCGCCGATCTCCGCGCCGAGCACCGCCGGCGTCTGGCCCGGTGTGGCGAGGAAGACCGTGACCAGCAGGATCGCGATCGTCAGCGACAGCGTGGCGGCCGCCCTGGCGGGGACCCCGGGATGCCGCAGAACGTCCGAGAGGTTCAGCGAGAGCCCGACGAACAGCAGCCCGGCCAATGCGGCGGCGCCGCCGGACACGGTCTGCGCGAAGTCCGACCAGGCCGCGACGTCGTAGGCCGTCACGCGAGGTAGGCCACCGCGTCGCGCAGCCGTTCGGCGGCGGCGCGCAGTGCGCCCACCTCGGGTCCGGCGCGCAGGACCTCCCGCGACACGGTCGGCAGCAGTTGGCCGGGCCGCGCCCCGCCCAGCCCGCCGAGCGCCTCGGGACGGCCGCCCTGGGCGCCGACACCGGGTACCAGCACCGGGCCCCCGAGCGCGCTCACGTCGGGCGGTTCGGTCACCGTCGCACCGACCACCACGCCGACCGAGCCGGGCCCGCCGGCCGCCCGGTTCACCGCGGCCGCCGCGTCGACGACCGACTGGGCCACCGTGCGTCCGTCGGCGTCGGCGCGCTGCACACTCGCACCTTCCGGGTTGGACGTCGCGGCGAGCACGAACACCCCGCGGCCGTGCGCGGCGGCGGTGTCCAGCAGGGGTGTGAGCGACCCGAAGCCCAGATACGGCGATGCGGTGACCGCGTCGGCCGCCAGTGGCGACTCCCCCGCCCACGCCTGGGCGTAGGCCGCCATGGTCGAACCGATGTCACCCCGTTTCGCGTCCGCCAGCACCAGCACGCCGTGCGAGCGCAACGCGGCGATCGTGCGTTCGAGCACCGCGAACCCCGCCGAGCCGTACGCCTCGAAGAAGGCGACCTGCGGTTTGACGATCGCGAACCCCGCGAATGCCTCGACACACGCGTCGCAGAACCGGCTCAGCCCGTCGGCGTCGACCGACAGCCCCCATGCGGTCAGCAGCTCCGGATGGGGGTCGATGCCCGGGCACAGCGGGCCGCGGCTCGAGACCGCCTCGGCGAGCCGCTGCCCGAACACCGTCAGTGCTCCAGCTCGCTGTGCAACTCCTGCAGGCTCATCACGCCGATGTCGCCGCGCAGGCTGGCCTCGATGCCCTGCACCGCGGCCGAGGCGCCCTGCACCGTCGTGATGCACGGGATGTTCATCGACACCGCGGCCGAGCGGATCTCGTAGCCGTCGATGCGGGGACCGGAGTTGCCGTACGGGGTGTTGATCACCATCGCCACATCCCCGGCGCGGATCGCCTCCACCGCCGAGCGCTCCGGGCGCCCCTCGCCGGGCTCCTCGAAATGCTTGCGCACCTCGTCGCACGGAATCCCGTTGCGGCGCAACATCTCCGCGGTGCCCTCGGTGGCCAGCACGGTGAAGCCGAGGTCGGCCAGCCGTTTGACCGGGAACACCAGCGACCGCTTGTCGCGGTTGGCCACCGAAACGAACACCGTGCCCGACGCGGGCAGCGACCCGTAGGCGGCGGTCTGGCTCTTGGCGAAGGCACTGCCGAAGTCGTGGTCGATGCCCATGACCTCGCCGGTGGACTTCATCTCCGGTCCGAGCAGCGAGTCGATCTGCGAGCCGTCGGCCTTGCGGAACCGGTGGAACGGCAGCACCGCCTCCTTGACCGCGACGGGCGCGTTGCGTGCCGTGGTGGCGCCGTCGCCGTCGGAGACCAGCACACCCTCCTCGCGGAGCTGGGAGATGGTGGCGCCCAGCATGATCCGCGCGCAGGCCTTGGCCAGCGGGATCGAGGTGGCCTTGGACACGAACGGCACCGTGCGGCTGGCGCGCGGGTTGGCCTCGAGGACGTAGAGCACGTCGTCCTTGAGCGCGTACTGCACGTTGAGCAGCCCGACGACGCCGACACCGTGGGCGATCGCCTCGGTGGCCCGGCGGACCGATTCGATGTCGCTGCGGCCCAACGTCACCGGCGGCAACGCGCACGCCGAGTCGCCGGAGTGGATACCGGCCTCCTCGATGTGCTCCATGATCCCGCCGATGTAGACCTCGGTGCCGTCGCACAGCGCGTCGACGTCGATCTCGATCGCGTCCTCGAGGAACCGGTCCACCAGCACGGGGTGTTCCGGGGACAGCTGGGTGGCGCGGGTGATGTAACCCTCGAGCGTCTGCTCGTCGTAGACGATCTCCATGCCGCGCCCGCCGAGCACGTACGACGGTCGCACCAGCACCGGGTAGCCGATGTCGGCGGCGATCAGGCGGGCCTGGTCGAAGCTGGTCGCCATCCCGAATCGCGGGGCGGGCAGGCCGGCCCGGCGCAGGACCTCACCGAATTCGCCGCGGTCCTCGGCCAGGTCGATGGCCTTGGGGCTGGTGCCGACGATGGGCACCCCGGCCTTCTCGAGGCGTTCGGCGAGCCCGAGCGGGGTCTGCCCGCCGAGTTGCACAATCACCCCGACCACACCGGGACCGCCTGCCCCGGAAGCGGATTCGGCGTAGTAGATCTCGAGTACGTCTTCGAAGGTGAGCGGTTCGAAGTACAACCGGTCGGCGGTGTCGTAGTCCGTGGACACCGTCTCGGGGTTGCAGTTGATCATCACCGTCTCGAAACCGGCCTCGCTCAGCGTGGTCGCGGCGTGCACACAGCTGTAGTCGAATTCGATGCCCTGCCCGATGCGGTTGGGCCCGGACCCCAGGATCAGCACCTTGGGCTTCTCGGCCTGCGGGGCCACCTCGGATTCGGCGGCGGGGTCGAGTTCGTAGCTGCTGTAGTGGTACGGCGTCTTGGCCTCGAACTCCGCGGCGCAGGTGTCGACGGTCTTGAACACCGGATGGATTCCGAGGCGCTGACGCAGCGCCCGCACCCCGACCTCACCGGCGAGTTCGGGTCGCAGCGCGGCGATCTGGCGGTCCGACAGCCCGTTGTTCTTGGCCCGCCGCAGCAGCGCGCCGTCGAGCACCGGGGCCTCGAGGATCTCGCCGCGCAGGGCGACCAGCCCGGCGATCTGGTCGACGAACCAGGGGTCGACGCCGGAGGCCTCGGCGACCTGTTCGACCGTGCCGCCCAGGCGCAGCGCGAACTCGATGTCGTAGAGCCGGCCGTCGGTCGCGGTGCGCAGCCCGTCGAGCACCTCGTCGAGGGTCGCGACCGGATCCGGGGCCGTCCAGAACCCGGCGCGGCCGCCCTCCAGCGAGCGCATCACCTTGCCGAGCGCCTCGATGAAGTTGCGGCCCAACGACATCGCCTCACCGACCGACTTCATGGTGGTGGTCAGGGTGGCGTCGGCGCCGGGGAACTTCTCGAACGCGAACCGCGGCGCCTTGACGACGACGTAGTCCAGCGTCGGCTCGAAGCAGGCCGGCGTCTCCTTGGTGATGTCGTTGAGGATCTCGTCGAGGGTGTAGCCGATCGCGAGTTTGGCCGCGATCTTGGCGATCGGGAAGCCGGTGGCCTTCGACGCCAGCGCGCTCGAACGGGAGACGCGCGGGTTCATCTCGATGACGATGAGCCGTCCGTCTTTCGGGTTCACCGCGAACTGGATGTTGCAGCCGCCGGTGGCCACGCCGACCTCGCGCAGGATCGCGATGCCGAGGTTGCGCATGGTCTGGTACTCGCGGTCGGTCAGCGTCATGGCCGGGGCCACGGTCACCGAATCGCCGGTGTGCACGCCCATCGGGTCGAAGTTCTCGATCGAGCACACCACCACCACGTTGTCGTGGCGGTCGCGCATCAGCTCGAGCTCGTATTCCTTCCAGCCGTAGATCGATTCCTCGATCAGCACGTTGGCGCTCGGCGATGCGGCCAGCCCGTGTCCGGCCATCCGCTCGACGTCCTCGGCAGAGTACGCCATCCCGGAGCCGAGCCCACCCATCGTGAACGACGGCCGCACGACGACGGGCAGACCCAGTTCGGCGACGGTGTCGCGAACCTCGTCCATGGTGAAACAGACGCGGGACTTCGCCGACTCCCCACCGACTTTGGTGACGATGTCCTTGAACCGCTGCCGGTCCTCACCACGTTGGATCGCCTCGAAGTCGGCGCCGATCAGCTCGACGTCGTAGCGTTCGAGCACGCCGTTCTCCGACAGCGCGACCGCGGTGTTGAGCGCGGTCTGCCCGCCGAGGGTGGCCAGCAGCGCGTCGATCTTGTTGCCGCGCTCGGCCTGTTGGGCGATCACCCGCTCCACGAAGTCGGGGGTGATCGGTTCGACGTAGGTGTAGTCGGCGTACTCGGGGTCGGTCATGATCGTCGCCGGGTTGGAGTTGATCAGCGTGACCGTGAGGCCCTCGGCGCGCAGTACGCGGCAGGCCTGGGTGCCCGAGTAGTCGAATTCGGCGGCCTGGCCGATCAGGATCGGCCCGGAGCCGATGACCAGGACGTGGCGGAGGTCAGTCCGACGCGGCATTACTTCTCCTCTGCCATCTGGTCGACGAACTGGTCGAACAGGTAGTTGGCGTCGTGCGGGCCCGCGGCGGCCTCGGGGTGGTACTGCACCGAGAACGCGCGCCCGTTGACGAGTTTGACGCCTTCGACGACCCCGTCGTTGGCGCAGGTGTGACTGACGACGGCCTCGCCGAACGGGGTGTCGAAGGTCTCCCCGGCCTCGCCCTCGAGCGCGAAACCGTGGTTCTGCGCGGTGATCGCGACGCGGCCGGTCGCGTGGTCCATCACCGGTACGTTGATGCCGCGGTGGCCGAACACCATCTTGTAGGTGTCGCGCCCGAGCGCCCGGCCGAGGATCTGGTTACCGAAGCAGATGCCGAACAGCGGGATCCCCGCGCCCAAAACCTCACGGGTGACCTCGACGACGTGGTCGGCGGCCGCCGGATCGCCGGGCCCGTTGGACAGGAACACCCCGTCCGGCTTCAGGTCGGCGATCTGGTCGAACGTCGCGGTCACCGGCAGCACGTGGCTGCGGATGCCGCGCTTGGCGAAGTTGCGCGGGGTGTTGGTCTTGATGCCGAGGTCGATCGCGGCCACCGTGAAGCGGTGTCCGCCTTCGGGTTCCACGACGTAGACGGAGTCGGTGCTGACCTTCTCGGCCAGGCTCGCGCCGAGCATCCCGGGCTGGTTGCGGACCCGCTCGAGCAGCTCCTCGGTGGCGGCCAGCGCGTCCCCGCTGAAAATGCCCGCCTTCATCGCGCCGCGGGTGCGCAAGTGGCGCACCAGCGCGCGGGTGTCGATCCCGGCGATGCCGACGATGCCCTGGCGGGTCAGTTCGTCGTCGAGGGTGCCGGTGGCACGCCAGTTCGAGGCGCGCGGCGACGGGTCGCGCACGGCGTAGCCGGCAACCCAGATCTTGTCGCCGCGGCTCTCGGCGTCCTCGTCGTTCCAGCCCGTGTTGCCGATCTGCGGCGCGGTGGCGACCACGATCTGGCCGTAGTAACTCGGGTCGGTGAGGGTCTCCTGGTATCCCGACATCCCGGTCGAGAACACCGCCTCACCCAGTGTCTGCCCGACGGCGCCGAACGGCACCCCGGTGAAGACCCGTCCGTCCTCCAGGACGAGAACGGCCTGGCTCCCGTCGATGCGCGATCCGCTTCGCTTCTCGCTAGTCACGCTTTTTCCTCCAGCCAGCGGTCGTAATCAGTGCGGTCGTCGCCGCGAAAACCGGTGTCGATCTCAGTGCCCGACGGCAGCCGCCACCTGATCGCCAGAATCCCGTCGTGGGTGAGCGCCTTGCCCACCATGCCGCGTTCGGTGCGGATCGCCGTCACCGATTCGGCGGGGATCCAGATCGGGTGCGCGCCGCTGCGCTGCACCATGATCCCTTCGGGATAACGGGTCAGCACCGCCTTCGTGCGGTAACCGAGGTCGCCTACAACGATACGGTCGTGCCAGTTCGGCGCGAACGTGCTGCCCACATAGAGACCCTTGAGCGGCGGCAGGTCCGCCTGCCCGACGGTGTCCGGCAGCGGCGGCAGCTTGCCGATGAGCTCGACCTGTCGCTGCGCCTTCCCGCGCCAGCCCCGCATCATGGCGCGGATCAGCAGGCCGATCACCACGACCAGGATCGCCGCGACGATCAGCGATGCGACGAGCGTGCCGGTGTTCACAGGACCGATCCCCCGGTCGCTTCGCTCCTGCCCGCCGATACCGGGCTCTTCCCGTCGCGTGCGGTCACCTTGCCCCGCAACATGGTCAGCGTGACCACCCCGGGCAACGTCATCTCCTCGTACGGGGTGTTGTCCGAACGGCTGGCCAGCGCGGCGCCGCTGACCGTCCAGGTCGCGTCGGGGTCGACGACGGTCAGGTTGGCCGGCTCCCCCACCTCCAGCGGGCGGCCCTGATCGGGCAGCCCGACGATGCGGGCCGGTGCCTCGCTCATCACGCGGGCGACGTCGCGCCAGGTCAGCAGGCCCGGCGCGACCATCGTCTCCACGACCACCGATAGCGCCGTCTGCAGCCCGAGCATGCCGGGGCGGGCGGAGGCGAACTCGCACATCTTCTCGTGTTCGGCGTGCGGGGCGTGGTCGGTGGCCACACAGTCGATCACCCCGTCGGCCAGCGCCCGGCGCAGTGCCTCGGCGTCGGAGGCCTCGCGCAGCGGCGGGTTGACCCGGTTACGGCCGTCGTAGCTGGCCAGACGGGTGTCGTCGAGCAGCAGGTGGTGCGGGGTGACCTCGGCGGTGATCGCGATGCCGTGATCCTTCGCCCACGTGAGCAGTTCGACGGTGCCCGCGGTGGAGGCGTGGCAGATGTGTACGCGCGCGCCGGCGTCGCGGGCCAGCAGGGCGTCGCGAATCACGATCGACTCCTCGGCGGCGCGCGGCCAGCCGGCCAGACCGAGGCGCGCGGCGTTGGGTCCCTCGTGCGCGACGGCGCCGACCGTCAGCCGGGGTTCCTCGGCATGCTGGGCGATCAGCACCCCGAGCCCGGAGGCGTATTCGAGGGCGCGCCGCATGACCAGCGGATCGTCGACGCAGACCCCGTCGTCGGAGAACATCCGCACCTGCCCGGCGCCGGCGGCCATCATGCCCATCTCGGTGAGCTGTTTGCCCTCCAGGCCCATGGTGATGGCGCCGACCGGGTGCACGTCGACCAATCCGACCTGTTGACCGCGGTGCCACACGTGGTCGGTGACCACCGGGCTGTCGGCCACCGGGGTGGTGTTGGCCATCGCGAACACGGCGGTGTAGCCACCGAGAGCCGCTGCGGCAGAACCGGTCTCGATGTCCTCGGCGTACTCGCGGCCGGGTTCGCGCAGGTGGGTGTGCAGGTCGACGAAACCGGGCAGGAGGATCTGACCGTGGGCGTCGACGGCGTCCGCGTCCTCGGGCAGCTCGAGCCCTAAGCCGATGGCGGCGATCTGACCATCCTCGACCAGCACGTCGACGGGGTCGCCCTCGCCGTAGGGGCGGACGCCCCGGATCACGACGCTCATGCGCTGATCGCCTCCTGTTCGGCACCGACGAGCAGATGGAACAGCACCGCCATGCGGACGTGCACACCATTCGAAACCTGTTGCAGCACAGCTGATTGCGGGGAGTCGGCCACGGAGAACGAGATCTCCATACCGCGCACCATCGGACCGGGGTGCAGCACCACCGCCGAATCCGACAGCAGCGCCTGCCGCTTCTCCGACAGGCCGTAGCGCACCGAGTACTCCCGCGCCGACGGGAAGAACGCGCCGTTCATCCGCTCGGCCTGTACCCGCAGCATCAGCACGGCGTCGGCCGCGGGCAACTCGGCGTCGAGTTCGTGCGACACCGTCACCGGCCACTGCTGCACCCCCACCGGGAGCAGCGTCGGCGGCGCCACCAGCACCACCTCCGCGCCCAGGGTGTGCAGCAGATGCACGTTCGAGCGCGCGACGCGGCTGTGCAGCACGTCGCCGACGATCACCACGCGGCGGCCCTCGATCCCGCCGAGCCGCTGACGCAGGGTGAGCGCGTCGAGCAGCGCCTGGGTCGGGTGCTCGTGGGCGCCGTCACCGGCGTTGATCACGGAAGGTCCGCCCTCGTCGGTGGCCGTCCACTGCGCGAGCTGCTGGGCGGCCCCCGACGCCGGGTGCCGGATGATCAGCGCGTCGGCGCCCGCCGCGCGCAGGGTCAGCGCGGTGTCGCGCAGCGATTCTCCTTTGGAGACAGATGATCCCGATGCGCTGACGTTGATCACGTCGGCGCTCATCCACTTGCCCGCCACCTCGAAGGACACCCGGGTGCGGGTCGAGTTCTCGTAGAACATCGTGATCACCGTGCGGCCGCGCAGCGTCGGCAGCTTCTTGACCTCACGCCCCAGCAGCGCCTGGCGGAACCGGTCGGCGTCGTCGAGGATCGCGGTCGCCTCGTCTCGCGTCAGATCGGCCGCGCTCAGCAGATGTCGAGTCATCGCTTCGGCCCTCCGTACGGTGCGATCCAAATGCCTTCCACCTCGTCGGTCTCGGCGAGCCGCACCTTGACGTTCTCACTGCGCGACGTCGGTACGTTCTTGCCGACGTAATCGGCGCGCAACGGCAGTTCGCGGTGACCGCGGTCGACGAGCACCGCGAGTTGGACGGCGGCCGGACGGCCGAGGTCGCGCAGCGCATCAAGTGCGGCACGTACCGACCGGCCGGTGTACAGCACGTCGTCGACGAGGATCACCAGCGCGTTGTCGATGCCGCCCGCGGGGATCGAGGTGTCCGCCAGCGGCCGTGGCGGTTTGGTGCCCAGATCGTCGCGGTAGAGCGTGATGTCGAGCCCACCGTGCGGAACCGTCACATCCGAGAAGGTCTTGATCCGCTCGGCGAGCCGGGTCGCCAGGGTGACCCCGCGCGTCGGGATGCCGAGCAGCACCACCCGCGGTGCGTCGGCCTCGCCGTCGAGTGCGGTCTTCTCGATGATCTGGTGCGCGATGCGGGAAATGGTGCGGCCCACGTCCGCCGCGGTCATCAATTCCCGGTCAGGGTTGTCAGGACTGCCCACGCGCGATCCAGACCTCCTTCTCCGCCTCGCCGGACGGATCGTTAAAGGATGCCAAACTGCGCAAAGCCTACCAGTCGAGCGACCACGTCCCCGCAGTGGTTAGCCTGGCTTGATGAACCCGGCAGGCAATCTGAATGGCAATCAGGCCTCCATCCGTGAGGCCATCGACGCCGGACTGCTCTCCGGCGCCGTCACGCTGGTCTGGCAGGGCGGGCGCGTGGTGCAGGTGAACGAACTCGGACACCGGGATGTCACCGCGCAGCTGCCGATGCAGCGCGACACGATCTTCCGCATCGCCTCGATGACCAAACCGATCACGGTCGCCGCGGCGATGACGCTGCTCGAGCAGGGGCGCTTGGCGCTCACCGATCCAGTGACGCGGTGGCTGCCCGAACTGGCCGACATGCAGGTGCTCGACGCCCCGGGGGGCCCGTTGGACAAAACCCACCGCGCACGCCGGGACATCACCGTCGACGACCTAATGACCCACCGCAGCGGGCTCGCCTACTTCTTCTCCGTCGCCGGACCGCTGGCCAAGGCATACGGGCGGATCTCGGCACGGCAGAACCCCGATTCGTGGCTCGCGGAGATCGGGGCGCTGCCGCTACAGCACCAGCCGGGTGACCGGCTCACCTACAGCAACGCCACCGATGTGCTGGGCATCCTGCTCGAGCGCATCGAGGGCAGGTCGCTGCAGGAGGTGCTCACCGAACGCGTGCTCGGCCCACTGGGCATGGCCGACACCGCGTTCTACGTGGCGCCGCAGAACCGCGCCCGCGTCGCCACCATGTACAAGCTCATGGACGACAACACGCTCAGCCACGACGCGATGGGGCCGCCGGCCACCACACCGCCGCCGTTCTGCATGGGCGGGGCGAACCTGTTCTCCACCGCCGACGACTACCTGCGCTTCGCGCGGATGCTGCTGGCCGGCGGCGAACTCGACGGGGTGCGCGTGCTGTCGGAGGACTCGGTGCGATCGATGCGCACCGACCGGTTGACCCCCGAGCAGAAGCAGCACCCGTTCCTCGGCATGCCGTTCTGGCTGGGCCGCGGATTCGGCCTGAACCTGTCGGTGGTGACGGACCCGTCGCGGTCGCGTCAGCTGTTCGGGCCCGGCGGGCTCGGCACGTTCAGCTGGCCCGGCGCGTACGGCACCTGGTGGCAGGCCGATCCCAGCGCCGACCTGATCGTGCTCTACCTCATCCAGAACCTGCCCAACTTCGGCGCCGACGCCGCCGCGGCGGTCGCGGGCAACACCTCGTTGATGAAGCTGCAGTCGGTGCAGCCGAAGTTCCTGCGACGCACCTACTCCGCACTCGGAATCTGACGTCACTGCCGCGTCCGCGCGGTTAGCCTGTCGCCATGTCAGCACCGACCGTCCTGATCAGCGGCGCCGGGATCGCCGGACCCGGCCTCGGATTGTGGTTGACCCGCAACGGGTTTCGTGTCGTCATCGCGGAGATCGCCGATGGCATCCGGCCCGGCGGGCAGACCGTCGACCTGCGCGGCGCGGGCGCCGACGTGGTCGAGCGGATGGGACTGCTCGGCGAGATGAAGCGCCGCGCGTTGTTCCAGCGCGGGATCGCGTGGGTGCGGTCGGACGGGCGCCGCCGCTCCGAGATGCCGGTGACGGCGTTCGACGGCAACGGGCCGGTGTCGAAGCTGGAGATCCTGCGCGGCGACCTCGTCGAGGTGCTGTACGAGGCGACCAAGGACAGCTGCGAATACCGGTTCGGCACCCGGATCGCCGCGCTGGCCGAACACGACGCGGGTGTGGACGTCACGTTCGAGGACGGCTCCGAGATGCAAGCCGACCTCGTCGTCGGCGCGGACGGACCGCATTCGGCGGTGCGCCGACTCGTGTTCGGCCCCGAGGAGCGGTTCGTCACCCCGCTCGGCGGCTACAACGCGTGGTTCTCCGCACCCGACACGGTCGGCCTGGACGGCTGGTACCTGATGTACCAGGCGCCGGGCGGGCTCAACGCATCGATGCGGCCGTCGCACGATCCGTCGATGGTCAAGGCCAGCCTGTCGTTCCGGTCGGAGCCGATCACCTACGACCGCCGCGATCTCGCCGAGCAGCGCAAGATCCTGCGGGACCGCTTCGCCGGCGCGGGCTGGCAGTGCGACGCGCTGGTGGCCGCCGCCGAGGAGGCCTCTGACTTCTACTTCGACTCGTTCACCCAGGTGAAGATGGGGGCGTGGTCCAGTGACCGGGTCACGCTGGTCGGTGACGCCGGATATTGCGCGTCCCCGCTGAGCGGGATGGGCACCAGCCTGGCCCTGGTCGGCGGGTACCTGCTGGCCGGCGAATTGGGTCCGGGGACAACCGATTTGACCGTGGACCGGCTGCGGGCGACGTTTCGTCGGTACGACGCCGTCATGCGGCCCTACGTGGACCGCTGCCAGAAACTGAACAACACCCTCGACCGGTACGCGCCGCTGACGGAGAAGGCGATCAATGAGAACGCCGCGGCGATGAAGTGGATGCAACGCTGGCCGCTGCGCCCCGTCGCGTCGCGGCTTTGGTTCCGCACCGCCGACGCGATCACCCTGCCGGATTACGCGCACTCGATGAGCGGGCGGTGACGGCGGCTCAGCCCTCGGTCGACCCCTGCGCCGACTCCCGCACCGCCTGCGAGGCCGCCCGGATCTGCGGCGTCACCAGCATCACCTGGCCCAGCACGCCGTTCACAAAACCGGGCGACTCATCGGTCGACAGCTGCTTGGCCAGCTCGACCGCCTCGTCGACCGCGACGGGTTCGGGAACGTCGCTGGCGTGCAGCAGTTCCCACACCGCGACCCGCAGGATGGCGCGGTCGACGGCGGGCAGCCGGTCGAGCGTCCAGCCCTGCAGGTGCGCGGAGATGAGGTCGTCGATATGGGCTCGGTGGTCGGTCACCCCACGCGCAACGGTCACGGTGTACGGGTTCAGCGAAGTCACGTCGGGCTGGGTTCCGGCCAGTTTGTTGCGCGCGGTCGCCACCTCGGCGGCGGTCAACCCGCGTGCCTCCGCCTCGAACAGCAGGTCGACGGCGCGTTTACGGGCCTGATGTCGGCCCCGGTCGGGCCTGCGGTCAGACATGGTCAGCTGTTGACGCGGCCGAGGTAGCTGCCGTCGCGCGAATCGACCTTCAGCTTGTCCCCGGTGTTGATGAACAGCGGCACCTGGATCTCGGCGCCGGTCTCCATGGTCGCCGGCTTGGTGCCCGCGCTGGACCGGTCACCCTGCAGGCCGGGCTCGGTGTGGGTGACCAGGAGTTCGACGGTCACCGGCAGTTCCAGGTACAGCGGCACGCCGTCGTGGAAGGCGATCTGCACCGGCATGCTCTCGAGCAGGAAGTCCGCGGCGCGGCCGACCAGCGCCTCCGGCAGCGGGTGCTGCTCGTAGTCCTCGGAGTCCATGAACACGAAGTCGGACCCGTCGCGGTACAGGTAGGTCGCGTCGCGGCGGTCGACGGTGGCGGTCTCCACCTTCACGCCGGCGTTGTAGGTCTTGTCGACGACCTTGCCGGACACCACGTTCTTGAGCTTCGTGCGCACGAACGCCGGGCCCTTACCGGGCTTCACGTGCTGGAATTCGACGATCTGCCACAGCTGGCCGTCGATCTGCAGGACGAGCCCATTCTTGAAGTCGGCGGTCGATGCCACGGTCGGTAGATCTCCTAGCTCTCTGTGTCAGAGGATGGCCAGTTCCTTGGGGAACCGGGTGAGTAAGTCGGGGGTGCCTGATCCTGTCCCCGTATCGGGGCCGACGACCAGCGTGTCCTCGATGCGGACACCGCCCCGGTCGGGCAGATAGACACCGGGCTCCACGGTCACCACGGAGCCAGCAAGCAGTGTACCGGCGGCGGCGGAGTTGATTCCCGGCGCTTCGTGGATCTGCAGTCCGACCCCGTGGCCGAGGCCGTGGCCGAAGTGTTCGGCGTGGCCCGCGTCGGCGATGACCTGGCGCGATGCGGCGTCCACATCAGACAACCGCACCCCCGCGGCCAGCGCATCGGTGCCCGCCCGCTGCGCGGTGGCGACCAGGTCGTAGATCTCGCGCTGCCAATCCTCGGCGCGGGCCAGCACGAACGTGCGCGTCATATCGGAGTGGTAGCCGCTGACCAGTGCCCCGAAGTCGATCTTGACGAAGTCGCCCTCGGCCAGCACGGCGTCGGTGGGCCGGTGGTGTGGGATCGCGGAGTTCGCCCCGGTCGCGACGATGGTCTCGAACGACGGACCGTCGGCGCCGTGGTCGAGCATCCGGGACTCCAGATCGCGGCGCACCTCCTTCTCGGTGCGTCCCGGCCGCAGCCCGCCTGCGTCGATGAGATCCCGCAGCGCGGCGTCGGCGGCCTCGCACGCCAACCGCAGCAGCGTGACCTCGCCGGCGTCCTTGACCTCCCGCAGCGCCTCGACGGTGCCCGCGGCGCGGACGAGTTCGGCCTCGCCCGCCGCGTCGAGCAGCCTGCGGTGCGCGTCGACGGTGACGACGTGGCTCTCGAAGCCGACGCGGCGCAACCCGTCGGCGGCGGCCCGGCCGGCCAGGTACGGCCCGCACGCCCGCTCGATGACCACCTCCGCGTCCGGGGACTGCTTGGCGGCCTGGGTGCGGTACCGGCCGTCGGTCGTCAGCACCGGGGTGGCATCGGACACGCGGACGAGCAACGCGGCGTTCGACCCGGTGAATCCGGACAGGTACCGGACGTTGTCCAGGTCTGTGACCAGCATCGCATCGAGGTCCGCGGCGGCCAGCCGGTCGCGCAGCCGGTCTCTACGCTGGGAAAGAGTCACAGCCGCTGACGGTACTCGCTACGCTGTTGCGCCATGAGCAAGTGGTTACTGCGCGGACTGGTGTTCGCGGCCCTGATGGTGATCGTCCGGTTGCTGCAGGGAGCGATGATCAACGCGTGGGAGACCAAGGCGGCGACGATCAGCCTGGTGCTGGTGGCGTTGTACGCGATCGTGGCGTTCCTGTGGGGCCTGTCAGACGGCCGTGGCGACGCCCGCCGCAACCCCGACCCGGACCGGCGTTCGGATCTGGCGATGACCTGGCTGCTGGCCGGTCTGTTCGCCGGGATCGTCAGCGGCTTCGTCGCGTGGCTGATCGGGGTGTTCTACAAGAACCTCTACGTCGAGGGCCTGCTGAACGAGGTCACCACGTTCGCGGCGTTCACCGCGCTGCTGACGTTCGTGCTGGCGATCATCGGCGTGGCGCTGGGCCGCTGGCTCGTCGACCGCAAGACGCCCGATCAGCCGCGCCGCAAAGAGGGTGAGGACGACGACCGCGCCGACACCGACGTGTTCGCCGCGGTGCGCCCCGACGGGCGCGACGACTCGGCGACCACCGAACAGCAGCAGCGCGCTTAACTGTCGGCGAGGTAGCGCAGCGCGAGCAGGTAGCCGCGCACGCCGAGGCCGACGATCACGCCGGTCGCGACCCCGCTCAGGTACGAGTGGTGCCGGAACTCCTCGCGCCGGTGCACGTTCGAGATGTGCACCTCGATCAGCGGCGCGCTCAGTTCGGCGCACGCATCGCGCAGCGCGACCGAGGTGTGGGTGAGCCCGCCGGCGTTGAGGATCACCGGTTCGCCGGCGTCGGCGGCCGCGTGGATCCAGCCGATGAGTTCGGCTTCGCTGTCGCTCTGGCGCACCGAGACTTTCAGCCCGAGGTCGGCGGCCTCCCGCTCGATCATCGCGACGAGGTCGGCGTGGGTGGTGCTGCCGTAGACGGCGGGTTCCCGACGGCCCAGGCGGCCGAGGTTGGGGCCGTTGATGACGTTGACTCTGCTCGTCGGCGCGCTCACTGGCTTCCGCCTACCACCGAGTACGCCGCGGCGAGCAGCGCCGGGTCGGGGCCTTCCAGGCGCCCCGGTTTGGCCAGCCCGTCGAGCACTACGAAGCGCAGCACCCCGGACCGGTTCTTCTTGTCACCGGCCATGTACTCCAACAGCTTCGGCAGCGCGTCGGGGTCGTAGCTCACCGGCAGCCCGAGCGCGGTGAGCACCGACCGGTGCCGGTCGGCGGTCTCGTCGTCGAGGCGGCCGGCCAGGCGCCCGAGTTCGGCGGCGAACACCAGACCCACCGACACCGCCGCGCCGTGGCGCCACTGGTAGCGCTCGCGGCGCTCGATCGCATGCGCCAGCGTGTGGCCGTAATTGAGGATCTCCCGCAGCGCCGACTCTTTCTCGTCGGCGGCCACCACCTCGGCCTTGACGGCGACCGACCGCCGGATCAGCTCGGGCAGAACGTCTTTGGTGGGGTCGACGGCGGACTCGGGGTCGGCTTCGATGAGGTCGAGGATCTGCGGGTCGGCGATGAAGCCGGCCTTCACGATCTCGGCCATCCCCGCGACGACCTCGTTGCGCGGCAACGTCTCCAGGGTCGCGAGGTCGACCAGCACCGCGGCGGGCTGATGAAACGCCCCGACGAGGTTCTTACCCGCGTCGGTGTTGATCCCGGTCTTCCCGCCGACCGCGGCGTCGACCATGCCGAGCAGGGTGGTCGGGACGTGCACGATGTCCACACCGCGCAGCCAGGTCGCGGCCACGAAACCCGCGACGTCGGTGGCCGCTCCCCCGCCGAGGCTGACGATCGCGTCTTTGCGGCCGACGCCGATCCGGCCGAGCACCTCCCAGACGTAGCCGACCACCGGCAGGTCCTTACCGGCCTCGGCGTCGGGGATCTCGATGCGGTGGGCGTCGATTCCCTTGTCGGCCAAATGGCTTCGTACCGCCTCGGCGGACACCGAGAGCGTCGGCTGGTGCAGGATCGCCACCTTGTGCCTGCCCTCGAGCAACCGGCCCAGGTCGCCGAGCAGCCCGGTGCCGATGATCACCGGGTAGGGCGGGTCGACCAGGACGTCGACGGTCACCGGCTCACTCACGTGTTCTTCTCCAGAGTCGTGTCGGGGTCCGGCGTCGGCGGCGTCCTGCGGGGCGCCATCATCGCCGGGGTGGGCGGACTGTCGGGGTCGCGCGGTTCCTTGGCCGCATCCCTGCGCCACGGCGGGCGGCGCCTGCGTCGTGGCCGCTTCGGGGCGGGTTTCACGGATTCCGTTGTCGCGTCGGCCTTTTCGCGACCGTGATCGGCCTTCTCGAGTCGGGTGACGATGTGGCGCACCACCGCGCCGGGGTTGCGGCGGTTGGTGTTGACGCGCAGGGTGGCCACCCGCCGGTACAGCGGGACGCGGGCCTCCATCAGCGATTTGTACTTCTCGGCGCGGTCGGGTCCAGCCAGCAGGGGTCGCACGGTGCTGCCGCCGGTGCGGCGCACCCCTTCGGCGGCGCTGATCTCCAGGTAGATCACGGTGTGCCCGGCCAGCGCCTCGCGCACGCCCGGCGTCGTGACGGCGCCACCGCCGAGGGACAGCACCCCGTCGTGGGTCTGCAGCGCCGAGCGGATGACCTCTTCCTCGATGCGCCGGAACTCCGCCTCACCGTCGGTGGCGAAGATGTCGGCGATCGTGCGGCCGGTGGTCTCCTCGATGGCGGCATCGGTGTCGAGCAGGGTCAGCCCCAGCGCCTTGGCGAGGCGTCGGCCGATGGTCGACTTGCCCGAGCCGGGCAGGCCGACCAGAACCGCCCGCGGCGCCATCAGCCCGACGCCTGCGCCCGCTGCGCCGTGGCCGGTTCGCGCTCGGCGACGGCCCGCAGATAGGACCGCACGTTGGACTGGGTTTCGGCGAGCGAGTCGCCGCCGAACTTGCGCAGCGCCGCACGGGCCACCACCAGCGCCACCATGGTCTCGACGACGACACCGGCGGCGGGCACCGCGCAGACATCGGAGCGCTGGTGGATGGCGACGGCCTCGTCACCGGTGGACATGTCCACGGTGGCCAGGGCGCGCGGCACGGTCGAGATGGGCTTCATCGCGGCGCGCACTCGCAGCGGCTGGCCGTTGGTCATACCGCCCTCGAGTCCGCCTGCCCGGTTGGTCGACCGTGTCACACCGTCGGGGCCGGGGTAGATCTCGTCATGCGCGACGCTGCCGCGGCGCCGGGCGGTCTCGAATCCGTCGCCGATCTCCACACCCTTGATGGCCTGAATACCCATCACGGCGGCGGCCAGCTGGCTGTCGAGGCGGTCGTCGCCGCTGGTGAACGAGCCGAGGCCGACCGGGAGTCCGGACACGACGACCTCGACGACCCCGCCCAGGGTGTCGCCGTCGCGTTTGGCGGCCTCGATCTCGGCGATCATCGACTTCTCGGCGGCCTCGTCGAAGGCGCGCACCGGGCTGTCGTCGATCGCGGCGAGGTCGGCCGGCGACGGCGGCGGACCGTCGTACGGGGTGGACGCGCCGATGGAGATGACGTGCGAGACGACCTCCACGCCGAGCGCCTGGCGCAGGAAGCTGCGCGCGACGGTGCCCACCGCGACGCGGGCGGCGGTCTCGCGGGCGCTGGCCCGTTCGAGCACCGGGCGCGCGTCGTCGAACCCGTACTTGAGCATGCCCGCGTAGTCGGCGTGGCCGGGCCGCGGCCGGGTCAACGGTGCGTTGCGGGCGATCTCGGCGAGTTCGGCGGGGTCCACCGGATCGGCGGCCATCACGGTCTCCCACTTCGGCCACTCGGTGTTGCCGATCTCGATCGCGATCGGCCCGCCGAGGGTGACGCCGTGCCGGACGCCGCCCAACATGGTGATCTCGTCCTGTTCGAACTTCATGCGGGCGCCGCGGCCGTAGCCGAGCCGCCTGCGCTTCAGCTGGGCGCCGATTTCCTCGGTCGTCAGCGAAACGCCCGCGACCATGCCCTCGAGCACGGCCACGAGCGCGCGGCCATGGGATTCACCGGCAGTGGTCCAACGCAACACGCGTGCCATCTTCCCATGACGTGCGGTTCCCGACTAAATCCGCCGATGCGCGCGGAACATCGAGCGCGGGGCCTCGGTTGTGCGTCGCATGAAAGCGATCACCTATGCCCGAACGGGCGACAGCTCCGTGCTCGAACTCCACGACCGTCCGGTGCCCGAGCCCGGCGACGGTGAGGTGCGGATCCGCGTCGTGTTCTCCGGGGTGAATCCCACCGACTGGAAGCACCGCCAGGGCGCGGGGCCGGGCGGCGCGCTCGAGTTCCCTGAGATCGTGCCGCACCACGACGGGGCCGGGGTGGTCGACGCGGTCGGCGCCGGGGTCACCGGGCTTGCGGGCGGTGACCGGGTGTGGGTGTACATGGCCCAGCATCAGCGCGCCGACGGCACCGCACAGGAGTACGTCGTGCTGCCCGCCGCCGCGGTGGTCCCGCTGCCCGAGGGCGTGGACTTGGAGGTCGGGGCGAGTCTCGGGGTGCCCGCGATCACCGCGCACCGCGCGCTCACGGTCGCCGAAGGGTGGCCGTCGCGGTTGCAGCCCGGCGCGCTGGAGGGTGCGACGGTGCTCGTCGCCGGTGGTGCGGGCGCGGTCGGACATGCCGCCATCCAGCTGGCCCGGTGGGCGGGCGCCCGGGTGATCACGACCGTGAGCACCCCGGAGAAGGAGGCGCTCGCAGCCGCGGCGGGTGCCCACCATGTCGTGAACTACAAGGCGGGTGACACCGCGAAGGCGATCCGGGAGATCGTCCCCGAAGGTGTCGACATCGTGGTCGAGGTGGCGCCCGCACCGAACGCCGCACTCGACGCGGCCGTGGTCAAGAACCGGGCGACGATCTCGATCTACGCCAACGACGGCGGGTCCAGCGTCGAACTCGACATCATCCCGAACATGTGGGTCAACGCCCGCTACCAGTTCCTGGTGCTCTACACCCTCGGCGAGGACGCGATGACCAACGCCCGCGACGACGTGGCGGCCGCGGTCCGCGACGGCGCGCTCGGCGTCGGGGAGAGCAACGGGCTGCCGCTGCACTACTTCCCCCTCGCCGAGACGGCGGCCGCCCACGACGCGGTCGAGCGCGGGGTGACCGGCAAGGTGCTGGTGCGGGTCAGCGACTGACCCTTCACGCCGACCGCACGGTTGTTGACGGGGTCTCTCGGGCGATGCGTACAACAACCGTGCGGTCGGTGTGTCAGAACAGCGTCAACGCGACCGCGGCGGCGCTGGCCACACACATCGAGGGCCCGTGCGGCACCGTGCGCACCCGGCGCGACAGCGCGGCCAGTGCGATCACGGCGGTGAGCAGCGGCGCGGCGAGGGCGGCCAGCAGCCAGACGTCGGGTCCGAAGGCGCCGGTCAACCCGCCGACTCCGAGCGCGAGCTTCGCATCACCGGCACCCATCGCGGCGGGGGCCAGCAGATGCGTGACGGCGTAGACCGTGAACAGCGCCGCGGCGCCGAGTACGGCGGGTGTCCCGCGCCCCGTCAGTGCGGCGCCGACGAGTATCGCCGCGGCGCCGGGCAGGGTCAGCCAGTTCGGGAGGCGCCGCCATCGGAGGTCGTACACGCTCAGCGCGCTGAGCCACGCCGCGACGCACCCGACCACCACTCGTCGAGGCTAAGCGGAATCCAGCGCCGCTCTCATCGCCTCTTTCGGGGCGGGCCTGCCGGTGAACTGTTCCACCTGCGCGTAGGCCTGGTTGAGCAGCATCTGCAGCCCGCTGACCACCCGTCCGCCCGCGGCCTGCACCGCCGCCGCCAGCGGGGTGGGCCACGGATCGTAGATGGCGTCGAGCAGGACCGGGGTGCGCGCGAGGGTCTCGGCGTACTGCGCGGCCACGTCCGCCGGAATGGTGCTCACGACGGCGCCGGCCGCGGCGGCCCGGTCGGCCAGGTCGGCGTCGTCGAGACCGCACCAGCGTGCGGGGGCACCGAGCCGCTGCGCGAGTTCCACCAGGGGCGCCGCCTTGTCGGGGTTGCGGGCGGCGACGGTGATCTCGGTCGCGCCGAGTTCGGCCAGCGCGACGACGGCGGCGGGGGCGGTGCCGCCGGAGCCGACCACGATCGCGGCCCCGTCGATCGCGCCGAGCGCACCGGTGACGCCGTCGACGTCGGTGTTGTCGGCCCGCCAGCCGTCCGGGGTGCGGACCAGCGTGTTGGCCGAGCCGACGGATTCCGCGCGCTCGGTGCGGTGGTCGGCGAAGCGCAGCGCCGCGAACTTGCCGGGCATCGTCACCGACACCCCGATCCACTCCGGGCCGAACCCGCCGACCAGGCCGGGCAGTTGTTCGGCGGTGCACTCGATGCGCTCGTAGGTCCAGTCGTGCAGGCCCAGTGCTCGGTAGGCCGCCAGATGCAGTTGCGGTGAGCGGGAGTGCGCGATCGGGGAGCCCAACACTGCGGCCTTGCGCGGGCTACCGGACACGGTCAGCGGGCACTGTCGAGGACACCGTTGCGCAGTGCCAGCTCGATGTTCGCCAGGTGCTCGTTGTAGTCGCGGGTGAACAGCGTGGTGCCCTGCAGGTCGATGGTCACGAAGTACAACCAGTCCCCATCGGCGGGCTGTTCGGCCGCGACCAGCGCGGGCTTGCTCGGTGAGCAGATCGGCGTGGCGGGTAGCCCGGGCCGCACGTAGGTGTTCCACGGCGTCATCTGACCGCGGTCGCCGTCGGTGGTGGCGACCTCGATGCGGTCCAGCGGGTAGTTCACCGTCGAGTCGAACTCCAGCGTGCGGTTCTCGGCGAGCCGGTTGTAGATGACGCGGGCGACCTTCGCGAAGTCCTCCGGTTTGGACTCCCTCTGCACCAGCGACGCGACCGTCAGCACCTCGTACGGCGAGAGGTTCATCGCGTTGGCGGTCTCCAAGAGACCGCTCTGCGCGTACTGGTTACCGCTCGACCGGATCAGGTTCGCGAGGATTTCCTGCGGTTCCGCCGACGGGTCGATGTTCCAGGTACCCGGCGCGATCAGGCCCTCGAGGCGGCGGTGGTCGTCGCCCATCGCGCGCACCGGCGGCATCGCCCACTCGGGCACGGCCAGCACCGAGAGGTTGGCGTTCCCGGCGACCTGTTTGAGTTCCTCGGCCGAGACGCACTGCTGTTGGCCGTCGAGGTCGACACACGTCGCCTTCGAGATCAGCGTGAAGATGCCCTCGGTGACGTCGTTGGTCTTGACGTCGGACACGTCGTCGAGTTGACGGCCCTCCGGGATCACCAGCTTGCCGACCCGGCTCTGCGGATCGATGAGCCGGTCGACGGCGTTGGCGGCGGGGATCTCGGTGCGCACCTTGTAGAAGCCGGGCTGGATCGCCGAGATGCCGGAGTTGCCCTCCGCGGCGTCGACGAACGCCTTGACCGTCGCGACGACGTTGTTGTCGTGCAGGGTCTGGCCGATCGCGGTCGTCGAGTCGCCGTCGTGCACCTGGATCACCACGTCGGTGACGCCGTCACCGGTGAAGTCGGTGTCGTTGCCGCCGAACATGCTGTGCCACAGCCTCGAGCCGAGGAACACCGCGCCGACCACGACCGCGATCAGCAGCCCCAGCGAGACGAAGCCGGCGATCCGGCGCTTCCTGCGGCCGCGTTCGGCCCGCATCCGGTCCGAACGGCTCATCGCCCGCCGCGGCGGGCCCACCGCCACCGGTTCCGCACGGTCGTGACGCCAGTCCTCAGCCATGCTCGCCCTCTCCTGGCGCGGCCAGTGCCGCACGTCGCTGGTCCAGCCAGCTCTGCAAGATCCCCACCGCCGCGACCTGGTCGATCATCGCCCGCTGCCCCTTGGCGCGGACGCCCGCCTCGCGCAGCGAACGCTGCGCGGACACGGTGGTGAGTCGTTCGTCGGCCATCCGCACCGGTACCGGCGCGATCCGCCGGGCGAGTGCCTCGGCGACGTCGATCGCATCGTGTGCGGCGGGTCCGGTGCGGTCAGCCAGGGTGCGCGGCAACCCGACGACGACCTCGACGGCCTCCAGTTCGGCCACCAGTTGCGCGAGCCGCCGGACGTGTCTGCCGGAGCGTTCCCGTCGCACGGTCTCGACCGGTGTGGCCAGCACCCCGTCGGGGTCGCTGGAGGCGACGCCGATCCGCACGCTGCCGACGTCCACTCCGAGACGCCTGCCGCGGCCCGGGTCGCCCTCCCCGGGGCGGTCCGGGAGGCGGTGGTCGCTGTCGGTCACGGAGGTCAGCTCCTGTCGATCTCGGCACGCAGCGCAGCCAATGCTGCGTCGATGCCCGCCGCCCCCTTACCGGAACCCTGCGCCAGATCCACCTTGCCGCCCCCACGGCCGTTCACCGCCGCGCCGAACTGTTTGACCAATTCGTTGGCGCGTAAACCCAAGTCCTGGGCGGCCGGATTGACGGCCACCACGAAGGGCACGGTGTCGTTCTCACCTTCGGCGATCAACGCCACGACCGCGGGCTCGGAGCCCAGCTTGCCGCGGATGTCGCCGACGAGTGTGCGGAGATCGCCCGCCGACATACCTGCCGCCATGCGCTGTGCGACCAGCCGGACACCGCCGACCTGTTCGGCGCCGGCGATGGCGTTGACGGCCGCCGCCCGCGCGTTCGCCAGCCGCATCTTGTCGATTTCCTTCTCCGCGGCGCGAAGTCGTTCGACGAGGCTCGCCACCCGGGCGGGCACCTCCTCCGACGGCACCTTCAGCGTCGAGGCCAATCCGGCCATCAGCGCCCGCTCCTTGGCGAGGTGGCGGAACGAATCGAGCCCGACGTAGGCCTCGACGCGGCGCACGCCGGAGCCGACCGACGATTCGCCGAGGATCGTGACCGGGCCGATCTGCGCGGAGCTGCGCACATGGGTGCCGCCGCAGAGTTCGAGCGAGAACGGGCCACCGATCTCGACCACCCGCACTTTGTCCGGGTAGGCCTCGCCGAACAGCGCCATCGCGCCCATCGACTTGGCCTTCTCGAGGTCGGTGGTGAAGCTGTGCACTTCGAAGTCGGCCTCGACGGCCTGGTTGGTGACCTCTTCGATTTGTGAACGCTGGTCGTCGCTGAGCGCACCCTGCCAGTTGAAGTCGAACCGCAGGTACCCGGGCCGGTTGAGCGAACCGGCCTGGACCGCGTTCGGGCCGAGGACCTGGCGCAGCGCCGCGTGCACCATGTGCGTGCCGGAGTGGCCCTGGGTGGCGCCGTGCCGCCAGCGCGGATCCACGGCGGCGACGACGGTGTCGCCCTCGACGAACTCGCCGGAGTCGATCGTCACGCGGTGCACCCACAGCGTCTTGGCGATCTTCTGCACATCGGAGACGGCGGCGCGGGCGGTCTCCGAGGAGCCGGTGCCCGAGATGGTGCCCTCGTCGGCGATCTGGCCGCCGGACTCGGCGTAGAACGGGCTGCGGTCGAGGACCAACTCGATGCGGTTCTCGGCGGTGACGGTGTCGTGCCCGGCGACCGGGACCCGGCGGCCGTCGACGAAGATCCCGAGGATCTGCGCCTCGGTGCTCAGCTCGTCGAAGCCGGTGAACTCGGTCGGATGCGCGTCGACCAGATCGCGGTAGGCGGTCAGATCGGTGTGCGCCTGCTTGCGGGCGGCGGCGTCGGCCTTGGCGCGCCTGCGCTGTTCGGCCATCAGCCCGCGGAAGCCCTCCTCGTCGACCTGCAGTCCGGCCTCCGCGGCCATCTCGAGGGTCAGCTCCAGCGGGAAGCCGTAGGTGTCGTGCAGGGTGAACGCGTCGCTGCCGGACAGCACCGTGGTGCCTGCGGCCCGGGTGGCGCTGGCCGCCTCCTCGAACAGCCGCGAACCCGAGGCCAGGGTGCGGTTGAACGCGGTCTCCTCGGCCACCGCGATGCGCTGGATGCGGTCGAAGTCGCTGACCAGTTCGGGGTAGGACGGGCCCATCGCGTCGCGCACGGTGGCCATCAGCTCGCCGACGACCGGGTCGTCGATGCCGAGTAGTTTGGCCGAGCGGATCACCCGGCGCAGCAGCCGGCGCAGCACGTAGCCGCGGCCGTCGTTACCGGGGCTGACCCCGTCGCCGATCAGGATCGCCGCGGTCCGGCAATGGTCGGCGATGATGCGGTACCGGACGTCGTCGGCGTGGTTGCCCTGGCCGTAGCCGCGAGGGGCGCGCGCGGCGACGACGTCGATGACGGGGCGCAGGAGATCGGTCTCGTAGACGTTGTCGACGCCCTGCAGCAGACACGCCACGCGCTCGATACCCATACCGGTGTCGATGTTCTTGCGCGGCAGCGGGCCGAGGATCTCGAAGTCCGACTTACCGGTCCCTTCGCCCCGCTCGTTCTGCATGAACACGAGGTTCCAGATCTCGATGTAGCGGTCCTCGTTGGCCTCGGGTCCGCCCTCGACGCCGTACTCCGGCCCGCGATCGACGTAGATCTCCGAGGACGGGCCGCAGGGGCCGGGGATACCCATCGACCAGTAGTTGTCGGCCATGCCGCGGCGCTGGATGCGCTCGAGCGGCAGCCCGGCCACCTCCTGCCAGAGCTCGATCGCCTCGTCGTCGTCGAGATAGACCGTCGCCCAGAGGGTTTCGGGGTCAAACCCGTAGCCGCCCTCGGCGACCGGGTTCGTCAGCAGCGTCCAGGCGAACTCGATGGCGCCCTTCTTGAAGTAGTCGCCGAACGAGAAGTTGCCGGCCATCTGGAAGAAGGTGTTGTGCCGGGTCGTGATCCCGACCTCGTCGATGTCCGGTGTGCGGATGCACTTCTGGATGCTGGTCGCCCGGTTCCACGGCGGCGTGCGCTGCCCGAGGAAGTAGGGGACGAACTGCACCATGCCGGCGTTGACGAACAGCAGGTTGGGGTCGTCGAGGATCACCGAGGCGCTCGGCACCTCGGTGTGGCCCGCTTTCACGAAGTGATCGAGGAAGCGCTTCCTGATCTCGTGTGTCTGCACGTCTGAGGCATCCTTAATCGGCTCGGGTGATTCGACCGATCCACAGTACCCGCCGCCTGCTGACGGCTGTCAGGTCGACGACTCGCTGATGTCTCGGCTCATGCCCCGAGGAAGCTCAACCGCACGTTGCGGTGCGGATTGTCGCTGTTGAGGTCGACGAGCACCACGCTCTGCCATGTGCCGAGCAGCGGCTCGCCCGCCTGCACCGGCAGCGTCACCGACGGGGAGATCAGCGCGGGCAGCACATGGTCGGCGCCGTGGCCGGGAGAGCCGTGCGCGTGCCGGTAGCGGTCGTCGCGCGGCAGCAGCCGCTCGAGCGTGTCGAGCAGGTCGTCGTCGGACCCGGATCCGGTCTCGATGAGCGCCACCCCCGCCGTGGCGTGCGGGACGAAGACGTTGCACAGGCCGTCCCGGCGCGATCGACAGAACGACCGGACGGCGTCGGTGAGGTCGACGAGCCGCCGCCGCGAGGTGTCGACGTCGAGCAGATCGGTGTCCATGTGGCCAGCCTACGAGCGGACGCGCCGGACCATTGCCTGGCCACGGCGGGCGGAGGACAGTGAGGTGTACCGGTGGCGCCACCGGGGCGCTGCCCCGACACCCGAGGGGGTGTGCAGTGTTCGCACGCTCAACCACCATCGACGCCCGCCCGGACGCCGTCGACGCCGGAATCGCCCATGTGCGCGACCACGTGGTGCCCGCCGTCGGCGAGATCGACGGCTGCGTGGGGCTGTCGCTGATCGCCCACCGCGAATCGGGCCGCTGCATCGTCACCTCGGCCTGGGAGTCGCAGGAAGCGATGCGGGCCTCGGCCGAGCGGGTGCGCCCGCTACGCGACGGGGCGGCCGCGACGTTCGGCGGGATTCCCATGGTCGACGAGTGGGAGATCGCGGTGCTGCACCGCGACCACAGCTCGCACGACGGAGCCGCGGTGCGGGCGACGTGGCTGCGGGCCCGGCCCGATCAGTTCGACCGGGCGGTCGACTTCTACCGCAGCGAGGTGCTGCCCGCTCTCGAACAGCTCGAGGGGTTCTGCAGTGCCAGCCTGATGATCGATCGGGCCACCGGGCGGGCGGTGTCGTCGACGTCATTCGCCGACATGGCCGCCATGGAGCGGACCCGCGATGCGGCCCGGTCGCTGCGCACGGCCCGGCTGCGCGATCTCGGCGCCGACCAGCTCGACGTCGGCGAGTTCGAACTGGCGATCTCGGGCCTGCGCGTGCCCGAAATGGTCTGAGTCATTTGACGGAATCGTTTATTACGTCTTTCTCACGGGTATCTCCGCTGCACCCACACCTCTTGGAGGAGCCATGACAGTCACCGGACTTATCAGCGCAATACTCATCGGCATCGTCGTCGGTGTGCTCGCCCGCCTGCTGCTGCCCGGCAAGCAGAACATCGGCATGATCGTGACGATTTTGGTCGGCATCGTGTCGGCACTCATCGGCACCGCCGTCGCGCGCGCGCTCGGCCTGCCGACCGCCACCCGCGGCGTCGACTGGATCGAACTGCTGGTCCAGGTGGTCGTTGCCATGATCGGTGTGGGCCTGGTGGCCTCACTGATGGGCCGCCGCCGCGGCGGGATGATGGGGGGCCGCCGGCGCACGATGATGCGCTAGTACTCGATCGAACAGACCCCGGCGAGCCCGGCTGACATCCGTCAGCCGGGCTCTCGGGGTAACAGGGGTCCCAGTGGGCCGAGGTCGATGTTGAGATCCTCTGGGGTGAGCCCGAAATGCTCCCGCAACTCCTCCATCTTCTCCTCGAGCAGCATGAGCGTGGTGCCGATGCGTTCGATCTGCTCGTCGGTGAGGTCCCCGTTGTCGACCCGTCGGATCGCCTGCCGTTCCATCAGCTGACGCAGCAGTTCGACCAGGGTGAGCACCAGGCTGACGAGCCCGCGCTCCACGCTCTCCGGATCGGAGTTGATGCGTTGGCGGGGCGCCGGTTCCGGCTGCGTCATTCGGAGCCCAGCAGGGTGCCGACCGAGGAGATCAACGTGCGCAGCGAGATCACGACCATGTCGACGTCGGCGATCGACAGCGTGATGTCGCCGCTGATCACCACCCCGCCCGCGAGTACCCGGTCCAGCAGGTCGACCAGGGCGACCTCCCGGGTGTCGTCGGCGGGCACCACCTCGTTCATCCGCTCACCACGTCCCCGGCGAACGAGTACGGCGGCCATGGCCCGGTGATCTCCAGCTCGATGCCCGCGGTGTCGCGGGCGAGTTCGTCGACGAGCGCCCGGAATTCCGCGACCCGAACGTCGTCGACCAGGTAGGTGCCGTTGAGCACGGTCCACCCTGCGCGCTCCGACAACCTGTTGTCGGCCACCGGTTTCCGTTTGCCGTCTGTCGCGCAGCGCAGCAGCAGGGTGTGGATGCGCTCGGCGGCGGCAGCCGCCGCACCGTGGGCGAGCTCCCGGTGCTCGAGGGCCCGTTTGCGCCGCAACAGGTACGCCGTGCCGGACCGTTCGGTCACCGGATCCTCCTGCGGTACCAGCGCATTCGCGTCGGCGCACGCCCGCACACCGAGCTCCACCCGCCCGCTGACGCGCGCCAGGGCCGCGTGGAACTCCGCGCGCCGCCCGGTGAGCAGGTCGCCGACGCGGTCGTGGGTGAGGTAGACCGTCGTCATCCGCACCGGGATCACGGGGCCGGAGCGGGCGACGGCGGTGATCACGGCGTCGTGGGCCCGCGCCTTGGCGGCCAGCCAGTCGAGGTCTTCGAGGTTGCGGCGCAACGCGTCCTGGCCGAAGTCGGCGAGCGGGACGGTGCCGACGACCGCGGCGAGGTCACCGCCCTCGACCGCGCGGACGGGTTCGTCGGCGACGCCGCGCAGCCCGCGGACACGTTCGTCCGCGCCGTCGCCGACGACGATCGCGTACAACCAGACGCCCGTCGCCTCAGAGCTCATCCTCGGTCTCCGCGTATTGCGCGGCGACGGCGCGGCGTTCACCGTTACCCGCCTCGAGCGCCTCGATCCGTTCGCGCAGCCGGTCGTTCTCCACCTGCAGGTTCGACGCCTTGCTGGACAGCCACGGATCGCTCTCCCACCAGTCGATGCCGACCTCGCGTGCGGTGTCGAGTGAGGCGATCACGAGACGCAGCTTGATCGTGAGCAGTTCGATGTCGAGGAGGTTGACCCGGATGTCGCCGGCGATCACGATGCCCTTGTCGAGCACGCGTTCCAGGATGTCGCCGAGGTTGGTCGACGACTGCGAGGCGCCGAGACCGCGTGGGGCCGGCGCGAATGAGTCGTCACCCGCCAGCGTCACCCGAGACCACCCCCGTTGGTCTCGGTGGTCTGGCCGCGCATGTACCGGCGGGTCCGCCGGTAGGTGAGCAGTTCGCCGTCGACGTCGAGTTCGACCTCGTAGAGCGCGAGGATGTCCGACGAGGACGGGATGCGGTGATCCTCCACCACTTCGATCTCGACGACCCAACCGCCGCTCTCGGTCGGGGCCACCGACGTGGTCTGCACCGCGTCGCGTCCCGTCATGTCGGTGATGTGCTCACGAGCCAGATCCACCGCTTCCCGCGCGGTCAGCGGCGGTGGTTCGGTGTCACTCGGCCGCGTGCGCGTGCGTTCTGCCATTCACCTCACCCGTCTTCCGGGGTCGTCGTCTCCGGCGCCTTCGGGGTCAGCCGCTCTTGGAGGATCTCGCGCTGAGCGGCCTTCTCCTCCTCGGCGGAGATCTCGCCGCTCTCCCGGGCCTCCTCGAGCGCTTCGAGTTGACGACGCGTCCGCGCCGGATCGTTGAGTTCCTGTTCGACCTGACGCTGGATGACCTCGGCCAGCGAGATCACCCCGCGGACCGGCAGCAGCGGGGCCAGCGCGATCGCCGAGAACAGACCCATCGCTCACCCCGCCGGTTGGGCGGTGACGACGAAGTCGTACGGCGCCATCGGACCGAGGAGTTTCACATCGACGCGGCCCTCGGCGTTTCCGGCCAGCTCGTCGACGACGGCTTCCAGGTCGGCCTGCGACTTCACCTCGGCCAGCACGGCGACGTTGATCGCATCCCACTCGTGGGTGGGTTCGCGGACGTTGACCGTCAGGCCTGCGGCCTCGAGCGCCTGAACGGCCGTCGCGGTGTCGGCCTGCCGTTTGGCCTCGATCGTGTTGGCGATCAGCTCGCCGAGCGCCATCCGCGAATCGCGGGTCGCCTCTTCGGGTTTGGCTTTGATGTCATCGCGTAACGCCCGCGCCTGGTCGCTCTCCTCGAGGAGGTCGCGCAGGAACGTGTCCTCGTCGTAGCGGCCCTTGACCATGTACTGCGCGTGCCCCTCGAGTTTGTCGAGAGTGCCGCGGAACTCGTCGTGGTGTTCGCGCAGCAGTTCGGCGGCGACGGCGTCGGCATCGGTCACGACCGCACCGAAACGCAGCGGGAGCACCGGCGCGACGGCGGCGGTACCGTCCAGCAGGTTCGCGTGCGCGCGCAGATCGTCCGGGGTGCCGAGTGGATGATCCGTCGGGATCGGGCTGACCAGCGCGGCGATGTCGCCTTCGCGGACGACTTCCACCTTCGCCGGCGGATCGCCGACCCCGACGGCGTCCTCCTCGGCCTCCACGTCACCGGGGACGATGCCGTACACGTAGATCGCTTGTTCCGGCGTGCTCATCGGTCCTCCCTCCGGCTGCGCACCTTCGTCGCCTTGCGTGGCTCGTCGGGGTTCAACAAGCCGCCCAGCTTCTCCCCCGCCGCGTCCAGCACCCCCTGGGTCTTGCCCTTGGCCACGCCGCTGGTGGCGCCTTCGGCGACGTCGCCGACCAGGCTGCCGAGGTCGGATTTGGGGTCCTCGTTGGCGATGTCGAGGCGGTTGACCGCCTCGGCGAAGCGCAGGTAGGTGTCCACGCTGGCGACCACCACGCGGGCGTCGATGGTCAGGATCTCGATGCCGACGATGGAGACCCGCACGTACGCGTCGAGCACCAGCCCCTTGTCGAGGATCGTGTCGATCACGTCGGCGAGGCCGCTGGAGCTCGAGCCGCCGCCCGCGCCTCCGGCCGGCTGTATCGCGGTGGTCATGCCCGGCTCCGTTCTGTTCGCGCTCGGCGTCGCGTCGGGGACGCGCCGCGGCTGCCCACGCGTCGGCGCTTCGGGGGCGGCTGTGTCTCGTCTTCGATGTCCTCCTCGTCGGTGGTGTCCTCGCTCGTGTCTTCCTCGCTCGTGTCTTCGGGCTGTTCGCTGCCGTCCGAGGTGACCTCCCCGTCGTGGATCTCGCCCGGCCAGCCCTGGATCTCCTCGGCGTTGAGGACGGCGTGCGCCATCACGTGCCGCTGGAAGTGCTTGAGTTCCAACCGGACCCGGCGGCCCTGGGCGCGCCACAGATTCCCGGTGCGCTCGAACAGGCCCTGGGGGTGGTATTCCAGCACGACGATGACGCGGGTCAGGTTCGGCGCGAGCTCGTGGAAGGTGATCGCCCCGTCGACGTAGCCCTTGTCGCCCTTGGAGCGCCACACGATGCGATCGTTGGGCACCTGCTCGGTGATCGTGGACTCCCAGCTGCGGTGGGACAGGAAGATCTGCGCCTTCCAGGTCAGCTTCTCGTCCGAGACCTGCTCGACCTGCTCGACCTTCTTCATGAACTTCGGGAAGTCGGCGAACTGCGTCCACTGGCGGTAGGCGAGGTCGACCGGCACCCCGACGTCGATCTGCTCGACGATGTTGGTGACCTTGAGCCCCTTGCCGCCGCCCTTGCCCTTACCGGTGATGGCCCCGGTGACGTTCTGCAGCGTCTCCTTGACCTTCTCCTTGGCGCCCGCGACGCCGCCGGCCACCGCCGACTTCACCGGCGAATCACCCGAGAGCAGTTTGTCGGCGCCGGTGGCCGCGGCGATCAGGCTGCCGCTGCCGCCGCTCTGGGCGTAGTCGCTCAGCCGCTGCGTGGTACCGCTGAGGCGGTTGGACATCGACGTCGCCGCGCGGTTGGCGAACGTGCCCGCCAGCGCCTGCAACGACTCCTGCAACGGCCCCGACTGCTTGGGCGTGTCCTGGACTTTCTGCGCCATCGGTCTCACCGCCCGCGCCGGACCGGAGCCCGCTTGGTGGCCGAACGTCCGTGCCGGGCAGCCGAAGTCGCCGGCTCATCGGAGGCCGTCGCCCGTGCGGACCTGCGCATCGCCGCCTTCGCGGCGGTGGGTTGCCTGCTGGCACGTCGGCGCCGGGGCGGCTCGGGCTCGGGCTCCTCGTCGAGATCGAGATCGTCCTCGTCGGTGTCCTCGTCGAGGTCGAGTTCATCGGTCTCGTCGTACTCGTCGACGTCCTCGACGGGTTCCGGCTCGGCCCGGCGACCGCGGCGCCGGCTCAGTCCCGTCACTCCGCCGAGGGTTTCGCCCACCCCGCCGACATTTTCGCCGACGTCGTCGAGTACCTCGTCGGTGTCGACGACCGAGGTGACGTCCTGAAGGCGGTCGTTGAGCGCATTGACGCGTTGCGTCGCAGCTGCCAATGCGGCGGCCCGTGCGGCGCCCAGCAGCTCACCGCGCAACTGTTCGGTCAGCTGCGTGACGTCTGCGGACGCGCCGAGGGATTTCAGACCCTGTGCGGCGAGTTCGGTCGGTCCGGACGGGAACTTCCCGGTGAGCCCCGCGCCTGCGAGCATCAGCGCCAGCCGCATCTTGCGTGTCCGCCCGAGGAAGTACCCCGCGCCGACCGCCACTGCCACCTTCATTCCGTTGGCCATGGTGTCCTCCTCGAATCCGACATGCCGCCATTCGGGTCGGACCACATCGAACGGTCTGTGAAATTGTTCCAATGAAATCAAACTACCCCGATCACCGAAATCGAATCACCGGAAAAGCCATTCGGCCGAGAACCCGTCAGCTTTGCCGTTGTCGCGCAGCCACGTACCGACACCGACCTCGCCGTCGAAAATACGCAGTTCAGCGCTCATTTGTGCAGGTCCCGTCGCCCTCACCGCCAACCGGCGCGACAACCGACAGACACGCGCTCGCTGCTCATGTATTTGCCATTCTCACGGTGCTGCGTTTCTTTCCATGGCGGGTGCGCTTATTTGCGGCAAATTGCGATGATCATGACGACCTTCAGAATTGTATGCTTTTCGATTGCCGACCGCTGATCACCACGGATTCCAATTCGAAATACAGGCGGAATGGCGGTCACTGTGGCCACATAACGCACGCTCACCATTAACCTGCGCGAGGCCCGATACGGCGCGCCCGGCCCCGCCTCCTGGCGGCCCCCTTGTTCCGTTGCGCTGCAACGACTTCCGTGAACCCGTCAACGCAGGGTTCGCAAGAAGTCCAACAAAGCCCCGCTATCGACTTCGCCCGCATACCGCTGGACCACCACGACGCGAGTCGGCCGCCGCACCGCCGGGAAGCACAGTCAGTGACCCAGATCACACGGACCGCGACGCGATCCCGTCCTCGGGAGCGGCCCGTCTGAGCCCTTTGCGGGACGACCGGCCCGTTTTTGACGTCACCGTCTATTCGACTGCGTGTTTGCCCTCACTCGAACCGCAGTCAGCATAGGCTCGCCTATCTCGGCGTTGTAGTGTGCGGACGTGACGCACACGACCACCTCCGCCAACGCGACTCAGTGCGCTGGCCGCCGCCCCTGCCGCCGGGGTCCGCGATGAACTCCCTTGCATCGGCGCTGACGGCGTCGATGGGCGGCACCGCCACCGACCTCGTCGTCCTGGATCGCGACAGCGGCACGTGGCGGCGGCACCCGTGGCAGGAGGTGCTGGATCGGTCGCGCAACGTCGCGGAGCGGATCGGTGAGGCGAACGCATCCGCAGTCGGACTGGTCGGCGAACCGACCGTCGAGTTCATCGCCGCGATCGTCGGAGCGTTCCTCGCCGGGCGGGGTGTGTCGGTGCTGCCCGGCCCGGTGCGCGGCGCCGCGGCCGATCGGTGGGCGCACAGCACGCTGGCGCGGTTCAGCGGCGTCGGGGTCAGCCATGTCCTGACCCATGGCGCCCACCTGGACGAATTGCGCAGTGCAGGTGCGCCGCTCGCGATCGAGGATGTGACGGCGCTCGCCCACCCCGTCCGCTCAGGATCGTTCGAGGCCCCGCCACCCAGCGGTGACGTGGCGATCCTGCAGGGCACCGCTGGATCCACCGGCACCCCGCGCACGGTGCGGTTGTCGCCGGATGCGGTGTTGGCCAACCTCACCGGGCTCAACACCCGTACGGCGGTGCAGTCGACCGACGTCGGGTGTTCGTGGCTGCCGCTGTACCACGACATGGGGCTGAGCTTCCTGCTCTCCGGTGCGCTCGCCGGCGCCGAGACGTGGCAGGCACCCACCCAGGCGTTCCAGGCGTCGCCGTTCCGCTGGCTGAACTGGCTCGACGAGAGCCGGGCGAGTTTCACCGCGGCGCCCAACATGGCGTTCGGGATGATCGGCAAGTACGCCCGCCGCGTCACCGACGTCGACCTGTCCTCCCTCCGGTTCGCGCTCAACGGCGGCGAACCCGTCGACTGCGAACTGACCGGCCTGTTCGCCACCGCGATGGCGCGGTTCGGGTTCTCCGCAGGCGCGCTCGCCCCGTCCTACGGGCTCGCGGAGGCGACGTGCGCGGTCACCGTTCCCGTGCCCGGCGACGGTCTGCAGGTCGACGAGGTGGCCTCGGAGAACGGGGCCGGCGGGCGCCGACACGCCGTGCTGGGGCACGCCATCCCCGGTATGGAGGTGCGGATCGCGCCCAGCGACAACGCGTCGAAGGTCGCCGGCCGCGAGGTCGGTGAGGTGGAGATCCGCGGGTCGTCGATGTTGACCGGCTATGTCGGCGACGCGCCGCGGGATCCGCAGAGTTGGTTCCCCACCGGGGATCTGGGCTACTTCGTCGGCGGTGGGCTGGTGGTGTGCGGTCGGGCCAAGGAGCTCATCACCGTCGCGGGCCGCAACATCTTCCCCGCAGAGGTCGAACGGGTCGCCGCCCAGGTGGCGGGGGTGCGGGAGGGGGCGGTGGTGGCCGTCGGCACCGGTGAGGGGTCGATCCGGCCGGGTCTGGTGATCACCGCGGAGTTCCGCGGCCGCGACGAGGCCGCGGCGCGCACCGAGGTCGTCGAGCAGGTCGCGTCGCAGTGCGGTGTGGTGCCGTCGGATGTGGTGTTCGTCAAACCCGGTGCGCTGCCCCGCACGTCGTCGGGCAAGCTGCGCAGGCTCGCGGTCAAGCAGGATCTGGAAGCGGGGTCTCGCTGAGGCCGACCCGGTGCTGCAGGCGCACGAGTGGTCGCGGTGCCCACCAGTTCCAGCGGCCGAGCACCCGCATGAACGCGGGCACCAGGATCATCCGCACCAGTGTCGCGTCGGCGAGGACGGCCAGGCTCAGGCCGAGACCGAACATCCGCATGAACGACACGTTCGCCGCAATGAGCGCCGCGAAGCTGATCGTCATCACCAACGCCGCAGCGGTGACGACCCGCCCCGTGCGGGCCAGGCCCCGTGCGACGCTCTCGGTCACGTCCGCGGCCGTTCGGCCGGAGGCCAGCCAGAATTCGCGGATCCGCGACATCAGGAACACCTCGTAGTCCATCGACAACCCGAAGGCGATGCAGAACAGCAGCACCGGGATGTTGGCCACCAGGGTCCCGGTCGACGTCGTGCCGAGCGCGCCGAGGTGGCCCTCCTGGAAGATCCAGACCATCGCGCCGAACGCCGCGCTCAGCGACAACACATTGAGCACCAACGCCTTCAACGGGAGCACCACGCTGGCGGTCAGCAGGAACAGCAGACAGAACGTGGACACCGCGATCAGGCCGAGCACCAGCGGCAGCCGGGAGGTGATCGCGGTGACACTGTCCCGGTTGCTCGGCGCGACTCCGGCAAGTTCGACCGAGCGACCGGCGGGCCCGGACACGTCGTGCAGCCGGTCGAGTTGGGTGTTCGACCGGTCCGAGAACAACGGTGCCTCGGTCGCGACGGTGAGCAGCGCGCTGCCGTCGCGGATGCCGGTGGCCTGCGACGGCGGCCCGACCCGCTGCCCGGCGCGGTAGGTCCCCGACGGCGCCGACACCGACGCCACGTCCGCGACGCGGGACAGGTTGGCGGCATAGTCGCTGAGCTGCGCCTCGGTCAGGCCGCGGGCATCGGGGATCACCACCGAGACGGCCGTTGCCGGGTCGGCGGCGAACTCGGTGCGGAGCTGGTCACCGACCTCGTGCGCCGAGGCACTCTGCGGCAACACCCGGTCGTCGGGCAGTCCCCAGCGCACCCCGAGGAAGGGCAGCCCGAGCAGGACCAGCACTGCGATGCCGGCCAGACCGATCGGCACCGCGCGGCGCATCACGAATTTCGTTGAGCGATACCAGAACTGACGCTCCACCGGGATCGGCACGGGTTCGGGGCGGTGCAGCACGCGCCGGCCCAGTCGCCGCATGTCGAGCGCGTCGATGCGGGGGCCGAGCACGATGATCGCGGCCGGGGTGAGCAGCAGGGCCGCGGTGGCCGCGAACACCACCGTCGCGACGCCGGCGTAGGCGAACGACTTGAGGAAGTACATCGGGAACAGCACCATCGTGAGCATCGGCAGCGCCACAGTCGTCGCGGAGAACAGCACCGTGCGTCCGGCGGTGACCATCATGCGGGTCACGGCGCGGTGGCGGTCGGCGCCGGCGGCCAGTTCGTCGCGGTAGCGGCTGATCATCAGCAGCGTGTAGTCGATGGCCAGCGCGAGCCCCATCGCCATGCACAGGTTGAGCGCGAAGATCGACACGTCGGTGACGAAGGTGATGAGGTGCAGCACCGCGAGCGATCCCAGGATCGCCACGACGCCGACACCCACCGGGACCGCCGCGGCGAGCAGTCCGCCGAACACCCACACCAGGACCAGGAAGCTCACCGGGATCGCGATCGACTCCATGAGCAAGAGGTCGTGCTGGGTCTGGGCGGTGACCTGACTGTTGACCATCGCGACACCGCCCGCCCGCACGGTCACCCCGTCGCGTTCGAAGCGTTCCCCGCCGATCGCGCGGACCAGGTCCTCGGCGTTGCCCGCGGCGTGCGCGTCGCCGCCGGTGACCCCGGCGACCACCAGACCCGTGCGGCCGTCCGCACTGATCAACGCATCGGCGGCGGGCCCGCGCGCGGTCCACGCCGAGGTCACCGACGCGACGTGCGGTGAGCGGCCCAGCGCGTCGGCGATGCCGGTGCCGACCGCCCGGGCCGGGCCGGCCGTCGCCCCCTCCGGGGAGGTGACGGTGAACAGCAACTCGAGGTCGCCCCGGTCGAACCGCTGCGCGAGCAGTGCTGCGGCGCGGGAGGATTCGCTGGCCGGATCGTCGAAGCCGCCGGCGGAGAGCTTACCCGCGACCGGGATGCCGAAGATCGCGGCGGCCACCGCGACCAGCATCGCCACCGCGATGATCCGCCGCGGTGCGGCGATCGCCACGGTGGCGAGGCGGGCAAGTACGCCGCGCTCGGGCACGACGCCATCGTCCCTCATCACGTACGCACGTGCTGGCCTACCGGTCGGTTCACATACCCCAGCGCGACGTTCTCGGCCCGGATCCGCACCCGGAGGACCAGTGCGTTGGCGACGGTGAAGACGATCGCGGTGATCCACGCCGAGTGGACCAGCGGCAGTGCTGCCACCTCAGCGGCCACCGCGGTGTAGTTGGGGTGGTGAATCCAGCGGTAGGGCCCCCGTTGAACCGGGGTGACACCGGGGATCACGATGAGCCGCGGGTTCCAGCGCTTGCCGAGTATGGACACACACCACCAACGCACGACGGTGCTGGCGACCACGACGCCGACCATCGCCCAGCCGAGCCACGGGATGAACGGCCGGTGCGCCCACCACACCTCGGCGATGCACGACACCAGCAGCAGGGTGTGCATGGTCACGATGACCGGATAGTGCCGTTGCCCGAATTCTCTGCCGCCGTTGGCGAACGACCATCGCGCGTTGCGGCGGGCGACGACGAGTTCGATCAGCCGCTCGACGCCGATCGCGAGGATGAAGAGGTAGTACACGGGGATCACCAGCTCAGCAGCAGCAGTTCGAAGCTGAACCCGGGACCCATCGCCAGCATGACGCCGAGCGATCCGGGGGTGGGTGGCTGAGCGACGGTGCGGTTGAGCACGTCGAGCACCGATGCCGATGAGATGTTGCCGTTGTCCCGCATGGAGTCCCAGCTGTGGCGCAACGCCGACGCGGGCATACCGACCGCTTCGTGGATCGCCTCGAGCACCTTGGGACCACCCGGGTGGCAGACCCATGTCGAGATGTCGGCTCTGGTCAGACCCTGGTCGGCGAGGAAGCGGTCGACTTCCGGCCCGAGGTGGTGTTCGGCCATCACGGGCACGTCCCGCGACATCACGAGCTGGAATCCGCTGGACCGGACGTTCCAGCCCATCACGTCGGCGGTGCCCGGAAAGAGCCGGCTCCGGGTGGCGAGCACCCGTGGGGTCGAACCGCCCTGTGCCAGTTGGTGTTGCGCGCCGGTGGCGACCACCGCGGCCGCGCCGTCCCCGAACAGGCACAGTCCGATCAGCGCCGGGATCGACGTGTCGTCGCGCTGCAGTGTCAGCGAACACAACTCCACCGAGAGCAGGACGGCGACGTGGTCGGGGTAGCCGCGCAGATAGTCGTGCACGCGGGACATCCCTGCGGCGCCCGCGACGCAGCCGAGGCCGAACAGTGGGATGCGTTTGACGTCGGGTCGGAACCCGAGGTGCGAGCAGATGGTGGCGTCGATGGTGGGCACGGCCACGCCGGTGCTCGACACCGCCACGATGGCGTCGACCTGGTCGGGTTGCAGGTGGGCGGCGTCGAGCGCCGATCGGACGGCGCGCTCGCCGAGTTCGATCGCGACCTCGGCGTAGGCGGCGTTGGCCTCGGTGAAACCGCTCAGTTTGGGATAGCGGTCCAAAGGCAGTGCGAGGTTGCGGTATTCGACGCCACTGGTGCGCGCGAAGCGGGCGAAGGCGGGGTCGGCGAACTCGGTGAGGGCCTGGGCCACCTCGTCCTGCGTGTGTCGGTTGGTGGTGAACGCCGTCGCCGTGCCCGCGATGCGGGGAGCACCGAGGTGGGCGGTGGCGGCGGTGTTCAAGGGGGTGAGAACTGCGTTATCGGTCATGCGCGGTGTAACGGAGATCAAGCGCGTCGCATACCCGGATGTCCGCGTTCGTGAAATACCGGACAATGGCGGGAAATACGTCAGCGAGAAGTGTATAACAGCAGTTCAGAGGACGTTTTCTGGGAAATTGCGTACTTTCTGACAATGCCAACGCTGCGGTTGTCAGGAATGGCGACTCGGCTGTGTCGCGGATGGGGGAACGCTGTGTGAACTCCGAGCGATTTGTGCACGATTTCGAGCGGTGAGCGCGCGAAACCGTGCACAAATCGCCGCGTCACAGCGACGGCAGCAGCGCGTCGAGGCGTTCGTAACCCTCGGTCATCCCGCGTTCCATCCCCGAGGACAGCAGTCCGTCGCGCGCTTCGGTGTTCGGGCAGATCGACCGGCCTCGCAGCCTGCTGCGCCGGTCCCCCACCGCCTCGAACCACAGGTACTCGATGTTGACCATGTCCGGAGCGCCCTCGAATTCGAAGGTCTGGATCACCAGATCGTCACGCACGGTGTGGAAGACGCCGCGGAACGTATAGCTGCCGCCGGCGTCGGAGTGCACGTAGCGGTAGCCGCCACCGGTGCGGAAATCCCAGTGCTCGATGGACATGTCGAGGCCGCGCGGTCCGAGCCACTGGCGCACCAGGTCGGGTTCGGCATGCGCACGGAACAGCGCGGCGACGGGTGCGTCGAACTCGCGGGTGAAGTCCATGGCCAGTGTGTCCACCGGTGCGACGAGGTCGAGTGCGTTGGTCATGATGATCCCTTCGTGTCGGTGCCCCGTGCCAGCAGGGCGTCCAGTCGGCGGTAGTTGCGTTCGGCGTCGAGGCGGTAGCGGTCGATCCATCCGGTCAGCCGTTCGAGGGCGGCGGCGTCGAGGTGCACCGGCCTGCGCTGCGCGTCGCGGGTGCGGGTCACCAGTCCGGCCTGTTCGAGCACCGCGATGTGCCGCGACACCGCCTGTTTGGTGATGTCGAACGGTTCGGCCAGTTCGTTGACGGTGGCCGGGCCGCGGCTGAGCCGCGCGACGATGGCCCGCCGCACCGGGTCGGCCAGCGCCATGAACGCCCGGTCGAGCCCGTCGTCGACCTCACCACTGCCCATTAGTCAACTATATCCTTGATCAACACTTTTGTTGACTACGACGGTAGGCCGGAGCGCCGTGGGGTGTCAAGACCCGGTCAGCGTCGCTTGCGGATGATCGCGCGCAACCGCTCGAGGCGGCCGCCGATCTCGCGTTCAACGCCCCGCCCGGTCGGCCGGTAGTAGTCCACACCGACCAGCTCGTCGGGCGGATACTGTTGCGGCACAACACCATCGGGATGGTCGTGGGCGTAGACGTAGCCGACGGCGTTGCCGAGTTTCGCCGCCCCGGAGTAGTGGCCGTCGCGCAGGTGCGCGGGCACCTGACCGGCCTTACCGTTGCGGACGTCGTTCATCGCCGCACCCAGCGCGGTGGTGACGGCGTTGGACTTCGCGGCCGTGGCCAGGTGGACGGTGGCGTGCGCCAGCGTCAGCTGGGCCTCGGGCATCCCGATCAGCTGGACGGTCTGCGCGGCCGCGACCGCGGTCGGCAGTGCGGTCGGATCGGCCATCCCGATGTCCTCACTCGCCAGGATCATCAGCCGGCGCGCGATGAAGCGCGGGTCCTCCCCCGCGACCAGCATCCGCGCCAGGTAGTGCAGTGCCGCGTCCACGTCCGAGCCGCGGACCGATTTGATGAACGCGCTGACGACGTCGTAGTGCTGGTCGCCGTCGCGGTCGTAGCGCACCGCGGCCTTGTCCAGTGACTGCTCGACGATGTCGACCGTCACCGCGCCACCGGCCGCCTCGGCGGATTCGGCGGCGACCTCGAGCGCGGTCAGCGCGCGGCGGGCATCACCGGCGGAGAGCTGGACGATCAGGTCGACGGCGTCGTCGCCGACCTCGACGCTGCCGCCCAGCCCGCGCGGATCGGCGACCGCGCGCCGGACCACCTCGGCGATGCTCTCCGGGGTCAACGGCTGCAGCTGCAGGATCAGCGAGCGCGACAGCAGCGGCGCCACCACCGAGAACGACGGGTTCTCCGTGGTCGCCGCCACCAGCAGCACGACCCGGTTCTCGACCGCGGCCAACAGCGCGTCCTGCTGGGTCTTGGAAAACCGGTGCACCTCGTCGATGAACAGCACGGTCTGCTGTCCGCGCAGCAGGCCTTGGCGGGCGGTCTCGATCACCGCCCGCACCTCTTTGACCCCCGCCGACAGCGCCGAGAGCGCCTCGAACCGGCGGCCGGTCGCATGGGAGATCAGCGAGGCCAGCGTGGTCTTCCCGGTTCCCGGCGGACCGTAGAGGATCACCGACGCGGCGCCGGAGCCCTCCACCAGACGGCGCAGCGGTGAATTCGGTTTGAGCAGGTGCTCCTGGCCGACCACCTCGTCGAGGCCGGCGGGGCGCATCCGCACCGCCAGCGGCGCCGTCGCGGGTGCGCCTGCCACCGGACCCGTCCCCGGACCGGGCCCCTCACCCGGCAGATCGAACAGCGAGTCGGACACGTCTTGTGCTTACCACGTCACGGCGACGCGGGCGCCGTCACGAAATCGATGAGCTCCTCGACCCGGCCGATGAGCTCGGGCTCCAGATCCGTCCAGTTCCGGACGCGGCCGCGGATGTGCTGCCATGCCCGTGCGATGTCGGCCTGGTCCGCGTGCGGCCAGCCCAGCGCCGCGCACACCCCGTGTTTCCAGTCCGTGCCGCGCGGCACCCGCGGCCATGCCGCGATCCCGAGGCGGGCGGGTTTCACCGCCTCCCAGATGTCGATGTAGGGGTGGCCGACCACCAGCGTGTGCGCCCCGAAGCGGCCGCGCGCGACGGCCTCGGCGATGCGGGACTCCTTGGAGCCGGCGACGAGATGGTCGACGAGCACGCCCAGCCGGCGGCCGGGTCCGGGCTGGAACTCCTCGACGATCGCGGCGAGGTCGTCGACACCCCCGAGGTACTCGACCACCACGCCCTCGATGCGCAGATCCTCACCCCAGACCTGTTCGACGAGTTCGGCGTCGTGGCGGCCCTCGACGTAGATCCGGCTGGCCAGCGCCACCTTCGCGCGGACGCCGGCCACCGCGACCGAACCCGAGGCGGTGCGGGCGGCCGGGCCGGGAGCCTGCCGCGGCGGGGTCAGGATGACGGGTTTGCCCTCCAGCAGGAAGCCCGGACCCAGCGGGAAGACCCGGACGCGGCCGTTGCGGTCCTCGAGTTCGACGCGGCCCTTCTCGACGCGCACCACCGCACCGACGTAGCCGGACTGGGCGTCCTCCACCACCATGCCCGCCTCGACGGGCTGTTCGACAGAACGCGCGCGTTGGGGCGCATGCGGGTTGCGGGCCAGTACGTCGCGGCCGTAGCGATCGGTCACCGGGTGATCGTAGGGACGGCGACGGCGTTCGCGGCCGAACGTCAGCCCCGCGTGTTGCTCACTGCCCCTGCTGGTGCTGCTGCGACGACGCGCTCGCCAGTTTGGTGGGGTCGGCGGTCACCTCGTCGATGACGTTGTGGATGAACCGCATCTTCTCGAGCACCGGCGGCGGGAGCACGAAGGGGTACAGATCGTCCTTGCCCATCGACCGGTTGATCATGTTCTGCGCCCACGACAGCGGCAGCCACATCTCGATGATCGTGTCGAACCCGCTCGGGCCGAGTACGCGACGCTCGAAAGTCGCTCCCGCAGGGGCGAATCCGAACGCCGCGGCGGTGTCGAGCGTGTCGCGGATGTGCAGGTAGTGGGCGAACGTCTCGGCCCAGTCCTCCGCGGGGTGCATGGTGGCGTAGGAGGACACGTAGTTCTCCTCCCACCCCGCCGGCGCACCCTCGCTGTAGTGGCGGTCCAGCGCCTCCTGGTAGTCGAGGTCCGGGTCGCCGAACAATTCGTTGAAGGTCTCGAGGTAAGCCGGCGACGGCCCGATGAGGCGGTAGAAGTAGTAGTGCCCGATCTCGTGGCGGAAGTGCCCGAGCAGCGTCCGGTACGGCTCGTCCATCGCAACGCGCAGCTGTTCGCGGTGGACGTCGTCGCCCTCAGCGAGGTCGAGGGTGATCACGCCGTTGGCGTGTCCGGTGAACACCTTCTCGTTCTCACTGGAGAGCAGGTCGAAGGCCAGACCGTAGTCGGGGTCCTCGTCGCGACCCACGATCGGCAGCTTGAGTTCGTGCAGTTCGGCGATGAGCCTGCGCTTGGCGCGCTCGGCGACGGCGAAGGCGGCGAGCGCCTTGGTGTCGGCGTCGTTGGGCCGAGTGCGGGTCAGCGCGCACGCCTGGCACAGCCGAGCGATCGGTCCCGTCTCGACCAGCCAGTTGCACTCGGCGAGATGCATGTTCGCGCACAACTGGTACTGGCGTTCGGACACCGCGCCCGCGTGTTCACTCTCCTTCGGCGGCGCGATCACCAGCAGCGCCATGTCGTCGACCGAGAACCCCAGTGCACTGCCGCAATTGAGGCACACCGAGTTCTCGAACGCCAACCGCTGGCCGCAGTTCGGGCAGTTGAAGTCCCGCATCAGCGCGCACACCCGTCCAGCGGCGCCACGTCGACGGACACCTCGATCTTGCTGCTCTCGGAGTCGGTGTAGATGATCCCCCGCAGCGGTGGCACGTCGGCGTAGTCGCGGCCGACGCCCACCACGACGTAGCGTTCGTCCTCCAGTGCGGCGTTGGTGGGATCCAGCCCGAGCCACTGGTTCTGGGGTGTCCACACCGAAGCCCAGGCGTGCGTCGCATCGATGCCGACCATGCGTTCCTTTCCGGGGGGAGGGTCCGTCGCCAGGTAACCCGAGACATAGCTGGCGGCCAGACCGTTCGCGCGCAGGCAGGCGATCGCCAGCCGAGCGAAGTCCTGACATACCCCCTCGCGCGCCGTCAAAACCTCGTTGACCTTGGTCGACACCGTGGTGGACCCGGACCGGTAGGTGAAGTCGCGGTTGATCCGCGTGTTCAGGTCGTGCAGCACCTCGATCAGCGGCCGGCCGGGGGTGAAACTCGGTGCGGCGTAATCACGTACGGCCGCGGTGATCTCCGGCGGACTGAGGTCGAGGGTGAATTCGGTGGCCAGTGCGCCGTCGGCTCCGACCGGCCGGGCCAATTCCCACGGCGCCCGGGCGGATCCGCCGCTGTAGAGCGACTCCGGTGGCGGATCGACCTCGACGACCGAACTGCTGGTGATGCTGAGCACCCGGTGACGGTCGGTGACGTGAAAGTACGAGCTCGCGTTGCCGTAGGCGTCGCGGCTGGTGGAGCTGTCGGCGGGTTCGGGATCGATGGTCAGCTCGTGGGTCAGGCACCGCTGCCGGTCGGAGTCGCGCGGGGTGAGGAAGCCGCGGCCGTAGGAGCTGGTCACCACGTCGGAGTAGGTGTAGACGGTGCGGTGGATGATGCGGTACGTACGGGTCGCTTTCACGGCAGCACCCGGCGTTCGGCGGGCCCCCACAGCGGCTGCATCCCGCCGGGCAGCGAGAGGTGCGTCGTCGTGATGACCCCCGACAGCGCGCGCAGGTCCCGCTGGACGGCGTCGAGCAGGTCGGCCAGTTCGGCTCGCCTGCCGTCGGCGGTGACGTCCTCGAGGTCGGCGGGGTCGACGCGGCGCAACCGGGTGGCGAGGTCGTCGACAAGACGTTGCGGGCGTGAGGAACCCGACGAACCCGGAAGTGCGCGCAGACCGTCGCGCAGGCGGTCGAACTGGTAGGCCAGCGAGCGGGGGTTCTCGGCGTCGAACAGCAGCAGGTCGGCCACGGCGGACACCCGCACGGTGCCGAGCATCCGGCGCCGGTAGATCACCGACGACTCGCAGGCCACCAGGGTGGATTCGGTGATCGTCTGCTCGGCGCCGCGGCTGCGCACGTCGACCAACGTGGCCCGCAGCAGCCCGACCAGCCCCAGTCCGCGTTCGATGCGTTTGCCGATGTCCATCATCGTCCAGCCGGCATCGCGGATCATGGATTCGGCGGCCACCCCGGACAGCGCCAGCATCCCCGCCAGGGTGGCGCTGTGCGCGGACGCCAAGTAGGCGTCGCCCTCGGTCTTGGATTCCGGTGGCGCCGACGAGGATCGGAGCACGGCGCGTTCGACGGCGGCGAGCACCATCCAGGTGTCGTTGGACATCTGGTCGCGCACCGAGCGGGCCGCCAGCCCGAGCCGTTCGACCGATTGGGCGAGCGATCCGGGGCGGTGCCGGTCGGCGGTCAGCGCCCACAGGGTGGTCGGCGCGGTCGCAATCATCTCCGCCTGGTCGCCGCGCGCCCCGGTGTCGGTGCCGGTGAGTTTCCCGATGGCGGTGAGTAGCACCGGAACGCACGCACTGCCGTCCACCTCCTGCCGGTACCGGTACTCGTGGTAGCGCTCCCGGGTCACGGTGAGCAGTCGTGCGGTGTACTCGGCGCGTTCGGCGTAGCGGCCCAACCAGAACAGGTCCGACAACACGCGCGGGGAGGTGACCTCGCGGGTGGGGCTCGCGGTGACGGGCGCGGCGATGTCGGGTTCGACGCCCGTGGTGCGCTCGGCGGTGACGCGTGCCGGGCTGCGGATCCAGACATCCTTGGCCGCAATGGTTCTCAACTTGTAGGCGGCGTTGCCCGGGGCCAGCAGGTAGCCGAGCCCGCCGATCATCGGGGCGTAGCCGCCGCGCTGGGCGACGGTGAACAACCGCATTCCGACACTCGCCGCCGACAGGCCGTCGTCGCGGTGCACGGTCGGCGCCGACGAGAACTGCGGCAGTTCCCGGCCGATCCACTGCCACGGCGCGGCGTCGATCCGTGCGGCCATCTCGTCGCGCTGGGCCCGGGACAGCGCGGAGCCGACGACGGACTCCCCACCGGTCACCGGGGTAAAAACCAGCGAGGCGACGTTGCTCAGCAGGTGTGAGCGTTCCAGGTCGATACCGCCCCAGTAGACCGGTGCGGTCGCCAGCAGCGGTGTCTCCCCCAGCAGTTCTTCGGCGACTTCGGGCAGGAAGCGCTGCAGACCGGGGCTCTCCAGGATGCCGCTGCCCAAGGTGTTGACGACGGTGACCGCGCCGCGCCGCTGCGCCTCGACCAGCCCGACCACGCCGAGCCGGGAGTCCGCACGCAGGTCGAGCGGATCGGCGTAGTCGGCGTCCACCCGCCGCAGCACGACGTCGACGCGTTTGAGCGTGCCCAGCGAGCGCATCCACAGCTTGCCGTCGCGCACCACCAGATCGGGGCTCTCCACCAGTGGGAACCCGAGCATGCCGGCCAGGTACGCCTGGTCGAACGCGGTCGCGGAGTGGATGCCCGGGCTGAGCACCACGACGACGGGTTCCTCGGCCGCCGCGGGCGCGGCGTCGATCAGCGCCAGGCGCAGCGCTTGGGCCCACGGTGACGCCGGGCGCGGCCGGAGCTGCTCGTACAGTTCGGGGATCGCGTGGGCGACGACCCGGCGGTCGGCCATCGCGAACCCGGCCCCCGAGGGTGCCTGGGTCCAGTCGGCGTTCACCGCGAACGACCCGTCCTCGGTGCGGCTGACATCGCAGCCGTGCAGGAACAGCTGGCGGCGGCCGGGGATCGCGATGCCGCGGGCGGCGCGCACATAGCCGGGGTGGGCGAACACCAGCTGCGCCGGCAGCACTCCGCTGGTGATCGACCGCTGCTCGCCGTACAGGTCGGTCAACACCGCGTCCAGCAGCCGGGAGCGTTGCACCAGGCCGGATTCCAGGTGGTCCCAGTCGTCGGCGGACAGGATCAGCGGCAGCCCGTCGAGGCGCCACGGACCGGGGACGGTCTCCCCGTCCTCGTCGACGTGGAGGTAGGTGATGCCGTCGTTGTCGACGAGGCTCGCCACCACCTCCTGCAGCTGGTCGAGCCCGCCGCGGCCGCGTTCGACGACGCACTGCGCCAGTTCGCGCCACGCCGGTCTGATGTCGCCTGCGGCGTCGACGAACTCGTCGTACCCGTCGCGCACGTCGAACAGCACCTGCTGAGCGCGCGCGGCACGGTAGCCGGCGACGACGCCGTCGACGTCGGCGGGTGCGGGCCCGGACGGACCCTGAGCAGACAAGACCATCACCGCAGCACGGTACGCACCCGACGCAGGTCGAGGATGCCCGGCGCGCCCACATCGGTCGACTGGCGGGCCTGCTTCTCGCGCAGCGCCGACAGGTCGATGCGGCCCGCGGTGAATCCGGTGGACTCGAAGCGACGGCCACGGCGCGATTCGGCCTCCACGGCGTTGACCGGTGGGGTGTCGTAGGACCGGCCGCCGGGGTGGGAGACGTGGTAGGTGCATCCGCCGCGGGACACCTCCGCGGCCGTGTCGACGAGTTCGAAGCGCAGCGGGCCGTCGACGGTGATGGTGGGGTGCAGTGCGCTCGGCGGCTGCCACGCGCGATAGCGCACCCCGCCGACCTGGATGTCGGGGTTGTCGGTCGCCAACAGCGGGATCGGGTGCCCGTTGCAGGTGACGAGGTAGCGGTTGCGGTCGGCGCCGGTCAACCGCACCTGCAGCCGCTCGATCGAGGAGTCGACGTAGCGGGCGGTGCCGCTCGCGGTGGCCTGCTCCCCCAGCACGTTCCACGGTTCGATCGCGCCGCGCAGTTCGATCTCCACGCCGTCGAGGACCGCGGCGCCGATGCGGGGGAAGCGGAACTCGGTGAACGGGTCGAGCCAGCTGGTGTCGAACGCGATCCCGTTGGCGCGCAGGTCAGCGGCGACGTCGGCGATGTCGTGGATGAGGAAGTGTGGCAACAGGTATCGGCCGTGCAGGTTGGCGCCGTGCCGGATCAGCGGGGCGCGCAGGGGTTGGTCCCAGAACCACGCCACCAGCGCACGCACCAGCAGCGACTGCACCATCGCCATCTGGAAGTGCGGCGGCATCTCGAAGCCGCGCAGTTCCAGCAGCCCGAGCCGGCCGCGCGCGCTGTCGGGGCTGTACAGCTTGTCGATGCAGAATTCGGCGCGGTGGGTGTTGCCGGTGATGTCGGTCAGCAGGTGGCGCAGCGCCCGGTCGGTCACCCACGCCTTGCGTCCGCCCGCGCCGCAGAGCCGGTCGATCTCGGCGAAGGCGATCTCGAGTTCGTAGAGCGCCTCCGCGCGGCCCTCGTCGACCCGTGGCGCCTGCGAGGTGGTGCCGACGAACCGCCCGGCGAACAGGTACGACAGCGCGGGATGGCGCTGCCAGTAGGTGAGCATCGACACCAGCAGGTCGGGGCGGCGCAGCAGCGGCGAGTCGGCGGGTGTGGGTCCGCCGAGGGTGATGTGGTTGCCGCCGCCGGTGCCGCCGTGGGTGCCGTCGACGTCGAACTGCTCGGTGGTCAACCGGGCGAGCCTGGCCTGTTCGTAGAGCGTCTCCAGTTGCGCACGCTGGTCGGCGAAACCGCCCGTCGGGGCGACGTTGACCTCGATGACGCCGGGGTCGGGGGTGACGGTGACCCAGCCCAGCCGGGGGTCGGTGGGCGGCGGGTAGCCCTCGACGACCAGCGGGCAGCCGACGTGCGCGGCCGCGGCCTCCACCCGGCCGACGAGGTCGACGAAGTGGTCGAGGTCCTCGGTCGGGGGCAGGAAGACGTAGAGCACCCCGTCCCGGACCTCCGAAACGAGCGCCGTCGTGGGCCCGGTGTCGTCGTCCTCGACCACGGCGTCGGGTTCGCCGGTGGGGTCGGCGAGCGTTCCGCGGCGGGCCAGCGGGTCGGCGGGATAGGTGGGTCGGGGTGGCTGCCAGCTGATCGCGTCGAGCGGCAGCCGCAGACCGGCGGGCGAATCGCCGTCGAGCAGCACGATGCGACCGCGGCGCAGCCGCCAGTCGGCGCTGGCCCAGCCGGAGTCGTCGTCGCGGCGGTGCAGCGGCAGCACGTGGGCGGCGGGGTCGGTGACGCCCTGGTCGAGCCGGGTCAGCAGCGCCGCGCGCGCCGCCGCGGTGTCGTCGGCGAGATCGTCTGCGGCGGCGACAGCCGGTCCAGCGGGCTGCCGGACCGCGGTGGCCAGCCGGCTCAGCGGGTCCTCGAAGGCGGGCCGGACCTGGGTGGCGGGCAACCCGAGCCCGGCCGCGATCGCGTCGAGCAGGCGGCGGGCGGCGTCGGAATCCACGGCGTCGGCGGCTGTGCCGCCGGTCGCCCACGGGTCGGCCAGCAGTGTGGCGTCGCTCCACAGCGGTGCGCCGTCGGCCCGCCAGTACACCCCGATCTGCCAGCGCGGCAACGGTTCTCCGGGGTACCACTTGCCCTGGCTGGGCTGCACCAGCCCCTGCGGCGCCCACACGTCCTTGAGCCGGGCGGCCAGCGCGGAGGCCCGTTCCCGTTTGTGCGGGCCGTCGGCGGCGGTGGTCCACTCGGGGTCGGTGCGGTTGTCGACGGAGACGAAGGTCGGTTCGCCGCCGACGGTGAGGCGGACGTCGGCGCGCGCCATCCGGTCGTCGACCCGGTCCCCCAGTGCGCAGATCGCCGCCCACGCGGCGTCGGTGTAGGGCAGGGTGACGCGCGGGTCCTCGTGGACCCGGGTGACGACGTTGGCGAAATCGAGGGTGGTCTCGCACGGTTCGGTGGCGCCGGTGATCGGGGCGGCGGACTCGGGGTGCGGGGTCGCCGAGAGCGGGATGTGGCCTTCTCCGGCGAACAGTCCGGAGGTGGGGTCCAGGCCGATCCAGCCGGCGCCCGGTATGTAGACCTCGGTCCAGGCGTGCAGATCGGTGAAGTCGGCGGTGGGTCCGGATGGGCCGTCGAGCGCCTTGACGTCGGAGGTGAGTTGGACGAGGTAGCCGGAGACGAAGCGGGCGGCCAAGCCGAGTTCGCGCAGGATCGACACCAGCAGCCAGGCTGAGTCCCGGCACGATCCGATGCCGGAGCGCAGCGTGTGCTCGGGCGTGTGCACCCCCGGTTCCAGCCGCAGGCTGTAGGCGACGTCGTTGTTGATCGCGCGGTTGAGGGCGACCAGGAACTCGATCGTGCCGGTGCCGGGTGCGACGGTGAAGTCCTTGACCCACCGCTGGACCAGTTCGCCGGGCCCAGAGCCGTCTCCGTCGTCGTCGACGGGTTTCAGGTACGGCTTGAGGTCTTCGGCGAGCGCCTGCGGGTACTGGAAGCCGATGCGTTCGGCGTAATCCTCGATGAAGAAGTCGAACGGGTTGATCACCTTGAGGTCGGCGATCAGGCCGACGGTGATCGTCAGCTGCCGGGCGCGGTTCGGGAACACCACGCGGGCAACGAAGTTGCCGAACGCGTCCTGCTGCCAGTTGATGAAGTGGTCGTCGGGTTCGACGGTCAGCGAGTAGGCCTCGATCGGGGTGCGCGAGTGCGGGGCCGGACGCAGCCGGATGACGTGCGGATGCACCTCGACGAGCCGGTCGAACGTGTAGCTGGTGCGGTGCTCCAGCGCCACCTTGATGCCCATCCGCTGATCCCATCACACCGTGTCGGGGTGCGCATGCCCGCCGCGGTCAGGTCTGCGCCACCCGCGGGATGAGCGTCCCCTTGGGCCGCAGCACCAGCACCAGCACCCCGGCCACCACGATGCCGACGAGGTTGACCAGCAGCTGCAGCGCCGATTTCGCCGCCACGTCCCACTGCCCGACGGTGGCCGCGACGACGGCGAATCCGGCCGCGGTGACGGTGTACACCGAAATGAACACCCCCACCAGACCCGTCGCCCGCGCCGACACCAGCGACAGCATGCCCGCCGCCCCGGCCAGCAGCGCCACCACGAACGACAGCGGCCCGACCCGGAAGATGAAGTCGACCTCGTCGACGTGGGATACGGAGTCCACCGTCAACCAGCCGACCGCCTCTGCGGCCATCGTGCACAGTGCGGTGATCCCCATCGCGATCGGGAATCCGACGAGCAGCGCCAGGGTTGCGCGCCGGGCCAGGCTGCGTCGGCGTTGGACGAGTGCGACGGCGAGCGCGGCCAGCGGCCCGAACTCCGGACCGAGCACCATCGCGCCGACGACCGTCACGGTGGAGTCGGTGACCACGCCGACCGCGGTGAGCAGGCAGGCCAGGGTGAGGAACATGATGAAGGTGACGCTGAGCGTCGCCTCTTCCCTTGTGCGCCCGATCAATTCGTCCCAGATGACGGCGTCGGCCGGATCGCCCTCGGCGGCATCCTCGGCGCGGTGCGCGCGGGTGGAGAGCACGGTGTCGAGGATCTCGAGGGTGATCGCACCGCGGTGGTGCACCTCGAGTTCCTTGAGCCGCCTGATGACGTCGTTGGCGCATTCGCGGGCGATGTCGGCGGTGATCTCGTCACCGGCCGGATCCAGCGAGACGCCCGCGTAGAGCAGGATGTTCGCCACCCCGACCTCCGAGCGGAGCACCTCGAGCACCGGGTCGCGCAACTCCTCCGGCGCGATGACCCGCAGATGCAGCACCGGCCGAGAGTAGCGCCCGGACGGCCGCTCTCAGGGCATCTCGGGCCGACTGGCTCCGGTTCGGCGTCCAACCAGGCGCACCCCGAGTTCGTCGACCGGCACCTCGTGGCCCGCCCCGCAGCGGATCTCCACGGTCGCCTCCTCACCGCAGTCGAGGTGGGTCAGTCGCAACCGGCTGTCGTCGATGTGGCGGCGGCCCCATTCGAACAGCGCCCAGACCACCGGCATGAAATCGCGTCCGGCGTCGGTGAGCACGTATTCGTCCCGGCGGCGCTGACCGGGTTCCTGGTAGGGCCTGCGTTCGAGCAGGCCGGCCTCGACGAGTTCGGCCAGCCGTGCCGCCGCGGCCGCCTTGGTCACCCCCACCCGGCGCCAGAAGTCGTCGAAGCGGGTGGTGCCGTAGAAGGCCTCGCGCATCAGCAGCATCGTCGTCTTGGTGCCCAGCAGCGCCATCGTCTTCTCGATCGGGCACTGTCCCACCGCCGACCAGGCGTCGCGGTCGGCCAGCGGCCCTTGCAGCACGGACACGGAATTCTCCTCATCGCTGAGTTGTTCTCACTATACCTAGGTGGTACACACGTCTAGGTAGTCACAACCGTACTCAGAGTGGAGTGGACATGAGCGGATACACAGGACGCGACGCCGTCATCGTCGGAGCGGTCCGGACGCCGATCGGCAAGGGCAAACCCGGAGGCGCACTCCACGACGTGTTGCCCGCCGACCTGCTCGCCCACAGCCTTCGCGAACTCGTCGCGCGGACCGGAATCGATCCGGCACAGGTCGACGACGTCATCGCGGGCGCCGTCACCCAGGTCGGCGACCAGGCCGTCAACATCGCCCGCAACGCGTTGCTCGGCGCGGGGTTCCCGGAATCGGTCCCCGGCACCACCGTCGACCGCCAGTGCGGCAGCAGCCAGCAGGCCATCAGTTTCGCCGCCCAGGGTGTGGTCGCCGGCGCCTATGACATCGTGATCGCCGCGGGTGTGGAGTCGATGAGCCGCGTGCCGATGGGCTCCTCGGTGCTGCCCGGCAGCAACCCGTTCGGCGACGACTTCACCCGCCGCTACCCCGAAGGTCTTGTCCCTCAGGGCATCTCGGCCGAGTTGATCGCGGCCAAGTGGGGGCTGTCACGCACCCAGCTCGACGAGTTCTCGGCGGCCAGCCACGAGAGGGCCGCCGCGGCGACCAAGGCGGGGGCGTTCGACAACGAATTGGCGCCGATCGCCGGGTTGACCACCGACGAGATCATCCGTCCCGGCACCGGCGTCGAGACGCTGGCCGGACTGAAGCCGGCGTTCTACAACCCCGCCTACGAACAGCGTTTCCCCCAGATCAAGTGGGAGATCACCGCGGGCAACTCGTCGCCGCTGTCCGACGGCAGCGCCGCGGTGCTGATCACCACCACCGAGGCCGCCCGCCGGTTGGGCCTGCGACCCCTGGCGCGGATCCACACCGCGACCGCGGTCGGCTCCGACCCGCTCTACATGCTGACCGGCGTCATCCCCGCGACCGAGAAGGTGCTGACCCGGGCCGGCCTCACCCTCGCCGACATCGACCTGTTCGAGGTCAACGAGGCGTTCGCACCGGTCGTCCTCGCCTGGGCTCGTGACACGGGCGCCGACCTGGCCAAGACCAACGTCAACGGCGGCGCCATCGCGATCGGACACCCGCTGGGCGCCAGCGGCGTGCGGATCATGACCACGCTCGTCAACGCCCTCGAACAGCGCGGCGGCCGCTACGGGTTGCAGACCATGTGCGAGGCGGGCGGGATGGCCAACGCGACGATCATCGAGCGGCTGTAGGGATTTCGGCGTAGTTCGTTGCACCCAGCGCAACCAACTGCACCAAAATCGCACTCAGTCGTAAATGACGGCCAGTCCCTGGCGGCGGAGGTCGGCCAGGGCGTCGAGCATCGCCTGCAGTTGCTCGGGCGTGTGGCCGACCCAGTCGGTGAGTTCGCCGACCACGCGCACCGGTTCGCGGGTGCGGTAGGACCGGGTGGGGTTGCCGGGCAGCTTCTTGTCCGTCACGTTCGGATCGTCCTCGAGCGCGCCCTGCGGTTCGACGAGATAGACGCGGCCGGGACCGTCGCCGCGGGCGAGCTCGGCGCCCCACACCGCGGCGTCGAGCGTCTGGGTCACGTAGACGTGGTTGGAGACGCGGCCGTCCTCGTAGTTCGAAGGCCGCCCCGGCACCAGCAGATCCCCCACCGCCAGGTCCGCCTTCGTGCCGTGCAGGTACGCCCCCGACTCGTGCACCTCGAAAGGTTTGGTCACGCTCAACCCCCGTCCGTAGTAGCTGGACGGCGATTGTGCAGCAGGTCAGGGGCCTTGCCGCAAGCCCCCTGTCCGGCCATATAGTGAAGGGGGAAGCTCGAATCCGCGCCCGTCAGACGCGAGTGAGTTCGAACAGCGGGATGATCCGGTCCGTATTGGCCTGGTACTGACCGAAAGTCGGCGCGATCTCCACGATCTTCGGGTAGAGCTCGTCGCGTTCCTCGCGCGGCAATTCGCGGACGTCGACGTCGTAGGCCTCGGTCCCCACCTCGATGTGCGCCTTGGGCAGCGCCCGCAGGTTGTGCACCCATGCCGGGTCCTTGGGCGCCCCCGCATACGAGCCGATGATCAACATCTTCCCGTCGATGGTCAGATACGCCAGCGGCGACAACCGCGCTGCGCCGGTCTTGGCGCCCACGGTGTGCAACAGCAGCAGGGTGGCGCCCTCGAAGGGTCCACCCACCACGCCGCCATTGCTCCGGAACTCCTCGACGATGGCCTTGTTGAAGTCATTGAGGGAAGCTGCGTCAGGTCGGGTCATGCCGTGACGAACGCCACAACCGACGATTTGGTTCCACGCTTAGCTGACGCCGTACCGATTCATTGACGTCGCAAATACGGGTGCCGGCGTTCCACCATCCCTGCTGCGGGTTGACGAGCCGGTCAATACGATGATGACCTGCCCTGTTCGGCGGAAGGATGGACCATGCGCGTCACCAGGCGATCTCATCGGCGCACCGCCTGGCAAACGCTGCCCGTGTCGGAGCCCCGGGTGTCGTGACGGCCCGGACGGTCGATCTGGACGGCTGTGTGGTCGGCCGCGGACCCGAGCTCGCCGAATTGCGTGAGGCGGTGCAGACCGCCGAGCGCGAGGGCGGGACCTGCGTACTGCTCAGTGCCGCACCGGGTATTGGCAAGTCGACGCTCATCCAGGCGTTCGGGGCCGAGGTCGGCCAGCGCGGCTGCGTGTTCGGCTACGGCCGGTGCCGCGAGGGCCAACCGGCGCCGTACGCCGCACTCGCCGACGCCCTCGGCGCAATCGTGCGCACGATGGACGCCACCGCCGCCTCGGAGCGCGACCGCTGGCGGGGCGAACTCGCGTCCGGGATGTCGGCGCTGTCCGGCGTCCTCGGTGAACTCGTACCCGACATCGGCCGCGTCCTCGGCGAGGCCTCAAAGGTCACCGACCTCAACGCCGCCGAGGCCCGTCGGCGGCTGCACCGTGCCGTGATCCGGGTGCTGTCCGATACGTCGACGTTCCGTCCGGTCGTCCTGGCGATCGACGATCTGCAGTGGGCGGACCGGGACACGCTGCTGCTGCTGTCGGAGCTGTTGACGACATCGCTGCGAAACGTACTGGTGCTCGGCAGCTTTCGTACCGGGAAGTTCGATCCGCCGGCGGCGGGGCTGACGTCGGCACACCTGCGCACCTTCGAACTCGCGCCGCTGACGCTGCGGGATCTGCAGGACCTGCTGGCCGTGGTGTGCGGCCGGGGACCCGAACTGGGTGAGGTGGCGGGCGAATTCCACCACCGCACCGGCGGCAACCCGCTGCAGGTCCGGCAGCTGCTGCACCGCGCCCAACGCGACGGCGCGCTGAGCTCCTCGGGGCCCGAGGGGACGCCGTGTTGGGACCTGCGCATCCTGTCCTCGATCGAGGTGACCGCGACGACCGCCGCCTTCCTCGGGCGCCTGCTTGGCCAACTGCGCCCCGTCGACCGTGCGGTGCTGGGTGCGGTGACGTGCTTCGGCGGCGAGTTCGACCTCGACGATGCGACGGCCGCGGCCGCCCGACCCGCCGACGTCGTCGCGCACGCACTCTGGTCGGCGCTCGAGCTACGCCTGATCGAGGCCGTCGACAGCGGTGGCCGGCGGATCGCCAACGCATTGAGCCGCGACGCGCGGTACCGGTTCAGCCACGACCAGGTGGCCGAAGCCGCGCGGGTGGGCCTGTCCGCCGACGACACGCGTCAGATCCACCTGCGGATCGGCCGGCGACTGATGCAGCAGGGCGACGATCGGTTGTTCGAGGCGGCCCGGCATCTCGGCATCGGCGGCCGCGACCTCGACGACGCCCAGGAGCGGGCGAGCTTCGTCGACGTGCTCCAGCGCGCAGCACGCAGAGCCAAGGCGCAGACGTCGTTCCCGCTCGCGCTCGAATACTGCAGGCACGGTCTGGAACTGCTCGGTGAACATCGTTGGGCCGCACTTTTTCCCGTGGCTCGGCGGTTGCAACTGGATGCCGCGCACGCCGCGTTGCTGGTCGGGGACGTGGCGGCACTGCACACCCTGCTCGACGAAGCCGACGTCATGCTGGCCGAACCCGCCGACCGCACCCGGCTGGCGTATCTGCGGCTGAAAGGATGCATCGCGCAGAACCGGCTGCAGGAAGCGCTTGAAACCGGCCTGCGGGCCCTGGCCGAACTCGGTCAACCCCTGCCCGCCGTCGCGGGTAAGCCCCGGATGGCCGCGGCGCTGGTGCGCACGAAGTTCACCATGAGCCAGTGGTCCGACGAACGGCTGCTGGCGCTGGCGCTCTGCGAGGATCCGCGCGTCATCGAGATCCAGCGGCTGCTCTCCGAGATGCGGAGCCTGTGCTACATCGTCGCTCCGAACCTCTTTCCGTTGATCGTGCGCAGACAACTGGAGTTGATGCTGGCGCATGGCCACACCTCGAGCTCACCGCTGGGCTTGGTGAGCTTTGGTCTGCTGCTCGTGATGACCGGCGACCGGGCGGGCGGTCAGCGGTTCGGCGAGATCGGCGTGCGTCTGGCCGACCGCGACGAATTCCTCGAGGCCCGACCGCAGACGGTCTTCCTCTACCTCAACTTCATCCGGCACTGGCGGCACCCGCTGCGCGAGGGGTTGGGGCTGCTGCGTGATTCGGTCACCGAGGCACTGGATCAGGGCGACCACGAGTACGCCGGATTCCTGGCGGCCGCGCTGCTTTCCCAGTCGTTCTGGATCGGTAGGCCGCTGACGGAGATCGACGCGCTGGCGCGTTCGCTGATCCCCGAATTCCGTTCCCAGCCCGTGCCCACTGCGCTCTGCCAAGCCGTGCAACAGATCTGCCTGAACCTGATGGGCCGCAGCGGCGACCCGTTCCTGCTCGCGGGCGAGAGCGGTTACGACGAACGGGAGGCGCTGGCGGCGGCACGCCGAGAAAGCGACGAGGTGGCGCTGAGCACCGTCGCGACGATGAAACTGGGGCTGTACTTCTGGTGTGCCGACTACGCGGGCGGCGCCGAAGCGGCCACAGAGATGCTCGCCCATCTCGGCGGGATGGCCGGCACCGCGATCTTCCAACTGGACCATCTCATCGCGGCCCTGTGCATGATCCGCGCGGCCCCGCACGCCCGGACGACGCGCCAATGCGTGCACCGGGCGCTCGAACTGCACCGGAAGTGGGCGGCCGAGGCACCGGCCAACTACGCGGCACCGTATGAACTGCTGGACGGCGTGTGGGAGCGCGCCCGGGGCCACCATCGCAAGGCGGAGACCCACCTCGACCGCGCGATGACGCTCGCCGAGCGCAACCAGTTGCCGTTGATCGCCGCCCTCGCCTACGAGGAGGCCGCCGGGCTGTACGCCGACGTCGGTCGGCAGTCGTTGGTCGAACACATGCTGCGCACCGCGCATCAGCGCTGGCTGCGGCAGGGCATGACGGTGCGCGCCGCACGTCTCGCCCGCACGCATCCCTGGTTGCTGAGCCGCGAACTGGTCCCTCCGCAGTCCGACGGCGTCGATCCCTCGGCGGCCCACCATGTGATGCGGGCGCTTTCGGGGGCGCGCACGGCGGATCGGTTGGCCACCGTGGTGCTGGGCGCGGTCGCGGATCTGACCGGTGCGGACCGGATTCTGCTTCTCACCGGCGGCGGGGAGGATCTCGCGGTCCGCGCGGTGCGAGAGGGTGAAGCCACCACGCTCGTGGACGGGCCGTGGACCGAGATCCGCTACGACAGGAACGCTGTCCGCGCGGCGGTGAAGAGTAGCTCGCCGCTCACCGTCGGGTCCGATGCCGCCCGCCGCGTGACCGCGGTGCTCGTGGCGCCGATCGTCGTGCAGGACAGGGTGATCGGGGTGGTCTACGCCGAACACCGGGAGCCTGGCAGCGATTTCACCGCCGTGCAGGAGGATGCGGTCGCGTTCCTTTGCGATCAGGCGGCCGCTCCCCTGTGGAACTTCCAGCTCGAGGACCGGTTGCGGGCCGCCGACGAACACCGCCGCTCGCTGATCGACGTGCAGTCCCGCTTCGTGCCGAACGAACTGCTGCGCATCCTCGACATCGACGATCTGCGGCGGGTGCGCAGCGGCTACCGGGTCGAGCGGGAGATGACCGTGCTGATCTCCGACATCCGGGGCTACACGACGATGGTCGAGGACATGAGCGTGTCGGAGGCCAGCAACCTCGCGATGGGGTTCATGCGGGCGGTGGAGGTTCCGATCATCTCCTGCAACGGCATGATCCAGGACCTCCGCGGCGACGAGATCGTCGCGGTCTTCGACTCCGGCCCGGAGGACGCGGTGCGGGCGGGACTGGCGATGCTGAACTCGCTGCGCGAGCACAACCGCGAGCGGGTGGCACACGGGTCACAGGAGTTGCGGGTCGGGATCGGCATCAACACCGGTGTGGTGGGCGTCGGACTGGTCGGTGGCGTGAACCGGATGGTGTTGACGATCATCGGCGACGCGGTGAACCTCGCCGCCCGGATCGAGAGCACCAACAAGCGGTACGGTTCGGCGCTACTGATCTCCGACGCCACGTACGGCCGATTGAGCGACCGCGACAGGTTCGACGTCCGCCGGATGGAGCGGGTGATGGTGGTCAACCGGCGCAGACCGGTGACGATCTACGAGGTCTACGACGACGATCCGGCACCGCTCCGGGAGGCCAAGCGCGCGGCCCAGCCCGCTTTCGACCGCGCCTTCGCCCTGTTCGACGCGGGTGAGACCGACCGCGCGCGAACCGCTTTCGAAGATTGCCGGGGGTTATTGCCCGGCGATCCGATCGCCCCGTTGCACCTGGCCCACTGCGATGCGGTGAGCCACGGGGAGATGTCACCGGGCCAGGAGATCGTGCTCGCCCACAAATAGCTCACTTCACCTCGAGGGGGAACGGACATGTATCTGAGCGCCGAACAACTGGCCGCGGCCAACACCGCGATCCGGCGGACCTTCGAGCAGAGCAGTATCGCCTGGCAGGCGATACCCCACTGGGACATCGGCGATCCATCGGCGACGAATGTCCGCGACGGCAGAGTCAACAAGCCGGGCGTTCTATCCCTCGGACTGGCCCGGGAGGAGTTCAAGCTGACGCTCGCCCAGATCAGCGCTCCCACGCCCGATTCAGTTCTCGCAGAGGTCATCGCCGAGACCGTGAAACTGGCCAGGAAGGTCGACAGGACGGTGCTGGACACGTTGAAGAACTCCACCGCGGTGAAGTTCGAGCTGACGGGCACATCGGCGGACAAGGTCCAATCGGCACTGATCGATGCGCGGGCGGCACTGGAGAACAGAGGGTTCCGAGCGCCATCGTGTCTGATCACCAACACCGAGGGGCTCAAAGCGCTCAGTACGGTGGCCACCGGTGACTCGGCCCTCGAAGCCGTACTCGACTCGGCCTATGTCAACTCGCTGCACCGCTCGTCGCGGCTCGACGTGAAGGTGAACAAAACCGCAAAGATCGCCATGATCATGCTGGGCCGACGGCAGCGCATCGCGCACGGCGCCGCCGGAGAGGCGTCCTGCGGTGAGGAACCGGTCGACCTCGCCGTCAGCGTCATGCCGAGCCTGGAGGTCATCGGCGAAGTCGGCGCAGCCACCGTCAAAGCGTTTGTGCGCACCCGGTTCGCCCTCCGGATCAAAGACAAGGACGGGGTCAAGCGGATCGTCGACGAGCAGCCATGACGTCGACCATCCCCGAACGAAGCCCCACGGCGAATCCTCTCGAGGACTACCTCGCGCTGTGCCGTGAGGCGTGCGACGGCGAGATCGAGCGGCTCTACGCGTCGGGACACAGCGGCTCCGGTTTCGACGAGCTGCTGCTCGACTACCCGCGCCGCGGCGGGAAGGCGCTGCGTCCCGCATTGAGCATCGCGGTCTGCCTGGGGCTCGGCGGTCAGCTGGACGCGATCTTGCCGACGGCGGCCACCCTCGAGCTCTACCACAACGCGTTCCTCATCCACGACGACATCGAGGACGAATCCTGGTGGCGCCGGGGCAAACCCACCATGCACATCGACCACGGCATCCCGGTCGCCGTCAACGTCGGCGACGCGATGCTCTCGTTGTCGCTGCAGCCGCTGCTCGACAACGTCGAACGGGTCGGTCTGGGGCCCGCTCTGCGCATCCTGCGGGCCGTGGCGCACATGACCCGAAAGACCGTCGAGGGCCAGGCGATCGAACTCGAGTGGGTGCGCTCGAACGCCTGGCGGCTCGACGACGACGACTACCTCGAGATGGTCGAGCTCAAGACCAGCTGGTACTCGTTCATCACACCGCTGCAGGCTGGCGCGATCGCGGCCGGGACCGACCCTGCCCGGTTACCGGTGCTGGAGACGCTCGGCCGACACCTCGGCGCCGCGTTCCAGATCACCGACGATCTGCTGAACCTGCGCGCCGACCCGCAGGCGTACGGCAAGGAGATCGGGGGCGACCTCTGGGAGGGCAAACGGACATTGATGCTGTTGCACGCATTGCGCTCGGCCCAACCGCACGACCGCGTCCGTGCGCTGCAGATCCTCGGCCGGCGGCGGCCGAGCGGGGACGGCGGACCCGGGCTCACCGACCTGCTCGACCAACTCACCACACGGGGTGAGCTCTCGGCGTCGGGTCACGCCGAACTCGTTGCGGTGCTCGCGGATTCGGACGTCAAAACCCTCGAGGATGTGCGCTGGCTGTACGACCTCATGACCCACGTCGGATCGCTTCGGCATGCCCGCGAGGTCGCCGCCCGGCACGCGCAGGACGCCGCGACCGTGTTGGCCGGCCTCGACTGGCTGCCCGCCAGCCGCCATCGTGACGCGCTGGCGGAGCTCGTCGACTACGTGCACGGGCGGACCCGATGACGCCCGAAAATCTCGTCAGCATGCTCGCCGAACTCGAGCGTGTCCGTGGGCTGGTCCTCGACCTCGTCGAACGCAGCGCTCCCCTGCTGCACCCGACCCCGCCCGACGGATCCACCGGACCCGAACAGAGAGTGCTCGAGCTCCTCATCGGGGCACGGCGCGCAGTGCTGGGCAACCCGGCAGCGGCACGGGAGATCCACGACGTGCTCATCGCCGAGGGCCGCCGCTTCGCGCAGACCCCCGAGGGGGCGCGGTTGCGCGACGGACTCGTCGCGTCCGAGGCGGTCGAGGACCTCCGGCGCATCTGGGAGACGGTGAGCTTCAACGTGCTCGACGGACCCGCATCGCCCCACTGCGCACCGGACGGGTGGGCCGAACTGCTCGCCGATGTGGTGATCGGGCACGGCCTCGACGACAAGACCTTGGCGCGCCTGCGGCCGGAGGGTTTCGCATGACCCTCACCGACCCGTGTGACGCCCTGGCGGACGAGAGCACCTTCATCGGGTACCTGACGGGCCTCGCCGGGGTGGCGCGCCTGGTACGGAGGTTGGCCGAGGCGCCCCGGCGCGAGAATCCCGATCACACCGACGATTTCGTCGACCTGCTCCTCGGTCTGGCGAGTGTCGGGCGCAGGGTCGAGTATCTCGCCGCACCGCCGGCGGCCGCGCCGGACACCGCCCGAGCCGACACGATCCTGGCGGGGCGGTGGCTGCGGTGACGGCGATGCTCACGCTTAGCGACTTCGTCCGCGCCCCCGTGCTCGCCGCCGCACGGCCGGAGGACTTCAAGGAGTGGCACCACTTCGTCGTCCACGGTCCGCAACACCGGGTGTTGATCAACTTCAGCCTCACCGGCCACGCACCGGCGGCACCCCGGGTGATCGTCATCGTGCACGACCGGCGCTGGACCGGCGCCGTACAGCGTTTCGACACAGCCGATCTCGAGATCTCCGCCGACCTGGGCAGCATGTCCATCGGCGCCAACCGCCTCACCCTGCGCCCCGACGGTTACGACCTGACACTCGACCTGCCCGCCCACGACATCCAAGGCGAACTCCACCTCACGTCGGTGAGCAAGCCGTTTGTCGTCAACAACCAACCCGTCGGCGAAGGAACGATGAGCTGGTTGTTCGTCCCGCGGTTACGCACCGACGGCTGGCTGGGGATCGGCGGGCAGAACCATCCGCTCGACGGTGCCCCGGCGTATCACGACCACAACTGGGGCCGGTTCTGCTGGGGCGGCGACTTCGGCTGGACGTGGGGCACCATCCTGCCGCGCGATGCGGACGACCCGTGGTCATTCGTCGTGCTCCAGATGACCGACCGGGCGCGGCTGCGCAACCTGTCCCAAGCGCTCTACGTGTGGCACGACGGCGAACCCGCCGCGATCTTCCGGCATGCCGCGGTGCGCATGCACAGCCACGGCGTCTTCTCGCACGGCCCGGACTGCACGCTGCCACCGCCCATGCGCCTGGTCCTGGACGGACGCAGCCCCGGTGTCGCCGAACGCATCGACGTCGAGGCCTGTCGCGCCTCCGACACCGTGCGCGCCGAGTTCCGTCCGACGTCCTATGCGCGGCTGGCGCAACCGAGTGACGTGCGCCCGGACGCCGCCACGGTCCTCTGCGAGACCAGCGGAACCGCCCATGTGACCGGATCGGTCGACGGCCGCGACATCGACTTCGTCGGCGCCGGTGTATTCGAGTTCCTCCATGGCTGAACCGGTTTCGGCGTTGCTGCGACGCTCGCTCGGCCACCTCGAACTCGAGGTGCCCGAGAACTACCGGTTGCTTCTGGACAGGCTGGGTCCGCTCGTCGTCGAACTGGCCGTCGACGGTGAGGCGTTCACGATGTGCGGCGGCCACCGTGTAGTGGTCACCGACGGTCCGGCACACCGCCCCGGTGTCCGGGTGGGCACCACCCGCACCGCCATCCTCGACCTCCTCGACGCGCGAACCGGATTGGACGAGGCCGTCGAGAACGGCGCGGTCCGGGTGCTCGGCGTACTGGACGACATCCTGCGCGCGCACGACACCCTGCTCGCGTACGTGCACGCCGCGGTGCGGGCGCCCTCGCAGCCCGCCCTGCTGACCGCGCTGCGATCGGGGGCGGCGTGACCGAACGCATTCCCACTCCGGCTTCGTGTGCCCGCCGTCGCACGGTCGCGGTCCTCGGCGGCGGCATCGCGGGCCTCACCGCGGCCCACGAACTGGCCGACCGCGGTTTCGACGTCACGGTGTACGAACCGCGCGGCGACGAGCGCATCGGGCTGGGCACCGAACCGGCGGGCTCCTATCCGCCCGTGAAGCTGGGCGGGCTGGCCGCATCGCAGTACTCAACGGTCGGCAGCGACGACGGCAGCAGAGCCGAACTCCGCCCCTTCCCCGGCCGACGGGGCCGACCGCGCGACCCGGGCCGCGCCGTAGCCGGCGAACACGGCTTCCGGTTCTTCCCCGCGTACTACCTGCACATCTGGGATCTGTTCCAGCGCATCCCGGTCTATGACGCCAGCTTCTCGCCGACGTCGCGCACCGTCTTCGACAACGTGCGCCGCGTGGTCACCCAGGGCACCACCGTGGAAGGCAAACCATCGCTGGTGTTCCCGCGCGAAGCACCACGCACGCTGGCCGAATTCCTCGGCACCGTCGGCCAATTGCGCGAACTGGGTTTCACCACCGCCGACGTCACCACCTTCGTCGGCAGGATCCTGCGCTACCTGGTCACCAGCCCGCTCCGCCGGGCCGTGGAGTTGCAGAACCTCTCGGCTTACGACTTCTTCGTCGGCCGCGACAACCCCGCGGGCGTCCGCCGCTTCACCTACTCGCCGCAGTTCGACACGCTGCTGCTCGAGATGCCGAAAGTGTTGGCAGCGTTCGACTCCCGCTGGGGTGACGCCCGCACGAACCTCACGACGTATCTGCAACTGCAGCTCCAGATGGACCGCCGCGACAACAAGGCCGACGGCGTCCTCAACGGCCCCACCACCGAAGCGTGGTTCGACCACTGGTATCGCCATCTGAGCGCGCTCGGTGTGCGCTTCGTCCGCGCGGCGGTCGACCGGATCGACGCCCTGCCCACCGATCCCGCCCTTCCGCCGCACCGGCGGGCACGGGTGCGGGTCACCCTCGCCGACGGCACGCGGGTCACGCCCGACTACGCCGTCGTCGCCGTCGACGCCCCCGAGGCCGAACGGATCACCGCACCGCTGCGGGCCACGGCCAGCGGCGGAACCGTCGCCGAACTGGACGGGTTCACCACCTCGGTGCCGCCCGCCGAGGGTCCGCTACAGCCCCTGTCCACCCGGCCCGGGGGCCGACGCAACCCGTACTCGGTGGCCGAGATGGGAGCGGTGCCATGGGACCGGTTCCAGACCCTGGGCGGCATCCAGTACTTCTTCGACACCGAGTTCCAGGTGCTGCGCGGACACATGTATTACACCGGCACCGAATGGGGGTTGTCCTCGATCAATCAGCACGGCCTGTGGGAGCGGCGTCCCACCCTGGCCCGCGACGGCCACATCTCGGTGCTGTCGGTCGACATCGGCGACTTCAACACGCCGTCGGGGCATCTCGTCGACGACGCCGGACGGGGTAAGGCCGCCCGCGACTGCACGGCCGACGAGATCGCCACGGAGGTATGGCGACAGATCGTCACCTCGCTCACCAGCTCCGTGCACAGCCCGCCGGAGACCCTGCTGCCGACACCGGCGTGGTACGCGCTGGACCGGGGGCTGATCATGGCCGACGGACCCGGTCAGGGCACGGGAGTTCCGCTGCTCAACGAGACCCCGTATCTCGTACCGATCATCGGGGACTGGCAGAACCGGCCCGGCGGCGATCCGTGGAACCCCCACGACACGTCCTATGCGATCCTGCCGACCGAGGACGCCTGGCTCGAGGACCTCGAGCAGCGCCATGTCTGGCAGGCGCGGCACGGCGGGTATCAGGTGCACAACAACTCGGTGGTGTTCGCCGGCACGTGGACCAAGACGTTCACGCGGATGACATCGATGGAGGCGGCCTGCGAGTCGGCGCGGCATGCGGTGAACGCCGTTCTCGACCACTACATCTGGGTGGAGTCCGACGGGCGAGACCGCCGCGAGGACACGACGCTGCAGTGGCGGTTCCCGTACGGCTTCCTCGACCAGGGTCTATCGAGCCCGATCCGGATGCCCACGCCCGCCGGTGACTACTGCTACATCTTCGACATCGAGAACCGCGAGCCTCCGGACACCCGCGCACTGCGAATCCTCGACTCCCGGTCGATCGAGAACGCACTCCCCCATCCGCTCGACGCGTTGCCGCCATCCGCAGGAGGTATTCCCATGACCGTGCCACCGTTCGACCCGAATCAGCAGATGCTCGCGTACCTGCAGTTCTGGCGTCAGCTGCTCGAGCAGTGGATCGCCATGGCGACCGCGTTCCCGCCACAGGCCATGCCGTACCCCATGCCCGCCGCACCGGCCGCGTCGGGGACACCGCCCACACCCGCACCGGCTGACTACACCCAGCAGCTGTTCGGATACCTGCAATCGTGGCGTCAGAACCTCGAACAGGCTGCGGCCGCGGCCGCTCCTGCCACGCCGCAACCCACCCAGTCGAGCACCTCGGCGCCGAAAGAACCCCCGGAGTTCCTGAAGACCCCGGGAACCTATTGGGGCTCCGCGAATCCCGGTGACGCCGCGCAGTCGGCGATGTCCGCGAAGAAGGTGATCAAACGCCCGGGGGACTATCTGGGTACGGTCGGCTTCCCGGTTCGGGACCTGCTCGGCGCCCGGAACCCCGGGCTCGACCGACGCAGCGAGATCGACCGCTTCCGCCTGGGCGACAGCGCGCAGGCCGACCGCACTGCCGAAGCGCCCGTCCGCTCTGCCTTCCGCGACGCCGCCGCCGATGCCGCAGTAGCACCCAAAGTGGCTCCGAAGTCGTTGTACGGCACCCTGTTCGAGCGTCGCGACCTATGACCGGTCGGCGTCCTTCTTCGGCTTGGCGTCGATCCCGGACTCCCGGCGCTGCTGCAGGGTGATCGGCGCGGGAGCACCGGTCAACGGGTCCGCGCCGCCGCCGGACTTGGGGAACGCGATCACTTCGCGGATCGAATCCACCCCCGCCAGCAGCGCGGTGATCCGGTCCCAGCCGAACGCGATACCGCCGTGCGGAGGCGCGCCAAACGTGAACGCGTCCAACAGGAATCCGAACTTCTCCTGCGCCTCGTCGTGCTCGATGCCCATCATCGCGAACACCCGCTCCTGCACGTCGCGGCGGTGGATACGGATGGATCCGCCGCCGATCTCGTTGCCGTTGCAGACGATGTCGTAGGCGTCGGCGAGCGCACTGCCCGGATCGGTGTCGAAAGTGGTCTCCGACGCCGGTTGTGGCGCGGTGAACGCGTGGTGCACCGCCGTCCACGCCCCGGACCCGACGGCGACGTCGCCCGCGGCGGTGGCCTCCTCGGCCATCTCGAACAGCGGCCAGTCGACCACCCAGGTGAACGCCCACGCCTTCGGGTCGATCATGTCGAGCCGTTTGGCGATCTCGATGCGCGCGGCACCCAGCAGTGCCCGTGACGATTTCGCCGGGCCCGCGGCGAAGAAGATGCAGTCACCCGGGTTGGCGCCGACGTGCGCAGCCAGTCCGTCACGTTCAGCGTCGGTGAGGTTCTTGGCGACGGGGCCGCCCAGTGTGCCGTCGTCACCGACCAGGACGTAGGCCAAACCCTTGGCGCCGCGCTGTTTCGCCCACTCCTGCCAACCGTCGAGCGTGCGGCGGGGCTGCGAGGCGCCGCCGGGCATCACGACCGCACCGACGTAGGGCGCCTGGAACACCCGGAAAGTGGTGTCTGCGAAGAACTCCTTGCACTCGACGAGTTCGAGGCCGAACCGCAGATCCGGTTTGTCCGAACCGAACCGACGCATCGCCTCGGTGTAGGTGATTCGCGGCAGCGGGGTCGGCAGCTCGTAACCGATCGTCGACCACACCGCCCGCAGCACCTCCTCGGACACCGCGATCACGTCCTCGGCGTCGACGAAGCTCATCTCCATGTCGAGCTGGGTGAACTCGGGCTGCCGGTCGGCGCGGAAGTCCTCGTCGCGGTAGCAGCGCGCGATCTGGTAGTACCGCTCCATCCCCGCCACCATCAGCAGCTGCTTGAACAGCTGCGGGCTCTGCGGCAGCGCGTAGAACGATCCCGGCTGCAGGCGGGCGGGCACCAGGAAGTCGCGGGCGCCCTCGGGGGTGGACCGCGTCATCGTCGGCGTCTCGATCTCGATGAAGTCGTGCCGCGCCAGCACCTCGCGGGCGGCCGCGTTCACCCGCGACCGCAGCCGGATCGCATTGCCCGGGCCCTCACGGCGCAGGTCGAGGTAGCGGTACTTGAGCCGGGCCTCTTCGCCGGCCTCGTCATCGAGCTGGAACGGCAGCGGGGCGCTCTCGCCGAGCACCGTCAAGGACGTGGCGTTCACCTCGATCCCACCGGTCGGGATCTCGGGGTTCTCGTTACCCTCCGGCCGGACCTCCACCACACCTTCGACGGCGATGCAGAATTCGGCGCGCAACCGGTGCGCGGACTCGAGCACCGCCCCCTCGCGGAAGACCACCTGCGACACCCCGGAGGCGTCGCGCAGGTCGATGAAGATGACGCCACCGTGGTCGCGGCGGCGGGCCACCCATCCGGCCAGCGTCACGTTCTGACCGGCGTCGGCGGGTCGCAGCGATCCGGCGGCATGACTGCGCAGCACTGAAAACTCCTGAAGGCGGGGGCTAGGACAACCGCCACAGTCTAGTGGTCCGCTCCGCCGGTAGTTTGGGCGCTCATGGCCACCCGTATCGCCCTCGTCGGACCCGGCGCCGTCGGCGCCACCGTGGCCGCGCTGCTCCACGAGGCAGGCAGGCCGGTGCTGCTGTGCGGCCGCACCGCCCGGGACTCGGTGCAGGTGGGTCCAGAGGACCGGGATCCCATCGTGGTGCCCGGACCGGTCCACACCGATCCGGCGGCCGTCGACGGACCCGTCGACGTGGTGCTGTGGGCGGTCAAGGACACCCAGAACGAGGCGTCGGCGCCCTGGCTGCGCCGGCTGTGCGGCGAACGCACCGTGGTGTGCGCCCTGCAGAACGGGGTCGAGCAGGTCGAGCGGGTGGGCCGGTTCTGTCCGGGGTCGACGGTGGTCTCGGCCGCGGTGTGGCTGTCGGCCGAGACCGAGGCACCCGGCGTCGTCCGGCTGCGCACCGACGCCCGCTTGGTGCTGCCCGACACCGAGGCGGCCAAGACGTTGGCGGATGTGCTCACCACCGCCCATCTGCACGTCGAGTGCGATCCGGACTTCCACACCGCGGCGTGGCGCAAACTGCTGCTCAACGCGGTGGTGGGGCTGATGGTGCTGACGGGGCGGCGGGCCGGGATGTTCCGCCGCGACGACATCGCCGCACTGGGGCGGCGCTACCTCGCCGAGTGCGTCGCGGTCGCCCGCGCCGACGGGGCCGCACTCGGCGACGAGACCGTCGACGAACTCATCGGTCTGCTGGCCGCGGGCCCGCCCGACATCACCACGTCGATGCTCAGCGACCGGCAGGCCGGCCGGCCGCTGGAGTGGGACATCCGCAACGGGGTGATCGCCCGCAAGGGCGCCGCGTACGGCATCGCGACGCCGGTCAGCGAGATCGTGGTGCCACTGCTGGCCGCCGCGGGCGACGGTCCCGGCTAGACGTTCCCGGCTAGACACCGTCGGCTAGCGTGTATGGCCATGCCGACTTGCGAGCTCGTCGACCTGTCCTTCATCGACTCCGCGCCCTACCGCTTCGTCAGCACCGTCGATCTGGCGATCACCCCCGAGCAGGTCTTCGAGGTGCTCGCCGACGCCGAATCGTGGCCGCACTGGGCGACGGTGATCACCAAGGTGACCTGGACCAGTCCCGAACCCCGCGGCGTGGGCACCACCCGCACCGTGCACATGCGCGGCGGCATCGTCGGCGACGAGGAGTTCCTGGCCTGGGAACCGTTCCGCCACATGGCGTTTCGCTTCAACGAGGCGTCGACGGGAAGTATCGCCGCGTTCGCCGAGGACTACCGGGTGGTCGAGACGCCCAATGGTTGCCACCTCACCTGGGTGATGGCGATGAAGCCGAACGGTACGGCCGCCCGGCTGGGCATGTCACTGGGCCGCCCGGTGATGGGCTGGCTGTTCCAGCGGTTCCTGTACAACCTGCGCCACTACTCCGACCAGCGGTTCGGCTAACTGACCCCGGTCAGCACGACCCGGCGGCCGCCGGAGTCGAGGTCGGCGCGGCACCAGGAACACGTCCAGCCACCCCTGACCGCTTCACGCACCGATGCGGGGACCCGGACGCGGGGCAGGACCGCACCGCAGTCGGAACACCAGCGCCGCGGGCTACGTAACACCATGACCACGACCGTTGCCGTGGACCCGACCGCCGCGGACACCACCGCGAGGACCAGTTCGGGATCGATCATCGAACCTCATTGCATGAAACCGCGGAACCAGAATCGTCCGCTTCGGCGCGCGAGCATATCCGACCGCACGCGCCTCCGCCGCATCAGCTACAGGAAACCCCGATGACGCGGCAGCCGGGACCGAAGCGACTGCACGACACCAAGGCCCGCTTCTGCGCGCCGGCGCTGTCGCGGTCCACGCCCGCCGCCCACGACGAGTCAGGCGCCTGGGCGACCGCGCCGCACCCCTTCGTGAAGTTCACAACCGCCCGGCAGTCGCGCGCGCCGCAGAGGCCGATGGCCGCGCGCTCAGCCTCGATGGCCGACATGAAGCCCTGCGTGTAGCCCACCTTGCCCGTGTTCTGCGAGACCGCGATCGCGCCCCACCCCAATGCCCCGGCGGTCGGCGCCGTGAGCGCCGCGCCCGCACCGAAGCACCCGGCGACCAGCGGAATCACGAACACACGCCGGAGGGCCACCATAGGAGCGGATCGTATTCGCACTGCGCGACGGCGATCAGTCGAGACATCGAAGCGGTACCTTCTCGAGACTGCGGTGAGACCGCTAATAGACCCCGGCCCACGCCGTGCGGCGCAGCGCGTCCGGATCGTCGACGGAGTCGTCGCGCGTGGACCGGATCACCCGGGTGCGGCGACGGGCGGTGTCGTAGCGCGGCCAGTCGTCGCGCCACTGGGGGCCCGTCGTTGTCGCGAAGTCGAGCCAGGTGCGCTGCATCCGCCTGCCCACCGCGGGCAGGACCCGCCGCCCCAGCGGGTGCAGTTTGCGCCCCAGGTAGGAGGCGTAGCTGTGCTGGATGTGGACGATCTCGCTGCCGTGGGTGGCGCCGAGGCCGAGCGCCCGCAGCGTCCACGTGGTGTGGTCGAAACGGTAGACGTACGTGGGGGCGTGCGGGCAGTAGGCGTCGGTGAACGCCCACGTCGGCGCGCCGAACATGATGTCGGAGCCGACGGCGACGGCGGCGCGGCGCCTCGGGTAATCCGGGTAGGCCGCCAGGATCCGGTCGCGCCGGTCCGGCGCGCACCGCGCGATCCACGACTCGACCCCGGCCGCGGTGGTCGGCAGCATCGGCGGTCTGCCCCACGCGAACATCGACGCCTCGTGGCTGTTGGTGCCGATGATCAGCGGCACCGAGCGCACGGCACCGGTACGGGCGGCGGTGATCGGGTCGGCGGGCAGCAGCTCCACCCCGTGGGTCAACCCGTAGGTCAGCGTGGGCGTCTCGGCCACGCTCTCGAGCTGCAGCAGACCCGCCGCGCGGCGCAGCGACCGCTGGGGCGCCGACTTGACGTGGTCGACGTCGAGGCCGAGCAGCTCGACGAAACGCTCGGCCCGGTCGGCGCGGGTCCGCCGATCGGCGATCAGCGGTAACGCCGGGCTCTGCGCGATCGCCCGCCCGAACAATCCCTCGGCGGCCGGGCTCGCGAGCAGCGCCAGCACCGACGTGGCGCCCGCCGACTCGCCGAACACCGTCACGCGGTCGGGGTCGCCTCCGAACGCCGCGATATTCTGCCGCACCCACCCCAGCGCGGCGATCTGGTCGCGCAGCGCCAGGTTGTCGTCGAACCCGTCGCCGAGCGCGCTGAGGTCCAGCCCACCGAACACTCCGAGCCGGTAGGTGACGTTGACGACCACCACCTTGCCGTTGGCCGCCAGCCGCGAACCGTTGTAGAGCTGCAGTTGGCCCGCCCCGTAGACGAACGCCCCACCCGGCAGCCACACCATCACCGGCAGCGCGGCCGTGGTGTCCGGCGACCAGACGGTCAGCGTCAGGCACGCCTCGTCGCGGTTCTTGGGATCGTCGCGTCCGCCGCCGACGAAGGATTTGCCCTGTGGCGGGATCGGACCGTGTTCGAGTGCGTCGCGCACCCCGCCCCACGGATCGAGCGGAACCGGCCCGGCGAAACGCAGCTCCCCCAGCGGCTGCCGGGCGTACGGCACCCCGCGCCAGACGCCGACACCACCTTCGCGCGTGCCGCGCAGCCGCCCGAGCGGGGTCGAGATCTCGACGACGGCGGACACGCCCGAATCGTAGTGTGGGAGGGTGAACACCGGCGCTGGTCGGGCGCCCATCGGCGAGTGCGGACGGAGTGTGCGATGACCTTCAACGAAGGTATGCAGATCGACACCAGCACCACCACCTCCAGCAGCGGCGGGCGGCGCGGCGGCGGACGCGGTATCGCGGTCGGCGGCGGCGTGGGCGGTCTGCTGATCGTGGTCATCGCGCTGTTCCTCGGGGTCGATCCCGGCACGGTGCTGCCTGAGCAGAACGAGCTCGGCACCGAGGGCGTGGCGACGCCGGGGTTCGATTTGAGCCAGTGCAGGACCGGCGCCGACGCCAACGAGTTCGTCCAGTGCCGGGTGGTGGCAACGGGTAACTCGCTCGACGGGGTGTGGGCGCAACTCAAACCCGACTACACCCGACCGCAGGTGGAGATCTTCACCGACAGCGTGAACACCGCGTGCGGACCGGCCACCAGCGCGGTGGGGCCGTTCTACTGCCCGGCCGATCAGACCGCCTACTTCGACACCGCCTTCTTCGACCTGCTGACCACCCAGTTCGGCGCCAGCGGAGGCCCGTTGGCGCAGGAGTACGTGGTGGCCCACGAGTTCGGCCACCACGTGCAGCAGTTGCAGGGCACCTTGGCGCGCGCCCAGCGAGACCCCGAGGGCGCCACCGGAGGCGGTGTGCGCACCGAACTGCAGGCCGACTGCTACGCCGGGGTGTGGGCGCACTACGCGGCGATCACCAAGCAGGAGAGCACCGGCGTGCCGTTCCTCCAGCCGTTGACCGACAAGGACATCAACGACGCGCTGTCGGCGGCCGCCGCCGTCGGCGACGACCGGATCCAGAAGTCCGCGACCGGTCGCGTCAACCCCGAGTCGTGGACGCACGGATCGTCCGAACAGCGACAGAAGTGGTTCACCGTGGGTTATCAGACCGGCGACCCGGCGAAGTGCGACACGTTCGCCACCAACGATCTTGGTTAGGCCACCGACGGCGGTCGATGCGGTCGCCGAACGCTACCTCGACACCCTCGCCGCGCTCGACCCCTGCACCGCAACCGAACTCGGCATCAACGGCGGGGATCGCAACTACGACGAGGACATCACCGACTACTCCCCCGATGCCGTCGCCACCCGCGCGGAGGCCGCCAGGTCCGCGCTCAAGGAACTCGACGCCGTCGTCGCGGTCGACGAGACCGACGCCGTCACCGCCGCCGCGATGCGCGAACGACTCGGGGTGCTGATCGAGATCCACGAGGCCGGCCTCGACATCGGCGAGCTCAACGTCATCGCCTCCCCGCTGCAGACCATGCGGGACGTGTTCGACCTGATGGCCACCGACACCGTCGACGACTGGGCGGTGATCGACCGGCGCCTGGCCACGCTCCCCGAGCGCGTGCCCGGATACGCCGAGGCGCTGCGCAGCGCGGTCGCCGAGGGACATCCGCCTGCGGTCCGTCAGGTGCAGCGCGGTGTCGAACAGGCCGCCCAGATCGAGGAACTGTTCGTCGCGATGGTCGCCGGCGCGGCCCCGGACACCCCGGCGCTGCAGGCCGACCTCGACCGGCACGCCGCCGCCGCTGCCGCGGCGTACCGCGAGCTGGGCCGGGTGCTGCGCGAGGACATCGCCCCGCACGCCCGCGAGCGCGACGCCTTCGGCCGCGACGCCTACCGCCTGATGTCCCGGTCGTTCCTCGGCACCGAGATCGACCTCGACGAGACCTACGCGTGGGGCCTTGAGCACCTGAAGTCGATTGTCGCCGAACAGGAAACAGTCGCCGAACGGCTCTACCCCGGTGCGGGTGTGGCCGAGACGATCCGCCGCCTCGACGACGAGCCCCGCTACCAGGTGTACGGCACCGATGCACTGCAGGCCTGGATGCAGGACCTGTCCGACCGCGTGGTGGATGCGTTGGCCGACACCCATTTCGACATCGATCCCGCTCTGCGCAACCTGGAGTGCTGCATCGCCCCGACCCACACCGGCGGCATCTACTACACCGGCCCGTCGGAGGACCTCACCCGTCCCGGACGCATGTGGTGGTCGGTCCCGCCCGGTAAGGAGACCTTCCACACCTGGCAGGAGACGACGACGGTGTTCCACGAGGGCGTGCCCGGACACCATCTGCAGATCGGGCGCGCCGTCGTCCTCGCCGACCGCCTCAACCGGTGGCGCCGGCTGGGCTGCTGGGTGTCGGGGCACGGTGAGGGCTGGGCGCTCTACGCCGAGCGGTTGATGGCCGAACTCGGCTGGCTCGACGACGACGGCGCGCGGATGGGCATGCTCGACGCGCAGGGGTTCCGGGCGGCGCGGGTGGCGATCGACATCGGCGTGCACTGCGAGTTGCCCGCCCCCGACGGCGGGACGTGGGATCCCGAGCGGGCGTGGACATTCCTGCGCGAGCACTGCGCGCAGTCGGAGAAGACCCTGCGGTTCGAACTCGACCGTTACCTCGGCTGGCCGGGCCAGGCGCCGTCTTACGCTGTCGGACAACGCATCTGGGAAGAGCTCCGGGCGACGATGCTCTCGCGCAGCATGACGCTCAAGGACTTCCACAGCCGCGCGCTCGACCTCGGGGGGCTGCCGCTGGACGTGCTGCGCTCGGCACTCGTGGGCCAGCTGTCGTGACCGGTATCGAACCGGACACCAAGGACTGGACCTGGGTGCTGTCCCGGCCGTGCCCGGAGTGCGGCTTCGACGCCGCCACCGTGCAGCCCGGTGATGTCGGGGACGTCATCCGCCGCGACGCCGACGAGTGGATCCGCAGGCTCGAAAACCCGCGAGCGAAGGAGCGGACTCGGCCCGGGGTGTGGTCGACACTCGAGTACGGCTGCCACGTCCGCGATGTGCACCGGATCTTCAACGAGCGGGTCACGCTGATGCTCACCCAGCATGAACCGCTGTTCGCGAACTGGGATCAGGACCAGACCGCTCTGGACGACGACTATGCGGCGCAGAACCCGGAGGTCGTGGCGGGCGAACTGTTCGACGCCGCGGTCACCGTCGCCGACACCTACGCCTCGGTGCCCTCAGACGGATGGAGCCGTCGCGGATTGCGCAGCAACGGCAGCGAGTTCACCGTCGCCTCGCTCGCGCTGTACCACCTCCACGACGTCGTCCACCACGGCTGGGACGTCGACGAGCATTGACCTCATTGAACACATCTCGTTAATGTGTTCAGATGCGCGCCGACGGCCGTCCGGTCTCACCGGCGCTGCTCGCCGCCACCACCACGACGCTGCGCCGCCTCGGTCCGCGCCAGTTCAGCCTGACCGCCGTCGCGGAGGAAGCCGGCGTCTCCCGCGGCACCGTCCACAACGCGCTCGGTAGCCGCGACAACGCGATCCGCGCGGCACTCGACCACCTCGCGTCGGTGTTCATCGAAACCATGGCCGCCGAGGTGTATCGCCAGCCGACACTGGCCGACCAGGTGGCCGCGGCCGCGGTGCTCGTATGCGCCCACCGGCAGCGGTCGGATTCGGTGCCGCTGCGCGGGATCAACGAGAGCATCCTCGTGTTGCTGCTGCGCAACACCGGCGACGACCTGATGGCCCGGTCGCTGGACCTGTGGCGGCCGCTGGTGACCGCCGCGCAGGAGCGCGGTGAGGTGCGCGCCGACGTCGACCCTGCTCGTGCCAGCGAATGGATTGTGCGGGTGCTGCTCAGTTTCGAGCTGCTGCCGCCGATCGGTGTGAACATCGACAACCCCCGCGCGGTGCGGAAGTTCATCTGCGACCACATCGTCGCCGGACTGGGAGGATCCCTATGATCGAACCCGATCACGAGGTCGCCATCATCGGAGCCGGACCCGGCGGTATCTCCTCAGCACATCTCTTGCAGCAGAACGGAATCGACGACTTCGTCATCCTCGAACGCAGCCACGACTTCGGCGGCACGTGGCGCGACAACCACTATCCCGGTCTAGCCGTGGACATCCCGACGCTGTGGTATCAGCTGTCGTTCGCGGTCAACCCCGACTGGACACGTCTGTTCGCGCCGGGGCCCGAGATCTACGCCTATCTCCGTGACACCGCGCGCCGCCTCGGCCTCTATCCGCACCTGCGTGCGAACTGCAACGTCGTCCGTCAGCAGTGGGACGACACGGCCGGCCTGTGGCGGTTGACGCTCGAACACGGCGAGGAGGTGACGGCACGGTTCGTGATCAGCTCGGTGGGCGGCTACGTCAACGCCAAACCGCGGGTGGACATCGACGGCGTGGACGACTTCGCGGGCACGATCCTGCGACCCAACGCCTGGGACGACTCCTACGACACCACGGGTAAGCGGGTCGCGGTGATAGGCACCGGGTCCAGCGGCGTGCAGATCGCGGCCGCACTGTCCGGCCGGGTCGCCAATCTCGAGGTGTACCAACGCACTCCCGCGTGGGTGCTGCCGAAGGTCGACTTCGACATCCCGCCGGCGATGCGCCGCCTGCTGCGGGTGCCCGGCGTCGTCCCGCTGGTGAACTGGGCGGGCCGGTTCGTGATGGACGCGTTCATGCTGGCGCCGATCATGCATCTGTTCTCCCGTCTGCCGGAGCGCGTCCTGGTGCGGGCGATGCCGCTCTACGACGCCTACTGCCGGGCGCTGTACCGCCTGCTGCTGCGCGTCGTGGTGCACGACCCGGCCACCCGGCGGGCGTTGGTGCCCCGCTACGGGATCCTCGCCAAGCGGCCGGTCATCTCGAGCAGTTTCCTGCCCGCCCTCAACGACCCCGACACCCACCTGATCACCACACCCATCGAACGGATCACCACGGGCGGGGTGCGCACCGTCGACGGCGTCGAGCATCCGGCCGATCTGCTCGTGCTGGCCACCGGCTACGAGCTGTGGACGGATCCGGAGACCTATCGGCCCGGAACGGTGTTGGGCAGCAACGGGTTCGATCTCGCCGAGTTCTACCGCGCGCACGGGTTGAGCGCCTACGCCGGCACCGCGCATCCGCGGCTGCCGAACCGCTGGGAGATCGTGGGCCCGTTGGGGTTCGTCGGGTTCGCGTGGCCGGACTTCGTCGAGACGATGGCCGCGCACGCGGTGCGGATGATCGTGGCGGCCCGACAGCGGGCCGTTCAGGTGGTGGCGGTCAGCGACGACGCGTTTCACCGGTGGAACGCACGGATGCGACGGCAAGGGCGCGTCGCGCACCTGTACTTCACCGCGTGCAGTCCCGGCCTGAGCACGTACTTCGTCAACTCGCAGCGCGACACCGTGTATCACCGACCGCAGACCATCGCGGGGTCTCGCCGGTTCGCGAGGCGCTCCCCGCTGTCGGATTACGAATTCACCACCCGCGCTGTTGTTCTCGAGGAGGTGACGGCATGACTGAGCTTCCGCTGGCCGGGCGCGTCGCGTACGTCACCGGCGCCGCCCGCGGCCAGGGCCGGTCGCACTGTGTGCGGTTGGCGCGCGCTGGGGCGGATGTCGTCGCGATCGACGCGTGTGCACCGGTCAGCGCCGCCAACGGGTATCCGCCCGCCGCGCCGGAGGACCTCGCCGAGACTGTGCGACTGGTGGAGGGCGAGGGGCGCAAGATCCTCGCCCACGAGGTCGACGTGCGCGACGCCGACGGTCAGCAGCGCGTGGTGGCCGAGGCGATCGAGCAGTTCGGCCGACTGGACATCGTCGTCGCGAATGCGGGTGTGCTGAATTGGGGCCGCCTGTGGGAGATCTCGGCGCAGCAGTGGCAGGACACGCTCGACATCAACCTGACGGGGTTGTGGAACACGGTGCGTGCGGTGGTGCCGCCGATGATCGCCGCGGGCAACGGGGGTTCGATCATCACGATCAGTTCGGCGGCGGGTATCAAGGCGGTGCCGGGGTGTGGGCACTACTGCGCGAGCAAATTCGGCGTGGTGGGGCTGACCAATTCTCTGGCGGTCGAGTTGGGCGAGTTCGGGATCCGGGTGAACTCCGTGCATCCGTACGGGACCGACACGCCGATGGGCAACGACACGTCGATGTATCAGGTCTTCGCCGACCACCCGAACTACGTCCACAGTTTCTCGCCCGGTGCGCTGCCGACGGACTCGCTAGCCGCGCCGGATCTGATCTCCGACATCGTGGTGTGGCTGGCCAGTGATGCTTCGTCGCTGGTGACCGCGGCGCAGATCCCGGCCGACAAGGGCTACCTCAAGATCTGACGGGTTATCCCCAGCGGCTCGTTCATCGACAGGAGTGGGGTTTTCGGGTGGCGTTCCGCGGGTGTTGTCGGGGTGTTTTGGAGAGTCAATGGTGTGTGTGATGGTGCGCTGCCCGAGATCGGGGACTTCGCCGCGTTGACCGACGCGGAGCTGGTCGCTGCCGCCGCCAGGTGGGCACGCGCTGAGTCGGCGGCCGCCGCGCGCAAAATGGCCGCCGTCGCCGAGCTGTACCGCCGCCGCACCGCCTTGGCGGACCTCGACGGCCGCGACCGCTGGGTGGTCGACCGCGAGGCCAGCACGATCAGCGAGATCGCCGCCGCCCAGAACATCACCGAATCCCGGGCCATGGCTCAGCTGTTGCGCGGTGTCGCGCTGGCCGAGCGCCTCCCCCGGGTGGCCGCACTGTTCGCCGAGGGGCGGATCACCGAGTCGCTGGCCCGCGTGGTGGTGGCCCGCACCGCGTTGATCACCGATGTCGAGTTGATGGCGGCCGTGGACGCCGAGTTGGCCGCCCAGATCACCGACTGGGGAACGCTGTCGGAGAAGAAGATCAAAGAAGCCATCGACGCAATCGTCGAACGCCACGACCCCGGCGCGGTGCGACGGGTCAAAGACGCCGACAAAGACCGCGGTGTGCAGTTCGGCTTCGACTCCGACGCTGCGGGCTACACCACCCTGTGGGCGCGCATGTACGCCCCTGATGCGGATGCGTTCAAACAGCGGGTGTTCGACATGGCGCACCGGCTGTGCCCCGACGATCCACGCTCCGGGGAGGAACGGCTCAACGACGCCTTCGCCGCCGTCGGTGCCGGGCGGGTATTGCGGTGTGAGTGCGGCAACGCCAACTGCCCCGGCGCTACCGGGGACACGCCCGCCAAAGATGTCGTCGTCCACGTCGTCGCCACCCGAGAAACCCTCGACCAGGCCCGCGCCGAGGCGGACGCCGCGAAGACACCGCAACCCACCGAAAGCAAAGCCGACGAAAAGCCCACCCCGCGCAAGTCGGCCTGCGCCGCACCGCCTTACGTCTTCGGCGCCGGCATCGCCACCACCGCGCTGCTGGCGGCCTTCCTCGACCGCGCCACCATCCGCACCGTCACGCACCCCGGCGACGCACCACCCGAACCCCAGTACCGCCCCTCAGCAGCCCTGTCCGAGTTCATCCGCTGCCGCGACCTGACCTGCCGCTTCCCCTACTGCGACGTCCCCGCCACCCGCTGC
>NZ_LQIT01000021.1 GCF_001499965.1 Mycobacterium sp. GA-2829
TGGGCGTACAGGGCAGCCACTTTCGGGAGCCGGTCACGCAATGCCAGCGCGATGCACATCTGCGTGGACGCGGCGCGAGGGCTGATCCCCATGGCGGCGCTGATCTCGGCAGCGGTGGCCGCCCACGGGTCGACCACCCATCGCTGGCGTTCCTCGTCGTCGGCGTCGACACGGCGTCGGCTGGCCAGCTCGGCCACCAACGCCGAACGCCTGGCCGCGGCGATCGCCTCGGCGCGCGTGGTCTCCTCGATCGCCGCCACCACGGCCGCATCCGAGAGATCTCCGAACATGCTTTCGATTCTGGCATTGACCGTCGGTGCGCCACCACGCCAGAATCCGCGCCTGTGGATGAACGCGCCGCTGGGGATAACTCACCCGCGCGAAAGGCGCGCAAATGTCGACAGCACACCCGACAAGCGTTCAGACCGACAGATCAACCCGCCGACTCCGGGCATACGCGCTAGGCGAGGACCCCGTCATCCTCGTGAAGGCAGTGGTGAACGCACTCGCCGACTGGTAACCGGTCCTGCGCGCGATCTCGCCCATCGACACGTCCGAGCTGCGCAGCATCTCCCGAGCCAATGCCATCCGCAGCTGCTGGACGTACTGCATCGGCGCCAAACCCACTGTCCGGCTGAATCTTTCGGCGAACACCGCGCGAGAGACACCTGCCTCCCTGGCGAGCCGCTCCACCGTCCACCCGTACGCGATGTGGTCGTGCAGCCGACGGAGCGCAGGCGCCGCAACTGAATCAGAAAGCCCCGCAAGCAGACCTTGCTGCCCGTCCACCGATGCCCGTAGCCGCATCGCGTCGACCAGCAGCACCTCCACGAGCCGCTCGAGGATCAGCGCCGACGGCGTCACCGACGACGTCTCCTCGCCGATCAACCCCACCAACCGGTGCAATCTCGCCGCGGCCGGGTCATCGCGGCGCACCAGCACGATCCGCGGCAACAACGGCACCAGCAGCGACGCGTTCGCGGGTTCGAACCGGAAGTACCCCCCGAGCATCCGCATCGTCACAACCTCCGACGAGGAGCCGTGCCGCACATCCCGCGACGCCGGCAGGGACACCGAAGACGGTGCGTCCACGTCGTGCCCGCTGGCCATGACGAAGCCCGGCATGTCGGTGACGAGCAGGAAGTCGCCGCCGCGCAGGTCGAGCGGATCGTGACCGTCGAGCCGCAACACGCACGACCCTTCCAGCATTACGCAGAACGCCGGATCGGCATACGGTGCCTCGCGCACGCTCCATGACCCAGCGCCGCTGATGATCTTCGAATCGACCGTCCGCGGACGCAGCAGCGACACCAGCGTCTCGACCGGTCCCGCGCCGTCGGCAGGGTTCACACACGACAAGCTATGCCAATGCCACCGCATCCGCACCGGCGGCGAAGCGCAGCCGCTCCGAGGTGTCGAGAGCCGCACTCAGCACCACCTCCGCCACGTCCTCGGGCGTCGTCACGGCGTCCGAATCCCGGAACCCGGCCATGACGGACGCGGCGTACGCCGCATACGGTTCGGTGACCAACCCCGCCAACCGCTCACTCCCGTTGGCGGCGAACCGCGTCGACGGTCCGTATCCCGGCTCGACGAGTTTGGCCCGGACACCGAACTGGTCCAGTTCCAGTGCCAGCGAGGCGGTGAACCCCTCGACGGCCATCTTGCTCGCGGTGTAGACCGCGGCGAGCGGCACCGCCGTCAGCGTCACGCTGGAGGTCACGTTCACGACCACACCGCTGCGCCGTTCCCGCATCTGCGGCAGCACGGCTTGTGTCATCGCCATCACCCCGAAGGTGTTGGTCTCGAACAACTCTCGTATGAGAGCCATGGGGGTGGCCTCGAACGCGCCGACGGCGCCGATCCCCGCGTTGTTGACCAGCACGTCGATCGGTCCGCTGGCCGCGACCGCGTCGGCGATGCTGGCCGGCGACGTCACGTCCAAAGGCAGCACCGTCAACCGCTCCCCCGGCGTCAGCACCGAGTCGCGCGGTGTGCGCATGGTGGCCACGACGTTCCAGCCCGCGCGGTGGAAGTGTTGTGCGGTTGCCAAGCCGTAGCCCGACGAACACCCGGTGATCATCACTGTCTGCATACCGGAAACGCTATGTCCGCCAGACACCGCGGGAAATAACGCGGCGTCTGGAATCCTTCACGGATCGTCTGGCGCACACCGTGAAACGAGAAAACCCCGGCGCACCGAAGTGTGCCGGGGTCTTCTGCGGACGTATCAGGACAGCTCGGTGGCCGAACCGCCTGCCGCCGTGATCTTCTCGCGGGCGCTACCGCTGAACTTGTGAGCGGTGACGTTGACCGCCGCGCTCAGCTTGCCGTCGCCGAGAACCTTGACCAGCGTGTTCTTGCGAACGGCGCCGGAGGCAACGAGCTCGTCGATGCCCACCTCGCCGCCGTTCGGGAACAGCCGGCCGAGGTCGCCGACGTTGATGACGGCGTACTCGGTGCGGAAGCGGTTGCGGAAGCCCTTGAGCTTCGGCAGCCGCATGTGGATCGGCATCTGCCCGCCCTCGAAGCCCACGGGGACGTTCTTGCGGGCGCCGGTGCCCTTGGTACCGCGACCCGCGGTCTTACCCTTGGAACCCTCACCACGGCCGACGCGCGTCTTCGCGGTCTTCGACCCCGGAGCGGGCTTCAGGTCGTGGAGTTTGATCGGCTCTGTCATTGCACTTCCTCCACCTCTACGAGGTGATGCACGGTCTTGATGAGGCCGCGGGTCTGCGCATTGTCCTCACGGACGACCGACTGGCGGATCTTCCGCAAGCCGAGCGTGCGCAGGCTCTCCCGCTGCTTCCAGCGCGCACCGATGGTGCCGCGGACCTGGGTGATCTTCAGTTCTGCCATGATCAGGACCCCTCGCGTGCCGAGGACGCGGCGAGCGCGTCAGCCTCACGCCGGGCCTTGAGCATGCGGGCCGGCGCAACGTCTTCCAGCGGCAGACCACGGCGGGCCGCGACCTCTTCGGGACGCTGGATCATCTTCAGCGCGGCAACGGTGGCATGCACCACGTTGATCGCGTTGTCGCTGCCCAGTGACTTGGCCAGGATGTCGTGCACGCCGGCGCATTCCAGCACCGCGCGAGCCGCACCACCGGCGATCACACCGGTACCCGGGCTGGCCGGGCGCAGCATGACCACACCCGCGGCGGCTTCACCCTGCACCGGGTGCACGATGGTCCCGCCGATCAGCGGCACGCGGAAGAAGCCCTTACGAGCCTCCTCGACGCCCTTGGCGATGGCGGCCGGGACTTCCTTGGCCTTGCCGTAGCCGACACCGACCATGCCGTTGCCGTCACCGACGATGACCAGCGCGGTGAAGCTGAACCGCCGACCGCCCTTGACCACCTTGGAGACGCGGTTGATCGAGACGACCCGCTCGAGGTAGTTGCTCTTGTCGCCGCCGTCGCGGCCACGGCCGCCACGGTCGTCGCGGCGGCCACGACCACCACGGTCGTCCCGCCCGCCGCGGCCGTCGGATGTCGCCGGCCCGGCATTGGTTGCCTGCTCGGCCATCATGCAGTCCTTCCAGTCTTGTACACGTCGGTCATCAGAACTTCAGCCCGCCTTCACGCGCGGCGTCGGCTAGCGCGGCGATCCGACCGCCGTAGGTGTAGCCACCACGGTCGAACACCACCTCTTCGATACCCGCCGCCTTCGCGCGCTCGGCGATCAACTGACCGACCCGCACGCTGTGCGCCTTCTTGTCACCTTCGACGGCCCGCACGTCACCCTCGATCGAGGAGGCGGCGGCCAGCGTCGTACCGGTGAGATCGTCCACCAACTGTACGTGGATGTGCCGCGAGGAGCGGTTGACGACCAGACGCGGCCGTTCTGCCGTACCCGAGACCTTCTTGCGCAGCCGCGCGTGGCGACGGATGCGGTCGCGCCGGCGCGTCTGGGAGATGTTCGCCCCGACCGGCTTGTGCAGCTTGGTTGCATCAGCTTGTTGAGCTGTAGCCATGTCTACTTACCTGTCTTTCCGACCTTGCGGCGGATCTGCTCACCCTCGTACCGCACGCCCTTGCCCTTGTAGGGGTCGGGGCGGCGCAGGCGGCGGATGATCGCCGAGATCTGGCCGACCTTCTGCTTGTCGATACCCGTGACCGAGAACTTCGTGGGCGTCTCGACCGCGAAGGTGATGCCCTCCGGCGGCTCGATGACCACGGGGTGGCTGTATCCGAGCGCGAACTCCAGGTTGGAACCCTTGAGCGCGACGCGGTAACCGACGCCGTAGATCTCCATCTTGGTGGTGTAGCCCTGGGTGACGCCCTCGACGAGGTTGGCCACCAGGGTGCGGGACAGCCCGTGCAGCGAGCGGTTGCGGCGCTCGTCGTTGGGGCGGGTCACCACGATGGCGCCCTCGTCGTCACGCGCCACGGCGATCGGCTCGGCGACGGCCAGCGACAGGGTGCCCTTGGGACCCTTCACCGACACGTTCTGACCATCGATCGTGACGTCGACGCCGGCGGGAACCGGAACCGGCTGCTTTCCAATACGCGACATGTTTCCTACCCCCTCACCAGACGTAGGCGAGGACTTCGCCGCCCACGCCGGATCGAGCTGCCTGGCGATCGGTGAGCAGACCCGACGACGTGGAGATGATCGCCACGCCCAGGCCACCGAGCACGCGGGGCAGATTGGTCGACTTCGCGTAGACCCGCAGACCGGGCTTGGACACCCGTCGCAGGCCGGCGATGCTGCGCTCACGGCTGGGGCCGTACTTGAGCTGAACCACCAGGGACTTGCCGACGCGGGCGTCCTCGGTGCGGTAATCGGAGATGTAGCCCTCCGCCTTGAGGATCTCGGCGATGTTCGCCTTGATCTTCGAGTGCGGCAGAGTCACCTCATCGTGGTACGCCGAATTGGCGTTGCGCAGACGTGTCAAGAAGTCTGCGATCGGATCCGTCATGGTCATGACAGCCGGTTCACCTTTCTCGCGGCGGTTCCCTGTGCGCCAGGGCCTTCCGCAACTGCTTTGTTAGTTGGGCTGGCTTACCAGCTGGACTTCTGCACACCGGGCAGTTCGCCGGCGTGGGCCATCTCCCGCAGGCAGATCCGGCACAGGCCGAACTTGCGGAACACGGAATGCGGACGACCGCAGCGCTGGCAACGGGTGTAAGCCCGCACCTTGAACTTCGGCTTCTTGTTGGCCTTGTTGACCAGTGCTTTCTTTGCCATTAGCTCAGTTCTCCTTGAAGGGGAAGCCCAGCGCCCGCAGCAGCGCTCGTCCTTCTTCGTCGTTCGTCGCCGTGGTCACGACGGTGATGTCCATACCGCGCGGGCGGTCGATGCTGTCCACGTCGATCTCGTGGAACATCGACTGCTCGGTCAGACCGAAGGTGTAGTTGCCGGTGCCGTCGAACTGCTTGGGGTTCAGGCCGCGGAAGTCGCGGATACGCGGCAGCGCGATCGCGACCAGGCGGTCGAGGAACTCCCACATCCGGTCGCCGCGCAGGGTCACGCGGGCGCCGATCGGCATCCCCTCGCGCAGCTTGAACTGAGCGATGGACTTGCGGGCGCGCCGAATCTCCGGCTTCTGCCCAGTGATCAGGGCGAGGTCGTTGACCGCGCCGTTGATCAGCTTGGCGTCACGGGCGGCGTCGCCGACGCCCATGTTGACGACGACCTTCACCACGCCGGGGATCTGCATGACGTTGGCGTAGCCGAACTGCTGCTGCAGCGACTCGCGGATTTCCTCGCGGTAGCGCTGCTTCAAACGCGGGAGGGTCTTCTCTGCGGTAGTCATCTCAGATGTCCTTGCCGTTGCGCTTGGAGACGCGCACCTTCTTGCCGGTCTCTTCGTCGACGCGGTAGCTGATGCGGGTGGGGTTGCCGTCGGAATCGACGAGCATCACGTTCGAGACGTGGATCGGCGCCTCCTGCGTGACGATCCCGCCCGACGATGCGCCGCGCTCGTTGGCCGACTGCGCGGTGTGCTTCTTGATGCGGTTGACGCCCTCGACGAGGACCTTGTTGCGATCCGGGTAGGCCTGCAGGACCTTGCCCTTGGCGCCCTTGTCCTTACCGGAGATCACCAGCACGGTGTCGCCCTTGTGGACCTTCATCTACAACACCTCCGGGGCGAGCGAGACGATCTTCATGAACTTCTTCTCACGCAGCTCGCGGCCGACGGGCCCGAAGATGCGGGTGCCGCGCGGATCGTTGTCGTTCTTGATGATCACTGCGGCGTTCTCGTCGAACTTGATGTAGCTGCCGTCGGCGCGGCGGCGCTCCTTGACGGTGCGCACCACGACGGCCTTGACGACGTCGCCGCGTTTGACGTTGGCGCCCGGGATGGCTTCCTTGACGGTGGCCACGATGACATCACCGATGCCTGCGTAGCGTCGCGATGAACCACCGAGAACGCGGATGCACAAGATCTCCTTGGCGCCCGTGTTGTCGGCGACCTTCAACCGCGATTCCTGCTGAATCACTCGATCTCCTGACCTGGTTATGTCTGCACGCCAGATACCGACCTGACGTACGCGGTCCTTGCTGTCACCGAAGAGCACGCAGGGCTGATATCGAGATCAGCCGAGGTCTGCCCAAGGCAACCGTTTGATTCTAGGTGAGGACCGGCACAGAACAAAATCGCCGCAGGTCAGCCTCCGCGCACGTCAGCCGATGCAGCGGAATCCGATGTGCGTGGTGGCGCTGTCCTGTGACTGCGGGGAGCGCGCGGCGGGCCGGTAGCGATGACAGTACTCCGGTGCGCACAGGTGCGAGCCGCCCTTGAGCGTCTGGTTGACGGTCGGATCCGGGGCGGTCGGGCTGCAGCAGGACTCGACGGCGCCGTCGGGGCGGTGATGTGCGGAGAAGCGCGTGGTCGTCCACTCCCACACATTGCCGATCATGTCGACGAGCCCGAAGCCGTTGGCGGGGAACGTCCCCACCGGCGAGGTGCCGACCCAGCCGAGCGCACCGTCGTTGCGGTACGGGAACCGGCCCTGCCAGGTGTTGGCCATCAGCGTGCCGCCGGGCTGCGGCTCGTCACCCCAGGCGTAGGTGCTCACCGCACCGGCGCGGGCGGCGTACTCCCACTGCGCCTCGGTGGGCAGTGCCCGACCTGCCCACTTCGCGTAGGCCGCCGCATCGGGATAGGCGATCTGCACGACGGGGTGGTCGGGCCGGTCCCGCCAGGTGGAGCCCTCCCCGAACGGGCGGTGCCAGCACGCGCCCGGTGACCACGTCCACCACTGCCGCCAGTCCCGCAGGTCGACGGGTCCAGGCGTGGGCTGGAACACCAGCGCACCGGGGACGAGGTCCGCGGGCGGCACCCCGGGATACAGCGCGGGGTCGAGGGCCTGTTCGGCGACGGTGACGTATCCGGTCGCGTCGACGAACGCGGCGAACTGCGCGTTGGTGACGGGGTGGCGTTCGATCGCGAACGGTTCCACGGTCACGGTGTGCACCGGGACCTCTTCCGGATAGAACTGCACCGAACCCATCCGGAAGGCGCCGCCGGGCAGTTCGACCAGCTCGGTCAACATGGTTGCAGCGTAGGCGTCTCAGTCCTTGGCGAACGCGCGGGCGAGTTCCCGCTCGAGGTCCAGGTACGGCGTGCCCGAGACGTCGTAGGAGATCTGGGCGATGGTGCCGCCGGTGAACGCGAACGGCGGCCGGTAGTCCCGCGACACCGGCGATCCGGTGTTGCGGCCGACGGCCAGCGTGGCGCCGGCCAGTCCGAACGTTCCCGGGTGGGTCACCATGCCCGGATACGACGCGACCTCGGCGTCGTCGATGTAGAGCACCGCGTCCCCGAGCGGGGTGTGGCTGCCCTCGACCGTGCCGGTCCTGGTGTAGGCGATGCCGAAAGTGTGGCGGCCCACCGGAACCGGCTGCGACGACGTCAGCTTCTGTTCGGACTCGCCGAGGAAGTTGTAGACGTAGTGCAACCGCCCGTCCTGCACGAACATCACGTGACCGCCGTGTGCGCCGCCATGTTTGAACACCACGCCCTGCGCGCCGTCGTCGACGGCCACCTCGGCCAGCACGACGAACGAGCGGCCCTGCAGTTCCACGACCGCGCCCACACCCACGTCCGCGGTGCCCGGGTAGTACACGTACTTCTCACGGGCCGGGGCCACACCCGGCCGGTACCGGCCGATGGTGTCGAAGATGTTGAGATCGCCCAGCGGCAGCCCGTTGTACTTGTCGGCCTCGCTGAACCACAGCGCCTTGAGCTCCTCGAGTTTCTCGGGGTGTTCGGCGGCCAGATCGTGGATCTGTGCGCGGTCGGCCTCGATGTGGAACAGCTCCCACCGGTCCTTGTCGAAATGCGACCAGCCTGCGGGCGACGCGGCGTGCACGGTGCCCGCGAACCAGCCCTTGTGCCAGATGCCGCGGGTGCCCAGCATCGAGTAGAACTGGGTGTCCTTGCCGGTGGGTGCGGTCGGATTGTCCAGTGTCACCTTGAAACTCACGCCGTCGAGCGGTTTCTGCGGCACTCCGCGCACGGATGCGGGTGCGGTGATGCCGAGCAGGTCGTAGACCGTCGGGGTGATGTCGGCGACGTTGACGTAGTTGTCGCGGACCTCGCCGTGCGCGGCGATCCCGTTGGGCCAGGAGATGATCGCGGTGTCGGCGATCCCGCCCTCGTGTGAGGCGTAGCGCTTGAACAGCTTGTAGGGCGTGTTGAACGCCATCGCCCAGCCGATCGGATAGTGGTTGTAGGTGTGCGGGCCGCCGAGGTCGTCGATGACCTTGAGCCCCTCCTCGGCGGTGTCGATGTAGCCGTTGAAGAACTTCGTCTCGTTGACTGAACCGTCCGGTCCGCCTTCGCCACTGGCGCCGTTGTCGGAGATGACCACGATGATCGTGTTGTCGAGCTGACCCGACTCCTCGAGGTAGTCGAGGATCCGGCCGATCTGCGCGTCGGTGTAGGACAGGAACCCGGCGAACACCTCCGCCATCCGGCTGAACAACCGCTTCTCGTTGTCCGACAACGAATCCCACGGCCGCACGGTGTCCTGGGCAGGCCACGGTTCGCCGTTGGGCCCGGTCACGTCGGCGTACGGGTTGACCGGGGAGAGTTCGGTGTCCGGCGGTACGATGCCCAACCGCTTCTGGTTCTCCAGCACGATCTCCCGGTAGCGCTCATAACCCATGTCGAAGCGGCCGGCGTAGCGGTCGGCCCACTCCTTGAACACGTGGTGCGGTGCGTGGCCTGCGCCGGGGCACACGTAGGAGAACCAGGGCTTGTCCGGTGCGATCACCTTGGCGTCGCGGATGAACTCGATGGTCTTGTCGGCCAGGTCCTTCGACAGGTGGTAGCCGTCGTCGGGGGTGCCGGGCGGTGCGATCGGGTGGTTGTCGTAGACGAGTTCGGGATACCACTGGTCGGTCTCACCGCCCATGAAGCCGTAGAACCGTTCGAATCCGCGCGACAGCGGCCAATGCCGTTTGGTCGATGCGAGATTCGACTCCTCGAGCGGGGTGAGATGCCATTTGCCGACGCAGTAGGTGTTGTAGCCGTTCTCGGCGAGCACCTCGGAGATCAGCGCGGTGTCGAACGGGATGCGGCCGTTGGCGTTCGGGAAACCGTCGGTGAATTCCTCGATGGTCGCCATGCCGACGGTGGTGGGGTTGCGCCCGGTGAGCAGCGCGGCGCGCGTCGGCGAACACAGCGCGGTGGTGTGGAACTGCGAGAGTCGCACACCGCGTTCGGCGATCCGGCTCATCGCGGGCATCTCGACCAGGCCGCCGAAGCAGTCCCATGTCGCGATGCCGATGTCGTCCCAGACGAGATAGAGCACATTGGGCGCATCGGGTGGTGCCGTCGGCGGGGCGAACGGGCCCCAGTCCGGTTCGGAATCACGGATGTCCAGTTCGATCTTGCCCTTGAATTCCGTCGCCACGCCCGGAGATTACACCGGATGATCCTCCCGACTCCGTTGAACAGGTGACGATCGCGGAATCCGCCGTCGCAGCCACAGATTCACCAGCAGCAGCGGAAGCAGCCACCCGAGCCAGCCGCCGATCCCGGCCACCAACCAGAGATAGTGCTCGTCGTTGCCCCGAAACACGCTGTCGCGCAACGGGTCGAGCGCCACGAACAACACCGGTGTCCAGATCCGGTTGCTGATCACCGACAGCGCGAGCACCGCGCTGCACAGCATGTGCCGCCGGTGCGCGACGATGCGGCCGCGCCGCACCGCGCGGAACCCGGCGACGGTGAACCACAGCCACAACACGCCGAGGACCACGTTGCTCACCGCCAGCAGCGGCCCGAACGGCGTGGCCGCGCCGATCACCAGCGCGGTGAGCGCCGCGGGGACCGTCGCCGCGACGTAGACCCGACCGATGGCGCGGTGCCACCGCGGCACCCCGCGCCACGTCGCCGACCAGAGCTGGATCACCGCGCCGACCATCGCGACCGATGCACAGAACACGTGCACCACCAACAGCGGGTGGTGCAGGGCGAAGGTGGGCGGGACCCGCGTCCCGCCTGTCAGGTAGGGCGGGACGGAGTAGCCAATGAAAACGGCGACCATCAGCACCGTCACCCACTTTGCGTATCGCATACGCATAAGCGTATGACATACGCACATACCACGGGAAGCACTACGCTGAACGCCGATGGACGAACCGCCACCCCTCCCCCGCGCCCTCGCCGTGCTGTGGCAGCAGGACGGCACGCCGCCGCCGCGCCCGCGTGGCCTGTCGCGGGAACGCATCGTCGACGCGGCGATCGACCTCGCGGACGCCGACGGGCTCGCCGCGCTGTCGATGGGCCGGCTCGCGCAACGGCTGGGGTGCGGCACGATGTCGCTCTACCGGCACGTCGCCAACAAGGACGAACTCGTCACGTTCATGCTGTCCGCCGCATCCGGCACCCCACCGCAACTACCGGGCGACGGGTGGCGCACCGCGATCACCACGTGGGCCGAAGGGCTGTGGGACGTCTACCACCGCCACCCCTGGATACTCGCCGCCGCTGCCGCTGGACCGCCCGCCGACCCGGGTCAGCTGGCATGGCTGAACCAGGGTCTGGCCGCGCTGACGGATACGGGGCTTTCGGAGCGGGGGAAACTGGCCGCGGTGATGGCCGTCCTGCACTACGTCCGCGGTGCGGCGGCGCTCGACATCGCCGCAGACGAATCCGACACGGCCTTCCCGCACCTGCTGCGCCAGGTCGTCGACCCCACACGGTTCGCGGCGCTCGCCGCCGCGCTGGACGCCGGCGCCTTCGACGGGGACACCGACCGGATGTCCGACTTCCGGACCGGGCTGGCCGCGGTGGTCGCCGGCATCGGGACGTCCGCAGATACAGAAAACCCCGACACATGACGTGTCGGGGTTTGCCGTAGATCAGCTGCTTACTTGGCCTTCTCGAGGATCTCGACCAGGCGCCACCGCTTGGTGGCCGACAGCGGCCGAGTCTCCATCAGCGAGACGCGGTCGCCGACGCCGGCTTCGCCGTTCTCGTCGTGGGCCTTGACCTTGGTCGTGGTCCGGATGATCTTGCCGTAGAGCGGGTGGCTCTTACGCGATTCCAGCTCGACGACGATGGTCTTCTGCATCTTGTCGCTCACCACGTAGCCGATGGCCGTCTTGCGGCGGTTACGCGGCTTCTCGGTGCGGGGGGTGTATGCCGGCCCCTTACCCGAAGTTCCTGTGTCTGCCATTACGATTCCTCACCTGCGGGCCCGGAAGCCAGGCCCAGTTCACGTTCGCGCAGCACGGTGTACACGCGCGCAATCTCCTGCCGCACGACACGGAGCCGGCGGTTGTTGGCGAGCTGTCCGGTGGCCATCTGGAAGCGAAGGTTGAACAGTTCTTCCTTCGACTCACGCAGCCGTTCGGTCAACTCGTCGTCGGTCAGCTCGCGCAGTTCACCAGGCGAAACTCCAACTGCCATCAGAAGTTCTCCTCTCTGGTAACGATGCGCGCCTTGATCGGCAGCTTGTGGATGGCGCGGGTCAGCGCGTCACGGGCGGTCTTCTCGTCCGGGTAGCTCAGCTCGAAGAGCACGCGGCCGGGCTTGACGTTGGCGACCCACCACTCCGGCGAACCCTTACCGGAACCCATACGGGTCTCGGCGGGCTTCTTGGTCAGCGGACGGTCCGGGAAGATGTTGATCCACACCTTGCCGCCACGCTTGATGTGCCGGTTGATGGCGATACGAGCGGACTCGATCTGCCGGTTGGTGATGTAGGCGTGTTCAAGCGCCTGGATGCCATAGTCACCGAAGCTCACCGACGTGCCCCCGCTGGCGATGCCGCGCTGCTTGGGGTGATGTTGCTTGCGGTGCTTGACCTTACGAGGGATCAGCATGCTCAGCTCCCGGAATTCTCTGTAGTCGATTCGGCGGCCACCGCGTCGGCCGCAGCCGGAGCCGTGGCATTGGCCGCGGCGCTGCCCGCAGGTGCCGTGCCGCTGGTGGCGGCCCGGCCGGCGTCGGTGCTGGTTGCCGTGGTCCCCGACGCACCGCTGCGACGCGGGCGGCTGCCCGACGGACGCTCACGGCGCGGACGGTCGGCGCCCGCGGGCGCGGCGGCGGTCAGCTCACGCTTCCCACCGACGATGTCGCCCTTGTAGATCCACACCTTCACGCCGATGCGGCCGAAGGTGGTCTTGGCCTCGTACAGGCCGTAGTCGATGTCGGCGCGCAGCGTGTGCAGCGGCACCCGGCCTTCGCGGTAGAACTCCGAGCGGCTCATCTCGGCGCCGCCGAGACGGCCGGAGCACTGCACCCGGATGCCCTTGACGTTGGGCTGCCGCATGGCCGACTGGATCGCCTTGCGCATCGCGCGGCGGAACGCCACACGGTTGCTGAGCTGTTCGGCGACACCCTGGGCGACGAGCTGAGCCTGCGACTCAGGGTTCTTCACCTCGAGGATGTTCAGCTGCACCTGCTTCTTGGTGAGCTTCTCCAGGTCGGCGCGGATGCGGTCGGCCTCGGTGCCGCGGCGGCCGATCACGATGCCGGGACGCGCGGTGTGGATGTCGACGCGCACCCGGTCGCGGGTCCGCTCGATCTCCACGTCGGCGATGCCGGCGCGCTCGAGACCGGTGGCCAGCAGCCGGCGGATCGCCACGTCTTCCTTGACGTAGTCCTTGTACTGCTTGTCGGCGTACCACCGGGACTTCCACTCGGTCGTGATGCCGAGGCGGAAGCCGTGGGGGTTGATCTTCTGGCCCACTACTCCGAGCCCTCCTTCGAATCGGCGGCGGCGGTCTTCGAGGACGCAGCCTTGCTGGCCTGCGCACGACGCGCACGCGCCGCTGAAGCCGAGGCTCCCTGGTTCTTCTGCGGGCGACTCTCGACGATCACCGTGATGTGGCTGGTCCGCTTGCGGATCCGGAACGCACGCCCCTGGGCGCGCGGACGGATGCGCTTGGCGGTCGGGCCCTCGTCGGCGTAGATCGCGGCAACCACGAGCGTCGCCGGGTCGAGGCCCTCGTTGTTCTGCGCGTTGGCGGCGGCGCTGGCGATCACCTTGGCGACCGGCTCGCTGGCCTGCTGCGGCGCCCAGCGCAGGATGTCGAGCGCCTCGGACACGGACTTACCGCGCACCAGGTCGATCACCCGGCGCGCCTTGGTCGCCGAGACGCGCACGAAGCGGGCCTTTGCGGTCGCCGACGGATACTCAATGGTGGTTGTCATCGCCTCTTGCTCTTCCGGTCATCCTTGATGTGACCCTTGAAGGTGCGGGTGGGGGCGAATTCGCCCAGCTTGTGCCCGACCATCGCCTCGGTGACGAACACCGGCACGTGCTTGCGACCGTCGTGGACGGCGAAGGTGTGACCGATGAAGTCCGGGATGATGGTCGACCGACGCGACCAGGTCTTGATGACCTGCTTGGTGTTCTTCTCGTTCTGGACGTCGACCTTCTTGAGCAGATGGTCGTCGACGAACGGGCCCTTCTTCAGGCTGCGTGGCATTGTTTACTCCCCTGCCTAGCGCTTCTTGCCGGTGCGCCGGCGTCGGACGATGAGCTTGTCGCTCGGCTTGTTCTTGCGAGTACGACCCTCGGGCTTACCCCACGGGCTGACCGGGTGACGGCCACCGGAGGTCTTACCCTCACCACCACCGTGCGGGTGGTCGACCGGGTTCATCACGACACCGCGGACGGTGGGGCGCTTGCCCTTCCACCGCATACGGCCGGCCTTGCCCCAGTTGATGTTGGCCTGTTCGGCGTTGCCGACCTCGCCGACGGTGGCGCGGCAGCGCACGTCGACGCGGCGGATCTCGCCCGAGGGCATACGCAGCGTGGCGTACGCGCCTTCCTTACCCAGCAGCTGGATGCTGACGCCGGCCGAGCGGGCCAACTTCGCGCCACCACCGGGCCGCAGCTCCACAGCGTGGATCACGGTGCCCGACGGGATGTTGCGCAGCGGCAGGTTGTTGCCGGGCTTGATGTCGGCGTTGGCGCCGGACTCGACGATCGCCCCCTGCTTCAGGCCGTACGGCGCGATGATGTAGCGCTTCTCGCCGTCCAGGTAGTGCAGCAGTGCGATGTTCGCAGTGCGGTTGGGGTCGTACTCGATGTGAGCGACCTTGGCGTTGACGCCGTCCTTGTCGTGGCGACGGAAGTCGATGACGCGGTAGGCGCGCTTGTGGCCGCCACCCTTGTGCCGGGTGGTGATGCGGCCGTGCGCGTTACGCCCACCCTTGCCGTGCAGCGGGCGGACCAGCGACTTCTCCGGGGTCGAGCGAGTGATCTCGGCGAAATCGGAGACGCTGGCACCGCGGCGACCCGGGGTCGTCGGCTTGTACTTGCGAATTGCCATTTCTCTTAAGTCTCTCTAGCTTCTCGCCCGGCTCAGGCCGGTGCTCCGAACAGGTCGATCGGCTTGCTGCCCGCCGCCAGGGTCACGATCGCGCGCTTGGTGCTCTTGCGCTGTCCGTACCCGGTGCGGGTGCGCTTACGCTTGCCCTGCCGGTTGGCCGTGTTCACCGAATCGACCTTGACCTTGAAGATCTTCTCGATGGCGATCTTGATCTGGGTCTTGTTCGAGTCCGGGTGCACGATGAACGTGTAGACGTTGTCCTCGATCAGTCCGTAGGACTTCTCCGAGATGACCGGCGCCAGGATGATGTCGCGGGGATCAGTCACGGTTGCCATCAGGCCGTCGCCTCCTGCTTGCTGTTGGCAGCGATGTACGCGTTCAGCGCCTCGACGCTGAACACCACGTCGTCGGCCTTGAGCACGTCGTAGGTGTTGAGCTGATCCGGCGAGATCAGGTGCACGCCGGGCAGGTTGCGCACGCTGCGCGTGCTGGTCTCGTCGGCGCGGCCGATCACGATGAGGACCTGCTTGCGTTCGGTCAGCGTCGACAGGAACGCCTTGGCGCTCTTGGTCGACGGGGTCTGACCCTCCACCAGTTCGGTGACCGCGTGGATGCGGCCGTTGCGGGCCCGGTCCGAGAGCGCCCCGCGCAGTGCGGCGCGGATCATCTTCTTCGGGGTCCGCTCGCTGTAGTCGCGCGGCTGCGGGCCGTGCACGGTGCCACCACCGGTGAACTGCGGTGCACGCGTCGAACCCTGACGGGCGCGGCCGGTGCCCTTCTGGCGGTACGGCTTCTTGCCGCCACCGGAGACCTCGCCGCGGGTCTTGGTCGCGTGCGTGCCCTGCCGCTTGGCGGCCAGCTGCGCGGTGACCACCTGGTGCATCAGCGCGATGTTGGGCTCGACGTCGAACAGCTCGGCGGGCAGTTCGACGGATCCGTCGGTGGTGCCTGCCGGCGTCTTGACCTCAATTGTGGTTGCCATTTACTTCTCGCCTCGCTTGATTGCGCTGCGGACCATCACCAGTCCACCGTTGCGACCCGGGATGGCGCCCTTGATGAGCAGGACGCCGTTGTCGGCGTCGACCTTGTGCACGACGAGGTTCTGCGTCGTCACACGGTCGCTACCCATCCGGCCTGACATGCGGGTGCCCTTGAAGACACGGCCCGGGGTGGCGCAGCCACCGATGGAACCGGGGCGGCGGTGCACCGCCTGCGCGCCGTGCGCGGCGCCCTGGCCCTTGAAGCCGTGGCGCTTCATGGTGCCCGCGAAACCCTTGCCCTTGCTGGTGCCGGTGACGTCGACGTATGCGCCCTCGGCGAAGACCTCCGCCGTCAGCTCCTGGCCGACCTCGTACTCCGCGACGGCCGACTCGTCGTCGAGCCGCAGCTCGGCGAGGTGGCGGCGCGGATTGACGCCGGCGGCGGCGTACTGACCGGTCACCGGCTTGATGACCTTGCGGGGGCTGATCTCGCCGTAGGCGAGCTGCACCGCGCTGTAACCGTCGCGCTCCGGGGTACGGATCCGGGTCACGACGTTCGGGCCTGCCTTGACGACCGTCACCGGCACGACCTTGTTGTTCTCGTCGAACACCTGCGTCATGCCCAGCTTGGTGCCCAGAATGCCTTTACGTGCCATTTCTCGGGTCTCCTACTGGATGTTCACGTCGACGCTGGCCGGAAGGTCGATGCGCATGAGCGCGTCGACGGTCTTCGGCGTCGGGTCGAGGATGTCGATCAACCGCTTGTGCGTCCGCATCTCGAAGTGCTCCCGCGAGTCCTTGTACTTGTGCGGTGAGCGGATAACGCAGTACACGTTCTTCTCGGTCGGCAGCGGCACGGGGCCCACCACGCTGGCACCGGTACGGGTGACCGTCTCCACGATCTTGCGCGCCGAGGCGTCGATCGCCTCGTGGTCGTAGGCCTTGAGCCTGATGCGGATCTTTTGTCCCGCCACGCTTTTCCTACCTCACTCCTGCTTGTGACCCGCGCCGGGGAAAACCCCTGCGCGGCCAGTGTTGGCTGTCGCCGCCGCTGTTTACCTGTCTGTGGTTCGCCGGTCCCCGCGGTCGGGTGTGTCGCCCTACGCGCACTCGTCTGCGGCGGAAATCCGTCACACCCGAGAAGTGGGACCGATGCGCCCGTGGGGCGCCGGTCGGATGCCTTCGCGAGGCGGTCCCGACAGGCACCGTCCCGGCTCAAGGCAACCCGAACAGTATGCCCCAGATCCCGGCCTGGTCCAAATCCCTGCCGACGGCATCCGGCATGCCTCGCCCACGGTACCGAACGGGCCGCTCCGGGCCCTCGCGGATCAGTCCTGCAATGCCCGCCAGAAGGCGCATCGGTGTTTCTCGGCGAAGTCGGTCGTCACCCGATTGCCGTCCGGCTGCAGCGACATGTAGGAGCCGTCCCCGAACTGCGGCCAGGCCGGGGTGCCCGCCGCGACCGGCTCGCCGGAGGTGACGAAGGAACTCCAGTAGTCGACCATCTGATCGGCCAGCGTCCGTTGCGGCGGCGACAGGTCCGGCGCGTCGCCGACGTCGAACAGGTAGCGCAGCTCCAGCGAGTGGCTGGCGCCGACAGGGAACGGCAGGGTGCGCAGCGGTTCGGGCGCGGGGGCTTCCAGGTCGTTGAACTCGTAGGCGTAGACCGGGGCCCGGCCTGCGAGATCGGCGGCCATCCGGTCGGCCAGGCAGGCGAACTCGCCGTCGGTCACCGCCGCCGCGTAGGCGAGTGCGACGTTGGCGCGCGGGTCGGTGCCGTAACGCTCGGGCGGGTACTGCTCGGCGACTCGCGCGGCGTCCGGGCCGAACGTGTCGGCCAGCAGGCCGGGGTAGTCCTCGCGGGTGAAGCGGTCGCCGTTGCGGAGATAGCGCATCGCGACGAACAGCGTGAACTCGTCGTGATTGGTCCCGATCAGGACCGGCACCCGCGCCGCGGTGCCGTCGGCGATGGCGCGGACGGGGTCGGTCGGCAGCGCCGCGGAACCGGTGACGGGGCCAGTCAGCTCGTCGGCGCCGATGCCGACGAACCAGACGGGTTTGCGCAGTTTGTCCGCCGGGAGCGCGCGCAGGCAGGCCGCGGCGGTGACCGGATCGGGGCAGCCGGCGTCCGCGGCGTAATAGAGGCTGCGTTGTTCGGCGACGGGAAGCGGGGCCTGCGCCAGACACGGCGCGCTCTGGATGATCGCGGCCCGGAACAGTCCCTGCGACCCGGGCGCGGTGAGGTGGTCGCACACCGACATGCCGCCCGCCGATTCGCCGGCCACGGTCACCTTCTGCGGGTCACCCCCGAAGTCGGCGATGTTGTCGCGCACCCAGCGCAGCGCGGCCTGCTGGTCGGCCAGGCCGTAGTTGCCGACGTCGCCCCGCTCCCCCAGCGCGGGGTGCGCGAGGAAGCCCATCGTGCCGAGCCGGTAGTTGACGGTGACGACGACGATGTCGCCGCGCGCGGCCAGCCGGCCGGCGTCGTAGAGCGCAGCGCTGCCGTTGACGAACGCGCCGCCGTGGATCCACACCATCACCGGCCGCTTCTCGTCGGACACCGGCGGCGTCCACACGTTCAGCGTCAGGCAGTCCTCATCGGTCTGCCGACCGAGTTCGAGGTCGCCGTCGGGGTCCTGCAGGCAGCGGGGACCCGATCGGGTGGCCTTGCGTTCGCCCTCCCACGCCGCCGCCGGTTCGGGTGGACGCCAACGCAATGCGCCGACGGGCGGGGTGGCGTAGGGAACGCCGGCGAACAGGCGGTGGTCGGGGGTGACGGCGCCACGCAGCGTGCCGGACGCGGTGTGCACGACGGCCGGATCCGGACCGGCGGGGGCGTCGAGGGACGGGGTGGCCGAACTGCATCCGGCGACCATCGCGATCACGAGCAACAGCGCCGCACACCAGCGGTGACGGACCGGTCTGGGCGGCACGTCCCCGACACTACCGACGCGCCACTCCGCCCCCACTACCTTTCGTGGCCGCGATCACATAAGCTGACTTTTGACACCCGTCAAGTTTGGCAGCGAGCGAGGCACCATGAGCAGTCTAATCGTCGACGACGCGGCGAAGGTATTGGCCGATCCGAAGGCCTACGCCGATGAGGCACGGCTGCACGCCGCCCTGACGCATCTGCGCGCGCACGCACCGGTGTCACTGGTCGACGTGCCCGATTACCGGCCGTTCTGGGCGATCACCAAGCACGCCGACATCATGGCGATCGAGCGGGACAACGAACTGTGGATCAACGCGCCACGCCCGATGCTCGTCACCGCCGCCACCGACGACCTGTCGCAGGCCAACCTCGCCGCGGGCGGCGGCATCCGCACGCTCATCCACATGGACGATCCGCTGCACCGCGACATCCGCAAGGTGGGTGCCGACTGGTTTCGCCCAAAGGCCATGCGCGCGTTGAAGACTCGCGTCGACGAACTGGCCAAGATCTACGTCGACAAGATGGTCGAGAAGGGGCCGGAGTGCGACTTCGTCCAGGAGGTCGCGGTCAACTTCCCGCTGTACGTGATCCTGTCGCTGCTCGGGCTGCCGGAGTCGGATTTCGGCCGCATGCTCAAGCTCACCCAGGAGATGTTCGGCGGCGACGACGACGAGTTCACCCGCGGTAAGACCCCCGAGGAGCTGCACGAGGTCATCACCGACTTCTTCCGCTACTTCACCGCGCTGACCGCCGAGCGGCGCGCCAACCCGACCGACGATCTGGCCTCGGCGATCGCGAACGCCAAACTCGACGGCGAGTACCTCAACGACATCGACTGCCTGTCCTACTACGTCATCGTCGCCAGCGCGGGCCACGACACCACCAGCGCCGCGATCTCCGGTGGCCTGCTCGCGTTGATCGAGAACCAGGACCAGCTGGCGCGGCTGGCGGCGCAGCCCGAACTGATGGGCACCGCGGTCGAGGAGATGATCCGCTGGACCACCCCGGTCAAGGAGTTCATGCGCACCGCGACCGCCGACACCGAGGTGCGTGGGGTGCCGATCGCCGAGGGCGAGTCGGTGCTGTTGTCGTACGTCTCGGCCAACCGCGACGAGGACGTCTTCGACCAGCCGTTCCGGTTCGACGTCGGCCGTGACCCCAACAAGCACCTGTCGTTCGGCTATGGCGTGCACTTCTGCCTGGGCGCCGCGCTCGCGCGGATGGAGACGAACAGCTTCTTCACCGAACTGATCCCGCGCCTGGAGTCGATCGAACTGGCCGGTGACCCGGAGTTCATCTCGACGATCTTCGTCGGCGGCCTCAAGCACCTGCCGATCCGGTACGCGCTGCGCTGAGTGGCGCGGACCACCCGCTCTCCACGAGAGTGGCACCGATCACATAAGCTGACTTCTGACACCCGTCAAGACAGCCCCGTGTGAGGAGTCCCATGAGCACGTCCGCAGTGGATTTGGAGATGGACGAGGCCGCCAAGGTCCTCGCCGATCCGACGGCCTACGCCGACGATCGACGACTCCACACCGCGCTGGCCCGCCTGCGCGCCGAGAACCCGGTGGCCTGGGTGGACAATCCGCCGTACCGGCCGTTCTGGGCGATCACCAAACACGCCGACATCATGGCGATCGAGCGGGCCAACGATCTGTTCCTGTCCGAACCGCGGCCGCTGCTGGTGACCGCCGAGGCCGACGACCTCGCCAAGGCCCAGCAGGACATGGGGGTGGGGTTGCGGACGCTCATCCACATGGACGATCCGCACCACCGCAAGATCCGCGCGATCGGGGCCGACTGGTTCCGGCCGAAAGCCATGCGGGACCTGAAGATCCGCGTCGACGAACTCGCCAAACGCTACGTCGACAAGATGCGCGACATCGGCCCGGAGTGCGACTTCGTCACCGAGATCGCGGTCAACTTCCCGCTGTACGTGATCCTGTCGCTGCTCGGCCTGCCCGAGGAGGACTTCGGCCGGATGCACCTGCTGACCCAGGAGATGTTCGGCGGTGACGACGACGAGTACAAACGCGGCACCACCCCCGAGGAGCAGATGGAGGTGCTGACCGACTTCTTCAACTACTTCGCGGCGCTGACCGCGTCACGGCGGGAGCACCCCACCGAGGATCTGGCCTCGGCGATCGCCAACGGGCTCGTCGACGGTGAGCCGATGTCGGACATGGACACGCTGTCGTACTACGTCATCGTCGCCGCCGCCGGCCACGACACCACCAAGGACGCGATCTCGGGCGGGCTGCTCGCACTCATCGAGAACCCCGCGGAGATGGCCCGCCTCAAGGCCGATCCGTCGCTGATGGGCACCGCGGTCGAGGAGATGATCCGCTGGTCCACCCCGGTCAAGGAGTTCATGCGCACCGCCGCCGAAGACACCGAGGTACGCGGGGTGCAGATCAAGAAGGGCGAAAGCGTCTATCTCGCATACGTTTCCGGCAACCGCGACGAAGAGGTGTTCGACGAGCCGTTCCGCTTCGACGTCGGCCGCGACCCCAACCGGCACGTGGCGTTCGGGTACGGCGTGCACTTCTGCCTCGGCGCGGCGCTCGCGCGGATGGAGATGAACAGCCTGTTCTCCGAACTGCTGCCGCGGTTGGAGCACATCGAACTGGCGGGTGAGCCCGAACTGTCGGCGACGACGTTCGTCGGCGGCCTCAAGCACCTGCCGATTCGATACTCCCTGCGCTGACGGCGTGGGTGGCCAGGAAGCCGTCGACGGCGGCTTCCGCACACGCGTGGTAGTCGAAGTCGGGCAGGGTGCTGAGCCGGCCCAGGATCAGCGGGCCGATCAGTAGCGCGATGGCCTGAATCCGGTCCACGCCGGCCAGGCCCAGTTCGGCGGCCTGCGGGCCGTCGAAGATCGCGTCGAACGGCGCGGCGTAGGACTGCAGGATGCGCTCGCGCAGCGAGGCCACCGAACTCCCCGCGTCCGGATCGCGCGCCTCGGCCCACGGGCCGAGGTCCGGTCCCGACGCCAGCCACGTCATCGCGGCCAGCGTGGTGGGCACCTCCGAGATCGGATCGGCCCAGCCGACGACGACGGCGATCAGCTGATCGCGCAGGCTGCCGTCGTCCGGCGGCATCGGGGCGGGCTGCAGCATGCTCTGGAACGCGGCGGCGAGCAGATCGTTGGCGCTGGGGAAATGCCGGTAGAGCGTGGCGCGGGCGACGTTCGCGGTGCGGGTGACCGCGTCGATCGTCACCGCGCTGGGACCGCCGGAGCGCAGCAGGGCCGTCGCGGCCTCGAGCAGACGGGCGCGGGACCGGGCCGGTCTCGGATCGCCGTTCGCGGCGGTCATATGTTTCCTTCACCTCCGGGGCGGGAACAAGACTATCGGTCTTGCAACGAGACCGTTAGTCTCGTTACACGTTCGAGGCGTCGGTCTCGAACCCCTCCGAAGAGAGATGACATGGTCGACACCCTCCCGCGCACTGACCAGGATATCGACGCCGAGATCGCCACCCTGTCGAAGTGGAAGCGGATCTGGCTGCTCGCGGTCGCCAGCGTTGACGTGCTCCTGGTCATCTCCTCGATGGTGGCGCTCAACGCCGCCCTGCCCGACATCGCGCTGCAGACCTCCGCCACCCAGTCCCAGCTGACCTGGATCGTCGACGGTTACACGCTGGCACTGGCCTGTCTGCTGCTGCCCGCGGGCGCGATCGGCGACCGCTACGGCAGACGGGGCGCGCTGCTGGTGGGCCTCGCCGTGTTCGCCCTGGCCTCGCTGGCCCCGGTGGTGTTCGACAGTCCGATGCAGATCATCGTGGCGCGCGCCGTCGCGGGTGCCGGGGCGGCGTTCATCATGCCCGCCACCCTGTCGCTGCTGACCGCCGCGTTCCCGAAGTCCGAGCGCAACAAGGCCGTCGGCATCTGGGCCGGTGTCGCCGGGTCCGGCGCCATCTTCGGATTCCTCGGCACCGGCGTACTGCTGCACTACTTCTCGTGGCAGTCGATCTTCTACATGTTCGCCGCGGGTGCGCTGCTGATGTTCGTGGCGACCTGCACCATCGGCTCCTCCCGTGACGAGACCGCCACCCCCATCGACTGGGTGGGGGGCGCGCTGGTCGGCACCGCGATCGCCGTCTTCGTCCTGGGTGTGGTCGAAGCGCCGGCGCGCGGCTGGACCGACGTGTTCGTGCTCGGATGCCTGGTCGCCGGCGTCGTGCTGGCGGTGTTGTTCGCGCTGGTGCAGTTGCGTCGCGAGCACCCGCTGCTCGACGTCCGCCTGTTCCGCCGGCCGGATTTCGCGACCGGCGCCGCAGGCATCACCTTCCTGTTCATCGCCAACTTCGGCTTCTTCTTCGTCGCCATGCAGTTCATGCAGCTGGTCATGGGATACAGCGCTCTGGAGACCGCATTCGCCTTGTCCCCGTTGGCCGTCCCCGTGCTGATTCTCGGCGGCACACTGCCGCTGTATCTACCGAAGGTGGGGCTTCGATTCGCCGTCACAGTCGGCCTTCTACTGCTTGCCGTCGGCCTGTTCCTCATGCGGTACCTGACGGCCGACGCGACGTTCCTGGACATCATGTGGCCGATGCTGCTCGCCGCATCCGGCATCGGGTTGGCCACCGCCCCGACGACGTCGGCGATCATGAACGCGGTACCCACCGAGAAGCAGGGGGTCGCGTCGGCGGTCAACGACGCCACCCGCGAGATCGGTGCCGCCGTGGGTATCGCCGTGGCGGGATCGATCCTGGCCGCCGTCTATCACAGCGCACTGGCGCCGAAGCTCGCCGGCATGCCCGAGGAGCTCCGCGCCACGGCAACCGATTCGCTTGCGCACGCACTGTCGATGGCCGAGCGAATGGGCCCGCAGGGCGACCAGTTGGCCGGCCTCGCCCAGGACGCCTTCATGCAGGCCGCCGACCAGGCGCTGTTCGCACTGTCGGCGCTGCTGGTGGTCGGGGCGGTGTTCGTCGCGGTCTGGTCGCCGGGGCGGGATGGGCGGCAGTGGAGCCTCGTCCGGCGTCTGCGGGAGAACCGGTCAGCGGCCGAGGAGAACACGCCCTAGGCTTTCGCAGTGTGCGGCTGCTTCTGGTGAACCCGAACACGACGGCGTCGATGACCGCCGCGATCGCCGCCGGTGCGGCGGCAGTGGCCCGGCCCGAGACGGTGATCGAGGCGCTCAACCCCGCCGAGGGACCGCCCAGCATCGAGAACGACGCCGACGAACAGCGTTGTGTCCCATATCTTCTCGACGTCGTACGGGATGCGCACGACCGCGAGCGGGACCGGCCGGATGCCTACGTCATCGCGTGTTTCGGCGATCCAGGCCTCGACGAGGCGCGGGCACTGGCCGACGCCCCGGTACTCGGCATCGCCCAGGCCGCCATGCACGCCGCCACCCTGCTGGCGGGCACGTTCTCGGTGGTCACCTCGATGTCGGCGACGGTGCCCCGCGGTTGGCAGCTGGCCAAGGCCTACACCCCGAACGCGTGTCTGGGTGTGTACGCCTGCGACATCCCGGTGCTGCGGATCGACAGCGATCCGACGACCATCGAACCGATCGCCGAGTTGTGTGCGCACGCGCTGCGCGCGGACGACAGCCGCGCGATCGTGCTCGGCTGCGCGGCGATGGCCCGGTTCGCCGCACCGCTGTCGCAGCGGCTGGGCGTGCCGGTGGTCGATGGGGTATCCGCCGCGACCCGCCTGGCCGAGGCGCTGGGGCCGCTCAGCCCGCGATGAACTCGGCGGCGCGGTGTCCGATCATCGCGATCGTCGCGTGCGGACCCCGGCTGGTGATGGCGGGCATCACCGCACCGTCGACCACCCACAGGCCGTCGACGCCGCGCACCCGGCACTGCTCGTCGAGGACGGCGCGTGGATCGTCGTCGGCGCCCATCGGCGCGGTGCCCGCCAGGTGCTGCGATGTCGACCAGGAAGGTTCACCGGAAGTGGCTGTGGCACCGATGATCTCGTACGCGAGTTCGGCGCCGGCGGCCAGTTCGGCCACGTCGTCGGGTGCGGTGTCGTAGCGGTGCTCGATGACCGGCGGGACCAGCGGATCGGCGGATGCGAGCCTGACCCGGCCACGCGACCGGGGCCGCATCAACGCGACCCCGATGTGCGGACGGTCCGCCGGGTCATGGTCCGGACCGTGCACCATCGCCGCGAAACTCGATGTGTAGGGCCGAATCTCGAGGCCGTTGGCGGTGGTGAGCACCGCCTCGAGCGGCGGTAGGTCGTGGGTCGGTGTCCACCCGACGGGAATCACCCATTCCGGGTGGTCGGAGGTCGACGCACCGACCGGCAGATCCGACCACACCCGGATCCCCAACGCCCGCAACGGATCAGCAGGTCCGACACCGGACAGCATCAGCAGTTGCGCGCTACCGATCGCGCCCGCGCACAACACGATTCGATCGGCCGACACGGTTCGGACGCCCGCCGGACCCGTGCATTCGACCGCGACGGCGCGGCCGCCGGTGATCCGCACCCCGGTGACGCGGGTGTCGGCGAGCAGCAGGAGATTGTCGCGGTCGGCGGCGGGCCGCAGGAACGCCCCGCCCGGTCCCAGGCGTGTCCCGCGCTCGATGTTGAGCGGCACGGCACCCACCCCGTCGGCGGGCATCCCGGTGTCGAGTCCGCTCAGGTCGTCGAGCCACCGGAAACCCGCCTCCCGGGTGGCCTCGACGAATGATGCGGTGCAGCCGTCGAAATCAGTGACCCGGCTGACCTTGATGGGGCCGTCGGCGCCGTGCAGCGGGCCGGCGAAGTCGAGGTCGGTCTCGATCGCCCGGAAGTGCGGGAGCACGTCGCGCCACGTCCACCCGGGAATCCCCCACCCGTCGAAGTCGGCGGGTAGCCCGCGGCAGAAGTAGCCGCCGTTGACCGCGCCCGATCCGCCGACCACCGCACCGCGGGTGATCTGGGTCCGCCGCGGCGGGGTGTCGGTGAGGGTGGTGAGGTAGTGGCGGACCACGGAACTGGCGGCGCCGATCGGCAGCCGCAGCCCGTCGCTGATCTGCTGGGCCACCCGCGGATCGGACGGGGCGGGTCCGGCCTCCACCACCACCACCCGGCAATCAGGGTCTCGCGAAAGCCGTTCGGCCAGCACGGATCCCGCGCTTCCGGCGCCGACGACCACCACGTCGCCAAAGATCGACAACGCGGCCTTATGCCCGGATCTGCGGTTTGAGCGCGCCGAGGTGGCGTTCGTGCACCACCCCGGTCCACAACCCCAGCCCGTAGGCGATGTCGTCGAGCCGCCGCAGCAGCACGTAGGTCAGGAGGTTGACCTGTCTGGTGTCGTCGTCGGTGGTGCCGCGTCGCGCCGCCCAGTCGGCGACACCGTCGACCACCGCCGCGACGATCACCGCCTGCCGACAGCGCCGCGACACCAACGCGGCGAGCAGTGCGATCGGCCAGTAGTGACGGCAGATCGCCGAGGCCAACTGCAGCGCAGCCGACCACAGCCCGTGTGCGGCGATCGCGGCGACCTGCCGTGGTTCGGTCTCCACCGCGCGCAGCGAGCTGGCCACCCGTCGGGCACCCCATCCGGCGGCGAGCACCGACGCGGCGTAGCCGAGGGAGTTGCCCATCGCCATCAGCACCCAGGCCAGCAGCGTCCACGCCGAGATCACCATCGGCGCCGTCTTCCCCGGGTGGCGGACCGACAGCGGTGCCGCGGATTTCCCGTAGAACGCCTTGCGCAGGAACCACTCCCCCAGATCGGTCCGGTGGTCGTGGGCGACCAGCGCGATCGGCTCGTACCGCAGCCGGGCGCCCGACTCGACGAGCCGCCAGCACAGGTCGACGTCCTCGCCAGAGGTCAGGGTCTCGTCGAAGCCGCCCACCTCTTCGAGTGCACGGCGCCGGCAGATGATCGCGGCGCTCGGCACATAGGACACCGGACCGTAGGGCACCACGGGCGCCTCGTGGTGCCCGAGGTCGAGGGAGGACCGCACCGCCTCGTAGCGCGCCACCACGTTGTCGGCGGTGCGCAGTCCGACGATGCGGGGTGCGACCAGCGCGACCGCCGGATCGCAGAAGTGGCCCAGCAACGCCTCGAGCCAGCCGCGGCGGGGCAGCACATCGGAATCCAGGAATGCCACGAAGTCGGTGGTGGCGGCCGCGGCACCGGTGTTGCGCGCGGCTGAGGGCCCCCGGCTGCGGTCGTGCCGGATCACCCGCACATCGCAGTGCAATCCGGCCATATCGGTCAGCTCGACGGGGATCGCCGAACCGTCGTCGACGACGATGACCCGCAGTCCGCGTAGCGACGACAGCAGCCGCTGGACTCCGAACAGGTTGTCGCGCACCGGGATAACGACGGTGACATCGCGGTGTGACGGTCCGCTCGCGGGGCGCGGGTGGGCGACGGTCGCGTCGAGCAGGGTCCGCGCCAGCTGCGCGCTCCTGGCGTCGTTCACCTCGAGGCGGCCGTCGCACAGCATGGTCTGGGCGGCGGGCGCCAACCGCAGCAGCCGGGTGGGTGAGCCGCCGAGCAGCGCGGCGCCCTCGCCGAGCACCTTGACCCGGCGGTCGACCTGGACTGCGAACCCGTCGGGCAGCCGCGGCCCGGTCACCGCAGCATCCCGGTGGCGTCGGGGGTCCAGCGTGCGATGCGGTCGGTGCAGTGCCGCACCATTTCGTCGAACAACCGGGCGCCGTCGGCGTCGGTGGCCGTGGTCGGGTCGCCGAGCACGCCGACCTCGCTGACCGCCGCCACCCCGCCCTGCCGCAGCGCGGGCATCAGTTCCCGCAGCGGTGCGGTGTTGCCACGCTGCCAGTGTTCGGTGTGCACGTGCTCGGGTGAGATGTGCAGCAGTACGGACGTTTCGGTGTGGCCCGCGTGCGCGTCGGCGCCGGCGGCCAGACACGGGCACCAGGCCACGTCACGGCCCTCCGACCGCAGCAGCGCGGTAGCCCCCGCCAGCGCCTCGGTGTTGCCGCCGTGGCCGTTGAGGAACAGCACGCGCGTGGCCCAGTTGGTGGCCGACCTGCCGAACTCCACCAGCAGCTGGCGCAGCGCGGCGGTCCCGATCGAGATGGTGCCGGGGAAGCTCTCGTGCTCGCCGCTGGCCCCGTAGCCGACGGCGGGCGCCAGTGACCACGACGACGTCAATGCGCGCACCACCTCGCGGGCCACCGCGGTGGCGATGCGGGTGTCGGTGTCCAGCGGTAAATGGGGTCCATGCTGCTCGGTGGAACCTAAGGGAACCATCAACGCCGCCGACGTGCTGCGCAGCTGCCTCGACGTCGAGTTCCCAAGTTCGCTGGGAGAAGCCACCCCGCGATGGTAGGCCGAATTCACCTGGCGTGCGCCGGTTGTTGGCGCATGGGATTCACTGATTTCCTCCCGGCAGCACCGTCCGCCCCCTGCGTCACAGCACGGGACGGCTCAACTCCCCTCACCAGTGGGTACGCCGAGCGCACGGGTGAAACCCGCCGGGATCAGGATGTCGTCCGGGGTCAGATCGTGGATCGACGAATGGCCGAGACCCATCAGCGCCGAGTCGATCCCGCCGCGCAGGATGTCGAGCACGTTCTCGACGCCCGCCTGCCCGTTGGCGGCCAGCCCCCACAGGTAGGCGCGGCCGATCATCACCGCACGCGCACCGAGTGCGACGGCCTTGACGACGTCGCTGCCACGGCGGATGCCGCCGTCGAGCAGCACCTCGACCTGGTCACCGACCGCATCCGCGATCGCCGGGAGGCAGCGGATCGCGGCGGGCGTGCCGTCGAGGTTGTTGCCGCCGTGGTTGGACACCGAGATCGCCGAAACCCCCGCGTCGACAGCGCGTTTGGCGTCGTCGACCCGCACGATGCCCTTGAGCATGAACGGACCGTCCCAATGTTCACGCAGCCACGCGATGTCCTCCCAGGTCGGCGGCGGTGTGCCCATCCACTCGCCGTAGGCCTGGAAGAAGGGCGGGCCGGGCTCGCCGCGGCGGGCCTGATTGGGCACGCGCAGGTCGGGCGGGCTCATGGTCTTGCCGAAATCCCACAGCCAGCGGGGTTTGGTGAGCACCTCCGGCGACATCTTCAACATCGTCTTGAGGTTCATCTGCTCGGGGATCTTCGGGCTGCCCCAGTCGCGGCCGTGCGAGAAGCTCCAGTCGGTGGTGACGATCAGCCCGACCGCCCCGGCCTCCTTGGCGCGCTGCGCCCGCTCGAGGATCGCCTCGCGCCCGCCCAGCCAGTAGATCTGGAAGAACAGCTTGGGGTTGGCCGCGATGACCTCTTCGATCGGCTTGCTGGCGAACGAGGACAGCCCCATCGCGGTGCCGCGCGCGGCGGCGGCGCGTGCGACCGCGACCTCACCGTCGGGGTCGACGGCCTGCACGCCGGTCGGCGAGATCATCACCGGCAGGGAGATCTCCTGCCCCATCACCGTTGTCGCCATGTCACGCTTCTGCGCGGCGCCCACCACGTGCGGGGCGAATCCGAGCTCCGAGAACGACTCCACGTTGTCGGAGACGGTGACGCCCTTCTCGCTGGCGGAGATCAGCGAGGAGTACACCGACTTGGGCAGGCGTTTCTTCGCACGCTGCTGCGCGATGGCGACGGTTTCGAACCAGGTATCGCGGGCCATCTGGAGTTACACCGGACTTTCGTTACAGAGCCGAGCGGGCGGCTTGGTCAGCAGTTTGAGCGGGATGGGACCGGTCAGTTTGGTCCCGCGGGAGTGGTCACCGCTGGGCTTCGGCTTGACGCGGTCGACCTCGAGGGCCGGCGCACCGTATCCCTGGACGCACTCGGGGTCGGGTCCGTCGAGCGGCAGACCTGTGAAGAACTTGGCGGCCATGCAGCCGCCGCGGCAGGCGTCGTAGTGGTTGCAGCCGCTGCAGGCGCCGGCCGACTGCGGTTCGCGCAGTTCGCGGAACAGCTGCGAGTTCTGCCAGACGTTCTGGAAACCGTTGTCCGACAGGATATTTCCGGCCAGGAACTTGTCGTGGATGGCGAACGGGCAGGCGTAGACGTCGCCGACGGGGTCGATCAGGCAGACCACCCGGCCCGCACCGCACAGGTTCAGTCCGGCCAGCGCACCCGGTTCGCCCAGCCCCGAGAGGTGGAAGAACGAGTCGCCGGTGAGCACCCGCTCACCCTTGGCGACCAGCCAGTTGTAGAGCTGCACCTGCTGCTCGGCGGTCGGGTGCAGGTCGTCCCACACGTCGGCGCCGCGGCCCGACGGCCGCAGCCGGGTGATGCGCAGCGTGGCGCCGTAACGGTTCGCCAGCGCCGCGAAATCGTCGAGCTGATCGACGTTGTGCCGGGTGACGACGACGGAGATCTTCGCGTCCTTGAACCCCGCGTCGGCGAGGTTCTCCAGCGCCCGCACGGCCATCGCGAACGACCCGGGGCCGCGGACAGCGTCGTTGATCTCGGCGGTCGCGCCGTCGAGGGAGATCTGCACGTCGACGTAGTCGCTGGCGGCGAGCTTCGCGGCGATATCGGGGGTGATGCGCACCCCGTTGGTGGAGAACTTCACCCCGACGTGGTGGGCGGTCGCATAGTCGACCAGCTCCCAGAAGTCCGGGCGCACAGTCGGTTCGCCGCCACCGATGTTCACGTAGAACACCTGCATGCGCTCGAGCTCGTCGATGATGTCCTTGCACTGCTGCGTGGACAGTTCGCGGGGGTCTCGTTTGCCCGAGGAGGACAGGCAGTGCACACATGACAGGTTGCAGGCGTAAGTGAGTTCCCAGGTCAGGCAGATCGGCGCGTCGAGGCCGCGCTCGAACTGATCGACCAGGCGCGGAACCGGCGCCGGGAGTGTGGACGTCATCGCGTCTCCTCGCAGACGAGCATCTTGGATTGGACGAGCACGCCGAGGGCGTGCAGGTACGGCGCCTGTTGCGCGTCGTCGATACCCGCTGCGCGACAAGCCGACCGGGCGTCGTGGTGGTCGGCCAGCGAGTTCACCACGTCGACGATCGTGCGGTTCTTCAGGAACGACAGCTTGCGGGTCCCGAAGTGGTAGAGCAGCGCCCCGAACGGTTCGGGCCGCACCGCCACCTGGTGGTGCAGTCGCCACCGCAGATCGGGGTCGAACGCAACAGGCGCCGTCACGGTCAGTAGACCCCGCACATCCCGTCGATGGAGACCTCTTCGACGAGGGTCTCGGTGACGAGTTCGGTGTCTTCGGTGTGCTGATTGGGCTCCATGAGCACTGCCTTTCGTCGAGTAGGGTCGCAGTGGATTGTGACCTAGGTCGCCTACGATATGGCATCGGGTGCCAGAACGGAAGGGTGGGTTTCCATGCGACAGGATTCCGCGCCTCGCGTGGGCCCTCGTGTGGGTAGAAGACGCTCCACCACCCAGGACCACATCACCGACGTCGCCCTGGAACTCTTCGCCGCGCGGGGCTTCGACGACGTCAGCGTCGACGACGTCGCGGCCGCCGCCGGGATCGCCCGGCGCACACTGTTCCGCTACTACTCGTCGAAGAACGCGATCCCGTGGGGCGACTTCGACGCCCACCTCGAGCACATGCGTCAACTGTTCGACGATCTGGACCCGGCCGTCCCCCTCGACGAGGCGCTGCGCGAGACCCTGCTCGCGTTCAACCGGTACGACGCCGCCGAGACCGCCCGGCACCGCGAGCGGATGCGCCTGATCCTGCAAACCGATGCGCTGCAGGCGTATTCGATGACCATGTACGCCGGCTGGCGGGCCGTCGTCGCCGATTTCGTGGCCGCCCGCGTCGGCCTCTCCCCCGCCGACCTGGTGCCGCAGACGGTGGCGTGGACGATGCTCGGGGTGGCGTTGTCGGCCTACGAGCAGTGGCTGGCCGACGAGGCGGCGGCGCTGGACCAGGTGCTCGGGACCGCGTTCGACACCGTCCGCGACGGCCTGCGCGCCCTCCGCTAGCGATTTCGGTGTAGTTCGTTGCGGTGAGCGCAACGAACTACACCGAAATCACTCTAGAAATGGGCGTCGGAGTATCGGACGCAACGGCGACGATGAGAGTGTGAGCGGCGAAACCGGGAGCGACGACCCCCCGCGGGCCCTGCTGGCGCTCTACGACGACGCCCTGCCGGCGGTGTACGGCTACTTCGTCCGGCGGGTGGCCGACCGCGGGACCGCCGAGGACCTGACTTCGGAGACGTTCCTGGCGGCGATGGACGCAGCCAGGCGGGGCTCGACGGCGCCGATCGGCGTCCCCTGGCTGATCGGGGTGGCGCGACACAAACTCGCCGACCACTACCGCCGACGGCACGACCGCAACAGCATCCCAGTCGCCGAGGTGCCCGAACCCGGTGAGCCGCACGACGACTGGGACGCGCAGCTGGACCGCATCGTCGCCGAGAGCGTGCTTGCGCAACTGCCCCAGCACCACCGCACGGTCCTGTCGCTGCGCTACCTCGACGGCTGCACGGTGCCCGAATGCGCGGAGCTGATCGGCCGCACCGTGCACGCGACCGAGGCTCTGCTGGTCCGGGCCCGTCGCGCCTTCCGCTCGCACTACCCGGAGGGGAGCACACCGTGACCGACCACCCGGACCCGCTGTGGGTAATGCACGGTGACGAGCTCCCGGTCGACCCCGACCCGGCGTTCGCGGCCCGGCTGCGCGCGCGGCTGGAGTCGGCACTCAGATTGCCGAATCGCACAGAAGGAGTGGAGATGAGTGGCACCGATACCGCTGTGGCCGCGATCGCGCGGCCCGCCGCACTGCCCTACCTCGCCGTCGGCGATGCCCGCGCGGCTATCGACTGGTACGTCGACGTGTTCGGCGCGCGGCAGGCGGGCGCCCCGATCGTGATGGACGACGGCCGCATCGGCCATGCGGAGCTCACGCTGGCGGGCGGCGAGCTCTACCTGGCCGACGAATTCCCCGAGCTGGGATTGAAAGCGCCTGCGCCCGAAGAGGTTTCGGTGAGTCTGCTGCTGCAGGTCGCCGACACCGACGCCGCGCTGAACCGGGCCCGCGAACGCGGCGCGCAGGTGCAGCGCGAACCCTACGAGGACCACGGCTCGCGCACCGCCGCGATCATCGACCCGTTCGGGCATCGCTGGATGCTGTCCGGCCCGGTCACCGGCGTCGGCGCCAGGATTCGGCACGGCGACCTGGGCTATGTGTCGGTGTGGGCGCCCGACGCCGAGCGTGCCGCCGCGTTCTACGGACACGTGCTCGGGTGGCGCTACGACCCGACGACGCGGCAGATCACCAACACCGACCTGCCCACCGGCATCTTCGCGGGCGCGGGCCCGGCGACACTGTTCTGCTGCTACGCGGTCGACGACCTCGACGAGGCCCGCGGGGCGATCATCGCGGCGGGCGGGACCGTCGGCGCCACAACCGAACACGATTTCGGGACGACGCTCGACGCGACCGATCCGCTGGGTAACGCGTTCGCGGTGTTCACGCCGGCACGCCCGACCCCGCGGCCCGCGCTCAACGGCACCGGACCCGGCGAACTGTCCTACCTCACCCACGAGGTGGTCGATTCGGCGCTGTTCCGCGACTTCTACGGGCGGGTGCTGTCGTGGACGTTCGAGTCGGGGCGCATCGCCGACGGGTGGCAGGTCGAGCACGCGCATCCGATGACGGGCATCGCGGGCGGCAGTGCGCGGTCGGCGACGGTGCCGCAGTGGACGGTCACCGACATCGAGGACGCGGTGCGCCGGGTCCGCGAAGCCGGTGGGTCGGTGCTGCAGGAACCCACCCGGCAGCACTACGGGATCTCCGCCGAATGCGTCGACGATCAGGGCGCGCGGTTCTACCTCGGCCAGTTCTGACGGCCATTTCTCGCGCGAAACAGCTCAGCCCAGCACGTCGGCGATCGGCGCGCCGTTGGCGATCTTGTTGCGGGTTTTCATGACCTTGCCGGGCATCCCGCCGCCGACCACGCCGGCGACCACGCCGTCGCGTTCGTAGTACGCCAGGAACTTGCGGCCGTCGTCCTCGACGATGTGCACGGTGTCGTCGGCCTCGGGTTCGCCGAGGCACTGGATCTTCACGTCGTACTGGTCGCTCCAGAAGTACGGCACCGACACCACGGCGGGGATGTCCTGGCCGAGCATCGCGGGCACCAGCACCCGCGCCTGGTCGGCGACGTTGCTCCAGTGTTCAACGCGCACTTGGTTGCCGACGGTGTCGAGCCACGAGGCGACGTCACCGATGGCCCACACGTGCGGTGCGCTCGAGCGGCCCTGCGAATCGCACACCACACCATTGTCGAGGGTGATCCCGCTGCCGTCGAGCCAGTCGGTGCCGGGGCGCGAGCCGATGCCCACGACCACGATGTCGGCCTCGACCTCGGAGCCGTCGGACAGCACGACGGTGCGCACCTTGTCCTCACCGCGGACCTCGGACACCCCGACGCCGCAGCGCACGTCGACGCCCTCGGCGCGGTGCAGCCGGGCGACCAACTCACCGATCTGAGCCCCGAGGACCGACGCCAGCGGTGCGGGCTGCGGTTCGACCAGCACCACGTCGACGCCGAGTTTGCGCATGCTCGCGGCGACCTCGCAGCCGATGAACCCGGCGCCGATCACGACGGCGCGCCGGGCCGACCCGGCCTCCTGGCGCAGCTTGAGGCTCTCGTCGAAATTGCGCAGGACGTGGATGCCCGCCAGATCGGGGAACGACGGAATCCGCTTGGGCACCAGGCCCGTCGCGATCACCAGCTCGTCGTAGCCGATCTCGCGGCCGTCGGTCAGCGTGATCTTCTGCGCGGTGGTGTCCAGGCCGGCCGCACCGGCGCCGAGCAGCACCGTGATGTCGTTCTCGGAGTAGAACTCGGCGGGTTTGAGCGTGACGTCGTCGGTCTCGGCGCGCAGCACTTCCTTCGACAGCGGCGGCCGGTCGTAGGGCAGGTGGTCCTCGTCGCTGACGATGGTGACCGGCCCGGAGTAGTTCGAACGCCGCAGTTGCTCGGCGGTGCGGGCCGCCGCGAGACCGCCGCCGACGATGACGATGCCACCTGAAGTGCTCACGTGGTGGTTGTACACGATGGACGCCCGGATCGGTACGCCACCCTGTGCACTCTCTAGGGCCTGGCCCGCTCGATGAGGTTGGACAGCACCACGATGCTCTCGCTGCGTTCGATGTCGGCGCTGGACCGGATGCGTTCGAGCGCCTCCTCGAGATGGCTCATGTCGCGGGCGAGGACGTGCAGGATCGCATCGGCGGTGCCGGTGACGGTGGCCGCGCTGACCACTTCGGGGATGTCCGCCCACGCGGCCCGAAGCCGTTCCGGCGCAATGGTTCCGTGGCAGTACACCAGAACGTAGGCCTCGGTGTTCCAGCCGACGGCGTTGCGGTCGACGACGGTGGTGAAGTTGCGGATCACCCCGTCGTCGAGCATGCGGTCCACCCGGCGTTTGACCGCGGGCGCCGACAGGTTGACCCGCTGACCGATCTCGGCGAACGTGGCCCGGGCGTGCTGGGCGAGTTCGGCCAGGATGCGTTCGTCGGTGTCGTCCAACCGGTCCATTCGGCCTCCCGCGCAATAAATCACTGCATACCCGCCGTAAGCACAACAGATCGGGCGTCAGGACGCAATGCTCGGCGATTGTTTGCGCCTCCAGGCCCCCATATGGTCGGCTCATGCAGCGGATCCGCCACTACGTCATGACCCCGCCGACATTCTTCGCCGTCGATTACGCCATCAACCCGTGGATGGACCCCACCATCCCCGTCGACCCCCACCGCGCCCTCGACCAGTGGGAGGCGCTGCGCCGCACCTACAAGGAATTGGGCCACACCGTCGAACTCGTCGAACCGGTCGCCGGCCTGCCCGACATGGTCTACGCCGCCAACGGCGGACTGCTGGTCGGCGGCCATGCGGTGGTCGCCCGGTTCGCCCACCCGCAACGCGCCGCCGAATCGGCGGCCTACGCCGAGTGGATGAGCAGGCACGGCTACACCCCGGTCGAGACCCGGCACACCAACGAGGGTCAGGGCGATCTGCTGGTGGCCGGCCGAATCCTGTTGGCGGGACACGGGTTCCGCACCGACCGCCGCGCCCATGACGAGATCGCCGCCGCGGTCGGCCTGCCCGTGGTCAGCCTCCGGCTCGTCGACCCCCGCTTCTACCACCTCGACACCGCACTGGCCGTCCTCGACGACAGCACGATCGCGTTCTACCCGCCCGCCTTCGACACCCCGTCGCGGGACCGCCTGCGTGCGCTGTACCCCGACGCCATCGAGGTCGCCGACGCCGACGCCCACGTGCTCGGCCTCAACGTGGTTTCCGACGGCCACCACGTCGTACTGCCCGCGGCCGCAACCGGTTTCGCCGAGCAACTGCGGGCGGCCGGTTTCGCGCCCATCGGGGTGGACCTGTCCGAACTACTCAAGGGCGGGGGCTCGGTCAAATGCTGCACGCTGGAGGTACACCCGTGACCCTCATGGACCACACGACCGCAACCGACGGGCTGATCGCCCTCGACGCCCGGTACGTCGCGCACAACTACTCCCCGCTGCCGGTGGTCGCCGCCTCCGCCGAGGGCGCCTGGATCACCGATGTGGAGGGCAGGCGGTACCTCGACTGCCTGGCCGCGTACTCGGCGGTGAACTTCGGCCACCGGCATCCGCGGATCATCGCGGCCGCACACGCGCAGCTCGACGCGGTCACCCTGGTGAGCCGCGCGTTCCACTCCGACCGGCTGGCCCCGTTCTGCCGGGCGCTGGCCGAGCTGTGCGGCAAGGACATGGTGCTGCCGATGAACAGCGGCGCCGAGGCCGTCGAGAGCGGTATCAAGGTCGCCCGCAAGTGGGGCACCGACGTCAAGGGCGTCACGAACCCGAATATCATCGTGGCGCACAACAACTTTCACGGCCGCACCACCACGATCATCAGCTTCTCCGACGACGACACCGCGCGCCGCGGCTTCGGCCCGTACACGCCCGGGTTCCGGCTGGTGCCGTTCGGGGACGCCGACGCGCTGGCCGCGGCCATCGACGAGAACACCGTCGCGGTGCTGCTCGAACCGATCCAGGGCGAGGCGGGCATCATCGTCCCGCCCGACGACTACCTGCCCCGGGTGCGACGGCTGTGCACCGACCGCGGGGTCCTGATGATCGCCGACGAGATCCAGTCCGGGCTGGCGCGGACCGGGCGCACGTTCGCCTGCGACCACTGGGGTGTGGTGCCCGACGTGTACCTGCTGGGTAAGGCGCTCGGCGGCGGCGTGGTGCCGCTGTCCGCGGTGGTCGCCGACCGCGACGTGCTCGGCGTACTGCATCCGGGCGAGCACGGCTCCACGTTCGGCGGCAACCCGCTGGCCGCGGCGATCGGCGCGACCGTCGTCGACCTGCTGCGCACCGGCGAATACCAGAGACGGGCCACCGACCTCGGCGAGCACCTGCACGGCAGGCTGCGCGGGCTACTCGGTCAAGGGGTGACGGCGGTGCGCGGGCGGGGCCTGTGGGCCGGTGTCGACCTCGACCCGGCGCTGGGCACCGGTAAGCAGGTCAGCCTGACGCTCGCGCAGCGCGGGGTGCTGGTCAAGGACACCCACGGCGCCACGCTGCGGTTCGCCCCGCCGCTGGTCATCACCGCCGCCGAGATCGACTGGGCGGTGGACAGATTCGCCGAGGTGATCAGTACTTCATGACGCCGCGGTCGACGGCGATCTGACTGCCCGACAGCGTCGCGGACCCGTCGCCGGCCAGCCAGGCCACCACGTCGGCCACCTCGTCGGCGGTCATGAAGTCGCCGAGCGAGCCGGTGGAGTTCTTGGCTGCCTTGAGCGGCATGGGCGCGAAGCTGTGCAGGTAGCTCGGATGCTTGGCGAAGATCTCCATCATCGCGTCGCGTTCGATCATCGGGGTGTCGATGGAGTACGGGTGGATGGAGTTGACGCGGATGCCGTACTCCCCCGCCTCGAGCGCCAGCCCGTTGGTCAGCGCGGTCAGCCCGTGCTTGGAGGCGGCGTAGTGGCCGTTGCCGGGGGTCGCCTTGAGCCCCGCCGACGAGCTGACGATGATGATCGAACCGCCGTTACCCGCCTCGATCATCGCGGGCACCGCGGCGCGGATGGTCTTCCACGTGCCGTTGAGGTTGACGTCGATGACCGCGGTCCACTGCTCCTCGGTCATCTCCCACAGCCGGCCCCAGCTCAGTACACCGGCGTTGGCGACCAGGATGTCGAGCCGGCCGAACTGTTCGACGCCGTCGGCGACGAGCTGCTGCAGCGCTGCCAGATCGCGGATGTCGACCTCACGGGCGAGCACCTTGCGCCCGGTGGCCTCGACGGCGCGCACCGTGTCGGCGAGGTCCTCGGCGGTCGCGGCCGGATAGGTGATGGTGTCGTCGACCGGCGCGCAGATGTCGATCGCGATGATGTCGGCGCCGTCGGCGGCGAGGCGAACGGCATGCGCGCGACCCTGACCGCGCGCGGCCCCGGTGATCAACGCGACCCGACCTGCCAGCGGACCCTCGACTGCGCTCACCGGCGCTCCTTTCGCTCGAAACTGCCGTCAGGCTAACAGCAGAACTGGAACGTGTTCTAGGAACGTTGCGTGACCCGCGCCCGTTCGGCGCATACCATCGGTCGAGATCAAGGGAGGACACCATGCCGCTCGGCGTGCTCATCGGATTCGACGGGTCACCGGCCGCCACCGCGGCTATCGAGGTGGCCGGCCGGTTGCTCCCCCAGGCGCACGCCTGGGTCGCCCAGTTGTGGACACCGCCGTTCGCCAGCGAGGGGCTGCGTAAACGGCTGCGGGCCACGGTCGGCAGTGCCAGCGAGTTGGTCGAGCGCACCGAACGCGAGGGCGAGCACGAGGCCCAGCGTGTCGCCGCCACCGGCACCACACTGGCCAAGGCCGCGGGCCTGGACGCCGAACCGCTGGTGAAAAGGTCTTGGGGCGGTGAGGGTTTGGTGCTCGCGCAGCTGGCCGAACAGGTCTCGGCCGATGTGCTGGTGGTCGGCTCACGCGGGCTCGGCGGTGCACAGGCGCTGCTGGGCAGCGTGTCGGAGACCGCGGTGCACTACGCGTCGCGGCCGACGCTGGTGGCACCGGCGCCGATGCTGTCCGAGGAGTACGAGGCGCTGGCCGACGGTCCGGTCGTGGTCGGCTGGGACGGGTCCGGGGGTGCGCGCACCGCGCTGGCCGGCGCCCAGCACCTGTTCCCCGCCCGGCAGGTGATCGTGGTGTCGGTGGGCCCCGGTATCACCGAACCGCCGCCCGAGGGTGTCGTCGTCGAACACATCGAGGTGCCGCACGCCGACAAGGAACACGTCGTCGCCGACACGCTGACCGGTTTCGCCGCCCACCGCAGGGCGGCCGCGGTGGTGGTGGGCTCGCGGGGGCAGTCCGGGGTCCGCCAGGTGCTGTTGGGCAGTGTCGCCCGCGCGACGCTGCGCTGCGCGCACCGCCCGGTGCTGGTGGTGCCGGGGCCTTGATCACAGGGAGTCGATGATCTGCTGACGTTTGGCCGCGTATTCGGCGTCGGTGATCGCGCCCGTGGCGCGCAGCGTCTCGAGTTCCTGCAGGCGCTGCGCGGTCGACGGTTCGGCCGGCGCTCCCACCGGACCGGTCGGCGCCATCGTCACCGGCGCGGGCATCTGCTGGACGGCCTGTCGCACGACGGTCTGGACCTGTTGGCGTGCAGCGGGATTCGCGCGGAGGTCGACCATGTTGTTCATCGAGATGCCGTGGGTCTTGAGGATCTGCAGGATCTCGAGCAGCGGACCGGACTGTCCGGTGAGGTCGTAGGTCCGGTTGTCCTCACTGACCGTGAACGTCGCGGGCATCAGACCGGCCACCAGAGCGCTTCTCTCCCAGTCGATCCGGTGCTCGTTGGTGGCCGGGTCGACGATCGCGACGAGTCTGCGGCCGGTGATCGTGGCCTGCCGCGACACCGATGCCACCACGCGGTCCTGAGTGGCGAACGGCGTCAGCCCCGGACCGCTGATGTGCAGGTCGAGTTTGACCAGCGGTTGTTCGTTGATCCTGGTGTTGGTGTCGTGAATGGCGGTGACCTGCGCCAGCGCCAACACACCCCGCGCTTCGAGTTCGGCAGTCCTGGCGGCCGAATGCGCACCGAACGCGGTGATGCCCAGGGCGACCAGCACGTCGGCGGCGGTGATCAGCAGCCCCGCCCAGAACATCCACTCGATTGTCGAGTCGGGCCCGAGCACGAAGTACATCGCGAGGAAGATCGGGCCGACGATGCCGCACAGCAGCACGAACAGTTGGATGCGGATGTAGCGCCAGAAGATCGACATGGCCATGCTCCTGTGGTCGCGCGGGCGACCACAGACTAACCGCAAGGGCGGCGCCGGACCGGCCTAAACCTCAGCCGGCCGCGACGGCGATGGTGTCGGCCGTCGGCGCGGACGCCGCGGGGCCGAGCAGCTGGTACAGCGGTGCGGTCCACGGGTAGCCGCCGCTCGCCGAGCGGGCGTAGCTGGTGTGCACCGAGACCGCGGTCGCGGTGATCTCGTCGGTGTCCGGGTCGTAGTCACACACCGCGTCGCCGAGGTCGCAGACGCTGATCGTGCGCGCACCGACCGCGGCGGGCAGCGGCGCGGGCGCGTGGGCGAGGATCGGCCAGTCCTGCGCGACGCCCTTGCCCTTACCGGGGACCGCGGTGACCGAGCCGAGGTTGTAGGTGGGATCGGTGGGCAGCCGGTCGCCGTCGGCGACCAGCAGCGCACCGGCGAAGTTCGGGCTGGTGCCGAGCGTGTGCAGGTTGCGGTGCACGACCATCGCGCCCTGCGAGTAACCGGCGAGCACGACCTTGCTGGTGGGGCACTGCTGCACGAACGTCGCGTACTGGTTGGCCAGTGCGGCGGTGCCGGCGTCGACGCTGCTGATGAAGCCGGCCCAGTCGAGGATGCCGCCGTCTGCGGGCACCTCGGTCGCCGGGTAGACGACGGCCTCGGCGGTCATGGTGCGGCCGTCGCTCTGGACGAGCCGCTGCAGGTCGGCGCGCGAGCGGGAGACCACCCGGCCCATCCCGTCGTTCAGCGAGACCTCGGCGCCGCGCTCACCGGAACCGGCCGCCCCGATGAGGTGGACGTCGGGGCACTGCGGCTGGGCGTTGGCGGTACCAGCCACGCCGAGCAGCGCCGCGCCACTGAGCGCGACGGCACCGGCCAATGCATGAAGACGACGAAACACGAACCCCAACCCTTCTGAAGATCACTGCCAGGGTTATCGGCGGACCGGCGATCCGCGTTACCCCGCAACGCAAAACGGCGCCCACCTGATGGTGGGCGCCGCTTCGGCGTAGTCCGGGGACTACTTGTGGATCTTCGTCACGCGGCCGGCGCCGACGGTACGGCCACCCTCACGGATGGCGAACCGCAGGCCCTCGTCCATGGCGACGGGCTGGATCAGCTTGACGGAGATGTCGGTGTTGTCACCGGGCATCACCATCTCGGTGCCCTCGGGGAGGGTCACCACGCCGGTCACGTCCGTGGTACGGAAGTAGAACTGCGGACGGTAGTTGTTGAAGAACGGCGTGTGGCGGCCGCCCTCGTCCTTGGACAGGATGTAGACCTGGCCGTCGAACTCGGTGTGCGGGGTGGTGGTGCCGGGCTTGACCACGACCTGGCCACGCTCGACGTCCTCGCGCTTGATGCCGCGCAGCAGCAGACCGACGTTGTCACCGGCCTGGCCCTGGTCGAGCAGCTTGCGGAACATCTCGACACCGGTGACCGTGGTCTTGGTGGTGCCGGGGCGGATGCCGACGATCTCGACTTCCTCGTTCACGTTGACCACGCCGCGCTCGACACGACCGGTGACCACGGTGCCGCGGCCGGTGATCGTGAAGACGTCCTCGACGGGCATCAGGAACGGACGATCGGTGTCGCGGACCGGGTCCGGGATCGACTCGTCGACGGCGTCCATCAGATCCTCGACGGACTTGACCCACTGCGGGTCACCCTCGAGCGCCTTGAGCGCCGAGACGCGCACGACCGGGGCGTCCTCGTCGAAGTCCTGGGCGGCCAGCAGTTCGCGGACCTCCATCTCGACGAGCTCGATGAGCTCCTCGTCCTCGACGGCGTCGGACTTGTTCAGCGCGACGAGGATGTAGGGCACGCCGACCTGGCGGGCCAGCAGCACGTGCTCGCGGGTCTGCGGCATCGGGCCGTCGGTCGCGGCGACCACGAGGATCGCACCGTCCATCTGGGCAGCGCCGGTGATCATGTTCTTGATGTAGTCGGCGTGACCGGGGGCGTCGACGTGCGCGTAGTGGCGCTTGTCGGTCTGGTACTCGACGTGCGAGATGTTGATCGTGATGCCGCGCTGACGCTCCTCAGGCGCGTTGTCGATCTGGTCGAATGCGCGCGACTCGTTCAACTCGGGGTACTTGTCGTGCAGAACCTTGGTGATTGCTGCAGTCAGCGTGGTCTTGCCGTGGTCAACGTGACCGATGGTCCCGATGTTGACGTGCGGCTTCGTCCGCTCGAACTTCGCCTTCGCCACTTCTGTGTCCTCCTGGACTTGTTGGTGCTTTTTACAGCAGGTTTTGGGTTTTCAGTTGTGGTCCGAGAAGGAGACGGTTACTGGCCCGTCGCCTTCGCGATGATCTCCTTCGAGACGTTCGCCGGAACTTCGGCGTACGAATCGAACACCATGGAGTAGTTCGCCCGGCCCTGGGTCTTCGACCGGAGGTCGCCGACGTAGCCGAACATCTCCGACAGCGGCACCTGCGCCTTGACGACGCGCGCACCGGACCGCTCCTCCATGGCCTGGATCTGACCACGGCGGGAGTTCAGGTCGCCGATCACCTCACCCATGTAGTCCTCGGGTGTGGTCACCTCGACCGCCATGATGGGCTCGAGGATCACCGGCTGGGCCGCCTGGGCGGCCTTCTTCAACACCTGGGAACCGGCGACCTTGAACGCCATTTCCGAGGAGTCGACCTCGTGGTAGGCGCCGTCGAGCAGGGTCACCTTGACGTTCACCAGCGGGTAGCCGGCCAGCACGCCGTACTGCATGGCGTCCTGGGCACCGGCATCCACCGACGGGATGTACTCGCGCGGGATGCGACCGCCGGTGACCTTGTTCTCGAACTCGTAGGTCGCACCGTCCTCGCCGCTGAACGGCTCGAGGTCGATGAGCACCTTCGCGAACTGGCCGGAGCCACCCGTCTGCTTCTTGTGGGTGAACTCGACCTTCTCGACCTTGCGCTTGATGGTCTCGCGGTAGGCCACCTGGGGCTTACCGACGTTGGCCTCGACCTTGAACTCGCGCCGCATGCGGTCGACGAGGATGTCGAGGTGGAGCTCGCCCATACCGCCGATGACGGTCTGGCCGGTCTCCTGGTCCAGGTGGACCTTGAACGTGGGATCCTCTTCGGCCAGCTTCTGGATCGCCGTGCCGAGCTTCTCCTGGTCGCTCTTGGTCTTGGGCTCGATGGCCACCTCGATCACCGGATCGGGGAAGGTCATCGACTCGAGCACGATCTGCTGGTTCGGATCGCACAGGGTGTCACCGGTGGTGGTGTCCTTCAGGCCGATCATCGCGTAGATGTGACCCGCGGACGCCCGCTCGACCGGGTTCTCCTTGTTGGCGTGCATCTGGAACAGCTTGCCCAGCCGCTCCTTCTTGCCCTTGGTCGAGTTGATGACCTGCGACCCGGACTCGACGGTGCCGGAGTAGACGCGCACGTAGGTCAGCTTGCCGAAGAAGGGGTGCACGGCGATCTTGAACGCCAGCGCCGAGAACGGCTCGTCGACCGACGGCTTGCGGCTGATGACCTCGTCTTCCTTGCCGGGCACGTGACCCTGCACGGATTCGACGTCCAGCGGCGACGGCAGGTAGTCGATGACCGCGTCGAGCATGGGCTGCACGCCCTTGTTCTTGAACGCGCTGCCGCACAGCACCGGGTACAGCTCGGAGGCGACCGTCAGCTTGCGGATCGCGCCCTTGATCTCCTCGACCGTGAGGTCTTCGCCACCGAAGTACTTCTCGAGCAGCGCCTCGTCGGTCTCGGCGACCGTCTCGAGCAGCTTGGTCCGGTACTCGTCGGCCTTGTCGGCGAGGTCGGCGGGGATGTCCTCGACCTCGTACTTCTCACCGAGGGCGGTCTCGCCGCGCCACACCTTGGCCTTCATCTCGACCAGGTCGATGATGCCGATGAAGTCGTTCTCCGCGCCGATCGGCAGCTGGATGACCAGCGGCTTGGCGCCGAGGCGCTCCTCGATGGTGCGCACGGTGAAGTAGAAGTCGGCGCCGAGCTTGTCCATCTTGTTGACGAAGCAGATGCGCGGGACGTCGTACTTGTCGGCCTGCCGCCAGACCTGCTCGGACTGCGGCTCGACACCTTCCTTGCCGTCGAAGACGGCGACGGCACCGTCGAGCACGCGCAGGCTGCGCTCCACCTCGACGGTGAAGTCGACGTGGCCCGGGGTGTCGATGATGTTGATCTGGTTGTCGTTCCAGAAGCAGGTCACCGCGGCGGAGGTGATGGTGATGCCGCGCTCCTGCTCCTGCTCCATCCAGTCGGTGGTCGAGGCACCGTCGTGCGTCTCACCGATCTTGTAGTTGACGCCCGTGTAGTACAGGATGCGCTCGGTCGTCGTGGTCTTGCCGGCATCGATGTGCGCCATGATGCCGATGTTGCGGACCTTGTTCAGGTCGGTAAGCACGTCCTTCTGTGCCACAGAAGTCTTCTCTCTCGCTTGGTAGTTGCTGTTGTCTGACCGTCCCCGCAGCTCCGCGGGGACGTCACGTCACCAGCGGTAGTGCGCGAAGGCGCGGTTGGCCTCGGCCATCTTGTGGGTGTCCTCACGCCGCTTGACGGCGGCACCCAGGCCATTGCTGGCGTCGAGGATCTCGTTCGCCAGACGCTCGACCATGGTCTTCTCCCGGCGGGCCTTCGAGAAGCTCACCAGCCAGCGCAGGGCCAGCGTGACGGAGCGGTCGGGACGAACCTCGACCGGCACCTGGTAGGTCGCGCCACCGACGCGGCGGCTGCGCACCTCGAGGGCGGGCTTGACGTTGTCGAGAGCGCGCTTGAGGGTGACCACCGGATCGGTGCCCGTCTTGTCGCGGGCCTGCTCGAGCGCACCATAAACAATGCGTTCGGCCAGCGATTTCTTCCCGTCCAGCAACACTTTGTTGACCAGCTGGGTGACCAGCTGCGACCCGTAGACCGGATCGTTGACCAACGGACGCTTGGGTGCGGGGCCCTTGCGCGGCATCAGCTCTTCTCCTTCTTGGCGCCGTAGCGGCTGCGCGCTTGCTTGCGGTTCTTCACGCCCTGGGTGTCGAGCGAACCGCGGATGATCTTGTAACGCACACCGGGGAGGTCCTTCACACGACCACCGCGCACCAGCACCATGGAGTGCTCCTGCAGGTTGTGGCCCTCACCGGGGATGTAGGCGGTGACCTCGACCTGGCTGGTCAGCTTCACGCGCGCGACCTTGCGAAGCGCCGAGTTCGGCTTCTTCGGGGTGGTGGTGTACACGCGGGTGCACACGCCACGACGCTGCGGGCTGCCCTTGAGGGCCGCGGTCTTCACCTTGGCGATCTTGTCGCGGCGACCCTTGCGGACCAGCTGGTTGATGGTTGGCATGTACCGGCTTTCTGTGTTCTTTCGGGTGGTGCTACGTGTTCGTTGCGTCTGTATCTGTACTGCTCAGGTCTCTGTACTGCTGTTTCAGCCCGTCCGCGTCCCCCGCGTCCGGGCGTGTCGCACGCGCACACCTCGAAGCTTTTCCGCTGCGTGGTAGACATGCGAATTGGCCCGGCATGTGGGCATGCTGTCTGGTTCTCACCCCGTCGCATGCGCCTCGACGGCCAGGCACGATCCCCCACAATACCAGGGTGGCCCCGTCGCTCCAAAAGTCGTTCCCGACGGTACCCGCAGCGCTCTGACCGGCGCTTACCGCAGGTCAGCCCCCACGCCACCGTTGCGGCGTTCCATACCCGAGGCCAGGCGCAGCACCATGTCGGTGAACACGACGTCGGTGTCGAGGCCGTTCATCACCCCGGTCATCTCCAGCAGGACGAACCCGTGCATGGCCGACCAGAACTCCAGGGCGGCGTAGAACGCGTCCTCGCCGTCGAGGCCGTAGGAGGCCAGCACCTCGATCACCGGGGTGGCCGCGGCGCGGGTGGCCTCGGTGAACTCGGGGTCGTCGCCGCCCAGCGGCATCCGGGTGAACGCCGAGTAGCGGCCCGGGTGGTGGTGGGCGTAGCTGCGGTAGGCCCCGGCCATCGCCATCACCGCGTCGTCGCGGGTGCGGCCACCGCCGACGGTGTTGAGCATGTCGATGATGTCGCCGACGACCCGCATCCGCACGGTGCGCCGCAGGTCGTCGAGGCTGTGCACATGGTTGTACAGCGACGGCCCCTTGGTGCCGAGCTGGGTGGCCAGCGCGTTGATGGTCAGCGCGTCCCAGCCCTCGCGGTCCAGGAAGGTCAGTGCGGCGTTGACGATGGAGTCACGGCTCAGACGGGTGGTCCTGGCCGCTGCACGCGCCCGACCGCCCGCCTGTCGCGGGTCCGGTTGAGCCGGCATGTGCTGTTCACCCTTCGTCGTCGCCGATCGCCGAAAGCGGTCGGCGCAGACTCTAACCCTACGGCTGCTCAGTTCACGCGTTGCTGACTGAGTTGGGCGAGGCGTTCGGTGATCGAGCACAGATCGGGCAGCATGTCGGGATTCATGGTCTGGATCGACCAGGTGATGACGTCACCGCCCTTGGCCACGTAGATGCTGCAGGCGTTGGTGTCGGCGGCCTTGAACCCCTTGTTCCCATCCAGCGACAGTTCGGTGAGCCTGCGGCCCGCCTGCTGTTCGAGTTCGCGTTCGACGTCCATGTCGCTGCCGCGGTACCACCAGGTGGAGATGCCCATGCCCGCGCCGAACGAGCCGAGCATGGTGTCCTCCTGCCAGAAGCAGCCGGCATCGCTGTCGACGACCTTCTTGAACACCGACGATCCGGCGGCCTTGGTGACGTCGGCGTCGGTCACGCCGTTGCAGCCGTCGCTGCGGAACGCCCCGGTGGACGGCCCGGCCGGCGGGGTGGGCGTCTGGTCCTCGGCGCCGCCGCACCCGGCCAGCAGTAGCGCCGCCGCCGAGATGCCGAGAATGAGCCGCTTCATCACAGATCCGCCGACAGGGTGGCCGACAACAACTTCTCCGCGTCCGCGCACGGGTCGCCGGACTGCTGGCCGCGGTACTGCACCCACCAGCTGAGCACGCCCTGCCCGGCGGCCGCGGTCGCCGAGCAGCCGACCCCGGTGGTGTCGCGCCGCGCGAGGAAGGCGGGATGCCGTTCGACGTCGGTGTCGGTGACCTCGGCGCCGCGTTCGACGGCGAGTGAGCGTTCCCGGCCCAGGTTGCCGCTGTCGAACCAGGAGAAGGTCACGTCGAGCATGACCTCGCCGCGCATGAGGACGTACTGGCAGACGGCTCCGCTGTAGGGGCGCACGACCTCGTCGGCGGCGAGGGTCTCCGAGACGGTGGAGTCCTCGAGCAGCCCGCAGCGGTTGTCGACGTAGCCGTAGTCGCGGTCGGGATCGGGGGCGACGCCGGTGCGGACGGGTGTCGCGGTGCCCGTGACCTGGTGCGCACAGCCCGCGGTGGTGACCACCGCGGCGATCGCCGCAGCGGCCAAACCCGCACCAACACCGACACGACGACCCATCACCGAGAGAGGGTACCCAGCCATCCTGTGTTCAGCGACCTGTGCAAACTCCGATCTCTCGGAAGGCCCCCGCGGCCGTGAGCGGGGCCACGTACGCTGCTCCTAACGAGTGGCGCGACGAAGGGATCCGACGGTGCGATCGATCGGTTGTGTGGCGGCGGGAGCCGCCGTGCTGTTCGCCGCGACGACGGTGGGAGCGCCGAGCGCAGCCGCCATCAACGGCGACACCCACATCACCGGCACCGGGGTCACGCAGACCATCGACTGCCGCAACGCGACTCTGCACGTCAACGGCAACGGCAACAAGGTCTACGCGCTCGGCACGTGCTGGGCGGTGACGATGCAGGGGTCGGGAAACCTCGTGGTCGCCGACGACGTGATCAACGACATCACCGTCTACGGGTGGGACCAGACCGTGATGTACAAGAACGGCGATCCCTTCGTCTGGGACCGCGGCCGCGAACTCGGTATGACGAACCGGATCAGCCGCGTGCCGGCCTGACCGTCCGAGGAGGAAAGCGAGGACGCATGTCCGCCAACCTTGTCCGCACCTCATTCGTGACGCTGGCGGTGGCCGCCGCGTTCGGGCTGGCCGGGTGTGGTGCGGAGAGCAGCGACACCAACACCCCGACCGCGACGGCGGGGTCCTCGGGTGCGCAGGTCGAGATCGGCAACACCATCAACTACGGCTCGGTGGGCACCACCGCCGAGGTGGACTGCGCCGACGGCAAGGCGCTCAACGTCGGCGGCTCGAACAACAAGCTGACGGTGCGGGGCACGTGCGCGAACGTCAACATCGGCGGCACCGACAACACGATCAGCTTCGAGCGGGTCGACAAGGAGATCACCGTCGTCGGGTTGAACAACACCGTCACCTACGCCGACGGCGACCCCAAGATCGACGACCTCGGCTCGAACAACAAGATCACCAAACAGGGGTGATTTCGGTGTAGTTGGTTGCGGTGAGCGCAACCGACGACACCGAAATCACGCCTTGGCGCCGTGCCTGCCCGCACCCGCGGCGAACCGGCCGGCCCCCTCGAGCGCCTCGTCCTTGACTCGCGAGATGCTCCCGAACTCGCGGTCGATCGCGTCGGCCTCCGACAGCCCCCACTGGTTGATCGCCGAGAGCCGGTCGGCGCGCATGCACTGCTGCGGGAACCGGGCGATCTCGGCGGCCAACTCCTCGGCCTGACGGCGGGCCGCCCCCTTCGCGACGACGCGGTTGGCCAGGCCGATGGCGTGGGCCTCGGCGGCGTCGACGGGGCGGCCGGTGAGGATCAGGTCCATCGCCCGGCTGTGCCCGATCAGCCGCGGCAGCCGCACGGTGCCGCCGTCGATCAGCGGGACCCCCCAGCGGCGACAGAACACCCCGAGCACGGCGTCCTCCTCGACGACGCGCAGATCGCACCACAGCGCCAGTTCCAGTCCACCGGCGACGGCGTAGCCGCTGATCGCGGCGATCACCGGTTTGGACAGCACCATGCGTGACGGGCCCATCGGTCCCGGTCCGGTGCGGTGCACAGCGTTGGCGTCCGGGGTGCCGAAGGCTTTGAGATCGGCTCCGGCGCAGAAGGTTCCGTGATCGCCGGTGAGCACGGCGACGGCTGCGGAGTCGTCGCGGTCGAAGGCGTCGAAGGCCTCGAACAACGCTTCGGCGGTCGGCCGGTTGACGGCGTTGCGGGCCTCGGGCCGGTCGATGATGACGGTGGTCACCGCACCGTTGCGTTCGACGCGCACGGGTTCGCTCATGTCGCCTCCATCAGGTGGTTGTCGCGCCGCTCGACCAGTTCGCCGGCGAAAGCGGTGTAGGCCGAACGCAATTGGTCGCCGGGCCAGTCGGCGGGCAGCAGTTCGGCGGGTAGGACGGGGTCGGTGAGCAGGTGCCGCACGATCGCCGCGGCGGCGACGAAGCGTCCCGGGATGTCGGCGGCAGCGGTGATGTCGTCGACGAGTCGACGGCCGTGGGCCGCCCACGCGGGCAGGTCCCACAGCCGCGCCGCCAGGTCGGCGGGATCGTCGTCGCGGGAGTGCAGGACGCGTACCCGCTCGGTGGCGTCGTCGGGCAGCGCGGTGTCGAGGTTGTCCGGCCGCAGCCACACCCCTTCGCGGAGCTCTCCGAACCGGTTGTCCTGCAACGTGTTCCGCAGGGCGGCGCGGGTGCGGGCGTCGGTGCCGACGCTGGTGATCACCAGCGTGGTCCAGGTGCCGTCCCACGGGTGCAGCCGCGGGTTGATGGCATCGTCCTGACGGCGCTGGCGGGCGAGCAGTCGGTCCGACAGCCGGTAGCCGTCGGCCGAGCGCACCAGGTCGCCGGCGCTGACCATCCTGGTCAGCGCGACCCGTACGGTCTGCTCGCGGATGTCGAAATCGGAGGTGAGACGGATCAGTTGGCTCGCGGTCGCCCATGCCGGGTGCGCGCCGAGCATGACCGACAGCACCACCGACCGCGCCGTCAACCGCACGGCTACACCCCGGAGGCGCGGCGGCCGTGGTCGCCGAACGGTTCGTCGCGCTGCCGGACGGCCTCGCGGAACCCGTGCTCGCGGGACTGCTCGACGAACGCGTGCCCCTCGGGGGTGTGCCTTGCGATGCCGTCGAACACGGTACTGACCATCCGGCTGGTGGCCACACCCTGTTGCAGGAGCGCGGAGTTCATCGCGAGCTTGACCATGATGAGCTGGTTGATCGGCACTGCGGCGATGCGCTCGACCAGGCGTTCGGTGCGTTCGTCGAGATCCTTGGGTTCAGGTGCCTCGACGACCAGTCCCCATTCGGCGGCCTGGCGCCCGGTGAGGGAATCCCCGGTCAGCAGAAGGCGTTTCGCGCGCTGGTCCCCGAGCCGGTGGGCCCACATGCCGGCGGCGGGCACCCCCCAGACGCGGGTGGGCGGGTAGCCGATCTTGGCGTCGGCGGCGGCGATCACCTGGTCGGCGTGCAACGCGATGTCGGTGCCGCCGGCGATGCAGTAGCCGTGGATCTTGACCACCGTCGGCTTGTCGCAGTGCAACAGGCTGGAGAAACCGCGGACGAAGCGGCTCATCATCTGGTAGTCGACCATGGGATCCCACGGCTGGTCCGGCAGATGGTTGATCGCCTGGGTCTTACCGGAGAGCACGGTGTCGCGGTACGGGCTGCCGCCTCCGGCCGACGACGAGCCCTCGGCGTAGGCGGAGAGATCGAATCCGGCGCAGAACCCCTCCCCGCGCCCGGACACCAGGATGACGTGGACGTTCGGGTCGAGGTCGGCACGTTCGACGAGCGCGGACAGCTCCAACGGGGTGTCGGCGACGATCGCGTTGCCCTTTTCGGGGCGGTTGAACGTGATCCGGGCGATGCGACCGGTGACCTCGTAGGTCATGGTCTTGAGGTTGTCGAAGTCGACGGGCCTGATCGCGTGCGTCATCGCGCGTCCCCTCCCCCGCACGAGCAGACACAGATTCGCGTGAATCGCCGCGCGATCACGCGAATCTGTGTCTGTTCGCGGAAAACCGTCATGCCTTGACCAGCGCGCGGTCGATGATCGGGTCGAGGTCGAGCCCGACGGGCAGCGTGCCGAACGCCCCGCCCCAGCGGCGGTCCAATCGCGTGGCGAGGAACGCCTCGGCGACGGCGGGGTGGCCGTGCCGGACCAGCAGCGCTGCCTGCAGCGCCAGGCAGATGTCCTCGGCGACCTTGCGGGCCCGGTACTGGATGGTCTCGACGTCGCCGAGCGCCTGCTTGAGTTCGTCGACGTGCACACCGAGGCGCGGATCGTCACCGGAGACCTGCGCGAGCTCGTCGAACAGCACCTCGACGCTGTCGGGGCGGGTGACCATGGCGCGCAACGTGTCCAGCGCGCTGACGTTGCCGGAACCCTCCCAGATACCCATCAGTGGCGCCTCGCGGTAGAGCCGCGGCATCCCCGAGTCCTCGACGTAACCGTTGCCGCCCAGGCATTCCATCGCCTCCGCGGCGTGCGGGGTGGCGCGTTTGCACACCCAGTACTTCGCGGCGGCCAGGCCGATCCGGCGCAGCAGCGCCTCCCGGGCGTCGCCGCGCACGGCGGCGTCGGTGGCGCCGGCCATCCGCATCGCGACCATCGTGGCGGCCTCGGCCTCGACGGCCAGGTCGGCGATCACGTTGCGCATCAGCGGTTGGTCGATGAGGTGTGCGCCGAAGGCCGTGCGGTGCTGGGCGTGGTGGACGGCGCGGGTGAGCCCGTTGCGCATGCTCGTCGCGCTGCCCAGCGTGCAGTCCAGCCGGGTGAGGTTGACCATCTCGATGATGGTCGGGACCCCGCGGCCCTCCTCGCCGACCAGCCACGCGGTGGCGCCGTCGTACTCGACCTCGCTGGAGGCGTTGGCGTGGTTGCCGAGCTTGTCCTTGAGGCGCTGCAACAACATTCGGTTGCGGGTGCCGTCGGGCAAAATGCGCGGCAGGAAGAAGCAGGAGAGCCCGCCTGGCGCCTGGGCGAGCACCAGGAAGATGTCGCACATCGGCGCGGAGGTGAACCACTTGTGCCCGGTCAGCGAGTAGGTGCCGTCGGCGTTGGGGACCGCCTGGGTGGTGCCCGCGCGCACGTCGGAGCCGCCCTGCTTCTCGGTCATCGACATGCCCGCGGTGATGCCGGGTTTCGTCGACGGCACCTTCAGTTCGGGGTCGTACACCCGGCTGGTCAGCAGCGGTTCGTAGACCGCGGCGAGTTCGGGGTTGAACCGCAGCGCAGGGACGACGGCGTAGGTCATCGAGATCGGGCAGATGTGGCCGGGTTCGGGTGTCCACACCGACGTCTTGGCCGCGCGGACGACGTGGGCGCCGGGGCGGTCGTCGGCCCACGGCGCCGCGTGCAGACCGTGGGCGATCGCGGTCTCCATGAGCGAGTGGTAGGCCGGGTCGAACTCGACCTCGTCGACGCGGTGGCCGACCCGGTCGTGGGTGTGCAGCACGGGACGGTTGCGATCGGCGAGCTCACCCCAGCGCTGGGCCTGCGCGCTGCCGGCGAGCGCTCCCAATTCCACGACCTCATCGAGGCCCCACTCCCCGCCTTCGCGGATCAGCGCCTCGGTGAGCACCGGCGAGGTGGCCGGGTTGTGGTCCGTCAGCGGCGGGACCTGGTTGGTGACGACATGCGTGTCGGGCATGTCTGCAGTGTTACACCTCAGCCGACAACCGCACAAGAGTTGTAATGACATACTGACCGGGTGCAACCGAACTCCGCCGTCTCCGCCGCCACGCTCGCCCTCGACCACGAACCCGTCCCGGACGATCAGGTGACCGAAGGCAACCCCACCACCGCCGTCCGCACGCTCACCGATTTCGGCGGCGTCGAGGTCGGCGTCTGGGAGATGAGCGTCGGCGGGATGCGTGACGTCGAGGCCGACGAGGTGTTCGTCGTGCTCAGCGGGTCAGCGCGGGTCGAGTTCGCCGACGACAGCCCGACGCTCAACCTCGAGACCGGCGACGTCGTCCGGCTCGCGGCAGGCGCCCAGACGGTCTGGACGGTCACCGAGCCCCTCCGCAAGGTCTATCTCACCGCCGGCTGACGTCCGCGATCGCCGCCGGGCGTCGTAGCGGTTCAACGCGAACACCGCCGCGGCCGCGAACGCCCAGCCCAGCAGGATGTCGACGACGTAGTGCTCGGCGGTGTAGACCAGCGTGAACGCCATCACCAGCACGTAGGCGACCAGCAGCGGCCGCCACCGGCGATGCAGGCGGTGCCACAGGAACGCCGCGATCGCGGCGGTCATCCCGGCGTGCAACGACGGGATCGCCGCCACCAGGTTGACGTTGGCCTGCCCCTGATCGATCAGCGCGCTGGCCGAGTGCAGGTTCATCGCACCCCACCCGCGGCCGACGATCCGCTCGACCCACTGGTTCGCCCCGTCCTGACTGGACTGCATCGCACCGAGCACACCGCCGTCGGGCACCCCGCGCGCCGAGCGGAACATGCACGACGGACCGGACGGGCCGTCGGCCACGTCGGCGGCGGTGCAGCGCGCCGCGGCCCACGGCGGTGCGGCGGGCACCAGGGCGTAGACGATCAGCCCGGCGACGTTGAGCCCCACGAAGAGCCGGACGAACGCCTTCCACTCCTCGCGGTTGCGCAGCCACAGCACCCCGGCGATCACGTACGGCAGGATGAAGAACGACATGTAGACGGTGCTGATGCCGATCTCCCACACCGGTGGTTTGGGTTGCTTCAGCCGCTCCTGCAGCCAGACCGTCGGCATGGTGCCGAAGAACAGCCACCGGTCGGCATCGGCCTGCCAGTGCCACAGGGTCGGCCGCCCGATGAGGGTGGCCGCGCCGCGGCTGAGGTCGTAGGCCAGCAGCAGCAGCGCGAACGGCAGCCAGTCGCGGATCACGTACAGCATCCGGCGGCTCTGTCCGATGCTGGCGGCCATCAATCCGGAGGCGATGTAGATCAGCAGCCATTCGCGGTTGAACGCGAAGCCGTGGGTGGCGGTCCGGTAGATCACGAAGGCCGCCCAGGCCGCGATCGCCGTCCACCGCGCGATCTTCCACCGGCGCTCCCTCGACGTGGCGTCGGGTCGCGTCAGCACAATCGACGGCTGGTCAATCGCGGACACTGGGGCCTTTCGGAGTCGGGGCTGGCCCGAGTCAGCCTAGTTAACCCCTTGGATACCCGCCGTTCGATGTCTGTTCGGTATCGAAGTGTGACAATCAGACGTTCTCGCGCAGGAACGCGATGTCGTCCTTGCGGCCCTCGTCTGAGGTCTCACAGATCACGGGCGCATCGGCGGCCTGCACCACCGCGGCGAGCAGTTGGGGGTCGATCTGGCCGTTGCCGAAGTTGGCGTGCCGGTCGGCCCCCGACCCCGCGGCATCGCGGGAGTCGTTGCAGTGCACCAGGTCGATGCGGCCGGTGATGCGCTTGATCCGGGAGACGGCGTCGACGAGCGCCTCCCCCGCCGCCCACGCGTGGCAGGTGTCGAGGCAGAAGCCGATGCCGAAGTCACCGATGTGGTCCCACAGTCGCCCGATGGTGTCGAAGTACCGGGCCATCGCGTGGTCGCCGCCCGCGGTGTTCTCCAGATAGACGGGCACCGTGGTCTCGAGCCGGTCGAGCGCCTTGGCCCACCGCTCGAACCCGGCCTCCATGTCCTTGTCGTCGGCGTGCCCGCCGTGCACGATCACCGCTGTCGCGCCGACCTCGGCGGCCGCGTCGCAGGTGTCCTGCAGGATCTTGCGCGACGGGATGCGCACCCGGTTGTTCGCCGACGCGACGTTGATCAGGTACGGCGCGTGCACGTAGAGCGGGATGCTCGAGGCCTTCAGCGCGTCGGCGTCCTCGCGGGGTTTGGGTTTCTTCCAACTCTGCGGGTCACCGAGGAAGAACTGCACGACGTCGGCGCCGTCCTCCTGGGCGGCGGCCAGTGGGTCGTCACTGCGGACGTGGGAACCGATGAGCACGAGGCCAGTCTAGAGACGCCCACCGACACCCGACACTGGCCAAGTCTGGGTATAGCGTCATAAACTCAGCGTCATGAAGCATCTCCAATTGACCCGGTTCGGCAGGCCCGAGGATTCGGTCGACCTGATCGACAGCCCACCACCCACACCGGCGGCCGGCCAGGTCGCGGTCCGCCTCGAAGCCGCGGCGATCAACCCGTCGGACATCCTGCTCATCGCCGGCAGATACCTCGTCCGCCCTCAGCCGCCCGCGGGCGTCGGCGCCGAAGGGGTCGGCATCGTCGAGGAGGCCGGCGCGGACGTGGACCGTGACATCGTCGGGAAGCGCGTCCTCCTCCTGCCCACGTACGAATCCGGCACCTGGTCGGAGTCCGTGGTCGTCCCCCGCGAGGACGTCGTCGAGGCGCCCGCCGGCGATCCGCTGCAGCTGGCCATGGTCACGATCAACCCCGTCACCGCCCATCTGCTGCTGGAGCGGGCCGATCTGCACCCCGGCGACTGGGTGGGCCAGACGGCCGCGAACTCGGCGGTCGGCCGCCTGGTCGTCGCACTGGCCCGGCGCCGCGGCATCAAGACACTCAACGTGGTCCGGCGCGAGGAGGCCGCGGCCGAGATCCGCGACGCCGGCGGCGATGTCGTGCTCGTCAGCGGCCGCACCCTGGCCGACGACATCGCCCGTGAACTCGGCGACCGACAGCTCCGGCTCGTCCTCGACCCGCTGGGCGGAACCCACGCGGCCGAACTGGTCGACGCCCTCGAATTCGGCGGCACCGCAATCACATACGGTTCGCTGACCGGCGCACCGACCGGCCCGTCGACCGCGGCCCTGATCGGCAAGGAGGTCCGGTTCACCGGGTTCTGGCTCGGCAACTGGTACTTCCGCGCACCCCGCCACGAGATCGTCGGAACCCTGTCGTACCTCGCGCAACTGGTCGCCGACGGCGAACTGCAGGTCCCGGTCGAGGCCACCTACAGTCTGGACGACCATCAGAAGGCGTTCGCGCACGCACAGGCCACCGAACGCGGCGGCAAGGTGCTCTTCACGTTCGACTGACCGCGCGAGAGTCGGGTTGTGTCACGCCAATCGCGAAACAGCGTGCATCAACCCAACACTCGAGCCCAGACGAAAAAGCCCCCGGGACACGAGGTCCCGGGGGCAAATTCGCACCGACTAGCGGTAGTCGCTGTACCCGTAGTCGTCCAGCGGCACCGCAGCACCGGTCGCCTGGCCGAAGTCGGGGCTGTAGTACTGATCCTCGTAGGACGGGATCGTGTACGCCGCGGCCCGCGCCTCTTCGGTCGGCTGCACCTGGATGTTGCGGTAGCGGTTGATACCGGTACCGGCCGGGATCAGCTTGCCGATGATCACGTTCTCCTTCAGACCCTGCAGCTTGTCGCTGCGGCAGTTGATCGCCGCATCGGTCAGCACGCGAGTGGTCTCCTGGAACGACGCCGCCGACAGCCACGAATCCGTGGCCAGCGATGCCTTCGTGATACCCATCAGCACCGGACGTCCGGCCGCGGGCTCAGCACCCTCGGCCACGACGCGACGGTTCTCCGACTCGAACTCGGCACGCTCGGTCAGCGAGCCGGGCAGGAACTCCGTCGCACCTGAATCGATGATCGTGACGCGACGCAGCATCTGCCGGACGATGACCTCGATGTGCTTGTCGTGGATCGACACGCCCTGGGCCCGGTAGACCTCCTGGACCTCGTGGACCAGGTGGATCTGCACCTCACGCGGACCCTGCACACGCAGGACCTCGTGCGGATCGGCCGAACCCTCCATGAGCTGGTCGCCGACCTGGACGTGATCGCCGTCGGACAGCACGCCTTCGGAACCGTCCTCGTGCTTGATCACACGCAGGCGCTGACGCTTGGAGAGCTTGTCGTAGACGACTTCCTCGCCACCGTCGTCCGGGATGATGGTGATCTTGTAGAAACGTTCACCCTCCTCCAGCTGGACACGGCCGGACACGTCGGCGATCGGCGCCTTGTTCCGCGGCACGCGGGCCTCGAACAGCTCCTGCACGCGGGGCAGACCGCCGGTGATGTCCTCACCCACACCGCCCTGGTGGAAGGTGCGCATGGTCAGCTGCGTGCCGGGCTCGCCGATGGACTGCGCGGCGACGATACCGACGGCCTCGCCGATGTCGACCAGCTTGCCGGTCGCCATCGAACGGCCGTAGCACTTCGCGCACACACCGGTCGCCGAGGCGCAGGTCAGCACCGAACGCACCTTGACGTGGTCGACGCCGGCCGCCAGCAGCTTGTCGATGGCCGGGTCACCCAGGTCGTGGCCGCGCTCGATGACGACGTTGCCGTCGGCGTCGACCGCGTCGGTGGCCAGGGTGCGGGCGAACGCCGAGGTCTCGACGTGCGGATCCCGGACCAGCGTGCCGTCGGGCTGACGCTCGGCCAGCGTGACGTTGATGCCACGCTCGGTCTCGCAGTCGTTCTCGCGGACGATGACGTCCTGTGAGACGTCGACCAGACGACGGGTCAGGTAACCCGAGTCGGCGGTACGCAGCGCGGTGTCCGCCAGACCCTTACGGGCGCCGTGGGTGTTGATGAAGTACTCCAGCACCGTCAGGCCCTCACGGAACGAGGACTTGATCGGGCGCGGGATGAACTCACCCTTCGGGTTGGTCACCAGACCCTTCATGCCCGCGAGCGTGCGGGTCTGGGTCAGGTTGCCCGTGGCGCCGGACTTCACGATCGTGATGATCGGGTTGTCCGCCGGGTAGTAGGCCTCGAGAGCCTTACCGACCTCTTCGGTGGCGTCCTGCCAGATCTTGACCAGCGAGTCGTTGCGCTCCTTGTGGTTCAGGGCGCCACGCTGGTACTTGCGCTCGATGCCGTCGGCCTCACGCTCGTACCGGTCGAGGATCTCCTGCTTCTGCGGCGGCACGAGCACATCGGCCATCGACACGGTGACACCCGAACGGGTGGCCCAGTAGAAGCCGGCGTCCTTGAGCTTGTCCACGGTCTGCGCGACGACGATCATCGGGAAGCGCTCGGCCAGATCGTTGATGATCCGGGCCTGCACCTTCTTGTGCATCTGCTCGTTGATGAACGGATACGAGATCGGCAGCAGCTCGTTGAACAGCACGCGACCCAGCGTCGTCTCGGCGGTCCAGGCCATGCCCGGCTGCCAACCGTTCTCGAACAGCTCGGCCTCCAGGGCGACCGGCGGCCGCTGCTGGGTCAGGCGCACCTTGATCTTCGACCGCACCGACAGCGCACCGCGGTCCATCGCCATGATGGCCTCGGCCGGGCTGCTGTACACGCCCTGCTCCGCCTCGTCGTTGGTGGCCGGGCGGTATTCGCCCTTGTCACCCTCGATCTCGGTGGTCAGGAAGTACAGCCCGGTCACCATGTCCAGACGCGGCATGGCCAGCGGCTTACCCGACGCGGGCGACAGGATGTTGTTGCTGGACAGCATCAGGATGCGGGCCTCGGCCTGCGCCTCCGCGGACAACGGAAGGTGCACGGCCATCTGGTCGCCGTCGAAGTCGGCGTTGAACGCCTCACAGACCAGCGGGTGCAGCTGGATGGCCTTGCCCTCGACCAGCTGCGGCTCGAAGGCCTGGATACCGAGGCGGTGCAGGGTAGGTGCACGGTTCAGCAGCACCGGGTGCTCGGCGATGACCTCTTCGAGGACATCCCACACCTGGGGACGCTGACGTTCCACCATGCGCTTGGCGCTCTTGATGTTCTGCGCGTGGTTCAGGTCGACCAGACGCTTCATCACGAACGGCTTGAACAGTTCGAGCGCCATCAGCTTCGGCAGACCGCACTGGTGCAGCTTGAGCTGCGGACCCACGACGATGACCGAACGGCCCGAGTAGTCGACGCGCTTACCGAGCAGGTTCTGACGGAACCGGCCCTGCTTGCCCTTGAGCAGATCGGACAGCGACTTGAGCGGACGGTTGCCCGGTCCGGTGACCGGACGGCCGCGGCGGCCGTTGTCGAACAGCGCGTCCACCGACTCCTGAAGCATGCGCTTCTCGTTGTTGACGATGATCTCGGGCGCGCCGAGGTCGATCAGTCGCTTGAGCCGGTTGTTGCGGTTGATGACGCGGCGGTACAGGTCGTTGAGGTCGGAGGTCGCGAAGCGGCCACCGTCGAGCTGAACCATCGGGCGCAGCTCCGGCGGGATCACCGGAACGGCGTCGAGCACCATGCCCATGGGCGAGTTGGCGTTGCTCTGGAACGCCGCGACGACCTTCAGGCGCTTGAGAGCACGGAGCTTCTTCTGGCCCTTGCCGTTCTTGATGGTGTCGCGCAGGCTCTCGGCCTCGGCGTCGATGTCGAAGGTCTCGATGAGCTTCTTGATCGACTCGGCACCCATGGCGCCCTCGAAGTACTCGCCGTAGCGGTCGACGAGCTCGCGGTAGAGCACCTCATCGACGATGAGCTGCTTGGGAGCCAGCTTGGTGAAGGTGGTCCAGATCTCGTCGAGCCGGTCCAGCTCACGCTGGGCCCGGTCGCGGAGCTGACGCATCTCACGCTCGCCACCGTCGCGCACCTTGCGGCGCACGTCGCTCTTGGCGCCTTCGGCCTCGAGCTCGGCCAGGTCGGCCTCGAGCTTCTGGGCGCGGGCTTCGAGGTCGGCGTCGCGCTGATCCTCGACGGCCTTCTTCTCGACGACCATCTCGGCCTCGAGGGTCGAGAGCTCGTTGTGGCGCATCTCGTCGTTCACCGAGGTGATGACGTAGGCCGCGAAGTAGATGATCTTCTCGAGATCCTTCGGGGCCAGGTCGAGCAGGTAGCCCAACCGCGACGGCACACCCTTGAAGTACCAGATGTGCGTGACGGGCGCGGCCAACTCGATGTGGCCCATCCGCTCACGACGCACCTTGGCGCGGGTCACCTCGACGCCGCAGCGCTCGCAGATGATGCCCTTGAAACGGACGCGCTTGTACTTACCGCAGTAGCACTCCCAGTCGCGAGTCGGTCCGAAGATCTTCTCGCAGAACAGGCCGTCCTTCTCGGGCTTGAGCGTGCGGTAGTTGATGGTCTCCGGCTTCTTGACCTCACCGTAGGACCACTGACGGATGTCGTCCGCGGTCGCGAGACCGATGCGGAGTTCATCGAAGAAGTTGACGTCTAGCACGTAACTCCCTTTCCCCTTTCGGGACTAGAAATCTGAAATCAGGCACCACGGCGAGCCGTGACTTAAGCCAGGTCTTCGACGGAGGCGGACTCGTTGCGGGACAGGTTGATTCCGAGGTTGGCAGCAGCACGCTCCAGGTCCTCGTCGTCACCGTCACGCATCTCGATCGCCGCGCCGTCCGAAGACAGCACCTCGACATTCAGGCAGAGCGACTGCAGCTCCTTGAGCAACACCTTGAACGACTCCGGGATACCGGGTTCGGGGATGTTCTCGCCCTTGACGATGGCCTCGTACACCTTGACGCGACCGACCGTGTCGTCGGACTTGATCGTCAGCAGCTCCTGCAGCGTGTAGGCGGCGCCGTAGGCCTGCATGGCCCAGCACTCCATCTCGCCGAACCGCTGACCACCGAACTGCGCCTTACCACCGAGCGGCTGCTGGGTGATCATCGAGTACGGACCGGTCGAGCGGGCGTGGATCTTGTCGTCCACCAGGTGGTGCAGCTTCAGGATGTACATGTAGCCGACCGTCACCGGGTACGGGAACGGTTCGCCACTGCGGCCGTCGAACAGCGTGGCCTTGCCGTCCTCGTTGACCATCACCTCGCCGTCGCGGTTGGGCAGCGTCGCGCCGAGCAGGCCCGACAGCTCGTTCTCGCGGGCACCGTCGAACACCGGGGTGGCGACGATGCTGTCCGACGGAGCCGAGTACAGCTCCTCGGGCAGCTTCTCCGCCCAGTCCGGCACACCCTCGGTACCGGCCACGTTGATGTTCCAGCCGGCCTTGGCGACCCACCCGAGGTGGGTCTCCAGAATCTGGCCGATGTTCATACGACGCGGCACACCGTGGGTGTTCAGGATGATGTCCACCGGGGTGCCGTCGGGCAGGAACGGCATGTCCTCGACGGGCAGGATCTTGCCGATGACGCCCTTGTTGCCGTGGCGTCCGGCCAGCTTGTCGCCGTCGGAGATCTTGCGCTTCTGCGCGACGTACACGCGGACCAGCTCGTTGACGCCGGCGGGCAGCTCGTCGTCATCCTCACGCGAGAACACGCGGATGCCGATGACCTTGCCGGACTCACCGTGGGGCACCTTGAGCGACGTGTCGCGGACCTCGCGCGCCTTCTCACCGAAGATCGCGCGGAGCAGCCGCTCCTCGGGGGTCAGCTCGGTCTCACCCTTCGGGGTGACCTTGCCGACCAGGATGTCGCCGTCGCGGACCTCGGCGCCGATGCGGACGATGCCGCGCTCGTCGAGGTCGGCCAGGACCTCGTCGGAGACGTTCGGGATGTCCCGGGTGATCTCCTCGGCGCCCAGCTTGGTGTCACGGGCATCGATCTCGTGCTCTTCGATGTGGATCGAGGTGAGCACGTCCTCTTCGACCAGACGGTTCGAGAGGATGATCGCGTCCTCGTAGTTGTGCCCTTCCCACGGCATGATCGCCACGAGCAGGTTCTTGCCCAGGGCCATCTCACCGTTCTGGGTGCAGGGGCCGTCGGCGATCACCTGTCCGGACTCCACACGCTGCCCGGCGTCCACGATCGGACGCTGGTTGGCGCAGGTGCCGTGGTTCGAACGGGCGAACTTGCGCATCCGGTAGGTGCGACGCGTGCCGTCGTCGGCCATCACGGTGATGTAGTCCGCGCTGACCTCTTCGACCACGCCCGACTTCTCGCTGACGACGACGTCGCCCGCGTCGATCGCGGCGCGCAGCTCCATACCGGTGCCGACCAGCGGGGCCTCGCTGCGGACCAGCGGAACGGCCTGGCGCTGCATGTTGGCACCCATGAGGGCACGGTTGGCGTCGTCGTGCTCGAGGAACGGGATCATCGCCGTCGCGACCGACACCATCTGGCGCGGCGAAACGTCCATGTAGTCGACGTCCGTCGGGGCGACGTTCTCGACCTCGCCGCCCTTACGGCGCACCATGACGCGGTCCTCGGTGAAGGCACCGTCGTCATCGATCGGCGAGTTGGCCTGCGCCACGACGTGGCGGTCCTCCTCGTCGGCGGTGAGGTAGTCGATCTGGTCGGTGACCTTGCCGTCGACGACCTTGCGGTACGGCGTCTCGATGAAGCCGAACGGGTTGACCCGCGCGTACACCGACAGCGAGCCGATCAGACCGATGTTCGGACCCTCAGGGGTCTCGATCGGGCACATGCGGCCGTAGTGGCTGGCGTGCACGTCGCGGACCTCGAGGCCGGCGCGCTCACGGGACAGACCGCCGGGGCCCAGCGCCGAGAGGCGACGCTTGTGGGTCAGACCCGAGAGCGGGTTGTTCTGGTCCATGAACTGCGACAGCTGCGACGTTCCGAAGAACTCCTTGATCGCCGCCACGACGGGGCGGATGTTGATCAGGGTCTGCGGCGTGATCGCCTCGACGTCCTGGGTGGTCATGCGCTCACGCACGACGCGTTCCATACGCGAGAGGCCGACGCGGATCTGGTTCTGGATCAGCTCGCCCACGGTGCGCAGACGCCGATTGCCGAAGTGGTCGATGTCGTCCACTTCAACCGGGACCTCGACTCCTCCGGGAGCAGTCATTGTCGGCTGACCGTCATGCAGACGGACCAGGTACTCGATGGTCGCGACGACGTCTTCTTCGGTCAGCGTCGAGCTGGTGATGGGCTCACCGGCGTTGAGGCCGAGCTTCTTGTTGACCTTGTAGCGGCCGACGCGAGCCAGGTCGTAGCGCTTCTCCTTGAAGAACAGGTTCTCCAGCAGGGTCTGCGCGGACTCCTTGGTCGGCGGCTCGCCCGGACGAAGCTTCCGGTAGATGTCGAGCAGCGCCTCGTCGGTGCCTGCGGTGTTGTCCTTCTCCAGCGTGCTCATCATGATCTCGCTGAAGCCGAACCGCTCGGTGATCTGCTCGTTGGTCCAGCCGAGGGCCTTGAGCAGCACGGTGACGGGCTGACGGCGCTTGCGGTCGATGCGGACGCCGACGGTGTCGCGCTTGTCGACGTCGAACTCCAGCCACGCACCGCGGCCGGGGATCACCTTGACGCTGTGCAGCGTCTTCTCGGTGGACTTGTCGATGCTCTCGTCGAAGTACACACCGGGCGAACGGACGAGCTGCGACACCACGACGCGCTCGGTGCCGTTGATGATGAAGGTGCCCTTCTCGGTCATCATCGGGAAGTCGCCCATGAAGACCGTCTGGCTCTTGATCTCACCGGTGTTGTTGTTGATGAACTCCGCCGTGACGAACAGCGGGGCCGCGTACGTCATGTCCTTGTCTTTGCACTCGTCGACGGGTGCCTTGACCTCGTCGAAGCGCGGGTCGGAGAAGGACAGCGACATCGAGCCCGAGAAATCCTCGATGGGCGAGAGCTCGGTCAGCACCTCTTCGAGGCCACCGGTCGGATTCACATCGCCACGGGCGGTGGCCCGCTCGCGCCAGCGGTCGGCGCCGATCAGCCAGTCGAAGGACTCGGTCTGAACGTCGAGAAGCCCCGGAACCTCGAGAGGCTCACGGAGCTTGGCGAAGGAAATGCGGTTTGGTGCTCCGGGAACGGAGTTATTGGTGATAGCTTTTGCTGACTTGCTCTGGCTAGAGACTGCCAAGATGCATCCTTCCAGCACCTCAAGCGACTAGGGGGCCGGGGAACCGGACCTTGCGCCGCGTATCTGCGTCGGTTCGGCTGGCATGGCAGCCCGTCCGGACTCTCCGAAACACGGCACGCGTCTAGATCACTGAGTTTTGAAGGCTCAGGCTGGGACTAGCGTGTCGGGTGCAGGTGAGGTGGGCAGGATGCAGCCAGCGCAACGTCCAACGATAGCGCAAGTCCGCCTATTCCTCAACGAGGATCCCTCAACCTCCGTACAACGGCCGCATGACACGACCGATCAGGCGCTGGCTGGCGACCTCAATCCGTGCATACATGCTGCCCAACAGATTGGCGCGTCAAACGTTCTCCGTCAAGAGATAAGCCGATCTTGGTTGTCGCGTCGCGGGCGGTCATCAGCTTTCGTCAGGATCGCGGCGCAATTTCGGATGAATTGGCCCGCCTCGGCCCGCTTCGCCTAGGCGAACATTGCGGTGATTGCCGCTTCCGTCGCCGCAATCCTTGCCGCGGCGTCCGCGATCTCACCCGCCGTCGGATGTCTGCCGTCGATATCAAAGATGCATGGCACGTGCACAGAAGTGACCTGGGCTTTGTCGCTCTCGGAGGCGGCCGGGCGCGCTGCAACGCCGTGCGTGAGCACGACGGCGAACGACGCAGTCGACGCGATGACCAGCGATGCCACAACTCGTTTGTCCATGTTGCACCGTATCGCCATCAGCAAACGGTGTGCAGGTTTGCTGATGGCGGCTGCGACCCTTGTCGCCGAACGTGCACTCACTGCGAAAAAGCGGCCCAGATTTCGCAGTAGACGCACACTCGACGCATCGACTTCTACGTCAGGGGCGTCCATCCCGCCGCCCAACGACCCTGGTGTAGAACTCGCCGCCGACGGGCCGCCCGCAACCGCCGAACGTGCACTCACTGCGAAAAAACGGCCCAGATTTCGCAGTGGACGCACGCTCGGCGAAGCAAGCCCCCACAAACGCAGAAGTGCCCGGCCGCCAAAGCAGCCGGGCACCTCTCGAAACAAACTCAGCTCTCGCGCGACACCGGGATCGACGCCGTCGGCGCATCGTCCTCGTGATGGTGCCGGCGGGTGGTCGACTCGTCCGGGTAGTCCTGCACGCTCGAGCCCCCGCCGGTGCTGTCGAGGTCTTCCTTGATCGCCTGCTGCGCCTTCGGCGGCAGCGTGTGCAGGATCTCCCGCACGCGGGCCTGACGACGCCCGACCGCACGACGCTCCGGCATCCCCGGCGTCGCCTGGATCTGCGGCGGCACACCCTCGATCTCCTCGACACCACCGTCGTGGTGACCGGCGTCGACCATGGCCTGCTCTTCGGCCATCGTCGACTCGTCCTTCTCCTCGGACATACCGATCGGCCCGAGGCGACGGCCGTTGAGGAACTGCCGCACCACCGGCTCGTCGGAGGTCAGCAGCACCTCACGCGGTCCGAACATCACGAGGTGCTTGCGGAACAGCATGCCCATGTTGTCGGGCACCGTCCGGGCGATGTTGATGTTGTGCGTGACGATGAGGATCGTGCAGTCGATCTGCGCGTTGATGTCGATCAGCAGCTGCGACAGGTAAGCCGTACGCACGGGGTCCAGACCGGAGTCCGGCTCGTCGCAGAGGATGATCTGCGGGTCGAGCACCAGCGACCGCGCCAGGCCGGCACGCTTGCGCATACCGCCGGAGATCTCGCCGGGGAACTTGTTCTCGTCGCCGCCGAGGCCGACGAGTTCGAGCTTCTCCATGACGATCTTGCGGATCTCGCTCTCCTTCTTCTTCGTGTGCTCACGAAGCGGGAAAGCGGTGTTGTCGTAGAGGCTCATCGAGCCGAACAGCGCACCGTCCTGGAACATGACGCCGAACAGGGTGCGGATCTCGTACAGCTCTTTGGCCGAGCACTCGATGATGTTGGTGCCGTCGACGATGATCTTGCCGCGCTCGGGGCGCAGCAGTCCGATGAGCGACTTCAGGAAGACCGACTTACCGGTACCGGACGGTCCCAGCAGAACGCTGACCTCACCGGCCGGGATCTCCATGGTGACGTCTTCCCAGATTCGCTGGGGCCCGAAGGACTTGGTGAGCCCCTCAACCTGAATGCCAATGCCCACGCGCGATCCTTCCCAGAGTGCTTCGAGCCACGTCTCCCTGGCCTGTGGCTTGAGTCACTGTAGCTTACGGCCATTTGTGGCGACACAAGTGTCCACAAACGAAACCGCCCGGGATCGATTGATCCCGGGCGGTACGTGTGTAGCTGAAATTACTTGACGGTGACCGACGCGCCGGCAGCCTCGAGCTTGGCCTTGGCCTCCTCGGCGGCTTCCTTCGCGACCTTCTCCAGGATCGGCTTCGGAGCGCTGTCGACCAGGTCCTTGGCTTCCTTCAGGCCCAGGCCGGAAACGATCTCGCGGACGACCTTGATGACGCCGATCTTCTTCTCGCCGGCACCTTCGAGGATGACGTCGAACTCCGACTGCTCTTCGGCAGCCTCGGCGGGGGCAGCAGCGCCACCGGCAGCGGCGACCGCGACCGGAGCAGCGGCGGTGACCTCGAAGGTCTCCTCGAACTGCTTCACGAACTCCGAGAGCTCCAGCAGGGTCATTTCCTTGAACGCGTCGAGCAATTCGTCAGTGGACAGCTTGGCCATGATTGGTCCTTCCTAGATGTGTTTCTGTCTGTCTTGGGGTGTTGAGGCTTCTGCTAGGCAGCTTCCTCAGCGGCCTTCTTCTCCTGCAGCGCCGCGGCGAGACGCGCGACCTGCGACGCCGGGGCGTTGAACAGCCCGGCGGCCTTGGCGAGGTTGCCCTTCATCGCGCCGGCCAGCTTGGCCAGCAGCACCTCGCGGGACTCGAGGTCGGCGATCCGGTTGACCTCTTCCAGGGAAAGCGCGCGGCCTTCCATGTAGCCGCCCTTGATGACGAGCGCCTTGTGGTCCTTGGCGAAGTTCTTGATCGCCTTCGCCGCGTCGACGGGCTCGCCCTGGACGAACGCGATGGCGGTCGGGCCCGTGAACAGCTCGTCGAGGCCCTCGATGCCTGCCTCGGCAGCGGCGCGCTTGACCAGCGTGTTCTTCGCGACGGTGTAGGTGGCGGATTCCCCGAGCGAGCGACGCAGCTGCGCGAGGTCGGCCACCTTCAGCCCGCGGTACTCGGTGACGACGGTGGCCGTCGCCCCCTTGAACTGCTCGGCAATGTCGGCAACCGCCGTGGCCTTTTCAGCCTTGGCCATGCATGCCTCCTTGTGGTGGGTATCGGATGCACCACCGAAAGGAGGCCGGAAACGACGAACGCCCCGACGCAGACAGGTCGGGGCGCAAATAGAACGTGCCTCGTCCTCCTGCGTGGGCCGCCCGGAGTGATCCGGGACCTTCAACCGATTGCTCGGTGACCGACGGTCTTCGGTGGAACCACACGAGAATAGCGGACGTCGCCGCGATCAGCCAAAACGCTCACGCGAGCAGACACAGATTCGCGTATTCACGGGCGGATTCACCCGAATCTGTGTCTGCTCGCGCCCAGCCCGACACACCTACTCGGGCTTGAGCCGTTCGGGCGGTTCGGCCGGGGTCAGGCGTTCGGGCGTCTCTGCGGGGGTGAGCCGTTCGGGAGTCTCCCCCGGCGTGCCGGGGTTGGGGGTCTGGGGTTCCGACGGAGCGGTCATGGAGGTCGCGTACCCAACGCGCTCAGTCGGCAATCGCGAGCGCCGCCGCACCGACCAGCCCCGCCGACCCCGACAGCGCGGCGGGCACCACCGTCAGCTCCCGCAGGAACGACAACCCGGCGTACGACGACAAAGCCGAGCGAACCCCGTCGAACAGCAACGGCCCCGCCCGCGACACCCCTCCGCCGATCACCACACGGTCGAGGTCGCACACCGCGGCGACGGACGCGATCATCGCCGCGAGCGCGCGGGCACCGCGCGCATAGGCCTCGAGTGCGACGGCATCTCCCGCCCGAGCCGCCTCGGCAAGAGATCGAGCGTCAGCACCGACCCACCCCTGCGCGACGGCCCACCGCACCAGATGCGGTCCCGCCGCGATCGTCTCCACGCATCCGCGCCCGCCACACGTACACGCGTCACCGTCCAGGGAGACGACGACGTGCCCGACGTGCCCCGCGTTCCCGGTGCGGCCGTCGTAGGGGGCGCCGTCGAGCACCAACCCGCCGCCGACACCCGTTGACACCACGATCCCCAGCAGGAACTCCGCATCCCGCGCGGCGCCGCACAACCGCTCCCCCATCGCCATGCACAGCCCGTCCCCGCCGAGGCGCACCGGCAAGCCCGTCAACGACGACATCCGCTCGACGAGCGGAAACCGTTGCCACACAGTCAGATTGATCGGACTCACCACGCCGGCGCCTACATCGACGGGTCCGGCCGACGCGATACCGACCCGCCGCACCGCATCGCCGCCGGAGGACAACGCCGACGACACGAGCCGGGAGACCACCGCCCACACCGCCTCGGCGTCGATCCGGGGTGTCGGCGCCGACGCCTCGAAGACAACCACGCCAGAAGGGTCGACCAACCCGACCGCGATCTTCGTGCCTCCGACATCGAGTGCCAGCGTCAGGTCCGTCATCAATCCCGGACGATATCGACCACCAGCGCGCGATGGTCGGAGATCGGCAGGCTCACCGCCTCACAGTGTTCGACGCGCAGCCGCGGATCGTCGGTGAGGACGTGGTCGAGCTGGCGGTCGGGATTGTCGGCGGGGAAGGTCAACGCCGATCCGAGTGACCGCATGCGGGCCCAGCGGGCGGGTGTGGGCGGGCTCATGTTGAGGTCGCCGACGAGCATGCGCGGACCGTCGAATCCGCGCAGGTCCCGCACGAGGCGCCGCATCTGCATGCGGTTCCACCCGGGCACGAACGACAGGTGGGTGTTGGCGACGGTCAGCGGCCCCAGCGGGGTGTGGAAGGTGCCGACCATCGCCGCGCGGGGTTCCTCGTTGACGACCTGCACCCGGTTGGGTCCGGGCAGGTACATCGGGAACCGCACCGGGATCCGGGGCAGCCGCACCACCTGCCAGGTCTCGGCCGGGAACCGGGACAGCAGCGCGATGCCGTAGGCGGCGGTGCCGGGCTGTTCGCGTCCGGTCGCGGCCATCCACGTCGCCCCCGGGGTGCCGGCGATCGCGGCGACGAACCGGTGGCTGACCGCGCGCATGGCCTCGGCGGCGACCGCGGTCAGATCGGCCTTGCCCGAGCGCGGCTGATCGAGGTCGACCTCCTGCAGCGCGACGATGTCGGCGTCGAGTTCGCGGATGGCATCACCCAGTCGCTCGAGCTTGACGTCGCCGTCGTGCACGCTGCGGCCGTGGAGAATGTTGAATGTCGCCAGACGCATGGGGTACTAGGTACCCGCCACTGGGACCGACCGACACCCGACTGACCCCACGAAAGTAGGCCGATGTCCGCCCGTAACGACGCTCTGCGTGATGCGCTGCGCCGCTCGGCCTCCGCGCTGCGCGCACACGGCCCCGAATTCGCGCTGGCGGGCAGCTATGCGCTGTGGGTGTACGGCGGTCCGGAACCGGTGCACGACGTGGATTTCGTCGTCGCCGAGGAGGACACCGAGGCGGCGGCGTTGACGTTGGAGAAGGCGGGATTCCGCATCGAGCGCACGCCGGAGGACTGGTTGTTCAAGGCGTGCGTGGGCGACGACTTCGTCATCGACGTGCTGCACGCGCTGAACGGAAAATCCGTGACGGCGCAGGATGTGGCCGCCGCCGAGGAACTCGACGTGCTGGCGATCCGGATGCGGGTGCTGCCGCCGACGCACGTGTTCACCGAGAAGCTCAACTCGCTCAACGAACACCACTGCGACTATTCGGCGTTGCTGCCCGCCGCCCGTGCCGTACGCGAGGCCGTCGACTGGGATCAGGTGCGTAAAGACGTCGCCGAAAACCCTTTCGCCAGTACGTTTCTGGTGCTCACCGACAAGCTGGGCATCACGGGCTGACGGCGCGGATCAGCCGGTCGGCAACGGCACTGACCGCGGCGATCACCTCGGGTGGTTCGAGCACCTCGAATTCGGCTCCCGCGACGGCGAGGTAGAGCGCCATGCGTTCGGGGTCGTCGGCGCCCGCGGTGACGATGCACGCGTCGGCTCCGTCGGGTTCGATGTGCGCCGAGGCGGGTGGGAAGTGCGCGGCTATGACGTCGGCGGGCACCTGATAGCGCACGCGCGCGACATAGCGGTAGGGCGAGGTGCTGATGGAGCGGCGCACGTAGTCGGCGGCGTCGGGCGCCTCGCGCGGGGTGAAGGTGGTGCCGGCGGCAGTGACGTCGGTCATCCGGTCCAGGCGCAGGCTGCGCCAGTCCTGTTTGTCGCGGTCGTAGCCGAGCAGGTACCAGCGGCGTCCGGTGGTGACGAGGTGGTAGGGCTCGAGCCGGCGCCGGGTGGCGTTGCCCCCGCGGTCGACGTAGCCGGCGGTGACGTGTTCGTGGTCGCGGGAGGCGCGGGCCAGGGTCATCAGCACGTCGGGTTCGACGACCTCGGAGGTGTTCGACGGCAGCGTGACGGTCGCGTCGTGGACGGCGGCGACCTGTGACCGCAGCCGCGACGGCATCACCTGGTCGAGTTTGGTGAGCGCGCGCAGCGCCGACTCCCCCACCCCGGCGACCGATCCGCCGGCGGCCAGGCGCAGGCAGACGGCCATCGCGACGGCTTCGTCGGGGTCGAGCAGCAGCGGCGGCAGCGCAGCGCCCGCACCCAATTGGTAGCCGCCACCGTGCCCCTTGCTCGCGGCGACGGGATAGCCGAGCTCGCGCAGCCGGTCGATGTCGCGGCGCACGCTGCGGGTCGTGACGCCGAGCCGCTCGGCGAGCTCCTCACCGGACCACACCCGGCGCGACTGCAGCAGACCCAGCAGCTGCAGCACCCGGCTCGTCGTTTCGGCCACACCGTCAGACTGCCAGAGTCACCGGACAGGTTCTGTCCTCTGATGCCTCTGAAGTAGCCAGCCGCCCGCGATGAGCAGCGCCCCGAAGATCAGGAACCCGATGTCCCAGGCCAGCGGTCCGCCGAGGTCGTCGCGGACGTGATGCACGCGCAACAGCAGGTGATCGACCACGCCCTCGACGACGTTGAACACCCCCCAGCCCAGCAGCAGCAGGCCGACATGGAACGACCAGCTCGGTGCGATCCGCCCCTGCCGCCACTGTTGGACCATCAGCGTGGTGCCTGCCATCACCAGCAGCCAGGTGGCGACGTGGAAGAAGCCGTCGGCGACGACGTTGAGTTCAAGGCCGGCGACGGTGTCGGTGGGCTCGGCGTTGCTGAGCATGTGGTGCCACTGCAGGATCTCGTGCAGCACGATGCCGTCGACGAAGCCGCCGAGCCCCAGGCCCAGCAGAAAGCTCGGCAAACGCGTCATGCCGGTTCCGGTACCCGTGAAACCCTCGTTTAGTCCCGCGATCGCGGGTATGCATGAGAGCCATGGGGGTCACCGACACCCTGCTCCTGCTCGCCGCCGACGGCGAGCCGCCCGGTCTGCTGCCCGCACGGCAGCAGATGGCCTTCTCGCTGGGCTGGCACATCGTGCTGGCCTGCTTCGGCGTGGCGTTCCCGACGATCATCTTCGTGGTGCACCGCCGCGGGATCGTGCGCGATGATCCGGTGGCGCTGGGTCTGGCGCAGCGCTGGGCGAAGGTGTCGGCGGTGCTGTTCGCGATCGGCGCGGTGTCCGGGACCGTGCTGAGTTTCGAGATGGGCCTACTGTGGCCGGGTTTGATGGGCCGCTTCGGTGACGTGCTCGGGCTGCCGTTCGCGTTCGAGGGGTTGTCGTTCTTCGTCGAGGCGATCTTCCTCGGCATCTATCTTTACGGCTGGGGCCGCATGCCGCCGCGAAGACACCTGCTGATGCTCATCCCGATGGGTGTCGCGGGCGTGGTCGGCACGTTCTGCGTCGTATCGGTCAACGCGTGGATGAACCATCCCGCCGGGTTCACGATCCGCGACGGCCAAGTCACCGACGTCAATCCGTGGCGGGCGATGTTCAACGACGGGGTGTGGCTGCAGTTCGCGCACATGTGGGTCGCGGCGTTCATGGTCGTCGGCCTGACGGTGTCGGGGGTGTACGCGTTCGGGCTGCTGCGCGGCCGGGTCGACGCGCATCACCGGCTGGGGTTCACGGTGCCGTTCGCGTTCGCGTCGGTCGCCGCTGTCGCGCAGCCGCTCGTCGGTCACGTGCTGGGCATGAAGATCCACGACACGCAACCGGCGAAGCTCGCCGCGTTCGAACTCGCCCAGACCACCGAGGGTCCGGCGCCGTTGCGGCTGGGTGGGGTGCTGGTCGACGGTGAGGTGCGGTGGGCGCTGACGATCCCGCGGCTGGGCTCGATCATCGCGCGCAACTCGTGGGACGCGCCGGTGCCCGGACTCGACGAGGTGCCGCGGGAACAGTGGCCACCGGTCAACGTCACGCATCTGGCGTTCCAGTCGATGGTGGGGATCGGCACGCTGCTGGCCGCGGTCGCGGTGGTGTACTGGCTGGCCCGCTGGCGCGGCTGGGACCTGCTGGGCAACAAGTGGTTTCTGCGGTTCTCTGTCATCACCGGACCGCTGGCGATCCTCGCCGTGGAATCCGGTTGGGTGGCAACCGAAGTGGGCCGTCAGCCGTGGACGGTGTGGCAGGTGCTCACCACCGCCGACGCCGCCAACGAGAGCAGCGGGCTGTGGTGGAGCTACATCGCGGTCCTCGTCGTCTATCTGGGGATGACGGTCGGCGCGTACGTCGTATTGCGGTCGATGGCGCGACGGTGGCGAGCCGGTGAGACGGACCTGCCCAGCCCGTACGGCCCGCCGCGGACGGAGTCGGTGAAGTGACCGCGACGCTGGTCGCGATGGCGATGTTCCTCGGTGTGGTCATCTACGCGCTGTTCGCCGGCGCGGACTTCGGCTCGGGGTTCTACGACCTGACCGCGGGCGACGCCCGCAGCGGTGCACAGGTACGCACCCTGGTCGACCACAGCATCGGGCCGGTGTGGGAGGCCAATCACGTGTGGCTGATCTACATCCTGGTGATCTGGTGGACCGGCTTCCCGCGGACGTTCGCGGCCGCGATGACGACGTTGTTCATCCCGCTCGCCCTGGCGCTGGCGGGGATCGTGTTGCGCGGGGCCAGTTTCGCGTTCCGGAAGTACTCCGAGACGGTGTCGCAGGCGCGGCTGTTCGGGGCGATCTTCGCCGCGTCGTCGTTGGTCAGCCCGTTCTTCCTGGGCACGGTCGCCGGGGCCATCGCCTCCGGCCGGGTTCCCGCCGACGGGTACGGCGACCGGGTCGGGTCGTGGCTGAACCCGACGTCGCTCGTGGGTGGCTGTCTGGCGGTGGCGACGTGCGTGTTCCTGGCCGGGGTGTTCCTCACCGCCGACGCCGCCCGGGCCGGGAACACCGATCTGGCCGACGGGCTGCGACGACGGACCCTGACCGTCGGCGTCGTCACCGGGATCATCGTCTTCGCCGGCCTCTACCCCGTCGCGCACGATGCGCCGACGCTGACGGAGGGGTTACGCACCCACGCCGCACCGCTTCTGGTGATCGCGCTGTTGGCGGGGGTCGGCACGCTGTGGTTGGTGTTCCGGCGGCGGTATGCGATCAGCCGGGTGCCCGCGGCGGTGGCCGTGGCCGCGGTGATCACCGGGTGGGGCGTGGGCCAGTACCCGTGGCTGCTGGTCGACGAGGTGACCATCGCCGACGCCGCGGGTGCCGACGCCACGCTCGTCGGGTTGCTGATCGTCGTGGTGCTGGCCGGGGTCATCGTGCTGCCCGCGCTGGCCTACCTGTTGCGGCTCACGCAGACCGAGGCGTGGACGCGACACTAGAACCGACGAACGTCTCGTCGATCCCCCGCTTGGTGGCGTCCACGAACGCGGTGGCTGCCCTCGGATCCGTGTGACGGCAATGAATCGCGACCCGAAGACGTTCGTACAGTTGTGAGATCTTTGGACACGCTCGGCGTGGCGGCCTGCCCGATGGAATTTCGATGACGGCGATCGCACGGCTTCCGGCCGCGTCCGCCGACGATGAGTCGGTCATGACGCGGATCACCGACCTGGTCAACGCCGTCTACGCCGAGTCCGAACGCGGGCTGTGGCGCGAAGGCGCCACCCGCACGACACTCCCCGAGGTTGCCGCGTTGACCCGCGCGGATCAGATCGCGATAGCGGAGGACGACGGTCGGCTGACCGGCGTGGTCTGCGTCAAACGACTCGATGCCGACACCGGTGAGTTCGGGATGCTGGCAACTAATCCCGCGGTGCGCGGCCGCGGGATCGGCCGAGACCTGGTGCGCTTCGCCGAACAGGTGGCGCGTGCCGAGGGTTGCCGCACCATGCAGCTCGAACTCCTGGTGCCTCGGGATTGGGTGTTGGAGTCCAAGGAGTTCCTCGCCGCCTGGTACGCCCGCCTCGGGTATCGGCTGCACCGGACGGGGCACATCGACGAGGCGTATCCGGAGCTCGCACCGATGTTGTGCACGGCCACGGATTTCCGCATCTACCGCAAGGCGTTGTCATCGCGTCAATTGACGCAGTGCTGAACGCCCGACGGCTACCGGCTCGGGGCAGAAGACCCCGACGGTTTGAACATTTCTGCGTCATAGGACCGAAACTGTCCTAAGGCGGTGCGACGCTATACGCATGGACCTCACCGAGCAGCTGGTCGACCAACTCGACTGGCATTGGACCCAGGCGTTGCGGCCGCGCCTGGACGGTCTGTCCGACGCGGAGTACTTCTGGCAGCCGGTGCCGAACTGCTGGACGGTGCACCCCGACGGCGGCGTCGACTTCGCCTATCCCCCACCGCAGCCCGATCCGTTCACGACGATCGCGTGGCGGATGGCGCACGTCATCATCGGGGTGTTCGCGATGCGCAGCCACTCGCACTTCGGCGGCCCGCCCGCCGACTACCAGTCGTGGCCGTACGCCACCGACGCGGCGACCGCGCTGCGCCAGCTCGACGAGGAGTACGACCGCTGGATCACCGGGGTCCGCTCGCTCGACGCGGCGGCGCTGGAGCGGCCGTGCGGTCCGGCGGAGGGGCCGTACGCCGAGTACCCGATGGCTGCGCTGGTGCTGCACATCAACCGTGAGGTGATCCATCACGGTGCCGAAATCGCCTGCATCCGAGATCTTTACGTCCACACCATCAATAAGGAGAAGCACTGATGCCCGGTATGCCCCCGCCTGTCGCCGACGAACGCCAAGGCCTGTTGGAGTTCCTCGCGTTCAACCAGAACGCGTTCTTCGCGGTCGCGTACGGGTTGACCGATGAGCAGGCGCGCTCGACGCCGTCGGTGAGCGCGCTGTCGATCGGCGGCCTGATGAAGCACGCCGCGGGGGTGCAGCGCAGTTGGACCCAGCGGGTGGCGTGCGCACCGGAGTTCCCGCCCGCCGATGACAGGCCGTTCGAGGAGCAGATGCGCGAACATCAGGACGAGCACGTGATGCGGGAGGACGAGACCCTCGAGGAGATCGCGGCGACGCTGCGTGCGCAGAACGCCGAGACGCTGCGGGTGTTCGCCGAGGCCGATCTGTCCACACCGGTGCCGGTGCCGCGCGACGTGCCGTGGTTCCCGCAGGACGTGGATCACTGGTCGCCGCGCTGGGTGGCGCTGCACTTGATCGAGGAGTTGACGCGCCACGCCGGGCACGCGGACATCATCCGCGAGTCGATCGACCGGGCGACGATGTACGAGTTGATGGCCGCGAACGAGGAGTGGCCGGAGACCGACTTCATCCGGCGCTGGCGGCCGACGCAGCCCGTGTAGCCCATGCATCCCCGCCGAGCGCACGGTTGTTGACGGCCCTACTCGGCCGATGCGTACAACATCCGTGCGCTCGGCGTAAGGGCGAAAACCTCAGCGCCGCAACACCAATCGCAGCGCGTAGTCGACCACCGTGTCCAGGTCGGACCCCAGCGTCCCGGCCAGCCACTGCTGCGCCAGCTCGGCCATCGCGCCGGTGTACATCGCGGCACCCACCTGCGCGGCGACCGGATCCGATGACGGATGCAGCCGCCACCCCTCGACCAGCACCGCCTCGCGCAGCTGGTCCTGGGTGGCGGCGCGACGGGCGGCCAGCACCGGGTTGGCCCGCGCGTCGGTGAACAGTACCCGCCCGCGACGTGGGTCGGCGGAGCTGAACCCGAGCACCGCCGCGATCCCCGCCCGGGTCCGGGCCGCCAGTGACGATCCCGCCGCCTCCATCGCCGCGGCGACGTCCAACGCCAGTTGCGCGCTCACCTCGTCGTACAGGGCGCCCAGCAGATCGTCGGTATCGACGAAGCTCTCGTAGAAGTAGCGGGTGTTGAGTCCGCATTCGCGGCACACCGACCGCACCGCCAACGCGCTCTCCCCGCCGGTGCCGAACAGCCGCAGCGCCGCATCGATCAGCAGCGCGCGGCGTTCGGCGCGCCGGTCGGTGAGCGGCACGCCGGCCCAGCGGGTGGGTGTCGGCATGGGGCTCAGCCTACGTGTCGCCCGCATATCTGGTCACAGTTGTAGCCAAAGAGTTAAGGTGGATACACCCGTCACCAAAGGAGGCCCGCCGTGGACATGCCGCACGAGATCCTCACCCAGTGGATACGTGGACGCATCGACTACGGCGGCATGCGACGCAACTATTTCCGCGGCATGGAGTTCGCCGAACCGAAGGGTGACCCGGGCTGGTTCGGCCCGAAAAGCGCCGTCTGGCATGTGCACTCACACATGGAGGCGCTGATCTTCGGGCTGCAGTGCGCGGCCTACATGGAGCGGCTGGACCCGAGCATCTTCTGGATGGGCATGCACCACTCGCGCCTGGTCGAACGCGACGAGACGGGGACCGCCACCGGCCGGATCGACCCCGCCGGCGCGATGGCCCGCCTGGGCCACTCGGTCGCGTTCTTCATCGGCACGGCCTACGGGTCCACCGAGACGGCCGAGCGGCTCGCGACCACCGTGCGCTCCATGCACCACACCATCAAGGGGGTGCGCCCCGACGGCCTCGCCTACGACGCCGACGATCCCGACTGGCTGCGCTGGAACTACGCCACCGTGGTGTGGGGTATCGCCACCGCGCACGAGCTCTACCATCCGAACCCGTTGCGTGGCAAGAACATCGACCGCTACTATGGCGAGTTCGTCCGCATCGGTCACGCACTGGGCGGCACCGACCTGCCCGCCACCAAGGCCGACACCGCCGAATGCCTGAAGTCCTACCTACCGCGCCTGGCCGTCACCCACGGCACCGCGATGGCCACCGGCCCGAACGTTCCGTTGCCGCAGAGCATCGTCGACTGGGCGATCCGCGACACCATGCCGAAGTGGGCCAAACAGCTCATCCAGCACACCGACCCGAACATCATCGAGCGCACCGCACGGCGCACCGCGGTGTGGACGGTCATCAACGGGCTGCACACCGCGGCGGGGACGGCGCCGGAGTTCCAGCAGGCGCTGGCCCGGGTGAAGGGCGGCACGGCGGTGCCGCACACCGAACCGACCTACGTGCTGGGCTCGGATCCGGAGCTCAGCCGCGACGAGATCGAGCACAGCTTCGCCTGAACCGGCGACGCCTCACTCACATTCGTTGAACCGCGCGACCTCGAGCTCGGGAGGCGCGTCGACGGAGATCGAACCGCCCTCGGCGGGCGACTGCGCGCACACCACCCAGTTGGTCAGGTTGATCTGCTCGTAGGGCGTCCCGTCGGCGGCCGAGGTCTCGGGCACCACCGCGTTCTCGGTCGTCGACGCGATCGTGTCCCACGCCTCCTGCAGGATCTGCCCTTCGACGTCGGGCATCTCCCAGGAGGTCGCCGCAGCCGAGGGCGCCGCCAGGCCGACGGCGCCGGCCGCCAGCAGCGTCACCGCGCCGAGGAGCCCACCAACTCGTTTCGTCATCTCATCTCCTTGGTCGAGAGTCGGAACCGGATGGGGAGTACCCCGCGGGCGGAATTCCACGACAAACTGCGTGAACAGTTATCGACGTTGAAAACACGCCCTGCGTAACCAGACCCTCTCGACAAAGATGTTCTAGGTGCTCACAGTTCAAGATCGGGCGCCTGGCATTATTTGCGAAGATCACCAAGGGGGGTTCGTGGCAACGATTGTCGATCGGTACCGGGAAACCGCACGACGGCGCCGGAGGCGGGCCGAGCGCGCGAATCAGCGGTTCGACATCCAGGGCCTGCGGGCGGTCGCGGTCCTCGCCGTGTTCGCGCAGCATCTCTGGGCCTGGCCGCACGGCGGGACGCTGGGCATCGACGTCTTCTTCGTCGTCTCCGGCTTTCTGCTCACCGGCGGCCTGCTGACTGCGGGCAACCTCGCTCGGTTCTACGTCGGCCGGTTGCGTCGTCTCGTTCCCGCCGCGGCCGTCGTCGTCGCCGCCACTTACGGCGCGAGCCTTCTGCTCGAGGTCAACCCGCCGCTGGAGCACCTGTGGCCGCTGGCTGTCGGCACGGCGATCGTCGTCATCTGGCCGCTGCTCCTGGCGGCCACCCGCTTCCGGAGACCTCCCACCGCCGCCCTCGCGGCCGTCGGCACCGTGGCGGCCGGGGCCGCCGCCGTCACCGTCACCGACACCTTCACCTGGGTCGCGGCGTTCGGCGTCGGCGCGTTATTGGCCACGGCGCCAATCGGATTCCCGCCCGCGGTCAAACCGCTCGTGTCGTGGGCCGGGGTCGCCGCGGTCGCAGCCGGCCTCGCGCTCCCCCACCCAGCGCTGGTCATCGCCGGCGCCACCCTGATCCTCGCGGCCGGTGTGGGCGGCGAACCGCGCTTCCAGCCGCTGCTCGGCAACCGCGTCGCCACCTATCTCGGTGACCTCTCCTATGCGCTGTACCTGGTGCACTGGCCGGTGATCGTCCTGCTCGCCGGCACCATGGCCGGCGGCGTCTACTTCGACATCTGCGCAGTCGCGTTCACCGTCGGAGTGGCAATAGCGATCCACCACTTCATCGAGACGCCCGGCGCCAACGCCAGCCGCGAGAACGTCAGACAGGCGCGCAAGGACATCGAGCGCGGCCTGTTCCACGTCGAGCGCCGGACGAAGGTGGCGGCCGTCGGCGCGCTGGTGCTCATCGCGATCGGGCTGTGCGCGTTCGCTGCGCGCCCCGACGCGTACGCATTGCCGATGCCAGGAATGTGACGCGGGGCACAGCTTTTTTCGCCTATCCGCGCATTTTGCAACACTGGAACGCATGAGTGCCTCGCGAAAGACCCAGCACCGAGAGGTGGCCAGGCTGGACCGGGTGCCGTTGCCGGTCGAGGCGGCGCGCCTCGGCGCGACCGGGTGGCAGGTCACCCGTACCGGCGCCCGCGTCCTGAGCGGCCTGCGTGGCCGCGGCAACCTCTCGCAGAAGATCATCAAGCAGGTCCCGCAGACGTTCGCCGATCTCGGACCCACCTACGTCAAGTTCGGGCAGATCATCGCCTCGAGCCCGGGCGCGTTCGGCGAACCGCTGTCCAAGGAGTTCCGCAGCCTGCTCGACCGGGTGCCTCCGGCGGATTCCGACCAGGTCGCGAAGCTGTTCCGGGAGGAACTCGGCGACGAGCCGGCGAACCTCTACAAGACCTTCGACCCGAAACCGTTCGCGTCAGCGTCCATCGCCCAGGTGCACTACGCGACCCTGCACAGCGGTGAAGAGGTCGTCGTCAAGATCCAGCGGCCTGGGATCCGACGACGCGTCGCCGCCGATCTGCAGATCCTCAAGCGCGGCGCCCGCATCGTCGAGTTCGCGAAGCTCGGCCAGCGTCTGTCCGCCCAGGACGTCGTCGCCGATTTCGCCGACAACCTCGCCGAGGAGCTCGACTTCCGGCTCGAGGCGCAGTCGATGGATGCGTGGGTGTCGCACATGCACGCCTCGCCGCTGGGCAAGAACATCCGGGTGCCGCAGGTGTATTGGGATCTGACCAGCGAGCGGGTGCTGACGATGGAGCGGGTGCAGGGCACCCGCATCGACGACGCCGCTGCGCTGCGCAAGAAGGGGTTCGACGGCACCGAGCTGGTCAAGGCGCTGCTGTTCAGCCTGTTCGAGGGTGGGCTGCGGCACGGGCTGTTCCACGGGGACCTGCACGCGGGCAACCTCTATGTCGACGACGACGGCAAGATCGTGTTCTTCGATTTCGGCATCATGGGCCGCATCGACCCGCGCACGCGGTGGCTGCTGCGCGAGCTGGTGTACGCGCTGCTGGTCAAGAAGGACCACGCCGCGGCGGGCAAGATCGTGGTGATGATGGGCGCGGTCGGCACCGTGAAGCCGGAGGCGCAGGCCGCCAAGGACCTCGAGAAGTTCGCGACCCCGCTGACCATGTCGACGCTGGGCGATATGAGCTACGCCGAGATCGGCAGGCAGCTCTCGACGTTGGCCGACGCCTACGACGTGAAGCTGCCGCGGGAGCTGGTGCTGATCGGAAAGCAATTCCTCTACGTCGAGCGTTACATGAAGTTGTTGGCGCCGAAGTGGCAGATGATGAGCGATCCGCAGCTGACCGGGTACTTCGCCAACTTCATGGTCGACATCAGCCGTGAGCACAAAGAGCATGAAGACGAAGAGCTGGAGGTCTGAGGTGCAGGTCCGTGAAGGCAAGGCCCCCTCGGGTGACGTGCAGATCCACTACGAGGACATGGGTGACCCCAACGACCCGGCGGTTCTGCTCATCATGGGTCTCGGCGCGCAGCTGACGTTCTGGCGCGAGGATTTCTGCCGCAAGCTCGTCGATCAGGGCTTGCGCGTGATCCGCTACGACAACCGCGACGTCGGGCTGTCGACGTGGTTCGACGGGCAGCGCACCCAGGGTTCGCAGGTCGGGAACATGGTCCGGTCGGTGCTCGGGCGCAGGAGCCCGTCGCTGTACACGCTGGAGGACATGGCCGACGACGCCGCCGCGCTGCTCGACCACCTCGGTATCGAGCAGGCGCACATCGTGGGCGGGTCGATGGGCGGGATGATCGCGCAGATCGTCGCGGCGCGGCACGCCCAGCGGACCAAGACGCTCGCGGTGATCTTCTCGTCGAACAACCAGGCCTTCCTGCCGCCGCCGGGGCCGCAGCAGCTGCTGGCGGTGACCACCGGGCCGTCGCCGAAGTCGCCGAAGGACGTGATCGTCGAGAACTCGATCAAGGTCAGCAAGCTCATCGGCAGCCCGGGCTACCCGCGGTCGGAGGACGCGTTGCGCGCCGACGCGATCGCGTTCTACGAGCGGGCGTACAACCCGCACGGCGTGGCGCGCCAGTTCAACGCCATCACCGGCAGCGGCAGCCTGCTGCGCTACAACAAGATGACGACGGCGCCGACGGTGGTCATCCACGGCAAGGCCGACAAGCTGATGCGGCCGTCGGGCGGTAAGGCGATCGCGAAGGCGATCCCGAACGCGCGGCTGGTGCTGTTCGACGGCATGGGCCACGAGCTGCCCGAAGAACTGTGGGACGAGATTGTCGGTGAGTTGAAGACGACGTTCGCCGAACGGTCCTGACCAGCGGCCGCGATTTTGGAGATTGGGCTGGTCCACCTCCATCCGTTAGCATCGCGAAAGAGCGCAGGTGGGCCGTCGCGGCTGTCAATGCCGACACCGTGAGGCCGTGAACCCGCCAGGAAAGGCACCATCATGGCCCGAACGGGCAAACTGAAGCCGCACTTCGAAGACGTCCAGGCCCATTACGACCTGTCCGACGACTTCTTCCGGCTGTTCCTTGATCCTTCGCAGATGTACAGCTGCGCCTACTTCGAGCGCGACGACATGACGCTCGAGGAGGCGCAGCGCGCCAAGGTCGATCTCGCGTTGGGCAAGCTGGGCTTAGAGCCCGGCATGACGCTGCTCGACGTGGGCTGCGGCTGGGGTTACACGATGATGCGGGCGATCGAGCGCTACGACGTCAACGTCATCGGGCTGACGCTGAGCGAGAACCAGAAGGCCCACGTCGAGCGGATCTTCGCCGAGTCGGACAGCCCGCGCACCAAGGAAGTGCGGCTCGAGGGCTGGGAGAACTTCGACCAGCCCGTCGACCGCATCGTCTCGATCGGTGCCTTCGAACACTTCGGCAAAGACCGCTGGGACGACTTCTTCGCCACGGCCTACCGGGTGCTGCCCGACGACGGCGTGATGCTGCTGCACACGATCACGGCGTTGACGATCCCGCAGATGATCGAGCGCGGTATCCCGCTGACGTTCTCGGTGGCGCGGTTCATCAAGTTCATCCTCACCGAGATCTTCCCGGGCGGGTACCTGCCGACGATCGAGTTGGTCGGCGAGCACGCCGGCAAGGCGGGTTTCACGCTGACGCGCGAGCAGTCGCTGCAGCCGCACTACGCGAAGACGCTGGACCATTGGGCGGCGGCGCTCGAGGCGCATAAGGACGAGGCGATCGCGGTGCAGTCCGAGGAGGTCTACGACCGCTACATGCACTACCTGACCGGGTGCGCGGACGCGTTCCGCAAGGGCTACACCGACGTCAATCAGTTCACCCTCGTCAAATAAGCTCACGGAGCAAAGCTCACAACTGTCGCGGGCGTCAAACAGCTTGCGCCGGCGTTGACCGACACGTGCCGGGGTGGCCAGTAGGCCGCCTAGAGGCAGGTAGGGTGCGGTCCAACTACGTTTTGATGAACGGAATGCGACCTGTCATCAGGAAGGCCGAATAGGAACCATGTCTGACAAAGCCACGGGCACCAAAGATCTGATTCCTCACTTTGAGGACATCCAGGCCCACTACGACCTCTCGGACGATTTCTTCGGCGTCTTCCAGGATCCGACGCGCAAGTACAGCTGTGCGTACTACACCGGGCCGAACGTGACGCTGTCCGAGGCGCAGATCGCCAATGTCGATCAGCACCTGGACCGCCTGGACCTCAAGCCGGGGATGACGCTGCTCGAGGTGGGGTGCGGTTGGGGCCTGACGCTGGCGCGGGCCATGGAGAAGTACGACGTCAACGTCATCGGGCTGACGCTGAGCAAGAACCAGCAGGCGTACTGCAACAAGATGCTGTCGGAGCTGAACAGTGAGCGCACGTTCGATGTGCGGCTCGAGGGGTGGGAGCAGTTCCACTCCCCCGTCGACCGCATCGTGTCGATCGAAGCTTTTGAGCACTTCGGGTTCGAGCGGTACGACGACTTCTTCAAGACGTGCTTCGACATCATGCCCGACGACGGCCGCATGACGGTGCAGAGCAGCTGCGGCTACCACCCGAATGACCTGCAGGCCCGCGGCAAGAAGCTGACCTTCGAACTGGCGCGGTTCGCCAAGTTCATCCACGAGGTGATCTTCCCGGGCGGCCGCATCCCGACCACGCAGATGATGGTCGAGCACGGCGAGAAGGCCGGGTTCGTGGTGCCGGAGGCGCTGTCGCTGCGCAACCACTACATCAAGACCCTCGGCATCTGGGCCGCGCGCCTCGAGCATCACAAGGACGAGGCGATCGCCGCCGCCGGGGAGCAGAGCTACAACGACTACATGCGGTACCTGACCGGGTGCCAGTACTACTTCGTCGACGAGGCGCTCGACGTCAGCCTGGTGACCTACCTGAAGCCGGGCGCTGCAGCCGCCTAGGCTCCTTCTACGAGAATCGCCCCGTCACTCTCGAGTGGCGGGGCGATCTCGTTGGGCTGAGTGTCAGCAGTTGTTGGGACGGTCCACGCCGACGGCGGGGCGCGACTTGGCGCGCAGGGTGCTGCCCGCAGACGGCGACTGCGCGCACACGGTCCAGTTGCTGTAGTTGATGACCTCACCGGGGCCGGAGCGGTTCACGGGCGTGAGCGTGAGTCCGCTGCCTTCGGTCGCGGCCTCGAAGGCCTTCTGCGCGGCGGCCAGGTTCATCTTGCGGATGTCCGGCATCGTCCAGGTGCTCGGCGCGGCCATGGCCGGTGGGGCGCTGAGCGCCATGGATGTTGCGAACACGACCGCGCCGACGGCGAAGCGATACTTCATGTGGATTCCCCTCCAGAATTCCCCGCGGTCACCGGAAGCTGGTTGCCGACCGCGTCCCGACGACTTTAGTCGATTCTTGAGCATGAAAATGTCTTCTCCGAGCGCCGTGGTGGTTGCAATGCCATAACACTCAGCGCGCCAAACGCTTACGCGGCGGCCTTCTCCTCGCTCGGCGCCGAGTCGGTCTTGGGGCCGGCGGTCTGGCCGGCGTCGTTGTCGTCGCCGTCGTCGTTGCTCGGGGCCTCCTCGTTCTCGGCCTCCTGCTCGGGAGTTTCCGCGGTGACGTCGCCGTTCTCGTCGAGGTCGTCCTCTTTGACGTCTTCCTCCTTGACGTCTTCGTCCTGGGTGGCGTCGTCGATGATGTCGTCCTCGAGGGTCTCGTCCTGCGGGTCTTCTTCCTTGGGCTCCTCGGCCGGCTGCTCGGTGGCGTCGTCAGCGACGACGTCCTCGTCGCGTGTCTCGCCGGTCGTCCCGTCGGAGACCGGCGCGATGACGGTCTCGTCCTTCTGGTCGGTCTGCTGTTCCGCGTCGTCTGCGGCGAGCCGGCCGAACGCCTTGCCGGCGGCGAGCACGCTGTCCTGGTCGGACTGGCGCTGCACCGGAACCTGGATCGTGAGGTCGCCCGTGCCGTGGATGGCGTCCTCGATGCCTTGGACGATCGCGTGAACGAAGTCCACAGAGAACTGGACCGGGTTGAAGGTGAGCGGATTGAACGGCAGGATCGACAGGTTCCGCGCGATGCCCGGGTTGGCCTGGCGGTCGTAACCGAGGTCGATGAGCAGCTTGGTCACCGGCTGCAGCAGGCGCACGACGGGTTCGATGAAAGCCGATGTGCCGGTTTCCTGTCCGATCTCGATGAGCGGCATGAAGATCGGGAGGGTGCCGCGCTGCGGGATGAGCACGAACGTGGCGTCGTTGTGCGTCCGGCTCGGCAGGCCGGCGACGAACTCCGGGAACGTCGCGGGGTCGTAGCCGTAGGGCAGGGAATCGGTGGGCGCGTTGCTGTTGGGGTCGAGGTAGTTGCCGTGGATGTAGACGAACCCCATCAGCGCGTTGGCGACGGCCAGTGGGTTGCCCCAGTACTGCGGGGCGTCGCCGACGGGGTCGTACTCGAAGGAGTAGTTGGTGCTCTTGATGCCCTTGGTCGGCAGCTGCGGACCGAAGGAGATGTTGAGGCCCGGGATGTAGCGCAGGAAGCTCAGGCGCGACCAGAGGCCCTGGGGGTTGTTGATGTTGCCGATGGTGACGACGGTGATGCGGTTCCGTTGCTCCTCGGGGATGTCGTACATGGCGCGCGAAACGACTGCTCCCCCTTGGGAATAGCCGAAGATGATGATCTGCTCGGCGGCGGGCGCGGTGCGCACTACTTCAGTCAGTTGAACGTCAAGGTTGTGGACGCCCTCCCCCACCGACTCGTTCCAGGTGTCGCATTTGAGACCCGGGCACCAGCCGGGCAGTGGGATCGGCCAGAAACTGGCCGGGTAGTCGACGCCGAGGAGCTGGCAGCCGTCCGTTGACGAGCACGGGACACCGGAGTTGTTGATGAACCGGTCGGCGGCGTTCTCCTTGTAGCCCTGGACGGTGCCGATGTTGTGGGTGCCGGTGCCGGGGACGATGAGCGCGATCGCGCCGAAGGCGAGGGCCGCGGCGACCGTGGACGCGATCCAGAGACCGACGGTGGCGACGATGGCGGTGAACGCGACGATCGTTGCGTTTGCAGACTTACGCATGTGTCAAAGGTTCACATATCAAGGCTTGCTGGCGAGGCCGATTTGACCGACTTTGTCGACCGCGGTGATCACCTCGGCGTGCGAATCGACCGGGTTCTGGTCGACGAAGCGCGTGCACGCGGCCTAGCGAAGGCTGGTGCGGCCGAGCCGACGGCGACACCGTCGTTGCAACCGCTTGGTTCACGCATGCCTTGACCTCGCAGGGCTAGCCTGACACCCACCCGATCTGGTGCACCGGGCGGTATGAGAGCCGAATTGTCAATGTTGAGTTCAGATTCGCCCGCTTACGATCAAGACTCCAAACGTCACCGTGCTCGACCTAACCGCCTCCTGCAGTTAACAGATGCAACACCTGTCCCGTAGCATCGAGCTGGCGGAAGGTGTGGGGGGGGTTCGCCGGTGTCTACGCAATCGGTGGAATGGATGGCCGCCGCGCGCCTATTGAGGCGGAGCGGGTTCGGTACTACCGGTGTGGCTGTCGACACTTTGGTCGCCGAGGGGACCGACTCATATCTCGAGTCGGCGCTCAGTGGGGCGGAAGATCCTGGTGCGACGTCGACGCCCGTACCAAACCTCGATATCAGCGCCGCGAAGCCTGGTAACGAAGCCACGACTGCAGCCCGGCGAAACTACAATAAGGAAATCGCTGAGCGGCGCGCGGAGCTCATGGGTTGGTGGGTGCGACGCATGGTTGCCGTCGAACAGCCACTCCGCGAGAAGTTGACTCTCTTGTGGCACAACCACTTCGCCACATCGCTCGATAAAGTCAGGTATCCCTCGTTCATGGCCGCGCAAAACGAGACCATCCGTTCGCTGTGCCTGGGAGACTTCCGCACGTTGGCGTTCGCCATGTTGACAGATGCAGCCATGGTGAGGTGGTTGGACGGCCACACGAATCGCATGGGCTCGCCCAACGAGAACCTGGCCCGAGAATTCCTTGAGCTCTTTGCCCTCGGCCACGGCAACGGGTACTCGGAGAAAGACGTGCGCGAGGGGGCCCGCGCACTGACGGGTTGGTCTATTGACGACGCCGGAGTCACGAAGCTGGTCGCCAAGCGTCAGGACACCGCACCGAAGACGGTCCTCGGTACAACGAGGAACCTCGACTCTGCAGGATTCTGCGACGTGGTGTTGTCTCATCCGAATTCTGCTCGGTTCGTATGCAGCAGGCTCTGGCGACAACTCGCGTCGGACTCCGCTCCCACCAGCGCCACGCTTAAACGCCTACTTGTTTCATACGGGGACGATGCGGACCTGCGCGCTCTCACCAGGGCAATTCTGACCGACCCAGAGTTCTCCGAACGGGGAACTACCCAGATCGTTGGCCCCGTGGAGTGGTTCATCGGACTCCATCGAGCCATGCACATCCCGATCGACAGCCCGAGGAAAGCCAAACACGTGAACGCGACGCTGAAGTCGCTCGGACAGCTGCCTTTCTACCCTCCGAGCGTCGGTGGATGGCCGGGCGGGCAAGGCTGGTTGTCGGCTGCCGCGGCTGGGATCAGATTGCGCGCGGCCGCAGCCCTGATAAGGGAGGGCGACATCAGCGCTGTAGAAGACGCGCCGGCAAGCGATCGACTGGACGCCGCGGGATACCTGCTGGGAATCGGCGCGTGGTCGAACACCACCGCTGAAGCGCTGCAGCCTCTGAGGAAGAACGCTCACGCCCTGGTCGCTGCTGCCGCCAACACCCCTGAGTACCTGGTGTCGTGAGAGGCCAATGGTGAACCTCAACCGCCGTCGATTTCTAGCGAGTTGCACCGGTATCGGTGCCGCCGGGCTGTTGTCCGCAACCACGACCTTCACGTGGGACCAGCTGACGCAAGCTGCCAAGGCCTCTCCGCTCGCCGAGGGCAGCGGAATCCTGGTACTCGTCACTTTGTATGGCGGCAACGACGGCATCAACACGCTCGTTCCACTAGCCGATGATGCCTACCAGGACGCCCGTCCCGAGCTCGCATACGCGCCGGACGAACTCCTCGCACTTGACGAAGAGTTCGGTCTGAACCCGGAAATGCCCGGGATGGCCAAGATGTTTGACGAGAAATCCCTTGCGATCATTCGAGGGGTCGGTTATCCCGAACCTGATCGAAGCCACTTCCGATCAATGGACATCTGGCAAAGTGGGTCCACCGACAATGGAGTGACCAGCGGTTGGATCGGCCGGTGGCTCGACACAGGCAACGCTGCCGACCCGCTGCGTGCGCTCAACATCGGCTCGGTGTTACCCATGCTCGCGGTCGGCGAAACCACGACCGCCGCAGCCTTTTCAACTCAGATCATCCCACCGAAGAGCTCCGCCGGCTTCATCAAGTCGATGGCCCGTAGAGATCCGGACGACAACCGAGCGATGGCGCTGGTCCGGAATTCCTACCGCGCGGTTCCCACAGTCGCCGACGCCCTGGCACCGCTCTTCGCCGACACCGACGACGGCGCACCGGTCAGCGAAACGGGCGAAGGCAGCAATGGACTCGACGTTCAATTGAATGCCGTTGCGCAGTGCATATCAGCGGGATTGCCCACACGGGTGTACAGCGTGTCCATCGGTGGCTTCGATACTCACTCCGAGCAACGTGACGATCACCGCCGGTTGATCGGCGTCGTGGATCGCGCCGTCAGCAGGTTCATGAAGAAGATGCAGAACGACCAGTACGGCAAGCATGTTGTGCTGATGGCTTACTCGGAGTTCGGCCGACGAGTCGAAGCGAATGCATCCGAGGGCACAGACCACGGCACCGCGGGGCCGGTCTTCGTCGCGGGTCAAGGAATTCGCGGAGGGTTCTACGGTGACGAACCGAGCCTCACTGATCTTGACGATGGAAACCTGAAGGTGACAACGGATTTCCGGGATATCTACAGCGAGCTGATCTCGGTGACACTCGAGTCCGACCCCGAGCCGGTGCTCGGCGCGGGACGGAAGGAACTCGGCTTCTTCAAGGCCTGAAAGCCGATGAGAGTGCAATTCGACGCACCAGGCGGCTGGCGACCCGGAGACCCACCGTCGCCGTCAATACAACTCCCGATTGCACTGCTCAGCGGAGGTTGACGCGACCACACAGCTATCCTCTATGTACGAGGATCGCTCACGATCAACCGTGACCGGACGCCGCGCTGTCGGATCCCGGTTTGAGGGGTACGTGGACAGTCCGGGGGACAACAGGGGAATCGGGGACAACGGGATCTATGCGATCTATCAACACCAAGAGCTTGAATGCCGAGGGCTTCGGCCTTGAGGGCCGCCAACGTCTGGCACTATCCAATCTTTTCGCAATGGCACTAATGTTTGTTGTGGCATCAGTGGCTTTTGATCTCAATCTGGGCTTTATTTCCATTTTCGGAGATGTCGCGGAGGCGGCATTGGTGGGAACCTTTTTTGTGTTCGTGCTGCACTCTCTGGGGAAGAACGACGGATCAGGCTTCCAGGCGAAGTTGTTGAGCCAGGACTGGGCGTATTTGAGCTGGGTGGCGCTGATGGGCGCATCGATGCTGTGGAGCGTCTCGGCGGGGACAACCTTCAAGACGCTTGCGCCTTTGACGGTTGTGTGGGTCACAACGTTATTCCTTTGCAGGCTTCCCCGCGCAGATGCGGTTCGCGCGGTTCTCATCGTCGCCGCCGCGGCAGCAACATTATCTTTGATCGCGATTCCGCTCTTGGGCGAGTTCGCCTATCAACCGGCCAGTTCCACCGGGGCGCCCGAGCTGCGCGGCATTTTCCGGCATCAGTTGCGCCTAGGGGCCTTTATGGCGCTGGCGTTAGGCCTAATCGTGATCGCCCGATTGAACGGCGACATCGCGCGAATTCGCACGAAATCCAGTGTCCTCAACGTCGGATTGGTGCTACTTCTGGTGACGTTGCTGTTCCTGTCAAGAGCCCGCGGTTATGCCGGGGAAGCAGCTATTGCACTCGTGCTGACGATATTGCTCTCGCGACGTGGCTTCAAGAAGTGGGTAGTTCTGGTCATCGGGTCACTCTCGGCCCTGGTGGTCGCGAACCGCTTCAATGCGGTCTGGCAGGGTCTGCAGGATTCTGGATTCGACACTGACCTGACCGGCCGCGCACAAGTCTGGCAGAGGACGCTCAACGGCGTCACCGACGAGACGCGCCTACTCGGCCATGGCTTCGGGACGCTGAAGCTTTCCGAGTTCGATTATCTTTTCCCCTCCACCTATCGCGCGGGGCACGCGCATAGTTCGTACATACAGGCATACTTCGAGACCGGGCTGGTGGGCCTGGTGGCGCTCTTTGCTCTCATCGTTGTCCAATTGGTCGTAGCATGGCGTTACTCCGTGCGGTGCAACACCTATTCCTATAGCCTATTTTTGGTGTTGTATACCGCCACAGGCAGCCTTACCGGCCTCAACTACGCGGGCACTCTCTCGGCACTTTTCTGCATCATGATGCTTTTCTTGGCAATCGAGAGTCGTATATCGCGATCTGCGACGAAAGCGCACGAGCGAACGGGAATCGGCGTACCTGGCACCGAACAATTGGCCCCTGGACATGATACTTCGCGCAGGCCCAGGACGGCATTGACGGTTCGCCTCACTCGATGATGCAGGGTCGGGAGAACGCCGGTAGCGTCGAAGTGCAATGCTGCACTGCGGTGACCGACGTGGACTGGCGCTCGCACTGAACGCATGCCATATCAGCCAGTAAGGGGAAGACGGTGAAAACTGTCGGGATAATGTCGATGCAGCGCATCCACAATTACGGGTCGACGCTGCAGGCATACAGCCTCCGACGCCTGATCGAGGAGACCGCTCCAGACGCGCGCGTATCGTTTCTGGACTACCGCCCGGGCCGAGTTCTCGTGGATGACTCTGCCGCGCCAATGTCGAAGGCCGGCCGCATTCTCGCGAAACTGCGCGAATACAACGCAGTTGACGCACCGCTTGGTGACCGGCTTCGGTTCTTCGACCACAAGCGGGCATACGGGAACCGGTACTTCGAGGCAGTCGGCATAGGGTCGACACCGAATCACGACCTCCACGTTGACTGCCAAGTCATCGGAAGTGACGAGGTGTTCAACTGCGTGCAAGCCAACAGCAACGTCGGATATGCCCGTGACCTGTTCGGCCACGGGTCGCCTGCAAGGCGTCTCATCTCGTA
>NZ_LQIT01000022.1 GCF_001499965.1 Mycobacterium sp. GA-2829
TGGGCGGGGGCGGCGAAGGCCAGGAATCCGGTGGCCAGTCCGCCGGCGATGATGGTGGCGAATCCGAACTTGTTCATCTTCTCTACCTCTTCTGCGTCTCTATCGGTCTGGAGGATTTTCCTGGCCGGTCTGACTGCTTCAACCCGCAGGTCAGGGCCATCCATCCCGTTGGCAGTGATTGACCGACGCATGGCAGAAATCCGCCGAGACTGCTGCCAGATCACAAAATCTCGCGAAACGGCGATCTCCCAGCAGTCTCGGCGAAACAGGGCTCAGCCGAGCAGCGCCGCGCGCCAGGTCGCCAGCTTCACCTCGAAGCGCATCGTCTGCGCCGGACTGGTCGACGGCAGCCGCGAGAACTCCAGGTTGAATTCGCCGTCCGCCAGCCGCCGGAAGTTCTTCTCCGCCGCGGCACCGTTGAACAACACCCGCCGAATGGTCGGGTACTCGGCGAAGAACGCCGGAAAATCGTTGACCACCATGCTGTCCGGTCGCACCGCGGAGTCGAGGCTGCCCGCGCGGCGACACGAGCGCAACACATCCCATACGGCGACCCCGTTGGCGATGAGCGCGGCGGTCCGGTCGGGGTACGGGTCGTCGGCGGCGAATCCGTACAGCGTTCCCATGATGCGCCAGAACGCATTCTGCGGATTGCCGTAGTACTGGTGCTTGGCCAGCGCCAGCACGCTCGGCGCGTTCCCGAGCACGAGCACCTCGGGCGCGCCGCCGGCGATCGGCGCGAACCCCTGCACCAGATCCGGTGTGGACGTCATCGCTTCAGTACATCTCCTTGCAGACCTGCAGATGCATCCACGTCTCACTCCACAGCACCTGGGGCAGGGCATTGATCCGGCCGAAGATGTCCGCGGCGTCATCACGGGTCACCCCGTCGACGGTCGCAACGACGTCGAACCGGCCGACCGACGTGACGACCAATTGCAACTCCGGCATCTCGACGAGCTGTTGGAGTCCGGTCGCCACGCCCCGCATGCGGATCCCGATCCCGAAGCGCAGCAGGTTGTCCTCGCCCTGGCGGTTTTGAATGACACCGATGCGCACGATCTGTTCGGCCAGCAGGCGACGCACCCGGGTGCGCGCCGTCGTCACCGAGATATCTACAGCCTCAGCGAGATCCGAGTACGACGCGCGGCCGTTGCGGCGCAGGTGCTGGATCAGGGCACGGTCGAGGTCATCCAACATCGGTGCGGCCACCCGTACCGGTTCGAGAACGTCACGCAGGATCTGCGAGTACATCACCGTGTTGGTGGTGACGACAGACGGGTGCCGACGGATTTCGTCGAGCGTGTGCTGGAAATCGGTCTGTGACTGCGCGCGGATCTCGGCGACGAGGGACATGGCGCCGGCGGTGATGCTGAGGAACACGACGTCGGGCAGGGCGGACAGATCGGCGGCCAGCCGCTTGACGTCCCCGTCGGCGATTACCGAGGCGTGTCCGACGACGTGGAGGCCCTGGACCTGAGGATGGACGACGCCCACGACCTTGACGCCGTCGCTCTCGATGAGCCGGCTGAGGTGCCGGGCCGCCGTCGGGCGCGACACATGGATACGACGAGCGAGTTCTTCCTGGGAAATTCGTCCGTCGCGACGGAGTTCGTGCAGTACGGCGCGGTCGATGTCGTCGATGGTGGGCCTGCCTCGGGTGAAGTGGGCCCACCCTAGACGACGAACAGATCGACCGCCAGTCCGCGATGTGACGCAGAACCGACATGCCCAGACGGCCATCTGAATGTCGAATGATCCGACTGGAGGTCTGTGACGACAAAATAGGAATCTCGCTGATATTCGATCGTTCGTTTTGGTGAGCGGAAAGACGGCGCCACCTGCGTAATGGCGGTGACGGAGCAACAACGGTTCGGCCGCGATTGACAGATTCGCTGATGAGGCGCTTCAGCACGAACGAATCGCTCAGAGGCTGGGCTAGATTCGCCGACCATGACTGGTCTACCTCCCGCGGCCGAACTGCACGGACACGTCGCCGTCGTCACCGGCGCGGCATCGGGCATCGGTGAGGCGTCCGCGCGTCGGTTCGCCGAGGCCGGAGCCGCGGTGGCGGTGCTCGACCTCGACGGAGACCGTGCCGGCGCCGTCGCGCGGGACCTGAGGACCGCAGGTCACACCGCGAAGGCCTTCGCGTGCGACGTCGCCGACGAGCGCGCCACCCATTCCGCCATCGCCGCGGTCGCCGACCACTTCGGCACGATCACGGTCGCGCATGTGAACGCGTCCACCATGATCCCGTCGGGAAACGTGCTCGACATGCCGATCGAGCACTGGGACAGGACCTTCGCCGTCAACTGCCGCGGCGCATTCCTGACCGCGCGTGCGGTGCTCGGCGTCATGGTCGAGTCCAAAACGGCCGGGGCACTGTGCTTCACCGGATCGGACACCGCCCTGCGCACCAGCGCGAACTATCCGGCCTATCTGTCGACCAAGCACGCCGTGATCGGGATCGCCCGCTCCATCGCCGTCGACTTCGGCGACCGCGGGATCCGCTCGAACATCGTGACCCCCGGCGTCACCGACACCCCGGGTTTGCACCGGCTCTACTCGAGCGACGGCCGCGACCCCGCGTCGGTGGTGGCCGACAACGCCCGGCTCAGCGTGCTCGGCCGGATCGCCACCCCGCAGGACGTCGCCGAGGCCGCGGTTTTCCTGTGCTCACCTCGCGCGGCCTACATCACCGGCGCCAACCTCGTCGTCGACGGCGGGATGACCGTCCGCTACGACGCCGAATGACCTTCACCCCCACACGAAAAGGTCCCACATGACTGAACCCGTGGACGCCGTCGGCCGCGTCGAGACGCGCGGCATCGACTACATCCCCAAGGCCGAGCGCCACGCCTCCCCGTGGAACCTCTTCTGGATCCTCATCGGGGGAGACCTCGCATTCAGCCTGATCGTCTTCGGCTGGCTCCCGGTCAGTTTCGGACTCGACTTCTGGCAGTCGGGCTGGGCCATCATCGTCGGCAACCTGATCGGGGCGCTGATCCTCGCGCCGATGTCGCTGTTCGGGCCCCGCACCGGCACCAACAACTCGGTCAGCAGCGGCGCACTGTTCGGAGTCGTCGGACGCATCATCGGTTCGGTGCTCGCGTTGTTCTCCGCGTTGGGCTTCGTGGCGCTGGCCGTATGGACCGGGGGCCAGGCCATGGCGGCCGGCCTCGCCAAACTCGCAGATGTCGACGTCCAACCGTGGATGCTCGCGGTGAGCTATGCGGCCATCGTTTGCGTGGTGGTCGGCATCGCGGTGCTCGGGCACGCGAACCTGGTGCTGGCCAACAAGTTCATGGTCCCCGCCGTCGGTGTCATGCTGCTCATCGGCGTCGTCGTGCTGGCCCCGCAGTTCACCGGCGGCGTCAGCGGGAACTACCTGCTCGGCTCCTTCGTCCCGACCTGGGTGCTCGCCGTGATCACCGTCGCATCGGTCGCCGTCTCCTACGGCCCGTTCGTCGGGGACTGGAGCCGTTACGTCCCGCGTAGCGCATCACCGCGGAAGCTGTTGCTCGCTACGGGATCCGGCGCGTTCATCGGCCTGACCGTCACGTGTCTGTTCGGTGCCTTCACCGCCTCGATGTTCGTCGACCCGGCGACCGACTACGTGCTGGGGCTCACCGACGTCGCCCCCGGCTGGTACGCCGTGCCGATCCTGCTCATCGGGCTGATCGGCGGTTGCGGGCAGGGCGCCATCGGGTTGTACGGCACCGGGCTGGACTTCTCGTCCCTGGTGCCCCGACTGAGCCGGGTCGCCGCCACGCTGACCATCGCCGCGGTCGCCACCGCGCTGGTCTACATCGGTACGTTCGTCGTCGACGCCGTCTCGTTGATCAACGCGTTCGTGGTGATCCTCCTGGTGATCACGACCCCGTGGATGGTCATCATGATCGAGGGGTTCATCTACCGCCGCGGCCTGTTCCACCCGGCCGACCTGCAGGTGTTCAACGAGGGCCGCGCAGGCGGGCGCTACTGGTTCACCGGCGGCGTGAACTACCGCGCGGTGTGCGCCTGGGTGCCCGGCGTCATCGTGGGGCTGTTGTTCACGGCGACAACGGTGTTCACCGGTCCACTCGCCGCGGTGGCCGGTGGTATGGACCTGTCGTTCATCCTCTCCGGTGTCGTCGCCGGAGTCGTGTACGCCGCCGTGCTGAAGGTGGCTCCGGAGCCGCCCGCGATCCGCGGCACGAGCTTCGGATCGCTGACCGCCCGCGACGGCAGCACCGTGCCCGAGGATGGCGAAGACGCGACCCTGATCGGAGAGATGAGCGCATGACCGCAGGCACCCCACGTACCGCCTTCATCACCGGCGCGGGCAACGGCATGGGGAGGGCCCACGCCCTGACCCTTGCCGCGGCCGGATACACGGTGTGCGCCACCGACATCGACGAGAGCGCGGTGACCTCTGTGGCCGACGCGGCCAGCGGACTCGACGGCCGGGTGGTGGCCCGCAAGCTCGACGTCACCGACCGTGCGGAGGTCGAAGCGGTGGCCGAGGGGTTCGCGCAGCTGGCCGGCGGTATCGACGTGCTGGTGAGCAATGCCGGGCTGATCCACACCAATGAGACGCTTGCCGACACCGACGACGACACCTGGCACCGCACCTTCGCCGTCCACGTCGACGGCGCCCTCAACACCAGCCGGGCGTGCCTGCCGTGGCTGAAGGAATCGGGATCCGGACGCATCATCATCATCAGTTCGATCTGGGGCCAAGCGGGCATCGGCCACTCGTATGCCTACTGCGCCGCCAAGGGAGCGCTGATGGCGTTCGCGAAGAACGCCGCCAAAGAGCTGGGTCAGTACGGCATCTCGGTCAACGCCGTCGCACCCGGCGGTGTCCACACTGCCATGACCGCGGAATTCAGTCAGGCCGAACTCGAAGACGACTACCGTACGGTCCCGCTAGGCCGCTACGCCGACCCGGAGGAGATCTCCTACCTCATCGAGTATCTCGCCGGCCCGCGATCGGCGTTCCTGACCGGCCAGACCATCTCCATCAACGGCGGCCAAGTCATCGGGGGCTTCTGACCATGACCCCACCCATCCTGATCACGGCGGCCGGGTTCGCGGGCACCCCGGCACCCGGCATCACCGCCATGGTGGTCCGCAACGGTGTCATCGAAGCCGTCGGCGATGCCGACACGCTGCGCGCACAATGGCCGCACGCGGCGGCCACGGACTACGGATCGGCCTGTGTATTACCGGGCTTCAACGACTGCCACATGCATCTTGGCATGATGGTCTCCCAGTCGATGGGCGTCGACCTCTCACCGGAGCGCACACCGGACCAGGCGGATCTGGCGGCACGGCTGTCGGCCGCGGATCCGGACTCCCGCGGGTGGGTCCGCGCATCGCGCTACGACCACACCCGGACCACCGACGGCGAGATCCTCACCCGCGCAGACCTCGACGACCTGGTGCCCGACGCACCCGCGGTCGTCGGACACATCAGCGCGCACTGGGGCGTGGTCAACAGCGCCGCGCTGCACCGTGCCGGGATCACCGAGGACACCCCCGATCCCGACGGCGGCGCCTACGGCCGCGACGCCGACGGCCGCCTCACCGGGCAGGTGTTCGAGCAGGCCTTCTTCGACTTCGTCTACCCGTCACTGAGCCGCAACCTCGACCTCACGCCCGACATCAGCGGTGACGAGGCGCTGAACGCGTTGCGCGCCAGCGCCGAAACGCTACTCGCCGCCGGGATCACCTCGATCGGCGACGCCATGATGGGACCCGAGGAACTTCGCCTGTTCCAGCGTGCCCGCAACCGTGACGCGCTGCCCGTGCGGGTCAACGCCCTGATGACCTTCCCGCACCTGCCCGCGCTGCGGGCCGTCGGGATCGTCGACGGGTTCGGTGACGAGTGGCTGCGCATCGGCGGTATCAAGGCGTTCGTCGACGGGGCCGTGGCCGGCCGCAGCTGTGCGGTCGCCGAACCGTTCGAAGGCAGCGACGACCGCGGGGTCATGGTCACCGACCTCGCGTCGATCACCGACCTCGCCGCCGACTGCGCCGAGGCCGAGTTGACACTGGCGATCCACGCGAACGGCGAACGTGCCATCGGGCTCGTCCTCGACGCGGTGGAATCGCTGGCGGCGCAGGGACGTCCCACACCGCGCCTGCGCATCGAACACTGTTCGGTGATCACCGACGAAATCCTCACCCGCATGCGGGAACTCGACGCCGGGGCCGCACCGTTCGCCGGCTACCCCTACTACCACGGCGACAAACTGCTGCAGTGGTACGGCGAGGAACGCGTCGAGCGGATGTTCGCGCACCGCAGCTTTCTCGACGCCGGGATCACCATCGGCGGATCATCGGACTACCCCTGCGGGCCACTGCCCCCGCTGGCGGGGATTCAGAGCTGCGTCACCCGCACCAGCGCCGCCGGGATGCCGGTCGGCGTCGGCCAACGCATCACCGTCGAGGAAGCCCTCGATGTCTACACCCAGGGTTCGGCCCGACTCGAGGGCCGCGCCGACGTCAAGGGCAGGCTGCAAGCGGGCCAGCTGGCCGATTTCACGGTGTTGCAGGCCGATCCCCGGACCGCCGATCCGTCCACCATCGCCCAGATCCCCGTCATCGCGACCTGGGTGGCAGGAATCAAGAAATGGGAGAGGAACCCACAGTGACCGTCCACGCCGACGACCTCCGACACCTCGATCGCCACGGATTCGAGGAGGATCCGCGTCCGTTCACCGTCGACGAATACCGCAGCCGCGTCGCCCGCTTCCAGGACGGTATGGCGCAGGCGGGTGTTGACGTGCTGGTGGTGACCACGCCCGAACACCTCAACTACCTCACCGGTTTCGACCCGCTGGGCATCTATCTGTATTCGGCGGTGGTGCTGACCGCCGATGCCGGCGAACCGATCTTGCTGACGCACAAGTGCGAACAGGGTCTGGCGTGGAGCCAGTGCTGGATCAGCGACGTGCGCATCTGGGAACACGGTCAGGATCCCATCGCGATGACCGCCGACGCCGTGCACGAGCAGGGGACGGGTGCCGACGCACGCATCGGGCTCGAGATGGGCAACTGGTACCTGCTGCCCGCCTGGTACGAACAGCTGCGCGCGGCGCTGCCGCAGGCGACGTTCCACGACGCCACCGCGATCGGTCAGGAAGCGCGGATCATCAAGTCGCAGGCCGAGATCGAGCTCATCCGGCGCGCGGCGCACTACGCCGACATCGGCTTCCAGGCCGCCGTCGAGCACCTCCGGCCGGGGGTGTCCGAATTCGAGCTCAACGCGCGCATCCTCGCCGCCATGGCCGACGCCGGTTCCGAATACGCCGCGCTGCCGATGATCATCGGCAGTGGGCCGCGCAGCGGACTGTTCCACGCCGCACCCAGCGCGCGCATCGTCGAGGACGGCGACCCGGTGATGTTCGAGATCAGCGGGGTCTCGGCCCGGTACAACAGCAACATCGTGCGCACGATCGTGGCCGGCCGGGCGGGCGACGAACTCGCGCAGTTGCACAAGATCGTGCTCGACTCCTTCTGGGAGCCTTTCGAACTGGTGAAACCCGGGGTGAGCGTGGGGGAGTTGGACCGGCTGAGTCGCCAGATCCGGAGCCGCTACGCCGAATACATCCCGGCACGGGTCGGGTTCGGCATGGGGCTGGCCTACCCTCCGGTGTGGGTGGGGCGCCCCGACATCCTCGACGGTGACGAGCATGTCCTCGAACCGGGCATGGTGTTCTCGATGGAACCCTCGATCGCCCACTACAAGGGCATGAGCGTCATCTACGGGTACAACATCCTGGTCACCGAAACCGGGGGAGAGATCCTCCATTCCACGCCCCGCGACCTGTTCGAGGTGCTGAAGTAGCGGAAGCCGCCGCCCGATCCTGGGTATACGTTGGGGCGTGACCGAAGCCCGCGAGACCACGAATCGTGACGACGACGACGTCGAGGCGCTCCTCGACGGGCTGGCCGGGTCGGCGCGCACCGAACGCGCCGAACTGATCGACTGGTTGCTCGACCGCGGCTTCAGCATGACCGAGGTGCGCGAGGCGATCGCCCCGATGCTGCTGGCCTCGCGCAGACACGTCGGCGACGACGGCGTCTACGTCTCCGCCCGGGAGACCAGCGAGAAGTTCGGCATCGACTTGGACCTCTTGCAGCGGGTGCAGCGGGCCATGGGTCTGTCGCGCGAGGACGATCCCGACGCCGTCGTGCACCTGCGCGCCGACGCCGAGGCCGCCGCCCTCGCCCAGCGGTTCATCGACTTCGGGCTCGACCCCGACCAGGTCGTTCAGGTGGTGCGGGTGCTCTCAGAGGGCCTGGCCAAGGCCGCCGAGGTGATGCGCTACACCGCGTTCGCGGCGGTGCTGACGCCCGGCGCGTCGGAGTTGGAGATCGCCAAGAAGTCCGAGGCGTTGGTGCGTGAGCTCGCACCGATGCTGGGCCCGATGGTCGAGGACATGCTGCTGCTGCAACTGCGGCACGCGATGGAGACCGAGGCCGTGTCGGCCACCGAGCGGGCGGAAGGTGTGCCGCTACCCGGCGCCCGCGAGGTGTCGATCATGTTCGCCGACCTGGTCGGATTCACCCGGCTGGGCGAGGCGCTGCCGCCGGAGAAACTCGAGCAGCTGGCCCGCCGACTCGGCGATCTGGCGCGCGAGCTCGCCGTGGCGCCGGTGCGGTTCGTCAAGACCATCGGCGACGCCGTCATGCTCGTCAGCACCGATCCGGCGGCCCTGCTCGATGCGGCGTTGGCCCTGCTCGACGCCGCGACCAGCGACCAGGACTTCCCACGGCTGCGGGTCGGGGTGGCCGCCGGACAGGCGGTCAGCCGGGCGGGGGACTGGTTCGGCAGTCCCGTCAACCTCGCGAGCCGGGTGACCGGCGCGGCCCGCCCCGGAACGGTGCTGGTCTCTCAATCAGTGCGCGACGCGATCGGCGACGACGAGCGGTTCTCCTGGTCGTTCGCCGGCGCCCGTCACCTCAAGGGCATCAAGGGCGAGACGAAGCTGTTCCGCGCCCGCCGTCCCTGACCGTCACCGCGACGGCGTGAATGCCCGCAGCCGCAGGCTGTTGGACACCACGAACACCGAGCTGAACGCCATCGCCGCACCCGCGATCAGCGGGTTCAGCAATCCGAGCGCGGCCAGCGGCAGTGCCGCCACGTTGTAGGCGAACGCCCAGAACAGGTTTCCCTTGATCGTGCGCAGCGTGGCGCGCGACAGCCGGATCGCATCGGGGACGGCACGCAGGTCGCCGGTCACCAGCGTGAGGTCCGACGCCTCGATCGCGGCGTCGGTGCCGGTGCCCATGGCCAGCCCAAGGTCGGCTTGGGCGAGCGCGGCGGCGTCGTTCACCCCGTCGCCGACCATCGCCACGACCTTGCCGTCGCGCTGCAGCCGACGCACCGCGTCGAGTTTGTCCTCAGGCAGCACCTCGGCGAGCACGGTCTCGACGCCCACCCGCCCGGCCACCGCCTCGGCCGCGCGCCGGTTGTCACCGGTGAGCAGCACCGGGGTCAGCCCGAGTGTGCGCAGGTCGGCGATCGCGTCGGCAGCGTGGTCCTTGACCGTGTCGGACACCACGACGACCCCGCGGATCGCGCCGTCGGCGGCGAACCACACCGGGGTCTGACCCTCGGCCTCGGCGGCGTCGGCGATCTCCCGCAGGTTGTCGGGCACCGGCGCGTTCAGCCACTCCCGACGGCCGGCCGCGACGCGGTGCCCGTCGACCACCCCGCGAACCCCGCTGCCGCCGTGGTTCTCGAACTCCTCGACGGCGGACAGTTCCCCACGCGTCGCGGCGTATCCGGCGATCGCCCGGGCGATCGGATGCTCCGACGCGTTCTCCAGCGCGCCCAGTAGCCGCAGTGCCTCGTCGTCGCAGTGGGAGGCGACCACGGCCATCTGCCCGGTGGTCACCGTCCCGGTCTTGTCCAGCACCACGGTGTCCACCCGACGCGTCGACTCCAGCATCTGCGGACCCTTGATCAAGATGCCCAGCTGGGCGCCGCGGCCGGTCCCCACCAGCAGCGCGGTCGGCGTCGCGAGTCCGAGCGCACACGGGCAGGCGATGATCAGCACCGCCACCGCTGCGGTGAACGCCGCGTCGACCGCCGCCCCGCTCACCAGCCACCCCGCCAGGGTCAGCACCGCCAGGCCGATCACCACCGGGACGAACACCGCCGACACCCGGTCGGCCAGGCGCTGCACCTCGGCCTTACCGCTCTGCGCCTCGTTGACCAGCCGCGCCATCTGCGCCAGCTGGGTGTCGGCGCCGATCCGGGTGGCGCGCACCGTGAGCCGGCCGCCGACGTTGACGCATCCGCCGACGACATCGTCGCCTGGCCCCTTCTCGACGGGTACCGATTCGCCGGTGAGCATCGACGCGTCGACGGCCGACGAGCCGGACACCACCACCCCGTCGGTCGCGATCTTCTCGCCGGGTCGCACCACGAACTCGTCGCCGACCGCCAACTGGTCTATCGCGATCCGGTCCTCCCCGGAATCCCGCAGTACCGCAACGTCTTTGGCGCCCATGTCGAGCAGGGCGCGCAGCGCTGCGCCGGAGCGCCGTTTGGCCCGGGCCTCGAAGTAGCGGCCCGCGGTGAGGAACGTCGTCACCGCGGCGGCGACCTCGAAGTACAGGTGGGGTTCGGCGGCGTTCGACGGCAGCAGGTCGAACGCCATCGTCATCCCCGGCATCCCGGCGTGGGTGAAGAACAGCGCCCACAGCGACCATAGGTAGGCCGCGGACACCCCGACGGAGATCAGCGTGTCCATGGTCGCGGCGCGGTGGCGGAGGTTGGTGAGCGCGGCCCGGTGGAACGGCCAGGCGCCCCACGCCACGACCGGTGTGCTCAACGCGAGCGCCACCCACTGCCAGTAGTCGAACTGCAGCGCGGAGACCATCGACAGCAGCACCACCGGGAGGCTCAGCGCCGCGGAGACCAGGAGTCGCAGACGCCACGGTGCGGCCTCGTCGGTGTCGGGCCGGTCTGGGGTGGGCAGCGTCGCGGTGTACCCGGTCGCCTCGACGGCGGCGACGAGGTCCTCCGGCCGCACGGTGTCGGGGTAGGAGACGGTCGCCTGTTCGGTGGCGTAGTTGACCGCGGCGCTCACGCCCTCGATCCGGTTCAGCTTCTTCTCGACCCGCGCCGCACAGGAGGCGCAGGTCATCCCGCCGACGGTGAGGACGACCGAGGTCATGCCGCGGAGTTGACGTCGTATCCGCAGTCCTCGATCGCCGCGACGACGGCGCCCTGCTCGGGGGTGCCGGACACGGTGACGGCGGCGGCGTCGAGGTCCACCGTGACGCCGGTGACGCCGGGCAGCGGTTCGACGGCCTTGGTGATGCTCGAGACGCAGTGCGCACAACTCATACCGGCGACGTTCAACTTCAGGCTCATGCCGTCGACTATACCCCTAGGGGGTATGACGAAACGGGTCAGGCGAAGTCTGCCGCCAGTGACCGCTTGTCGATCTTCTCCCCGGCCAGCGTCGGCAACGGTTCGCTGCGGATCAGCCAGCGGGTCGGCACCGCGAACGAGGACACCACACCGGCGAGGTGCGCGCGCAGCTCGGCGTCGGTCGGCGGTGGTGCCCCGGTCCGGTAGACGACGACGGCGGCGAGCTCCTCGCCGAGATCGGGGTGGGGCAGGCCGAGTGCGGCGGCTTCGACGACGGCGGGATGGCGGGTGAGTGCCGCCTCGACGTGCGGACACGCGATGTTCTCGCCGCCGCGGATCACGATGTCCTTGCTGCGGCCGTCGATGTAGAGGTAGCCGTCGGCGTCGAGGTGGCCCAGGTCGCCGGTGTGCAACCAGCCGTCGGCGTCGACGGCCTGGGCGGCGCCGCCGCCGGCATAGCGGAGCATCACCGTGGGGGAGCGGGCCAGCACCTCGCCCACACCGTCGGCGTCGGGCCGGTCGATGCGCAATTCAACGACGGGGTACGGCTTTCCGACCGTCCCGGGGCGGTCCCGCAGGTCGCGGCTGTCGGCGACGGTGAGGAATCCGCCCGCCTCGGTCATGCCCCAGGTGTTGGAGAGGCCGCGGTCCCGCAGGTTCGGCAACTTCTCCCGGATCCGTTCCAGCAGGGCCGGACTCACCTGCGCACCGCCGAGCGGCCACGACCGCAGACTGCTGAGATCCCGCGTACCGAAGTCGGGGTGTTCGAGTACGCGGACGGCCATGGTCGGCACCGCACCCCAAACCTGGATGCGCTCGCGTTCGATCAGCGCCATCACCTGTCCGGCGTCGAACCGGCCCTGCGCCACAACGATTCGGCCGCCGGTGAGGAAGTGGGTGAACAGGCTCGACACCCCGCCGATGTGGAACATCGGTGTGCTCGCGAGGCTGATCGCCTGCGGGGAGTCCGCGTCGAGCAGGTGCGGCAGCCTGCCGTTGCGGGTCAGGATGTTCTGCTGGTTGGCGATGATCGAGCGCCGGGACAGCTCAACGGCTTTCGGCATCCCCGAGCTGCCGGAGGTGAACAGCACCATCGCGACGTCGTCGATGTCGGAGTCGACGCCCGGGGTCTCGATTCCCGGTGCCTCGAACGTGTCGGCGAGGTCGGTCAGCGGGCTGGTGGGTACGGGCGTGTCCAGCGCGGTGTCGGTGAGGATGTGCCGCAGATCCAGAGTATCGACGGCGTGGGCCACCTCGGCGCGACTCCACCAGCGGTTGCCGAGGACCGGAACCGCCCCGTCGAGCAGCAGGGCGAACACCGCGGCGACCCATTCGGGGCTGTTGTAGCCGAACACCAACACCCGGTCGCGGGGCCGGATGCCGAGGGCGGCGAGGTGTACGCGCACGCGGCCGACCGCCCCGCGGAACCGCGCGTAGGAGATCCGGCGGTCGCCGTGGACCAGGAACTCGCGGTCGGTCCAGCATTCCGTGCCCGCGACCAGTTCGGTGATCGTGGTGGGGCCGCGGCGGTAGAGGCGCCCGCGATGGCCGGCATAGCACCCGCTGACCGCCTCGGTGTCCCAGTTGCTCACGCGCCGACACTACGGTTCGTGACGCTTTTCCCGCCGAATCCGTCAACAACCGTAGTGTCGCGGCCGGGTTTCGCCCGTGGTGAAACTCTTCTACCTGCGATGCAACGGTGTAATCATGTAATCATGAAGACACATCATCACCGCCGCCCAGGGCGGCCGGGCGGGTGGCAACAGGCCGACCAACCCGATGCGAGCGACGCCGCGGACTGGTTCGCCGGCCGCGTCCCCGACGAATGGTTCGCGGGCGACCCCACCGTGGTCGTCGACCGCGAGGAGATCACCGTGATCGGCCGGTTGGCCGAATCCGACGTCCAGGACAGCGAGGCCAAGGCATCGGGCCGCGCCGCCCGATTCCGGGAGCAGACCCGCCCCGAGCGCATGCAGATCGCCGACGAGGCCGAGGCCCGCTACGGCCGCAAGGTGTCCTGGGGCGTCGAAGTCGGTCCGGCCGAGCACACTGAGCGGATCCTGTTCACCCACATCGCCGTTCCCGTCATGACCCGGTTGCGGCAACCCGAACGGCAGGTGCTCGACACCCTGGTCGACGCCGGGGTCGCGCGGTCACGGTCGGACGCACTGGCCTGGTCGGTGCGGCTGGTGGGGCAGCACGCCGACGAATGGCTGGCCCAGCTGCGCGAGGCGATGGCCAAGGTGGACGATCTGCGCGTCGAGGGCCCACAACTCTGACGGCGCCGAGACTACGGAAGATGACGGATTTCGCGAAAAATCCGTCAACAACCGTAGTCTCGCGGGGGGTCAGCGCACGCGTTCGATCCCCACCCACGCCGCGCTGAGCGTCGAGGTCTGCGACAGCGGGTCCAGCCCGCCGCCGTCCACGAGCAGGTTGCGGTTGACGCCGAACGACTGGGGCCCGGCCTCACCGCGCGGGTCGAAAACCCGTGACCCCCAACCGTGGTCGAGCACAACGAGACCCCGCCGCGGCTGATCGCTGACCGCGGCGCACACCTCGACGGCGCCGACGGGGGAGAACACCCGCACCAGGTCGCCGTCGCGCACACCGAGGGTCGACGCGTCGTCGGGGTGGATGACCACCTCATTGCGCTTCCCGCCCGGATGCAGCCCCGGCAGGTCGTTGAGCCATGAGTTCATCGAGTGGCGGTTGCGCCGGCTGCCCAGCTGGAACGGGTATCCGGCAGGCGCGATCGGCGGTGCCGAGGCGAGCAGTTCCCGTGTGCGCGCAACGAATTCGGGCGGTGCGGCGTGCACCTTCTTGTCCGGGGTGCGCAGCGCGCCGCGGAAGTGGCCGAACTCCCGCGGCCCGAGCACCAGGCCGTGCGGGCTGCCCACCACGTCACGCCACCGCAACCTGTGGCCGTTGACCTTTCGCGCTGTCGCGATGAGAACACGGTTCAGCCACTGCGGCCCGAACTCGAGTGCGGGGCGACGAGTGAGCGCCGCGGCGCGCCGGGTGGCCCGCACGAAGGCGTTCATCCCTTTCACCCCGAACAGCGGCCGCCCCATCGCCAGGGTCAGGTCGGTGAAGATCCGCCACTCCTCACGCGCCCCGGGCGGCGGGTCGACGGCCCGGCGCCCGTACTGCACGAACGGTTCGTCGTGCATGCTGCTGGTGAACGCCAGCAGATCGTCACGCTCGAGCCAGTGCGCGGCGGGCAGCAACCAGTGCGCGTGCCGGTGGCTCTCCCGCTGCACCAGATCGATCACGACCAGCAGGTCCAGCGTCGCCAGCGCGCGGTCGAGTTTCGCGCCGTCCGGACCCGACACCACCGGATTGCCGCAGTTGATCAGCATTGCCTTGATCTGACCCGGCCCAGGGGTGGTGATCTCGTCGGGCAGCTCCGCCAAAGCGTGTGCGCCCGAGACCATCTCCCGGCCGGCCACCCGGCTCACGTGGGGGTCGCCCTTGGCGAGGTCGGCCAGCCGCAGCGCGTCGACGTAGCCGGGTTCGAACCGCCGCCCGCCGGGCCGGTCCATCCGGCCGGTGATGACGTTGAGCACATGGCCGAGCCATTCGGCCACCGTGCCCGCCGCGTGCAGCGACACCCCGGTGCGGGTCACCACCATCGCGCCCTCGGCGGCCGCGAAGTCCCGCGCCACCCGTTCGATCGTCGTGCGGTCGACACCGCACCGCGCCGCGAGGTCGTCGAGGTCGGCCTCGGCGACCAGCCGGCGCAGCTCCGGCACCCCCACCGCGAGCTCGGTACAGTCCTCGCGGTGCTCGAGTCCCTCGGCGAGAACGACTTTCACCAACCCCAGCATCAGCGCCCAGTCCTGACCGGGCCGCACCGCGAGGTGCAGGTCGGCATGGTCGGCGGTCTCGGTGCGCACCGGGTCGACGACGACGATCGTCGCACCGCCCTTCTGCCGCTCCAGCGCGCGGCGCCAACCTCCCGGCACCGTCTCCAACCAATTCCACGCGCTCACAGCGGGATTGGTACCGACGAGCAGGAAATAGTCGCAGTTGTCGACGTCGGACACCGGCGCCATCAGCATCGACCCGTACATCGCCTCGGCCACCACGTGCATCGCGTTCTGGTCGACCGACCCGACGAAGTAGCGGTTGCGGGTGCCGACCGCGTCGAGCCAGGCGTTCATGAAGATGACGTTGGATCCGGAGAACCCGGTGGGGTTGCCGTAGTACGCACCCACTGCGTCGGGGCCGTCCGCGGCGATCGCGGCGTTCATCCGGGCCGCGATGTCGGTGATCGCCTCGTCCCACGTCGCCTCGACGTAGCGGTCACCGACCCGGCGCATCGGGGTGCGGATGCGGCGCGGGTGCTCGACGAGTTGTGCGGCGGTGCGGCCCTTGGCGCAGAAGTCGTGCCAGCTGTGCGGGTTGAGCCTGTCGGGTGCGACCTTGCGAACCCGGTTGTCCTCGACGGTGACCTCGACACCGCACGACGCCAGGCAGTAGCGGCAGAAGGTGTGCACGGTGGTGCTTGGCATACCGCGCATCCTGCCCGACCGCGCGGATCGGCGATGCGGAATCGCAGGCAGCGAAGTGCTTAAACCTGTGTCATGGACCAGTATTCGCCGCGGCGGGCCACCAGCTCCTCGTGCGTGCCGCGTTCGACGATGCGTCCGGCCTCCATGACCAGGATCAGGTCGGCGTCGCGGATCGTGGACAGCCGGTGGGCGATGATGAAACTCGTGCGGTCGCGGCGCAGTTCGGCCATCGCGTGCTGGATCAACAGTTCGGTGCGGGTGTCGACCGAACTGGTCGCCTCGTCGAGGATCAGCAGCTGTGGTTGGGCCAGCACCGCCCGCGCGATCGTGATCAGCTGCTTCTCGCCGGCGCTGATCGAGCCGCCGTCGTCGCTGACCCGGGTGTCGTAGCCGTCGGGCAGGCTGTGGACGAAGCGGTCCACGTACGCGGCCTTGGCGGCGGCGATCACCTCGTCCGGGCCGGCGTCGGGTCTGCCGTAGGCGATGTTGTCGTAGATCGTGCCCGCGAACAGCCAGGTGTCCTGCAGCACCATGCCGATCCGCGAGCGAAGCGACTGGCGGCCGACGGTCGAGATGTCCACACCGTCGAGCAGGATCCGGCCGGAATCGACGTCGTAGAACCGCATCAGCAGATTCACCAGCGTGGTCTTACCCGCACCCGTCGGCCCCACGATGGCCACGGTGCTGCCCGGTTCGGCCACCAGCGACAGATCCTCGATGACAGGGGTGCCCTGCTGGTAGGCGAAGTGCACGTGCTCGAACTCCACCCGACCGCGCAGCGCGGGCAGCCCCGGCGCCGGATCCGGGGTCTGCTCCTCGGCGTCCAGCAACTCGAAGACCCGTTCGGCGCTGGCGATCCCGGACTGCAGCGTGTTGTACATGCCTGCGACCTGGCCCAGCGGCTGGTTGAACTGGCGGACGTACTGGATGAACGCCTGGATGTTGCCCAGCGTGATCTGCCCGGTCGCCACCTGCAGCCCGCCCACCACCGCGACCGCCACGTACCCGAGGTTGCCGATGAACCCGGTCGCCGGGCCGACCAGGCCGGAGAAGAACTGCGCGCCGAAACTGGACTGGTACACCTCGTCGTTGAGTTCGCGGAAGCGCTGCTGCGCGGCCGCGCGGTGCCCGAACGTCTTGACGATCGTGAACCCGCTGTAGGTCTCCTCGATGTGCGCGTTGAGCCGGCCGGTGTTGCGCCACTGCGCCACGAACAACCGCTGGGAGCGCCGGGTGATCCAGCGGATCGCCAACAACGACAGCGGCAGCGTGATCACCGTGATGAGCGCCAGCAGCGGCGAGATGGTCAGCATCATCACCAGCACCGCCACGAGCGTCAGCAGCGCGGTCAGCAACTGGCTGATCGTGATGGTCAGCGAGGTCTGGATGTTGTCGACGTCGTTGGTGACGCGGCTGAGCACCTCACCGCGTTGCCGGGTGTCGAAGTAGGACAGCGGTAGCCGGTGCACCTTGTCCTCGACGTCGGCGCGCAACCGCACCATCGTGCGCTGCACGGTCACGTTGAGCAGCCGCGCCTGGATCCAGACCAGCAGCGCCGCAACCAGATACAGGCCCAGCGCCAGCGCCAGCGTGCGGGCCACCGCGCCGAAGTCCACGCCCTGACCGGGCACCACGGCCATCCCGGAGAGCAGATCGGCGAACGCGTCGTCCCCGCGGGCGCGGGCCGCCTCGACGGCCTGCTCCTTGGTCAGACCCGCGGGCAGACCTCGGCCGATCACCCCGTTGAACAGCAGGTCGGTGGCGTGTCCGAGGATCCGGGGCCCGATCACCCCGAGCGCGATACCGGCGATGCCGAGCCCGATCACCGTCGCCGTCAGCGTGCGCTGCGGGGTGAGCCGCCGGATCAGCCGCACGGCCGAACCCTTGAAGTCGCGGGTGCGTTCGGGCGGCGGCTGCGGCAGACCGCGCATCGGGCGGCCCATCGGTCCGGTCACGGTCGGCCCCCGACGTCGGCGCCGACGGACTGCGATTCGGCGAACTCGGCGTAGGTCGGGCAGTCACGCAGCAGCTCGTCGTGCGTGCCGATGCCGACGACGCGGCCGTCCTCGACGACGATCACCTGCTCGGCCTGCGCGACGGTCGACAGCCGCTGCGACACGACGACCACGGTGGCTTCGGCCGACACCTCGCGCAGTGCGGCGCGCACCCGGGCATCGGTGTGCACGTCGAGGGCGGAGAACGCGTCGTCGAACAGGTACACCGCGGGTCTGCGGACGACGGCGCGGGCGATCGCCAGCCGTTGCCGCTGCCCGCCGGAGAAGTTCATCCCGCCCTGGGCGACGCGGCGCTGCAGCCCGTCGGGATGGGCGCGGACGAAGTCGTCGGCGGCGGCCACCCGCAGCGCCTCCCACATCTCGTCGTCGGTGGCGTCGTCTTTGCCGTACCGCAGGTTGTCGGCGATCGTGCCGGTGAACAGGTAACCCCGCTGGGGCACCAGCCCGATCAGCGACCACAGCCGGTCGATGTCGTAGTCGCGCAGGTCGACACCGTCGATGCGGACCGCGCCCGCGGTCACGTCGTAGAGGCGGCAGATCAGCGAGATCAGTGTCGACTTGCCCGACCCGGTCGACCCGACGATCGCGGTCGTCGTCCCGGGGCACGCGGTGAACGAGACGTCGTCGACGACCGGCTGTTCGGCGCCGGGGTAGCAGAAGGTGGCGGACTCCAGCCGGATCTCACCGCGCACCGCGTCGGGCCGCACCGCATCGGCCGGGGTCTCGATGCCCGGCCGGGTGTCGAGCACCTCACCGATCCGTTCGGCGCACACCGCCGCCCGCGGGATGACCATCAGCATGAACGTGGCCATCAGCACGGCCATCAGGATCTGCATGAAATAGGACAGGAACGCGATCAGCGAACCGACCTGCATCTGCCCGGCGTCGATGCGCAGCCCGCCGAACCAGATCAGCGCGACGCTGGAGACGTTGATGACCAGCGTGGTGACCGGCAGCATCAGCGCCTGCCAGCGGCCCGCCTCGAGTGCGGTGTCGGACAGGACCTGGTTGGCTGCGCCGAAGCGCTCGCGCTCGAGCGGTTCGCGGGCGAACGCCCGGATGACCCGGATGCCGGTGAGCTGATCGCGCATGACGCGGTTGACGTTGTCGATGAGCTGCTGCATGCGCCGGAAGATCGGCAGCAGGTGCGAGACGATCCAGTAGTTCGACAGCGCCAGCACCGGAACGCTGATCAGCAGCAGCCACGACAGCCCGGCGTCCTGGTGAATCGCCATGAAGATGCCGCCGACCGACATGATCGGCGCGGTGATCAGCATCGTGGCCGTCATCTGGACGAGCAGCTGGATCTGGCCGACGTCGTTGGTGGTGCGGGTGAGCAGCGACGGCGCCCCGAAGCGGGCGGTGTCCTCGGCGGAGAACCGCGTGACTCGGTCGAAGACCGCCGCCCGCACATCGCGGCCGAACCCCATCCCGGCCCGGGAGCCGAAGTACACCGCGCCGACCGCGCACACCACCTGCAGCGCGGTGACGCCGAGCATCACCATGCCCAGTTCGACGATCGTGGCGGTGTCACCCTGGGCGACCCCGTCGTCGATGATCGCGGCGTTGACGGTGGGTAGGTAGAGCGACGCCAGCGTGCTCACGATCTGGAGCGCGGCGACCACCGAGAGTAGCCCGCGGTACGGCCGCACATACCGCCGCAGCAGGCCCCAGAGCATCCCGCTACTGTCGCACACCCGACGAACTTGCAGGTCAACCGGCATGTCGGTGGTTCACGATCAGTGCTGCCGCTACAGTGCATGGCGTGAACCCCAGCATGGGACCGACCCGCACCGCGAAAGCGCTGGCCGCGCTGGCGACGGCCGTGCTCCCGCTGTTGGCCGCATGCTCCGGCTCGGAGGAACCGGCGGCCCCCGGCGAGGCGCCACAGAGCACCCAGGCCCAGCAGGACATCAAGCACGGTCCGTTCTTCCCGCAGTGCGGCGGCATCAGCGACCAGACCATCAGCCAGCTGACCGAGGTGCCGGGGCTGGTGAACACCGCCACGACCTCGGTGGGCTGCCAGTGGCTGGCCGGCGGGAGCATCGTCGGGCCGCACTTCTCGTTCACCCACTTCCGCGGCAGCCCGATCGGGCGGGAACGCAAGACCGAGGAGCTCTCGCGCACCAGCGTCGAGGACATCAACATCGAGGGCCATGACGGGTTCATCGCCACCGGTGACGATCTGACGCTGGGCACGAACCTCTGCGAGATCGGCATCCAGTTCGACAACGACTTCATCGAGTGGTCGGTCAGCTTCGCCCAGAAGCCGTTCCCGGACCCGTGCGAAGTGGCCAAGGAACTGACCCGTCAATCGATTGTGAACTCCGAATGACCCGGACCCTGGCCGTCGTCGCGGCACTGCTCGCGACGTTGACGATGTTGGTGGGCTGCACCCGCACCGTGGAGGGCACCGCGGCGCGCGCCGGATCCGGCGGCGGCCCGAGCAACAACGACTCCGAAGAGCAGTACCCGAACCTGCTCAAGGAGTGCGACGTCCTGACCGAGGACATCCTCGCCGAGACCGTCGGCGCCGATCCGCTCGACATCCAGAGCACGTTCGTCGGGGCGGTCTGCCGCTGGCAGGCGGCCAACCCCGCCGGGCTGGTCGACATCACCCGCTTCTGGTTCGAGGAGGGCAGCCTCGACAACGAGCGCTCGACGGCCGAAAAGCTCAAGTATCAGATCGAGAACCGGTCGGTGGCCGGCGTGCCGTCGTTCGTCATGCGGCCGAACGACCCGAACGGCTCGTGCGGCGTGGCCAGCGACGCGGGCGGTGTGGTCGGTTGGTGGGTCAACCCGCAGGCCCCGGGAATCGACGCCTGCGGGATGGCGATCAAGCTGATGGAACTCACGCTCGCCACCAACTCCTAGCTCCTGGCGATTTCGGTGTAGTTGGTTGCGGTGAGCGCAACGAACTACACCGAAATCACGGCTGCCGGGGGATGTGGAAGGTGACCAGTGCGGCGCCGCCCAGCCCCAGCTCCGCCCACGGCTGCTCGGTGCGCAGCACCGCGATCGCCGAGGTCGGGAACTTCGCCGCGATGCCGTCGGCGGCCTGACGGTCGCTGTCCTCGGCGTCGGCCAGTCCCAGGGCGACCGCCGACATCGCGGGTTCGTGGCCGACCACCAGCAGGGTGTGCACCGGGTGGTCGAAATGCTGTGTCACCTTGGTGATCTCGTCGATCACGATGCCGGGCGTGGCGTCATAGAGCCGGTCGAGGTGGCGTACCGGCGCCTCCACGCCGGTGCGTTCCAGCGTCTGGCGCGTCCTGGTCGCCGTCGAGCAGAGCACCCCGTCCAGCGGCGGGACGTGCGCGCGCAGCCAGTCGCCGGCCAACGCGGCCTCGCGGCGTCCGCGCGCGGCCAGCGGCCGGGCGTGGTCGTCGACGCCGTCGGGATAGTCGGACTTGCCGTGCCGGAGCAGAACCAGGGTGCGGACGTGCGAATTCACACCCCCCACGTTAGGTCGCCCGCCCACATGCCGGTCGAGGTCCGAGGACTTGTCGGTGCCCGGCCATACACTCGCCATGCGCCCGAACGAGGGACATGACGAGGGGAAAGGTACGGGGCCACATGCGATTTGTGCACACCGCCGATTGGCAGCTCGGTATGACCCGGCATTTCCTCAACGGCGAGGCGCAGCCGCGCTACTCGGCGGCGCGGCGCGAGGCGGTCGTGGCGGTCGGTGAGCTCGCCGCCGAATCCGGCGCGGAGTTCGTGGTGGTCGCCGGTGACGTATTCGAGCACAATCAACTCTCCCCGCGCGAGATCAGCCAGTCGCTGGAGGCGATGCGCACCATCGGTGTCCCGGTCTACCTGCTGCCCGGCAACCACGACCCGTTGGACGCCTCGTCGGTCTACACCAGCGCGCTGTTCACCGCCGAATGCCCGGACAACGTCACGGTGCTCGACCGCGCCGGCGCGCACCAGGTGCGGCCCGGTCTCGAACTCGTCGCCGCCCCGTGGCGGTCGAAGGCCCCCACCAGCGACCTCGTCGGCGACGTGCTCGCCGATCTGCCCGCCGACGGGGTGACGCGCGTCGTGGTCGGCCACGGCGCCGTCGACGCGATCGACCCCGGTAAGGACAAAGCTGCGCTGATCCGGCTGGCCGCGGTCGAGGCGGCGCTGGCCCGCGGCGCGGTGCACTATGTCGCGTTGGGCGACAAGCACTCTCGCACCGACGTCGGCGCTACCGGCCGGGTCTGGTACTCCGGGTCGCCGGAGGTCACCAACTACGACGACATCGAATCCGCCTCGGGTCACGCACTCGTGGTGGACATCGACGAGGACGACGCCCGGCGCCCGGTGCAGGTCACCGCGAAGCGGTTGGGCCGCTGGCGGTTCGTCACGCTGACCCGTTCGGTCGACGACAGCCGCGACGTGGCCGACCTCGACATGAACCTCGACCTGATGCCGGACAAGGAACGCACGGTCGTGCGCCTGGGCCTGACCGGTTCATTGACCGTGACGGACAAGGCCGCGCTGGATGAGTGTCTGCTCAAGTACTCCCGGCTGTTCGCGGCGCTCACCGAGTGGGAGCGCGGCACCGACATCGCGGTGCTGCCCGCCGACGGGGAATTCGACGACCTGGGCATCGGCGGGTTCGCGGCCGCGGCCGTCGACGAACTCGTCGAGGCCGCCCGGGCCGACGGCGACCACGCCGACGACGCCCGCGCCGCACTGGCGTTGCTGCTGCGCCTGGTCGAACGGAGTGATGCCGCATGAAGTTGCACCGCCTGGTGTTGACCAACTATCGCGGGGTCAGCCGCCGTGAGATCGAGTTCCCCGACCGCGGCGTCGTGGTGATCAGCGGCGCCAACGAGATCGGCAAATCGTCGATGATCGAGGCGCTCGATCTGCTCTTCGCCGCCAAGGACCGGTCCACGAAGAAGGAAGTGAAGCAGGTCAAACCCACCCACGCCGATGTGGGTGCCGAGATCAGTGCCGAGATCTCCACCGGGCCATACCGCTTCGTGTATCGCAAACGCTTCCACAAGCGGGCCGAGACGGAGCTGACCATCCTCGCTCCGCAGCGTGAGCAGCTCACCGGCGATGAGGCGCACGAGCGGGCACTGGCGCTGCTCGAGCAGACCGTCGACATGGATCTGTGGCAGGCGCAACGGGTCTGGCAGTCGACGTCGACGGCACCGGTCGACCTCTCGGCTTCCGATGCGCTGGCCCGCGCCCTCGACGTCGCCGCCGGCGAGGCCGACACCCTCTCCGGGACCGAACCGCTGCTGATCGACCGGATCGACGGGGAGTACGCCCGCTACTACACCGCCACCGGCCGAGCGACGGGCGAGTTGGCCGCCGCGAAGAAGCGGTTGGACTCCGCCGAGGCCGAGGTGGCCCGGTGCACCGAGGCGGTCGGGGAAGTCGACGCGGCGGTGCGCCGCCACGCCGCGCTGACCGAACAGCTGGCCGAGCTCACCGCGCAGCGCGCCGCCCTCGCCGAGGAGTCGGCGGCGGCGCGCGAGGCCGCGCAGGCGGTGGCGGCGCTGCGCCGCCAGGTGGCGGAGGCCGAAGTCCTCGCCAAGGCCGCGGAGGCCACCCGCACCGCATCGTCCGCGGCGGTGACCGAACGGCGGCGGTTGCGCGCGGACATCGACCAGCGCGGCGCCGCGGTCACCGATCTGCAGGCCGCCGTCGCCGCCGCGGTCGAGGAGGAAGCCACCGCGCGGGAAGTCGCGGAGGCAGCCGAACAGGCCGCCGCGCAGGCGCGCGCGGCGGTGGAGGACCACCATGCGCGGGTCGATGCGGCTCGCGATGTGGCGCAACGCCTTTCCGACCGTGACGAGGCCGACCGGCTGGCGGCGCGGCTGACGAAGATCGACGCCGCGGTGCGTGAGCTGGCGGCCGTCGACGCGGAGCTGGCGGGCATCACGGTCACCGACGCCGCGATGCGCGCGGTCGACGTGGCCGCTCTGGCCGTCGAGCGGGCGGCGGGTCAGGCCGAATTGGCCTCCGCCCGAATCGAACTCGATGCCCTCGGTGCGGTCGAGGTGCGGGTCGGCGACGACTCCGTCTCATTGGCCGCCGGGCAGGACTGGGCGGTCAACGCGACCTCGCCGACCGAGATCGTCGTGCCGGGCGTGCTGACCGCGCGGGTGGTGCCGGGGACGCCCGCCGCGGAGACCCAGGCGCGGTTGGACGCGGCGACCGCGGATCTGGCAGCCGCGTTGGCTGCCGCGGGGGCCGAGGACGTCGCCGGCGCGCGCAGTCTTCACGAGCGGCGGCGCGAATTGAAGCAGGTGAAGGCCACGCAGCGCGCCACGGTCGCCGCGCTGACCGGTGAGGACACCGCCGAACAGCTGCATGCCCGCCTCGCCGAACTCCGCGACAGCCAACCCGACGAGGACGGTCTGTTCGAGCTCGAGGGCCCCGCCGACGCCGCGACGGCCCGCGCCGCGCTCGACGCCGCAGTCGCCGCGCACCAGCGGGCGATCGGTGTCTGCGAGACGCACCGCAAGGTCGCGGTGGCGGCGTCGATGCGGTTGAACGAGAAGGCGACTCGGCTCGGGGTGGTGCGGGAGAAGCTCGCGGCAGCGCAGACCGAGCTGACCACGGCGACCGATCGACTGTCCGCGGCACGGGCGCTCACCGACGACGAGGCGCTGTCGGTGGCCGCCGAGGCCGACCGCGAGGCCGCCGAACGCACCGCCGCCCACGTTACGCAACTGCGCGAGGAACTCGCCGGCTGCGCCCCGGATGCGGTGGACGCCGCGCTCGACGATGTGACGCGTCGCGAGCGGGTGCTGCAGGCCCGGCACGAGGATGCGACCGAATCACTGCGCGAGGTCACCGCGGCCCTGAAGGTGTACGGCACCGAAGGCAGGCAGGGACAACTCGACAACGCCCACACCGAACGCGAGCACGCCGAGTCGGATTACCTGCGGGTGCACCGTCGGGCCCGCGCGGTCGACCTGCTGCGCTCGGTGATGAACCGGCACCGCTCCGCGACGCGGGAACGCTATGTCGAACCTTTCCGCCGCGAGGTCGAACGGCTCGGCCGGCTCGTGTTCGGCGAGAGCTTCGAAGTCGAGATCGACAGCGATCTGCGGATCAACAACCGGACCCTGGCCGGCCGCACGGTGCCGTATGAATCGCTGTCGGGCGGGGCGAAGGAGCAGTTGGGCATCGTGGCCCGCCTCGCGGGGGCGGCGCTGGTGGCCAAGGAGGATTCGGTGCCGGTCGTCATCGACGATGCGCTGGGCTTCACCGATCCCGACCGATTGACCAAGATGGGCACGGTCTTCGACGTGATCGGCGGTGACGGGCAGGTCATCGTGCTGACCTGCAGCCCGCAGCGGTATGCGTCGGTGCCCGATGCGCACCACATCGAGTTGACCGTCTGAGCGAGGGTTTTCGCCTTATCGCCGCATGTGCGTGGCGCGAGACACGTGAGGTATCCGCGAAAACGGGTATGGGGCCTAGAACGCATACCTGAAACGGGAGGCCAAAGGTGTCATCAGAAGACACGTCAGGAGACAAGGGCGCGCTGCAGCAGCGCGTCACCGATCTGCTCACAGCCGTGGGGGCTGCGCTCGGTGACCTCACCCAACGCGCGCGCGACGCGGTCGAGGGCGCCGCCGAACGGGTCGGCATCGGGTCGTCCTCCGACAGCGACGGCGATGACCGTCCCGCGGCGTTGCCGTCGTCCGACGCGAGCCAGGCGCCCACACCGGCCGCCACGGCGCCCGCGAAGAAAGCCCCGGCCAAGAAAGCCCCCGCCAAGAAGGTTCCGGCCAAAAAGGCTGCGGTGAAGGCCACGCCCACCAAGACCGAAGCGGCCAATTTGGCGCCGGCGAAAGACACTCCGGCCGCCAAGAAGGCCGCCCCGGCCAAGAAGGTGGCCCCGGCGAAGAAGTCGGCACCGGCCAAGGCCACACCGGTGAAGGCGCCACCCGCCAAGACCGAGGCCGCCAAGACCCCGGCGAAGAAGGCCCCGCCGGCCAAGGCACAACCGGCGAAGGCAGAACCGGCCAAGGCACAACCGGCCAAGGCACAACCGGCGAAGGCCGCCGCCAAGAAGACGCCCGCCAAGAAGGCACCCGCGAAGAAGGCCCCGGCCAAGAAGGCGACCAAGCGCCCCGGCGCCACCAGCTGAGCGGCTCAGACTCAGAAGTAGGCGTTCGCCGGCACCGGCGTCCCGTGCAACAGGTTCTCGCCGATCACTTTCGCCTTGTAGGCGACCAGGTTGTGCAGCGTGATCGTGCGGATATTGCGCCAATGGCGGTCGAGGTTGCGCTTGCGGCTCGCGGCGCTGGCGCCGCCCAGCTCCAACAGTCGGGTGGCCGCTTCCGGCGCCACCCGGTCCAGATGCACTTTCACCTTCGCGACGGCCAGCTGCGCCTCCTGAGCCAACGTTGCATCCGGCACCCCGTCGACCGCTGAGTCGGTCGCCGCGCCGATGGTCGCCGCAGCGTCGAGCACCGCGGCACGCGCCACGTAGGCCGTGCTGGCCAGTTCCCCCAGCTGACGCTGCAGCAGCGGATCGTCGGTGGGCCGCTCGGCCACCGCATGGCTGAAGTTGCGCTCACGGGACTCCAGCAGCGCGACACCGTCCTCGACCACGTTCTGCAGGATCCCCGCCACCACCGCGTGGATGAACAGCTGCAGCGAGGCGTACTGCACCGTGGGCGCCGCTTCCGCGTCGTACGGCGAATCGGTGAGCACCTCGTCGGCCGACACCGAGACGTCGGTGAACGTCGTCGTGCCGGTCCCGGTCCGGCGCTGACCGAAGCCGTCCCAGTCGTCCACCACGCCGACGCCGTGACGGTCGGTGGGCACCACGACGGTCGCGACCGAATCGTGGTCGGTGGTCGCGGTGACGGTCAGGTAATCCGAGAACAGGGTACCGGTGCTGTAGTACTTCTCGCCGGTGAGCCGGTAGCCGCCATGACCGTCGGGCAGCAGGCGCGTGTTGAACACCAAGCTGCCGACCGCCAGGCCGCCCTTCTCGCTGAACGCGTTGCCGAAGATCTTGCCGTCGACGACCCTGTCCAGCCACCGCCGCGACGCCGGATCGTCGAGGGTGCGCAGCCGCTCCTCGACGAACCAGAAGTGGGTGCGGAAGATGTGCGCGACAATAGGATCGGCGGCCGCCACGTCGATGATCGTCGAGAACAGTTGCGGCACAGTCAGACCCGCGCCGCCGAGGGCTTCGGGCAGTCGCAGGGTGCCGAACCCGGCGCGTTTGAGCGCCGCCACCTGATCGAAGGGGTTCTCGTCGGCCAGGTCCCGCTGCCGTGCGCCCGCGGCGATCTGGGCCAGCAGCACGGCGAATTCCGGTGAGCCGGGCAGTGCCCGGGCGTTCTCCACAGTCGTCATGGCTCGGTTCTACCGAGGTGACGCCGCGGGGAGCACCGTTTGGATCAGCGAGACCCGAACTGCGGGCCCTACTTCATGAAGCCGATCTTGGTGTAGTCCAGATCGCCGATCCCGGCGGGCCCGTAGTTGGCCAGGCTGCTGCGCACCGCGACGTTGCCTGCCGACTGGAACAGCGGCAGGCTGTGCACCTCCGCCCACAGCATCTTGTCCAGTTCGTTGGCCTGCGCGCGGGCCTTGGCGGCATCGAGTTCGGACAGCGTCTTCTCGATCTGCGCGTCGATCTGCGGGCTGCCGATCTTGCCGACGTTGCCCTCACCTCCGGAGGCGTAGATCTGCGTGAGGCTCGACAGCGCGAAAGCGTCGCCGGCGTAGGCGAACTGCGCGATGTCGAAGTTGCCCGGCGTCACGTACTGGGTGAACAGCGCGCCGCCGGGGGCGGCGATCAGATCGAGCTTGACCCCGATCTGCGCCAGCAGGTTCTGGGCGATCTGGGCGATCTGCCGGGTGCTCTGCGCGTCGTAGAACACGTCGCGGATCACCAGCTGCTTACCGTCCTTCTCCCGGAACTGCCCGTTCAGCCGCCAGCCCAGCGCGTCGAGTTCGCGTTTGGCGGCCTCCGGGTCGAACGGGATGCCGTTGCTCTCGTACCCCTCCTGGCCGGCCACGTAGATGTGGTTGTCCAGCGTCGTGGGGGTGTTCACCAGCCCACGCTGGCTGACGTCGGCGATGACCTGCCGGTCGATGCCCTTGGCGACGGCCATCCGCAGCGCCGGATCGCTCAGGACCGAACCCGGGGCGCCGTTGAACGTGAGGTGGTACCAGCTGGCCGCGGGGGCCCGGCGGATCGATACCCCTGCGGTGCGCTGCGCGATCGTCAGATCGTCGAGCGACGCCAGCCCCACCGCGTCGAGCGCGTTGTTCTGCAGCGCCGGGATCTTGGCCGCGTCGTCGAGCACCGTGTAGGTGATCGTGTCCAGCCGCGGCGGCGCGCCCCACCATTTGGGGTTGCGGCTCAACGTGATCCGCTGCGCGGCTTTGTCGACGTTGCTGACCAGGAACGGTCCTGCCGAGGGGCCGGGGCCGTTGAGCTGAGCCTTGTTGAACGCCTCTGGCGTGGCGGTCATGCTCTTCGGATAGAGCATGGTGTTGCCGGCGAACATGCCCTTCCAGTCGGCGTAATGCTTGGCGAACGTGACGACCGCCTGTCGGTCGTCGGCGCCGCGGGTCACCGAGGCGACGCGCTCGCTGCCGTTCGGGGCGGCGATCAGGTACGCCGGGTCCTCACCCTTGGTGGCATTGATCTGGCTCGCGATGTCCTCCCAGGTGATCGGCGTGCCGTCGCTCCACACCGCCTTGGGGTTGATCGTGTAGGTGACCGTCTGCGGATCGGTCCTTGTCAACTCCACGTTGGTGAAGTAGTCGGGGTTGACGGTGGCCTCACCCGACGGCGAGATGACGAACGCGCGCGGCATCGTCGGGCGCAGCAGCGAGCCGAGCTCGCCGAGGTTGCCGTCGATGTGCAGGGTGTTGAAGTTCGGCGGGAAGCCGCTGAGCGCGAGCCGCAGATTACCGCCGTCGCGCAGGTTCGCCGGGTCCTGCGGGTTGATGTCGTTGGTGGCGCCCAGTTCGGCGTTGCCGCCGGGTGACGGGGCGCCGTCGGGGTTGTCGGTGGAGCAGCCGGCCAGCAGCAGTGCGGCGGCGAGGGCGGCCGCAGCCAGGCGTCGCATCGTCATGCGCACAAACTTTAACGTTGCCCGACGCTCGGTTGCGGGACCGCGGCCAGGAGGCGCCGGGTGTACTCATGGCGGGGTGCGGTGAAGATCTGGTCGCCGTCGCCCTGTTCGACGATCGTGCCCCTGTGCATGACCGCCACCCGGTGGGCCAGATGGCGGACCACCGACAGGTCGTGCGAGACGAACAGGTACGACAGCCCGAACCGCTCCTGCAGGTCCAGCAGAAGGTTGATGATGCCGGCCTGGATCGACACGTCGAGCGCCGAGACCGGTTCGTCGAGGGCGAGGATCTTCGGCTGCGTCGCCAACGCCCGCGCGATCCCGATGCGTTGCTTCTGCCCGCCGGAGAACTCGGCCGGGTACCGGCTGGCGTCTTCCCGTCGCAGCCCCACGATGCCGAGCAGCTCGGCCACCCGGTTGTCGATGCGTGACTTGTCGAAACCATTGGCCTGCAATGGTTCTGCCAATACTTCGAAGACCGGCAGGCGGGGGTCCAGCGAGGCCACCGGATCCTGGAACACCACCTGCAGGTCACCGCGCAGCGCGCGGCGCTGCCGGGCGTCGAGTGTGGCCACGTCGGCGCCGAGCACTTCGATCGACCCGCCCTGCGGTGCGGTCAGGTCGAGGATCTGGTGCAGGGTCGTGGACTTGCCCGAGCCGGATTCGCCGACGATTCCGAGCGTGCGGCCCTGCTGCAGGTCGACGCTGATGCCGTCGACGGCGCGCACCTCGCCGATCTTGCGCCGGAACACCGCGCCGGCGGTCAGCGTGTAGGTCTTGACCAGATCGGTCACCCGCAGCACGACCGGGGCGTCGGCGTTCGGCGGTGCCGCCGCCGGTGCGGTCGACACGCCGTACACCTCGTCGGCGCGGCGACCCGCGACGTGCTCGGTGCGGATGCACGCGGCCCGGTGACCCGGGCCCACCTCGATCAACTCGGGTTCGGCGGCCCGGCACTCGTCGATCGCCAGGGGACAGCGCGGTGCGAACGGGCAGCCCGGCGGCAGATCGGCCAGCGACGGCGGGGCGCCGGGGATCGGCACCAACCGCGCACCCTGGGCGGCGTCCAGGCGCGGCACCGACCCGAGCAGCCCGACGGTGTAGGGCATCCGGCGCGCGGTGTACAGGTCGGAAACCGAGGCGATCTCGACGGCCCGGCCCGCGTACATCACCAGCGCGCGGTCGGCGAACTCGGCGACCACCCCGAGGTCGTGGGTGATGATCAGCACGCCCGCCCCGGTGACGTCGCGGGCGGTGCGCAGCACGTCGAGGATCTGGGCCTGCACGGTCACGTCGAGCGCGGTGGTGGGCTCGTCGCAGATGATCAGGTCCGGGTCGTTGGCGATCGCGATCGCGATGACGACCCGCTGCCGCTCACCGCCGGACAGTTCGTGCGGGAACGCCCGCGCGCGGCGTTCGGGCTGTGCGATGCCGACGAGTTCGAGCAGTTCGACCGCGCGGGTGCGCGCCGCCCGCTTGCCGAGGTCGCGGTTGTGCACCCGCAGCGCCTCGGCGATTTGATCGCCCACCGTGTAGACCGGGGTCAGCGCCGACATCGGATCCTGGAACACCGTCCCGATGCGACGGCCCCGGATCCGCGACATCTCCGCGTCGGTGAGCGTCAACAGCTCTTCACCGTCCAACCGCACCGACCCCGACACCTCGGCGTGTTCGGGCAGCAGCCCGGCCACCGCCATCGCCCCCGCCGATTTGCCCGCGCCCGATTCGCCGACCAGCGCCACCACCTCACCGGCGTCGACGTGGTAGTCCAGCCCCCGCACCGCGGCCACCCGCTCGGTGTCGGTCGCGAACGTCACGGTCAGCCCGGACACTTCCAGCAGGCTCACTTCGTCGCCCCCTTCCGGGGCGGCCTGGCCGCGGGGTCCAGCGCGTCGCGCAGGCCGTCGCCGATCAGGTTCGCGCACAACACGATCAGGATCAGTACCCCGGCCGGGAACAGGAACACCCAGGGGAACGTGGTCACCGAGGGGGTGCCGTCGGCGATCAACGTGCCCAGCGACACGTCGGGCCGCTGGACACCGAATCCCAGGAAGCTGAGCCCGGTTTCGGCCAGGATCGCCACCCCGACGTTGAGGGCGGTGTCGATGATGAGGATCGACGCGACGTTGGGCACGATGTGGCGCACGATGATCCGCCAGTGCGACACCCCCATGTAGCGGGCGGCGACGACGAACTCGCGGTCGCGCAGGCTCATCGTCAACCCGCGCACGATGCGGGAGCTGATCATCCAGCTGAACGCCGCCAGCAGCAGGATCAGCCACAGGATGGTGCCGGAGTCGCGGGTCCTGGGGGTGACGATGGCGATGAGGATGAAGCTCGGCACCACCAGCAGCAGATCGACCAGCCACATCAGCGCACGGTCGCGCCAGCCGCCGAAGTAGCCCGCGACCGCGCCGACCGTGGCGGCGATGATCGTCGAGATGAACGCCACCGCGACGCCGATGAGCATCGACTTCTGCATCCCGCGCAGGGTCTGCGCGAACAGGTCCTGCCCGAGTGCGTTGGTGCCGAACCAGTGGTCGCCCGACGGCGGCTGCTGCAGCGCGTAGTAGTCGAGTTCGGCGTAGCTGTAGGGCAGCAGCGGCGGCAACAGGTAGCAGCCGGCGAACATCAGCACCAGCAGGATCAACGCGATGACCGCCTGCCGGTTGCGCAGGAACCGGCGCAGCACCAGCGTCCGCCGCGAAGCGAACCGCTCGGTGTGCAGCCCCGAGCGCGCTGCGGTACTCGTCGAATCGCTCATCACCTGGTCACCCGCACTCTCGGATCCAGCGCCGCGTAGATGACGTCCGACAGCAATCCCGCCAACAGGATCGTGGTCCCGGTGAACACCGTGATCGCCGCGACGATGTTGGTGTCCTGAGTGGCGATACCCTGCACCACCCACTCACCCATGCCGTGCCAGCCGAAGATCCGCTCCACGAACACCGAACCGGTGACCAGCCCGCTCACCCCATACGCGAACAGCGTCGCCATCGGGATCAGCGCGGTGCGCAGCCCGTGTCTGAACAGCGCCTGTCTGCGCGTGAGCCCCTTGGCGCGGGCGGTGCGGATGAAATCCTGGCCCAGCACGTCGAGCATCGCGTTGCGCTGATAACGGCTGAAGCCGGCCGCGGCGGCCAGCGCGAGCGTCACCGTCGGCAGCACCAGATGCTGCAACCGGTCGACGAACTGGGCCGCGGGCCCGCCCACAGCGTCCGCTGAGGTCTCCCCGGTGTACTGGAACAGCTGTACGCCCAGCCACGAGTTCACGTTCAGCGCACCCAGGATCAGCAGGCTCGCGATGACGAATGAAGGCGTCGAGATCACCAGCAGCGAGATAATCGTGATCACCCGGTCCGACAGCCGGTACTGCCGTACCGCACCCCACGCGCCGACCACCACGCCGACGATCGTGCCCAGCACCGATCCGATGACCAGCAGCCGCAGCGTCACCCCGATGCGCCGCCACAGCTCCTCGCCGACGGGCTGACCGGTCACGGTGGTGCCGAAGTCGCCGCGCACCGCGCCGGAGACCCAGTCCGCGTAGCGCAACGGGATCGGCTGGTCGAGGCCGAGTTCGGCGGACTTGGCGTCGATGACCGCCTGCGGCGGGCGGGGGCTGCGCTCCAGCAGGCTGTCGAGCGGTTCGAAGGTGAGCGAGGTCAGCGTGAACGTCAGGAACGACGCGAGCATCAACAGCGCGATGTAGTTGAGCAGCCGGCGCGCCAGGAAACGCGTCATCGGCGACTGCCGCTGCTGGCCTGCATGGGCTAGAGGGTAGAAGACCCTCGCGGAATCAGCGCTGCGGCGGTGGCGGCGCGCCGGGGCCGTCGGGACCGCCTGGACCCCCGAAGCCGCCGGGCGGTGGGCCGAACTGGTGCGACCCCGGCCCGACCGACGGTTGGTCGGTGGCCGCGTAGATCACCCCGCCGCCCAGGGCGGCGATGACGGCGGCAACGGCGATCGCCGCTGCGGTCTCCCGGCCGCTCCATCGCCCGCCGCCGGGCGTGCCCCACACATCACTCATGACGCCATCGTGCGGGCCGGACATGGGTGTGCGCTGTGAGCCGCATGTGAGATACGGGTTTCACAGCGGGCGCATAGGCACGGCACAGGGTCGGCCCATCGCGGCGCGAATAATGGCATTCATGAGCCCCAACCAGACCGACGCCGACCGGTCGGTCATGCGCCGCGCCGACGGCAACCCGGTGCGGGTGCTCGTCGTCGACGACGAACCGGTGCTCGCCGAACTCGTCTCGATGGCGCTGCGCTACGAGGGCTGGGACATCTCCACCGCGGGTGACGGCGCCACCGCGATCGCGCTGGCGCGCGAGAACCCGCCCGACGTCGTCGTCCTCGACGTGATGCTGCCCGATATGAGCGGTCTCGAGGTGCTGGCCAAACTCCGCGAGCAGATCCCCGGCCTGCCGCTGCTGCTGCTCACCGCGAAGGACTCCGTCGAGGACCGCATCGCCGGGCTGACCGCGGGCGGCGACGACTACGTCACCAAACCGTTCTCCCTCGAAGAGGTGGTGTTGCGGCTGCGGGCGCTGCTGCGGCGCACCGGGGTCAGCGAGACCGGCGGCGCCAAGATCGTCGTCGGCGATCTGGTGCTCGACGAGGACAGCCACGAGGTCACCCGCGGCGGTGACCCGATCACGTTGACCGCCACCGAATTCGAACTGCTGCGCTTCATGATGCGAAATTCCAAGCGGGTGCTGAGCAAGGCCCAGATCCTCGATCGGGTCTGGAGCTACGACTTCGGCGGCCGCTCCAACATCGTCGAGCTGTACGTGTCGTATCTGCGCAAGAAGATCGACAGCGGACGCGAACCGATGATCCACACGCTGCGCGGCGCCGGGTATGTCCTCAAACCCGCCGCCCGCTGAGCCGGTCGGCCGGTCGCGGATCCTCTCCCCGCGCACGTGGTCCCTGCGCGGCCGGCTGCTGGCGACCCTGATCGTGCTGCTCGCGCTGGTGTGTGCGGCGGTCGGCGTCGGCACCGAACTGGCCTTGAAACGGTTCCTCGACACCCAGCTCGACACCCAACTCGCCGAGACCGGACGCCGGTCGGCCGGGCTCTATGAATTCGGTCCGCCGCCGGTCAGCCCGCCGATGATGATGCCAGGCCCGCGCCACCGCCTGCCTCCCGTACTCCGGCGGCCCGGCTTCCGCGAGGACAACGGACCCGGCCCCGCCTTCCTCAACGCGCCCGGACAGGCCGCCCGCACCGTCGGGGCGGTGGTCTCGCGCGACGGCGCCGTCGACGCCGGGATCATCACCGCCGACGGCGCCCGCCAGGAGATCGGGGACACCGCCGCCCAGCAGCTCGCCGCGGTCCCCGCCGACGAGACACCGCGCTCGCTCGACCTCGACGGGCTCGGCCGCTACCGGGTGATCGCGTTGCCCGCCCGCGGCCCGGCCGACGCGATCGTCACCGGGCTGCCGACCTCCGACGTCGACGACACCCTGCTCACGGTGCTCGTCATCTTCTGCGTGGTGGGGGCGATCGCGCTGATCGGCGCGACCGCCGCCGGGGTGTGGATCATCCGCAGACAGCTGGCCCCGCTGTCGCGGGTGTCGGCCGCCGCGCGCGAGGTCGCCGACCTGGAACTCGACCGCGGCGAGGTGCGGCTGCCGACGCCGATCGTCGCCGTCGACCCCGCCAGTGCGCACACCGAGGTCGGCCAGCTCGGCACGTCGCTGAACCGGATGCTCGACCGCATCGCGGGGGCCTTGTCGGCGCGGCACGCCAGCGAGACCCGGGTACGCCAGTTCGTCGCCGACGCCAGCCACGAACTGCGCACCCCGCTGGCCGCGATCCGTGGTTACACCGAACTGGCACAACGGAAATCGGATGTGCTGCCCGACGATGTCGCGCACGCGATGAACCGGGTGGAGTCCGAGACCGCGCGGATGACCCAGCTGGTCGAGGACATGCTGCTGCTCGCGCGCCTCGACGACGGACGGCCGCTGGAGTGCGAACCGGTCGACCTGTCGCGGCTGGTGGTCGACGCGGTGAGCGACGCCCACGCCGCGGGCCCCGACCACGTCTGGTCGCTGGACCTGCCCGAGGAGCCGGTGGTGGTGGCCGGCGACGGGGCGCGGCTGCATCAGGTGCTGGCCAACCTGCTCGCCAATGCGCGGGTGCACACCCCGCCCGGCACCTCGGTGACGACGGCGCTCGCGGCCGCGCCCGGCGGTGGTGCGGTGCTGACCGTCACCGACGACGGCCCGGGCATACCGCGCGACCTGCAGCCGGAGATCTTCGAGCGGTTCGCCCGCGGGGATTCGTCGCGCTCGCGCCGGGGCGGCAGCACCGGGTTGGGCCTGGCGATCGTCGCCGCGGTGGTCCGTGCCCACGGCGGCCGCATCGACGTGGACAGTGCCTCCGGCCGCACCGAATTCGCGGTGACGCTGCCGGGCGGCGCACAGCTGACACACAGGCAGGACCAATCCGAGGCCTAGCGTCGTCGGGAAACATGGCCGAGTGACCCTCGTTCTCCCTGCCGACCAGACACAGATTCGCGCGATCGATGCCCCGAACGCGCGAATCTCTGTCTGGTCGCACAGGCTCGCGTTCGGGGTGTTGCTCACCGCGACCGCAGTGCTCTACCTGTGGAACCTCGCCGCCAGCGGATGGGCCAACGCGTTCTACTCCGCCGCCGCGCAGGCCGGTGCCCAGAACTGGACGGCGATGCTGTTCGGCTCCAGCGATGCGGCCAACGGCATCACCGTCGACAAGACCCCGGCCGCGCTGTGGGTGATCGACGTCTCGGTGCGGCTGTTCGGGCTGAACTCGTGGAGCATCCTCGTGCCGCAGGCGCTGATGGGGGTGGCCGCCGTGGCGGTGCTGTACGCCGCGGTGCGCCGGGTCAGCGGACCCGGCGCCGCGCTACTCGCCGGCGCCGTCCTCGCGTCGACCCCGGTGGCGGCGTTGATGTTCCGGTTCAACAACCCCGACGCGCTGCTGGTGCTGCTGCTGGTCGTCGCCGGGTACTGCGTGACGCGGGCAACCGAGCGCGACGCCGGACGGTGGTGGCTGCTCGCGGCCGGGGTGGCCGTCGGGTTCGGATTCCTGGCCAAGATGATGCAGGCGCTGCTGGTGCTGCCCGGTTTCGCCGTGGCTTACCTGGTGGCAGGCGCCGGTTCGGTGCGGCGCCGACTGGCGGCCCTGCTCGGTGCCGCGGCGGCATTGGTGATCGCGGGTGGCTGGTATCTGGTGCTCGCCGAGCTGTGGCCCGCCGACTCGCGGCCCTACATCGGCGGATCGCAGCACAACAGCATCGTCGAACTCGCCCTGGGTTACAACGGCATCGGCCGGCTCACCGGTAACGAGGTGGGCGGCCTCGGCAACCTCGACCACGACGTCGGGCCGGGCCGGCTGTTCGGATTCGGGATGGGCCTCGACATCGCGTGGCTGCTGCCCGCCGCACTGATCTGCCTGGCCGCCGGGGTGGCGCTCACCTGGCGCGCCCCGCGCACCGACGTTCGCCGGGCCGCGCTGCTCCACTGGGGCGGATGGCTGCTGGTGACGGCAGTGGTGTTCAGCTTCGCGGGCGGGATCGTGCACTCGTACTACACGGTCGCGTTGGCGCCCGCGGTCGGCGCCGTCGTGGGGATCGGCGCACACCTGTTGTGGCAGAACCGGTTCCGGCCATGGTGTGCGGTCGCGCTGGCCGGCGGTGTGTTGGTGACGACGGTGCTCGCGGCGGTGCTGCTGTCGCGCAATGTGGACTGGCAGCCGTGGCTGCGCGCGGCCGTAGCCGTCGGGGGAGTGGGCGCGGCGGTGCTGCTGGTCGTGGTGGGGCGGCTGCCCGACCGTGTCGCCCGCGCCGTGGCGGGCCTGGCCGTCGTCGCGTGCCTGGCGTCCCCTGCGGCGTACGCGGCGGCCACCGCGGCGACCCCGCACACCGGCGCCATCCCCGGCGTCGGCCCGGGTGGCGGTTTCGGTGGCGGGCCGCCCGGGCTGCTGAGTTCGCCGGAGGCCGGCGCGCAGCTCAGCGCAGCGCTGGCCCGCGATGCGCAGGACTACCGCTGGGCGGCCGCGGTGGTCGGGTCCAACAACGCGGCCGGTTACCAATTGTCGAGTGGTGCAACGATTTTGGCGCTGGGCGGGTTCAACGGCACCGACCCGTCGCCCACCCTCGAACAGTTCCAGCGCTACGTGGCCGACGGTGAGGTGCACTACTTCATCGGCGGCCGGTCGCACCTGGGATTCGGCCGGGCCCCGCAGAGCGGCAGTCGCGCCGCGACGGACATCGCCGAGTGGGTGCAGGCGCACTACCGCGCGCAGACCATCGACGGCGTCACCGTCTACGACCTCACCGAGGGCCGCGCATGACTCACAGCGGCCACATAGCTTCGGCCCATCGTCGCCACACGCGGAGCGGCCACCATGGATCGCATGACAGGTACCGCCGTGGAACTCGACGCTGACCGCGCAGGCCGACCCGATGTCGTGGCGGAAGCACGCTCGGCCGGTGTGCCCGTGCTCGACGTCGTCGTCCCCGTCTACAACGAGGAGGCCGCGCTGGCCGCGTCGGTGCGCCGCCTGCACCGCCACCTCGACGCCCACTTCCCGTTCCCGGCCCGCATCACGATCGCCGACAACGCCAGCGTCGATGCGACCCCGAAGATCGCCGCGGAACTGGCGGCCGAACTGCCCGACGTGCGGTTCGTGCGGCTCGAAGAGAAGGGCCGCGGCCGCGCACTGCACGCGGTGTGGTCGGAATCCGACGCCCCGGTGCTCGCCTACATGGACGTCGACCTGTCCACCGATCTGGCCGCCCTCGCGCCGCTGGTCGCCTCGCTGATCTCCGGGCACTCCGATCTGGCGATCGGCACCCGGCTGAGCCGCGGTGCCCGCGTGGTGCGCGGGGCCAAACGCGAGTTCATCTCCCGCTGCTACAACCTCATCCTGAAATCCACACTCTCGGCGCGCTTCTCGGACGCCCAGTGCGGGTTCAAGGCGATCCGCGCCGACGTCGCGCGGCAGCTGCTGCCGTACGTGTCCGACACCGGCTGGTTCTTCGACACCGAACTGCTGGTGCTGGCCGAACGCAGCGGGCTGCGCATCCACGAGGTGCCGGTGGACTGGGTCGACGATCCGGACAGCCGGGTCGACATCGTCGCGACCGCGACCGCGGACCTCAAGGGCATCGGCCGGCTGCTGCGCGGCTTCGCCAACGGTTCGATCCCGGTCCAATTGCTCGCCGCGCAACTGGCGCCGTCGCGGTCGGCCGCACCGGCGGGTTCGCTGCTGCGCCAGGCCGTACGGTTCGGCGCCATCGGCGTGTTCTCCACGCTGGCCTACCTGCTGCTGTTCGTCCTGACCCGCGGCTGGCTGGGCGCGCAGGCCGCCAACCTGATCGCCTTGGCGGTGACGGCGGTCGGCAACACCGCGGCCAACCGCCGGTTCACCTTCGGGATCGCCGGACGCAGCGGCGCCGCGCGCCACCATCTCGAGGGCCTGATCGTGTTCGTGATCGCGCTCGGCATCACCAGCGGGTCACTGGCGGTCCTGCACACCGTCACCGCCGAACCGCACCGGTTCGTCGAACTGGCGGTGCTGGTGGCCGCCAACCTCGCCGCCACCGTCATGCGCTTCGTCCTGTTGCGCGGCTGGGTCTTCCATCCCCGGCGTACCCGCTGACCCACCCACCGACATCGAGGATTCTGTTATGACCGTGACCGCCGACGCGCCGCTCGAGACGGCGCCCGCCGCGTCCGACTCCCGTCCGCGCTGGGTACGTCCCGCGCTGCTGGCCCTGCTGGCCGCCACCGCCGTGCTCTACCTGTGGGGGCTGGGCGCCTCCGGGTGGGCCAACGAGTACTACGCGGCCGCGGTCCAGGCCGGCACCAGGAACTGGACGGCGTGGCTGTTCGGTTCGCTGGACCCGGGCAACTCGATCACGGTCGACAAACCCCCGGCGTCGCTGTGGCTGATGGTGTTGTCGGCCCGACTGTTCGGGTTCAGCGCGTTCACCATGCTGCTGCCGCAGGCGCTGATGGGCGTGGCCTCGGTCGGGGTGCTGTTCGCCGCGGTGCGACGGGTGAGCGGTCCGGCGGCCGGGCTGATCGCCGGTGCGGTGCTGGCCGGGATGCCGGTGGCGGCGTTGATGTTCCGGTTCAACAACCCCGACGCCCTGCTGGTGCTGCTGCTCGTCGTCGCCGCCTACGCGATGGTGCGGGCGATCGAGACCGCGAGCACCCGCTGGATGGTCCTTGTCGGCTGTGTCCTGGGCTTCGCGTTCCTGACCAAGATGCTGCAGGCGTTCCTGGTCATGCCCGGGCTGGCGCTGGCGTTCCTGGTGGCCGCACCGGTGGGTTTGTGGCGCCGGATCGCCACGCTGCTGGCCGGTGCGGGGGCGATGGTGGTCTCCGCGGGCTGGTTCTTGGTGCTGGTCGAACTGTGGCCTGTGGCGTCGCGCCCCTATATCGGCGGGTCGACCGACAACAGCCTGCTGCAGTTGGCGTTGGGCTACAACGGTATTCAGCGCATCGCAGGCGGTGGCGGACCGGGTGGCGGCCACGGTGGTCCGCCGTCGGGCGGCGGTCCCGGTGACGGTCCGGGACGCGGAGCGAACCTGTTCTTCGGTGGCGAGCCGGGTATTGGCAGGCTGTTCGGACACTCGATGGGTGTCGAGGCGTCGTGGCTGCTACCCGCCGCGCTGATCGCATTGGCCGCGGGCATCTGGTTCACCCGCCGTGCCGCGCGCACCGACTCCGTGCGGGCAAGCCTGCTGCTGTGGGGTGGTTGGCTGCTGGTGACCGGTGCGGTGTTCAGCTTCATGGACGGCATCGTGCACCCGTACTACACAGTGGCGTTGGTGCCCGCGGTGGCGGCGCTGGTCGGTATCGCGAGCGCCGAGGCGTGGCGGGGGAGAGGGTTCGTGGCGCCGCGGCTGGTGCTGGCCGCGATGATGGCGGCCACCGGCGTGTGGGCGTTCGTGCTGCTGGGCCGCACGCCGGACTGGGTGCCGTGGCTGCGCTGGGCGGTGCTGGTGCTCGCGGTGGTGGTCGCCGCGGTGCTCGCCATCGGTGCGCACCGCCTGGGCCGGGCGACGGCGGTCGTCGTGTTCGCCGCCGCTGTCGCCGGGCTGGCCGCACCCACCGCGTTCGCGATCTACAACGTCGCGCATCCGTCGGGCGGGCCTGGCACCATGTCGGGCCCGGCGCGCGGGGACGGTTTCGGCGGCATGCCTCCTGGCGGGATGCCTGGTCCTTTCGGGCAGCGGGACGACGCCGCCCTGCAGCAGCTCGTCCGCGGTGTCGACAACCGTTGGGCCGCAGCCAGTATCGGCTCGATGGGGTCGGCGAATCTGCAGTTGCAGACCGGTGCGTCGATCATGGCGATCGGCGGGTTCACCGGGTCGGACGACTCACCGACACTCGCGCAGTTCCAGCAATACGTCGCCGACGGTGAGGTCCGCTACTTCATTGATGGCGGCCGCGGCGGCCCACCCGGATTCGGCCGCGACGGCGCCGCGCAGCAGATCGCGGCCTGGGTCAAGGAGCACTACACGCCGCAACAGGTGGGCGGCAGCACGGTGTACGACCTGCAGGCGCGCTGATCACGCCATCCGATCTGCCTGATTTTCACCGGTGTGCCGGTGCGCGCGGGCTGCTATTTTCACGCCATGTCGGTGACCGATGACTACCTGAAGAACAACGAGGAATACGCGAAGACGTTCAGCGGCCCGTTGCCGCTGCCGCCGAGTAAGCACGTCGCGGTGGTCGCGTGCATGGACGCCCGGCTCGACGTGTACCGGATCCTGGGCCTGGGCGACGGCGAGGCACACGTCATCCGCAACGCAGGCGGTGTCGTCACCGACGACGAGATCCGCTCGCTGGCGATCAGTCAGCGGCTGTTGGGGACCAAGGAGATCATCCTGATCCACCACACCGACTGCGGCATGCTGACGTTCACCGACGACGAATTCAAGAAGTCGATCCAGGACGAGACCGGTATCAAACCGGAGTGGGCGGCGGAAGCCTTCAGCGACCTGGAAGAGGATGTGCGCCAATCGATCCGGCGCATCGAGGCCAGCCCGTTCGTCACCAAGCACGAGTCGGTGCGCGGGTTCGTGTTCGACGTCGCGACGGGCCGGCTCACCGAGGTGACGCTCTAGCGTTCCTCGTTCGCTCGGAGTCTTAGAAGGGTGGCGGGTCGTCGCCGTGGTCGAGCGGGTCTGGTGGTGGATGCTCGGGTTTGGCCGTTGCTTGTTTGGCCGTTGCTTGTCGGGCCGACGCTCGTTGCGCGGCGTTGTGGGCGCGTTCGGCGGCGATACGCGCGGCGTTGTCAGCGGCGCGAGTGCGTCGTCGTTTGGGCATTTTGGCGATGCGGTCGGTTTCCGGCGGCGGTTGGGCCGGTGGCGGCAACTCGGCGGTGGTGGTGTCCCAGGCGGGGAAGAACAGGCGGCTGCCGGGCGCGGTGGTGTAGCGCTGTCCGGCTGGGGTGGTCCAGACGATCGTGCCGTCGGGTGATTGTTCTTCCCGCCAGCCGTGGTCGAAAGTCTTGCCGAGGTGGTGGGTGCGGCATTTGCAGTGCAGATTCGAGGCGTGAGTCGGTCCGTAGGGCCACGGGATGACATGGTCGATATCGCAGCGTTCAGCGGGAACGGTGCAGCCCGGGAAGCGGCAGAACAGGTCACGGGCGCGCACGAAGGCGGCCAGTTTGGCCGACGGCCGGTAGTGCGGTTCGGGATCCGGGCCGGGCAGCCACAAGGGTTTGATCGTCGCCCCGCCGCGGATCGCCTCGGCCAACGCCGCGATCGGCAAGATCTTCGCCCCCGGCGACAACGCCACGCCGCAATCCCGCGGGCACGGCTCGGGATTCGGCACGTCCGGCGCGGACTCAGGTCCTTCGTGCGGCTCGGGGTCGCTCTCCACCTTCGGCTCAGGGTTCGGCTCTGCCTGCGCCTGCGCCTGCGCCTGCTCCTGCTTCTGCGGCTCGGGATCGGGTTGTTCGTCCGCGTGCGGTTGTTGTTGTCGGTCTTCGTCGGCGATCAGCTTCTGGGCGGCTGCGATTGCGGCGGGGTCGGCGATGACGGAGACGGTCACCTTCGACTTGGGTGGCGGGGTTGCGGTGCAGTCGGGGGAGCCGCACCGGCAGGGTAGGTGGTCCTGGCCTTGGATGATGGCGCCCATGGCACACGAGCGCCGCTCGCCCATGGTGCGGGGGTCACCCTTGCAGATTCCGTTGAGCATCGCGGCGATCCGCGCCGACAACACTGCGGCGTCACAGCCCAGAAGTCGGCCCCATACGGTGACCAGTTCGTCGGGGTCGTCATGGGCCCCGATCCGGAAGTCGCGGGTCTTGACGGCGTCTTGGGCTCGGGTGACCGCGTCCGGGTCGAAGCGGGTGATCAGCGCGTCGATGGCCCGCACCAACGCCGCATCCGACAGCGACCCCCACCGCAGCGCCTTGTCGGCCAGTGCGGCGTCGAGGAGGGCCAGCGCCTGCCAGTCCTCGACGAGGCGGGTGCGCCATGTGATTTCGGAGATCAGCCGGAAGCTGAGCCGGCCCTGTAGATACCGCTCCGCGACCGTGGGCAGCCGGTCGCGCAGCGCGACCGCGATCCGCATCTGCCCGGAGGCTCGTTTGTGCCCCACGCTCAACACCGCGCCGACCTCCGTGGCCGTCGCCGCCCAGGAGTCATAGGCCCACCGGTCACGCGCTTCGTCGTAGGTCACCGACATATGCGCCAGCTGGGCGATCGCGGCCATCTTGCGCGCCCCGGCCTCGGCTTCTTCACGCGCGGCCTGCCCGATCGCAGCGATCACCGCGGACTCATCCAGCTCCGCGAACACCGTACCGAACATACGTGCGACTTTACCGAGGCCCACTGACAAGCCGATGAACCGATGGACGCTGGATCGCCTTGACACCGGTCTGATCACGCCGGTAATTTCCGGTAATCTGCGTAATCTGGCAAGATCGACCAACTTAAAGAGGTAAGCGATGACAGCCGCTCAGGTCGCCGCACCGGAGCCGGGCCAGTACGAGCTGAGCCATCTGCGCTCGCTGGAGGCCGAGGCCATCCACATCATCCGCGAGGTCGCCGCCGAGTTCGAACGCCCGGTGCTGCTGTTCTCCGGCGGTAAGGACTCGATCGTCATGCTGCACCTGGCGATCAAAGCCTTCGCCCCGGCGCGGCTGCCGTTCCCGGTCATGCACGTCGACACTGGCCACAACTTCGACGAGGTCATCGAAACCCGCGACCGGCTGGTCGCCGAGAACGGCGTCCGCCTCGTCATCGCCTCGGTGCAGGAAGACATCGACGCAGGCCGCGTGGTCGACAACGGCCCGTCGCGCAACCCGCTGCAGACCGTCACTCTGCTGCGCGCCATTCGGGAGAACCGCTTCGACGCGGCCTTCGGCGGAGCGCGCCGCGACGAGGAGAAGGCCCGCGCCAAGGAGCGGGTGTTCAGCTTCCGCGACGAGTTCGGGCAGTGGGATCCGAAGGCGCAGCGGCCGGAGCTGTGGAACATCTACAACGGCCGCCACCGCAAGGGTGAGCACATCCGGGTGTTCCCGCTGTCCAACTGGACCGAGTACGACATCTGGGCCTACATCGGCGCCGAGGGCATCACGCTGCCCGCCATCTACTACGCGCACACCCGCCCGGTGTTCCAGCGCGACGGCATGCTGCTCGCGGTGCATCCGTTCATGGCGCCGCGCGACGGGGAAGAGGTCTTCGAGACCAGCGTGCGGTTCCGCACCGTCGGCGACGTCACCTGCACCGGCTGCGTCGAATCGACCGCGTCGACCGTCGACGAGATCATCGCCGAGACCGCGGTGTCGCGGCTGACCGAACGCGGCGCGACCCGCGCCGACGACCGCATCTCCGAGGCGGGGATGGAAGACCGTAAGCGCGAGGGGTACTTCTGACATGACGACGCTTCTGCGCATCGCCACCGCCGGATCGGTCGACGACGGCAAGTCCACCCTGATCGGCCGGCTGCTGTACGACAGCAAGGCCGTGATGGAGGATCAGCTTGCCGCCGTCGAGCGCACCTCCAAGGAACGCGGGAACGACTACACCGACCTCGCCCTGGTCACCGACGGGCTGCGCTCCGAGCGCGAACAGGGCATCACGATCGACGTCGCCTACCGCTACTTCGCCACGGCAAAGCGGAAATTCATCATCGCCGACACCCCGGGCCACATCCAGTACACCCGCAACATGGTGACCGGCACGTCGACCGCACAGCTGGCGATCGTGCTCGTCGACGCCCGCCACGGATTGCTCGAACAGTCCCGGCGCCACGCGTTCCTGGCGTCGTTGCTCGGTGTCCAGCACATCGTGCTGGCGGTCAACAAGATGGACCTGATCGACTGGAATCAGGAGAAGTTCAACGACATTCGCGACGAGTTCCACGCGTTCGCCGCACGCCTGGACATCCACGACGTCACCACGATCCCGATGTCGGCGCTGCAGGGCGACAACGTCGTCACGAAATCCGACAAGACCCCGTGGTACGACGGACCCGCGCTCCTGAGCCACCTCGAAGAGGTCTACATCGCCGGTGACCGCAACCTGACCGACGTCCGGTTCCCGGTGCAGTACGTGATCCGGCCGCAGACCCGCGACCACGCCGACCACCGCAGCTACGCCGGTACCGTCGCCAGTGGCGTGATGCGGGTCGGGGACGAGATCGTCGTGCTGCCCAGCGGCAAGACCAGCAGCATCACCGCGATCGACTCGCCGACCGGTCCGGTCACCGAGGCGTTCCCGCCGATGGCGGTGTCGGTCAGCCTCGCCGACGACATCGACATCTCCCGCGGCGATGTGATCGCCCGGGTGAGCAACCAGCCGCACGTGAGCAACGAGTTCGACGCGACGGTGTGCTGGATGGCCGACGCCAGTGCGCTCGAACCCGGCCGCGAGTACCTCATCAAGCACACCACCCGGGTGACCCGCGTGCGGGTGGCGGCGCTGGACTACCGCCTCGACGTCAACACGCTGCACCGCGACAAGTCGGCCACCGCGCTCAAACTCAACGAGCTCGGGCGCGTCACGCTGCGCACCCAGCAGCCGCTGCTGCTCGACGAGTACTCGCGCAACGCCGCGACCGGGTCGTTCATCCTCATCGACCCCGACACCAACGGCACCGTCGCCGCGGGCATGGTCCGCGACACCACGCCGGTGGCCAACCGCAGCGCCACCCCGAACACGGTGCGCCATCAGTCGCTGGTCAGCGCCCAGGACCGCCTGTCGAAGGGCCGCACCGTGTGGTTCACCGGCCTGTCCGGGTCGGGCAAGTCGTCGGTGGCGATGCGCGTCGAACAGAAGCTGCTCGAACGCGGTTGTCCGGCATACGTTCTCGACGGGGACAACCTGCGGCACGGGCTCAACGCCGACCTCGGCTTCTCGATGGCCGACCGGGCCGAGAACCTGCGGCGCCTGGCCCACATCGCGACGCTGATGGCCGATTCCGGGATGACCGTGCTGGTGCCTGCGATCAGCCCGCTGGTCGAACACCGCGAACTGGCTCGCGCCGTGCACACCGACCAGGGCTACGACTTCTTCGAGGTGTTCTGCGACACCCCGCTGGAGGACTGCGAACGGCGGGATCCCAAGGGCCTCTACGCCAAGGCCCGCGCGGGGGAGATCACCCACTTCACCGGTATCGACAGCCCGTACCAGCGGCCGAAGAACCCGGACCTGCGGCTCACGCCCGATCGAGACGTCGACGCACTGGCTCAGCAGGTCATCGACATGCTCGACGGCGCCCGGTGAACGACCACGAACTGGCCGCCCGGTTGGCCACCCGCGCCGGTGATCTGCTGCTCGACGTGCGCGCGGAGTTCGCCGGCGCGACCGTCGAGGAACGAAAAGCCGCGGGCGACAAGCGGTCCCACGACTTCTTGATGGCCGAGCTCACCGAGCAGCGCCCCGGCGACGCCGTGCTGTCCGAAGAGGGCGCCGACGACCCCGTCCGGCTGCGGTCTGAGCGGGTGTGGATCGTCGACCCGCTCGACGGCACCCGCGAGTTCTCCGAACTCGGCCGCGAGGACTGGGCGGTGCACGTGGCGCTGTGGCAGTCCGGTGAACTGGTCGCCGGCGCCGTCGCCCTGCCCGCGCAGAACACCACGCTCGCCACCCCCGAGGTGGCGCTGCCCCGCCCGCACGACGGGCCGCCGCGGATCGTGGTGTCGCGCACCAGGCCGCCGGCGATCGCGCTCGCGGTGCGCGACGCCCTCGGCGGCACGCTGGTCGAAATGGGTTCCGCGGGAGCGAAAGTCGCATCCGTCATGCAGGGCTTGTCGGATGTGTACGTGCACGCAGGCGGGCAGTACGAGTGGGACTCGGCCGCACCGGTGGCCGTCGCACGCGTCGCCGGCTTGCACACCTCACGCATCGACGGCTCCCCGCTGGTCTACAACCGCGAGGACCCGAGGCTGCCCGATCTGGTGGTGTGCCGGCCGGAACTGGCCGAGGCGGTACTCGCGGTGACCCGCTGAGTAGGCTCACACTCGTGGCGAATCCAACTCTGCGTGTCCTGGCCGACCTGCCGCAGCAGCCGGTCAACCTGTCCCAGTCGACGCTGGTGCTCATCGACTGCCAGAACACCTACACCCGCGGCGTGATGGAACTCGAAGGCGTGCAGGCCGCGCTCGAGGAGGCGGCCTCGCTGCTCGACCGGGCCCGCACCGCGGGCATCCCGGTCATCCACATCCAGCACTCCGACGGCCCGGATTCGCTCTACGACATCGAGGGGGAGAGCGGTGCGATCGTGCCGCTGGTCGCCCCGCGCGAGGGTGAGCCCGTCATCGTCAAGAACTATCCGAACTCGTTCGTCCAGACCGACCTCGACGACCAGCTCAAGGTCGTCGGCGCCTCGAATCTGGTGCTGGCCGGCTTCATGACGCACATGTGCGTGAACTCGACCGCGCGCGGCGCGTTCAACCTCGGCTACGCGCCGACCGTCGTCGCCGCCGCGACCGCGACGCGCGCGCTGCCCGGGCTGGGCAGCGACGACACCGTGCCCGCGGCGGCGCTGCAGACGGCGAGCCTCGCCGCGTTGGCCGATCTGTTCGCGGTGGTGGTCCCCAGCGCGCAGGACATCCCCGACTGAAGCTGGATTGTCGGACTCCTCAACGCGGCTCCTCCGTCGCCGCTTGATCGTCGTCCGACTAGCCTGGCCATCATGCGGATGTCGGCCAAGGCGGAGTACGCCGTCCGGGCCATGGTGCAACTGGCCACGGTCGACGACGGTGTGCTCGTCAAGACCGACGATCTGGCTAAGGCGCAAGGCATTCCGGCGCAGTTCCTCGTCGACATCCTGTCCGACCTGCGCACTGACCGCCTGGTGCGCAGCCAGCGCGGCCGCGACGGCGGCTACGAACTGGCGCGTCCCGCGGCCGACATCAGCATCGCCGACGTCCTGCGGTGCATCGACGGGCCGCTGGCCAGTGTCCGCGACATCGGGCTCGGTGACCTGCCGTACGCCGGTCCGACCGCCGCCCTGACCGACGTGTGGCGCGCGCTGCGGGCCAGCATGCGCTCGGTGCTCGAACAGACCAGCCTGGCCGACGTGGCCGCGGGTGCGCTTCCCCAGCACGTGGCGTCGATGGCCGGTGACTACCTCGAGCAGGAGCGCAAGCGAGGTCACCGCACCCGCGTGGAGTCACGGTGACCGCTGAACGCTCCGACGGCACGGCCCGGCGCCGCCGTGCCCTGAATTTGTACCTGCGCGGCCGCCGCGACCCCCCGTCGGGAGCCGGGCAGCGCAGGCGTGTCTCCGGTGGGCTCGACGACCGGCACACCCGCAAGGTCCTCGACCTGACGATCCGCCTCGCCGAGGTGATGCTGTCCTCCGGGTCGGGCACCGCCGACGTCGTCGCCACCGCACAGGACGTCGCGCAGGCCTATCAGCTCACCGACTGCGTCGTCGACGTCTTCGTCACCACGATCTTCGTCTCGGCGCTGCCGACCGCCGACAGCCCACCCGTCACCATCGTGCGGGCGGTGCACGCGCGGTCGACCGACTACTCGCGGCTGGCCGAACTCGACGAACTGGTGCGGCGCATCACCTCGGGCGGCGTGTCCGTCGACGAAGCCCACGACGCGATGGACGAGCTGAGCGAGCGGCCGCACCCGTACCCCCGCTGGGTGGCCACCGCCGGCTGGGCCGGCTTCGCGCTCGGCATCGCGATGCTGCTCGGCGGCAGCTGGCTGACGTGGATCATCGCCGCCGTGTCATCGGCGCTGATCGATCGCGTCGGCCGGATCCTCAACCGGAGAGGCACCCCGTTCTTCTTCCAGCAGGTCGCCGGCGCCTTCATCGCGACGATGATCGCGGTCGGGGCCTATCTGTACTTCGGTCTCGGACCGACCGCGCTGGTCGCCACCGGGATCGTGATGCTGTTGGCCGGGATGACCCTCGTCGGCTCCGTGCAGGACGCGCTGACCGGGTACATGGTCACCGCCGTCGCGCGGCTCGGGGACGTGCTGTTCCTCACCCTGGGCATCGTCGTCGGCATCGTGGCCGCTCTCCAGGTGGCAGCCCTGGCCGGTATCCAGATCGAGCTCCACGTCGACGCCACCGAGTCGTTCGTGATGCCGAACCGACCGGTCACGATCGCGCTCGCGGTGCTGGGGGCGGGCCTGGCCGGGGCCTGTCTGACCATCGCCAGCTATGCCCGGTGGCGTTCGGTGCTGACCGCGGCGGTCGCCGCGGCATCGGCCGAACTGCTGATCATCGGCCTGGCTGCCGGTGGGGTGGGCGGTGTCGTCGCCACCGGCACCGCCGCGGTCGGGGTCGGTTTGCTCGCCACGCTGATCTCGATTCGTAGGCAGGCGCCTGCCCTGGTCACCGCGACCGCGGGCATCACCCCGATGCTGCCCGGTCTGGCAGTCTTCCGCGCGGTGTTCCTGTTCGCCGTCGACAAGAACGTTCCCGCCGGGATCGCGCAGGCTCTGGGCGCGGCCGCGATCGCGCTGGCGATCGGCGCGGGTGTGGTGATGGGTGAGCTGCTCGGCTCGCCGCTGCGTTACCGCGCGGGCCGTCTCGGTGCTTTCCTGCGGGTGGAAGGGCCGCCCGGACTTCGCCGCGCGGTGGGCAATGTGGTTGCCCTGCGGCCCTCGGCCGATCAGCAGCAGGGGCGCACCCCGCACCGTCGTTCGTTGAGCGTCGCGCTCGAACCGGAGTCCGCCGGTACCACCGACGAGGACACCGGTGACGTTTCGGGCCCCCCGAGTGGGGAACAGCCGGAGCGGTAACGTCGGGCGGCGACTACGAGGAGGAATCAGTTGAACTCCGAAGAAGCTCGACAACCCGCCCCCGAACGGGAAGCCAGCCCGGCGGTTCTGAAGAAGGCGATCACCGCCTCGGCCATCGGCAACGCCACCGAGTGGTTCGACTACGGCATCTACGCCTACGGCGTGAGCTACATCTCCGCGGCGATCTTCCCCGGCGACGCGGCCAACGCGACGCTGCTGGCGCTGATGACGTTCGCGGTCTCGTTCCTGGTCCGCCCGCTCGGCGGATTCGTCTGGGGCCCGCTCGGCGACCGGCTCGGCCGCAAGCGGGTGCTGGCCATCACGATCGTCCTGATGGCCGGTGCGACGTTCTGCGTCGGCCTGGTTCCCAGCTACGCCACGATCGGGATGTGGGCACCGTTCCTGCTGGTGCTCCTGCGCATGGTCCAGGGCTTCTCGACCGGCGGTGAGTACGGCGGCGCCGCGACGTTCATGGCCGAGTACGCCCCGAGCCGTCGCCGCGGTCTGCTCGGCAGTTTCCTGGAGTTCGGGACCCTCGGTGGATTCTCGTGCGGCGCCCTGCTCATGCTCGGCTGCTCGCTGGTGCTGACCGACGACCAGATGCACAGCTGGGGTTGGCGGTTGCCGTTCCTGGTCGCCGCACCGCTCGGCCTGATCGGGCTGTACCTGCGGAGCCGGCTCGAGGACACGCCCGTGTTCCGGGAGCTGGAGGAGGAGGGCGCCACCGAGCAGGAGACCTCGACCCAGTTCCGCGACCTGCTCGCGCGTTACTGGCGGCCGATCCTGCAGCTCGGCGGTCTGGTCGTCGCGCTGAACGTGGTGAACTACACGCTGCTGACCTACATGCCCACGTATCTGGAGACGCAGATCGGGTTGAGCGCGGATCAATCGCTGATCGTGCCCGTGATCGGGATGTTGTCGATGATGGTGTTCGTCCCGTTCGCGGGGCTGCTCAGCGACCGGGTGGGACGCAAACCGATGTGGTGGTTCTCGCTGATCGGTCTGTTCGTGGCAGGGGTGCCGATGTTCCTGCTGATGGGCACCAACATGGCGGGCGCGGTGATCGGGTTCGCGGTGCTCGGACTGCTGTATGTGCCTCAGCTGGCGACGATCTCGGCGACCTTCCCGGCGATGTTCCCCACCCACGTGCGCTATGCCGGGTTCGCGATCGCCTACAACGTGTCGACGTCGCTGTTCGGCGGCACCGCCCCGGCCGTCAACGACTGGCTGACCTCGAGCACCGGCGACATGCTGTTCCCCGCCTACTACATGATGGGCGCGTGCGTGATCGGGGCGATCGCGCTGCTGAAGGTGCCCGAGACCGCGCGGTGCCCCATCGGCGGCACGGTCACGCCAGGCACCGAGGAGGCGCCCGATCCGGTGCCCTACGAGAAGGTGTCCTAGCCGCCGGACCCGTAGGGGCGGGTGATGATCTCGAGCTGGTGTCCCGACGGGTCGGGGAAGTACACGCCGCGGCCGCCGTCGTCGTGGTTGATCTCCCCGGGCCGACGGCCCAGCGGATCGGCCCAGTGCCGCAGACCCCGCACCCGGATGCGGCCGTAGATCGCGTCGAACTCGTCTTCGGACACCAGGAAGGCGTAGTGCTGGCGCTGCACGGTCACCTCGGGTGCCACCTGCATGTAGTCGAGTGTGACGCCATGGTCGAGCTGCACCGCGAGGAACGGCCCGACCTCGCGGGCCGGGGGCAGACCGAACACCTCGGTGAAGAAGTCGGCGGACTCCCGACGGTCCTTCGCGCCGACGATCGTGTGGTTGAACGTGATGGCCATGGCCACCTCAGTGAAGCAGTCACGGTTCCGCGGCGGCAAGAGTCGACGGCACGAAAAAGGGGCCACCCTCAACGGGTGGCCCCTCGGGGGGTTCCGGGGTCAGCGGACGGTGACGTAGACGACGCGGTCGTCGTTGTCGTACCGGACCGAGACGATGCTGGACTGGTCGAGCGGCTTGACCATGCCCTGGTGGTTGACCCGCACCGCGTAGCCGCGGTCGTCGAGTTGCGCGATGGCGTTCTCGGCGTTACCGGGTCCGGCCGGGGCGGCCTGGGCGGGGGCGGCCAGGCCCAGCAGGGCGGTGGTGGCGGCGCCGGCGAACAGGGTGGTGGCTGCGAACTTCGTCATCTTTCTCACTTCTCTGGCTTGGTGTTCGAGCCGTGGCGGTCGTCGCGGTTCGGACGTTTTCGTTGTTTCCTGACTGGTAGAACCGGCACGTCGTGCCGATGATTTCCGTTGGCAGCGATTGACCCGCGATTGGCAGGATCGCTACCGCGAACGGCGCCAGCCGCCGTCGCTCTCCTCGATCACCACACTCCCGTTGTCCGAACGTGCGGTGATCTCGCCGGCCGCCTGGGCCGGGTTCGAGGTCTCCGGTACCCGCACCCGGGTGTAGTCCCCGGACTGCGCGCGGATGAGGTAGGGCCCGCCCTGGGGCAGCCCGAGTGCGATGTCGCCGCTGCGGGTGACCGCCTCGACGGTCTCGGGGGCGGCGTCGCGGAAGTCGACGGCGATGTCACCCTCGGATGTGGTGGCGGCGAACCGTTCCCGCACCGAGATGGGGTCCCGCGCGGTGACCTCCCCGTCGACGGTCTGCACCTCCACCCGGCGAGCGGATCCGCTGAGGATCACCGCGCCGTCGGTGGTGTGGGCGATCAACTCGTCGACGTCGGCCTGCGCCAGTACGACGCCGGTCTGCTGCTGGGTGCGGACGCTGAGGCGGCGCGCCTGCTCGGGCGGCAGCGTCACGGTGATCTCACCGCCGCGGGCCCACCCGAAGGTGGGCGACGGCTGCCCCTCGAGGACGATCCGGGTCTCGGGTCCTGCGGTGGTGGTGGCGAGCCGGTGATCCCCGCCGCCGGAGGTGTTGACCAGACGCAGGCTCGCCCGCGCCTCGCGGGCGTTCGGGTCGGCCGATATCCGGATCGCGACCGGGATGTCGGCGGTGTCGACGACCAGCGACCGCATCGTCGCAGGCAGCGTCTGGCTGTCGCTGAGGACCCGCACGGTGCTCAGCCCCCACGCGGTCACCGCGAGCGCCGCGACACTGCCGACCACCAGCACGGCGGCCACGGCGACCAGGACACCCCGGATCGCGGTGCGTCCGCCGGCAGACAGGGCGGGCGGCTCACCGACCGGGGCGGGAGGTGGGGGCGCCATGATTGTCATCGGGGATTCCTTCCGCGCGTTCATGATTCGAGGTACCGCAGGACGGCCAGCACCCGGCGGTTCTCGGCGTCGTCGGGGGCGAGGCCGAGCTTGGTGAAGATCGAGGCGATGTGTTTCTCGGCCGACCCGACCGAGATGTGCATGTGGCCGGCGATGCCCGAGTTCGTCTTGCCTTCGGCCATGAGTTGCAGCACCTCGTGCTCCCGCGGGGTCAGCTGGTCGAGGACCGCGCGACGGTGGCTGCGCACCAGGATCTGGGACACGACTTCCGGGTCGAGCACGGTGCCGCCGTTGCCGACCACCTCGACGGCGTCGAGGAAGGCGGGTACGTCGGCGACGCGGTCTTTCAGCAGGTAGCCGAAACCCTTTGTGTCCGAAGCGATCAACTCGGCCGCATAACGTTGTTCGACGTAGTGTGACAGGACGAGCACCGGCGACTCCGGATTCTGGGTGCGCAGCAGCGCGGCGGCGCGGATGCCCTCGTCGGTGAAGGTGGGCGGCATCCGCACGTCGAGGATCGCGAGGTCCGGACGGGTGTCGTTGACCAGGCGCAGCAGGTTGGTGGCGTCGGGGACACCGGCGACCACCTCGTGGCCCGCGTCGGCGAGGATGCGTTCGATTCCGGCGCGCAGCAGGGCGGAATCCTCGGCGATCACGATCCGCATGGCAGCACCGCCGTGACGATGGTGGGGCCGGTGGCGGGGCTGGAGACACTGAACGTGCCGCGCGCCGCGCGCACCCGTTCGTCGAGCCCCCGCAGGCCGGTGGCGTTCTCGTCGTCGGTGATCGACGCACCGCCGCGGCCGTCGTCGAAGACCGAGACGTGCAGGGTGTCGGACTGCTCGTCGAGTCGCACCGTGATCACCGCCTGGGTGGCCCCGGCGTGTTTGGCGATGTTGGTCAGCGCCTCGGCCACCACGAAGTAGGCGACGGACTCCACCTCGTCGGGTAGCCGGCGCGGCAGGTGCAGGTCGAGTGTCGTTGGCACACCGGAGTTCTCGGCACGCTGCACGACCGCCGAAAGGGCGGCGTCGAGTCCGCGGTCGGCGAGGATCGTCGGCGCGATACCGCGCACCACGTTGCGCAGTTCGACCAGTGCGTTCTTCGCTTCGTCGTGCGCCTCGGCGATCAGCTGCCGGGCCGCGGGCAGATCGGTGTCGAGTTTGGTCTGCGCCAGGCCGATCGCCATCGCCAGGGACACCAGCCGCGGCTGGACGGTGTCGTGCAGGTCGCGTTCGATGCGGTGACGTTCGGTCTGCGCCGACGACACCGCGCCGGCCCTGGCGTCGCTGAGCGCGCTGACCTCGTATTTCAGTGCGGCCGTGGGGGACGGGGTGAGTAGCCAGCGGTCGATGACCGCGTCGATCCGGGGTGCGAAGACCAGGATCGCGATCGACGCCGCGACCGCCACGACGGCCAGCGGCCACGCGAGGGCGGGCGGGAGGAACGCCAGGCCCGCGGCGTCGTCGCTGGCGTCGATCGCATGCGCGGCGGCGGGCGCCAGGAACCCGAAGGCCAGGAGTGCGAACGCCAGCGCGGTGGCGAGGATGTCGTAGGTCAAACGTAGGTAGTGGTGGGCCAGGATCTTCCAGAAGCGGGCGCTGCTGACGTCGAGCCACAGCTGGTGCGCCCAGCCCTGGAATCCGGTGTAGGGCGTGGGACGGCGGAACGGCTGACCGATGCCCAGCCCGAACACCGCTTCGCTGCGCACCCGCTCCACCCGGTCGATACCGCGCACGAGGTACACGAAAACCACTGCAGCCAAGAGGAATCCGATCACCGAAGGGATCGAGGACACACCGATGACGAAGAGTCCGAGCGGAATCCAGAACCACACCGCGCCGAGGGCGGCGCCGACGACCATGGACGCGGTCGCGACGAGGCCTGCGGTGCGGCGTGGGGCCTGCGCGGGTGCGTCCGGCGCGTGCGGGGGGCTTGCGGAGATGGCGACCATGCCTCCAACTTATGGAGTGCGCGTGCGGTGCGACACAGCGTTTTCCGCCGAGTCGGCCGGGGGTTAACCCCCGGATGCCAGAATCGCGGGTGTGCGCATCGGAATGACGCTGCCCGTGATGGAACCCGATCTGGATCGCGCGACGCTGCGCGACTGGGCACGGGCGGTCGACGAGGGCCCGTTCTCGGCCCTGTGCTGGGGTGAGCGGATCGCTTTCGACAATCCCGACAGCTTGACGCTGCTGGGGGCGGTGGCGGCGTGGACCGAACGGGTCCGGTTGGTGACGACGGTGATCGTGCCGCAGCTGCACGATCCGGTGCTGCTGGCCAAGGCGCTCGCGACCGGCGATCTGGTCAGCGATGGCCGCTTGACGGTGGGGATCGGGGTCGGCGGCAGGCACGAGGACTACGCGGCCGTCGGCGCCGATCCGGCCACCCAGACGATGCGCCAGATGGCCGACCGTGTCGCGGTGATGAAGCGGGTGTGGGCGGGGGAGAAGGTCACCGATTCGGTGCTGCCGGTCGGCCCGCCCCCGGTGCAGCCGGGCGGCCCGCCGCTGCTGGTCGGCACGATCGGACCGAAGACCGTGCGCAGCGCGGCAGCCTGGGCCGACGGGATGGCGGGCACGATCCTCGATCTCGACCCGGTCAAACAGGACGAGCTGTTCGATGTCGCGCGCACCGCGTGGGCCGAGGCCGGGAAACCGGAACCGCATCTGGCGACGTCGTTCTGGTTCGCCCTCGGGGAACCGGAGGAGGCGCGCGTCCAGGTGCACCGCCACCTGCGGCGCTACATGAACTGGATACCGGGTGAGTTCGTCGACGCGATGGCGCCGACGACCGGTTTCGCGGGCACCGAGGACGATCTGCTGGCACTGCTCGACCGGTTCGAGCGGATCGGCACCGACGAGGTGCACCTGATTCCGACGAGCGCGGATTCGGATCAGCTCAAACGCGTCGCCGACGTGGTGCGGGACCGGGGGTAGCGGTGGCCACCGACCCGCTCCCGCCGATCGTCTCCCGCGACGAGTGGGAGCGGGCGCGCGCCGAACTGCTGTTGCGGGAGAAGGAACTGACCCGGCTCAAGGATGAGGTGAGCGCGGCGCGACGCCGCCTGCCCATGGTCGAGGTGACCGAACCGTACGTGTTCGACACCGAGAGCGGCCCGTTGGCACTGGTCGACCTGTTCGACGGCAGGCGGCAGCTGATCGTGCAGCACTTCATGTTCGGCCCGGACTGGGAGCAGGGCTGCGAAGGCTGCTCGATGATGGCCGACCACCTCGGCCCGCTGTCGCACCTGCACGCCAAGGACACGTCGCTGGTGCTGGTGTCACGCGCGCCGGTCGGCAAGCTGCTGGCCTTCCGCGACCGCATGGGCTGGGACCTGCCGTGGGTGTCCTCCGGCGCGTCGACGTTCAACGAGGACTACGGCGTCACCGTGGACGGCGAGGAACGCCACGGCATCAGCGTCTTCCTGCGGCACGGCGATCGTGTGTTCCATACGTGGTCCACCTACCGCCGCGGTGAGGAGCCGTTCATGCTCGTCTTCGACCTGCTCGACCTCACCCCCTACGGCCGTCAGGAGACGTGGGAGGACTCACCCGACGGCTGGCCGCAGCGCCCGCCGTATGAGTGGATGCGCCTGCACGACGAGTACTGACCGCAGACACGACAGTGGCCGCCTCGCGTGATGCGAGGCGGCCACGATCGTCTGGTTCAGCGCCGGATCAGAATCCGATCTTCGGCAGCTTCAACGGATTGTTGGGCGGACCCAGGTTCAGCGGGTTGTTCGGCGGCCCGAGCTTCGGGGCGGGCAGGTTCACGCTGGGCATGCCGACGCCGGGCACGTTGACCGCGGGCGGGTTCAGGATGAACGGCACGCTGATGTCGGGCACCACGTCGGGGAGCACGAAGTCCGGAAGGCCGACCGAGACCGGGACGCTGGCGTTGGCCTCGACGGGCGACGGCAGGTTCGCGACGTTCTTGGCCACCTCACGGGACCAGGCCTCGGGAATCTGGATCGGCGCCTTGTTGGCCGTGTTCTTCTTCTCCGCAGGCTTCTCCTCCGGCGCCCGCTCACAGGCGGCCGGGTCGGCGCACTCCGGATTCGCGACAGGTTCGGCTGCGGCGACCCCCACGCCCAGGAACCATGCCGGCAGGCCGACGACACCGACGATCGATGCCCCGGCGAGTACTCGTTTGATATCCACAATCAACCCCTCAGTAGGAAATCGCTTAGATCGTATCCCTAATGCGCAAATCGCGCTGCCGCTTACTTCCTCCGGACCCCCGATACGACGGCGTTCGCCCTGCCCCGGGAGCCCCCTGGCGATCTGCGCAAATGTGCTCAACCATCGACTTCGAGGCGAACTTCGACTTGCGGCAAACGCCTCCCTTTCGGGTGCCCTCCGATCGTTGCAGACAGAAGCTCTGGTCATGGAGGCCAGCAAATTCAGCGTCAAGGACCTTCGAGCGTTGCGGACGTGGGGTGTGAGGCTGCGGTGCGATATCGGACTCATTTGTTGCGTTAGCTGGATAGGCTCTCGCCACATGCGAGTTCGTCGACGGCTGGCGGCGCTGACGCTGGCAACAACCGCCTTCGTCGCCGCGCCGCCGGTGATGGCGCAGGCACCGGATCTCACCGCCGCACTCGACCGGGCGATCGAGGCGCGGCTGGCCCAGATGGGCGTCCCCGGCGCGATCGTCAGCCTGTCGATACCCGGAGAGATCGACTACGTGAAGGCGTTCGGCGTCGGCGACACCGCGACCGGTGCGCCGATGCTGGTCGACGACCACACCCGCATCGGCAGCGTCACCAAGACGTTCACGGGCACGGCGATCCTGCAGCTGGTCGATCAGGGCCGGATCCGGCTGAGCGATCCGATCTCCCGGTACGTCGAGGGCGTGCCGTCGGGCGACGTGATCACCCTCGACCTGCTGGGCCGGATGCGCAGCGGACTGCCCGACTACACCGAGACCGACGCTTTCATCGACCGCGTCTACCGCGAGGCGCCGACCGGGCCGGACGCGTTCACCGCCACGCCGCGCGAACTCGTCGACGCCGCGTTCACCCAGCCGCGGAACTTCCCGCCGGACACCGACTACGAGTACTCGAACACCAACACGGTGCTGCTCGGGATGGTGGTCGAGAAGGTCACCGGGATACCGCTGGGCGGCTACCTGCAGCAGCACGTGTTCGGTCCGCTCGGCCTGACCCAGACCAGCTACCCGGTCAACGGCCTGCTGCCGGCGCCCTACCCGCACGGCTACAACAAGGCGCCCGACGGGCGGATCCTCGACACCACGCTGTGGAATCCGTCGTGGGCCGATGCCGCGGGCAAGATCGTGTCGAACGCCTCGGACATGCGGATCTGGGCGCGGGCGCTGGGGCAGGGGACGCTGTTGCGGCCCGAGACGCAGGCCGCGCGGGTGAGCGGCGGGTCGGAGGTCGTGCCGCGCGTCCGCTACGACTTCGCGATCTTCACCGTCCAGGGGTGGCGCGGTCACAACGGCGACATCCCCGGCTACGCGACGGTGGCGGTGTATCTGCCCGAACGCGACGCGACGCTGGTGGTGTTCGTGAATTCCGATGTGCCCGAACCGCATTCGGCGGGACAACTGGCCTACGTGGTCACCGAGGTGGCCACCCCGGGCAATGTGTACGAACTCGGCCCGCAACCACCTCAGCTGATCGACGAACCCGACGAGTGAGGGTCAGCCCGCCGTCGCCTCGGCGGGTTCACGCCGCAACACGACGGCCGTCACGTCATCGCGATCGAGATCACCGTTCGCGCGGGCGCAGAGCGCGTCGACGAAAGCCTGTGCGCTGTTGCCGTATCGCCGCGCGCACTGCGTCACCGCCTCCGACAACTGTTCGACGGATCCGCCCCACAACTCCATCACCCCGTCGCTGACCAGAAGGATCGCGTCCCCGGGCCGGAGCTCTCCGCGCTCCTCACCCCACCCGCTGTCGAGCCCGACGGGCAGACCGCTGGACGCTGCTCGTTCCACGCGCCCGGACCCGGTGCGGACGATGAAGTGCAAGCCGTGGCCGGCGTCGGTGAACCGGAAGTCACCGGTGACGAGGTCGACGAGCACGTAGGTCAACGTGATGAACGCGCTGGTCCGCTGCAGGTCATGGTCGACGACGCCCGCGACGCGGCTCACGGCGGCCGATGGGCTGAGCTGGGGATCGTTGGAGCGCAGCGCCGCTCTGGTCGCCGCGGCGAGCATCCCGGCGCCCACGCCCTTGCCCATGACGTCACCGAGGCTGAGCACCGCGTGCGGGGCCTGCACCCGGATGTCGTAGAAGTCGCCGCCGACCTGTCTGGCGGGCACCGAGGCCGCGCCCGAACTCCATCCGGGGGTGTGCGGCAACGTACCGGGGAGCAGGGCGCGCTGCACCTCCGCGGCGCGTTCGAGTTCCTGTTCTTCGAGGCGACGTGCGCGCATCGCCTCGGTGATGTCGTAGAACTGCAGCGCAAGCGTCCTGGTTCCGCTCTCGTCGCTGATGGGGGAGATGCTGACGTTGAGGATCCGGTCGGCGTCGGTGGTCAGTGTCAGACGCGCGTTGCCTTCGGTGAGGGCATCCGCCTCGGCGGACAGCGCGGTGATCGCCTCCGTGCCGAGCAAGGCGGCGAGATCAGGCGAGGCGTCGGCCAGTCCGGGAATGATCGCGACCGCAGAGTCGTTGGCGCGCAAGACCCTCCACGACGCCGCGCCCCGTTCGGCGATCAGCATCCCGGCGACGGAGGTGTCGAAGATCCGGCGGAACAGCTCCTCGCTCTCGTTGAGGCGCTCGGCGGTCGCCCGCTCCTGCCCCACGGCGAGTGAGAGCGAGAGGAAGACCAGCACCATCGACAGCTCGAAGACCTGGAGAACGACGTTGCCGGTGTCCGGCGCGAGGAGACCGAAGGCGAACGGTCCGGTGTTGTTGGCGCTGCCCGCCGAGGCGATCACGGCGATCACCAGCATGAGGAGAACCAGTTGTCGGGTGGTCAGCCGCATGGCCACCCACACCAGCGGCATGAACGGCAGGAACGACAGCGGCATCCCCGGGTTGAACGCGAACACGAACGTGATGAGCCCGAGCGCGATGACGACCTGGGCGACCGTCTCGCACAGGCCCGCCTGCCGCGGGCGTTTCGGCAGGTGCATGAACAGCGGAACCAGCAGCATCATCCCGGCGGCGTGCTTGGGCGCCGACGTCACCAGGCGCTCCCAAGCTTCCGCGGAATCCGCGACCAACAACGTCAGGCCCGACCCGACGAGGTCGTAGACGACCGCGGCCGAGACCACAGCCACGAGCAGGCGGCCGAGGTCCCGCGGTGCGGACAACGTCGGGAGGCGGTCGTCCCGGCCTCTGAGGATCAGAGTGCCGACGATCATCTCGAGGCCTACGGTCAGCGCAAGCGCGACCGCCAGTGGAGTCGGCCGCCCCGCCCACAGCAGCAGCGGAAAGGTGATGGTCGCCACCGCGCCGGCCAGCGCCCATACGTGTCGACGCGGGAAGCGGATGCCCAATCCGAGCGCGATTCCAGCGGCCGGCCACCACGCCGTCGAGGCGAGCGCGGTCGGCTGGGTGACCAGCGACAGCCAGCCGACCACCAGAATGGCCAGGAAACAGCCGACGACGAATGCGGCGGACGGAGTGGTCGAGCGAACCTGCTGATCTCCCAGCGCCCCCTGATCAGGATTCACCTGATCACTTCTACACCCTGATCACATCGAATGCGCGGGACTCGGGGGCGGTCGTCAAAACCGGCTGGAGAAGTGCCCCAGTTAACCGGGAGTGAGGAAGTGGGTGCCCCCGGCAGGATTCGAACCTGCGGCCTTCTGCTCCGGAGGCAGACGCTCTATCCCCTGAGCTACGGGGGCGCTTTCGTTGAAGAACTGCGCCGTTGGGCGTGCACAGCGTAACGCATCCCGGCGACGGATACGGATTCGGGCGTTGACCACCCCAGACCATAGGATGGACCCCCGTGACACCCGCCGACCTCGCCGAGCTGCTCAGGACCACCGCGACCGCTGTGTTGACCGAGCGCGGCCTCGACACCGCCGCCCTGCCCGCGAGTGTCACGGTCGAGCGTCCCCGCAACCCCGAGCACGGCGACTACGCCACCAACGTGGCGCTGCAGCTCGGCAAGAAGGTCGGCGCGAACCCCCGGGAACTCGCGGGCTGGCTCGCCGAGGCCCTGACCGCGGCCACCGGCATCGCCTCGGCCGAGGTGGCCGGACCGGGCTTTGTGAACCTGCGCATCGAGGCGTCGGCGCAGAACGTGATCGTCGGAGACATCATCACCGCGGGCACGGGCTACGGGCACTCCGCGGATCTGGCCGACCGCAGCGTCAACCTCGAATTCGTCTCGGCCAACCCGACCGGACCCATCCACATCGGCGGCACCCGCTGGGCCGCCGTCGGCGATGCGCTGGGCCGGCTGCTCGCCACCCAGGGGGCGGCCGTCACCCGGGAGTACTACTTCAACGACCACGGCTCCCAGATCGACCGGTTCGTCAACTCGCTGATCGCCGCCGCCAAGGGCGAGCCCACCCCCGAGGACGGTTACGCGGGCACCTACATCGGCGACATCGCCGCCCAGGTGCTCGCCAAGGATCCCGGTGCTCTCGAGCTGCCCGAGGACCAGATGCGGGAGGCGTTCCGGGCCATCGGCGTCGACCTGATGTTCGACCACATCAAGCTCTCGCTGCACGAATTCGGCACCGACTTCGACGTTTTCACCCACGAAGACTCGATGCACACCAGCGGGCGCGTCGACGAGGCGATCGCGAAGCTGCGCGACAACGGCGCGATCTACGAGAAGGACGGCGCCACCTGGCTGCGCACCACCGACTTCGGTGACGACAAGGACCGTGTCGTCATCAAGAGCGACGGCAACCCCGCCTACATCGCCGGCGATCTGGCCTACTTCCTGGACAAGCGGCAGCGCGGTTTCGACCTGTGCATCTACATGCTCGGCGCCGACCACCACGGCTACATCGCGCGGCTCAAGGCCGCCGCGGCCGCGCTCGGCGACGATCCGGACACCGTCGAGGTCCTGATCGGCCAGATGGTCAACCTCGTGCGCGACGGCCAGCCGGTCCGGATGAGCAAGCGGGCGGGCACCGTCATCACCCTCGACGACCTCGTCGAGGCCATCGGCGTCGACGCCGCCCGCTACGTGCTGATCCGCTCGTCGGTGGACAGCCCGATCGACATCGACCTCGAGTTGTGGTCGTCGGCCTCCAACGAGAACCCGGTCTACTACGTGCAATACGCGCACGCGCGGATGTCGGCACTGGCCCGTAACGCCGCAGATCTCGGCGTCGTCGCCGACACCGGGCATCTCGATCTGCTCACCCACGACAAAGAGGGCACGCTGATCCGCAACCTCGGCGAGTTTCCCCGGGTGCTGCAGACCGCGGCCGCGCTGCGCGAACCGCACCGGGTCTGCCGCTACCTCGAGGATCTCGCGGGCGACTACCACCGGTTCTACGACTCCTGCCGGGTGCTGCCCCAGGGTGACGAGGAACCCGCGGATCTGCACCGGGCCCGGCTCGCACTGTGTCAGGCGACCCGGCAGGTCGTTGCGAACGGGCTGGCGATCCTCGGCGTGAGCGCACCGGAGCGGATGTGAACGCCCATCCCGCCGGACCCCGGCACGCCGAAGAGATCCACCACGGTGGCGCCCCGCCGCGTCCGGGCTCCCCGGCCGAGGTGCTGCAGATCGCCCCGAATGTGTGGCCTCGCAACGCGGTTCGCGGTGACGACGGGGTGGTGTCGATCGCCGGTGTCGCGGTCACCGACATCGCCGCCGAATTCGGCACCCCGGTCTTCATCGTCGACGAGGACGACTTCCGGTCACGCTGCCGCGAGATCTCCGCGGCCTTCGGGGGCGGCGAGTACGTGCGTTACGCCGCAAAGGCCTTCCTGTGCACCGAGGTGGCGCGCTGGATCGACGAGGAGGGGCTCGCCCTCGACGTCGCCAGCGGCGGCGAACTCGCCGTCGCGCTGCGCGCCGGTTTCCCCGCGGGGCGGATCGCGTTGCACGGCAACAACAAATCGCATGTCGAGCTGACGCAGGCCGTCGAGTCGGGCGTCGGGCACGTCGTCGTCGACTCGATGATGGAGATCGACCGGCTGGACAAGATCGCCGCCGCGGCGGGCACCGTGCAAGACGTGCTGATCCGCGTCACCGTCGGCGTGGAAGCCCATACCCACGAGTTCATCTCGACCGCCCACGAGGACCAGAAGTTCGGACTGTCGCTGGCCAGCGGCGCCGCCCTGGCCGCGGTGCGGCGGGTGTTCGAGACCGACCACCTGCGGTTGGTGGGCCTGCACAGCCACATCGGCTCCCAGATCTTCGACGTGGCGGGGTTCGAGATCGCCGCCCACCGCGTGATCGGCCTGCTGCGCGACGTGGTCGCCGAGTTCGGCGTCGACAAGACCGCGCAGATGGACACCGTCGACCTCGGTGGCGGTCTCGGCATCTCCTATCTGCCGCAGGACGATCCGCCGCCGGTGGCCGACCTCGCCGCCAAGCTGACCGCGATCGTGCGCGAGGAGTCCGCCGCCGCGGGTCTGCCCGCCCCGAAACTCGTGGTCGAACCGGGCCGCGCGATCGCCGGGCCGGGCACGATCACGCTCTACGAGGTGGGCACCGTCAAGGACGTGGCCATCGCCGCCGACCGGCATCGCCGCTACGTCAGCGTCGACGGTGGCATGAGCGACAACATCCGCACCTCGCTGTACGGCGCCGAATACGACGTCCGGTTGATCTCGCGCACCAGCGACGCCGACCCCGCGCTGAGCCGGGTCGTCGGAAAGCATTGCGAGAGCGGCGACATCGTCGTGCGCGACACCTGGATCTCCGGCGACGTGACGCCGGGGGATCTGCTCGGTGTGGCCGCGACCGGTGCGTACTGCTATTCGATGTCGAGCCGTTACAACCTGATCGGCCGTCCCGCGGTGGTGGCGGTGCGCGACGGGCACGCGCGCCTGATCCTGCGCCGCGAGACGGTCGACGATCTGTTGAGTCTGGAAGTGAGTGGTGATGAGTAACGAGAAGCCGGTAGGCGTAGCGGTTCTGGGCCTGGGCAATGTGGGCGGCGAAGTCGTCCGCATCATCGAGCAGAGCGCAGCCGACCTCGCCGCACGCGTCGGCGCCCCGCTGGTGCTGCGCGGGGTGGGTGTGCGCCGGGTGGCCGACGACCGCGGTGTGCCCGCCGATCTGCTCACCGACAACATCGAGGAACTGGTGTCGCGTGAGGACGTCGACATCGTCGTCGAGGTGATGGGCCCGGTCGAACCGGCGCGCAAGGCCATCCTCTCCGCACTCGAGCAGGGCAAGTCGGTGGTCACCGCGAACAAGGCGCTGATGGCCCAGTCCGCCGGTGAACTGGCCCAGGCCGCCGAATCCGCCCGCGTCGACCTGTACTTCGAGGCCGCGGTGGCGGGTGCGATCCCGGTGATCCGCCCGCTGACCCAGTCGCTGGCCGGCGACTCCGTGCTCAAGGTCGCCGGAATCGTCAACGGCACAACGAATTACATCCTCTCGGCGATGAACGACACCGGTGCCGACTACGCCGACGCCCTGGCCGACGCCAGCGCGCTCGGATACGCCGAGGCCGATCCGACCGCCGATGTCGAGGGGTACGACGCCGCAGCCAAGGCCGCCATCCTGGCCTCCATCGCCTTCCACACCCGGGTCACCGCCGACGACGTCCACCGCGAGGGCATCACCCGCGTCTCCGCCGAGGATTTCCAATCCGCCCGCGCGCTGGGTTGCACGATCAAACTGCTGGCGATCTGCGAACGACTCACCGCCGACGGCGCGCAGCAGACCGTGTCGGCGCGCGTCTACCCGGCGTTGGTCCCGCTGGACCACCCGCTGGCGGCGGTCAACGGCGCCTTCAACGCGGTGGTCGTCGAGGCGGAGGCCGCGGGCCGGTTGATGTTCTACGGGCAGGGCGCAGGCGGTGCGCCGACCGCGTCCGCGGTGATGGGGGACCTCGTGATGGCCGCGCGTAACCGGGTCCAGGGTGGCCGCGGGCCGCGCGAGTCGAAGTACGCCAAGCTGCCGGTTTCGCCGATCGGGGTCATCCCGACGCGCTACTACGTCAACATGAACGTCGCCGATCGCCCCGGTGTGTTGTCCTCGGTCGCAGCGGAATTCGCCAAGCGTGAGGTCAGTATCGCCGAGGTGCGCCAGGAGGGCGTCGTCGACGAGGGCGGCCAGCCCTGCGGCGCGCGCATCGTCGTGGTCACCCACCGTGCGACCGATGCCGCACTCTCCGAAACCGTCTCGGCCCTGGCCGATCTCGACGCCGTGCAGAGCGTGAACAGCGTGCTGCGCATGGAAGGAACGAACGAATGAGCACGCCCGTCAACGCGGTGCACCGGCCCTGGCCGGGTCTGATCGAGGCCTACCGCGACCGGTTGCCCGTCGGCGCCGACTGGACGCCCGTCACCCTGCTCGAGGGCGGTACCCCGCTCATCCACGCAAAGCGGCTCAGTGAGTTGACCGGCTGCACAGTGCATCTCAAGGTCGAGGGCCTCAACCCGACCGGATCGTTCAAGGACCGCGGCATGACCGTGGCCGTCACCGAATCGGCGGCCAGCGGTAAGCAGGCGGTGCTGTGCGCGTCGACCGGCAACACCTCGGCCTCGGCGGCGGCGTACGCGGCGCGGGCCGGCATCACCTGCGCGGTGCTGATCCCGCAGGGCAAGATCGCGATGGGCAAGCTCGCCCAGGCGGTCATGCACGGCGCCAAGATCATCCAGATCGACGGCAACTTCGACGACTGCCTGGAACTGGCCCGGAAGCTGACCGCCGACTTCACCACCGTCGCGCTGGTCAACTCGGTGAACCCGTACCGCATCGAGGGGCAGAAGACCGCCGCATTCGAGATCGTCGACGCGCTCGGCACCGCTCCCGACGTGCACGCCCTGCCGGTGGGCAACGCGGGCAACATCACCGCGTACTGGAAGGGTTACACCGAGTACCACCGCGACGGGCTGTCCGACCGCCTGCCGCGCATGCTCGGGACCCAGGCCGCGGGTGCCGCTCCGCTGGTCAGCGGTGAACCCGTCAAGAACCCCGAGACGATCGCGACCGCGATTCGCATCGGCGCACCCGCGTCGTGGTCGTCGGCCGTGGAGGCCCAACAGCAGTCCGACGGCCGGTTCCTGGCCGCCACCGACGAGGAGATCCTGGCCGCTTACCACCTGGTGGCCCGCGCCGAGGGCGTGTTCGTGGAACCGGCGTCGGCGGCCAGCATCGCCGGTCTGCTCAAGTCCATCGAGGACGGCTGGGTCGCCAAGGGTTCGACCGTGGTGTGCACCGTCACCGGTAACGGCCTCAAGGACCCCGACACCGCGCTCAAGGGCATGCCCACCGTCACGCCGCTGGCGGTGGACCCAGTGGCGGTGGCGGCCGAGCTCGGTCTGGTCTGACGGGGCGTGTCGGTGACACAGACGCTTCCCGCGGGGCTGACGGCGACGGCCACCGTCGCGGCCTCCAGCGCCAACCTCGGACCCGGTTTCGACAGCCTCGGCCTGGCACTGAGCCTCTACGACGAGATCGTCGTGGAGACAGTCGAATCCGGCCTGACCGTCACCGTGGAGGGGGAGGGGGCCGGTCAGGTCGCCCTGGACTCCTCACACCTGGTGGTGCGGGCGATCGAGGCGGGTCTGCGGGCGACCGGATGCACCGCCCCCGGGATGGTGGTCCGGTGCCGCAACGACATCCCGCACTCCCGCGGCCTCGGCTCCTCGGCGGCCGCCGTCGTCGGTGGCCTTGCTGCCGCCAACGGCCTTGTGGCGCAGACTGATTCGCCTCCGATGACCGTCGAGCAGCTGGTCCAGATCTCCTCGGCGTTCGAAGGTCACCCGGACAACGCCGCCGCGGCCGTACTCGGCGGCGCGGTGGTCACCTGGACCGAGGGATCCGGCGCCCAGGCCCGCTACTCGGCGGCGCCGTTGCGGCTGCACCCCGATATCCACCTCTTCCCGGCCGTCCCCCAGGTGCGGTCATCGACGGCCGAGACCCGGGTGCTGCTGCCCGAGCAGGTCAGCCACACCGACGCGCGGTTCAACCTGAGCCGGGCCGCGCTGCTCGTCGTGGCGCTCACCGAGCGGCCCGATCTGTTGATGGCCGCCACCGAGGATGTGCTGCACCAACCGCAGCGGGCGGCGGCGATGCCGGCCTCGGCGGAATTTCTCCGGGTGCTGCGTGGTTGTGGTGTGGCAGCGGTGTTGTCCGGTGCCGGACCTGCGGTGCTCGCACTCAGCACCGGTCCGGACCTGCCCGCCGAGGCGGTCGAGTTCGGCGCCGCCCACGGGTTCACGATCGCCGAGATGGCGGTAGGGGACGGTGTGCGCTGGTCAAGCGGTGTCCCGGCGCACCGCTGAGGTTTGACACGCGTCACGCGAGTTGCGGGGGTTTCTTGCTTCCAGCACGTAAGCGGGTTATTCTCGCTTTCGTCCAGCAATCGCAGCGTCTCTGCCTGCGCCGACACTAGGACGACCCTCATCTTTCCCGTGTTTCACTCGTGGACCGACGGTTCGCCCAGTGGCGGCGGATCCCGGCGATCACCGTTGCACAGCCGACGGTGGAACCTTCGCGTTCGGCGAATCGCCTGAACGCCGAGGACATTTTGAGCCCTCGCGCAAACGCAATCAGCGAGGGAAAGAAAGGAATTCCGTGACCGATACGGACCTCTTCACGGCCGACAGCGCGCAGCGAACAGATTCGCCGAGCGTCGTGACCGCAGACTCTTCTACGGCGTCGGAGGCCCCGGCCGTCACCACGACGACCGCGGAGACCGCCCCGGGCGCCGATGTGGCGTCGGGTGACCGCGCCACCTCCCTGACCTCGATGGTGCTCCCCGAACTGCGTGTGCTGGCACGCCAGATCGGCGTAGAAGGCGCCTCCGGGATGCGCAAGAGCGAATTGATCGCCGCGATCCGCGAACGCCGCGGCGACGGCGGCGGCGTCAAGGCCGACTCCAAGGACGACTCCAAGGCCGACACCGCCGAGGCGCCGCAGACACCGCCGCGCCGCGAACGTCGCACCGCATCGCGCCAGGCCGGTTCCGCCGCGCCCAAGGCCGAGACCGCGGAGGCCGCCGCGCCGGCCGAGCAGCCCGCCGCCGAACAGCCCGCCGAGGCCAAGAACGACGGCAAGACCGAGGCCAAGGCCGAGCCGAAGGCCGAGCGCGCCAAGTCCGAGCGCCCGAAGGCGGACAAGACCGCTGAGCAGGCCGCGCCCGAGCAGCAGCCCAAGGGCGATCAGCCGAAGGGCGACCAGCCCAGGGGCGAGCAGCGCCGAGCCAAGGGCGACCAGTCCGACGGCAAGTCCGACGACCGGTCCGACAACGACCAGCAGCAGGGCCGCGGCAACAACGACCGCAACGCCGACCGGAACAACGACCGGAACTCCGACCGCAACCGGGACAATTCCGACGACGAGGACGGCGAAGGCCGCGGCGGGCGCCGCGGACGCCGGTTCCGCGACCGCAGGCGCCGTGAGCGCGGCGGCGAGGGCGGGGGCGGTGGCGAAACCGAGATCCGCGAGGACGACGTCGTCCAGCCGGTCGCCGGCATCCTCGACGTGCTCGACAACTACGCGTTCGTCCGGACCTCGGGATACCTGCCCGGGCCGAACGACGTCTACGTGTCGATGAACATGGTGCGCAAGAACGGCCTGCGCCGCGGTGACGCCGTCACAGGGGCGGTCAAGGTGCCCAAGGAGGGCGAAGGCGGCGGGCAGAACCCGCGCCAGAAGTTCAACCCGCTGGTGCGGCTGGACAGCGTCAACGGCGGCCCCGTCGAAGACGCCAGGAAGCGCCCCGAATTCGGCAAGCTCACCCCGCTCTACCCGAATCAGCGGCTGCGCCTGGAGACCACTCCGGAGAAGATGACCACCCGCGTCATCGACCTGATCATGCCGATCGGCAAGGGGCAGCGCGCGCTGATCGTGTCGCCGCCGAAGGCCGGTAAGACCACGATCATGCAGGACATCGCCAACGCGATCACCCGCAACAACCCGGAATGCCACCTGATGGTGGTGCTCGTCGACGAGCGTCCGGAAGAGGTCACCGACATGCAGCGCTCGGTCAAGGGTGAGGTCATCGCCTCCACCTTCGACCGGCCGCCGTCCGACCACACCACCGTCGCCGAACTGGCCATCGAGCGCGCCAAGCGCCTGGTGGAGCAGGGCAAGGACGTCGTGGTGCTGCTGGACTCGATCACCCGCCTCGGGCGCGCCTACAACAACGCCTCCCCGGCGTCGGGCCGCATCCTGTCCGGTGGTGTGGACTCGACCGCGCTGTACCCGCCGAAGCGCTTCCTCGGCGCCGCGCGCAACATCGAGGAGGGCGGCTCGCTGACCATCGTCGCGACCGCGATGGTGGAGACCGGCTCGACCGGTGACACCGTCATCTTCGAGGAGTTCAAGGGCACGGGTAACGCCGAGCTCAAGCTCGATCGCAAGATCGCCGAGCGCCGGGTGTTCCCGGCCGTGGACGTCAACCCGTCGGGCACCCGCAAGGACGAGCTGCTGCTCGGCCCCGACGAGTTCGCGATCGTGCACAAGCTGCGCCGCGTGCTGTCGGGTCTCGACAGCCATCAGGCCATCGATCTGCTGATGAGCCAGCTGCGCAAGACCAAGACGAACTACGAGTTCCTGGTGCAGGTCTCCAAGACCGCACCCGGGTCCGACAACGACTGACCCGTCGTACGAGAAGGCCCCCACCGCTCTCAGCGGGTGGGGGCCTTTTCGCTTGTCGGTCAGTCGACGGGGGCCGTCGTGAGACCCGGCATCACATAGCGCCGGACGTGGCGCAGCAGCGCGACCGGGTCGCCGGGGTCGAGCGTGTTGCCCGGCACCGTGGCCAGTGAGATCAGCGACCGCGCCACCCATTCCGAGGCTTCGGGGATGTCGGTGGCCGAGTGGATCTCGCCGCGGTCGCGGGCGGCGAGCAGGTAGCGGCTCCAGAATTCGGCCAGGTCGGGCACCAAACCCTGGACGCCGGCTCCGGCACAGGCGGCGAACTCCTCGGGTTCCTCCAGCCGCAGCTTCATGAGCAGGGCGCCGGGGTCGTCGTAGGCGCGACGCCCGTGCCGGATGCCGGCGACGATCTGGGCGGCGAGCCCGTCGATGGGTTCGAGCAGCGCGTGCGCCTCCGACCAGTACGCCTCGTCGAGGCGCACGATCGCCGCGCCCAGCAGCGACGCCTTGTCCGGGAAGTGTCGGTACAGCCATCCGCGGGAGACCCCGGCGGACTCGGCGACCTCGGAGACCGTGGTGGCGCGAATTCCCTTGGCGCGCAAGCAGGCTTCCGCGGCGTCGATCAGGCGGTCGCGCACCGTTTGCGGGGGCGTGGTCGTCGTCACCGGGTTCGGGTCCTCCTTCGCGCATTCCGCCGCGCAGGCAACCGCGACGTGTGCATTCTGCTACAGGCGTTGCGCCACGGTGGGCAGGCCGAACATGGTAGACACATTTGCGAATCTGTTCACTCGAGGGATGAGGTGGGCCCGTGCCGGACACGCTGCAGGGACTGTTGCGCGAACGCGCCGATTCCGACGGCGTGGCGATCCGCTACGGCGACCGCAGCTGGACCTGGCGTGAGCACATCGAGGACGCCTCCCGCCAGGCCGCCGCCGTCATCGCGGCCGCGGACCCCGGCCGGCCCCTGCACGTCGGCGTGCTGCTCGGCAACACCCCAGACATGCTCACCGCGCTGGCGGCCGCCGCGCTCGGTGGGTACGTACTGTGCGGCGTCAACACCACCCGGCGCGGCGAGGCCCTGGCCCGCGACATCGCCCGGGTGGACTGCCAAATCCTGCTGGTCAACCCCGAACACCGCGGACTCATCGACGGCCTCGACCTGCCCGGGGTCGCCGTGTTCGACACCGCGGCCGACGACTGGGCGCGGCGACTGGCCGATGCGCCCCCGCTCGTCCCGCACCGCGAGGTCGTCGCCGACGACACGTTCATGATGATCTTCACCTCGGGCACCAGCGGGGAGCCCAAGGCCGTCCAGGTACCGCACGCGATGGTGCTGTTCGCGGGCAGCGCGCTGGTCGAGCGATACGGGCTGACCGAGGCCGACGTCTGCTACCTGGCCATGCCGCTGTTCCACTCCAACGCCGTGTACGCGGGGTGGAGCGTCGCGATCGGGGCGGGCGCGACGATGGCGCCCGCGGCCTTCTCGGCCTCACGGTTCCTCGACGACATCCGCCGCTACGGCGCCACCTACATGAACTACGTCGGCAAACCGCTGGCCTACATCCTGGCCACGACCGAGAAGCCCGACGACCACGACAACCCGTTGCGCATCGCGTTCGGCAACGAAGCCGCCGACCGGGACATCGAGGCGTTCGGCCGCCGGTTCGGCTGCACGGTGTGGGACGGGTTCGGTTCCACCGAGACCGCGGTCATCATCACCCGGCCCGACGACTGCCCGCACGGTTCGATCGGCAAGGGTTTCCCCGGCGTGGCGATCCACGACCCCGACACACTCCAGGAGTGCGAGGTCGCCCGCTTCGACGCCAACGGTGCGCTGCTCAACGCCGACACCGCCGTCGGTGAACTGGTCAACACCACCGGCGGCGGCCTGTTCCGCGGCTACTACAACGACCCCGGCGCCACCGACGAGCGGATGCGCCACGGGATGTACTGGTCGGGTGATCTCGCCTACCGCGACGCCGACGGGTGGATCTACCTGGCCGGCCGCACGGGGGACTGGATGCGGGTGGACGGCGAGAACCTCACCGCGGCGCCCATCGAGCGGATCCTGCTGCGGCTGCCCGCGATCAACCGGGTGGCCGTCTACCCGGTGCCCGACGAACACGTCGGCGACCAGGTCATGGCCGCGGTCGTACTGCAGGACGACGCGAAACTGACCCCCGAGGAGTTCGAGGAGTTCCTGGCCGCCCAGCGCGACCTCTCGCCGAAGGGCCGGCCGCGCTACGTGTGGATCGCCGACGACCTGCCGAGCACCGCGACCAACAAGATCCTCAAGCGCGAACTGGTCGCCATGGGCACCGAACCGCGCGGCCGGCTGCTGTGGAGACGCGACAGGGCGTCGTACCGGGTGCTCAGCGGTACGGGTCGGTGATCTCGCGCAGCGACACCATCGCTTCGCGCAACCGGTCGAACTCCCGCGCGCCCAGGTGCGCGCGCCACTCCTGTTCGACCTTCTCGAGTTCGGCCGCCGCCGCGGCGCACAACCGTCGCCCGCGCTCGGTGAGCAGCACCAGCCGCGCCCGTGCGTCGGTGGGATCGGGCCGCCGGACGACGTAGCCCGCGCGCTCCAACTCGGTGACCAACGCGGCGGCGGTCTGCTTGGTGACCCGGGCCTCGTCGGCCAGGTCGGTGATCCGGATCCCGTCGGGGCGCAGCCGTTGTCCGATCCGGCTTTGCGCCGGCGTGACGTCGTCGAACCCGGCGGCGTGCAGGGCATCGTGCACCCGCGTCTCCGCGGCGCGGTGGGCGACGAACATCAGCATCACCACGCTCGGGGCTTCGGCCACACCGTTGACTTTAGTACGGAGTCCTGACTATTTTAGTCAGGGAACCTGACCAAAGGGGGGCATCGTGGACGACGCCGAGATCTGGACGCACATCGACGCTCAACGCGCCGCGCTCGCCGACTTCCTCGACACGCTGACCGCCGACCAGTGGGCCACACCGTCGCTGTGCGAGGGCTGGTCGGTCCGCGAGGTCGCCGCCCATCTCACCCATTCGACGGAGAGCCGGCCGCGCATGGCGCTGGAGACGGTGAAGTCGGGGTTCCGCTTCAACGCCATGGTGTCCCGGCTGGCGCGCGAGGACCCCCGTGGTCCGGACGAACTCGTCGCGGCGCTGCGCGCGATGGTGGGGAACCGGCGCAGGCCGCCCGGGACCGCGGTCGCCGACCCGCTGACCGACGTGCTCGTCCACACCCAGGACATCGCGATCCCGCTCGGCGTCGACCGGCAGATGCCAACCCCGCTCGCGGTGGTCGCCGCACGGCGGCTGTGGAGCATGGGTTTCCCGTACCACGCGCGCAAACGGTTCGCCGGAACGCGGCTTCAGGCGACCGACGCCGACGTCGCCGTGGGGGAGGGCCGCGTCATCGAGGCTCCGATCCGCGACATCGTGTTGGCGCTTTCGGGTCGGAATAGCGCGGTCGCGCCACGCGTTTAGGCTCTTGGCGGTCGGCCTGGCATAATTTCCGCTAGTCACACCCTCGGTTCCGGTTCACGCCCACCTCATCGCAGGTCATGAGCGGGCGACCCGGCGGCCACGATCGAAGAGGACACCAATGAAGACGGGTATTCACCCCGACTACGTCGAGACCACGGTCCAGTGCGGCTGTGGCAACTCGTTCACCACGCGCAGCACCAAGCAGAGCGGCAACATCGTCGTCGAGGTCTGCTCGCAGTGCCACCCGTTCTACACGGGTAAGCAGAAGATCCTCGACAGCGGCGGCCGCGTCGCGCGCTTCGAGAAGCGTTACGGCAAGCGCAACAAGTAGCTACCGATCCGACGCCCGTTCCTGCCGCCGCGCGCGCAGGCCGGGCGTCGGTTTGCGTTCGGGCACGTCTTCGGGGAAGGAGGTCGCGATGAGTGCTCCCACCGCCGCGATTGACGCGCTGCTCGCCGAGCACGCCGACCTGGAGCGTCAGCTCGCCGACCCCGCGCTGCACGCCGACGCGGGCAGAGCCCGCAAGGCCGGTCGCCGGTTCGCGCAGCTCGCACCGATCGTCACCACCTACCGCAAGCTGGAAGCGGCCCGCGGCGACCTCGAAGCCGCCCGCGAACTGGCCGCCGACGACGCGTCGTTCGCCGCGGAGGTCCCCGAACTAGAGGCCACGGTCGACGCGCTCGAGACCCAGCTGTCGGATCTGCTGGCGCCGCGCGACCCGCACGACGCCGACGACATCGTCCTCGAGGTGAAATCCGGCGAGGGCGGCGAGGAATCGGCGCTGTTCGCCGCGGACCTCGCCCGCATGTACATCCGCTACGCCGAGCGGCACGGCTGGACCGTCACGCTGCTCGACGAGACCACCTCCGACCTCGGCGGGTACAAGGACGCGACGCTGTCGATCCGCAGCAAGGGCGACACCGCCGACGGCGTGTGGTCGCGGCTGAAGTTCGAAGGCGGCGTGCACCGCGTGCAACGGGTGCCGGTCACCGAATCGCAGGGCCGCGTCCACACGTCGGCGGCCGGCGTGCTCGTCTACCCCGAACCCGAAGAGGTCGAACAGGTCCAGATCGACGAGTCCGACCTGCGCATCGACGTCTACCGGTCCTCGGGTAAGGGCGGTCAGGGCGTCAACACCACCGACTCGGCCGTGCGGATCACCCACCTGCCGACCGGCATCGTCGTCACCTGCCAGAACGAACGCTCTCAGCTGCAGAACAAGGCGCGTGCCATGCAGGTGCTCGCCGCCCGGTTGCAGTCGCTCGCCGAGGAGCAGGCCTCGGCCGATGCGTCGGCCGACCGCGCCAGCCAGATCCGCACCGTCGACCGCAGCGAGCGGATCCGTACGTACAACTTCCCGGAGAACCGGATCGCCGACCACCGCATCAACTTCAAGGCGCACAACCTCGACCAGGTGCTCGACGGCGATCTCGACCCGCTGTTCGACGCGCTGGCGGCCGCCGACAAACAGGCGCGACTGCAGAGCTCATGACCCGGGCGCCGGCGTCATCGCTGCGCCAGGTCATCGACGAGGCCGCGGCGGTGCTGGCCGCGGCCGGGGTCGCCTCGGCTCGGGTGGACGCGGAACTGCTGGCCGCGCACGCGGCGGGCACCGACCGCGGGCGACTGATGTTCGCCGACCTCCCGCCGGACTTCGGCATCCGCTTCGCCGACCTCGTGTCGGCCCGCGCGAAGCGCATCCCGCTGCAGCACCTCACCGGCACGGCGGCGTTCGGGCCGGTGCAGGTCAGCGTCGGTCCGGGGGTCTTCATCCCGCGCCCGGAGACCGAGGCGCTCTTCGAATGGGTTGTCCGCCAGGCACTTCCGGACGAGCCGCTGATCGTCGACCTGTGCACCGGCTCGGGAGCGCTGGCGTTGGCGATCGCGACCGCGTTGCCGAAGGCGCGGGTGATCGCCGTCGAGAACTCCGCCGACGCGCTCGGCTACGCCCGCCGCAACCTCGCAGGCAGCGACGTGGAACTGCTCGACGCCGACGTCACCGCGGCCGACCTGCGCCCGGACCTCGACGGTGCCGTCGACCTCGTCGTCGCCAACCCGCCCTACATCCCCGAGGGGGCCGCCCTCGACCCCGAGGTCGCCGAACACGATCCGCCCCAGGCGCTGTTCGGCGGACCCGACGGCATGGTGGTGATCGACGCGATCGTCGGCCTCGCGCAGCGCTGGCTGCGGTCCGGCGGCCGCGTCGCGGTCGAACACGACGACACCACCTCGGAACTCACGGCGGCGGCCTTCCGCCGCACCGGCACTGTTTTCGAGGACGCTGCTCTCGGGGACGCTGTTTTCGACGGCGTGACCACCCACACCGACCTGACCGGCCGCCCGCGCTTCGTCACCGCCCGGCGTCGACCGGCCACCACTGCCACCCCGGAGGCGCGATGACCCAACTGTTCGACTGCACCGACCCCGACAACCGGGCGACCGGTATCGCGGCCGCCGTCAGCGCGCTCAAAGACGGCGGGCTGGTGGTGTTGCCCACCGACACCGTCTACGGCATCGGCGCCGACGCGTTCAACAACGAGGCCGTCGCCGCACTGCTGGCCGCCAAGGGCCGCGGCCGGGACATGCCGGTGCCGGTGCTGGTCGGCTCGTGGCACACCATCGAGGGCCTCGTCTACACGGTGCCGCACACCGCGCGGGAACTGATCCGCGCGTTCTGGCCGGGCGCGCTGAGCCTGGTGGTGCGGCAGGCGCCCTCGCTGCCCTGGGATCTCGGCGATGCGCACGGCACGGTGATGCTGCGGATGCCGCTGCACCCGGTCGCAATCGAGCTGCTGCGCGAGGTCGGCCCGATGGCCGTGTCGAGCGCCAACATCTCCGGCCGGCCCGCCGCGGTGTCGGCGGCCGACGCGCGCGAGCAGCTCGGCGACCTGGTCGACGTCTATCTCGACGCCGGTCCGTCCGAACAGCAGGCGGCGTCGACGATCGTCGACCTCAGCGGCGCCCACCCACGCATCCTGCGCACCGGGCCCGTCACCGCCGAGGCCGTCGCCGAGGTCCTCGGGGTCAACACCGAAAGCCTGCTCACGCAGTGACCACAGCTGCGTGCAGTAACGTTTCGCGGTGATGGTCGAGTACCTTGCGCTCTCCGATCGCGGCGCGGGCGTGCCGCTGCGCGAGCTCGTCCTCGTCGGCCTGACGGCCGCGATCATCACCTACTTCGCCACCGGGTGGGTCCGTGTCCTCGCCACGCGGCTGGGTGCGGTGGCCTACCCGCGTGAGCGCGACGTGCATGTGGAGCCCACTCCGCGGATGGGCGGGCTGGCGATGTACGTCGGCGTCGCCGCGGCGGTACTGCTGGCCTCCCAACTGCCCGCGCTCACCCGCGGTTTCGTCTACTCCACCGGTATGCCCGCGGTCGTGGTCGCCGGCGGGCTCATCATGGCGATCGGGCTGATCGACGACCGGTGGGGACTCGACGCGCTCACCAAGTTCGCCGGCCAGCTCACCGCGGCCAGCGTGATGGTCACCATGGGGGTGGCGTGGAGCGTGCTGTACATCCCCATCGGCGGCGTCGGCACCATCGTGCTCGACCAGGTCGCCTCGATCCTGCTGACGCTGGCGCTCACGGTGGCGATCGTGAACGCGATGAACTTCGTCGACGGACTCGACGGACTCGCGGCCGGGCTGGGGTTGATCACGGCGCTGGCCATCTGCCTGTTCTCCGTCGGGCTGTTGCGTGATCACGGCGGCGATGTGCTGTTCTACCCGCCCGCGGTCATCTCGGTGGTGCTCGCCGGGGCCTGTCTTGGCTTTCTGCCGCACAACTTCCACAAGGCCAGGATCTTCATGGGGGACTCGGGGTCGATGCTGATCGGCCTCATGCTGGCCGCGGCCTCGACCACGGCGGCCGGGCCCATTTCCCAGACGGCGTACGGCGCCCGCGACGTGTTCGCGTTGCTGTCGCCCTTCCTGCTGGTCGTCGCCGTCATGTTCGTCCCGGCGCTGGACATGTTGCTGGCGATCATCCGGCGCACCCGCGCGGGCCTCAGCCCGTTCAGCCCCGACAAGATGCATCTGCACCACCGGTTGCTGGAGATCGGCCACTCCCACCGCCGCGTGGTGCTGCTGATCTACATGTGGGTCGGCATCGTCGCCCTCGGTGCGGCGAGCACCATATTCTTCGATCCCCGGCACACCGGAATGGTCATGCTCGGCGCGACCGCGGTGGCCGTCGTGGTGACCCTCGTTCCACTGGTCCGGCGCCGAGAAGTGGCAGCGGAGAGCGTGTACGACGAAAAGTAGTAGGCCCCGTTTAGGGCTGCCTACCATGTGGTAACGTGCTGCTAGAACCCAGCCAGGGCAAGTTTCACACCTCGCGGGTTGCCGGCCACCGGCCCGTCGGATTCGCACCGATTCGGGCCGTTTCAGACCGACAAAAAGGGAGTACCCCTTGGGTGATTCCAGCGAGCCCGTAGCCCTCCGATACGCTCGGCAGGTTACTCACAGGAATCGGACCGGGTTCTTCCACCAACGGAGTGAGGTGAAGCAGTGACGACGCCAGCGCAAGACGCGCCGTTGGTGTTGCCGGCAGTGGCCTTCCGGCCTGTCCGTCTCCTCGTCATCTGTGTCCTCCTCGCCGCCGCGGCGGCCGTGGCCGCCGCCCTGCTCGGCGTCCCCATGGTGGGTCTGTTCTTCGCGATCGGCCTGGCGCTCGGGCTCACCAACGCCGTGATGATCCAGCGCTCGGTGCAGTCGATCACCGCCAAGGACCACCCCCTCAAACGCAACATGGCCATGAACTCGGCCACCCGCCTGCTGATCATGACCGTGATCGGGCTGACCATCGCCTACGTCTTCAAGCCCCAGGGCCTCGGCGTGGTGTTCGGGATGGCCCTGTTCCAGGTGATCCTGGTGGCGTCGACGACGCTGCCGGTGGTCAAGAAGCTCAAAGCCCAAGCCGCTGACGGACTCGAAGGAGAGACTCCACAGCAATGACGCAGACGTTCCTCGCCGCCGAGAGCGGTATTCAGGTCGGTCACCACACGGAGGCCAACTGGTTCGGGCTGACGGTCAACACCGACACGATCCTGTCCACCGCGATCGCCGCGGCGATCGTGCTCGGGCTGGCGTTCTTCCTGCGCGCGAAGGTCACCTCCACCGGGGTGCCCAATGGCGTGCAGTTGTTCTGGGAGACGCTGACGGTCCAGATGCGCAACCAGATCGAGGCCGCCATCGGGATGCGGGTCGCCGGCTTCGTCCTGCCGCTGGCCGTCACGCTCTTCGCGTTCATCCTGATCGCCAACTGGCTGTCGGTGTTCCCGTGGCAGTACAAGGACGAGACCGGCGCGATCCACGAGGTGCTCAAGCCCGCGGCGTCCGACATCAACTTCGTGCTCGCGCTGGCGCTGTTCGTGTTCATCGCCTACCACGCCGCCGGGTTCTGGCGCCGCGGTCTGCTGGGCCACCCGAAGAAACTCCTCAAGGGCCACGTCGCGGTGCTCGCGCCGATCAACCTGGTCGAGGAACTCGCCAAGCCGATCTCGCTGTCGCTGCGACTCTTCGGCAACATCTTCGCCGGCGGCATCCTGGTCGCCCTGATCGCGCTGTTCCCGCCGTGGATCATGTGGGCGCCCAACGCGATCTGGAAGAGCTTCGACCTGTTCGTCGGTGCGATCCAGGCGTTCATCTTCGCCCTGCTGACCATCCTGTACTTCAGCCAGTCGATGGAGCTCGACGAGCACCACGACTGACCTGCACGACTGCTCGAAATCAACGCTCGACCCACGTCCTGGTAGGCGACTACCAGTTATCAAGGAGGATAAGTATGGATCCCACAATCGCTGCCGGCGCGCTCATCGGTGGTGGACTGATCATGGCCGGTGGCGCCATCGGCGCCGGTATCGGTGACGGTATCGCCGGTAACGCGCTGATCGCCGGCATCGCCCGCCAGCCCGAGGCCCAGGGTCGCCTGTTCACCCCGTTCTTCATCACGGTCGGTCTGGTCGAGGCGGCGTACTTCATCAACCTGGCCTTCATGGCGCTGTTCGTCTTCGCCACCCCGGTCGCTTAGTCGGTATTGGAATCTTCAGTCATGGGTGACCTGAGCACGACCATCTTGGCCGCGGAGGAAGGTGGGGGAGGAAGCAACTTCCTCATCCCCAACGGCACCTTCTTCTTCGTGCTGCTCATCTTCCTGATCGTGTTGGGTGTCATCGCCAAATGGGTGGTGCCGCCGATCAGCAAGGTGCTGCATGAGCGCGAAGCGATGGTCACCAAGACGGTTGAGGACAACCGCAAGTCGGCGGAGTTGTTCGCCGCCGCGCAGGCGGACTCCAACAAGGTGATGGGCAAGGCACGCCGTGACGCCTCGTCCATCCGGGACGAGGCCCGCGGCGAGGGACGCAAGATCCTCGAGGACATGCGGTCCCGCGCCAGCGAGGAGTCGGCGGCCACGCTGCAGAAGACCAACGAAGAGCTGTCCCGGCAGGGTCAGCAGACGGCGGCCGAACTGCAGTCGTCGATCGAGACGCTGTCGGCCACGCTGGCCAGCCGCGTCCTCGGCGTCGATGTCACCAGCGCGGCCGCGACGAGCCAGGGACGGTAGCGGATGTCGACATTCATCGGTCAGCTCATCGGGTTCGCGGTCATCGTGTTCCTGCTCGTGCGTTTCGTCGTGCCGCCCGTGCGCCGCATGATGACCGCGCAGCAGGAGACGGTGCGGCGTCAGCTCGAGGAGAGCGCGACGGCGGCGAACAAGGTCGCCCAGGCGGATCAGCAGCACGCGAAGGCGGTCAAGGACGCCGAGGCGGACGCCAAGCGCGTGGTCGAAGAGGCCCGCGCCGACGCCGAGAAGATCGCCGAGCAGATGCGGGCCCAGGCCGACGCCGAGGTCGAGCGCATCAAGGTGCAGGGTGAGGCCCAGGTGCAGCTGCTGCGCCAGCAGCTGATCCGCGAATTGCGTGCCCACCTCGGTACCGAATCGGTCGCCCGGGCACGCGAACTCGTGCGCGAACACGTCTCCGACGACGACAACCGCGCGGCGACGGTGGACAGGTTCCTCGACGAACTCGACGCGATGGCGCCGTCCGAGACCGCGCACGACGCCGCCGCGAACACGAAACTGCGCTCCACGAGCCGGGATTCGCTCAATGCGCTGGTGTCGCGGTTCGACGAGCTCACCGGGGGAGTGGACGCCGACGGTCTGACCGGCCTCGGTGGCGACCTGGCCGCGGTGGCGAAGCTGCTCACGGCCGAGCCCGTGCTGACCAAGCACTTCGCCGAACCCACCGAGAGCGGTGCGCCCAAGGCGAACCTGGCCGAGGCGGTGCTGTCCGGCAAGGTCTCCGACACCGCGCTGGAGATCGTGAAAACCGCAGTGGCGCAACGGTGGTCGGACGAGTCCGATCTCCAGTTCGCCGTGCGGTACGTGGCGCGCCTCGCGCTGCTGGTGCGGGCAGAGCGCAACGACGAGACCAACGAGGTCGAAGACCAGCTGTTCCGGTTCAGCCGGATCCTGGACTCCGAGTCGCGGCTCAGTGCGCTGCTCAGCGACTACACCACCCCGATCGACGGCAGGCTCGGGCTGCTCGACCGGCTCCTCGAGAACCAGGCGAGTGCGACCACCAGGGCGCTGCTGGCCCAGACCGTGGAACTGCTGCACGGCGAACGCGCCGACGAAGCGGTCCGCGACCTGGCCGAGCTCGCGGTCGCGCGACGCGGCGAGGTCGTCGCCCACGTCACCGCCGCCGCCGAGCTCGGCGACGCCCAGCGCACGCGGCTGTCCGAGGTGCTCGGCCGCATCTACGGTCGCCCCGCCTCGGTGCAGCTGCACGTCGATCCCGACATGCTCGGCGGTCTCACCATCGCCGTGGGCGACGAGGTGATCGACGGGTCACTGGCGTCGCGACTGGCCTCGGCGCAGACCCAGCTGCCCGACTAACTGAAGAACCCCACCAGACTCAAGACAAAGGCAGGAACAACCCATGGCAGAGTTGACTATCTCGGCTGCTGACATCCAAGGGGCGATCGAGGACTATGTCGCCAACTTCGCCACCGACACCGAGCGCGAAGAGATCGGCACCGTCATCGACGCGGGCGACGGTATCGCGCACATCGAGGGCCTGCCCTCGGTGATGACGCAGGAACTCCTCGAGTTCCCCGGCGGTGTCCTGGGTGTCGCGATGAACCTGGACGAGCACAGCATCGGCGCGGTCGTGCTGGGCGACTTCGAGAAGATCGAAGAGGGCCAGCAGGTCAAGCGGACCGGCGACGTGCTGTCGGTGCCCGTCGGCGACGGCTTCCTGGGCCGCGTGGTCAACCCGCTCGGTCAGCCGATCGACGGCCGCGGCGACATCGAGACCACCGAACGCCGCGCCCTGGAACTGCAGGCGCCCTCGGTGGTGCAGCGGCAGAGCGTGAGCGAGCCGCTGCAGACCGGCATCAAGGCCATCGACTCCCAGACCCCGATCGGCCGCGGTCAGCGCCAGCTGATCATCGGCGACCGCAAGACGGGTAAGACCGCCGTCGCCGTCGACACCATCCTCAACCAGCGTGAGGCGTGGGAGACCGGCGATCCCAAGCAGCAGGTCCGCTGCGTGTACGTCGCGATCGGCCAGAAGGGCACCACGATCGCCAGCGTGCGCCGCACCCTCGAGGAGGGTGGCGCGATGGACTACACCACCATCGTTGCGGCCCCCGCGTCGGACTCCGCCGGCTTCAAATGGCTTGCGCCCTACACCGGTTCGGCGATCGCCCAGCACTGGATGTACGACGGCAAGCACGTCCTGATCGTGTTCGACGATCTGACCAAGCAGGCCGAGGCCTACCGCGCCATCTCGCTGCTGCTGCGCCGCCCGCCGGGTCGCGAGGCCTACCCGGGTGACGTCTTCTACCTGCACTCGCGTCTGCTGGAGCGTTGCGCGAAGCTGTCCGACGAGCTCGGTGGCGGTTCGTTGACCGGTCTGCCGATCATCGAGACCAAGGCCAACGACATCTCGGCCTACATCCCGACCAACGTCATCTCGATCACCGACGGTCAGTGCTTCCTCGAGACCGACCTGTTCAACCAGGGTGTGCGCCCGGCCATCAACGTCGGTGTGTCGGTGTCCCGCGTCGGTGGCGCCGCGCAGATCAAGGCGATGAAAGAGGTCGCGGGCTCGCTGCGCCTCGACCTGTCGCAGTACCGCGAGCTGGAGTCCTTCGCGGCCTTCGCCTCCGATCTCGACGAGGCGTCGAAGAAGCAGCTGGATCGTGGCGCCCGCCTCGTTGAGCTGCTCAAGCAGCCGCAGAACAGCCCGATGCCGGTCGAGGACCAGGTCGTGGCGATCTTCCTCGGCACCCGTGGTCACCTCGACTCGGTGCCGGTCGAGGACGTGCAGCGCTTCGAGCAGGAACTGCTCGAGCACGTGCGGTCCTCGAAGGACGAGATCCTCAAGGAGATCCGCGAGAGCAAGAAGCTCTCCGAGGAGCTCGAGAACAAGCTGGCCGACGTGGTCAACGAGTTCAAGAAGGGCTTCTCGAGCTCGACCGGTGAGTCGGTCGTGCCGGACGAGAACGTCGACGCGCTCGACGAAGAGGATCTCGAGAAGGAATCGGTCAAGGTCCGCAAGCCCGCCCCGAAGAAGAAGTAAGGCACTAGGAATCCATGGCTGCCACACTGCGCGAACTGCGCGGCCGCATCCGCTCCGCCGGGTCGATCAAGAAGATCACCAAGGCCCAGGAGCTGATCGCTACGTCGCGCATCGCCAAGGCCCAGGCCCGCGTCGAGGCGGCCCGGCCGTACGACCGCGAGATCACCAACATGCTGACCGAGCTCGCGAGCGCCAGCGCACTGGACCACCCGCTGCTCGTCGAGCGCGAGCGGCCCCGGCGCGCGGGTGTGCTGGTGGTGTCGTCGGATCGCGGTCTGGCGGGTGCGTACAACGCCAACGTATTCCGTCGTTCCGAGGAGCTCTTCTCGCTGCTGCGCGAGGAGGGCAAGGAGCCGGTGCTGTACACGGTCGGGCGTAAAGCGCTCGGCTACTACAGCTTCCGCAACTGGGACGTCGTCGAATCGTGGTCCGGCTTCTCCGAGCGGCCCGATTACGAGAACGCCCAGGAGATCGCCGAGACGCTGGTCTCGGCGTTCATGGCGGGGGTGGACGACGAGGGCGATGACGCCGGCGCCGACGGCATTCTCGGTCTCGACGAACTGCACATCGTGTTCACCGAGTTCCGCTCGATGCTCTCGCAGTCGGCGGTCGCACGGCGGATCGCGCCGATGGTCGTGGAGTACAGCGAAGAGGACGACAACACGCCGCACACGCTGTTCTCGTTCGAGCCGAGTGCCGAGACGCTGTTCGACGCACTCCTCCCGCGGTACGTCTCGACCCGCATCTTCGCCGCGCTGCTCGAGGCGGCGGCATCGGAGTCGGCTTCGCGCCGGCGCGCCATGAAGTCGGCGTCGGACAACGCCGACGACTTGATCACGGACCTGACGCTGATGGCCAACCGCGAACGGCAGTCCCAGATCACGCAGGAAATCAGCGAAATCGTCGGTGGCGCGAACGCGCTCGCGGACGCCGCCAAGAAGTAGCCCCAGAAAGCGAAGAAAGACATGACTGCTACTGCCGAAAAAGCAACCAGCACCGACACGGGGCGCGTCGTCCGGGTCACCGGCCCCGTCGTCGACGTCGAGTTCCCGCGCGGTTCCGTCCCGGAGCTGTTCAACGCGCTGCACGCGGAGATCAGCTACAAGGACCTCTCCAAGACCCTGACGCTCGAGGTCGCCCAGCACCTCGGTGACAACCTGGTGCGCTGCATCTCGCTGCAGCCGACCGACGGTCTGGTCCGCGGCGTCGACGTCAAGGACACCGGCGCCTCGATCTCCGTGCCTGTCGGCGAAGGCGTCAAGGGCCACGTGTTCAACGCCCTCGGCGACTGCCTCGACGATCCCGGCTACGGCAAGGACTTCGAGAAGTGGTCCATCCACCGCAAGCCGCCGGCCTTCGACGAGCTCGAGCCCCGCACCGAGATGCTCGAGACCGGTCTGAAGGTCGTCGACCTGCTCACCCCGTACGTCCGCGGCGGCAAGATCGCCCTGTTCGGCGGCGCGGGCGTGGGCAAGACGGTGCTCATCCAGGAGATGATCAACCGTATCGCCCGCAACTTCGGTGGCACCTCGGTGTTCGCCGGTGTGGGTGAGCGCACCCGTGAGGGCAACGACCTGTGGGTCGAGCTCGGCGACGCGAACGTGCTCAAGGACACCGCCCTGGTGTTCGGCCAGATGGACGAGCCGCCCGGCACGCGTATGCGCGTCGCCCTGTCGGCGCTGACCATGGCCGAGTACTTCCGCGACGAGAAGCAGCAGGACGTGCTGCTGTTCATCGACAACATCTTCCGGTTCACCCAGGCCGGTTCCGAGGTGTCCACGCTGCTCGGTCGTATGCCGTCCGCGGTGGGTTACCAGCCGACCCTGGCCGACGAGATGGGTGAGCTCCAGGAGCGCATCACCTCGACGCGTGGCCGTTCGATCACCTCGATGCAGGCCGTGTACGTGCCCGCCGACGACTACACCGACCCGGCCCCGGCCACCACGTTCGCGCACCTCGACGCGACCACGGAGCTCAGCCGTTCGGTGTTCTCGAAGGGCATCTTCCCGGCGGTGGATCCGCTGGCGTCGAGCTCGACCATTCTCGACCCGTCGGTCGTCGGTGACGAGCACTACCGCGTGGCGCAGGAAGTCATCCGAATCCTGCAGCGCTACAAGGACCTTCAGGACATCATCGCCATCCTCGGTATCGACGAACTCGCCGAGGAGGACAAGCAGCTGGTGCAACGCGCACGTCGTATCGAGCGCTTCCTGAGCCAGAACATGATGGCGGCCGAGCAGTTCACCGGCCAGCCGGGTTCGACGGTTCCGCTCAAGGAGACCATCGAGGCGTTCGACAAGCTGTCCAAGGGCGATTTCGACCACCTGCCCGAGCAGGCGTTCTTCCTCATCGGTGGCCTCGAGGATCTGCAGCGCAAGGCCGAGAGCCTCGGCGCCAAGATGGAGGACACCTCCGGCGACGGCGCCCCGGCCCAGAGCGATTCCAAGAGCGACTCCAAGGGTGACGACGCAGACAAGGACGCCTGACGATGGCCGACCTTGACGTAGACATCGTCGCCGTCGAGCGGGAGATCTGGTCGGGCAAGGCGACTTTCGTCTTCACCCGCACCACCGCCGGCGAGATCGGCGTCCTGCCGCGGCACATCCCGTTGGTGGCGCAGCTCGTCGACGACGCGATGGTCCGCGTGGAACGCGAGGGTGAGGACGATCTGCGCGTCGCGGTCGGCGGCGGGTTCATGTCCGTGACCGAGTCGGGCGTGATCATCCTCGCCGAGAGCGCCGAGCTCGAGTCGGAGATCAACGCCGACGAGGCTCGCCGCGATTCCGAATCCGACGACCCGGCGACGGCCGCGCGCGGGCGCGCGCGGCTCCGCGCGCTCGGCCAGCTCGACTGACGGCACACCGGATGAGCGCGTCCATGTGGGGCATGGCCGCGCTCATCGGTGTGCTGCTCGTCGTCGTCGCCGCGTTGTGTTACCGCCTGTGGAAGCTCCGTCAGGTCGGTGGCACCGCGGCGATTCTGCGTGATGTGCCCGCCGTCGGCGGTCACGGCTGGCGGCACGGGGTCATGCGCTACCGCGGTGGCGAGGCAGGTTTCTACCGGGTGTCGAGCCTGCGCTGGTGGCCCGACCGCCGGTTGAGCCGGCGGGGTCTGGAGATCGTGTCGCGGCGCAGTCCGCGTGGTGACGAATTCGACATCATGACCGACGAGATCGTCGTGCTCGAACTCCGTGACACCAGCCCCGAGCGCAGGCGCGGATACGAGATCGCGTTGGACCGCGGGGCTTTGACCGCATTCCTGTCCTGGCTCGAATCGCGGCCGTCACCGCGCGCCCGGCGACGCAGTTACTGATCCGCGCCGGGCTTCCAGAGCACGTCGCCGTCGGGATTCGCGACCCGCGACAGGATGAAGAGCAGATCCGACAGCCGATTGAGGTACTTCGCGGGGAGCACGCTGATCGCGTCCCCGTGTGCGGCCACCGCCTCCCACGCCGAGCGTTCGGCGCGCCGCGCCACCGTCCGGGCGACGTGCAGCAGCGCCGAAAGTGGTGTGCCGCCGGGCAATACGAACGAATTCAGCGCGGGCAACGGCTCGTTGAACTCGTCGCACCAGGATTCGAGCCGGTCGATGTAGGGCTGGGTGATCCGCAGTGGCGGGTACTGGGGGTTCTCGGCCACGGGCGTCGAGAGGTCGGCGCCCGCGTCGAACAGGTCGTTCTGGATCTGACGCAGGACGGTGGCGAGTCGCTCGGGGGGCGCGCCCAACGCGATCGCGACGCCGATCGCGGCGTTGGTCTCGTCACAGTCGGCGTAGGCGACCAACCGCGGGTCGTTCTTGCTCACCCGGCTGAAATCGCTCAGACCGGTCGTCCCGTCGTCACCGGTACGGGTGTAGATGCGGGTCAGGTGCACGGCCATGGTGAAACCGTACTAGGGCGCGCCGGTGTGGGGTCGCTCAGGAAACTGACACGGTTCGGAGCCGCTGTTTACACTGACCGGCGTGAGCGAGCGATTCGTGGTGACCGGCGGCAACCGGTTATCGGGCGAAGTCGCGGTCGGCGGGGCGAAGAACAGCGTGCTGAAGTTGATGGCCGCATCGCTGCTCGCCGAGGGCACGAGCACGATCACGAATTGCCCTGACATCCTCGACGTGCCGCTGATGGCTGAGGTGCTGCGCGGTCTCGGCGCGACGGTCGAACTCGACGGCGACGTCGTGCGGATCACCTCGCCCGACGAACCGAAGTACGACGCGGATTTCGCCGCGGTCCGGCAGTTCCGCGCGTCGGTCTGTGTGCTCGGCCCGCTCGTCGGGCGCTGTAAGCGCGCACGGGTGGCGTTGCCCGGCGGGGACGCGATCGGATCGCGGCCGTTGGACATGCACCAGGCGGGACTGCGCCAGCTGGGGGCGCGCTGCAACATCGAGCACGGGTGCGTGGTCGCCGAGGCCGACGAACTGCACGGCGCGGAGATCCAGCTGGAGTTCCCGTCAGTGGGGGCGACCGAGAACATCCTGATGGCGGCGGTGCTCGCCAAGGGGGTGACGACGATCCACAACGTCGCCCGCGAACCCGACGTCGTGGATCTGTGCGCGATGCTCAACCAGATGGGCGCCCAGATCACCGGAGCCGGTTCGTCGACATTGACGATCACCGGGGTGGACCGGCTGTATCCCACCGAGCACCGGGTGATCGGGGACCGGATCGTCGCCGCCACGTGGGGGATCGCCGCGGCGATGACCCGCGGCGACATCTCGGTGACCGGGGTGGACCCGCAACACCTGCAGCTGGTCCTGCACAAACTCCACGACGCGGGCGCCACCGTCACGCAGAGCGATGACGGTTTCCGGGTGGTGCAGTACGAGCGACCGAAGGCGGTGAACGTCGCGACGTTGCCGTTCCCCGGATTCCCGACCGATCTGCAGCCGATGGCGATCGGGCTCGCCGCGATCGCCGACGGGACGTCGATGATCACCGAGAACGTCTTCGAAGCACGGTTCCGGTTCGTCGAGGAGATGATCCGGCTCGGGGCGGACGCGCGGACCGATGGGCATCACGCGGTGGTGCGCGGTATCCCGCAGCTGTCGAGTGCGCCGGTGTGGTCATCGGATATCCGCGCCGGCGCCGGCCTGGTGCTCGCCGGACTCGTCGCCGACGGCGACACCGAAGTGCACGACGTGTTCCACATCGACCGGGGCTACCCGCTGTTCGTGGAGAACCTCAAGAGCCTGGGCGCGGAGATCGAGCGCGTGACGTAGGGCCCGGGCGCCGTCGCGGCCGGGGGGCTCAAATCCCTTGGAACACCGCGAATTAGGCCTCTGGCCAGGCGATTTTGGCTTCTGCGGAACCTGTGCGTATTCTAGTGACACACCGACCGAGTCGCCCCGGCCGAAAGGCCAGGAGAACGAGGTTGACCTCCCCGGTAAGATGCAGTACAGTATCGGGGTTGCCTGCAGAGCGGGTGTGTTGTTTGAGAACTCAATAGTGTGTTTGGTGGTTTTTGTTTGTTGTTTTTTTTGCCGCGCCTCTTTTTCCCGTTTAGGGGTGTGGTTTTTTTGATGCCAGTTTTTGGTGTCTTGTTTTGAGGTCA
>NZ_LQIT01000023.1 GCF_001499965.1 Mycobacterium sp. GA-2829
AGATGCCCAGACGCCGCCGCACCCGCGCCGCCGAACGCCGCGCTCACATCGCCGCCGAACGCGCGCGCAACCAGGCCTACCTCGACCAGTACAGGCCACCGCCACCGAAGATTGACGGCGAACCAGATTGTCTCGCAGATCTATTCGACAACACCCGTGCGGCTGCCGAGAACGACGAACTACCCCCATTCTGAGGGGGAGCCGAATTGTCCTGCGGAGGTTCGACCGCGGGGTTGGTGAGAGTAGTCGAAGGGGCGCGTCAGCCGAGTCGCGGAAGCACCTCGGCGGCAAGGCGTTCCATCTGCTCGCGATCCTCGGCGACTGTCGCGCCGAGGGGATTGCACAGCACCATCTGCGCGCCCGCGGCGATGACCTCCTGCAGCCCTCGCGCGACGTCGTCCGGGGTACCCGCCACCGGCACCGCCTCGATACCCGCCATGTTGCCGTAGATCCGGTGCAGCCCCTCGAGTACGCGCTCCCTGGCCCGCGTCGCATCGTCGTCGACCATCAGGTACACCCGCTTGCCGATCCGGAATCGCGTTGCGTCGCCGCCCTGTTCATCGAGTTCCCGCCGCACCGTCGCCACCGCCGTGGCGAAGCTCTCCGTCGTCGACGACCCTGCGCCCAGGAACGCGTCACCATGGCGCACGGCCCGCCGCAGCGTCGCAGGGGCGTTGGCGCCGAACCAGATCGGAGGATGCGGCCGCTGCACCGGCTTCGGCTGGATCGGCAGATCCTCCACCTCACGGAACCGCCCCTGGAACGTCACCCGCGGGTCGTCCGACCACGCCGCCTTCATCAGCTCCAGGCCCTCGGTGAAGTACCCGACGAAGGTCTCTCGCGCCACCCCGAACGCCGCGAACTTGCGCCGCCCGCCCCCTGACGCCACCCCGACATCGAGCCGCCCATGGCTGAGCCTGTCCACCGCGGTGATCGTCGCCGCCAACTGCAACGGATCATGCAGCGACGTCACGAGCACCCCCACCCCGAGCCGCAACCGCGTGGTGCACGCCGCCGCGTACGCCAACAGCTCCAGCGGCGCGATCAACGGCGTCGGCCCTATCGGCTGCTCCAACACCCATCCGCCTTCGAAACCCAACTCCTCGGCCCGCGCCAGATAGCTGCGCACCCCCTCGGCGTCGAAGCTGTCCGGGAAGCGCTGGGGGATCGAGATCGAGAACCGCACGTCACCACGGTACGGCGGCCCGGCCGCGGTCCCGCCGCTCGCCGGTACCCTCGGGCGTATGTTCGCCTTCCTCCCCGGCATCCCCGGCCCCGACGACGTGCGCGCCCTGGTCCGACGGGTCGACACCGCCCGCCACAAGGGCGTCCCCAACGGCTGCATCCTCGAGATCAACCTGATGTCGGTGCCGCCGGAGACCAGCGGATTCGACCCGCTCGCGATGATCACCGCCGGCGGGCGGCCCATGGTGCTGCGCCAGGTGGTCGACGCCATCCACCGCGCCGCCGAGGACGACCGGGTCGCCGGGCTCATCGCTCGCGTCCAGATCTCTGCCGCTCCCGCCGCGCCGGTCCAGGAACTGCGCGAGGCCATAACCGCGTTCAGCGCCGCCAAACCGTCGGTCGCCTGGGCTGAGACCTACCCCGGCACCCTGTCCTACTACCTCGCCTCCGCCTTCCGCGAGGTGTGGATGCAACCGTCGGGCACCGTCGGCCTGGTCGGTTTCGCCACCAGCGCACTGTTCCTGCGTGACGCCCTCGACAAGGCGGGTATCGAGGCGCAGTTCACCGCCCGCGGCGAATACAAGTCCGCCGCAAACCTTTTCACACAGGACAGCTACACCGAACCGCACCGGGAAGCGGACAGCCGGCTGATCGAGAGCCTCAACCAGCAGGTGCTCGCCGCCGTCGCCGAGTCACGCAAGCTCGACACGGCCACTCTCGACGCGCTGGCCGACAAGGCCCCGCTGCTGCGCGACGACGCCACCGCGGGCGGCCTCGTCGACCGGATCGGGTTCCGCGACGAGGCCTACGCACGCATCGCCGAACTCACCGGCGCCGAAGGGATCTCGCCACAGAACGTCGACGGCCCCGATGCACCGCCACGGTTGTTCCTCACCCGCTACGCCCGCGCCACCGCATCGGGCGGCGGACCGTCGGTGCCCGGCCGCAAGGCCAAACCCGCCATCGCGGTCGTGACCCTGCACGGCCCGATCGTCAGCGGCCGCGGCGGCCCCGGCCTGACACCGATGGGCAGCTCGAGCGCCGGTGGCGACACCATCGCCGCCGCCCTGCGGGAAGCCGCCGCCGACAAGGACGTCGCCGCGATCGTGCTGCGCGTCGAGAGCCCCGGCGGATCGGTCACCGGCTCGGAGACCATCTGGCGCGAGGTGCTGCGCGCCCGCGAGGGCGGCACCCCCGTCGTCGCCTCCATGGGCGCCGTCGCCGCATCCGGCGGCTACTACGTGTCGATGGGCGCCGACGCCATTGTCGCCAACCCCGGCACGATCACCGGATCGATCGGCGTGGTCACCGGCAAGCTGGTGGCCCGCGAACTCAAGGACCGGCTCGGGGTCGGCTCGGACGCGGTGCGCACCAACGCCAACGCCGATGCGTGGTCGGCGAATTCGCCGTTCACCGACGAACAGCGCGCGCACGTCGAAGCCGAGGCCGACCTGTTCTACAACGACTTCGTCGAGCGCGTCGCCGACGGTCGCGGCCTCGCCGTGGACGACGTCGCCGAGGTCGCCCGCGGCCGGGTGTGGACCGGCGCCGACGCCAAGGACCGCGGACTGGTCGACGAACTCGGCGGCCTGCGCACCGCCGTCGACCGCGCCAAGGCCGTCGCCGGCCTGGACCGCGACGCCGACGTGCGGATCGTCAACTACCCGGGCTCGTCGCTCCTCGACGTCCTGCGACCCAAGCAGTCCTCGCAGCCCGCGGTGGCGTCGCTGCCCGATGCGCTGGGCGTGCTGGTCGGCCGTTCGGTGCTCAACCTCGTCGACACCGCCGAGCGCTCGCTGAGCGGCGTCAGTGCGATGTGGTTCGGGGACTACCGGTTCTGATACGTGCCGCTGACGTAGACGATCTCGCCCAGCGGGTCGACCTCGTGCTCTACCAACGGAACCCCGTGCTGGGCGAAGAGGTCGGCGCGCGGTAGCCCGGTCATCTCCCACCCGAGTGACGTCAGGTACTCCATGACGTGCTTGCGTTCACCGTGGTAGATCAGCGACGGCATGTCGATGTCGACCCCGAACGCGCGCATCTGCGCGCCCGCCGCGGCGGCCTGTTCGGGATCGAAATCGCGGATTCCCGGCACGTATTCGGTCGCGACCGTACTGCCCGGCGCGCTCAACGCGGTGATGTTGTCGAACAGCAGATCCTGCGCCTCCGGCGGCAGGTAGATCAGCAGTCCCTCGGCGCACCACGCCGTCGGCGCGGCGCTGTCGAACCCCGCCGCCTGCAGGGCGGCGGGCCAGTCCTCCCGCAGATCCATTGCGACAGGACGTAACTGGGCGATGGGGGAGGCGCCGATGCCGGCCAGCGTCGACGTCTTGAACTCGATCACCGCCGGCTGGTCGATCTCGTAGACCACCGTGCCGTCGGGCCACGGCAGCCGGTAGGACCGCGAGTCCAGACCCGACGCGAGGATCACCACCTGCCGGATACCCGCGCCCACCGACTCCAGGAAGTAGTCGTCGAAAAACCTTGTGCGCAACGCCATCTCGTCGATGCGGGCCTGAATCCCGGCCGCAGTCGCCGGATCGAGACCGGCCGCGTCGAACCCGTCGTCGGCCACCTTGGTGAAGAAGTCGATCCCCACCGCACGCACCAGCGGCGCCGCGTACGGATCGTCGATCAGCCCGCGCGGATCCCGGCTCGCCACCGCCCGGCCCGCCGCCACCATCGCCGCCGTCGCGCCCACACTCGACGCCACATCCCAGCTGTCCCCGTGCGAGCGGGCCATCGGCTACCTCACTTCAATGTCGCGGTCAGATACCCGGAGTCCGACGCCACCGCCGCCATCTCGGCGGGGTACTCGAACCCGTTGGCAGCGTACGCCTGCACCGACGTCAGCACCTCGATGTCCCAACCCCGTTCGGCGAGATACGTACCGGCCGCGGTGCGGTCCTCGGTGTAGAAAAGGTCGAGCAGGTCGATCTCCGAGCCGACGTGTTTGGACCATTCGCTCACGCGCTGGAGCCACGCGTCGCGGTTCGCCCCGAAGTCCATGTGCTCGGTGGCGATCCGGCTGCCCGGCGCCGACAGCGCGATGATGTTGTCGAACAACCGGTCCTGCGCCTCGGGTGGCAGATAGATCAACAACCCCTCGGCGATCCACGCCGTCGGTGCGGTCGGGTCGAAGCCGGCGGCCCGCAGCGCGACCGCCCAGTCGTCGCGCAGATCGATCGCCACGGTGCGCAGTTCGGCGGTGGGGGAGGCGCCGAGGTCGGCCAGCGTGCGGGTCTTGAACTCGATGACCTCGGGCTGGTCGATCTCGTAGACGACGGTCCCCGCCGGCCAGTCCAAGCGATACGCGCGGGTGTCCAGCCCCGAGGCCAGGATCACCGCCTGCCGCACCCCCGCCGCGGTCGCGGTAATGAAGAAGTCGTCGAAGAACCGCGTCCGCACCGCGATCTGCTCGGAGGCGCGCCGGTTGTCGAGCATCGGGTGGCCCTCGACGTGCAACTCACCGTCGGCGCGCTTGTTGCAGTAATCCAGGCCGACGGCCTTGACCAACGGATCGGCGTACGGGTCGAAGATCAGCGGGTCGGGCTGTTTGGACGCCAGTGCGCGGGACGCGGCCACGCCGGTCGCCGTCGAACCGACGCTGGACGCCAGATCCCAGGTATCACCCTCGGTACGGGTCATCTGACTTACTCCTGATTCCTGATCGCGGTGACGGCGAAGGACTGGCGCAGCGCTTCGACCTCGTCGCCGGTGGGGAAGGGCCGCCCGTAGTGGGCGAACATGTCGGGCCTGCTGCGCGCGTCGACCGTCCAGCCGCGCTCGCGCAGGTACTCGACCACCGGGTTGCGCTCACCGTCGTAGAACAACTCGGCCATGTCCAACTCCAGGCCGTGGCGGCGCCACTCCTCGCTCATGCGCTGCGAACTCGCCCCGATCCGCGCGGACGGGTCCGGGTGGAATTCGGTGGCCACCCGGCTGCCCGGCGCCGAGAGCGCGGTGATGTTGTCGAACAACCGGTCCTGCGCCTCGGGCGGCAGATAGATCAGCAGCCCCTCGGCGATCCACGCCGTCGGCGCCGCCGGATCGAAACCCGCCGCCCGCAGCGCGGCGGGCCAGTCGTCGCGCAGATCGATCGCGACGGGACGCAACTCGGCCGCCGGCGTGGCGCCCAGATCGGCGAGCGTGCGGGTCTTGAACTCGATGACCTCGGGCTGATCGATCTCGTAGACCACCGTGCCGTCGGGCCACGGCAGCCGGTAGGCGCGCGCGTCCAGACCCGACGCCAGGATCACCGCCTGCCGTACCTCCGGGCCCGATGACAGGAAGAAGTCGTCGAAGAACCGGGTCCGGACGGCCATCACCTCGGTCATCACCGACAGCATCGCCGCGTTGTCCGGCTCGAGCGTGATCTCCCCGTCGAGCAGCTTCACGAAGTACGGCACCCCGACCGCGCGCACGAGCGCCTCGGCGTAGGGGTCGTCGATCAACGCGTCGGGGCCGCGGCTGGCGACCGCCCGTCCGGTCGCGACCATCGTCGCGGTCGCCCCCACACTCGACGCCAGATCCCAGGTGTCCTGATCGCTGCGTGCCATCGCGCGCTCCCTACTTGACTGCGGTCACGTACCGGACGTCGGCGAAGTTGGCGCTGCCGTGCTGCGCCGACGGCAGCCCGCACTTGGCCAACAGATCGGTGGCGGTGATGGTGTCGGTGCGCCAGCCCCGCGCGCCCAGGTACTCGGCCACCTCGGCGCGCTCGCCGGTGTAGACCAGCTCGGAGAAGTCGAGGTCGAACCCGAACTGGCGCCACTGCTCGCGCAGGGACTGCATCCGCTCGCGGATCTGCTCCTCGTCGGCGTCCGGTGAACTCACCACACCCTCGGCAGCCACCCGGCTGCCCGCCGGGCTGATCTCGGTGATCTGGTCGAGCAGCCGGTCCTGCGCCTCGGGCGGTAAGTACCCGAACAGTCCTTCGGCGATCCACGCCGTCGGCTTGGCGCGGTCGAACCCGGCGGCCTCCAGCGCGCCGATCCAGTCGTCGCGCAGATCCACCGCGACCGTCCGGTGCTCGGTGGTGGGCCGTGCGCCCAACCGGGCCAGGGTGTCGGTCTTGAACGCGATCACGTCGGGCTGGTCGATCTCGAACACCACGGTGCCGGCCGGCCACGGCAGCCGGTAGGCGCGCGAGTCCAGCCCGGACGCCAGGATCACGGCCTGTCGGACTCCGGCGTCGACGGCGTCGGAGAAGAAGTCGTCGAAGAAGCGGGTGCGGGCGGCCATCCCGTCGGCAAAGCGATCCATGTTGCCCACGCCGCCGGTGCCCTCAGGGTCGAGGTCGGTCGGCTTGATGTCGCCGGAGGCGAGGCGACTGAAGAAGTCGACACCCACCGCACGCACGAGAGGTTCGGCGAACGGGTCGTCGATCACCGCATCCGGCTGCCGCGATGCCACGGCCCGCGCGGCCGCGACCATGGTAGCGGTGGCGCCGACGCTGGACGCCAGATCCCACGTGTCATTGTCGGATCGAGCCATCGTGGACCCCTTCCGCAGATAATTAGCCGATGTAACCAGTGTCGGCGACTGTACGCTTCGAATCTGAAAGCAATCTGCGAGCCGCCCAGCGATGCGGGGGTGCGGGGTGGTGGCTGTTACTCTCGTAGACTGTTTGACGCGCGCCGCTAGCAGGCTTGATGTGCTGCTTGAGACGGTGCGTACGACTTGACCATGACGCTGGTTTGTCCAGCCCCATTTGGCACGCCGCGCTCACGAGGTCGGCTGCGCAGGAGGAAAGAGTGCTCTCGGCTTTCATCTCGTCGCTGCGGACTGCCGATCTGAGGCGCAAGATCCTGTTCACCATCGGGGTCGTGCTGCTCTATCGCGCGGGCGCACAACTTCCGTCGCCCGGGGTCAACTACCCGAACGTGCAGGAGTGCATCGCCCAGGTCAGCGGTGGCGACTCGGGCCAGATCTACTCGCTGATCAACCTGTTCTCCGGCGGCGCGCTACTGCAGTTGTCGGTTTTCGCGGTGGGCGTCATGCCCTACATCACCGCGAGCATCATCGTGCAGCTGCTCACCGTGGTGATCCCGCGGTTCGAACAGCTGCGCAAGGAGGGGCAGGCCGGACAGGCCAAGATGACGCAGTACACGCGTTATCTGGCGGTCGCGCTGGCCATCCTGCAGTCCACCAGCATCGTGGCCCTGGCCGCCAACGGCGGCCTGCTGCAGGGCTGCTCGCTCGACATCATCGACGATTCGGCGATCTTCTCGCTCATCGTCATCGTGATCGTGATGACCGCGGGCGCCACCCTGGTCATGTGGATGGGTGAGCTGGTCACCGAGCGCGGCATCGGCAACGGTATGTCGCTGCTGATCTTCGCCAGCATCGCCGCCGCCATCCCCGGCGAGGGCAAGTCGATCCTCGACAGCCGCGGCGGCGTGGTCTTCACGCTGGTCTGCGTGGCCGCGCTGATCATCATCATCGGCGTCGTGTTCGTCGAGCAGGGCCAGCGCCGCATCCCGGTCCAGTACGCCAAGCGCATGGTCGGCCGCCGCATGTACGGCGGCACGTCGACCTACCTGCCGCTCAAGGTCAACCAGGCCGGCGTCATCCCGGTGATCTTCGCGTCCTCGCTGATCTACATCCCGCACCTGATCACGCAGCTGATCCAGAGCGGTAGCTCCAACCCGGGCACCGGCTGGTGGGACCGCTTCGTCGCGGAGTACCTCACCGACCCGAGCAGTCCCTGGTACATCGGGATCTACTTCGCGCTGATCATCTTCTTCACCTACTTCTACGTGTCCATCACGTTCAACCCGGACGAGCGCGCCGACGAAATGAAGAAGTTCGGTGGCTTCATCCCGGGCATCCGGCCGGGTAAGCCGACCGCGGACTATCTGCGCTACGTGCTGAGCCGGATCACCCTGCCGGGTTCGATCTACCTCGGTGTGATCGCCGTGCTGCCGAACCTGTTCCTGCAGATCGGCAACACCGGCACCGTCCAGAACCTGCCGTTCGGCGGCACCGCGGTGCTGATCATGATCGGCGTCGGCCTGGACACCGTGAAGCAGATCGAAAGCCAGCTGATGCAGCGCAACTACGAAGGCTTTTTGAAGTGAGAGAGGGTTCCTAAGTTGAGAATCGTTCTACTCGGACCGCCCGGCGCGGGTAAGGGCACGCAGGCCGCGAAGCTGGCGGACAAGCTCGGCATCCCGCACATCTCGACCGGCGATCTCTTCCGCGACAACATCAAGGGCGAGACCGAACTCGGCCTGGAGGCCAAGCGGTACCTCGACGCCGGCGACCTCGTGCCCAGCACCCTCACCAACGCTCTGGTGGAGGACCGCATCGGCCAGGTCGACGCCGAGAACGGGTTCATCCTCGACGGCTACCCGCGTTCGGTCGAACAGGCCGAGGCGCTGGAGAAGATGCTCGAGGAGCGCAACCTGTCCCTCGACGCGGTCGTCGAGTTCCGCGTCTCCGAGGACGAACTGCTCACCCGCCTCAAGGGCCGTGGCCGCGAAGACGACACCGAAGAGATCATCCTCAACCGGATGAAGGTGTACCGCGACGAGACCGCGCCGCTGCTCGACCACTACCGCGACCAGCTGAAGACCGTCGACGCCGTCGGCTCCATGGACGAGGTCTTCGCCCGCGCCCTGCAGGCGCTGGGCAAGTAACCGTGGCCGGCCTGAGGCTCCGCAGGGACAAGGTCGTCGCCCAGCGCACCCCCGGTGAGCTGGATGCGATGGCCGCCGCCGGGGCCCTGGTCGCGGCGGCACTGGCCGCGGTCCGCGAAGCCGCGGTCCCCGGTGTCAGCACCAAGGAGCTCGACGCGATCGCCGAGGCCGTCATCCGCGACGGCGGCGGCATCCCGTCGTTCCTCGGCTACCACGGCTTCCCCGCCAGCATCTGCTCCTCGGTCAACGACCGCGTCGTGCACGGCATCCCGTCCGAGGGCGAGACGCTGGCGTCGGGCGACCTGGTGTCCATCGACTGCGGGGCGATCCTCGAGGGCTGGCACGGCGACTCGGCCGTCACCTTCGGTGTCGGCCCGCTGATCCCCGCCGACGAGGCACTGTCGGCGGCCACCCGGGAATCCATGGAGGCGGGGATCGCCGCGATGGTGCCCGGCAACCGGTTGACCGACGTCTCGCACGCCATCGAGAAGGGCACCCGCGCCGCCGAGGCGCGCTATCAGCGCGGGTTCGGCATCGTCGACGGCTACGGCGGCCACGGCATCGGCAGGCAGATGCACATGGACCCGTTCCTGCCCAACGAGGGCGCCCCGGGCCGCGGCCCCCATCTGGCCCCGGGATCGGTGCTGGCCATCGAACCGATGCTCACCCTCGGCACCACGAAGACCAAAGTCCTCGCCGACGAATGGACAGTGATCACCGCCGACGGCTCCCGCGCGGCACACTGGGAGCACACCGTGGCGGCCACCGAGGACGGACCCCGCATCCTCACCCTGCCTGCGAGCTGATCGGGCCGTCGAACCGAACCGCCACGGAACTCGTGTACCAGGCGGAGGTTCGCGATGGAGGACACCGAGGACGCGATGTTGCGCGTGCTCTACGACGAGCACGCCGGCGCGCTGTGGCGCTATGCGTTGAAACTGACCGGCGACCCGGCCACCGCCGAGGACGTCGTGCAGGAGACGCTGCTGCGCGCGTGGCGACACCGCCCGGACGGGTCTCCGCGAGCGTGGCTGTTCACCGTCGCGCGCAACATCGTGATCGACGAGCGGCGCAGCGCCCGCTTCCGGCGTGAGACCGGCACCTCGGACGTCGAATCCGTCGCCCAGCCCAGCGAACCCGACAAGGTGGACTCCGCACTGGACCGCCTCTTGGTCGGGTCGGCGCTTTCGCAGCTGTCCGAGGACCACCGGGCCGTGGTCCGGCGGGCGTACTACGACGGGTGGACGACGGCTCAGATCTCCGCGGAGCTGGGCATACCGGAGGGCACCGTGAAATCGCGGTTGCACTACGCGGTGCGGGCGTTGCGGTTGAACCTGCAGGAGATGGGGGTGACGCGATGATCGAGGCAGTGGGCGATCCCTATCTGCAGTGGGACGCCGCATACGTATTGGGGTCGTTGTCGAGCGCCGACCGGCGCGAGTTCGAGGCGCACATGCAGACGTGCGACCGGTGCCGAGCCGCGGTCGCCGAACTGAGCGGGATGCCCGCGCTGCTGGCGATGCTCGACGCCGACGACGTGCGTGCGCTCGACCTGGTCCAATCAGAGGAGGCGCCGCCGCTGCGGCCGGAGGTGCTGGACACGGTGCTGGCGAAGGCCCGTTGGCGCAGGCGGCGGTCGCGCTGGCTGACCTCGGCCGTGGTCGGGGTGGCCGCCGCGGTGCTCGCGGTCGGCGTGGTCGTCGCGATCCGGCCGGGGGTGTTCAGTGGGGAGACGCCCCAGGTCACCGCCACCAGCTACGAGATGACCAAACTCGCGCCCACCCCGATCAACGCCTCGATCAGCCTCACGGACTTCGGGTGGGGCACCCGCATCGACATGGCCTGCACGTACGGCGAATGGTCCGGTGGCGGGGCGTCGGCGCCGCCGAGCCGGTTGGGCATGGTCGTGGTCGGCCGCGACGGTGCTTCGTCCGAGATCGCCACCTGGCTCGGGCTGGCCGGTGCGACGGCGCTGCCGAGCGGCAACACCGACATGCGGCGCGACGACATCGCCGCGGTGCAGCTGGTCTCCGCCGACACCCGCGAGGTGCTGCTCGAGAAGACGTTCTGAGCGCGGGCAATGGTATGAAAGGTCGGTGACCGACGCGACCGATACGCACGATCCGATCGCGCGGGCCCGGGCGAACTGGGAAGCCGCCGGCTGGGGTGAGGTGGCCGACGGGATGGTCGCCGTCACCTCCGTCATGCGGGCCCATCAGATTCTCCTGGCGCGCGTCGAGAACGCGCTGCGCCCCTACGACCTGAGCTTCTCCCGGTTCGAGCTGCTGCGCCTGCTGGCGTTCAGCCGCTCCGGCGCCCTGCCGATCACCAAGGCCTCCGACCGGCTGCAGGTGCACGTCACCAGCGTCACCCACGCGATCCGGCGGCTGGAGGCCAGCGGCCTGGTCGAGCGCATCCCGCACCCCACCGACGGCCGCACCACGCTGGTCCGGATCACTGAACTCGGCCGGTCGACCGTCGAGGACGCCACGGTGACGCTCAACAACGACGTGTTCGCCGACATCGGGATGTCCACCGACGAATCGCGGTCGCTGGCCGCCGCCATCGAGACGCTGCGCCGTCACGCCGGCGACTTCTGAGTGGTGGCCAGCCACTCGCGGAACGTCTGCAGCCGCGGGTTGAGTTCGCGTACCCAGTCCAGGTCGCGGGCGGCGGTGAACGCCGCGGAGTTCTCCGCGTAGTACTGGAACATGTTGCCCATCTCGACCGCTGACGGGAACCCCTGCGCGCGGAACGCGTCGAACGGCACCGGCAGGTAGGTGACCGGCTCCCCGAGCGAGTCGGTCAGCGCGGCCGCGTACTGCGCGCCGGTGAGGATGTCGCCGGCGATGCTCACCGTCTGGCCGACGAGGGCTTCGCCGCGTTTGAACACGCCCAGCGCGCTGCGGCCGATGTCGTCGACGGCGATCCCGGCCAGCGGTTGGTCGGCGATCGGCAGCGCGAGCGTCAGCGCGCCGTCGTCACCCCGCCGCGGCGGGAAGGAGTCGACGAAGTTCTCGAAGAACAGCGTGGTCCGCAGGTACGTCACCGGCAGGTCGGCGAAGACCGTGTCCGCCTCGGCTTTGGCGTCGAAGTGCGGGACCTTGTAACCCTCGACGTCGGGAACCGCGGCATCGTCGGCGAAGTGGCCGCGGGTGTCCTCCAGCGTCGACCAGACGACATGGCGGGCGCCTGCGCGTTCGAGGGCGCGGGCGGCATTGCGGGCCTGCGCCAGCTCCATCTCCGCGCGGGAGCGGGCGGCCTCCTGTTCGGGGGTCAGCGGCGCCCAGTAGTTGGTGACGACGAACGCGCCGTGCACACCGTCGAACGCCCGGTCCAGGCTCTCCTCGTCGTCCAGGTCGGCCGCGACGACCTCCGCGCCGGCCTCCTGCAGCGCCGCGCCCCTGGCCGACGACGGATCGCGGGTCAGCGCCCGCACCGTGAACTCGCCGTCGTCGAGTATCGCCCGGACCAAGCCGCCGCCCTGCGATCCGGTGGCGCCGACGACCGCGATGGTCTTGTCCGTCATATCGAACCTCCTCGTGTTGATGTATCAACCTATTTCGACGGTAGGCCGTTGTGGTTGACGTGTCAACTCTGTGGGTTAGGATCGGCGATGTGGCGACGAAAGGTGAGCTCAGCGAGGACGAACTACGCGCCTGGCGCGCGTACATGGCGATGCACCAGACGCTGGGGCGGCACCTGCACCAGCACCTGCAGCGCGAGTTCGGGCTCTCCGACTCCGACTTCGAGATCCTGGTGACGCTGTCGGAGGCCGACGGCAGGCGGATGCGGGCGGCCGAACTCGGCGCGGCCACCCAGTGGGAGAAGAGCCGGCTGTCGCACCACCTGACCCGGATGGCCGCGCGCGGTCTGGTCCGTCGGGAAACCGGCGCCGGGCGCTACCCGGACATCGTGCTCACCGACGCCGGGCTGGCCGCCCTGCGGGAGTGCGCACCTGCCAACGCGGCCAGGGTGCGCGAGATGTTCGTCGACGTGCTGGGTCCGGAGCGGCTCGAGGCGCTGCGCGCGATGGCCGACGACGTCGTCGCCGCCGTCGAACAGCACCGGCAGCACGACTGCCGCCTGCGCTAGGTGGCCGAGGGCAGCGGGATCGTCGCCGTCACCGCCGTCCCCGCCCCCGGCCGGGACCGGATGTTGAGCCGCCCGCCCACGATCTCGGCGCGCTCGGCCATCGACAGCAGCCCGTAGCCGCCCATGTCGTCGCCGCCCAGCGGGTGTTCGAACGTGTCGAACCCGACCCCGTCGTCGATGATCTCGAGCCGCGCCACGTCGTCGGCCACGCTGAACGTCAGCCGTGCCGTCGCGGCGCCGGAGTGTTTGACCACGTTCTGCAGGCACTCCTGCGCGATGCGGTAGAGCGCCAGCTCGACGTGGTCGGGCAGCCGACGCTCGGCGAGGTCGGTGTCGATGTGCACCTGCGGGATCGACCGCGCCAGGCTCGCCAACCCGCCGGCCAGGCCGAGGTCGTCGAGCACCGGGGGCCGTAGCCCGCTGATCGCCGCGCGCGCCTCGGCCAGTGTCAGCGCCACCAGCTCGCGGGCCTCACCGAGCTGTTCGGCCACGCCCTGCGGATCGTCGATGGTGCGGGCGGCGGCGTCGAGCCGGTAGGACAGCGTGACCAGGCGCTGGGATATCCCATCGTGGATATCACCGGCCAGCCGCCTGCGCTCGATCTCCTGGGCCTCGATGACCTGCTCGACGAAGTTCTCGTGGGCGCGTTCGCGGGCGACCAGTTGCCGGTGCAACCGCGCCTGGTGCAGCGCCCCGGCGATGAGCCGACCGATCACCAGCAGCAGCTCCACGTCGGGTCCGGTGAACTCGCGCCGTTCGACGGTGTGCACGTTGAGCACGCCGACCAGGCCGCCGGGGTCGGTCTCCATCGGGACCGACACCATCGAGGTGAAGTCCTTGCCGCGCAGCGACCGGAACGGCATGTATCGGGGGTCGGACTCCTTGTCGTGGCTGATCACCACCGGCTCCCGGTGGCTGGCCACCCAGCCCGAGATGCCCTGGCCCAGCGGCAGCCGGATCTTGCCGATCTCGCTGTCGAACGGCGGGGTGGCCCCGGCCAGCGTCAGCGACCGGTCGGAATCGTCGAGCACGTGCACGAAGCACACGTCGGCGCCGGTGGCCGCGGTGATCATGCGGGCGGCCGCGGCGGCCAGCGGTTCGACCCCCGGCCCGCTGGACGCCGCCTGGATGAGTTCGCGCAGCAGGGCGAGTTCGCGGTCGGCGGTCAGCAGCGAGCGGGTGGTCATCGGTAGATGCCCTCGCGCAGTGCCGTCGCGACCGCACCCGCGCGGTCGCCGACGCCGAGTTTGCGGTAGATCGAGCGCAGGTGGGTCTTCACGGTCTCCTCGCCGATCACGAGTTTGGTGGCGATCCCGCGGTTGGAGAGCCCGGTGACGACGAACGACAGGATCTCGCTCTCGCGCTGGGTGAGGCCCTGGCGGGCGCCGGGCCAGAACTCGTCGCGCTGGATCCGGGCGGCGGTGTCGACCGCCCTGGCCGCCATCCCGGGGTCGATCGCGGTCTGCCCCTGATGGGCCAGTTCCAGCTGTCGGACCAGCTCGTCGCTGCTGATGCTCTTGAGTAGGTACCCGGATGCGCCGACCCGCAGCGCCTCGAACAGGTACTGCTCGTCGTCGTAGACCGAGAGCATCACGACCTTCTGCTCGGGGTCGCGGGCGCGTAGCTGCAGACACAGGTCCAGGCCGCTGGCGCCCTGCATCCGGACGTCGCAGAGCACGATGTCGGGCTGCAGCTCGGCGACGACGTCGACGGCCTTCTCCGCGCCGACGGCCTGCCCCACCACGGTGACACGGTCGGCGAACGTCGCGAGCATGGCCTTGAGGCCCTCGATGACCATCTCGTGGTCGTCGACCAGAACGATGCGCACAGGCCCGGTCATGCGATCACCATAGAATCCCCCGCAAGGGGGAGGACGAAATGGTGTGACGTAGGCCACTGTGATCATGTGCAGACAACACGTGAGAGAACATGGTGTGCGGGCCGGTTCTGGTGGGACGGCACCCGGCCGGTCGACGCCGACGTCACCCCGCTACGGGCGCTGGTGTTCGATCTCGAGGCGCTGACCGACCTCGACTACGACGTGCACCGCGTGGTGTTCAACGCCGCGTTCGCCGCGCACGGCGTGCCCATCGCATGGTCCGCGGCGCGCTACCGGCGGCTGATGGTGCTGCGCGACGAACGCCAGCGGGTGCTGGCCGAACTGCGTAACCACTGCGTCGGCCCCGAATGCGACGTGCTGGTCGAGCTCCTCGCCGGCGAGATCTGCTCGACGAAGGCGATGATGTTCGACGAGATGGTGCTCGACGCGGGCGCCAGCCCCCGGCCCGGCCTCGATGACCTCATCGGCGACGCCTTCGCCGCGGGGGTGCCCGTCGCGGTGGTGACCGCCGGGCGGCGCTCCTGGGCGGAACCGCTGGTGCGCCAGCTCGTCGGGGAGGGTCAGGTCGAGACCATCGTCACCCGCGACGACGTGTCGGCCCCCGGCGTCGAGGGCCACCACCTGGCGCTGCGCGAACTCGGCGTCACCACCGACCACGTCCTCGCGCTGACCGGTTCGACGGCCGGGCTGCGTACGGCGACCGCCGCCGGATTGGCCACCGTGCTCGTCGGTGCGGAACGTCCGTCGCGCGATGCGGTGGGCGCGCTGGCGGTGCGGGCCGATTACGCGGGCGCAGAACCGTTGCGGCTCAAGGCCTGTGAACGCCTCTACGCCCGCGGTGCGATGCGCAGGACGGCGCCCGCCGCCTGAGTCAGCCCCGCAGCGTCTCGATGATCGCGCTGAAGTCCTTGTCGGCGTGGTCTTTTGCGAACTTGGCGTACAACTCGGCGGCGTGGCTGCCCAGCGGTGCGGAGGCCCCGCTCGATTCGACCGCGGCCATCGCGAGGCCGAGGTCCTTGTTCATCAGCGCCGTCGCGAAGCCCGGTTTGAAGTCGTTGTTCGCCGGCGACGTCGGAACCGGCCCCGGCACAGGGCAATTGGTGTGCACGGCCCAGCAGTTACCGGTCGCGCCGGTGATGACGTCGAACAGCGACTGAGCTTCGAGCCCGAGCTTCTCGGCGAGTACGAACGCCTCACCGATCGCGATCTGCTGCACCGCGAGCACCATGTTGTTGCACAGCTTGGCGGCCTGACCGGTGCCCGAGGCCCCGCAGTGCACGACCTTGCCCGCCATGGGCTCCAGCACCGGGCGGGCCCGTTCGACGGCGGCGTCGTCACCACCGACCATGAACGCCAGCGTGCCCGCCGTCGCACCCTTCACCCCGCCGGACACCGGGGCGTCGAGCTGGGCGAAACCGCGTTCGGTCGCTGCGGCGTTGATCGCGCGCGCATCGTCGACCGCGATGGTCGAGGTGTCGATGAACAGCGCGCCCTCGGAGGCGGCGGGCAGCACCTCGTCGTAGACGCTCTTCACGACCGCGCCGTTGGGCAGAGAGGTGATCACGACCTCGGCGCCGGCCACCGCCTCACCGCCGCTGTCAAAGGTGGTGATGCCGTTGCCCTCAGCGGTGGACCGCAGTGCGGGCACCGGATCGAAACCCCGCACGGTGTGACCCGCTTTGGCGAGGTTGGCCGCCATCGGCCCACCCATGTTGCCGAGGCCGAGGAACGCGATCGTGCTCACTGTATTTCGTCTCCCTACGCCGATGCCCGCGCCCGGGCCGCTTCCGCGCGCCCGATGACCACGCGCATGATCTCGTTGCTGCCCTCGAGGATTCGATGCACCCGCAGATCGCGGACGATCTTCTCCACGCCGTACTCCTTCAGGTAGCCGTAGCCGCCGTGCAGCTGCAGCGCCTGATCGGCCACCTCGTAGCAGGCGTCGGTGACGTACCGCTTGGCCATCGCGCACAGCTCCACCTTGTCGGGGTGGTTATCGTCGAGCGCGGACGCCGCCCGCCACAACAGCATTCGTGACGTCTGCAGGGCGGTCGCCATATCGGCGAGGGTGAACCGGATGGTCGGCTCGTCGAGCAGGGTGGCGCCGAAGGCCTGCCGGTCGGCCAGGTACGCGGCCGCCTTCTCGTAGGCGGTCTGCGCGCCGCCGAGCGAGCACGCGGCGATATTGAGGCGGCCGCCGTTGAGCCCGTTCATCGCGATGCCGAACCCGCTGCCCTCGGCGTCGGTGCCGCCGAGCATGTTCTCGGCGGGCACCCGGGCATCCTCGAACACCACCTGCGCGGTGGGCTGGGCGTTCCAGCCCATCTTCTGCTCCTGGGCGCCGAAACTCACCCCCGGCGTGTCCTTCTCGACCACGAACGCCGAGATACCGCGTGGCCCTTCGCTTCCCGTGCGGGCCATCACCACGTAGACGTCGGAAGTGCCCGCGCCCGAGATGAACTGCTTGACCCCGTCGAGGACGAAGTGGTCACCCTCGCGAACCGCCCTGGTGCGCAGGGCGCTCGCATCCGATCCGGCGCCCGGTTCGGTCAGGCAGTAGCTGGCGATGGATTCCATCGACGCCAGCCGCGGCACCCACGTCTTGCGCTGCTCCTCGGAGCCGTAGGTGTCCACCATCCACGCGCACATGTTGTGGATCGACAGGAACGCCGCGATGGCCGGGTCGGCCGCCGAGAGCTGTTCGAAGATCCGCACCGCGTCGATGCGGCGCAACCCGCTGCCGCCGACGTCCTCACGGCAGTAGATCGCCGCCATGCCGAGTTCGGCGGCCTCCCGCAGCACGTCGGTCGGAAAGTGGTGCCCCTCATCCCATTCCGACGCGTAGGGGGCGAGCCGTTTGTCGGCGAACGCGGCCGCCGTCTCGGCGATCACGCGTTCGTCGTCGTCGAGGCCGAAAGAATCCATCGGTCCCTACTTCATGGTCGGGATGACGAACTCGGCGCCATCCTTGATGCCCGACGGCCAGCGCTGCGTGACGGTCTTGGTCTTGGTGTAGAACAGGATCGAGTGCGGCCCGTGCTGGTTCAGGTCGCCGAATCCGGACCGCTTCCAGCCACCGAAGGTGTGGTAGGACACCGGGACCGGGATCGGCACGTTGACGCCGACCATGCCGACCTGGACCTTCGACACGAAGTCGCGGGCGGTGTCACCGTCGCGGGTGAAGATCGCCACGCCGTTGCCGTACTCGTGTTCGGTCGGCAGCCGCAGGGCCTCTTCGTAATCGTGGGCGCGCACGATGCACAGCACCGGCCCGAAGATCTCGTCGGTGTAGATCGACATGTCGGGGGTGACGTGATCGAACAGGGTGGGCCCGATGAAGTAGCCACCCTCGAGGCTCTCGTCGCCGAACTGCAGTTCGTCGCTCTTGCGCTCGCGGCCGTCGACGACGGCTTCGGCGCCGGCCTCGACGCCCTGGGCGATGTAGTCGCGGACGCGGTTGAGCGCGGCCTCGGTGACCAGCGGGCCGTAGTCGGCCTTGGGGTCGAGGCTGTGACCGACGCGCAACTGGTTCACGCGCTCGACGAGGCGGTTGCGCAGCCGGTTGGCCGTTTCCTCGCCGACAGGCACCGCGACGCTGATCGCCATGCAGCGCTCACCGGCGCTGCCGTAGCCGGCGCCGATCAGTGCGTCGACGGCCTGGTCCAGATCGGCGTCGGGCATGACGATCATGTGGTTCTTGGCGCCGCCGAAGCACTGCGCGCGCTTGCCGTTGGCGGTCGCGCCGGCGTAGATGTACTGCGCGATGTCGGAGCTGCCGACGAAGCCGACGGCCTGGATGACCGGGTGTTCGAGGATCGCGTCGACGGCTTCCTTGTCGCCGTGGACGACCTGGAACACGCCCGCGGGCAGCCCGGCCTCGAGGAACAGCTCGGCCAGGCGCACCGGCACCGAGGGGTCGCGCTCGGAGGGCTTGAGGATGAACGCGTTACCGCACGCCAGCGCGGGGCCGGCCTTCCACAGCGGGATCATCGCGGGGAAGTTGAACGGCGTGATGCCCGCGACGACGCCGAGCGGCTGACGCATCGAGTAGACGTCGATGCCGGTGCCCGCGCCCTCGGTGTACTCACCCTTGATCAGGTGGGGGATGCCGATCGCGAACTCGATGACCTCGATACCGCGCTGGATGTCGCCCTTGGAGTCGGGGACGGTCTTGCCGTGCTCCTTCGACAGGAGTTCGGCCAGCTCGTCGACGTTCTGGTTCACCAGTTCGATGAACCGCATCATCACGCGGGCGCGGCGCTGCGGATTCCACGCCGCCCACTCCTTCTGGGCCTCGGCGGCGCCGGCGACCGCGGCGTCGACGTCGGCGCGCGAGCCGAGCAGGACCTGTGCCTGCACCGCCCCCGTGCTCGGGTTCAACACGTCGGCCGTGCGGGTGGACTCACCGCTCGTGCGCTTGCCGTTGATGAAGTGCTGGATCTGGTTGGTCATGAGAAAGCCCCTCGCTCGAGATACTAGGACATCCTAGTAACTGGTCGGGGTGATTGACAAGAGGGCTTCACTGGGCCTCGGGATCAGACTTCTCGGCGGAGTTGCTCGACGTACGCGCGGCAGGCGTCCCAGGTAGGCAGCAGGCCGGCGTCGTGGGCCTCGGCCAGCGTCGGCGCGGCGGCGTCGCGGTCGGACAGCACCAGCTCACCGTCGAATGGCCAGTCGATGCCCAGCGCCGGGTCGACGGGGGACACCGTGTGCTCGCGGGCCGGGTCGTAGCCCGTCGAGCAGAGGTACATCACCGTCGAATCATCCTGCAGCGCAAGGAAAGCGTGGCCCAACCCCTCGGACAGGTAGATCGAGCGGCGGTCTCTGTCGTCGAGCAGTACCGCATCCCAGCGGCCGAACGTGGGGGAGCCGACCCGGATGTCGACGGCGACGTCGTACACGGTACCCCGTACGCACGTGACGTACTTGGCCTGTCCCGGCGGCACGGCGGCGAAGTGCAGGCCACGCAGCACCCCGGCCCGCGACACCGAACAGTTGGCCTGCCGCAGGTCGAGTCGGTGGCCGGCGAACGAGGTGAACTCGCGGTCGGTGAACCACTCGAAGAACGCTCCGCGCCCGTCCGCGTGGACGGTCGGGGTGAGCTCCCACGCGCCGGGGACCGACAGTTCGCGGACGGTCACTGGCCACGCTCCTCGTAGGCCGCCTCGGCGGCGTCCTTGAGCGGACGCCACCACGCCTCGTTGTCGCGGTACCACTGCACGGTCTCCCGCAGTCCTTCCTCGAAGTCGAGATGCCTTGGCTTCCAACCAAGTTCGTCGTACAGCGTCGACGGGTCGATGGCGTAGCGCAGATCGTGCCCGGCGCGGTCGGTGACGTGGTCGAAATCGTCGGGGTCGCGGTCCATGATCCGCAGCAGCGTGCGCAGGACTGACAGGTTGTCGCGTTCCCCCTCGGCGCCGATCAGGTACGTCCGGCCCACGGTCCCGTCGCGCAGGATCCGCCACACCGCGCTGTTGTGGTCGTCGACGTGGATCCAGTCCCGCACGTTGGCGCCGCTGCCGTAGAGCTTGGGCCGCCGCCCCGTCAGTACGTTGGTGATCTGGCGCGGGATGAACTTCTCGACGTGCTGGTACGGCCCGTAGTTGTTGGAACAGTTCGAAATCGTCGCGCGCACACCGTAAGACCGCACCCAGGCGCGGACCAGCAGGTCCGCGGCGGCCTTGGTCGACGAGTAGGGGCTCGACGGGTTGTACGGCGTGGACTCGGTGAAGCGGCGCGGATCGTCGAGGGGGAGATCGCCGTACACCTCGTCGGTGGAGACGTGGTGCAACCGTGCGCCGGCGCGGCGCACCGCCTCGAGCACCGTGTAGGTCCCGACGACGTTGGTCTGCACGAACGGACCCGGTTGCGCCAACGCGTTGTCGACGTGGGTCTCGGCCGCGAAGTGCACGACGGCGTCGGATTCGGCAACCAACGTGTCGACCAGGCCGGCGTCGCTCACGTCGCCCTCGACCACCCGGATCCGGTCGGCCACCGGCGCCAGCGACTCCCGACTTCCCGCGTAGGTGAACGCGTCGAGCACCGTCACCGCGCAGTCGGGGTGCTCCCGCACGGTGGCGTGTACGAAGTTGGCGCCGATGAACCCCGCACCGCCGGTGACCAGCAACCGCATGGGTGAAACCCTATGCGGTCACTTCTTCAGGCCGAGCGGACCCGCCAACTCCTTCAGCGTCGGGATCAACTTGTCCCAGCCACCGAGCACCTGGATCGCGACATGGTCGGCCCCGCGGTCGTGGTGTTCCTCGAGCCTGGCGGCGATCGCGTCGGCCGAACCGTGCGCCACCACCGCGTCGATCAGCTTGTCGCTGCCCGGTTTGGCGACGTCCTCGTCGGTGAAGCCGAGCCGCTTCCAGTTGTTCACGTAGTTGCTCAGGCCCAGATAGAAGTCGACGGTCCCGCGGCCGATCTCGCGCGCCTCGTCGATGTCGTCGCTCAGCACCACCTTGTGCTCCGGGGCGAGGAACACCGTCGGGCCGACGAGGTTGCGCGCCTGACCGGTGTGCTCGGGTGTCGTCAGGTACGGATGCGCGCCCGCACTGCGGCGGGCCGCCAACTGCAGCACCTTCGGACCCAGCGCGGCGATGACGAGGCGGCTGGTCGGCACCTTGGCCGCGTCGAGCTTGTCGATGTACTCGACCAGCACGTCATACGGTTTGCGGTACTCCTGAGTGGCCTCGGGATGGCCGATGCCGACCCCGAGCAGAAACCGGCTCGGGTACTTGTCCTCGATGCGGTGGTAGGACTCGGCCACCTCCTCGGCCGGCGACGCCCACACGTTGACGATGCCGGTCGCCACCTGCAGCGTCTCGGTCGCATCGAGGATGGGTTCGACGAACGCCAGATCGGCCGCGGGGGAGGCACCCACCCAGACCGCGCCGTAGCCCAGCTCCTCGATCTGCGCGGCCTGTTCGGGCTTCGGTGCGCCACCGGTCCAGACGCCGTAGCGGCCGAGGCCGGGCTTGAGGGATACGCCTTCGGTCATGAGTGTTCCTTCATTCGGTTGTCGAGCAGGTCACTGCAGGCCGAGGGGTCCGGCCAGCTCGGCCAGTGCGGGCACCAGCTTGTCAGCTCCGGTCAGCACCTGCACGGGCACATGGTCGGCGCCGGCGTCGAGGTGTTGCTTCAGCCGGGCCGCGATGGCGTCGACGGTGCCGTGGGCCACGACGGCGTCCACCAATCGATCACTACCCGGTTTCGCCACGTCTTCATCACTGAATCCGAGCCGCTTCCAGTTGTTCACGTAATTGGCCAGGTTGAGGTAGATGTCCAGCGCCTTGCGACCGACGGCGCGGGCCTCCTCGGCGTCCGTGGTCAGCACGACCTTGTGCTCGGGCGCCAGGAACGCCTCGGCGCCGATCACCTCACGCGCGTGGGCGGTGTGCTCGGGAGTCGTCAGATACGGATGCGCACCCGCGGAGCGGTCGGCCGAGAGCTTGAGCACCTTCGGACCGAGCGCGGCCACCACGCGGCGGTCCCGCGGCACCCCGTACTCGTCGAGCTTGTCGAGGTACTCGGTGAGCGCTTCCACCGGTTTGCGGTAGGCCTGATGCGCCTCGGGGTGTCCGACGCCGATCCCGAGCAGGAACCGGCCCGGATGGGCGGCCTCGATGCGCTGGAACGATTCGGCGACCGGACCGGCGTCGGCGGTCCAAATGTTCACGATGCCCGTGGCCAGCTGCAGCGTGGTGGTCGCGTCGAGGATCGGCTCGACCCAATTGAGTTCGGCGGGCGGCGAACCGCCCACCCACACGGCGCCGTAGCCGAGCGCCTCGATGTCCTTGGCCTGTGCGGGGGTAACGCCACGGCCGAACACGCCGTAGGTGCCGAGATCGGGTTTGGTCATTCCGGTAGCAACGGACGCCACCGGAAACTATTCCGCCGCAGCGGGGGCCTCCAGCGGCAGGCACACGATGAACCGGGTGTCCCCGGGGCGGGATTCAACCCGGAGGTCGCCGTGGTGCTTCTCGACGATGATGCGCCGCGCCAGGTCCAGGCCGAGCCCGGTGCCCTCGCCGACGGGTTTGGTGGTGAAGAACGGTGTGAAGATCCGGTCGATGAGGTCCTCGGAGATCCCGGGTCCGTCGTCGCAGATCTCGACGCGCACCCGCCCATCGGTGTCGCGCATCGTGCGGACGGTCAGCGTGCCCGCACCGCCCATCGCCTGGATCGCGTTCTCGATGAGGTTCGTCCACACCTCGTTGAGATCGCCGGGGTAGCAGAGCAATTCGGGCAGGGAGGTGTCCTTCTCCCAGATCAGGTTGACCGGTTTGTCCTTGCCCACCTTGTCGCCGAAGATCGTCTTGATCGTGCTGTGGATCAGCTCGTGCACGTTGGCGCTCTGATAGGCGCCACGGTCCATCTGCGAATACTGTTTCGCGCCGGCGAGCAGGGCGGAGATCCGCTTGCTGGCGTCGGCGATCTCCCGCATCCGCAGTTCGGTGTCGATGGTGTACTTCAACCAGCCCAGCGCGCTCGGCAGGGAGGCCGCGCAGTCGTCTCCCATGACGTCGTCGATGGACGCCGAGATGCGCTCGAGCCAGTCCACGTCGAGACCGGCCTCGACGAACGTGGGGGCGTAGTCCCAGCCGCCTGCGATCCCGTGGTCCTCGAGCCAGTCGCCGATCTGCTCCTCGCGGTCGGAGGTCTCCAGCGCGGTGAGGTCCTGGCTGCGGAACTTGGCGACCTGTTCGGCGACCTCGTCCTGGATCTTCACCAGCACCCGCAGCGCCTCCGGGCTGAACTTGCCGTCGGCGAGCATCGCCAACTTGTGGCGCATCTTGCCGACCCCCTCCTGCAGGTCGGCGACCGCGCGGGCCGTCGCCGCGGCGGGGTTGTTGAGCTGATGCGTCAGACCCGCGGTGATCGTGCCGAGCGCGAGCAGCTTCTCGCGCTGGCCGATGATCTGGTGCTGACGACGGCGGCCGACGGTCTGGCCCTCGAGCAGGTGTACCGCCATCGGGAACTGGGTCTGCATGAACCGGGCGAACGCGTCGGCGTCCAGCACGAAGAACCGCGACGGTTTGGTCAACCGCACCGTGGCCTCGTAGACGTGCTCCTCACCGGGTACGTAGGCCGACCACGCGCCGCAGTACACCCCGCGCTGCGAGGTGCGGCCGGTCTGGATGTCGGCCCCGCCGGAGCGTTTCGACATCACCAGTTCACCGTCGATCAGGACGTAGAAGCAGGTGGCCGGGTCACCCTCGTTGCACAGCGGACCCTCGGGGAACGTCTGGATGTGGCCGGCGGCGCACAGTATGTCGAGCTGTTCGTCGGAGAGCGCCTCGAACAGGAACAGGGTGCGAAGCTCGTCGCGCACACACATCTCGCCCATCGTGATCCCTTTCAGGCTTCCGCCAGATACCGGTGCACCAGCATCACCGCCATCGACCCTTCACCGACGGCGGCGGCCACCCTCTTGGCGGATTCGGCGCGCACATCACCTGCAACAAACACACCCGGCACACTTGTTTCCAGATGGTGCGGCGGACGGTCCAGCGTCCAGCCCGACACGTTGCGCAGATCCGGCCCGGCGAGGATGAACCCGTGGTCGTCGCGGACCACGATGCCGTCCAGCCACTCGGTGCGCGGTTCGGCGCCGATGAAGATGAACATGCGCCCGCAGTTGTGCTCCTCGCGCGCGCCGGTCAGCGTGTTCTCCAGGCAGATGCCCTCGAGATGGCCGTTGCCCTTGGCCGCGTGCACCACGGTGTTCGGCAGCTCGCGGATCTTGGGGTTCGCCCTGATCTGCTGGATCAGATAGTGCGACATCGAATCCTCGAGCCTGCGGCGGCTGACGATCGTGACCTTCTTGGCGGTGCGCGACAGGTGCATCGCGGCCTGCCCGGCGGAGTTCGCGCCGCCGATCACGTACACCTCGTCGTCCTCGCAGTCGGCGGCCACCGACGCCGTCGCGCCGTAATACACGCCCGCTCCGGTGAGGTCGTCGCAGCCCTCGGCGGGCAGCTGCCGGTACTCGACGCCCATCGCCAGAATTACCGAGCGGGCGCCGATCGAGCGGCCGTCGGACAGTTTCACGGTCCGGGCAGAGCCGTCGATCTCCAGTGCGGTCACCTCCGCCGCGGTGATCAACTCGGCCTCGAACTTCTCGGCCTGCCTGCGTGCGCGTTCGGCGAGTTGGGCCCCCGACAGCCCGTCCGGGAAGCCGAGATAGTTCTCGATGCGCGAGCTCTGCCCGGCCTGCCCGCCGGTCGCGGTGCGCTCGATGAGCACCGTCTTGAGGCCCTCGGAGGCGCCGTACACCGCCGCGGCGAGGCCCGCGGGCCCGCCGCCGATGACCACCAGGTCGTAGAAGTCTTCGGCCGGGGTGGTCGTCAGGCCGAGGGTCGACCCCAGTTCGGCGTCGCTGGGGTCGACGAGCGTCTCACCCTGTTCGGTGATGATCACCGGCAGCGTCATCCCGTCCTGGCCCGCGGCCTCCAGCAGCTGCCTGCCCTTGGGATCGTCGGCGCGGAACCACGTGTAGTACAAGCGGTTTCGGGCCAGGAACTCGCGCACCTCCGACGACCGGGCGTTCCACGGGTGCCCGATGATCTTGGTGTGCGGGATGGCCCGGTCCCCGGTCTCGCGCCACGCTTCGATCAGCGCGTCGATGACGGGATAGAGCTTCTCCTCCGGAGGATCCCACGGTTTGAGCAGGTAGTGGTCGAGGTCGACGACGTTGATCGCGTCGATCGCGGCGTGGGTGTCGGCGTAGGCGGTGAGCAACACCCGACGGGCCATCGGGAACAGGTCCATCGCCTCTTCGAGGAACTCGATACCGCTCATCTGCGGCATCCGGTAGTCGGCGACGAACACCGCGACCGTCTCGCCGCGCAGTTTCAGTTCGTTGAGCGTCTCGAGTGCATCCGGGCCCGATTCGGCGCGCACGATCCGGAAATGTTCGCCGTAGTGACGACGCAGATCGCGCGCCACCGCGCGCGAGACGGCCGGATCGTCGTCGACGCTGAGTATCACGGGTTTGCGGGGTGCCGCGGCTAGGCCTGTCATCGTGATCAAGTATGCGCCGTCCTAGGCTGCGGGCCATGGGCGAACTCGAATACTCCGACTCGGTGTTCGTGGCACGGGACCCACAGGACGTGTACGCGTTGGTGTCCGACGTGACGCGGATGGGGCAGTGGAGTCCGGTGTGCCGGGCCTGCTGGTGGGACGATCCGGATGCCGGTGCCGTCGCCGGCGCGTGGTTCACCGGCCGCAACGAGACCCCGGAGCGGGTGTGGGAGACGCGCAGTCAGGTGACCGTGGCCGACGGCCGCTCCTTCGTCTGGGAGGTCAACGGCGGCTGGGTGCGGTGGGGCTTCACCGTCGCACCCGAGGGGGAGGGGACGCGGCTCACCGAGCACTGGCACCTGCTGCCGCGGGGCGTCGCGGGATTCGGTGAGCGCTACGGCGCCGACGCCGAGGCGCAGATCGCCGAGCGGACCGCGGCCGCCCACTCCGGCATCCCGGAGACGCTGGCCGCGATCAAGCGCACCGCCGAAAGCGGTTAAGCGGATCCCGCGCGGCAGATCATCACCGGGACACGGGCATGGTGGAGCAGGTTCAGGCTCGTCGAGCCCAGCAGCGCCGCGCTGAGAACGCTGCCGCGGTGATTGCCGACCACGACGAGCTGCGCGCCGGCGAGGCGGGCGAGCAACGCGCGACCGGGCTTGGCGTCATCGAGCAGGATCGACACCTGCACGTGGGGGTACTTCTGCTGCCACGGCTCGACCGCGTCGGTCAGCAGTGACCATTCCGCCTCCCGCAGCGCATCCCAGTCGATGAGGTGGGGGACCGTCACCTCGTCGCCGTCCATCCCCGTCCACCAGGAGTGCACCGCGGTGATCGGCGCGCCGTACCGGTCGGCGAATTCGAAGGCGGCCGCCAGCGCAGCCGTACCGGCCGGGGTGCCGTCCACGCCCACCACGACCGGCTCGGTGCCGGGCCGCGCGACCTCGCGCCAGGCCACCACCGGGCACGCCGCGGCCCCGGCGATCCGCAGGGTCGTGGAACCGATCAGCAGCGCCGCGGCCGGAGTCACGTCGTCGCAGCCCAACACCACCAGGGCGGCCTCACCGCTCATGCGGACCAGCGCGTCGCCAGCCGGTGCGTCGACCGTCACAACATCCACTATCAACCTCGGATAGTGTTCGGTCACAAAGGTTTTCGCTGCGTCTAGTACCCGGTGGGCGGTGTCCTGCTGCGCCGCGACGGCAGCCGCATGGATCGCCACGACCGCCGCGTCGGTGAAGGAGTGGCCGACGGTGACGGTGGAGTGCACCAGCCGCAGCGAGGTGCCGCACCGGTCGGCGACCGCGGCCGCCCACTGTGCGGCGCGCAGGCTGGGGGCGGAGCCGTCGATACCGACGACCAACGGAGGCGTGCGCTGCGCCATGAGGTGCCCTTCGGGATCAGTCGGCGTGGGTGCTGCGGGTCAGCAGGACTTTGAGCGCGCCGGTCTCGCCCGCACGGCTGAACACGTCGTAGGCGAGGTCGAACTCGTCCATGCCGAAGTGGTGGGTGACCATCGGTGCCGTGTCGATCTGCTGGCCGGCCAGCAGGCCGATGAGGGTGGGTGTGGAGTGGGTGTCCACCAGCCCGGTGGTGATCGTGAGGTTCTTGATCCAGATGTCCTCGAGGTGCAGGGTCGCCGGTTTCCCGTGCACCCCGATGTTGGCGACATGTCCGCCGGGCCGCACCAGCCGCACCGCCTGTTCGAAGGTTTCGGGCACGCCGACGGCCTCCATCGCCACATCGGCTCCCAACCCGTCGGTGAGGTCGTCGATGACCGTGCGCGGATCCTGGGATGTCGAGTCCACCACGATGTCGGCCCCGACATCGGTCGCGGCCTTGAGCCGGGTCTCGGCGATGTCGATCACCACGATGCGGCTGGGGCTGTACAGCTTCGCGGTCAGCACCGCGGCCAGGCCGATCGGGCCGGCGCCGACGATCGCCACCACGTCACCCGGGCGCACCGCCGCGTTGAGCACGCCGACCTCGTAGGAGGTGGGCAGGATGTCGGCGAGCAGCACCATCTGCTCGTCGCTGACGCGGTCGGGCACCTTGTGGGTGGAGTTGTCGGCGAAGGGCACACGCACGTATTCGGCCTGCGTGCCGTCGATGAGGTGGCCGAGGATCCAGCCGCCACCGCCGAGGCACTGGCCGTACTGCCCGTCGCGGCAGTAGCGGCAAGCGCCGCAGGCGCTGATACACGACACCAGCACCCGGTCGCCGACGGCGAGAGTCTGTACTGCGGAACCGATCTCGGTGACGGTGCCGACGGCTTCGTGGCCGAGGATGCGGCCGGGCGCCACCTCGGGGACGTCGCCTTTGAGGATGTGCAGATCGGTGCCGCAGATCGTGACCGCGTCGACGCGGACGATGGCGTCGGTGGCGTGTTCGATGACCGGGTCGGGCACCTGCTCCCACGAGCGCCTGCCCGGGCCGTGGTAAACCATGGCGTGCATGACCAAACCTCCTGTTGTTCGTGCCGGCGTCAGATCGCCAGGCAACAGATTTGTTGTGCTTCGGCGACCGAGTCGGCCAGCAGCTTCCCGGTGTCGACGCGGTGGGCGCCCGACCAGACGGGTGCGGTGATGTCGGCGGCGATCTGCGGCGTGGCGTCCGATGTCGTCGACGTGCGCCGCTCGATGCGCTGCTGTGCGGCCGAAAGATCGGTGGCGCAGGCCAGTTCGACCAGGACCGCGTAGGCATTGTCGGCGCACCGGTGGGCGGCGCGGCGGTGCTGCGGGTCGCGCCAGGTGCCGTCGAGGATCACCGACTCGCCGCGGGCCAGCAGGGCTGCGGCGCGGTCGAGCACCGTCCGATAGACCAGCGCGACGTTTCCCGGGGCGTACAGCCCGCTGTCGAGGGCGCCGGCATCGCCGTGCAGGACGTTGCCGGCCTGCAGTTCGCGGCGCACGTTGTCGGTCGAGATCACCTGGGCGCCCACGGATTGGCCGAGCGCCTCGGACAGCGTGGTCTTGCCGGTGCCGGGACCCCCGCCGACCAGGACCAGCCGGACGGTGGCCGCTTTGAGGTGTTCGGCGGCCAGTTCCAGGTGCCAGCGGGCGTCCGCGGCCGCGGCGGGGTGGCCCTGGGCGACGCGGATGCAGTCGACCTTGGCGCGTACGACGGCGCGGTAGGCGATGTAGAAGTCGACCAGCGAGCGCGGCGCGCTGTCGCCGGCGAATTCGCGGTAGCGGTCAAGGAAGTGCTCGGCGAGGTCACGCCGGCCCAGGAACTCCAGATCCATGGCCAGAAACGCCGCATCGTCGATGCCGTCGACGCGGCGCAGCCGGTCGTCGAACTCCAGACAGTCCAACACGACCGGACCGTCGGGGGCGCAGAAGATGTCATCGGCGAGCAGGTCGCCGTGACCGTCGACGATGCGGCGGTCGGCGATGCGCCCGGCGAAGAGTGCGTGCCGGCCGTCGAGGTAGCGCAACGCCAGGCGGCGGACCTCGTCGACGGCGGCGGCGGGCACCGTCTCGGGATGGTGGTCGAGTTCGGCGAGGTTCTCACACCACCGCTGTCCGACCGCGGCCGGCGTCGCGCACGCGTCGACCTCGTCGCCGCGCTCGGCGATGCCGTGGAACCGCGCCACCATGCCCGCCAGTGCCGTGAGGTGGTCGTCGGTGGGCGCGCCGCGGGCCACCAGGGCGCGCAACCGGTCGCGGTCAGGGTAGCGGCGCATCACCACCACCGGTTCGGGGGCGTCATGTCCGGGGATCTGCAGATGCGCCACGCCGAGGTAACTGTGCGGCGCCAGCCGGCGGTTGAGCGCGACCTCGCGGGCGCAGACCGCCTCGCGTTGCGCGGGGCTGCGGAAGTCGAGGAAGTCCGTGCGGATCGGCTTCTTGGCCTTGAACGCTCTGTCGCCCACCAGGATCACCACACCGGTGTGGGTCTCGTGAACCTCGGCGGCCAGGTCGGCCAGCCGGGCGTCGTCCGCAGGGGCGGTGCGCTCCGTCGTGGTCATGGTGTCATCGTGGCCGCTCGCGGTGCGGCGGCACAGCGGCCTTCGGCCACCGGCGTGCGGCGGAAAGTCCCGACCGCGCGGGCCTTAAGTCCTCACCTGCAGAGGCAGGTGACGAAAGACCCTTCCGCCGTGGCGGCGATGCGGTGACTGTGGGGTGATGACCGCGACACGACCCGACATCGACACGATCAGCGACGCAGTGCAGTTGGCGTGCCGTGCCCCGTCGGTGCACAACAGCCAGCCGTGGCGCTGGGTCGCCGACCGAAGCGGGCTGCAGCTGTTCCTCGACGCCGACCGATTGGTGGCGACCGACCACTCGGGGCGCGAAGCCCTGCTCAGTTGCGGGGCCGTGCTGCACCACCTGCGGGTCGCCATGACAGCCAGCGGCTGGATCGCTCATGTCGAGCGCTACCCGAACCCCAACGACCACCGCCACCTGGCCAGCATCGACTTCTCGCCGATGTCGTATGTGACTGACGGCCATCGCGCCCGCGCGGCGGCGATCGGGCGGCGCCGCACCGACCGACTGCCGTTCGGGGCGCCGCCGGACTGGGACGCGCTGGAGATGCTGCTCCGCAGCGCCGTCGACGAATCGTTGGCGATGCTCGACGTCATCGCCGACGACGCCCGTCCACAACTCGCCGAAGCCTCCCAGCTGACCGAGTCGCTGCGCCTCTACGACTCCGACTACCACGCCGAATTGAACTGGTGGACCGGGTGGTTGGCGGTCTCGGACGGCATCCCGCAGAGTTCGCTGGTGTCGGCGGCCGAAAGCGACCGCGTCGATATCGGCCGGCACTTCCCGGTCACCCATGGTGGGCTCGAACGGCGGATGAGCGTGCCGGAGGACCGCTCGAAGGTGCTCGTCATCTCGGCGCACGACGACACCCGCCGCGACATCCTCGACTGCGGTGAAACGCTGTCACGGGTGCTGTTGGAGGCGACGCTGGCGGGGATGGCGACCTGCACGCTCACCCATCTGACCGAACTGCGGGCCAGTCGCGACATCATCTCCAGCCTCGTCGATCGCGATCTGCCGCAGGTGTTGATCCGCGTCGGGACGGCACCCGCGCTGGATGCCGACGCACCGCTGACGCCCCGGCGTCGTCTCGACGAGGTGCTTGAGGTACGGCTGTGAGCATGGTGACCGTATTCCTCGTCGACGACCACGAAGTGGTGCGCCGCGGCCTGGTCGATCTGCTCAGCGCCGAATCCGACCTGGAGGTGATCGGTGAAGCCGGCTCGGTGGCCGAGGCGCTGGCCCGCATCCCGGCGCTGCGTCCCCAGGTCGCCGTCCTCGATGTGCGGCTACCCGACGGCAACGGCATCGAACTGTGCCGCGATCTGCTGTCCCGGCTACCGGACCTGCGGTGTCTGATGCTGACGTCGTTCACTTCCGATCAAGCCATGGTGGACGCGATCCTCGCCGGCGCCAGCGGCTACGTGATCAAAGACATCAAGGGCATGGAGTTGGCCACGGCGATCAGGGAAGTCGGGGCTGGCCGCTCGCTGCTCGACAACCGCGCGGCGGCCGCGCTGATGGCCAAGCTGCGGGGGGCCGCCGAGGAGTCCGATCCGCTCTCCGGGCTGACCGACCAGGAACGCGTGCTGTTGGGGCTGCTCGGGGAGGGGCTGACCAACAAGCAGATCGCCGCGCGCATGTTCCTGTCGGAGAAGACGATCAAGAATTATGTGTCGCGGCTGCTGGCCAAACTGGGGGTGGAGCGCCGCACCCAGGCGGCGGTGTTCATGTCACGGCTCGACCGTGGTCACGAGCCGAGCGGCGATCTTTAGTTTCGTTCGTTAATTCGCTAGCCGATCTCTTCCGCGGCACCTATTCCGGTGTCAGGATGGCGGGATGACCGGCGCTGGACCGGATGACCAGACCAGCATCCGCCCGATTCGCGAAACACTGTCGCAGCTGCGGCTGCGGGAGTTGCTCACCGAGGTGCGGGACCGGGTTGAGGAGATCGTCGCCGGCCGCGACCGGCTCGACGGTCTGGTCGACGCGATGCTGACCGTGACCTCCGGGCTCGATCTCGACGCCACGCTGCGTACCATCGTGCACACCGCGATCGAGCTGATCGACGCCCGTTACGGCGCTCTCGGGGTGCGCGGACACGGTCACGAACTGGTCGAATTCATCTACGAGGGCATCGAGGAACCCACCCGCGAGGCGATCGGGCCGCTCCCGCAGGGGCGCGGTGTGCTCGGTGTGCTCATCGACGACCCCCAACCCATCCGCCTGGAGAACATCCACGACCATCCCGCCTCGGTCGGGTTCCCCGCCCACCATCCCCCGATGCGGACCTTTCTCGGGGTGCCTATCCGGATCCGCGACGAGGTCTTCGGCAACCTCTACCTGTCGGAGAAGACGTCGGGTCAACCGTTCAGCGAGGACGACGAAGTCCTCACCCAGGCACTGGCCGCCGCGGCCGGCATCGCCATCGACAACGCCCGCCTGTTCGAGCAGTCCCGCACCCGGCAGGCGTGGATCGCGGCCACCCGCGACATCGCCACCGAACTGCTCGGTGGCGCCGACCCGGCCCGGGTGCACCGGCTGGTGGTGGAGGAGTCACTCAAACTGACCCACGCCGACGTCGCGTTCGTCGCGGTGCCGGGCGACGACGAAGCTCCGCTCAGTGATGTGTGTGAGCTGCTCATCGTCGAGGCCGCCGGCGACATCCGCGCCGACCCGGCCCACACGCCGCCGATTCCGGTGGCCGGCAACCCGATCGGGGAGACCTTCCACCGGCGTGCCCCCACGCTGACCGACGCCGTCGACACCGTGACCGGTCTGCTCGACGACGCCGGACCAGCGTTGCTGCTGCCCATGCGGACCGCCGACACGGTCATCGGCGTGGCGGTGCTGCTGCGGCGCGTCGGAAGCCCCGTGTTCACCGACGAGCAGCTGGAGATGATGGCCGCCTTCGTCGACCAGGCGGCGCTGGCCTGGCAAGCCGCGGTCGCGCAACGCCGCATACGCGAACTGGACATCCTCACCGACCGCGACCGCATCGCGCGCGACCTGCACGACCACGTGATCCAGCGGCTGTTCGGCGTGGGACTGGCGCTGCAGGGCACCATTCCCCGCTCCCGCAACCCCGACGTGCAACGCCGCCTCACCGAATGCGTGGACGACCTCCAAAGCGTCATCCAGCAGATCCGCACCGCCATCTTCGACCTGCAGGGCGGCCCGGTCGCCGCCACCCGGCTGCGGCAACGGCTCGACGAGGCGATCGCCCGGTTCGCCGGTGCCGAGCTGCGGACGACGGTGCAGTACGTGGGGCCGCTGTCGGTGGTGGGCGCCGACCTCGCCGACCACGCCGAAGCCGTGCTCTCCGAGGCGGTCAGCAACGCCGTGCGGCATGCCCGCGCCACCGCGCTGAGCGTGTTGGTGACCGTGGGCGACGACCTGCGGATCGAGGTGCGCGACAACGGGATCGGGGTGCCCGACAATCTCACCGAAAGCGGGTTGGCGAATTTGCGCGGCCGCGCCGAGGAGTCCGGCGGCCACTTCACCATCGGCCCCGCCGACGGCGGGGGCACCCGCGTGTGCTGGGTCGCACCGCTGGCCTGAGCGGAGCGCGGCCGGTCACCCGCGCGGGTTCCTGCCGTCCTGGCCGGTCACGTCCGCGAGTTCCCGGTCCCATCGGGCATACCGGGAGCGGTTGGACTGCCGGTGCACCAACCAGCCCAGCGATCCTGCCGCAGCGGCCACCGTCACCCAGGCCGCCACCGCGACCGCGGCCGCTTCGCGCGCGGCCCGAGACGGCGGCGACGGGCCCGCGATGCGGTCGCCGGCCGCGTTCACCCAGATGGTGAACTGAGCGCCGGCGCTGAGCCGCTCGGCGGTGGGCACCTCCTCGAGGTGGGTGCGGCCGGCGGCATCCCAGCGCGCGACGGTGACGCGGGCGGCGGCGTCCGGTTCGGCGATAACCCTGGTGTCGTCGACCGCGGTGGCGGTGACGGTCCGATCGCCGCGCGCCTGCTCGGCGTAGACGCGCGACCGCGCGTCGTACTGGGCGGTGCCGATCGCGCCGGCGACGGCCGCGAAGCACACCGCCGTCACCGCCAACACGGCCACCACCAAGGCCTCGACCCGGTCCACGGGCCGCACCATCGAATCCCGATCACCCATGGCGCGCAGCACATTCCACCCCCTGGGTGCGTTCCCTGCCATGACCGGCCCCCTACTCCCAGGGGGACCCGTCGAGCCGGGACACCGCCTCGGCCAGCGGTCGGCGCGGGGTGGGCGGCAGCGGGTCGGCGTTCACCGGGGCCCACCCGACCCGGAAAAGCAGCTGAGGGAACGCGCTCGCGCCGAACACCTCGGTCTGTACGGCGTCGCGGGTCGCGGGGATCTCCAGCGGTTCGGTGACCGGGCAGCTCGCCAGCCCGATCGCGGTCGCGGTGAGCAACGCCAGGCTGGCCGCCTCCCCGGCGCGCAGCCGCGCCAGCGCGTCGTCGTCGGCGGTCCCCAGCGCCAGCAGTACCGCATTGTCGTCGGCGGGTTCGGCGCCTTCTGGTTGTTTGAGCGCGGCCCCGGCGAACACGCGGGCCGGCAGCGGTGCCCCGGCGACGGCGGCGGGCACGCTGGCCGCAGGTACCCCCGCCGTCGCGGCGTGCCGTCCGCTCCAGGTGGCCAGTTCGGCCAGGTAACCCAGATCGGCGGCGTGCTGGCGCACCGCGGCCGCCACGGCCGACCGCAGCTGCGAGGTGGCCTCGACGCGGCGCATCAGGACCCCGGCGCGGGCAGCGCGCGCGCCGATCAGCGCGATGTCCCCGGCGGCGACCGGCCAGGGGCTGAAGAGCCTGCGGTCGGTGCGGCGGCGCGGGATCGCGGCGGCGAGCGCGATGTCGGCCTCGTGCGGGGTTTGGCGGTGCAGCGCGAGGGCGGCCAGGTGCCCCGGTTCGGCGGGGTTCGGGAAGCGGTGGATCTCCGCGCGCCACCCAAGCGCGGCGAGCGCGACCACGGCGTGGTTGAGCGCGGCGCCGCAGCTGATCAGCAGTTCCCGGGCGTCGGGGTCGGTGTGGGGCAGGTGCAGCGAGCGCTCGGCGTACAGATGCAGGCTGTCGTGGCCGACGCGCCAGCGCCATGGTTGCGAATTGTGGATCGAGGGGGCGCGCGCGGCCAGCGACAGCGCCGCGTGCACCGTCTCCCGATCAGGACCTGGTGTCGGCATGGTCAGCACCCTCTTTCCTCGCATCGGTCAGCGCCCGGTACATCGCGTCGTCGGCCATCAGGCCGTAGGTGTAGAGCTCGAGGGTCGGCATGAGCAGGTCGCGGGCGTAGTCGCGCACCACCGCGGCCATATCGGTGGGGTCGGGGTGCAGTTTGCGGTAGAGCAGGAACGCGCCGCCGCCGAACATCGCCAGCAGACGGGCGCGGCCACGCGGGTCGGCGGTGGGTCTGAGGGTCCCCGCCGCCACCCCGGCTTCGAGGTACTCCTGGGCGTTGTCGGTCATGTGCTGCAACAGGTTCCGGCCGGCCTGGTCGCCGCCCTCGAGGCTGCGCACCAGATAGGACAGCAGCGGGGCGTAGCTTTCGATATTGGCCAGCTGCGCCGACCAGCTGCTGGGGTCGTGGCTGGTCACCGCCGCGGTCTTCGCGCGGCGGACGGTTTCCATCAGGTAGTCGTCGCAGGCTTCGCGCAGGCCCTCGGGGGACCCGAACAGGTCTCGCAGGGTGCTGTCGGCGACACCGGTGGCGGTGGTCAGCTGCGCCATGGACTGGTCGAATCCGGCGCGGCCGAAGTACTCCAGGGCTGCCGCACACACCTGGTCGCGCAGTGGTTGCTCGGCAGGCGAACTGTCGATGGTGGTGGGATGAGCGGTCATGGCGGCCCTTCCGGGGGAGTTGTCGATGTTCCATGGGAAGCGGAACGTCTCCATCACACCGCGGGCTGGGTGGGGCGGCTAGGGACCATCGGCCCGACCGTGCCCTCCGAACGGCCCCTGCGGGCGGTCAGGTCGTGCTGTCGTCCTCGGCCAGGACGAAGTAGCTTTCCTCTTCCTGGGCGAAGTGCAGCCGCAGCACCGCGTACAGCCCGTACAGGCACGCCAGCAGGTCGTCGACCTGTTCGGGGCGGATCGCTGCCGCGGCGTCGGCGGTGGTGAGGTGGGCGCCGACGCGGTCGGTGAGGCGCTGGATCTCGGCGTGGGTGCGGCTCATGGTGGCCGTGGCCTCGTCACCGCCGAGCGGGCGCGCCAACGCGGGGTACAGCTGAGCCTCCTCGGCCAGTTCGTGGGGCAGGATCTCCTCGGCGAGCATCCGGTGCGCGGCGTGCACGGCGGCCAGCGCGGCGGCATCCGGCGCGGCGGCCAGCTGGTCGGCGCTGTCGCGCAGCACGTCCAGCGCGTCGCGTAACGCATCGTGTTCGGCGGCGAACCGGTGCAGCAGATCCCGGGTTGTCGGGGCCAGGTCGGTGGCGGCGTCGCGACCCGCCCGCAGCGCGCGCAGCGCGTTGAGGATCACGGTGATGTCGATGCCCTCCTGCAGCAGCGCGCCGGCCGCCGGCGGTATCCATCCCACCGCGGCGAGAACCATCGCCAGCAACGACAGGCTCATGCCGACCGCGGCGCTCTGCACGGCGATACGCCGTGACCGGCGGGCGATGTCCATGGCGTCGGCCAGCCGGTCGAGCCGGTCGGTGGTCAACACGATGTCGGCGGCCTCGGAGGAGGCGGTCGCCCCGCGCGCCCCCATCGCCACCCCCACGGTCGCCGCGGCCAGGGCCGGCGCATCGTTGATGCCGTCACCGACCATCACCGTCACCGCGCGTCCGCATTCAGCGCGCACCGCGGCGACCTTGTCGGCCGGGCTCTGTTCGGCGTACACCGCGTCGAGACCCAGAACGGTGGCGACCTCCCGGGCCGGCTCCGGGCGGTCGCCGGTGAGCATCACCAGCCGGGTGAAGCCGGCGCCGCGCAACCTGCGCATGGTCCGCGGCGCGTGGCGGCGCAACGGATCTCGCAGCAGCACCGCACCCACCGGCTGCCCGTCGCGGCACACCCAGGCGATCGCGGCTCCGTCGAGCCCGGCGCGGGTGACCACGCCGCGCTGCCAGTCGACGCGCGTCCGGTCCGCCGGCAACTTCCCGACGAAAACGCGACGGCCGCCGACAGTGGCGGTGACGCCGCGGCCGGGCTCTTCGACCACATCGGTGGGCAGCGTCAACGACAGTTTGCGGCCCAGCGCCTCGGTGACGATCGCCTCGCCCAGCACGTGCGGTGAGAACTGGTCGACCGAAGCGGCCAGCCGCAGCACCTCGGCCGCAGCGCCGCCGGGGGCGGCGACCACGTCGACCACCCGCGGATGACCCATCGTCACCGTGCCGGTCTTGTCCATGAGCAATGTCGTTGCCTGCCCGAGGTTTTCCAGCGCCCCGCCGCTGCGGACGATCACCCCCGCCCGGGAGGCCCGCGCCAGCCCCGACACGATGGCGACCGGCGCGGCCAGCAGCAGCGGACAGGGGGTGGCCACCACCAGCACCGCCACCGCCCGTACCGCCGCGCCGCTGAACACCCATGCGGCGCCGGCCACCAGGAGCGCCAGCGGCAGGAACCACGCGGCGTACCGGTCGGCCAACCGCACGATCGGGGCGCTCTCGGCGCCGGCCTGCTGCGCCAACCGCACGATGCCGGCGTACGTGCTGTCGGTGGCGGTCGCGGTGGCGCGCATCTCGAAGGCGCCGCCGGCGTTGAGGACGCCGCTGCGCACCGGTTCGCCGACGGCGTGTTCGACCTGCAGCGGTTCACCGGTCAGTGCCGACTCGTCGAGAACCGCCACCGTGTCGAGCACGCGCCCGTCCACGGGCACCACCTCGCCGGGACCGACAATCAGCACATCGTCGACGGCGACGTCGTCGAGCGGGATCACCGCGACCCGCGCGCCGGCGCGTCGCCGCGCGAACCGCGGGGCGCGTTCGAGCAGGGCGCGCAGGTCATGGCTGGCGCGTCGGGTGGCCGCGGCGTCGAGGGCGCGACCGCCGGCCAGCATCACCGCGACCAGCGCCCCGGCCAGATACTCGTGCACCAGCAGTGTGCCGACCAGCGACAGCACCGCGATGAGGTCGACCCCGATCCGGCCGCGTCGCAGCGCCGCCAGCACCCACACCACCGCGGGCACCACCGCCAGCACGGTGCCGACGATCCAGCAGCCGTCGGCGACGGACCGCCATCCGGCCAGCCACGCCACGCCGCCGCCGGCCAGCGCGGCCACCGTCAGTGCCACCAGCACGGGTTCGATGAACGGGCGGCACCGCCGAAGCATCCGCTGCGGCATGGCCGTGGAGTGGTGTTCCATCATCGTCCTTCCGGGCCGCATGCGGCTCAAGCCCGCGGCGTCGAGCAGGCGGGCGGCCCGACGGTGTGCCCGGTTCGAGTGCATCAGCCGCACCCGGCGAGAGCTAGGGTCTTTCGGCCCGTCGGATGCTCATGTGACCGTCGAGTCCCGCGCTGCCGGCAGTGTGGGCCAGCGCGCGGTGTTCCCTTGAACGCCGGCGGCCACCGGTGGAGGGTGGACAGCGGCGCGCTCACCCGATCGGCAGGACAGCTGATGTCAGTACAGGTCGAGGAAGTGTTCTTCCCGTCCGGCGGTACGCGGTGCGCCGCCGACCTCTACCGCCCCCAGGGCGCAGCTTCGCTGCCGGGCTTGGTCATGGCCCACGGCGGCAGCGGCACCAAACGCCTCGGGTTGCCCCGGTACGCCGAGGAATTCGCCGCGCTCGGGATCGGGGTGCTGGTCTTCGACTACCGCGGCTTCGGGCGCAGCGGGGGGCAGCCACGACAGGTCATCGACGTCGCCGCCCAACGCGACGACTACCGGGCCGCCGTGCGGCATCTGCGTCACCGCGACGACATCGACGCCCGCAGGGTCGCGCTGTGGGGCACATCGCTCAGCGGTGGGCATGTCCTCGCGGTCGCGGCGACCGATCCCGACATCGCCGCGGTGATCGCCCAGGTGCCCCTGATCGACGGCTGGCATCGGGGTCGCACCTTCCGGCAGCGCCTCGACCGGGACATCCTCTGGCGCACTGCGCAGTTCACCGCGGCGGCGGTGTGGGACGCCGGTCGGGGCGCACTCGGCCGGGAGCCGCTCCTGGTGCCCGTGGTGGCGCGCCGGGGCGAAGTCGCGGTGTTCACCGAGCCCGAGGCGCGCACCATCTTCGAGGCGCTCGGCGGCCAAGCGGTCGGCTGGCGCAACGCCCTCGCCCCGCGGATGCTGTTCGCGCTGCCGCGCTACCGCAGAGGGACCGCCGAGAAGCTACGCATGCCGGTGCTGATGTGCATCGCCGACGAGGACCTGCAGGCCTCACCGCGGTTCGCCGCACGGATCGCGTCACTGATGAACCATGTCGAACTGCACCGGTATCCGGCCGGTCACTTCGACGTGTACTCGGGGGAGCTCTTCGCCCGAATCCGGTCCACGCAGGCAGAGTTCCTCCGCCGGCACCTAGTGGCAGCCCCGCGGTGGCGGGCGGATCTCCGTACTCGTGTCGTCTCGGCGCGGTCATCCGGTCAGCGAGACGATCCCCAGCGCTGCCACGCAGACGACGATGACCGCGGTGACCGCCGCGTACAGCAGGGTGGCGCCGCCGGTCAGGCGGAACCGTCCCATGAGGTCGCGGTCGCGGCCGATGCCGATCATCACCCACAGCAACGGGATCAGCAGTACGGCGTTGAGCACCTGGGTGGCGACGAGGATGGTCACCAGCGGGGCGCCCGGGATCAGGACGGTCCCGGCGCCGAGCGCGGTGACCACCCCGAAGGTGACGTAGAAGGTCTTGGCGTCGGCGAATGAATCATCCAGCGCCGCTTCGAAGCCGGCGTACTCACACACCGAGTAGGCCGTCGACAGCGGTAGCACCGAGGCGGCCAGCAGGGCGGCGCCGACGAGCCCGGCGGCGAACAGCGTTGCGGCCGCAGGGCCGGCCAGCGGTTGCAGCGCCACCGCGGCGTCGGCGGCGTCGGTGATGGTGCGGCCGTCGCGGTGCAGAGTGGCCGCGCACGCCACGACGACGAAGAACCCGATGACGCCGGTGAGTGCGGCGCCGGTGACGACGTCGACACCTTCGAGCCGCAAATCCTCCGTGCGCAGCTTCTTGTCGACGGCGTAGGACTGGATGAACGACAGCCCCCACGGTGCCAGGGTGGTGCCGATCGTGGCGGTGACGATCGCGATGGTCGCCGAATCCGCAGGCATCGTCGGGACCAGCAGACCGTGCGCGGCGGCGCCCCAGTCGGGGCGGGCCAGCAGACCCGAGGCGATGTAGGCCAAGAACACCGTCGACAGCAGCAGCAGGAGGTGCTCGATGCGGTGGAAGCTGCCGCGCAGCACCAGCAGCGACACAACCACCGCCGCCACCGGGACGCTGAGGCCGCGGGGCACGCCGAACAATTCCATTCCTGCTGCCACGCCGGCGAATTCGGCGCAGGTGGTGCCGACGTTGGCGACGACGAGCGCGCTCAGCACGACCGCGCCGACCCGCACGCCGTACCGGTGGCGGACCAGGCCGATCAACCCCTGGCCGGTGACCACGCCCATGCGGGCGGCCAGCCAGTGGAACATCACCAGCGCCACGGTGGACAGCAGCAGCACCCACAGCAGCTGGTAGCCGTGGTCGGCGCCGAGCAGCGAATACGTGGTGATCCCGGCCGGGTCGTCGTCGGACAGGCCCGCGAGCAGCCCGGGGCCCAGCACCGCCAGCAGGGCCCCCAGCGCCGCGCCGCGGCGCCTCACCGGTTGGGTCCCGGCACCGGGTGGCGGCGGCGCGGCCACACGTGGAAGCGCAGCAGCCGTCTGCCCCGCAGCGGGCGGGGGACGGCCAGGGTGCGCCGCCAGTGCGCCGCGCGCGTGGGCGGCATCTCCGCGAGGACTTCGGCGGTCTGGGTGTCGGTCATGGCGCGCAGCATCCGCTCGCCGACGACGGGATGGCTGGCCGCGATCACCCCGGCGGCCACCGTGGGGCCGCGGGCGGCCAGCACGTCGGCGGCCGACTGCACGTCCAGCCGTGCGACGAGCATCGCCAGACCCCGCGCGTCCAGGAGGTGGACCGCGGAACGCGGAGTGGCGAGCTGCAGGGTGTGCCCGCGCTCGGAGGTGAGGTGGCAGTCCGGCCAGGCGACGGCGTCGGGCCGGGTCCGCGCGGCCAGGCGGTGCAGGCCGAGCCGACGCAGCACCGCACCGAAGCCGACCTCGACGCCGACCACCTCGAGCCGGCCGTCGCCGCGGTGGGCCAGCACCACGTCGGCGACGCGGGCCAGGCGCTGGCCGGCGATGTCGACGACCTGGGAGTCGAGCACGTCACGGTGGAGGAGCAGTTCGTCGGGGTGCAGGGCCGCGCCGACCGCGCCGACCGCGAACGCGGTGAAATCGCCGCTGACCTCGATGGCGTTGTGGCGCAGCGCCGCCGCCGCCGACCACGGGATCAGCAGCGCCGGTGCGCGGCGGCGGTGGATCACGATCCGCTCGATCAGCGTCGCGCCGTGGCGGTCGCCGAGCCGGATGGTCAGATCAGCGAGCGCGCCGATTGCTCGCCCGTCGGGGGTGTGCACCCCCCGCCCGGTCAGCGCGCTCAACAACAGCATGGGAGCAGCATGCCGGAACCGGGGGCGGTGGGCCTACCCGTGGCCGGTGCTGCCGATCAAGTCCTCGGCGTGGGTCACCGGCGATTCGACCGGGCCGGGCGCGGCGGCGTGGCGGCTGCGGCGGGCCCGGTCGGCGATGCCGAGCAGCATCTTGCGTTCCATCACGAAGTGCGCGATGTCGAACCAGGCGTGCCCGACAGGTGTCCCACTGCCGCGCACCAGCAGTCGGGTGTGCCGGCCTTCGGGGCGCAGCACGAACGACCAGCACCCGGTGGCCTGCTCGCCGCGGCGCGTCCGCTCGAAGTCGTCCGGAGACATCAGGACCAGGTGCGAGTCGGTGGCCACGGCGGCGACGATCTGGCGGGCCGCCGGTCCGTAGCGGCGGGCCAGCCAGACGGTCTGGCCGACCGTCAGCTGCTGCCATTCCGGGTGGATGGTGTCGGCGTTGTGGATGTCGGCGCCCACGGCGCGTTCGAGGAGCCAGTAGCTGTAGAAGCCGCCGCGGTCCTCGCCGATCTGCGCCAGCCAAGGCCACACCACCTCCGGTGGGGCGTCGACGGTCACCGCGCGGGTGGTGCGTGTCGCGCCGGGCGCGACGAGGTCGTCGCCGGGAAGAGTCGCGGCGACCTCGTCGCGACGCGCACCCCAGGTGTACATCCACGGCCGCACGTGCAGGTGGTAGAGCGCCGCGAGACCGGCCAGGGCCATCGTATCCGCCAGAAGTGGTCGTTGTTTTCCCATGCCCGTAAGCCTGCGCCGGCCGCGGCGGGGCCAGCAGAGCCGAAAGTCCCCGGCCGCGACGGACTTTGGGGGTCATCGGATCACGGTGGGCTCGGGTGCGGTGTCGAAGATGCGCTCGACGTCGGCGCGGGTGCAGGTCGCCGTGCCGGGGGTGAGCAGCATTGCCGCGCCGGCGGCGATGCCGAGGCGCACTGCCTTGCCGAGGTCCCAGCCGCGGGTGAGGCCGACGACGATCCCGGCCACCATGGCGTCACCGGCGCCGACGCCGCTGCCGGCGGCCACCGGCACCGCGGGGAAGTGGTGGCTACTGTGCCCGGTGACCAGCAGGGCCCCGTCGCCGCCGCGGGAGACGACGACGATCTCGGCGCGTCCACCGTCGATCAACGCGCGTGCGGCGGCGACCTGTTCGACGTCGGTGGTGAGGTCACCGCCGCTACAGTCGCGCAGTTCTCGCACGCTGGCCTTGAGCAGAAACACCCCGGAGGTGATGTGGGTGAGCCCGCGCCCGGAGGTGTCCAGCACGAACCGCGCACCGGTGTGGGCGCACACGTCGCCCACGACCTGATAGAAATCGGCGTCAACCCCGGGCGGCAGGCTGCCGCTGGCCACCACGTACGGCGCCGTGCGCGCCGCCTCATCGACGGCGCGCAGGCACGCTGCCTGCTCGTCGCCGCTGAGCACCGGCCCGGGCAGCACGAAACGGAACTGCTGACCCGAACGGGATTCGTTGACTGTGAAGCTTTCTCGCGTGGGCTCGGCGATCGGTACCCGGCGAAAGCGCACTTGGGCCCGGTCGAGCAGTTCGGTGAGCAGTCCACCCGTCACACCGCCGGCGGGGAACACGGCACAGGCACGAGTGCCCAGGGCGTGAGCGACCCGTGCGACGTTGATGCCACCGCCGCCGGGGTCGTAGCGCGCCGGCCCGCACCGCATCTTGTCGGTGGGGCGGACGGTGTCCACGTCGGTGGTGATGTCGAGGGCCGGGTTGACCGTCAACGTGACGAGCTGCGGGGCCTGCGGGGCGGGGTGCATCGCGGCGGTCACAGCCCGCTGGGGTAGGTCTCGGGGGTGTCGCCGACCGCCCACCGGCTGGTCACGTCCAGCGGCTCGAGCGCGCGGGTCCGGTCGATGTGGATGAGCGCGTCGTACTGGTCGGCGGGCCGCGCGTGGTAGTAGTGGCTTTGTCGTTCGGTGGCCGGCAGATAGATGACCCCGATCGCGCGACCCAGCCGTACAGCCGACAGCGGTTCAGCGGCGGCGCGGCTGATCATCGGAGAGACAAGCAACGCCGGCCGGCCGGTTTCGTGGAACAGCTCCTCGACGCTGCCGTCGAGCGCGGGGCGCACGGTTTTGCGTTCGGCGACCCCGCCCCACTCGCTCGCCGCGGTGACGGTGCCGGTGTAGGTGGTCAGACCGATGAGGCGGCAGCTGCCGGCGAATCGCTGCCGGGCCAGCTGACCCAGCGTGAGCTGGCCGTCGGCGGCCACCTCGGTGGCCCGGGCGTCGCCGACGTGAGAGTTGTGTGCCCACACCACGATTCGGGCCGGTGCGGCGCCGGGATGGCGATCGAGGTGGGCGAGCAGCGACTCCAGCGTGTGCGCCATGTGGCGGTCGCGCAGGTTCCACGACGTCACCCGGTCACCGAACATCGCACGGTAGTAGGCCTCGGCGTCACGCACGGTCTGGGCGTTCTGCTGCGCGTAGAACAGCTCGTCTTCGGCGAGCAGCCCGTCGCGGCGCAGGTATTCGGCTGCGCTGCGGTGCATGTCGACCAGTTGAGTGACCGCTTGGCGTTCACACGACAGGCCAGCGCCGAACGCGGCCGCGTAGCCGTAGGCCTGACCGTCGTCAGCGGAGGCATGGTCGAAGCAGGCGTAGCGGCGGCGCGCCCGGTCGGCGGCGTGCGGGTCCACCCGGTCGAGATAGTCGATCACCTCCTGCATGGACCGGTGCAGACTGTAGAGGTCCAGGCCGTAGAACCCACTCTGGCGTCGGTCGGCGGCGCGGCACTGCCGGTTGTGAGCGTGCAACCACTCGACGAAATCGCGCACCACCACGTTGCGCCACATCCAGGCGGGGAAGCGTTCGAAGCCGCGCAGCGCCTCCTCGGCGGTCGTGTCCGCGCCGAGGCCGCGCACGTAGCGGTTGACGCGGTAGGCGTCGGGCCAGTCCGCCTCGGCGGCGACCGCGCAGAACCCCTTCTCGTCGATGAGCCAGCGGGTGATCGCCGCGCGGGCGGCGTAGAACTCGTGGGTGCCGTGCGAACCCTCGCCGATCAGCACGATGCGGGCGTCGCCGACGATCTCCTCGAGCGCCTCGAACGGGGGCACCCCGTCCGGGGCGTCGATCGCGCACCGGCGCACCACCGCCGCCGGCACCTGGGCGGGCGCACCGCGCACGGCGGCCGCGCCGACGGTCGGGGTGGCCAGGTAGGCGCGCACCTCGTCGTCGCTGACCTGCCGGAAATCCCAGAACGATTCGCCGACCGCAGCGAACGGGGTCGGCATGCTGGCGCACACCACGTCGTCGGCGATGCCGGCGATCTCCCGGCAGGTCGACTCCGGCGCGGCGGGTACGGCGACGACGATCTGCGCCGGGTCGGCCTCCCGCAACGCCTGCACCGCCGCCATCATGCTGGCCCCGGTCGCCAGCCCGTCGTCGACGAGGATGACCGTCTTGCCTGTCACGTCGAGCGGGGGACGTCCGGGCCGGTAGGCGGCTTCGCGGCGGAGCAATTCGCGGGCCTCCCGGTCGGCGACGTCGCGTAGTTGCTGCGGGCTCACGCGCAGCGCGCGCACCACATCGTCGTTGAGCACGATGCGGCCGCCGCTGGCCAGGGCACCCAGTGCGAACTCCTCGTGGCCCGGGGCTCCCAATTTGCGGACGATGAACGCGTCGAGCGGAGCATCCAGGGCCGCGGCGACCTCCCAGGCCACCGGCACGCCGCCGCGCGCGAGCCCCAGGACGATCACGTCTGGCTTCCCGGCGTAGGCACCCAGCAGCGTCGAAAGCACCCGGCCGGCTTCGCCGCGGTCCCGGAATACCCGCCGCGGTTGTGGGCGGGGCGGTCGTTGCGTGCGTGTCATGTTGCCTCGCTCGAGGTTTCGGCGCTGATGGGGCCGGTGCGCCGGCCCGGGCGTGAGTTGCTCGGTGTTGCGATCAGCCGCACGGGTTTCGATCGCTTGTGCGTCTCGACGGTGTCGACATCGGTATCCGACCATCGGCAGCCAGGTGCCCACTAGGGACAGAAGTCCCCCCGACAGGGGTCATTCGTTCGGCAAGCGACCAACGCCACGGACGCCGGCTCCCGCGGCACCGGAGAAAGGACCACCGGCCCTAGTGGGTGGGGTACTGGCGCGGCACGCTGACAGCCATGACGAACGGTACGGTCACGATCGGCTCGGTGGCGGCACTGCTCTACGTCGCACGACGGTATTTCCGTGACTGGGGGACCACCAAGGGCGAGGCGGAGGACCCGCTGCCCGGCGATGATCTGGTGCACGAACCCACCATCCAAGCCACCGAGGCGGTGTGGATCGACGCGCCTGCGGCCGAGGTGTGGCCCTGGTTGGTGCAGATCGGCCAGAACCGGGGCGGTCTCTACAGCTACGAGAAGGTGGAGAACACGCTGGGACTGCGGTACCGAAATGCCGATGAGATCCACCGGGAGTGGCAGCATCTGGCGGTGGGGGACACGGTGCGGTTGGCGCCGCAAGGCTGGCTGGGAATACGCCAGGGCATCGAGTTGCGGGTCGCCGAGGTCGTCGACGGTCAAACCATCGTGCTGGTCGCCGAACCACCGGTCGCACCGTGGACACTGGTGTGGTCGTTTCACGTGATGGTGCGGGGGGCCGACCGGTGCCGGCTGACCATCCGGTCGCGGCTGGCGCTGCGGCACCCCGGTGAGGTCATGCTCGCCGAACTGCTCGGGCCGGCCCGTGCGCTCCTCACTCGGGGCATGTTGATCGGCATCAGGCGCCGCGCCGAAAGCCACCGGCACCGCCAGGCAGCCGCCGGGGCGACCTGCCACCCGGGTTAGCGCACCGGCGCGGGCCCGAAGTGGAACCGGCGACCGGTCACCGCCAAGGGGCGGATGCGGACGTAATGCTGCTTGGCCGTCGATGTCCACGAAAGCAGCTGCCCCCGTTCGGCTTCGGCGAGTTCCTCCTGGTCCCGCAGGATGCGCGCCACCCCCTTGACCACCACGCTCCACCCGGCGGCGACGGTGTGGTCGTCAGCCTCGAAGAGCACATTGTGGTTGATGGCGGCGCTGACCAGCTTGGTGCCTTCGGCGGTGCGGAACAACACCGTACGCCGCTGGACGACGAAGTTGACCGGGAAGATCTCCGGCTGGCCATCGACGCTGGTGATCAGCCGTCCGAGGGTGACACTGCTCAGCAGATCCCAGCATTCGCTCTGCGACAGCACCGACACCGGCTCACGTTCCTGCGACATGGCTGTGACGCTACCGCGTCCGGCGCCGGGGCGCGGAGGCCGAAAGTCCCTATCGGTCAGGGTCAAAGGCGGTTGGCCGGGCGCCTCAGCGCCCAGCCGCCGCCTGGCCGGCGAAGTCCCGCACCCGGTCGAAACCCGCCGCCACGCACTCAAAGAAGACGTCGATGTCGGGCACCGCCGCGGTGTCGACGTTGACCCCGATACCGCACTCGCCGGCATAGGTGAGCAGGGTGACGTTGAACGCCGCGCCCAGCGTGGGGGAGAACGCGTACTGCATGTCCACCCGCGCGCCCGCCAGAGTCACCGGTGTGGGGATACCGGGGACGTCGCTGGCGATGAAATCGACGGTGCGCAATGCCGAACTGACGTACCCGTGCGGTGTCACACTGAGCGCGGTGGCCACCAGGGGGGCATGGGTCACGGCCCGCTCGGCGCGCACCCGGTGCGTCCGGCGGTGGATCTCGCGGATCCGATCGGCCACCGACCCCGGGCCGACCGGCACATCGAACCGCATCAACATGGTGCGGTTGCCGCCCGCCGGGTCCGCCGGACCGCGGATGCTGATCGGCATCATCAGCAACGCCTTCTCCAGCCGACTTCCGTGTCGGTCGTGGTAGCGGTGCAGTGCGTCGGTGATCGCGGCCAGGAAGGCGTCGTTCAGCGATCCGCCGGCGGCATGGCCGGCGGCGCGCAGCGCGGCTTCGGGCAGGCGGTACACCGCCAGACAGCGAGAGGTGCTGCGGGTCCGCATGATCGGTGACCGCGGGCCCCCGGTGGTCAGCACGGTGCGCATCAGCGAGGCGCCCAGAGCCCACGGGCCGGTCAGCGCGCGCAGAGTCTCGGGCAGCAGGGGATGTGGGCGCGGGCCGGGTGGGCGGTCGCCATGCGCCCCGGCGCGGTCGGGGCGCCGGACGGCCGAGTGGTCGAACAGGTGCGTCGCCATCGCGACGGCGCCGGTCCCATCGGCGAGGGCGTGATGCAGTTTGCACAGCAGCGCCGCCTTACCGTCGTCGAGCCCCTCGACGAGGACGACTTCCCACAGCGGGTGCGCCAGGTCGAAGTCCGACATCGCCGCCAGCCGCGCCATGTCCACGACCGTGTCGAGGTTGTGCGGATGCGGCGCCGCCACCCGGCGCACGTGGAAGGCGATGTCGAAGTCGGGATCGTCGCGCCACCGCGGCGGCAGCGGACCCGGGGAAGGCGCGACACAGCGCCGGAACGCCGGGACCGCCGCGCTGAGCGCCTGGAACCGCTCGACCAGCACTGCCCAGTCCGGGCAGCGGTCGAGCACGGTCAGCGTCACGATGGTCGGCCGTAACCGGGGATCGGCGCCCACCGACCAGATGAAGGCGTCCGCGCCGCGCAGAAACGAGGGCACCGGTCAGCCCGCGCCGGCCACGTCGACCGACAGCTGGTCGGCGATCGCGTGGGTGGCCGGCCAATCGCCGGCGCGCACGGTACGGCCGAGTTCGCCCACCAGCGGACTGGCGTGCACGCCGAGTTCGGCCAGCCAGCCGGCCACGGTGGGCATGACGCCGTCGGCGCTGACCCGCACCGGCGACTGCCGGTGCAGCCGGTCGGTGACCATATAGGTGTGCGTCACCGCGGTCTTGTGCCTCGGAATCGACAGCACGGTCACCTCCTGGTCGGAACACCCCCTGTGACCTCCATGACAGCACCGGGTCCGTGTGTGCGCGGCGGCCGAAACGCCTCGGCGGTGAGGACTTTGGTCCTCATCGTCGCTCAGGCCGGTACCGGAAACGCACGGTGCGACCGGCCGACAGGGAGACCACACGGCCGCGGCATTCAAGGGTCACCGCGGGCACGTCGCGGGGTGCCGCGCTGACCTCGGCTCCTCGGCCGCTGACCCGGATGCGCAGATGGTGACCGCGGTACTTGATCGCGATGCTCAACGGGCCCAAGGGTTCCGGCCAGTACGGGGAGAGCACCAGGCGGTCGGCGCGCATCTCCAGTCCGGTGAAGCACCGCTGGACGAGATCCACACTGCCCGCCATCGCCGCCAGATGGATCCCCTCGGCGGTCGTGCCGCCCTGGATGTCGGTGATGTCGGAGTCGAGCACCTGCCGGAAGAATTCCCACGCCCGATCGCGGTGAGCGCGGGCCAGCACCCACGTGTTGACCACCGCGCTGAGCGTCGACCCGTGCGAGGTCCGTGCCAGGTAATAGTCGACCATGTCCGGAATCCGCTGCGGCTCCAGCCGATAACCGAGTCGGTCGAGGACCTCACCGAGTTCTTCGGAGGACAACAGGTACAGCAGCATCAGCACATCGGCTTGTTTGGACACCTTATAGCGGTTGACGTCGTCGCCTTCGGCTTCCAGGATGCGGTCGAGCCGGTCGATGCTGCCGTAGCGGTCGCGATACCTCTGCCAGTCCAGCTCTTCGAGATCGTCGTAGCCGTCGAACTGGCTGATCCGCCCGTCGTGGAACGGCACGTACAGCCGCCGGCTGACCCGGTCCCAGTCGGCCAGTTCGGCGTCCGACAGGCCCAGCCGCTCGTTGAGGTCGAGCCGGTTGGGTAGCGGCAGCAGCCGCAACGCCTCCTGTGCCCGCAGGATCACCCAGGCGGCCATCACGTTGGTGTAGGCGTTGTTGTCGACGCCCTCGTAGGGCCGGCCGGGGTAGCCGGAGTGGAATTCGTCGGGTCCGATCACCCCGGTGATCAGGTACCGGTCGCGCCGGGGATCGTAGGCGGTTCGGCTGACCCAGAACCGGGCGATTTCGACCAGCAGCTCGGCGCCGTAGTCGATGAGGTAGGCAAGGTCGCCGGTGACCTGGTAGAACTGCCACACGTTGTAGGCCACCGCGATGCCGACGTGGTGAGCCCGGCGGCTGGGGTCGGGGTTCCACCGTCCCGATCGTGGGTTGAGGTGGACCTGCGGGCTCTCCTCTCGGCCGTCGCTGCCGGACTGCCACGGGAACATCGCCCCGCGGTAGCCGGCGAGTGCGGCAGCGCGGCGCGCCTCGGGCAGCCGCCGGTAGCGGTACCGCAGCAACGACCGGGTGACAGTGGGCAACCGCAGGTTGAGGACCGCGAACACGAACAGCTCGTCCCAGAACACGTGGCCGCGGTAGGCCTCCCCGTGCAGGCCACGGGCGGGGACCCCGGCGTCGAGGTCATCGTTGAGGTAGGACACCGTCTGCAGCAGGTGCAGGATGTGTAGGCGCAGCACCCGTAGCTCGTCCAGGTGGTCGTCGAAGTCGATGGTCATGCGCTGCCAGAGATGACTCCACCGCAGCTGGTGGGCCTCGCGAAGGATGGCGATTCGACCCTGCCGGGACAGGTGCCGTTCGGCGGCCTCGGCGGGTGCGGTGATCGCGGTGTCGCGGCTGGTGACGACGCTGACCACTTTCTCCACCGAAATGCGTTGTCCCGCATCGAGTGCAGTGACGATGTGGTGGCCGATGGAGTACTCGTCCTCGAGGAGGCGGTACGTCGCGGGCGCGGGCTCGCCGTCGCGCCACACGGTGGTGCGGGCGGCGAGCGCGACGGTGATGCGCGACTGCGTGGTCTGCAGGGTCATCGACACCGCGTCGCCCGAAATCGGGCGAACGACAGGGCGGCTCAGGTGTGCGTCGGCCAGCTGGCGGTACCGGGCGACGCCGGCGTTGCGGACGTCGCCGTCGATGGTGGAGCGGATCTCCAGGGTGCCCGACCAGTCCTCGGCAGCGATGATGGTCTCCAGCGCGGCGATGTGGGCGGTGTGCATGGCCACGAACCGGTTCTGGGTGAGCGAGGTGGTGCGCCCGGCTCGGTCGCGGAATCGCAGCTTCCGGGTGAGCACCGCCGAACGCAGGTCGAGGCTCTGCCGGTAGTCCAGCAGGGTGACGGCGTCGACGTCGAACCACGCACCGCCGTCGATGCGGAAGGTGAGCGGCAGCCAGTTCGGGAGGTTGACCAGGCTCTCGTGGGCGATCTGTCGGCCGTCGAGCATGTCGTCGAGCCGGTTGTAGACGCCGGCGGCGTAGGTGCCGGGGTAGTGCAGCGCGTCGGCGCGCGCCTCGGGTGCTGCGCCGCGGGTGGCGAGGTAGCCGTTGCCGACGGTGCACAGCGCCTCGCGCAGCCTCTCGGTGGGCGGATCGTACCCCTCGTAGGTGAAGGACCAGCCCGGATCCGAGGTCCGTGCGGTGTCCAGTGCACGGGTCAGTGCCCGCAGTAGCGCGCACAGTTGCGCCGGCGAGGCGACGACGAAATGCGCTGCGGTGGAGCGAGTGTGGCGCTCACCGTGCCGAACCGCCACGGTGATGCCGGTCAGCCGGAGCCGGTCGAAGACGTCCTCGTCGGTCACAGCTTCCCCGGCGTAGACGGCGATGTTGCTGTCGGGTGGCGTTGCGGAGTTCATGAGGAAGGCCAGCGCGTCGGCCCTCCCCCAGTCGAGGTCAGGGCGCAGGTCGACCACCCAGTGGCCCGCGGTCGCCCGCAGACCGCTGCGTTGGGCGGCCGCGTGGGCGGCGACCACGACGTCGTGCGCGCGGGCGGGCGCCACGTCACGGTAGTGCACCGCGACGCCGAACCGGCCGGGCTGTACCCGGACACCCGCGATGCCGTGCAGGTCGCGGTCGAGTGCCTCGACGGCCGCCTGCAGCAGCGGCACCGCCTGGGCAGCCGAATCATGTTGCCGCACTGACCCGTCGGGGTCGGCAATCTCGAATCCGCCGCTGCCGGCGTACCAGATCCCGGCCAGGCCGACGCGGTGCCGGAGATCGTCGAGGTCTCGGCTGCTCAGGATCGCCACCGGACACTGTGCGGCCAGCGCCTCGAGCGCCTCGGTGGCGCCCGTGACGAGTTCGGCATGCGCCGGGTCGGCCACCTCGTCGCAGAGCGCGCCGTCGAAGTCGAGGCACACGAACGGGTCCCGCCCGTGCAGCGCGCTCAACAGGTCCCCGGGTGCGTCGAGCGCGTCGGGCGGCTGCGGCGGGCGGGGTACCTCGTCGCGCAGTCGCAGGTCGGCGGCGTCGGCCGCGACGACATCGGCGCCGGCGCGGCGCAGTTCGTCGTCGTCAGCGGAGCGGTCGACGCCGATGATCAGTGCGAAGCCGCCGGCGCGGGCGGCCCCTACGCCGGGGGCCGACCCGTCGAGGACCACGGTCCGCTCCGGTGCCGCGCCGAGACGTTCCGCCGCGGCCAACAGCAGCCCGGCGCCGCACTCGTCGTGCGAAAACCCTGGGCCGGTCCCGGCGTCGACGCAGACGGGTACCAGCGTTTCGAGCCCGGCCGCGCGCAGCACCGGTGCGCACGCTGTGTTCGGCGAGTAGACCGCCACCCGCAGGCCCGCCCGGATCAGGTGGCGCACCAGCGCTACGGCCGTTTGGTGAGGCGGCACACCGCTGCCGACGTGGTCGGTCAGCCATCGCTGCTCACGGTGGACCAGGCCGCTGATGGTGTCGGCGGACCCGTCTAGGGGTGATCCGGCCGGCAGGGCGATTCCGTGGGCGGCGAGGAACGCTGTCACACCGTCGTGGCTGGTCCGCCCCGCGAAGATCCGATGGTAGTCCGCGGCGGTGAAGTCGGCGTGGGTGCCGGGATGCGCGGCGGTCCACCGGGGGAGGAAGTCAGCGAAGACGTGCGTCCACGCTTCGATGTGACCAGTTGCGGTGTCGGCGAGCACACCGTCGAGGCTCATCAGAACTGCGTCATGCCGGCGCGGGTCTATCACGCCCGAGCTCACCGGGCCGTCTCCACCGAAGCGCGGTCGACGCGTCGCAAGCCCTCGACGACCGCCACCCGGAGCACGATGCCAGATCCGAGCACCGAGTCACCCGGGATGCCGGCGGCCTCGGCCTCCTCGACCGCGGCGGCGATGGCGCGCAGCCGGGGTGGGATGGGCTCGTCGTCGGCGGCGGCGAGGTGATGGAACGCGCCGTCTTGGGGAGGCCGGCGGTCGTCGTGCCGCGGAACCTGCATGGGTTGAGTGTCGGCGTCGCCGGCCCGCGGCGACAGGGCCTTAAGTCCCCAGCCCTGGCCCCGCAGGGTGACGTTGTACCCAGTGGTCCTGGGCCGCTGGGCTCTGGCAGGCGCATTGTGCAGCAACGAGATTCGGGAGTTGACGAGAGGAGCGGCGATGAAGGCCAAGGTGGGTGACTGGCTCATCATCAAGGGAACGACGATCGGTCGGCCGGACCAGCGGGGGATGGTGACCGAGGTGCACTCCGCGGACGGCGCACCGCCGTACGTGGTGCGCTGGCTCGACAGCGATCACCTCGCAACGGTGTTTCCGGGACCCGACGCGGTAATCGTGTCGGCCGAGGACCAGCGCGCCGCCGATGACCGCGCGCGTCGTCGGTTCGGGGTAGTGCAGTCGGCCATCCAGCATGACCGTCGGTGACCGGGACCGGGGCTGCGGAGTCCGCAGAGCTGCGGATCGTCGTGCTCATTGACGACCCGCGCCGGACACTGGCCATCGTGCCGGGTTGCCGCCTCGACTCCCTGCGCCCAGACGGGGACACGTACTTCTTCGAAGACGGCGACGAATTGGTGGGCCTTTGACCTTGGGCTGCCAGGGGGCCAGGAAGAGGCTGCGGGCCGGGCTGGTCGGGTGTCAGACAATGGTCAACGGCGCGCGATGATTGCGGATGACGGGTTAAATCCGGATGATCTGCGTGTGGTGGCGGCGATTGATTCGGTGCGCTGGGAGCTGTCGCTGCTGCTCGGTCAGGGCGACTGTCTTGTGAGGCTGGCGGTGAGCGCCTGGACGCGGGCGTTGATGTCGTCGCGGATGATTCGCATGCGGTCGATACCGTCGATGCCGCGTAGGGAGGGTTCGTCGGTGTCCCATTGTTGGATGAGGGTGCCGGGGTGGTCCTCGAGATGGGCTTGGCTGCCGATGATGATGACCAGGTCGGCGTCGTTGATCATCTGCCCGGTGAGCTGAGTTGGTTGATGGTCGCTGATGTCGACGCCGATTTCGGCCAGTGCTTGCGCTGAGAGGTCGTTGACGGCGGTTTTGGCGTGGGTGCCGGCCGAGCTGATGCGGATGTCGGGTGCGGCGGCCTGGCGCATGAGCCCGGCGGCCATGACCGATTTTCCGGCGTTACTCACGCAGACGAACAACACCGATGTGTCAGCCATGATCGTTTTGCCCCTTGGTGTTCGTGGGTTATCGGCTGACCGGGACGTTCAGCTGTGCCAGCAGTTGGTGGATGCGCTGGTCGATTTGATCGCGGATCGGTCGCACGGCGTCGAGGCCTTGGCCGGCGGGGTCGGGCAGTTCCCAGTTCTCGTAGCGTTTTCCGGGGAAGATGGGGCAGGCGTCGCCGCAGCCCATGGTGATGACGACGTCGGCGGCTTGGACGATCTCGGCGGTCCAGGGTTTGGGGTATTCGCCGGTGATGTCGATGCCGACCTCACGCATGGCTTCGATGGCGGCGGGGTTGATCTCGTTGCCGGGTTCGGATCCGCCGGACCAGGCAACAGCGTTGTCGCCGGCGTAGTGGGTGAAGTACCCGAGTGCCATCTGGGAGCGGCCGGCGTTGTGGGTGCAGAGAAACAGCACGGTGGGCTTGCCGTCGCTGATCTTGCCTTCGACCCTCGCCAGGGCGTGCAGGCGTTGGCGGGCGAACCGCTCGGCGAGCAGGGGCAGGAAGTTGGGAATGGTGGCGCGACCGGCGAATTGGTCGTAGGACGAGTGCAGAAACCGTTCGATGGTTTCGGTGCCGAATGTGTCGGCGAAGTCGGTCGCCAACTGTGTCGCCGCGGTTTTGAGGGCCAGTTGTTGGTCGACGGATAGATTGTGGCGCAGTTGGTGGGTGACGGGGCTGTCAGTCATCGTCGATCATTCCGTTCGCGTCGTCGAGCCGGTGGTCGGCAGGTGTTGGGAGGTGTGGTGGCTGAAGCGGTTGCGTAGTGCCAGGGAGACGTAGACCAGGGCGACCAGGACGGGGACTTCGATGAGCGGCCCGACGACGCCGGCCAGGGCCTGGCCGGAGGTGGCGCCGTAGGTGGCGATCGCCACGGCGATGGCCAGTTCGAAGTTGTTGCCCGCGGCGGTGAACGCCAGGGTGGTGGTGCGCTCGTAGCCCACATCCAAGAGGGTGCCGAGCAGGTAGCCGCCGCCCCACATGATCGCGAAATACGCCAGCAAGGGCAGGGCGATGCGGGCCACGTCCCACGGTTGGTGGGTGATCTGATCACCTTGTAGCGCAAACAGAATCACGATGGTGAACAGCAGCCCGTAGAGCGCCCACGGCCCGATCTTCGGTAAGAACGTCGACTCATACCAGTCGCGGCCCTTGGTTTTTTCTCCGATGCGGCGGGAGAGGTAGCCGGCGGCGAGCGGGATGCCGAGGAAGATGAGGACCGATTCGGCGATCTGCCACGGCGACGTGCCGATCGCGGTTTGTTCCAGGCCCAGCCAGCCGGGCAGCACGGACAGGTAGAACCAGCCCAGCACGGCGAACATGACGACCTGGAAGATCGAATTCAAGGCGACCAAGACGGCGGCGGCTTCGCGGTCCCCGCAGGCCAGGTCGTTCCAGATGATGACCATGGCGATGCAGCGGGCCAACCCGACGATGATCAGGCCGGTGCGGTATTCGGGCAGATCGGGTAGCAGCAGCCAGGCCAGGGCGAACATCAGCGCCGGACCGAGTACCCAGTTCAACACCAGTGAGGAGAGCAGCAGTTTGCGGTCGCCGGTGACGGTGTCGAGGCGGTCATAGCGGACCTTGGCCAGCACCGGATACATCATGATCAGCAGGCCCAGAGCGATGGGCAGTGAAATGCCGTCGATCTGGACCTCTTCCAGCGCGGTATTCAACCCGGGGATCCAGCGCCCCAACAGCAGCCCCCCGATCATCGCCGCGCCGATCCAGACCGGCAGGAACCGATCCAGGATGGACAGCTTGCCGACCACCGGCGCTGCGGTGGTGGTGTCGGTCATGCCGAGACTCCTACCGTGGGGCCGAGCAGGACGGCCAGGCTGGCCAGCGCATCGGGCACCACCGCGTAATACACCCAGGACGCTCGACGCTCCGAGGTCAGCAGGCCAGCATCGCGCAGCACTTTGAGGTGATGGCTCACCGTGGGCTGGGAGACCTCCACCCCGACCGAGATGTCACAGACGCAGGCTTCGCCGCCGGCGTGGCTGGCGATCGCCGAGAACAGATGCAGCCGCACCGGATCGGCCAGGGCTTTGAGCTTGACCGCCATATCGGTGGCCTCAGCTGCTGTGAGGGGTTCGCGTAGCAGCGCCCCGGGCGGGCAACACGCCTCGTCGACCCGAACCGATGATTTCGACATCCATCAATATTGATACCTATCGAATTCATGGTCAAGGGGTGTCCTCGTCGCGAAGGGCCCACCATCGTGGCGATGGTGGGCCCTTGATGCGGGGGATCGGGGTCAGCAGCAGGACGTCGTCTTGGCTGCTTCAGATTCGGCCTCTGTGGCGGCGGTGCTGCCGCAGCAGACGCCACTCGGGTCGGCCTCGCCGTCGGCGAGTATTTGGGGGCTGGTGCCGAACGTCTCGGAGTGGGCGAGCACGGTGTAGATCTCCCATTTCTCCCCGGCCGGGCCGGTTACCCAGACCTTGTCCTGGGTGGCGAAGCAGCAGGTGGTGCCGATCTCCGCGTCGGTGAACAGACCCTCGCCGGTCAGTCGGGCGATCTCGGCGTGCACCTTATCGCTGGATTCGACTTCGACGCCGAGGTGGTTGATGGTGCCGCCCTTGCCGGGGTTTTCGAGCAGCACCAGCTTCAACGGGGGCTCGGTCACCGCGAAGTTGGCGTAGCCGGGCTTCGCCTTGGCCGGGGCCACGCCAAACAGTTTGGTGTAGAACGTGATCGCCTCGTCAAGATCGTCGACGTTGAGCGCTAACTGAACACGGGACATGATCCACCTCCACTAAGTTTGAGACATATATCGAACTGCCCGTCACGCTCAGAATGCCAGCTTTTCGATATATGTCAAGATCTGTGGCAGGATGGATGTCATGCCCAAGGCGCTGCCCGTGATCGACATGTCTGCCCCGGTGTGCTGCGCCCCGGTGGCCGCCGGGCCGCTCAGCGACGCCGACGCCTTGGAGGTGGCGATGCGGCTGAAAGCGCTGGCCGATCCGATGCGGGTGAAGATCATGTCGCTGCTTTTCAGTTCACGCCCCGGGGAGGAGACCAGCGGGGATCTGGCCGCGGTGCTCGAGCTGGCCGAATCCACGGTCAGTCATCATCTGGGGCAGCTGCGCAAGGCCGGGTTGGTGATCTCCGACCGGCGCGGTATGAACGTCTTTCACCGGGTGAAACCCGAAGCGCTGCAAGCCTTGTGCGTGGTGCTCGATCCGAACTGCTGCACCTAGTCCTAAAAGGGAGGGCCGTCGGCGCGGTTGGCGGTTCAGGGGTCGGGTGGTAGTGCGGTGGTACCCACTGTCGAAGTAGATGGGTTCATATCGGCGCCCGACATCGCTGACCGGCCGGCGCCGACGCAACCCCATGAGCACAAACCTCGTCCCGGAACGCGTGCCCGGTCGGCGACACCGTCGGCCGGGCAAGTGGCCGCCCGGCCACGACGTTTGCCGCAATGGGACTTTCGGCCCTGTGGAGCGGTGACCTTCTCCGCGGGCGCTGCGGTCCTCGGACGCTACGGCGCGGCGCGGTCCGGCCGCCACAGTTGGTGGCATGCCTGACGCCATCTTTGTCCGTGACATCGCCGAACTACGCATCGCCGACGCCGAAGAGGCCGGCGGCAAGGGCGCGAACATGGGCGAACTCGTCGCCGCGGCGCTGCCCGTTCCGCCGGGATTCGTGCTGCTGCGCGACGGCTACCGCGATTCCATGCGCGCCGGCGGCGTGGACGCCGAACTTGCTGCACTGCACCGCGACGCGCTCGGCGCCGTGTCTGACCCCGTCCGCCTGGACGACCTCGCGGAGCGTTTGCAGGGCTTGGTGCACAAGGCCGGCGTCGCTGACCGCGTCCGGGCGGAGCTGCTCACCGCATACCGCGCGCTCGGGGCGAACACCGTTGTGGCGGTGCGCTCCTCGGCCACCGGTGAGGACGGTCGGGACGCCTCCTTCGCCGGTATGAACGCGACCATGACCAACATCAGTGGTGAAGACGCCGTCGTCGACGCGGTGCTGCGGTGCTGGATGTCGCTGTTCGCCCCCCGGGTGATCACCTACCGCGCCAGCCGCGGCTTTGCGGGCGCACCGGCGATGGCTGTCGTCGTCCAGCGGATGATCGCCTCGGAGAAGGCTGGCGTCGCGTTCACCGCCGACCCGAGCACCGGAGCCCGCGATCGGGTGGTCATCGAGGCGGCGTTCGGCCTCGGGGAGGTCGTGGTGTCCGGGGCGGTGGAACCCGACACCTACGTGCTGCTCAAAGAGACTCTCGACGTCGTCGATGTGCGCCTGGGGCACAAGACGTTCCAAATCGTGCGAGGCGACGACGGACACGACACGTCAGTGTCCCTCGACGCCGCCCACGCCGACGCCCGGGTGCTGACCGACGCCGAACTGCAGTCGATCGCACTCCTCGCCCTCGGCATCGAGCGGCACAACGGGTGCCCACAGGACACTGAGTGGGCAATCGAGGGCGGCCAGACCTATCTCGTGCAGGCCCGGCCCATCACCACCCTGCGGCATCCGGCGGCGCCGACCAATGAGAAGCATCCGGTGCTGGCCCGGGGATTGGCCGCCGCTCCGGGTACCGCTTCCGGCCCGGTCCGGGTGCTCGAGACTCCCGACCAGGGCAGCGAGTTGAGCGAGGGGGAGATCCTCGTCGCGCCGATGACCAATCCCGACTGGCTGCCGACCATCCGCCGCGCCGCTGCGCTGGTCACCAATACCGGGGGAATGACCTGCCACGCCGCCATCGTCGCCCGCGAACTGGGGGTGCCGTGCGTGGTCGGAACCCGCACGGCCACCACCGATCTTCACGACGGGGCGGTGGTGACCGTGGACGGCACCCACGGCACGGTGGTGTCCGGCGTGATGGAAGACACCCGGGTGGCGGCCGGGCGCACCCCGACCGGACCACCCGCCGGATGGTCCGCGGCCGAGGTGACCGGCACCAAGGTGTACGTCAACCTGGCGATGGCCGACACCGCCGAGGCCGTTGCGGCCCAGGGTGCTGACGGTGTCGGGTTGCTACGAGCGGAGTTCATGCTGACCGAAGTGCTCGGCGGGCGCCATCCGCGTGATCTGCTCGCTCACGGTGAACAACAGCGGCTGGTCGAGGGGCTGGCGGGCTCGGTCGGACACATCGCGGCGGCGTTCGCGCCGCGCCCGGTCGTGTACCGGGCCACCGACTTCCGCACCAACGAGTTCCGCGGCCTCATCGGGGGAGCGGCCTTCGAACCCGTCGAACACAACCCGATGATCGGATACCGCGGGTGCTACCGCTACATCCGCGAACCCGACCTGTTCGCCCTGGAACTGGAGGCGCTGGCGCGGGTGCGCGAAGAGTCCCCGAACGTGCACGTGATGATCCCGTTCGTCCGGACCCGCTGGGAACTCGAAGAGTGCTTGACGTTGGTTGACGCCAGCCCGCTGGGCCGGCAGCGCGGACTGCACCGGTGGGTGATGGCCGAAGTGCCGTCGGTGGTGCACTGGCTGCCCGAGTACATCGGCATGGGCATCGACGGCGTCTCGATCGGCAGCAACGACCTCACCCAGCTCATGCTGGGCGTCGACCGCGATTCGGACATCTGCGCCGAGCTGTTCGACGAATCCGACCCGGCGGTGCTCGACGCCATCGGACAGATCGTCGCGACCGCCCGGCGGCACGGGATCACCTCGTCACTGTGCGGGCAGGCGCCGTCGACCAACCCCGCGTTCGCCGAACACCTCGTGCGCATGGGCATCACCTCGGTGTCGGTGAACCCCGACGCACTGGCCGCGGCCAGACGCAGCGTCGCCGCCGCCGAGCGGCGCGTGCTGCTCGAGGCCGCTCGGTAACCCCGGCAACAGACCACGACGCAGCAGGGAGACGGCCATGAGCGAGGCAGCAGCGTCGGTGCTCGTGGGTGTCGACCCTTCTGAGGCGGCGGCCAACGCCGCCGTCTGGGCCGTGGAGGAAGCGCTGAGCAGGTCGGTCCCCCTGACCCTCGTCAGCGCGACAGGGCCGGTTCACCCGTCCGCCGACGGACCGTCCGGTGAAGGTGGTGTCCAGTGAGACCGCCATCGGCCAACCCGCGGCGGTGCTCGTGGCGCGGTCCCGGGACGCCGATCTCATTTGTGTCGGCTCGGTCGGCATCGGAGGCTACGCGCGCGCTGTGATTGGGTCCACCGCCGCCGATCTCGCCGAACGAGCGCAATGCCCGGTCGCGGTGATCCGCCCGGACCACCACAATGCGCCCGGCGCGGTCCCCTGGATCGCTGTCGCGGCCACCGGGGCAGCCGAGGACGAGGTGGTGATCGCCGCCGCGATGCGTGAAGCGCGGCTGCGCCGGCTGCCGGTGCTGTTGTTGGGCCCGCACCCGCGCCGAGGCGGGGCAGGCGCCGATCTCGACTCTGCGGTGGCGCAGTGCGGGAACGGTGCGACGACATCCACGTCCATCCCGTGGCCTGCCGCCGCGATGTCGCGCGCTTCGTTCGCGACGACGATGAACCGATCGAACTGACGGCGATCGGCGCCGCCGAACACCGGCCGACTGGCGGGCATTCTGGGCGCGCCGGGTCACCGGGCCTCCTCACACGGCCGCTCGTCGGCCCTCGTGGTCCGGGAGTGAACCCGCACCTCGTCAACGCGTGCCGGTGGGTGCGGCGGTCAGACGCAGGAATCGCTCAACACCTAAGCGGGCGAAGGCTCTCCGTCGCCGCGCCGACAACTGCGGCGCGGCGGTCGCGGCGTCGATCACCTGAGGGTCGACCACCTCGACGGTGCGGCCACCCGATACGAGGGTGGCACCTCCCGCGGCGACGACGTTGCGCAACCAGTCGACGTCGGTGCCGTAGGGCAGCGGGATCACGAAGCCGTCGGCGACCGGCTCCGCCACCACCGGTGTGGCGTACCGCTTGCCAGACCGGCGTCCCGTATGGCGGATGACCGAGGCATACCAGTGCCTGCGGCCTGCGGCGAGGCGCATCGCCGGGTTGAGGACGTACTTGTTGACCGTGCGCAGGTTGTTGATCGCGACTTGTTTCGCTGCTGTGCTCATAGTCCGATGCTGCGCTTCGGTCGACGTCGCGGGCAGAGGCCCCCGGGCAGAGCGACGGCGGCGACTCGGACCCCGTGCTGGTGACTTTCGTCTCTACTGTGCTTTCCCTGCGTCTCGGACCATGGAAGGCGGCTGCTTCACCGACACAGGGAGTCGTCAATGATGCGAACCGATCGCCTCACGCCCAGCCCAGGCCAGCTCGATGACGTCGCATGGCAGTTCCTCCGGTCGGAGTTCACCGACACTCTCTACGCGGACTGGCCGATCGACCGGCGTCTCGACGCGTTCCTGTCCCACCACGGTTACCGCAAGCTCTTCGCGAACGGCTCGGCGTTCAACGCGCTGCTCGACCGGGTGATGGACAACGTCGCGCCAGCGGTGCGCTACGGCGTGCTCACCTCGGGTGAGCAGTTGACCTCGTGATCGTCCACAAGACCACGGCGGACTGGAGCGTCACCCGAATCTCACCGACTCCGACCGCACGTGTGCCACGTTGGACTGGCAGTGATGCCCGACCTCTGTGCGGGTATGCGAGACCACGGATGCAACATCGCCTACGCCGCGGTCGAACGCCACCCGACGGACGGGCGGCCGACCGGACGGCGCTGCCGCCCCATCAGCAGAAGGACGCGACTCACCTGATCGCGGGTGGTGAGCAGCCGGGGTTCATCGCCTCGTCGACACACGATTGCGGGCAATCGCAACCAATCCTGTCGGTCCCTGCTCATTGACGACCAAATACCCTTACCACCAGCACGCCTGCCGCATAAAACGGATACCGTGAACACCAGCGTCGCGTCACCAGCACCTCTGGACATCAAGGTCTCGGCCAGCGGGGATCTGCGGGAAGCCGTCGACTACGCCAAGGCGAAGATCGGCCGGTCGCTTCGGGTCGCCGACCGCCCTGTGCGGGCAGCCCGGGTGCGACTGACCCGGCACGGTGATCCGGCCGTGCAGCGACCGGTGCTCGCGCAAGCCAACGTGGATGTGGACGGCCGGTGGGTCCGCGCCCACGTCGAGGGCGCCACTGCCGTCGAGGCGATCGACCGGCTCGACGACCGGCTGCGGAGGCGGCTCCGCCGCGCCGCCCAACACTGGGAGGCGCGGCGCGGCGGACTGCCCACCGGCGCGCCGCACGAGTGGCGCCACCAGTCCGAACCCGAGCAGCGTCCCGCATACTTCCCGCGCCCCGCCGAGGACCGCCGGGTGGTGCGACGAAAAGCGTTCAGCCTCGGCACATTAACGCTCGATGAGGCTGCGGTGGAGATGGATCTGCTCGACTACGACTTCCACCTGTTCACCGAGAAGGCCACCGGCTATGCGGCCGTGCTGTCCCGGGACGGCCAGACCGGCTACCGACTAACCCTCGTCGCCCCTCGGGACCGCGAAGACCTCGCTCCATTCGACCTCCCGGTCACGATCAGCGGCCTGCCGGCACCGTGTTGGACGACCGAGCAGGCCACAGAACACCTCGAACTGTCCGGTTCGCCCTACCTGTTCTTCATCGAAGCCGCCGGCGGCCGCGCCTGCGTGCTGTACCACCGCTACGACGGTCACTACGGGTTGATCACCCCGGCGGGTTGATCCTTTGGCTCCCGCGATGACCGGAAGGAGACGACTGCGATGGTTGCCGATGCCATGAAGGCCTGGAGGATCAGGTTCCCCGGACCCGTGGGGAGCGGACCGCTGGACTGGCTCACCACCGAGGTGCCCCACCCAGGCGATGGGGAGCTCCTCATCGCGGTACGGGCATGCGGTGTGTGCCGCACCGATCTGCACATCGCCGAGGGGGACCTGCCGGTGCACCGGCAGCACGTGGTTCCCGGGCACGAAGTCGTCGGTGAGGTGGTCGCGCTGGGTCCCCACACCGACGCGGAGTTCGCCGTTGGCGACCGGGTGGGTGTCGCCTGGCTGAGGCACACCTGTGGACGGTGCCGCTTCTGCCGCCGCGGACAGGAGAACCTGTGTCCGCGCTCGCGTTACACCGGGTGGGACGCCGACGGCGGATATGCCGAATACACTACGGCCCCTGCTCAGTTCGTGCACCGCTTGCCGACCGGATACACCGACGCCGAACTCGCCCCGCTGCTGTGCGCCGGCATCATCGGCTACCGCTCTTTGCTGCGCGCCGACCTACCGCCCGGCGGCCGACTGGGGATCTACGGGTTCGGTGGCAGCGCCCACATCACCGCTCAGGTCGCTCGGGCACAGGGCGCGGAGGTACACGTCATGACCCGTGGGGGCCACGCACAAGAGTTGGCACGAGCACTGGGAGCCGCATCGGTGCAGGGCGCCGCCGACCCGCCGGCGGTGAAACTGGACGCCGCGATTCTCTTCGCGCCCGTCGGCGACCTCGTCTTACCCGCCCTCGAGAGCCTCGAGCGCGGAGGAACGCTCGCGATCGCGGGCATCCATCTCAGCGACATCCCTTCGCTGGACTATCAGCGCCACCTGTTCCAGGAACGCCAGGTGCGGTCAGTGACCGCAAACACCCGCACTGACGCCAGAGCGTTCCTCGACTTCGTCGGCCGCCATCACATCGAGGTGATGACCCCGCAATATCCGCTGGACCGTGCCGATCTCGCGCTCGAGGACCTCAGCGTCGGTCGTGTCGCCGGTGCCGCGGTGCTGGTGATCTGACGCAGCCGCGGACAGGACCACCGGCACCACGGATCCGGGACCATCGGCCCTGACGCGGTGCGCGCGGTATTTCTAACGTCGAGGGCGAACCAACCGGACACACAGTCGAGGAGATCGTCATGGACTGGCCCACCGCCGCGGTACTGATCGCCGTCGTGATCGCCGTGATGGCGATCATCACGACCTATCTCGCGTCGCGCAGCTCGAAGTGATCGGCACCAGGGATGTCCATCCACTCACCTCGTTACGGAATCCTGGTCGGAGTCGACGGATCCCCGGGATCAGAGGTCGCGCTACAGTGGGCCGCTGCCGAGGCGCAGGCAACCGGCACGCCGATCACGCTCGTCCACGCGGTCACTCCCTTGGTGAGCAGCTGGCCGACATTGCCTCTGCAGCAGGCGATCTCGGCGACGGCCAACCACTACGCCGAGGATGTCCTGCGCCGCGCCCGGCAAACCGTATTGAATACCGCGGGCACTGGCCGCCGTCTTGATATCCGTTGCGAGATCATGTTCGACGGCCCGGCCGCCGTGCTGATCAATGCATCCAAGGACGCTCAGATGCTCGTCGTCGGCGCACGCGGGCTGGGCGCCGTGGCACGTGTGTTCGTGGGCTCGGTCAGCACTGCGCTACTGCACCACGCGCACTGCCCGGTCGCGGTGATCCACAGTCGGAGCGGCGGTCACCTGCCGCGTCCGGACGCTGCGGTCGTCGTCGGGATCGACGGCTCTCCCGCTTCTGAAGCGGCCACCGCGCTCGCCCTCGACGAGGCATCCCGCCGCGGTGTCGAGCTTGTCGCGGTCCACGCCTGGAGCGACACGGAGATCCCGTCCGGCGTGGGAGTGGATAGCGACGGGTGGCAGCAACAGGCCGAAGAGGTGCTCGCCGAACGCCTGGCCGGTCGGCAGGACCGGTATCCGGATGTAAGCGTGCATCGAATCGTGGTGTGTGACAGACCTGCCCGGGTCCTCATCGAGGCCTCCCGCGACGCACAACTGGTGGTGCTCGGAAGCCACGGACGCGGAGGATTCGCCGGTATGCTGCTGGGCTCGGTCAGTTCGGCGGTCGCACAGTCGGTGGACGTTCCTGTGATCGTGGCCCGGCCGCAATGACGAGCGGTGGCCAGCACTATCCCGACGCCTGCCCGACCGATCATCAGGGGGCGGCCGGGGGCGGTGTCTGCCCGGTCTGCGGCACCCCGCTGCCGACGCCGCCCGACGAGGATGGACGACGTTGTCGATACCGCTCGATCCGTCGCCGGGGCGCGGTGCTCGCCCTCATCGTCGCCGCCGTCGGCGGCGTGCTGCTCCTGATCCTGGCCGTCGATCGCTCCACCACCCCTCAGGTCGCGGCCCCGCCCGAACAAGTCGCGCTGCGCCAGTGGTGGTCGACGGCTCAGCCAGGGGTGACGGGACTCCAGGACGCCCTCTACGACGCCGAGAGTGCGCTGCGCAGGTTCGATGCGGCCGCCTTGAAATCGGCCTGCCAGCACATGCACGACGCCGCGGCCGTCGAGGTGCCCGCCGAATTGCCGTCTCCGCACCGGCAGGTCACCGCGGAACTCACCGCCGCGGCCGAGGATGCGCACTCCGCTGCGCACATGTGCCTGGCGGTGGTGGCGAAGTCGCCCAACAACTACGACGGCGAATTCAACGCCACCATCGCCCAGGCCGAGAAACAGATGAGGGCGGCGATGACGTTGGTCAACCGCGTTCTGACCGCGCGCTCACCGCAACCCGCCGGAGCAGGGATGCAGTGACCACTCGCGCACATCGAAGGGCGGCGGTGTGGGTGTTCTCACCGTGAATGACTACTGGCTGAATGTGGCGTTGGTGATCGCGCTGGTCATCCTCAACGGGCTGCTGTCCGGCAGTGAAGCGGCGTTCATCTCGCTGCGGGAGGGCCAACTGCGCGAACTCGCCCACCACGGTGGGCGACGGAGTCGCGCGGCGGTGCGATTGGCTCGCGAGCCCAACCGCTACCTCACGACCATTCAACTCGGCATCACCCTGGCCGGGTTTTTCGCCTCGGCCACCGCGGCAGTCACGCTCGCGCAACCGTTGACGGGTCTGTTGAGTTTCCTCGGCCCCGCTGCGGCGCCCGGCGTCAGCGTCGCCGCCGTGACGGTGGTGGTCGCCGGCGTGACGCTGGTAGCCGGCGAACTCGCACCCAAACGGCTTGGAATGCAGTATGCCCGCCGGTGGGCGGTCGTGGCGGCGGCACCGCTGACCGCCCTCTCCACCGTGGCCGCACCGGTGGCGTGGGTCCTGAGCAGAGCCACCGATCTGGTCGTGCGCATCCTCGGTGGCGATCCCGCCGTCGGACGCGAAGAGGCGACCGTGGACTAGTTCCGCCACCTGATCGGCAGCCTCGGCGGTCTAACCCCCGAGCAGCACACCATCATCTCCGGTGCTCTGGAAATCCACGAACGCGCCCTGCGTCAGGTCATCATCCCCCGGACGGCGGTCTTCCGGCTCAACGCTGAGCTGCCCGTGGCGCGGGCGCGACACGACCTGGCGGCATCGGGGCACACCCGGGCGCCGGTCGTCCGCTCCACGGAGCTCGACGACACCCTCGGTGTGGTGCATCTGCGCGATCTGCTCGGCGAACGGGGTACCGTCGCCGCAGTCGCACGGCCGGTGCTGCGACTGCCCGACAGCCTGCGGGTCACCGCGGCCCTGCACCAACTCCTCTCGGCCCACGAACATCTCGCGCTGGTCGTCGGGGAGCGCGGCGGCGTCGACGGCATCGTCACGCTCGAGGACTTGCTCGAAGAGATTGTCGGCGAAATCTACGACGAGGCCGACGAAGACATCAGGTCGGTCAGGACGGTGCCGGACGGCAGTCTGATCCTGCCCGGCACCTTTCCGGTGCACGATCTGCCCGACGTGGGGATCGAACTCGACGATCCACTGACCGGTCACTACGCCACCATCGCCGGGCTGGTGCTGTACCGCCTGGGACGAATACCCACCACGCCAGGCGATTTCGTCGATCTCCCGCACCACCGGGCGGTGGTCATCGGCGTCGGCCGCCATGCGATCACCGAAGTGCGGATCGCACCCCACGACTCGCACTGATGCCCACGGCTGATGCAGGTCAGCGCAAGTGCTCGTGAAAAGTGGCGATATGGTGATCGGCGCCGGACTGGTGGCCCGGCGCGCTCCCGACGTCCCGTCGTCGCGACCGGTACATCTTCTCCGCGGCGACGGCCGCACTGACCACAATGGCGACGCCGAAGATCCGCAACCACACCACCCCATCGAGGGGCGCCGTCTGGAACACGCATTCATCGCCGGAAGACAGGTGATCGCCAGCTGCACCACCGCCTGGGCGGCGATCCGACCACCAGCCAGCGGTTGGTGAAAACGCCGACCCGCGAGGCTGATCGGGTCAGCGTGGTGCTGCAGCGGGATTCACTGCGGACGGACGACGATGACCGGGGTGCGGGCCGCCTGGACGATCGCGGTGCTCACCGATCCCAGCAGCGTACTGGCGACTCCGCCATGGCCGTGGCTTCCGACCACGATCAGCTGCGCGTATCTGGCATGGTTGATCAGCCGGTGCGCGGGCAGGTCGGGCTCGACCACCCGCTTCACTGTCACGTCGGGGAAACGCTGCTGCCAGCCGGCCAGCCGGGCCGCGACCTCACGGTCGACCTCTGAGAGCAGGTCCTCCCATACGATCCCCGGAAAGTCGAAGGCACCGGCCGACCACCACGCGTGTACCGCGACGAGCTCCACACCGCGCCGCTGCGCTTCCTGGAACGCCAGAGTGGTGGCACCGTCTGAGGCGGGCGACCCGTCGAACCCCAGCACCACCGGCGCCGTCGTCGCCGGCGTCGTCACCTCCTCGTCGTGGATCACCGCTACCGGGCAGTGCGCCCGATGCACCACACCGGTGCTGACCGAGCCCAGCGCCGCCCGCGCGAGCGCGCCGTGGCCACGGCTGCCGACGACGACCATGCGGGCCTGTCGTGTGCGATCAACCAACGTCGCCGCAGGCGAACCGGTGCGGAACTCGGTTCGCACCGGCACCGAACCGTGGGTGACGTCCTTGGCGACCTGCTCGGCCTCCGCGAGGACCTGCTCGCCGATCGACCGCTGCCACTCGAGCAGTCCGGTGGGCATGGGAATCGCGGACCACGTGGCCACGGTCGGCGCCGCGGCGTAGACGATCGTCAACGGGCTCTCCCACAACGCCGCTTCGGCGGCGGCCCACCGCAGCGCCGGCGACGATGCGGGCGAATCATCGACCCCGACAACAATTTCCGGACCCGGAGCGTTCTCGGTCATATCCCAATTCCTTCCCCACGCGGGTCCGGTGGCGGGCCCCTCCGGACCGACGTTAGGGCTCGGTGACCCCCGAGCCATAGGGACCTTCGGCCCCTTCGTCCGGTGCCCGTTGGTTGAGGTTGCCGCTGAACGCCGATGGTCCCTTCGGGCAGACGACCAGCGGCCCTGCCCGACAAGATCAGCCGTGAGAACAGCTCCCGTGCACGACGACATCGGGCGGCCTGCGCGTGGTCACTGCCGAACACCTCACCGGTGTCCGGTTTCCCGCGGGCTCCATGGGACCGAAGGTGTACGCCGCCTGCGCCTTCGCGCGCCGCCTCGGCACGGTGGCCGTCATCGGCGCCCACACCGATATCGCCGTCATCGCCGCAGGCACGGCAGGCGCCGCGTCCGCCTGCACACCTCGCCGGACCGCACCCGCCCGGCAGGACCTGCGGCGGACCAACCGGTGCCAAAAGACCCTTCGCGGCACGGCTGGCGGTTCGTAGGCTCGGAAACGATCGGGCCGCAACGTGACTCAGTTCGAGGAGACAGACCATGACCGGTACGCACTGGTTGGTCACCGAGCCCAGCGACGGCTTCGCGGCCCCCTACACCACCCGCCTGGCCGCGGCGGGACGGTATCTGCCCCCGGGCCGGTTGACCACCGAGGAATTGATGGCCTCAACGCGGCACCGCACCCGCATCGACCTGCAACGGCTCACCGGGATCCGGGAACGGCGGGTATCCGATGGGCGCGATGATTCGCACAGTATGGCGATCGCCGCGGCCAGCGACTGCTTGAGCCACGCAGACGCCGACGCGTCCGCCCTCGATGTGGTGATCAATTGCAGCATCACCCGATTCGACGGCCTGACCCAACGCATGGAACCGACGATGGCCGGCGCGGTGGCGCGCGCGATCGGGGCGACGTCGGCGATGACCTTCGACCTGTCCAACGCCTGCGCGGGCATGCTCACCGGCGTCGCGGTGCTCAACAACTGGATCCGCCAGGGCAGCGTGACCCGCGGCCTGGTGGTCAGCGGGGAATACATCTCCGGACTGGAACGCAACGCCGCCAAGCACATTCGCGGGATCCTCAGCCCCGAACTGGCGTCGCTCACCCTCGGCGATGCCGGCGCGGCGCTGCTCCTGGAACGCGCGCCGGCCGGTGACGGCAACATCATCTTCACCGGGTTCACCACCATCGCCCGCTACAGCCGGCTGTGTCTGGCCTATCCGAAAGGCCACGACCCCGGGGCGCGGATGTTCACCAAGTCCCGCGCCATCCAACAGGCCGCGATGGCAGACACCCCGATGCTGCTCGGCGAGGTGCTCGACGCCGTCAGGATCTCGCTCGACGAGGTCGATCACGTGATCACCCACCAGACCTCGGCGCGGGCCATCCGCAAGGGCATGGCCGCGGTGACCCGACAATTCGGCGCGGCCCCCCGCCACGATGCGGTGATCACCGTCGACCGTTACGGCAACACCGCATCCACCACCCACACGGTCGCGCTGGTCGAGGAACTCGCCGCCGGCCACATCGAACCCGGTGACACCGTCGCGTTGATCGCCCTGGCCTCCGGCTTGGAGATCGGTGTGGTGCTGCTGCGCATCGACGAAAGCCTGGTGAACCACTATGGGCACCGTCATTGACCGCGCCGCCGTGGTGCACGGCGGTTGGCGGCACCGGCACAGCGCGTTGCAGTTGGCCGTGGAAGCCGGACGCGACTGTCTCGCCGCCGCCGATCAGCGCACCGACGACGTCTCATTGCTCATCAACGCCGGGATCTACCGCGACCGCAACCTCGGCGAACCGGCATTGGCGGCGCTGATCCAAGACGAACTGGGAGTGCACCCCGAAGATCCGCATCCGCGCGACCACGGCGCCTTCTCCTTCGACGTCGCCAACGGGACGTGCGGTGTGCTGACCGCGCTGCAGATCGCCGACGCATGGCTGCGGTCGGGGTCGATCACCGAAAGCCTCATCGTCGCCAGCGACGCCGACCCAGGGCGTGGGCGCAGCCGCGCCTTCCCGTACGCGCCGGTGGGCGGTGCGCTGCTCTGCCGGTGGAGCGCAATGGATCCGGGCTTGCGTCAACCACAGTGGGTCACAGTGGCGGACACTGCCGATATCGTGCATTCCGAGGTCGGTTTCACCGGTATGCGCAACGTGCTGCGCTTTGGGCAGGCGCGAGACGTCGATGACACCTTCGCCGACGCCGCGGCGCAGGCGGTTCGCAAGTGTCTGGCCGTCGCAGACGTGGCGCTCGAGGACGTCGGGTGGCTCATCGCCGCGCCGGCGCGTCCAGGATTCCGCGCGGCCCTGGCCGACCGCCTGGGAATTGATGCGCAACGAATCCGCACCGCTCCGGATGACCACACGCACACCGCGGCACTGATAGCGGCCTACCGCAACGCTGACACCCGCTTCGAGCCGGCACGCCCGATGCTGCTGGTCGCTGCGGGCGCAGGTGTCACCGCAGGCGCGGCACTGTACGGGTGATGGCGAGTCCCCTACGCGTCCGCGTCCCGGCGGCGGGACGCGGATTTCAGTTCGCCGCTTCGGCCGTGGCGCTGCGCGCAGGCGCCGCCGCGGCCAGGCGTTCGGTGGCCGTCTCGATGCCGCGGGCCAGTTCGTCGACGTCGGGTACGGCGTCGAAATCGGAGGCGATCCCGAACACCAGACGATCGTCATAGCTGAGGATTGCCACGGCCGTTCGCATTCCGAGCGCCATCGGCGGGATCGGCAGCATCCGAACTACGTCGTGGCCTGCGATCCGCAGACGCCGTCGAGGTCCGGGGACGTTCGTGGCCAGTGTGACGATCCCTCGTTGCGGCAGTCCGGTGACGGTCCGCACCACCCGGGCGCTGACCGCGAACGGAACGAACCTGATCGCCGACAGCACGGTGGAGGCGGCGCGGCGCTGGTTGCCGGCTTTGACCCGGTTGAGGCGGCGATGCACCACACGTAACTGCTCGACCGGGTCCGGTTTGTCCACCGGCAGGTACGGAATCATCACCGAGACACGATTATCGGTTCGGTCGAGGGCGTTGCGGGTGCGCGTCGACACGGGAACGAGCGTCCGCAGGGAGGTGCGCTGGGGTTCGCGGCCGCGGCGCAGGAACGCGGCGCGGAAGCTGTCGGTGATCGCGGCCAGCGCGACATCATTGAGCGTCACGTCGAAGGTGTCACAGATTTCGGCCACCGTGTCGAGCGAAACTTCGGCCGCGCTGAAACGCCGCATCGCGGAGACCTCCCCGAGGAAGGGTGACTCCTGCCCCGTGCGGATCAGCCCGTCGAGGATCTCGAGCGTGCCTTCCACGGTGACGGCGGCCGCCTTCGCCACACCCGTCGCGGTCCGGTAGGCGCCACCGACCCACCGGAGTGGGTTCAGACTTATTGAGGAATGTGTATCTGCCTGTAGCACAGTGTGTTTCGCCGCATGTACTTCACTGAGATAGGTGTCGTGGCCGCCGTCGTCGCTGAGCCCGGTGAGTAACCGCATGGTCGCGATGCCGTCGGCAATGCAGTGGTGGATCTTCATCAGGATCGCCCACCGGTCGTCGGCGAGCCCTTCGAGGATCCAGCACTGCCACAGCGGCCGATCCCGATCCAGGCGCTGCTCCATCACCTCGGCGGCGAAGCGGAACAGTGCCGCGTCGTCACCGGGATGGGGGAGGGCGGCGTGGTGGATATGGTGACCGATGTCCAGATGCGGGTCGTCCCGCCATTCCGGGGCCTCGAGATCGAGGGGCTGGAAATGCACCACCTGGCGGAACCGCGGAACCTGTAGCAGCCGCGCGCTCATCGCGTCGACGATGGCCACGTAGTCCGGCATCGGACCGTCCAGGACCGCCAGGCCGCCGACCGCGAGGCTGATGTGCCGGTCCGCGTCCTCGGCCTGCAGGAATCCGGCATCCAGGGCAGTCAAACGTTCCACCGCATCACTGTCTCGCCGAGAAGCGGTGCGCGGAAGGGTCATTGGTCCCCGACCTGGGGGCCGGCTGCCCACGGCCCAGCACCCTGACCGCAGTCCGCTGCCGGGAGGCCCTCGTCAGCGAACTGGCGCCGGAGCGGGGCAGCACCGGTTCCTGGAAACGCGTCCCCTACGCGAACCGCCGCTCATAAACTCGGATTTCCCACCGAAGGAGGATCAAATGATCCCGAAGGCAAGGCTTTCCTTGATCGTCACGATCATCGCCGTTGCGCTCACCGTGGGCGCTTGTGGTGGGTCCACCACCTCGGAAACCGCCGAACCACCCAATCCAGCAACCACTTCCGCGCTTCCCGGCGACGCGGGTGGGAAGGTGTCCGCCAACACCTCCTCGGTGGAGGACATCGCCGCAGCCCTTGAGTCCGCCGGGGTGAGCAACGCCGAGCGCTGGGCACACGAGGTCGTCGAGTACCGCCCATATCCGCCCGACGATCCCAATATGCAGAAGTTGCGGGACAACTTGGAGAAGTACAACCCTGGTGAGGAGACCGTGAACAAGATCGTCTCGGCGCTGACGCCGTGACGACGCCGTGGGTACGACGATCCCTACTGGCGGTGACGGCGGCGGGGATCGTCGCGACCGCCTTCGAGTTGGCCTCGGAACGCCATTGGAACGGCTTCGAACAACTCATCCCCTGGGCGGCGGCGGCCGTGCTCACCGTCGCCGTCGGCCTGGCGTGTACTCGCAGAAGAGCCGCGCACCTGCTGGCGCGCACGCTGGCCCTGATGGTGATGGGCGCATCGCTGTACGGTGTGCTCGACCACGCCGCGGTCAACCATCACTCCGGCCCCCTCGATCAGCGCTACGCCGACTCGTGGGACGCGATGTCGGAAACCCAGCAATGGTGGTACGCCGTCACGAAGATGGTTGGGCCCGCACCCGTTCTGGCGCCGGGCATCCTCGCGCAGACCGCCTTCCTGCTCATCCTGGCCAGCGCGCTGCGTGCAAACGACGCTCGGGAATTTGGCGCCGTCACCGCTGGCCGGTGACGAACGCGCCGCGGGCCGTGGCCATCGACGCGTCGGCGACACTTCCGCCCCCGCGCGCCCCGGAGTCACGCGGAATCAGCCACAGGCAGTGCGTGAGAACCACTGCGCTGGAACCAATCCGGCCCCACGTCAGCGGGAATTGCTCGACGGCGACGAGGTGATGTCCGCCGGACCTGGCATGGGCAGACGCCGCTCAGCGGTCCCTCGGACAGTCAGGACTGCCGGGCCACGATGACCGGCACGTGGGCGGCCTGGGCGACCGCGGAACTCACCGATCCCAGGAGCATCCCGGCGAATCCGCCGCGGCCATGGCTGCCCACGACCACGAGCTGAGCGTGATCGGACTGGTCGAGTAGTTGGCGCACCGCATTGTCGCGCACCACCACACGGCGCACCGTGACGTCGGGATAGCGCTCCTGCCATCCGGCCAGCCGTTCCGACAGCAGCTCCTCTGCCTCCGGCCGGAACCGCACCCATTCTTCACTCGGGTAGGCGTAGATGATCGGATCACTCCAGGCATGCACCGCGACCAGATCGACGTGTCGCCGCGAGGCCTGCTCGAACGCGATGGCGGTGGCCAACTCGGATGCCCGCGACCCGTCGATACCGACCACCACTGGCGCATCGGCCTTCTCGGGCGTGATCTCCTCGTCGTGGATCACCGCCACCGGGCAGTGCGCGTGGTGCACCAGACCGCGCCCCACCGAACCGAGCAACCGTCGACCGATCGCACCGAGGCCGCTACTTCCGACCACCAACATCGCGGCGTCCTTGGACAGATCGACCATCGTCGACACGATGTGGCCCGACACGCTGCGGGCGCGCACCATGATCGGCCCCTCGTCCGCGGTGGCGGCTTCGGCGACTTTGACTGCCTCGTCGAGGATTTCCTGGTTGCGGGTTTCGATCGTGTGCCAGAACGCGTCCGACGGTGGCACATCGAGCCACATCCGCATCTCGGTGTCGGGGAAGACGTTGATCACGGTCAACGGGAGGTCGCGGCCGGCCGCTTCGCGCGCCGCCCACGTGACGGCTCGCTGGGCGCCCGGTGACCCGTCGACTCCGACCACGATGCCCTCTTTCGCTGGTGCTGTCATGTTGCCTCCCTCAATGGACCGTTCACTGATCCGACGGTAGGAGCCCGCGCCTGCCTCCCGATGGAGGCCTTGGTCACCTGATCGGCGTCCCGGTGAGGACCAAAGACCCGGGCTGGTGGGTCCAAGGACTCCGTCTGCCTCGCCGGCGCTGCCATAACGTCATGGCGCGGTCCACACCCGCCGACAAGGAGATCCGATGTCCCCCTTACATCCGATACACCCCGTTGTCGTGGGCGTGGACGGCTCCGACGCGGCGCTGGACGCGGTGAGATGGGCGGTCGTCGAAGCTGCCCACCGTGACGTGCCGCTGCGGCTGGTGCACGCCATCAAAGCGTCGCGAGGCGCCGACGCGCAGGATGGCGACTTCGGCCTCGAACGCGAGTACGCGCAGACGGCGCTGCGGGCCGCCGCCGCCGTCGCGCGATCGGTCGACGGTGGCCTCGAGGTCGACACCGACATCGTATGGGGCGCCCCCGAACGGGCTCTGGTGGCCGAATCCGAGAACGCGACTTTGGTGTGCGTCGGCTCGGTCGGCATCGGTGCTGTGTCTAGCGTTGTCCTGGGCTCCACCGCCGCCATGGTCGCCGCGCACGCACTGTGCTCCGTCGCCGTTATTCGCCGTGGCGCCACGCCGGATGTCGGCTGTATCGCGGTGGCCACCGATCTGACCCCCGACAGCGACCGCGTCGTCGAGGCCGCACTGGAGGAGGCCCGGTTGTTCGGTTGCCCGGTGGTGATCGTCGGCGTTCGTCGGTGGGAATCCGGGGAGATCGATTACGACGCGTTGGACCGGCACGCGGGCCTGGTGGCGCGGCGCTATCCCGAGGTGCCGGCGCACGTGGTGCGCACCAATGCCGGGATTGTGCAGTACCTGGCCGACCGGGCGGATGGCAGCGTCGGCATGGTCGTCGTCGGTGACGCGGACGCCGACGCGGTGGCCCGGATCGTCGGCGCGCACAACGCCCTATGCCACGGCGCGCGACGGCATTCCGTGCTCGTGGTGCGCTGATGGGGGAGCCGGCCGAGGTGTCGAGAGGGAAGGAGGTGCCGGCCACCGCCGAACTGCTCGACGGCAGCAGGGTGACGCTGCGGGAAGTGACCGAAGACGACCGCGCGGCGATCACCGCCCTGGCCAACGCCCTGTCCGAGGAGGAGCGGTATCTGCGGTTCTTCACCGCGCATCCCCGCTACATCGACGAATGGGTGAGTTCGTTGGTCGACACGTCGCCGGACCGGTGCACGCTGGTGGCGTATGACGCCGCCACCCTGGTCGGGGTGGCGAACTACACCGAGACCCGTCAACCGGGATGTGCGGAGGTGGCCCTCGTGGTCGCCCACGGTCAGCACCATCGTGGCGTGGGGACGGTGCTGCTTCGTACGTTGGGCCGCATCGCTCAGGCCCACGGTCAGCGGTCCTTCATCGCCGACGTGCTCGCCGACAACCGCGAAATGCACCGGGTCCTCAGCGATTCCGGCTGGCCGTGCAACTATGAGCGCGATGGGCCGGTCGTAACGGTCGAGGTGGATCTGGGGCAAGCGCGGTGAGGCCTCAGGACGCCGGCGGCGCCGCCGATTCGGCCTGACCGTTGGTCGACACGTCGGCGGTCTTGGCGCCGAGCATCGCCGGCAGATCGATGCCGGAGGCCTTCAACGCCTCCACGATCTTCGCCACCGCCAGCGGGCTGACGCCCAGCAGTCCACCGACCGCGTCCTGGGTGTCGCCGGCACCGCCGATGATCGACAGCCGCTCGATCTCCGCGAGCGGTGTTGCCGCCGCCTCGGTTGCCTTGACCACCGACTCCAGCACATCGGGCAGCGTCTGCAGTCGCGCCGCCTCGGGGGAGTAGCTGTTCAGCGCGGCCGCGATCTCCTTCTTTCCCGCCGCCTCGGCGACCAGTCGCGCCTTGATGCCGTCGGCCTCGGCCTGCCGCTCGACGCGCAACGCGTCCGCCGCGGCCTTGCGGGCGTCGGCCTCGGCCTGCCCGGCGAGGATCGTGGCCTGCCGCTGGCCTTCGGCGCGGGCGATGTCGGCCTGCCGTTGCGCTTCAGCCGGTGCGATGACGTCGGCCTGCAGCGCGGCCTGGGACTGTTCGGCGCGGCGCTGCTCGACCTCGATGCGGGCCTGCACCCGTGCGGCCTCGGCCTGTTCGATCGCGATGCCGACGTCCTTCTGGGCGCGGGCATTGGCCAGCGGCCCCGCCTGATCGGCCTGGGCGTTTTCGGCCTCGGTCTGCGCACGCAGCCGGGCCAGTTCGACGTCGCGCTTCTGGTTGGCGGTGGCGATCGCGGTATCGGCCTCGGCCTGCGCGATCGACCCCTCCTGCCGCGCCCTGGCCGACTGGATCTGCGAATCGCGTTCGGCTTCGGCGGTGCCGACGGCGGCGTCGCGTTTGACCTCGGCGATGCGGCGCTGGCCGAGGGATTCGAGATAGCCGTTGCGGTCGGAGATGCCCGCGATCTTGAGGACGTCGACCTCCATACCGATCCGCGCGAGGTCGCCGCCTGCCTCGTCGACCACGCTGCGGGCCAGGGTGTCGCGATTGGAGTTGAGATCCTCGACGGTCATGGTCGCGGTGATCCCGCGCAGGCTGCCCGCGAGGATCTCGTTGATCTGGCGCTGCAGTTCGTTGAGGTCGGAGGTGAGGAAGCGCTGCACCGCGGTCTGCACGGCCTCGTCGGCCGACCCGATCCGGACCAGGCCGACGGCCTCGACGTTGACCGGGACACCGTTGTTGGACAGCGCGTTCTGCAGGTTGATGCTGACGTTGAACGGTTCCAAGCTCATGATGTCGACCCGCTCGATGCCGGGCATCCGGAACCGCGCCCCGCCGCGGACCACCTTGGGCTGACCGCGACCGGTGAACACCGCGACCTCGTTGGGCGGCACCTTGATGTAGTTCTTCACGTAGATCAGCGGAACCGCGACCAGCAGTAGTACGGCGACGACGGCGATCACGATGATGAGCGTGGTGGACACGGGTCTGGCCTTTCCGGGTTCAGGTCTGCGGAACTGCGACGACGTGGACGTAGTCGGCGTCGACGTCGGCGATGTAGACGGGCGTGGCCTTGGGCAGCGCCGCTACCTCGGCGGTGACGGCCCGCGAGCGCACGCGGTTGCCGTCGGCGTCGACGAACGAGACCTCACCCCAGCCGTCGACGGGCACATCGAGGGTTACGGTGCCCAGCAGTCCGATGTAGGAGGACCGGCCGCGGTGCGAATTGGCCTGCTGACGCCGCAGGTAGGGCAGGAGCAGTCCGCTGAGCGCGGCGATCAGGACCAGGCCGGTGACCACCGCGATCACTCCGGTCGCCGCGGCGCTCAGACCGGACCAGCCCGCCACCAACCCGCCCGCGCCCGCCCCGAGCAGCGCCGCGGACACCGCGGTCAGGCTGAGGAACGGCAGCCCGTCGGCATCGAAGTCGCCGAACAGCAGCGCCACCAGCACGGCGACGCCTCCGACGATGAATGCCGCCAGGTAGACAGTGGTCACAACAATCCCTTCAGGGGCGCCGGCGCGCGGGAGTATCGTCGTAATCATTCTGACGGCTGTGGCGCCACGCCGATGTGGCAATCGAGACGATTTTGGGCAGCCCAGCGAAGCGGGTAGTATTGACCAACGGTGCGGTGCCCGCGCCGGCTCTTGCGTGCCTCTGGTTTCCGGAATATCCGACTACCGGCTCACGTTTCGTGGTCGGAGCGCAACTGTGCCAGTGCAGTGCGTCGTCGACTTCGGCGGCGGGCGCCGAACAACCAGAAGACAACGGAGGATCTCCGAAAAGTTATGGCAAAGAAAGACGGTGCCATAGAGGTAGAGGGCCGCGTGGTCGAACCCCTGCCCAATGCGATGTTCCGCATTGAGTTGGAGAACGGACACAAGGTTCTCGCCCACATCAGCGGCAAGATGCGGCAGCACTACATCCGCATCCTGCCCGAGGACCGTGTCGTGGTGGAGCTGTCTCCCTACGACCTGTCCCGGGGCCGCATCGTGTATCGGTACAAGTAAAAAATCAGACCAGAACGAACAAGAAGGATCTGCACGCCGTGAAGGTGAACCCGAGCGTCAAGCCCATCTGCGACAAGTGCAGGGTGATCCGTCGGCATGGGCGGGTCATGGTCATCTGCTCCGACCCGCGCCACAAGCAGCGGCAGGGCTGATCCCGGCCCGGCTCCAGCCGGCCACATCCTGAACACAACTGAATGCTGACCTCCCAGTACCACCGAACAGATTGGCTGTTCGTACACGCCCGGACGGAGGCCGGGCCCCGCCACCACGGCGGGAGCGGACTGGGAACAGACCTCCGCCAAGAAGAAGGAATGGCACACCCATGGCACGACTAGTGGGCGTTGACCTCCCGCGCGACAAGCGCATGGAGATCGCACTTACCTACATCTACGGCGTCGGCCGTACCCGCTCCCAGGAGATCCTGGAGGCGACCGGCATCGACCGGGATCTGCGCACCAAGGACTTGACCGACGATCAGGTCACCCAGCTGCGCGACTACATCGAAGCGAACCTGAAGGTGGAGGGCGACCTGCGCCGCGAGGTGCAGGCGGACATCCGCCGCAAGATCGAGATCGGCTGCTACCAGGGTCTCCGGCACCGCCGTGGCCTGCCGGTGCGCGGCCAGCGGACCAAGACCAACGCGCGCACCCGCAAGGGCCCGAAGCGCACCATCGCCGGCAAGAAGAAGGCCAGGTAAGTAGATGCCACCGAAGAAAGCAGCCGCTTCCTCCGCGAAGAAGGGGCAGAAGACCCGCCGCAGGGAGAAGAAGAACGTCCCGCACGGCGCCGCGCACATCAAGAGCACGTTCAACAACACGATCGTCTCGATCACCGATCCCCAGGGCAACGTCATCGCCTGGGCGTCGTCGGGGCACGTCGGCTTCAAGGGGTCGCGTAAGTCGACGCCGTTCGCCGCGCAGCTCGCCGCCGAGAACGCCGCTCGCAAGGCCCAGGAGCACGGGGTCAAGAAGGTCGACGTCTTCGTGAAGGGGCCCGGCTCGGGCCGTGAGACCGCCATCCGTTCGTTGCAGGCCGCCGGCCTCGAGGTCGGCGCGATCGCCGACGTCACGCCGCAGCCGCACAACGGCTGCCGTCCGCCGAAGCGGCGCCGGGTCTAGGGAGGATTTAGGAAATGGCTCGTTATACCGGACCCGCGACCCGCAAGTCGCGCCGCCTCGGCGTCGACCTCGTCGGTGGCGATCAGTCGTTCGAGAAGCGCCCCTACCCGCCCGGCCAGCACGGTCGCGCGCGGATCAAGGAGAGCGAATACCGCACCCAGCTGCAGGAGAAGCAGAAGGCCCGCTTCACCTACGGCGTGCTGGAGAAGCAGTTCCGTCGCTACTACGACGAGGCCAACCGGCAGCCCGGCAAGACCGGTGACAACCTGCTGCGCATCCTCGAGAGCCGGCTGGACAACGTCGTGTACCGCGCCGGCCTGGCGCGCACCCGCCGGATGGCCCGCCAGCTCGTCAGCCACGGCCACTTCACCGTCAACGGCGTCAAGGTCGACATCCCCAGCTACCGGGTGTCGCAGTACGACATCATCGACGTCAAGGAGAAGTCGCTGAACACCGATCCGTTCGTGATCGCGCGGGAGACCGCGGGTGACCGGCCGATCCCGTCGTGGCTGCAGGTCGTCGGCGAACGCCAGCGCATCCTCGTCCACCAGTTGCCGGAGCGCGCGCAGATCGACGTGCCGCTGACCGAGCAGCTGATCGTCGAGCTCTACTCGAAGTAACACCCCCGGCCGTCCCGATGGCGGCAGGGTCACGCGGCATCAAATAGCGGGTGTCGTGAAGAAGGAGAAAACACATGCTGATCTCTCAGCGCCCCACACTGTCCGAAGAGACGGTCGCCGACAACCGGTCGCGGTTCGTCATCGAGCCGTTGGAGCCCGGTTTCGGGTACACGCTGGGCAACTCGCTCCGGCGCACGCTGCTGTCGTCGATTCCCGGCGCGGCGGTCACCAGCATTCGGATCGACGGTGTGCTGCACGAGTTCACCACCGTGCCCGGGGTGAAGGAAGACGTCACCGACATCATCCTGAACCTCAAGAGCCTGGTCGTCTCCTCGGAAGAGGACGAGCCGGTCACCATGTACCTGCGCAAGCAGGGTCCGGGTGAGGTCACCGCGGGGGACATCGTGCCGCCGGCCGGTGTGACCGTGCACAACCCGGAGATGCACATCGCGACGCTGAACGACAAGGGCAAGCTCGAGGTCGAGCTGGTCGTCGAGCGGGGCCGCGGTTACGTGCCTGCCGTGCAGAACAAGGCGTCCGGCGCCGAGATCGGCCGTATCCCGGTCGACTCGATCTACAGCCCGGTGCTCAAGGTGACCTACAAGGTGGAGGCCACCCGTGTCGAGCAGCGCACCGACTTCGACAAGCTGATCCTCGACGTCGAGACCAAGAACTCCATCAGCCCGCGTGACGCGCTCGCCTCGGCGGGTAAGACGCTGGTCGAATTGTTCGGTCTGGCACGGGAACTCAACGTCGAGGCCGAGGGCATCGAGATCGGACCCTCGCCGGCCGAGGCCGACCACATCGCCAGCTTCGCGCTGCCGATCGACGACCTGGACCTCACCGTGCGTTCGTACAACTGCCTCAAGCGCGAGGGTGTGCACACCGTGGGCGAGCTCGTGGCCCGCACGGAGTCCGATCTGCTGGATATCCGTAACTTCGGTCAGAAGTCCATCGACGAGGTGAAGATCAAGCTGCATCAGCTGGGTCTGTCGCTCAAGGACAGCCCGGCCACGTTCGATCCGTCGGAGGTCGCCGGTTACGACGCGGCCACCGGCACCTGGAACAGTGACGCGAGCTACGACCTGGACACCGACCAGGACTTCGCCGAAACCGAACAGCTGTAACCAAGCAATTCCGTCCCGGCCCTACCTGATACGGGGGTCGGCCCCATAAGGAGATAGTCGCAATGCCCAAGCCCACCAAGGGCCCTCGCCTCGGCGGGTCGTCCTCGCACCAGAAGGCGCTGCTGGCCAACCTGGCCACGTCGCTGTTCGAGCACGGCCGGATCAAGACGACCGAGCCCAAGGCACGGGCGCTGCGTCCGTACGCGGAGAAGCTGATCACCCACGCCAAGAAGGGCGATCTGCACAACCGGCGTGAGGTGCTCAAGAAGATCCGGGACAAGGATGTCGTGCACACCCTGTTCGCCGAGATCGGCCCGTTCTTCGCCGACCGTGAGGGTGGCTACACCCGCATCATCAAGGTCGAGCCGCGCAAGGGTGACAACGCCCCGATGGCGGTCATCGAGCTGGTGCGGGAGAAGACGGTGACGTCCGAGGCCAACCGCGCACGCCGTGCCGCCGGTTCGCAGAAGGTCGCCGCTGCCGCCGCGCCGCAGGCCGCCGTGGAGCCCGAGGCCGCCGAAGGCCCCGAGGCTACCGACGACGCGGTCGTGGCCGACGCGGAGGACACCACGGCTTCGGAGGCCTCGCGGTCGACCGAGACCGACGACCCCACAGCCGAGGGTTCGGACGCTGACAAGTCCTAGTGACATGCCGAACAAGCCCGCCATCGATTCCGATGGCGGGTTTGTTCGTCTTCGGCTCGATGTCAGCTACGACGGCACCGATTTCGCCGGCTGGGCGCCGCAGACCGGACAGCGCACCGTCGCCGGAGTGATCGACGAGGCGCTCACGACGGTCTTCCGCACCCCGTTGACCGTCCGCGCGGCCGGGCGCACCGATACCGGTGTGCACGCCACCGGACAGGTCGCCCACGTCGACGTCCCGGACGCGGCTCTGCACCACGCCTATCCGCGCACCCCGCGCCCCGACGACCCCGAATTCCAGCCCCTGGTGCGCAGACTCGGCCGTTTCCTGCCCGTTGACGTGCGGGTCCGCGACATCACCCGTGCGCCTGCGGGTTTCGACGCACGCTTCTCGGCGCTGCGGCGCCACTACACCTATCGGCTCGGCACCGCGTCGTACGGGGTGCAGCCGCAGCTGGCGCGGTTCGTCACACCGTGGCCCCGCCCGCTCGACGTCGACGCGATGAACGCGGCCAGCGCGCAGTTGGTCGGCCTGCGGGACTTCGCGGCCTTCTGCCGTCACCGCGAGCGCGCCACCACGATCCGCGATCTGCAACGGTTCGAGTGGACGCGCGAGGACGATCTGGTGACGGCGTACGTCACCGCCGACGCGTTCTGCTGGTCGATGGTGCGGTCATTGGTCGGTGCGCTGCTCGCGGTGGGGGAGCACCGCCGCGAACCCGGCTGGTGCGCCGGGCTGTTGAGCGCGACCCGGCGGTCCAGCGAGTTCGCCGCCGCCCCCGCACAGGGCCTCACGCTCGTCGGCGTGGACTACCCGCCGGACGACGAACTCGCGGCGCGCACGTTGGTGACGCGGGATCTGCGCGTTCTGGACTAGATCCGGCCTGCGATGAAGTCGGCGGCCTGGTTGACCATGCCCGCGTTGATGTAGGCGCGCGCCGCGTGGTCGGGCCAGTTGTCCCGCCACGTGTTCGGATCGGCCGGGCTGCAGATCGGGTCGGCGCCGTGGCACAGCTCGATGGTGCGTTCGCGGTAGAGGGGGCTGAAGTTCGTGATCGGCCCGACCCACGCGGCGCCGTTGCCGAACAGCGCGATCGCCGCGATGTGCGTGTCCATCCCCGGTGGCAGCGGCTTCTCGAAGCCGAACGCCGCGATCGGCGCGGCCAGCACGATGTCGGTGACCGCGGCGCCGAGCGAATAGCCGCCGAGCACCAGCCGGGTGTCGGGGCAGCGGCCCGCCATGTCCTGGATGCGCGAGCTCATGTCGTTGGCGCCGACGTCGACCTCGGTGTCGGCGGGGTACTGCACCGAGTACAGGCTGACGGTCTTGTCGGTCTTACTGCGCAGGGCGCTGATCAGAGCGTTGCCGATGATTCCGGCGCCGGGGGACTCGGTGCGGCCGCGCGCGAAGATCAGTTCGACCGGCGGGCACGATTGGGCGGAGGCGACGGCTGCGGTGCTCGGCAGCGCCGCGGGCGCGAGAAGGGAACCAGCGGCGACGATCACCGAAGCCAGGATCGTCAGACACCGCCGAAACCGTTGAGGCGACGCAGATTGATCATGCATTTCGCCGATGGTAATCGACATGATCGTCAGACGAGCCCGGCTGCGAAACCCGCCGCCTGACCTATGAAAGGGGAAGTTTCGTAGCGGGTGTGCGCGAACGGGTTGCGGCCGTTCGAGCAGATCGGGTCCCCGTCGCTGCACAGATCGAGGCTGCGGCCGGCGAACAGACCCCGCGCCGAGACCGGGTTGCCGAACTTGGCGGCGGGGTTGCCGAACACCGCGACCGCCGCGACGTCACTGGACAGGTTGCCGGGCAGCGGTGGGGCCGAACCGATCTCGCCGATCCGGTCGCCGAGCGGCGGGACGCCCGCGAGCATGTCGACCACCGCGGCGCCCTGCGAGTAGCCGCCGAGCACGAACCGGGTGCCGGGGCACTGCGACGACACCGACGCAATGCGGGCGGTCGCGTCCGAGGCGCCCGCCGCCGTCGTCAGGAAGTCATAGGTGGCGGGGTAGTTCACGCCGTAGGTGCTCAGCGTGCGGCCGCCGAGGATGGGACGCATCGCGTCGGCGAGAGCCTGGCCGACCCGTCCGATACCCGCCGGCTCGCTGGTGCCGCGGGCGAAGATCAACTCCACATCGGAGCAGCCCTGCGCGGCAGCGCTGGGAGCGGGGCCCGCGGCGACGAGCGCACCCGCGGTGACGACGGACAGGGCGCTGGCGGCCAGGCGCGCAGCAACGCGAAGCGATCTCACCGGCACATAATCACATAGATGGGCTAGCTACAGCCAACGGATCCCGGTTCCGGGTGCTCCTCGACCGGCAATTCCGGCCACATCGTCTCGCCGGCCAGTTCCCCCTGCCGGGCCAGCGCGAGCCCGACCAACACGACCGCTCCACCGACGGCCTGGGTGAGTGTGATCGACTCGCTCAGCAGCAACCAGGCGGCCAGCACCGCGAACAGCACCTCGGACAGGCCCACCAGCGAGGCGAACCGCGGCCGCAGCCGCGCGATGCCGATGATGCCCAGCGTGTAGGCGGTCGCGGTCGGGATCAGGCCCAGTGCGAGCACGGGCACGATCCACGGCACCGTCCAGCCCGCCACCACGGCGTCGTTGGCGGTGAAAATCATGGGCATGATGCCGACCACACCGAGCAGCGCGGTGATCGCGCCGCCGACGGCCAGGCCGCCCGCGGCCAGCGTGATGGGGTGGACACTGTCGGCGTTCTCGCCGCCGGTGGCGACCCGCTCCGACATCAGGAAGTAGCACGCGGCGCACACACCGGCGGCCAGCCCCCACGCGACGCCGATGATGTTGACGTTCGCGGCGGCGAATCCACCGGAGTCGATCACGCCGAGGACGAGCATGATGCCCATCACGGCCAGGGCGACGCCGGCCAGCGTCAGGTTTGTCGGCCTGCGGCGGGTGGTCGCCCACAGCCACCCCACGACCAGTAGCGGGGCCGTGTACTCGAGCAGTAGGGCCACGCCGACCGAGAGGTGGTTGACCGCGTTGTAGTAGAAGAGCTGCGCCCCGGCGATCGGCACGGCGCCGTAGATGCACACTGTGCGCCAGTGGGTGAGCGCCTCACGAAGCCAGCCGGGGCGGACGACGCACGCGAAGACCGCCATGATCAGCGCTCCGCCGGCGAGTCGCGCGGTGACCGCCGCGGTCGGGCTCCAGCCCGCGACCATCAGCGATTTGCCCAGCGGTCCGGACATGCCGAACGCCAACGCGGAGCCGACCGCGAACATCAGCCCGGTGCGGAAGTGGTCGACCGGTGCACGCTGGGTGGTGAGCGCGCCGCTCGCCATGGACACCTCCAGAGGATGTAATGAGTAAAATGAGCTTTGGTCCTGACCTTATCGACGGAAGGAGTCATGAGTCAAATGAATTTCACTCATGACACCGAACTCACACTGCGGGCGGCGTGTGTGCTGGTGAACAGCGACCGCATCGACGGTGAACAGCTCGCCGACCAGGCCGCGCTCGACGAGTACCTGGACGGTTTCGGCTGGACCGGCCGGCGCGACCGGGACGACGCCGAGCTCGACGGGGTGCACCGGCTACGGAGGCGGCTGGGCAAGATCTGGGCGACCGCGGACGACGACGCCCGCACCGTCGGTCAGGTCAACGCCCTGCTCACCGACACCCGGGCGTCCCCGTGGCTGACCCGCCACCCGGAGATGCCGGAGTGGCATCTGCACCTGGCGTCGATCCACGACCCGCTGTGGCAGCGGATGGGCGCCGAGATCGCCATGGCGCTCGCCGACCTGATCCGCGGCGGCGAACTGCGGCGGCTCAAGGTGTGCGCCGCCCCCGACTGCGAGGCGGTGCTGGTGGACTGGTCCCGAAACCGGTCGCGGATGTTCTGCGACACCGGCAACTGTGGGAACCGCCAGCACGTCGCGGCATACCGGGAGCGGCGCGCCAAGGAGTCCGAGGACGGCTAGGAGTCGTCGGCGCCGAGCTGGCGGGCGTGGTCGAGCACGGCGGGCCGGTCGCACGACACGTAGCGCGCCTGGTTGCCGCCGGCGCGGCGGGCGTCGTACATCGCCATCGTCGCGATCGTGATCAGTTCGTCGAGCAGATCCGACGGCGGGCACGCGGCCAGCCCGCGCATCGGGGTGCTGACCACCCCCATACTCGCCGTCACCCGCGGCGGCGTCGCCGCGATCGCCTTGCGAACACGTTCGACGAGCGGGAACGAGTCCGTGGTCGAGAACGTGTCGGCGATCAGGTACTCGTCGTCACCGGTGTGGGCGACGAAGGCGTTGTGGCGGGTGGTCTCCCGCAGGGTCTGCCCGATCGCCACACGGGCCCGCTCGCACGCGAGCTCGCCGTCGGTCTCGCACAGCAGCCGCATGTTGTCGAGGTTGATCACCACCAGCACCAGCCGCTGGTCGTCGTCGCGGCTGCGCGAGACGACGTGGCCCGCGGCGCGGTAGAAGGCCTCCCGGTTGAGCAGGCCGGTCAGCGGGTCGATGTCGGCGTTGTCGACGTCGATGTCGACGGCGTAGAGCAGCAGATGGCAGGCGAACGGCACCGCGACGGTGACCGTCATGACAATGGTCAGCGCCGTCACCGTCCACACCACATCGGCCGTCTCGGCCAACCGGAACGCCAGGGCGACACCGGTGAACTCGGCGAGTACGAACACCAGCACGATGTAGCGGGCGGTGTGGAACAGCGCGACGTAGGCGCCGAGCACCGCGAAGCCCGTCCCGAGCAAGAGACCCGTCGCGGGGTCGGACATGATGAGACATCCCGCGGAGATGCTCACCGCGGTCAGCACCACGAACATCCCGGACTGCAGCCGCGACGGCCAGCGGCGGCGTAGCCAGAACCCCGCCATCACCAGACAGGCGACGGTCACCACTCCGCCCAGCGTGCGCTCGGCGAGGGTGTCCGGGCCCGCGGCGCTCCACTGCATCGCGAGCGGGACGGCCCCGAGGATCGCGACGAACATCGCGATCAACCGGCACGTCGCCGACTGCGCCTCGCGGGCCGCCAGGAACGAGGTGAGCCAATAGAAGTGCTCGGGCTGGCGCCAGTACTGCCGCACCGCTTGGAACATCGGGCCCACCTCCCACTGCTCGATCCACTGTAAGCCCGGCCGCCGACACTGCGGATGCAGTCGCGAAACCTCTCAGGTACGAAGGAAATCCGCGTCGAGTGGGGGTTCGAACCGCGGTTAGGCTTGCCTTCGGGGGTGATATGGGCCGACCGACCACCGGGCTGCACGTCAGCGGCTACCGGTTCCTGATGCGCCGGATGGTGCACGCGCTCGTGCGCGCCGACGCCGGGATGCTCGACGATCCGCTGCGCGGACAGTCGATCGCCCTCGCCGCCGGGGCGGTGCTCGCGGCGATCGCGGTGGCGGGCTGTGCGGTGCTGGCTGTCCTGCGCCCGCAGGGTGGTCTCGGTGATGCGCGGATCGTCATGGACGCCGACTCGGGGGCGCTCTACGTCCGCATCGACGACACCCTGCATCCGGTGCCCAACCTCGCCTCGGCGCGGCTGATCGTCGGTGAGCCGGCCGAACCACGTCCGGTGAGCGCGCGAGCGGTGGCCGCCGCGGCGCGGGGACCGCAGGTCGGCATCGCGGGGGCACCGGGGGCGATCGCCCCGGGGATCGCGCCGCTGGACGCCGGCTGGACGGTGTGCGACGACGCGGCGTCGACGACGGTGTCCGTGGGGCCGCAACGCCCGGGGGTCTTCGGTGCCGCCGTCCTGGTGTCGGCGCGTTCGGAAGGTCCGGCGACGACGTATCTGCTGTACGACGGGCGCCGCGCCGCCGTCGATCTGCGCGACCGCGCGGTCGTCCGTGCGCTGCGGCTCGACGGTGTGGCTCCGCGGCCGGTGTCGCGTACGTTGCTCGACGCGGTGCCGGAGGATCCGCCGATCACCGCGCCGACCGTGCCCCATGTCGGGGAACGCGGTGCGCTCGCCGGTCACCCTGTCGGCACCGTCGTCCGTCTCGAGCGTGCCGGGGTCACGGAGTACTACGTCGTGCTCGCCGACGGTGTGCAGCGCATCGGCGAGGTCACCGCCGATCTGATCCGGTTCACCGTCCGCCAGCGAGACGGGGACATCCCCACTGTCGCCCCGGGCGCGATCGCCGCGGCCGAGGTCCTCGACACGCTGCCGACCGCCACACATCCCGACCGGGTGACCGTCGCCGATCCCGCCGTACTGTGCGCGCACTGGGCGATGGCCGGCTCCGGCGTCACGACCATGCTCGGAGACGTTGCCCCAGCAGAACCTTCCGTGACGCTGGCACAGGCGGACGGGACGGGGCCGAACGTCGACGCCGTGACGGTTCCACCCGGGTGCAGCGTCTACGCCCGACCGGTCGGCGTCACCGGAGCGGGCGGTGACGCACAGCCGCGGCTACTGATCACCGACCGCGGTGTGGTGTTCGGCGTTCCCGATGACGACACCGCCCGCAGCCTCGGGATCGCGCCGCCGCCGGTTCCGGCGCCCTGGCCGGTGCTCGCGCGGCTGCCCCGGGGACCCGAATTGAGCCGTGCCGCAGCCTCAGTCACGCGCGACGCGATCGGCGCGGGCGCGCCGGTGCGCTGAGGCGCTCACCCCCACCAGAGCCGTCACCGCCACGCAGAGCCCCGCACCGACCGCCGCGATCCGGCGTGGTCGCGGATCGGCCGCCACCTCCGCCCGGACCGCCACCGACCGTGGCGGCGTGTGTTCCGGCGCGACGGGCGCACCCCCGCTCACGGCGGCGGCGACGTCGACGACGCCGTGCCCGACGACGGGATCCCACCCGGCCGCGGGCCGGTGCGCGGTGTCCTCGATACGCGCCATCACCTGTCGTGCGGTCAACTGCGGCCACCGGGAACGCACCAAAGCAGCGATCCCGGCCACCACCGGCGCGGCGTAACTCGTTCCGGCCAGCGGTGTCTCGCCCTTTGCCGCGGGCAGCGCGTCGACCAGTCCGTCACCGTCGGGATCGAGGGACACGACGTCCTCACCGGGGGCGGCGACGTCCACCCACGGTCCGGCGAGGCTGAATGTCGACGGAGCACCCTCGGCGGTCACCGATCCGACGGTGAGGACGAGGTCGTCGTACCAGGCGGGGCTGGCCACACTTTCGACGTGCTCCCAATCGGGGCCGTCGGTGCCCTGCGGGTTCTGGGCGGGACACTGCCCGGCCCCGCCCACGTTGCCCGCCGCGGTCACGACGACGACGTTGCGGACGTCCACGGCGTAGGCCAGGGCCGCGCCCAAGGCGCGATCGTCGAGTGCGTCGGCCGCCGCCAGGCACGCCACCGACGACACGTTGATCACTGTGGCCCCCTGGTCGGCCGCGGCACGGACCGCGGCGGCGAGGGTCTGCACATCGCCGTAGCCGGCGGCGCCGGGTTCGTCGACCGGTCCGAACCTGTTGCTGGACTGGCGGATTCCCAGCACGGCGGCGTCGGGCGCGACGCCGCTGAATTCTCCTGTCGCGGCGATGATCCCGGCCACCAGCGTGCCGTGTCCGTCGCAGTCGTCGGTGCCGTCGCCGGTCGAGACGTAGTCACCGCCGGGGAGCAGGCGGGGGAGCAGCCGATGCCGCGCCACCCCGGTGTCGATGACCGCGACGGTCTGACCCGCGCCGCGGCTGAGCGGCCACACGTCGGGCAGGTCGAGCATGTCCAACTGCCGTCGGCCACCGGAGGAACCCGGTCGGCGCACCGCGCCCGCACACGGTGAGCGCAGTTCGGTGCGGTCCCGCGGCGCGGGTGGTGCCGCGTCGGGCAGAAACTTCTCGTCGACGGCGGGCGGGGTCACCGCGGACGCCACCGGGCTGGTGGCCAACGGCACGGCCGCGACGACGAGTCCGGTGGCCGCCGCAGCGGCGAGCCGGGCCGTCACATCAGGCTCGAGGTCCGGACGAGCGCGAACACGTCGAGGGCCGCGCACACCGCGGGCACCACCGCCGCCAGGATTGCGTACTCGAACACGTCGACGGCTCTGGCGGCGACCGGCGACAGTTCGCCCCGGCCGTCGGCGGCGATCACCGCCATGCCGACCCCGACGGCTGCGACCGCTGCCCAGGAGTCCCACGCAGCCGCGAGGAGAACGAAAGCGCCTGCAAGTGAGCATGATCCGGACAACATGAGCGTCCATCGACACGCGCCCGATGAGTAGCACCGCGCCCGCAGCAGCAAGGCCGATCCGGTGACCGCGCACAACACCGCGGTGGAAACCCAGTGCGCCTCTCCACGCAGACAGCAGACGGCGACCGCCGCGGTGGCCACGGCCGCCGCAGCGCTGATGCCCACCACCAGCCCGGCCAGTATCCGGTGACCCACGCGAGCCCGGCGGTCCGCATCGTCGACCGGTTCCGCGAGGAGCGAGGGCGGTGGGCCCAGCCCGGCCGCCAGCACCGACACCCGTGGCGCCAGGCTCAGCGCACCGAGCGCGAGCGCCACGCCCACCACACCCACCGAATGCCACGACATCTGCCACACCGCGGCACTCGAGAACACGGCCATACCTAGCGCACCCAGACAGCCTGTCGCCGTCGACACCACGGCCCACCCGATGCCCATCCGCAGCAGTACCACCGAAACTACCACTGCTGCAGCAGAACCCAACAGCCAATGCGGTACATCGGCCGGACCGGGGACGGCCGACAATCCGGCGAGCGCCGCAACCGCGACCGCGAGGCAGCCCAGCGGGCCGCAGACCGATGCGCCGCGTCCGGACCGGGCCGCGACGACGGTCACCCCGGCGACGGCGCACATCAGCACGGCAGCGCCGAGCGGCGAGATCCGCAGTGTGGCACCGGCCAGCACGCCCACCCCGGCCGCGGTCAACCCCGCGGTCACTCGAAGCGCGCCGGGGTCGGCGGACGGTGGAGCCGCCGCCAGCACCGCCGTGACGGTGTCGGCGCGGTCGAAGCTGGGCAGCCGCGGCAACGTGGTGCTCAACAGCAACCGGTCCCCGTCGCGAACGTGTTGTTCGGACAGCGGCACCGACTCGTCGAGGACGGTGCCGCACACTGTGGCGAGTTGCCAGCGCCCGGCTGCCCCGGCATCCACACCCGTCATCCGCACGATGTCGGGTAGCAGTGCGGCCACCGGAATCCGGGCGGGCAGTGCGAGGTCGACGGCATCGACGTCGCCGGCGTGGACCGAGACGTGACACATGTTGTCGGACATGGCTTCCCCGTTCGCTCGAGATGTCGTCACGGTAACCCCGCCCCACGACAGGTCGATGCACCGAAATTCGTTCCTGGGGACGGGGAACCGATCCGCGGCGGGCGGCGTCCAATCACTGATGGACAAATCCGAAGTCGTACTCGACGCGCCCCCGGCGGTGCCCCGGCCCGCCGGTGGGCACCCGCTCGCCCGGTTGATGCCGTTCGCGATGATCGTCGCGGCCGGGGGCATGATGCTGCTCTACTTCAGGTCCGGCCAGGCCCGCAATCCGATGTTCGGCTTCTTTCCCGTCTTGATGGTGATGTCGCTGCTCGGCACGCTGGTGTTCGGTGCGCGCGGCACGCAGCGGGGCGGCCAGATCGACCGCGATCGCCGCGACTACCTGCGCTACCTGGACGGCGTCGACCGGGCGGTCGCAGGCACGGCGCAGACGCAGTACGAGGACGAACGCCGGCGCCACCCCGACCCCGAGCTGTTGTGGACACTGGCCGGTGGCACACGGTTGTGGGAACGCACCCGCGGTGACCCGGAGTTCGGTTGCGTCCGAATCGGTTCGGGGCGGGCGCCGATGGCCGTGCGACTCGTCGCACCGCCGTCCCGGACCGGTGAGGACGCCGACCCGGTGACCGCATACGCGGTGCGGGCGCTGGTGGAGGAGCGTGCCACCGTCGCCGGTCTCCCGCTGACCATCGACATAGGCGAACCCGGCCGTATCGGGTTCGGCGGCGATCCGGACGCCACGCGTGCGCTCGTGCGGGCCGCGCTGTGTGAGCTCATCGTGCTGCACAGTCCGGCGGAGCTGGCAGTGCGCGCCGCCGCGGATGCCGCGCACGAATGGGAGTGGCTGAAGTGGGCGCCGCACCACCAGGCCGCCGGGGCGCACACCGTCGTCGTGGTCGACGGAGGAACGCCGCCGAGCCCCGCGGCGGGCGTGACCGTGCTGCATCTCGGAACGACGGAGGCGGCCGACGAGACGGTGTGGGTCGACGACGGTGTGGTGACGGTCCGCGACCGGACCGGCGCCGAGAAGACGGGCCGTGCCGACGGGCTCACTCGAGATCTGGCCGAAGCCTGCGTGAGGGCGGTGGCGGGCAACGCCCCCGACATCGGTGGGCGCCGGCCCCGATCCGCACCGCGCACCTGGCCGGAACTGCTCGACATCGCCGATCCGACACACCTCGACCCCGCGACCGTGTGGCGTGCCCGCAGCGCCGGGCGGTTCCTGCGGGTGCCGATCGGGTTGTCCGAGAACGACCTTCCGGTCGAACTGGACCTCAAGGAGGCCGCCCAGCACGGCATGGGCCCGCACGGCCTGTGCATCGGCGCGACGGGTTCGGGAAAGTCCGAACTGCTGCGCACCCTGACGCTGGGGCTGATCGCCTCACACCCGCCGGATGCGTTGAACCTCATCCTCGTCGACTTCAAGGGCGGCGCCACCTTCCTCGGCCTCGAGCGGGCTGCACATGTCTCGGCGGTGATAACCAACCTGGACGAGGAGTCACACCTCGTCGCACGCATGCGCGACGCGCTTGCCGGCGAGATGCACCGCCGCCAGCAGTTGTTGCGTGCGGCGGGCAACGTCGCCAACATCGCCGCCTACCGGCAGGCCCGCGCCGGCCGGCCGGATCTGGTGGAGCTGCCGGTGCTGCTGATCGTCGTCGACGAGTTCTCCGAACTGCTCACCCAGCACCCGGATTTCGCGGAGCTGTTCCTCGCGATCGGCCGGGTGGGCCGGTCGCTGGGCATGCACCTGCTGCTGGCCAGCCAACGCCTCGACGAAGGCCGGCTGCGTGGACTCGACACCCACCTGTCCTACCGGATCTGCCTGAAAACGTTCTCCGCGGGCGAATCCCGCGCCGTCCTCGGTGTCGGGGACGCCCACGAACTGCCCAACACCCCGGGCGTCGGCTACCTGAAGACCGCTGACGGGGACATGGTGCGGTTCCGCGCGGCGTTCGTCTCCGGTCCGGTCGCCGCACCCCACGCCGCGACCGATTCGGAGCCGAGGCCCCGGCTGTTCACCGCCGAACCGCCGGACCCGAGCGGTGCACCGCCACCACCGGCCGGGCGGGAGGCGGCCACACTGCTCGACACCGTGGTCGACCGGTTGGCCGGTCACGGGCCGCCCGCGCACCGGGTGTGGCTGCCGCCGCTGTCCGGTCCGCCCGCACTGGACGCGGTCCTGTCCCGCGCGCCCACCGATCAGGCTGCGCCGCTGACGGTTCCGATCGGGCTCGTCGACTGCCCCTTCGAACAGCGGCGGGAGTTGTACACCGTGGCACTGGCCGGCTCCGCCGGTAATGTCGCGGTGGTCGGCGGCCCCCGCTCGGGCAAGTCGACGGTGCTGCGAACCCTGATGCTGGCGCTGGCCGCGACGAACGATCCGCGGGACGTGCAGTTCTACGGACTCGATCTCGGCGGTGGGGCGTTGGCCGCGATGGCGGAGCTCCCGCATGTCGGGGCGGTGGCCGGACGGCAGGACACCGAGCTGATCCGCCGCATCGTGGGAGAATGCGAAAACCTCGTCCGCACACGGGAAATCCGGTTCCGCCGCGAGGGCATCGAGTCGGTCGCCGAGTACCGCAGGCGGCGCACCGGGGACGACCGTTACGGCGAGGTGTTCCTCGTCGTCGACGGCTGGTCGGTGCTGCGTCGCGATCTGGAGCACCTCGAGCCGTCGATCACCGCGCTGGCCGTTCAGGGCCTGTCCTACGGCGTGCACGTGGTCCTGACGGCGTCGCGGTGGGCCGATCTGCGCCCCGCCCTCAAAGACCAGATCGGAACGCGCATCGAACTCCGGCTGGGGGATCCGGCCGAATCGGAGATGGACCGCAAACGGGCCCGCCAACTCGCCGACGGTGTGCCGGGACTCGGGCTCACCCGCGACGGCCGCGAGATGATCGTCGCGGTGCCCCGCCTCGACGGCGATGCGGGTACCCACGGGCTGCCTGCCGCCCTCGCCGCGGCCGCGGACACCCTGCGCACCCGGTACGCCGGCCGCAGCGCCCCGCCGATCACCCGGCTGCCTGCGTTCGTCCACCGATCCGACATCGTCGCCGCGCAGTCCCCGACACGGGTGGTCATCGGTGTCGGTGAGGCCGGCGGCGCCGCTGTCACAACCAATTTCGACGCCCAGCAGCACCTCATCCTGCTGGGTGATGTGGAGTGCGGCAAGACCGCCGCCCTGCGCACCCTGTGCGCCGGCCTGACCGTCCATCCGCCGGGCGCAGCGCAGCTGCTCGTCGTCGACTTCCGCCGCAGCCTGCTCGGCGCCGTCGACTCCGAGCATCTGGCCGGCTACGTGATGGCCGAGGCCGGGCTGGCGGCCGCGGTGCCGGCCTTGGCCCAACGCCTCGCCGCCCGGATGCCCGGGCCGGACGTCACCCAACAGCAACTGCGCACCCGGTCGTGGTGGACGGGTCCCGAGTTCTACGTCGTCATCGACGATTACGACCTCGTGGCCGGCGGCACCGGGCTGGCGCCGCTGCTGCCGTTCCTGCCGCACGCCCGCGATGTCGGATTGCACGTGATCGTCGCCCGGCGCTCGGGCGGTGCCGCGAGGGCGATGTTCGACCCGTTGCTGTCCCGACTGCGCGACCTGGGCGCGATGGGACTGATGATGAGCGCGAGCCCTGAGGAGGGCGTGCTGCTGGGGTCGGTGCGACCCAGCGTGCTACCGCCGGGACGGGCGGTGCTCATCACCCGCGGCACGCCTGATCAGCTGATCCAGGTCGCCTGGACCGATCCGCCGTGACCACCGTCGAGGTCGGACCCGGGACGGTGCGCGGACCCACCCCCGTCGACTATGAATTGTGCGCGGCGGCAATCGAATCCATCGATGACACCGTGATGCTCGTCGGCGACCGCCCGCAGGCGGTGCGCGCGGTCCTCACCGATCTGTTGCTCACCGCCGTCGGTCCGGGCGACGACGCGCTGACCCTGGTGCACCCCACATGGTGGAGTCGACGGCGGGTACAGACGCTGCTCGCCGCGGCCGAGGGTCAGTCCCGACCGGTGGCGGCGATCAGCCGCGCGACTGCGCTCGGCGCCGACGGCGGTACGACGGTCGTCGTCGAGATCGCGGCCGACCACGTAGCGGTCACCGGGGCGGCGCTTCGCGTGTTCACCCGCACCGCCGACGACACCGTCTGCGGTGCGGTGCTCCGTGAAGTCGGCTGTCCGGAAAGAGTATTCGTCGACGCGCCGCTCGGCGGGGAAGCGTTGTCCGCGTCGATCGTCGCCGCTGTGCGCCGGCGCGGGATCACGGCCACCGTGACCGGGGCTCAACCGCTGCGCCTCGCACCGCCGGTCGCCGCACCCGCACCGCGGCGCACCGGCCGACGCGTGATCCCGGCGCTCGCCGGCGCGGTGGTGGCCACGGCAGGGGTCGGGGCCGTCGCCGTCACCCACCAGCGTGTGCCCACACCCGCCGAGCCCACCACCCTGCTCGTGGAGGGCCGCGCCGGGGTCGTCGTCCCCGCGCTGTGGACCGCCGAACGCGTCACCGACGGCAGCGGATCGGCCCGCGTCCAGGTCACCTCACCCGCCGACCCCATGGTGGCCCTGCACATCACCCAGTCGGCATTGCCGAACCGGCAGTCCCTCGAACAGGTGGCCGACACGCTGCGCACCGCGCTCGAGGCCGAACCCGACGACGTGTTCACCGACTTCCGCGCCGCCGACGAACGCGGTGGCCGCGGTGCCGTGACCTATCGGGAGCGACGCGACGGCCACCAGACCGACTGGGCCGTGTGGGCCGACGGCACGCTGCGGATCGGGATCGGATGCCAGAGCCCGCCGGGTCACACCGACCTCATCCGGCCCGCGTGCGATGCGGCAGTGCGGTCTGCGCATGCGGTGTTCTGAAAAAGATTGCCCGCCAGTGGAACCGCACGGCGACCCGCAGCGTCGAACGTCATAGAGCAGAACAACAGAAGGGAAGCGATGCGATGACGACACCCACCGGCGGGGCGCTCAACACCGACTTCGAGCTCATGGGCTCCGTCGCCGGTGTGATCGACGCCCGCAACGAAGAGATCCGCGCGATGCTGCAGTCCTTTATCGGCCGGATGACCAGCGTGCCGCCGTCGGTCTGGGGCGGGGCGGCGGCGGTCCGCTTCCGTGAGGTGGTGGACCGCTGGAACGGCGAATCGGTGAAGTTGCACACCGCGCTGGCGCGCATCGCCGAGACCATGCGTGCCAATCAGCAGACGCTGGTCGCCGCGGCTGACGGGCACTCCCACCAAATCGGTGTCATCGGCACCACCCTCTGATTGCGAGAATGGGAGACACCATGGACCAGGTTCTGTCCTACGACTTCGACCAGATCGAGTACAGCGTCCGCCAGGAGATCCACGCCACGCACGGCCGGCTCAACGCCGCACTCGACGAACTGCGAGCGCAGATCGCGCCGCTGCAACAGGTGTGGACCCGGTACGCCGCCGAGGCCTACCGCACCGAACAGGTGCGCTGGGACCAGGCGGCCGCCGCCCTGAACGAGATCCTGTTCAGTCTGGGCGCCGCCGTGCGCGACGGCGCCGACGATGTGGCGGCCACCGACCGCAGCGCGGCCAACGCGTGGGGTTGGTGACCCACGTCCACAGACCCTGTGCGGTCCCGACGGGAGGGGAGCCCCGAGGGACCGCACAGTTCTGTGTTTTGACCTGCGACGACGCGGGCGGGTAGGCTGCCTCGTTGGCGTGCGGTGCCGTCACGGTAACGCGGGTCCCCGGGTCAACGTCGGTCGCCGGGACCAACCCCCGTCACGCCAGACCGTCACCCGGGTCACCGGGGTCCTATGCGGGGTAAAACCCGAGATGAGAAGGGTAAGCACTGTGCCTACGTACACGCCGAAGGCGGGTGACACCACGCACTCGTGGTACGTCATCGACGCCACCGACGTGGTGCTCGGCCGGCTCGCCGTCGAAGCAGCCAAACTGCTGCGCGGCAAGCACAAGCCGACATTCACGCCCAATGTCGACGGTGGCGATTTCGTCATCGTCATCAACGCCGAGAAGATCGCCGTCAGCGGCGACAAGCTCAACAACAAGTACGCCTACCGCCACTCGGGTTACCCCGGCGGTCTGCGCCGCCGCACCATCGGTGAGCTGCTGCAGAAGCATCCGACCCGGGTCGTGGAGAACGCGATCATCGGCATGCTGCCGCACACCAAGCTGAGCCGTCAGGTGCAGAAGAAGCTGAAGGTGTACGCGGGACCGAACCACCCGCACGCTGCCCAGCAGCCGATTCCGTTCGAGATCAAGCAGGTGGCGCAATGACAGAGCCGATCGCAACTGAGACCGCCGAAGTGACGACCGAGGACTACGCCGCGGACGTCGAGCCCCGTGAGCCGGTCTACATCGACCGTCCCATCCAGACCGTCGGTCGCCGTAAGGAAGCCGTGGTCCGGGTCCGCCTGGTCCCCGGCACCGGCAAGTTCATCCTGGACGGCCGCACCCTTGAGGACTACTTCCCCAACAAGGTGCACCAGCAGCTGATCAAGGCCCCGCTGGTCCTCGTCGACCGACTGGAGAGCTTCGACGTCTACGCCCACCTCGACGGTGGCGGGCCGTCCGGTCAGGCGGGCGCGCTGCGTCTGGCCATCGCCCGTGCGCTGATCCTGGTGCAGCCCGAGGACCGTCCCGCGCTGAAGAAGGCGGGCTTCCTCACTCGTGACCCGCGTGCCATCGAGCGCAAGAAGTACGGCCTCAAGAAGGCCCGTAAGGCGCCTCAGTACAGCAAGCGCTGATCGTCGTTTCCGGATCGCCGGGCACATCGCTTCGATGTGCCCGGCGTTTCGCATTTGTGAGCCGTCACACACCGTGAATTCAGTAAAAGATCGGCCGCGGGATACCTGACCAATATTTGCGGGATGCGCTGGCGATTCGCGGCTGAACACCCGTTGAGCGAGTTAATCGCGCACGGTCTGCAATCGCCGCAATTTGCCCGCCGCACTTGAATTCCGACCGGCGGATGGGAAAACCTCGAACGGAAGCACGGGCGCCGTGATCCGGCGTCGGCGGACCTTCCGCCTCCGGGGACGAGTCAGTCACTCGTACCGAACCGGGCCGTGGCTTCGTGACTGAAAAGGAGCACTCCCCATGAACACGATCTTGAAGAACACCGCTGCCGGCACGATCCTCGGCGGTGGGCTGCTGTTCACCGCCGGGCTCGGCCTGGCCAATGCCCAGCCCGCCGAACAGCCCGCTGAGGCGCCCGAGGGCGTCGTGACCGTCGCGGTCGGCACCACCCCGATCCTCGAGGCTGTGGACGCCGACACCGCCGCCACCGCCGCCGGTGCGATCTGTGGCACCCCGGCCACCGACGTGAGCGCGCTGGTCGAGAAGGTCACCACCGAGGGCACCCAGCAGACGGTGTGCGAGAACCTGCCGGGTGGCACGCTCGCCATCACGGCCGCGGCCACCGAGTCGCCCGCCGAGGCGCCGGCCCAGGCGCCCGCCGAGGCCCCGGCCGGGACCTCCGGCACCGACGGTGTGCAGATCCCGGGCCAGGACGAGTCCAGTGAGACCGCCCCGGCCGATTCCGCGCCGATCGGATAATCGATTCCCGAGCTCACCGCCCGCATCCACCCGGATGCGGGCGGTGTGCTGTGCACGGCATTGGCTCCGCGACCACCTCATGTGAGAAGTTTGTTCCCATGGCTCGACTGTTCGGCACCGACGGGGTGCGCGGGGTCGCCAACCGCGATCTGACCGCTGAGCTGGCCCTGGCCCTCGGTTCGGCGGCCGCGCGGCGGCTGAGTACCGCGGGACACGCACAACGGCGGGTCGCCGTCGTCGGCCGCGATCCCCGCGCCAGCGGCGAGATGCTCGAGGCGGCGGTGATCGCGGGTCTGACCAGCGAAGGCGTCGACGCGCTGCGCGTCGGCGTGCTGCCCACCCCTGCGGTCGCGTATCTGACCAGCGCCTACGACGCCGACTTCGGCGTGATGATCTCCGCGTCCCACAATCCGATGCCCGACAACGGCATCAAAATCTTCGCCCCCGGCGGGCACAAACTCGACGATGCCACCGAGGACCGCATCGCCGAACTCGTGCAGCAGGGCCCCGGCGATCGGCCGGTCGGCGCAGGGATCGGCCGAGTGGTCGACGCGCCCGATGCCCTCGACCGCTACCTGCGTCACGTCGGGAAGGCCGTCACCACCCGCCTCGACGCGCTGACCGTCGTGGTCGATTGCGCCCACGGCGCCGCATCGCAGGCCGCCCCGCTGGCCTACCGTGCCGCGGGCGCCAACGTGCTGACCATCAACGCCGACCCCGACGGGCTAAACATCAACGACGGCTGCGGGTCGACCCACATGGAGACCCTGCAGTCGGCGGTGGTGTCCTACGGCGCCGACCTCGGGCTGGCCCACGACGGCGACGCCGACCGCTGCCTCGCCGTCGACGCCAACGGCCGAGTCATCGACGGTGACGCGATCATGGTGATCCTCGCCCTGGCCATGCGGGAGTCCGGCGAACTGGCCTCCGACACCCTGGTCGCGACGGTGATGAGCAACCTCGGCCTGCACCTGGCGATGCGCGAGGCCGGTATCGAGGTGCGCACCACCAGCGTCGGCGACCGGTATGTGCTCGAGGAACTGCGCGCCGGGTCATATGCGTTGGGCGGCGAACAGTCCGGCCACATCGTCATGCCCGCGATGGGCACCACCGGGGACGGCATCCTCACCGGATTACGGGTGATGTCGCGGATGGCGCAGACCCGCAAGTCGTTGGCGGCGCTGGCCGAACCGATGCAGACGCTGCCGCAGGTGCTGATCAACGTGCAGGTCGCGGACAAGGCGACCGTCGCGCAGGCACCCTCGGTGCAGACCGCGGTGGCCGAGGCCGAAGCCGCGCTCGGCGACACCGGACGAATCCTGTTGCGGCCCTCCGGAACCGAACAGGTGGTCCGGGTGATGGTCGAGGCCGCCGACGAGGACACGGCACGGCAACTGGCGGTGCGCGTCGCCGAATCGGTGAGCGAACAACGCTGAGGCGGGGAACCGTCGCGGTCTGGGTGGCGTCCTACTTGGTATGGGATCAGTTCGGGCCGCCCGCGTCGACGGTGCGGCACTCGTCGGCATCGCCGCTCAGTACGAGGCCGCGGCAGGCATCGTCGAAGACGCTGTGCGCAAACATTTCTCGACGCTGGCCTTCGATGGGTCCGTCGCAGGCCGGGCCTATGCCGCACAGGGGGAGGCGTTACGTGCCGCGGTCGACGACCTCGCGGTCGCGTTGTCCGGCTGGGCGCGCTCGGCGAGCGGGATAGCGGCGGCGCTGCGTGCCTCGGCGACGCGATATGCCGATGCCGACGCCGATGCCGCAGCCCGGGTCGGGTGACGCGGTGGCGGGCACGTTCGACGTGGCGGGCCGGTTGGCGGAGGGCAGGCCCGTCGTCGACGACCTCACGCGCTACGCGGCGGCGTGTCAGGAGCTCGGTGCGTGCGGGTACGACCTCACCGAGCGGGTCGAACAGGCGTATGCCGCCGAGGCGGGGCTGGATCTGCACGCCCTCGACGACGATCACGCGGCGCTGCTCGCCGCGCTGACCGAGGTGCGGGAGGCGCAGCAGCGTCAGGACGCCCAGTTGTCCGCGTTGAGTGCGGCGTGGATGGGTGCGGGTGCCGACGCGGCGGCCGACGTCCTGCGTCGCCACAGCGAGGCGTCGTCGCAGGCCGTGGCGGCGTTGGCGGCTGCGGCCGAGCAGGTGGGTGCGCTCCGTGACGATCTGTGGCGGCTGGTCGATGCCAAGGTGGCCGGTGCAGAGGAGGTCGATGCCCGCACCGCCGGCGTGCGGGGCCAGTGGCGTGCGGCGGCGGAGACGGTCACCACCGGGGTGGGTGACCGGTCGGCGGCCAGTGAGCTGGTCGACGCCGAGGTGGCGCCGTTCGTCGAGCGCGACGTCCGCGCGGAATGGGTCGCCGCCATGGAGTCTGCGGGCGATGCGATGGCGCAGCGTTTCGACGGCGCGGTCAGCGCGGTGCGGGCCGGGGCACCGGCGCCGTTCCCGGAGGCGGGTGGTGGCGCGTGGACGGCTCCTGGCGCGCCGCCGCCCGCACCGACTGCGCCGATGGCGGGAACAGCGTTGCCGGACATGGGCTCTGGGCTGTCCGGTATGTCCGGGTTGTCGGGGATCGGTCAGCAACTCGGCGAGATGATCGGCGGGCTGGCGCCGACGATCGGCGATGCGCTCGGTGAGATGCCCGACCCCGACGAAGACCCCGACGAAGACCCCGACGAAGACCCCGACGTGGACGAGGAGCAGGACGAGCCGGACGAGGAAGAGGATAAGGAACAAGACGAGGCCGAGGAGCCCGCAGCCGAGCCCACGGCGGAGCAGGAACCCGAACCCGTGCCCGATGCCGAGCCCGTGCCCGAACCCGACGCACCCGAACCCCCGGCGCCGACGCCCGCCCCGGCCGAGCCGCTGACCGCACCCGTCGCACCCGTGCCCGAGCCGACGGCGGGGACTCCGTGCGAGATCGCGGCCGACGAGCTGCCGCAGGTGGGGGAGTAGGCGAAAGGGGTATCCGCGATACGGAACTCACGCAGGGGTGCTCTCGCACTTTTGCTGCGTGCTTTCAGTCTCGCGTCGGTCAGGGCAGCAGCGCGTGCAGTTCCTCGACGTACCGCACGGATTCGCGGCGGTCCGCGGTCACCGGTTGCAGCAGCAACGTGGTGGCACCGGCCTCGGCGTAGGCGGCCAACCGCTCCTTGACGAAGCCCTTGGGCCCGATCAGCGACACCGACCGCACCAAGTCGTCGGGCACCGCGTCGATGGCCTCGGCCTTCTTCCCGGCCAGGTACAACTCCTGGATGCGGTCGGCCACCTCGCCGAATCCGTAGCGCGTCGCGAGGTTGTGGTAGAAGTTCTTACCGCGTGCGCCCATGCCACCGATGTACAGCGCCAGTTGGGGTTTCACCCAAGCCAGCCGGTCCTCGACGTCGTCGCCGATGGCCAGCGCCGCGCTCACCATCACGTCCAGCGGTCCCAACTCCGGATCGCGTTTGGCAAACCCGGCGCGCAGCGCGTCACCCCACACCGCGTCGGCCTTCTCGGGGTAGAAGAACACCGGCTGCCAGCCCTCGGCGATCTCGGCGGTCAACTCGACGTTCTTCGGTCCCAGCGCAGCGATCGTGATCGGAATGCGTTCGCGCACCGGGTGATTGATCAGATGCAGCGACTTGCCCAGCCCGGTGCCGCGGTCGGCGGGCAGCGGGATCTGGTAGTGCTTGCCGTCGAACTCGAGGTTCTCCCGCCGCCACACCTTGCGGCAGATCTCCACCACCTCGCGGGTGCGGCCCAGCGGCGCATCGAACGGGACGCCGTGGAAGCCCTCCATCACCTGCGGGCCGGACGTGCCGATGCCGAGCCGGAAACGCCCGTCGGAGACGTAGTCCAGGCCCGCGGCCGTCATCGCCAGCAGCGACGGTGTGCGCACGTAGATTGGCACCACACCGGAGCCGAGTTCGATCCGCGACGTCTTGGCCGCCAGATATCCCAGCTGGCTGACCGCGTCGAAGGAGTAGGCCTCGGCCACCAGGGCGATGTCGACGCCCACCTTCTCCAGTTCGACGACGTCCTCGACGGCTTCGCGAAAGCCGCCCGCATAGCTCAGGAAGATGCCTGTACGCATCACGAAGTTATAGCACCCAACCGGTTGGTTGGGCACGTCGGGTCACGGCTTCAGCAGCGCGACGACCTTGTTCTCCAGATCGACCGGATCGTCGGAATGCGGATCGAGCACCTCGGTCTTGGGCAGGACCGCCTCCGGGTCGGCGAAGTCGCGGTAGCTCTTGTCGCCGGTCAGCTCATGCAGCAGGTAGCCGGTCAGCAGCGCGCGGACGATCTTCTGCGTGCCCTTGTCCTCACCCGGCATCTTGATCGCGCGCGCCAGCCTGCGGCCCTCGACCAGCCCACCTGCGGTCACCTTGTCGACCGCGCGCAGCGTCGCCGGCTTCCACGCCCGCGCCAGCTCGACCGCATTCGAGCGCAGCGACATCGGGTCGCCCGGATCCGCCAGGATCAGGCCCGGCATCTGCAGCGTCGCGGCCGGCTGGATCGCGGGCGGGCGGACCACCGTCGGGAAGAGCGCCGCCGCCGCCTTCAGGCGGCCCGGCATACCCGCCGCGGTGAACACCGCCGCCGACCCCCCGAACCCATGCCCGGCCACGCCCAACTTGGTCGGGTGCACGCTGATCTTGCCCGGTCCGAGCCGCACACCCGTGATGATGTCGAGCGTTGTGCCCAGGTCGAAGGCCAGGTTGAGCACCGACGGCGCGATCCCGGTCTCGGTGTCCGGCGCGGCCGCGACGATGCCCCAGGAGGCGAGGTGCTCCAGGGTGCCGCTGTAACGCAGCGCACTGGCCAGCCAGTCGTGGCCGAACGCCACACCGGGCAGATTCAACCCCGTCTCCGGCGTGTACACCACACCGGGCAATCCGGCAAAGGCCAGGTCACCGCGCAGAACGCGATGAGGGCCGCGGCGGGTCAAGGCCTTGAACAGCTTCTTTGTGCTGGCCACGTGACGACCGTAGCTCACCGACTGCACCCCGGCTCTTGCACTACCCTGGTTTCCTATGTGTGGAATCGTCGGCTACGTCGGGCACCGTCCCGCCTGCGCCATCGTGGTCGACGCGCTGCACCGGATGGAGTACCGCGGCTACGACTCCGCGGGTATCGCACTGCTCGACGGCAACGGCGGCATGACCGTGCACCGGCGGGCCGGCCGGCTGGCCAACCTGGGCGAAGTCCTCGAGTGCTCGGCGCCCGAGACGCTCTCCGGGTGCAGCGGACTCGGCCACACCCGGTGGGCCACCCACGGCAGGCCGACCGACCGCAACGCCCATCCGCACCGCGACTCCGACGGCAAGATCGTCGTCGTCCACAACGGCATCATCGAGAACTACGCCCCGCTGCGCGGCGAGCTCGAGGCCGCCGGCGTGGAGTTCGCCAGCGACACCGACACCGAGGTCGCCGTCCACCTCGTCGGCCGCCAGTACCGCTACGGCGACACCGCGGGCGATTTCGCCGCCTCGGTCCTGGCCGTGCTGCGCCGGCTGGAGGGCCACTTCACGCTGGTGTTCGCCAACGCCGACGAACCGGGCACGATCGTGGCCGCGCGCCGGTCGACGCCGCTGGTGCTCGGGATCGGCGACGGGGAGATGTTCGTCAGCTCCGACGTCGCGGCGTTCATCGAGCACACCCGCCACGCCGTCGAACTCGGCCAGGACCAGGCCGTCGTCGTCACCGCCGACGGGTACACCGTCAGCGACTTCCACGGCAACACCGACGTCGACTTCCGTGAATTCCACATCGACTGGGATCTGTCGGCCGCCGAAAAGGGCGGCTACGAGTACTTCATGCTCAAGGAGATCGCCGAACAGCCCGCCGCGGTCTCCGACACCCTGCTCGGCCACTTCGTCGACGGCCGCATCGTGCTCGACGAGCAGCGCCTGTCCGACCAGGAACTGCGCGACATCGACAAGGTGTTCGTAGTGGCCTGCGGGACGGCCTACCACTCCGGTCTGCTCGCCAAGTACGCGATCGAGCACTGGACCCGGCTGCCCGTCGAGGTCGAACTGGCCAGCGAGTTCCGCTACCGCGACCCGGTGCTGGACCGCAGCACGCTGGTCGTGGCGATCTCGCAGTCGGGGGAGACCGCCGACACTCTCGAGGCCGTGCGGCACGCCAAGAAGCAGAAGGCCAAGGTGCTGGCGATCTGCAACACCAACGGCAGCCAGATCCCGCGCGAGGCCGACGCGGTGCTCTACACCCGCGCCGGACCGGAGATCGGCGTCGCGGCGACCAAGACGTTCCTCGCGCAGATCGCCGCGAACTACCTGGTCGGGCTCGCGCTGGCGCAGGCCCGCGGTACCAAGTATCCCGACGAGGTGGCGCGGGAGTACCACGAACTCGAGGCCATGCCCGGCCGCGTCGAACAGGTGCTCAAACAGCTCAACCCCGTCGTCGCGCTCGCGCGGCGCTTCGCCGACAAGCCGACGGTGCTGTTCCTCGGCCGCCACGTCGGCTACCCGGTGGCGCTCGAGGGTGCGCTCAAGCTCAAGGAATTGGCGTACATGCACGCCGAGGGCTTCGCCGCCGGTGAGCTCAAGCACGGGCCCATCGCGCTGATCGACGAGGACCTGCCGGTGATCGTCGTGATGCCGTCGCCCAAGGGTGCGTCGATGCTGCACGCCAAGCTCCTGTCGAACATCCGGGAGATCCAGGCCCGCGGCGCGACCACGATCGTGATCGCCGAGGAGGGCGACGACACGGTGCGCCCGTTCGCCGACCACATCTTCGAGATCCCGGCCACCACAACGCTTTTCCAGCCGCTGCTGTCGACGATCCCGCTGCAGGTGTTCGCCGCCGAGGTGGCCCGCGCTCGCGGGTACGACGTCGACAAACCCCGTAACCTGGCCAAGTCGGTCACCGTCGAATAGTGGCGGCCGGCGTCGGTCACTACCGCAGTGACGCCGCGTTCGCGCACTTCCGCGCGGTGTACCGGGACGGGATGGCGACGCTGCCGCCGTTCGATGCGCAGTTCGACGTCCCCACGTCGTTCGGCACGGTGCGGGTGTACCGCTTCCCGGGTGGCGCCCCGGGTATACCGGTGCTACTGCTGCCGGGTCGTAACGCGTGCACGCCGATGTACCGGACGAATCTGCCGTCGCTGTTACCCCGGCGCACCGTCTACATCCTCGACCTACTCGGCGAGCCGGGGATGTCGGTGCAGACCGCGCCCATCACCGGTGCTGATGATCAGGCGCGGTGGCTCGGCGAGGCGCTGGCGGGGTTGGAGTTGGACCGCGTGCACCTGCTCGGGGCATCGATCGGCGGGTGGGCGGCGGTGAACCTGGCGGTCAGGCGTCCCGGGCGCGTGGCCTCGCTGGTGCTGCTCGATCCGGTGATGACCTTCGACCGCATCCCGGTGCGCACGCTGATCGCCTCGGTCGCGATGTTCGCCCCGGGGGTGCCCGGGTCGGTCCGCCGACGGGTGCTGAGTTGGATCTCCGGTGGCGCCGACGCCGGCGACCTGGTGATGGAGGCCCGGTTGATCGACGCGGGCAGTCGCGACTTCGTGTTGAGCCTGCCGCCGCCCCAGCCGATCACCGATGAACAATTACGGTCTCTTGAGGTTCCGGTGTTGGGATTGCTCGGCGGGCGCAGCGTGATGCTGCGCGCCGACCGTGCCGCCGAGAGGGCGCGAAAGCTGTTGCCACAGGGTGAGATCGAGGTGTGGGCCGAGGCGTCGCACGCGATCAACGGCGAGTACGCCGACGAGATCGCCGAACGCGCGCACCGCTTCTGGGACGGCGTCTAACGCCCCAGGCGCTCCGCGAGCTGCTCGACCGTCTTCGTCCAGCCGCCGTGGAAGTCGTCGAAAGCCGTTGCAGGCAAGAGGGTGTGCTCGATCGACATCAGCGTCTCGTCCTCGCCGTGCGGGACGAATGTGACCTCGACGACGCTGACCGTCGTCGGATCGGGCCAGTCCGAGTTGCTCCACGTGAACCGCAACAGGCGGGGACGGTCGATCTCGAGGAACTGCCCGGTGATCAACACCGGTGTGCCCACGTCGTCCACGTCGAAGCGCACCCGCCCGCCGACCTGCGGCTCCACCACGACGTCGACCACCCGGGTCGGATGCGGACACATCCAGTCCGTCAACGCTTCCGGGTCGAGCCACTCGTCGAACACCATCTCCGGTGGGGCGGGCATGACCCGCCGCACGCGAACCGCGGGCGCCTCGGTCATCGGTCTCGCCGCTTCCGGCGCAGCCGGTCGGCCAAGGCGTCGGCGCGGGTCGACCAGAACTCGGTCTGCTCGTCCATCCACTTCGCGGCCATCGCCAGACCGTCGGGCCGCAGCGACAGCCAGTGTTCGCGGCCGCGCACCTCGCGGGTGACCAGGCCCGCTGACTCCAGCACACCCACGTGGCGCGAGACGCCGGCGAAGGTCATGGGCAGCGGGGCGGCCAGATCGGTGATGCGGGCGTCGCCGTCGCGCAGTGCCTCGAGGAGCCGACGGCGCGTGGGATCGGCGAGCGCGGCGTACGCCCGATCCAGCACCTGATCTTCAACCATATTGTTGACTATAACGGGCGGGTGTGTTGTGCTGGCCGTAGTGACGTTCAACGCATCTGTTTAATGTTCTGGAGGGTCCATGAAGACACCACCGATCGTGTCGGCGCCCGAATGGGAGGACGCCCACCGGCAATTACTGGTCAAGGAGAAGGAGCTGACGCGGGCGCGGGATGCGTTGGCGGCCATGCGTAGACGGATGCCGTGGATGGCGGTCGACAAGCAGTACGCGTTCGAGGGGCCGGACGGTCCGGCGACACTGCTCGACCTGTTCGCCGGGCGCCGCCAGCTGATCGTCTACCGCGCCTTCATCGATCCCGGAGTGGACGACTGGCCCGAACACGGCTGCGTGGGGTGTTCGTTGATGGCCGACCACATCGGCAACGTGGCCCACCTCAACGCGCGCGACACCACGCTGGTCTACGTCTCCCGCGGATCGCAGGCCGATCTCCGGCGGATCAAAGAGCGGATGGGGTGGGACCACCCGTGGTACACGTTGACCGACGACTTCGACGCCGACTTCGGCTGCGAGGAGTATCACGGCACCAACGCCTTCATCCGTCACGGCGACCAGGTGTTCCGCACGTACTTCATCAACGAGCGCGGCGACGAGGCGTTCGTCAACACCTGGGCGTTCCTCGACATGACCGCGCTCGGCCGGCAGGAGACCTGGGAGGACTCCCCGGAGGGGTATCCGCAGGACGCACCCTACGAATGGTGGTCTTGGCACGACGCATACGGCGCGCACGCCGGGGTCGAAGGGAGTTGCTGTGCCGGGCACTGAAGCAGCGCGCAGCGCCGGCCTCTACCGGGAGTCGCGGGAGCGGATCGCCGGGTTGGTCCGGCCGCTCGACGAGGCGGGGTGGCGTACGGCGGTGCCGACATGTCCGGGCTGGACGGTGCGCGACGTGGTGGCCCACGTCGTGGGCGTCGCCGAGGAATGGGTCGACGGCAGGCTCGCCGGGGTACCCACCGACGCGCAGACGGCCGCGCAGGTGGCCCGGTTCCGCGACGTCGGCGTCGACGAGATGCTCAGCGGGTGGGCCGAGAACACGCGCCGGCTCGAGGAGGCGGCCCGCACCCGCGGGTTGATCGCCCCGGTCGCCGACATCGTCACTCACGAGCACGACATCCGCGGTGCGCTGGACCGGCCGGGCGCCCGCGACTCCGCGGCGGTCCGGCACGCCTCGGAACAGGTGCTCGACATCCTGGACCCGCCGGTGCCGCTGCGAGTGGTCGTCGAGGATGCCGAGTACCGCTGCGGCCCCGCCACCGGTGACGAATTACGGCTGCGGACATCGCGTTTCGAGGCGCTGCGGTGGCGGCTGGGGCGGCGCAGCCGGGCCCAACTGGCGGCGATGGACTGGTCGGCGGACCCGGCCCCCGTGCTCGACGCGCTCTATCTGTTCGGCCCGGCCACCGCCGACATCGTCGAGTAACCACACCGATTTCGCCGCTCGCCCACGTAGGGTGTGTGCTCGTGCGGCACTACTACAGCGCGAAGGCGGTCCGCGACGCGGAAGCACCGTTGCTGCAGCGCCTGCCCGACGGCGCCCTGATGCGCCGCGCGGCATACGGCCTGGCCACCGCGATCGCCCGGGAGCTGGCAGCCCGCACCGGTGGTGTCGCCGGACGGCAGGTCTGCGCCGTCGTCGGATCGGGTGACAACGGCGGTGACGCACTGTGGGCGGCGACGTTCCTGCGCCGACGCGGCGTATCGGCGAACGCGGTGCTGCTCACCCCCGACCGTACTCATCCGAAGGCCTTGGCGGCGTTCCGGACCGCAGGCGGACGGGTGGTCGAAACAGTGCCGTCGACAACGGATCTCGTCGTCGACGGCGTGGTCGGCATCTCCGGATCCGGGCCGCTGCGGCCCGGCGCGGCCGAGGTGTTCGCCGCCGTCGACGACGCAGGCACACCCGTGGTGGCCGTCGACCTGCCCAGCGGTATCGACGTCGAGACCGGCGCCGCCGACGGTCCGCACGTGCACGCGGCGCTGACCGTGACGTTCGGTGGGCTCAAACCGGTGCACGCGCTGGGGGAGTGCGGGCGCGTCGAACTCGTCGACATCGGGCTGGACCTGGCGCCGTCGGATCTGCTCGGGATCGAGGCCGCGGATGTGCGGGCGCGCTGGCCGCGGCCGGGACCGAAGGACGACAAGTACACCCAGGGCGTGACCGGGGTGCTCGCGGGCTCGTCGACGTATCCCGGCGCGGCGATTCTGTGCACCGGCGCCGCCGTCGCCGCGACCAGCGGTATGGTCCGCTACGCGGGTAGCGCTGCGGCAGAGATGGTTTCGCACTGGCCAGAAGTGGTGGCCGCACCGAACGCGGCATCAGCCGGGCGGGTGCAGTCCTGGGTGGTGGGGCCCGGGCTCGGCACCGACGAGGCCGGGGCGTCGGCGCTGTGCTTCGCGCTCGACACCGACCTGCCGGTGATCGTCGACGCCGACGGTCTCACCCTGCTGGCCGCCCACCCCGAACTCGTCGCCGACCGCGACGCACCGACGGTGCTCACCCCGCACGCGGGGGAGTTCGCGCGCCTGGCCGGATCACCTCCGGGGGACGACCGCGTCGCCTCGGCACGACGGCTGGCCGAACAGTTCGGCGCGACGGTCCTGTTGAAAGGCAACGTCACTGTCGTCGCCGAATCCGACGGCACGGCCTACCTCAACCCGGCGGGCGAAGCGTGGGCCGCCACCGCCGGCTCCGGTGACGTGCTGTCCGGGATGATCGGTGCCCTGCTGGCCGCCGGACTCCCCGCCGGCGAGGCCGCCGCACTCGCCGCCTTCGTCCACGCGCACGCCGCGAACGCGTCGGCCGCCGATCCCGGACCCCGCCCGGCGCCCACGTCGGCGTCGCGCATCCTGCACCACATCCGCACCGCACTCGGCACCATCTGACCTGGAGAGGACCTTTCATGGCGCATTCGCACAGTCGCGTCCAGCACGTCTCGCCCGCCTACACCGGCCGGTTGGCGATGGCGCCGGTGCCCTCGCTGCGACTGCCCGACGAGGCGATGGATCCGCAGGCGGCCTACCGGTTCATCCACGACGAACTGATGCTCGACGGCAGCTCCCGGCTGAACCTCGCCACGTTCGTGACCACGTGGATGGACCCCGAGGCCGAGAAGCTGATGGCCGAGACCTTCGACAAGAACATGATCGACAAGGACGAGTACCCCGCGACGGCGGCGATCGAGCAGCGCTGCGTGTGCATGGTGGCCGATCTGTTCCACGCCGAGGATCTGCGCGACGACGACCCTGCCACCGCGATCGGCGTGTCGACGATCGGGTCCAGCGAGGCGGTCATGCTGGCCGGGCTGGCACTGAAGTGGCGGTGGCGCCAGCGGGTCGGCGGGGACGCCTGGAAGGGGCGCACCCCCAATCTGGTGATGGGGTCCAACGTCCAGGTGGTGTGGGAGAAGTTCTGCCGCTACTTCGACGTCGAGCCGCGCTACCTGCCGATGGAGGAGGGGCGCTACGTCATCACGCCGGAACAGGTGCTCGAGAACGTCGACGAGGACACGATCGGCGTGGTCGCGATTCTGGGCACCACCTACACCGGTGAACTCGAGCCGATCGCCGAGATCTGCGCGGCACTCGACAAGCTGGCCGCCGACGGCGGGGTGGACGTGCCCGTGCACGTCGACGCGGCCAGCGGCGGGTTCGTGGTGCCGTTCCTGCATCCGGACCTGCAGTGGGACTTCCGGCTGCCGCGCGTGGTGTCGATCAATGTCAGCGGCCACAAGTACGGCCTGACCTACCCCGGTATCGGATTCGTGGTGTGGCGCAACGCCGAACAGCTGCCCGAGGAGCTGGTGTTCCGGGTCAACTACCTCGGCGGCGACATGCCCACCTTCACGTTGAACTTCTCGCGGCCGGGCAACCAGGTGGTCGGCCAGTACTACAACTTCCTGCGGTTGGGCCGCGGCGGATATTCGCAGGTGATGCAGTCGCTGTCACAGACCGCGCGGTGGCTGGGCGACGAACTGCGCACCAGTGAGCACTTCGAACTGATCACCGACGGCTCGGCGATCCCGGTGGTCAGCTTCCGCCTGCGGGGCAACCCCGGCTACACCGAGTTCGACATCTCGCAGACGCTGAGGTCCTACGGCTGGCAGGTGCCCGCCTACACGATGCCCGAGGGCGCGGAGAACGTCACCGTGCTGCGCATCGTGGTGCGGGAGGGGTTCTCCGCCGACCTCGCGCGGGCGTTGCGCGACGACATGGTGACCGTGCTCAACCACCTCGACGAGCTCAAACCCGGCGGCCACTTCGACGAGGTGCAGCCGTTCGCCCACTAGAACCGGCCCGCCGAGATCAGACTTGTCGCACGCTCTGGACCACGCAGCGTGCCCCAAGTCTGATCTCGGAGACGTGGGGGAGTCCGTCTCTGGGACAATCGGCACGGGTGACATGACCATGCAGACAACAGAGACGGCCACGACGCCGACCGCGCAGGCGGTGATCGACCTCGACGCGATCGTCCACAACCTCGCGGTACTGCGCGAATGCGCAGGCAGTGCGCGGGTCATGCCTGTATTGAAGGCCGACGCGTACGGCCACGGCGCCACCGAAGTGGCCAGGACGGTGCTCGCCGTGGGCGTCACCGATCTCGGGGTGGCCACCGTCGGCGAGGCGCTCGCGCTGCGCGGCGACGGCATCACCGCGCCGCTGCTGGCCTGGCTGCACGCCCCGGGCACCGACTTCGCCCCCGCGCTGCGGGCCGACATCGGACTCGCGGTGTCGTCCCCGCGCCAGCTCGAGGAAGTGCTCGACGCCGTGCACCGCACCGGGGTCACCGCGAGCGTCACCGTCAAGGCCGACACCGGGCTGAGCCGCAACGGTGTCAGCCCCGCCGAGTACCCCGCTCTGCTGGACCGCCTCGCCCGTGCGCAGGCCGACGATGCGGTGCGGGTCGTGGGGCTGATGAGCCACCTGGCGTGCGGCGACGAACCCGACAACCCGACCAACGACCGCCAGGCCGAGCGCCTGAGCGCGATGCGCCGCCGGGCCGCCGAGGCCGGGGTGCACTTCGAGGTCGCGCACCTGTGCAACTCGCCCGCGGCGATGACCCGCCCCGACCTCGCCTTCGACATGGTCCGGCCCGGTATCGCGCTCTACGGGCAGACCCCGATCCCCACCCGCGGTGATATGGGCTTGCGACCCGCGATGACGCTGAAATGCCCTGTCGCACGGACTCGTTCCCTCAAGGCGGGGGACGGCGTGTCGTACGGTCACACCTGGGTCGCCGACCGCGACACCACCGTCGCGCTGCTGCCGATCGGGTACGCCGATGGGGTCTACCGCAGCCTCAGCGGCCGCCTGCAGGTGCTGATCAACGACCGGCTGTATCCCGGCGTCGGGCGGGTCTGCATGGACCAGTTCGTCGTCGACCTCGGCCCCGGCCCGGTCGACGTCACCGACGGCGACGAGGCGATCCTCTTCGGGCCCGGCACCCGCGGCGAACCCACCGCCCAGGACTGGGCCGAGCTCGTCGGCACGATCAACTACGAGATCGTCACCAGCCCCCGCGGTCGCGTCGTCCGCACCTATCGACGGGACAGCCGTTGAGCGACAACGAGATGCGACGGCGGGGCAGCGCCGGCTGGTTGGCCGGTGCCGCGGGGATCGCCGCCGTCGGCTCACTGGCCGCGGTCACCGTCGCCCGCTCGGTGACCCGCCGCGTCACCGACGACGACCCCTACGCGGGTGAGGATTTCGAGCTGCTCGACGCCGACCGCAGCTCCGTGGTCACCACCACCGACGGCGTCCCGCTGGCCGTCCGGGAGGTCGGGCCGGCCGACGCGCCGTTGACCGTTGTCTTCGCCCACGGTTTCTGCCTGCGGATGGGCGCCTTCCACTTCCAGCGTGCCCGCCTGTCGGACCAGTGGGGTGAGCAGGTCCGGATGGTGTTCTACGACCAGCGTGGCCACGGCCAGTCCGGCCAGGCGCCGCCGGACACCTACACCGTCACGCAACTGGGGGAGGACCTCGAAGCGGTCCTCGCCGTCGTCGCCCCGCGTGGACCGGTCGTCCTGGTCGGTCACTCCATGGGCGGGATGACGGTGCTCTCCCACGCCCGGCAGTACCCGCAGCGGTATCCGACCCGCATCGTCGGCGCGGCGATCATCTCCTCCGCCGCCGAGGGTGTCTCCGCGTCGCCGCTCGGTGAGATCCTGAAAAACCCTGCGCTGGAGGCGGTTCGGTTCGCCGCACGCTACGCGCCGGGGACCGTGCACCGCACCCGCGGGCTGGCCCGCGCGGTGATCGGCCCCATCCTGCGGGCGGCGTCCTATGGTGACGAGAAGATCAGCCCGAGCGTCGTCGCGTTCTCCGAGAAGATGATGCACGACACCCCGATCGTGACGCTCGTCGAATTCCTGCACGCCCTCGAGGTGCACGACGAGACGGCGGGTCTGACCACGCTGGCGAAGGTCCCGACGATGATCGCCTGCGGTGACCGTGATCTGCTCACCCCGATGGAGTACTCCCAGGAGATGGCCGACGCCTTGCCCAAGAGCGAACTCGTGATCGTCCGCGGCGCGGGGCATCTCGTGCAACTCGAACAACCCGAGGAGATCGACGACGCGCTGGTCCGACTCGTCGAACGCGCCACCCCGTCCAAACTCGTCGCGCTGACGCGGCGGCTCCGCGAGCGGGCCAGACCCCGTGGCTGACCGGCAGAGCGGGACGGCCGAACTGGCCACCGCGGAGGAGACCATGGCGCTGGGCGCACGGTTGGGCGCCGAACTGCGCGCCGGCGACGTCGTCGTGCTGTCCGGACCACTCGGCGCAGGAAAGACCGTGCTGGCCAAGGGAATCGCGCAGGCGATGGATGTCGAGGGTCCGGTCACCTCGCCGACGTTCGTGCTGGCGCGGGTGCACCGCGCCCGACGACCGGACCGGCCGGCAATGGTGCACGTCGACATGTATCGGCTGCTCGACCATCCCGGCACCGACCTGCTCGCCGAACTCGACTCCCTGGACCTCGACACCGACCTCGACGACGCCGTCGTCGTCGTCGAATGGGGTGAGGGTGTCGCCGAACGCCTGTCCGACAGCCACCTCGACATCCGATTGGAGCGTGCGGTGGACACCGAGGCGCGCACCGCGATCTGGCAGTGGAGCCGGTAGTGAGTGGACTCGTCCTGGCCATCGACACCGCCACCCCCGCCGTCACCGCCGGGGTGGTGCGCCGCGACGGCGATCAGGTCAGCGTCCTCGCCGAGCGGGTGACCGTCGACCCCCGCGCGCACGCCGAACGCCTGACCCCCAATGTGCTTGCCGCCGTACAGGATGCCGGGGTCACCTTCGCCGATTTCACCGCCGTCGTGGTCGGGTGCGGACCCGGCCCGTTCACCGGCCTGCGGGTCGGGATGGCCACCGCCGCCGCGTATGCGCACGCGCTCGGCATCCCGGTGCACGGGGTGTGCAGCCTCGACGCCATCGGGGTCGATCTCCCCGGAGAAGCGCTCGTGGTGACCGACGCCCGGCGCAAGGAGGTGTACTGGGCCCGCTACCGCGACGGGCTGCGCGTAAACGGGCCCGCCGTCAACGCCCCCGCCGACGTGCCGTCCGGGGCGGCGACGGTGGCCGGATCACCCGACCACGCCGCGCTTTTCGCGCTGCAGGTGAGTGGACCGCAGTATCCGACGGTGGCCGGGCTGGTGCGCGCGGTCGCCGACTGGTCGCGGGACCCGGAGGCGCTGGTGCCGCTGTACCTGCGCCGTCCGGACGCGACGCCGCGCGCCGAACAGGCCCGACGGTGAAGGTCACCTACGGGCCGCTGACCAAGGACGACGCCGCCCGATGCGCCGAACTCGAGTCGCAGCTGTTTCCCGGTGACGACCCGTGGCCGGCCCGCGCGTTCCTCGCCGAGCTGGGTTCGCGGCACAACCATTACGTGGCCGCCCGCACCGACGACATCCTCATCGGCTACGGCGGCATCGCCCAACTGGGACGGAAGGCGCCCTACGAGTACGAGATCCACACCATCGGCGTCGACCCGGACTATCAGGGCCACGGCGTCGGCCGCCAGATCCTCGGCCGGCTGCTCGCGCTCGCCGACGAGGGTGTGGTGTTCCTCGAGGTACGCACCGACAACGTCGCCGCGATCAGCCTGTACGAGAGCGTCGGGTTCACCCGGGTCGGGTTGCGGAAGCGCTACTACCGGGTCAGCGGCGCCGACGCCTATACGATGAGGCGAGACCCACCGAGCGTTGCGAAGCGAGAAGTGCCGTGATCATCCTGGCCATCGAGAGCTCCTGCGACGAGACCGGTGTCGGCATCGCCGACCTGTCCGACGACGGCACCGTCACCCTGCTCGCCGACGAGGTGGCCTCAAGCGTCGACGAACACGCCCGCTTCGGCGGGGTGGTGCCCGAAATCGCCTCCCGCGCGCATCTGGAGGCGCTCGGCCCGACCATGCGCCGCGCCCTGCAGACCGCGGGGGTGCGCAAACCCGACGTCGTCGCCGCCACGATCGGTCCCGGCCTGGCCGGCGCCCTGCTCGTGGGAGTGGCTGCGGCCAAGGCGTATTCGGCAGCGTGGCAGGTGCCGTTTTACGGCGTCAACCACCTCGGCGGGCACCTGGCCGCCGACGTCTACGAGCACGGCCCGCTGCCCGAAAGCGTGGGCCTGCTGGTCTCCGGCGGCCACACCCATCTGCTGCACGTGACGTCGCTGGGGGAGCCGATCATCGAACTCGGCAGCACCGTCGACGATGCGGCGGGGGAGGCCTACGACAAGGTGGCGCGGCTGCTCGGGTTGGGTTATCCCGGCGGCAAGGTGCTCGACGATCTGGCCCGCGAGGGCGACCGCGACGCGATCGTGTTCCCGCGCGGCATGACCGGCCCCCGCGACGAGCCGTACGCGTTCAGCTTCTCCGGCCTCAAGACCGCCGTCGCGCGCTACGTCGAGAGCCATCCTGAGGCGTCCCAGGCCGACATCGCGGCGGGATTCCAGGAGGCGGTGGCCGACGTGCTGACCCGTAAGGCGGTGCGCGCCGCGACCGATCTCGGGGTGTCCACGCTGTTGATCGCCGGCGGGGTGGCGGCCAACTCCCGGTTGCGGGAGCTGGCCGAGCAGCGCTGCGCCGACGCCGGTCTCACGCTGCGCATCCCGCGGCCGCGGCTGTGCACCGACAACGGCGCGATGATCGCCTCGTTCGCCGCCCACCTCATCGCGGCGGGCGCACCACCGTCGCCGCTGGACGCGGCCAGTGACCCCGGTTTGCCCGTGGTGCGGAGCCAGGTGGCGTGAGCGTCACCGACACGCTGGCGATCCACGAACTGCTCTACCGCTACGCCGAACTCGTCGACGCCGGCGACTTCGACGGCGTCGGCCGACTGCTCCGCCGCGGCTCGTTCGCCGGTGTCGAGGGCGCCGAGGCCATCGCGCAATTGTTCGCGGCCACGACCAGACGCTATCCCGAACACGGCAACACCCCGCGCACCCGCCACCTCGTCCTCAACCCGATCGTCGCGGTCGACGGCGACACCGCGGCGGCGCGGTCGACGTTCTGCGTCGTCCAGGCGACCGAGATCGTGCCACTGCAGCCGATCGTCGTCGGCCGGTACCGGGACACCTTCGCGCGCGACGACGACGGGTGGTACTTCACCGCCCGGCAAGTCGATGTCGAGCACGTCGGGGACGTCTCGGCCCACCTGAACATCGACCCGCGACACTTCGGCGAACAGGCACATCCCCACCCTTGAGTGCTAGCACTCGCATGTATAGAGTGCTAGGTGGCAGGCGGCCAACCCTGTGCCGGCACCCGCGACGACGGCGCTCGGGCTCGGACGCATGCCGGACATCTGTAAACGCTGGAAACATTCGGGTCCGGGACCACCTGGACCTACACCGAACTAGTGGAGGGCTCCATCGTGGCGAGCGTGAACATCAAGCCACTCGAGGACAAGATCCTCGTCCAGGCCAACGAGGCCGAGACCACGACCGCGTCCGGTCTGGTCATTCCGGATACGGCCAAGGAGAAGCCGCAGGAAGGCACCGTTGTCGCCGTCGGCCCCGGCCGCTGGGACGATGAGGGCGAAAAGCGGATCCCGCTGGACGTGTCCGAGGGCGACACCGTCATCTACAGCAAGTACGGCGGCACCGAGATCAAGTACAACGGCGAGGAGTACTTGATCCTGTCGGCCCGCGACGTGCTGGCTGTCGTCAACAAGTAAGCACCCGTGCCCGCCCCGGAGATCCCCGTTGTACACGGGTGATGTCCGGGGCGGCATGCGTTGCATGCCGCAAACAGGAAGACACATATGAGCAAGCAGATCGAATTCAACGAAACTGCGCGCCGCGCAATGGAAGTCGGCGTTGACAAGCTCGCCGACGCGGTACGGGTGACCCTCGGGCCGCGCGGACGCAACGTGGTGCTGGCCAAGGCGTGGGGCGGTCCGACCGTCACCAACGACGGTGTCACCATCGCCCGCGAGATCGACCTCGAGGATCCGTTCGAGAACCTCGGCGCCCAGCTGGTCAAGTCGGTCGCCACCAAGACCAACGACGTCGCAGGCGACGGCACCACCACCGCCACCGTGCTCGCCCAGGCGCTCGTGCGCGCCGGGCTGCGCAACGTCGCGGCCGGTGCCAACCCGATCGCCCTGGGCGCGGGGATCAGCAAGGCCGCCGACGCGGTGTCCGAGGCGCTGCTCGCCGCGGCCACCCCGGTCGACGACAAGGGTGGTATCGCTCAGGTCGCCACGGTCAGCTCGCGGGACCCGCAGATCGGCGACCTGGTCGGCGAGGCGATGACCCGGGTCGGCCACGACGGTGTCGTGACCGTCGAGGAGTCCTCGACCCTGAACACCGAACTCGAGGTCACCGAGGGTGTCGGCTTCGACAAGGGCTTCGTCTCGGCGTACTTCGTCACCGACTTCGACTCCCAGGAGGCGGTGCTCGAGGACGCGCTGGTGCTGCTGCACCGCGACAAGATCAGCTCGCTGCCCGACCTCCTGCCGCTGCTGGAGAAGGTCGCCGAATCCGGTAAGCCGCTGCTGATCATCGCCGAGGACGTCGAGGGTGAGGCGCTGTCGACGCTGGTCGTCAACGCGATCCGCAAGACGCTCAAGGCCGTCGCGGTCAAGGCGCCGTTCTTCGGTGACCGCCGCAAGGCGTTCCTCGAGGACCTGGCGATCGTCACCGGCGGTCAGGTGGTCAACCCCGACGTCGGCCTGGTGCTGCGTGAGGTCGGGCTGGACGTGCTGGGCACCGCGCGCCGCGTGGTGGTCAACAAGGACAGCACGGTGATCGTCGACGGCGGCGGCAGCGCCGAGGCCATCGCCGACCGCGCCAAGCAGCTGCGCAGCGAGATCGAGGCCACCGACTCGGAGTGGGACCGCGAGAAGCTCGAAGAGCGGCTGGCCAAGCTGGCCGGCGGCGTCGCGGTGATCAAGGTCGGCGCGGCCACCGAGACCGATCTCAAGAAGCGCAAGGAAGCCGTCGAGGACGCGGTCGCCGCGGCCAAGGCGGCCGTCGAGGAGGGCATCGTCACCGGTGGTGGCGCCGCCCTCGTGCACGCCCGCAAGGCGCTCGAGAGCCTGCGCGGATCCGTGTCGGGTGACGAGGCGCTCGGTGTCGAGGTGTTCGAGAAGGCACTGCCGGCTCCGCTGTACTGGATCGCCACCAACGCCGGGCTGGACGGCTCGGTCGTGGTGAACAAGGTCAGCGAACTGCCTGCGGGGCAGGGCTTCAACGCCGCGACCCTGGAGTTCGGCGACCTGCTCGCCGACGGTGTCGTCGACCCGGTGAAGGTGACGCGGTCCGCGGTGCTCAACGCCGCGTCCGTGGCCCGGATGGTGCTCACCACCGAGACCGCGGTCGTCGACAAGCCGGCCGAGGACGAGGATCACGGGCACGGCCATCACGGCCACGCCCACTAGTCAGTGATTTCGGTGTAGTTGGTTGCGCTGAGCGCGACCAACTACACCGAAGCCGCGGACTTCGGCTGCCGTGGTCGAGCCGCCATGTCAAGATCACCGCATGGTCGGCGACGCCGGACGCGACACACTGGTGGGTCGGCGCGCCGAGCAGCAGGAGCTGTCCGGCTTGATCGACCGTGTGCGAGGCGGCGGGAGTGCGGTTCTGTGCCTTCGGGGTGCGGCCGGTATCGGCAAAACCGCGTTGTTGCTGGACGTCCGTGATCGAGCCGCGGACCTGCGCGTCATCGCCCTCAGCGGTGCGGAATCAGAGATGGAACTCGCCTACGCCGCGGTTCAGCAACTGTGTGCCCCACTGCTGGGTTCTCTGGACCGGTTGCCCGACCCGCAGAGAAACGCGCTCCAGGTGGCACTCGGGCTTCGTGGCGGCTCGGCGCCGGATCGCCTGCTGGTGAGTTTGGCGGTGCTATCGCTGCTCGCGGACGCGGGGGCGGAGCGGCCCACGATCTGCCTCATCGACGACGCGCAGTGGGTCGATCGCGCCTCGCTCCAGGCGCTCGCGTTCGCTGGACGCCGACTCTCCGCCGACCCCGTTGCGATGATTTTCGCCGCGCGTGACCTGCAGGCCGAGCAGGAGCTGGCAGCACTACCCCAAATGCACCTCGGCGGCCTCGCCGATGCGGATGCTCGGGCACTGCTCTCCTCGATGATGCCCGCCCGCCTCGATGACATCGTGCGCGACAACATCCTGGCCGAAGCGGACGGCAATCCGCTGGCGCTGCTCGAACTGAACCGTGCGCTGCCACGGGCGCAGCTGGCGGGCGGATATGGACTGACAGCCGCGAAGTCGCTGGCGACGCGGATCGAACAGTCCTACGGCCAGCGGCTGGGCGAACTGCCGTCGAAGACCCGCATGCTCCTGCTTCTGGCAGCCGCCGAGCCCACCGGCGAGCCGTCGTGGCTGTGGGCCGCCGCCGCGCGGCTCGGAATCGGTGTCGACGCAGGTGTCCCAGCGGAGCAGAGCGGCCTGGTGAGCATCGACACCAGACTACGATTCCGCCATCCGCTGGTGCGGTCGGCGATATACCGCGACGCCGTCCCATCGGAGCGGCGGCAGGCTCACGCCGCACTGGCCGAGGTGATCTCGGGCCCGCTCGCGGATGAGCATCGCGCCTGGCACCACGCCCATGCCGCAGAGGCACCCAGCGAGGGTGTCGCCGTGGAGTTGGTGCAATCAGCAGAGCGGGCTCGGTGCCGGGGTGGAAGTGCCGCAGCGGCAGCATTTTTGGCGTATGCCGTTGAACTCACACCTGACCCCGTCCGTCGTGCCGAGCGAGCACTGGCGGCGGCCCTGTCCAAGCTGGACGCGGGCGACCCAGAGGCCGCAGCACGACTGCTGGAAGCGGTTGCCGGCGCCGATGACGAACTACTCGGTGCGCGAGCGGATCTGGTGCGCGCCAAGGTCGCCTTCGCCACCAACCGTGGCAGCGACGCGCCCCCGTTACTGCTGGCGGCTGCCGAACAACTGCGCGACCTGGATCCCGCGCTCGCGCGAGAGACTTATCTCGAAGCGCTGATGGCGGCGGCGGTCGTCGGCCGGTTCTCCACCGCGGTAGCCGTTGCCGAGGCAGCGCGCAACGCCCCCACGGTGTCGGGACCGCCCAGAGCCGTCGACCTCTTGTTGGACGGGACGGTGGTCAGACTCACCGACGGATATGTCGCCGCAGCCCCGCTGCTGAAACGCGCCATCACCGCGTACCTGGACGACGATAAGGCCGGCACTGCCGATCCACGATGGCACTTGATTGCCCTGCGTGTCCTGCTGGAACGATTCGACGAGGCCAGCTATAACGCCTTGAGTCGCCGCCAGCTTGAATTGCTCACCGCGGCAGGCGAATTGACGGCCCTTCCCAACGTTCTGACCACCAACGCGGGCGCCTGCGTCAACACAGGCGACTTCGCGCAGGCCGCTGCGCTGATCGAGCAGTCCAGGTCGATAGCCGAAGCGACGGGGACACCGCCCCACCGTTCCGTCGAGGCGTATCTCGCCGCATACCGCGGACAGGAGCGGCTGTGCGGGGAGATGGTGCACGCGACGATCAAAGAAGCCACCGAACGCGGCGAGGGCAGCGCAATCGCCCAGGCACACTTTTCAGCGGCCATCCTCCACACCGGACTTCGCCGGTACGACAAGGCATTCGCCGCATGTAGCTCGGCATTGGAGTACGACGACATCGCACTGCGCGGCTACATCCTGGTCGAGATGGTCGAGGCGGCCATCAGGAGTGGTCACCGAAGCGCGGCCGAAGCTGCGCTCGACGAACTCGCTGAGCGGGCGACCGCCAGCGGATCTGACAGCGCGCTGGGCCTGGCAGCCCGATCCAGGGCCCTCATCGACGATGGTCCGACCGCCGAAGCCGAATACGAAGCAGCCCTGGCGAACCTGCAGCGCAGTCCCGTCGTCGTCTACTACGCCCGCACACATCTCGTCTACGGCGAGTGGTTGCGGCGTCAGAACCGCCAAACCGACGCCCGCGAGCAGCTGCGAATCGCCCACGAGCTGTTCGTGCAGATGGGAGCCGACGGCTTCGCGGACCGGTCACGCCGAGAACTCGCGGCAGCAGGCGAGCCCCTGCAGCACGCGCGCGGCAGCAGGTCGACGGTGGCCTTGACGACGCAGGAAAGCTATATCGCCCGACTGGCAGGTGACGGTTATACCAACTCCGAGATCGCCAGCCACCTGTTCCTCAGTCCCCGGACAGTGGAATGGCACTTGAGCAAGGTCTTCGCCAAACTCGGAGTGTCCTCTCGGCGCGAGCTGAGGCAGCATCCAAGGTGATGAGTAACCACTAGTGCTCGTTGGGCGAGGACGAGGATCATGGCCACGCGGGAAACACTCCCGGGGACGTTCCCCGGGGGTGTTTTTCGTTGCACCGAGGCGACCGAGGAGGACGGAAACATCATGGGAAAACCCACACCGTATGACACCACCGTCGTGGTGCCGCTGCCCGACGACGCCGACATCGCTCGCGCGGTCGGCGACGGCTACGACTCCGACACCGCGCTCAACGTCATGAAGATGATGAGCGGCACCGGGGACTTCTTTCCTGCGCTGGCCGGCATGGTCAAAGCCGTGTTCGGCGAACCGGACATCGACGCCAAGCACCGTGAGGTCGTGATCCTGCGCGCGGCCTCGGTGCTCAACAGCCCCTATGAGTGGCAGGCCAACGAACAGATGGCCCGTAACGCGGGTCTGACGCGCTCCGAGATCGAAGCGGTTGCCGGCGAACGTGATTCAGAGCATCTCGCTGCCGACTACCGGCTGTTGATCGCGGCTACCGACGAGCTGCTCCTGACGGGCACGCTCACCGACGACACCCTGCAGGGCCTGCTCGATCGGTTCGGGGTGACGACGACGCGCAAGTACATCGCGACGATCGCGTGGTTCAGCCTGTTGAGCCTGTTCCTCAACGGCACCCGGGTCCCCCTCGAGACGACCGACAAGATCGGATCACGTACCTCACCCCTGGGATGACCTGCCACTCGGGCCTTTTCGTCTGTAAGGACCGTGCCCGTGAGTAGCGCATTCGCCGGTGTGACGGGCGACGCGCGCGCATCCTGAACCCATGAAGCAGTACCGCCGTGGTGGTCTCGTCTTCGACGTGATCGACGAAGGTCCGGCCGACGGGCCCGTCGTGGTCCTGTTGCACGGCTTCCCGCAGATGAACACGAGTTGGAACGGTGTCATCGACCGGCTCACCGCCGGCGGCTACCGCTGCCTGGCGCCGAATCAGCGCGGGTATTCACCTGGTGCCAGGCCGACCCGCCGCCGTGACTACGGCGTCTCCGAGTTGGTCGAGGACGTTCGCGCGCTGTTCGACGTCTGCGGCGCCGCGCGGGTGCACCTGGTCGGGCACGACTGGGGGGCCATGGTGGCCTGGGCGGTGGCGGCGGCGATGCCCGAGCGTCTGACATCCCTGACCGCGCTGTCGGTGCCGCATCCCGCGGCGTTCCTGCGAGCCATGCCCACGAGCCGACAGGCGTTCGCCTCCTGGTACGTCTATTTCTTCCAACTCCCGGGCGTCCCGGAGAAGTACTTCCTCGGCAGCGACGGGGATCCGTCCCGACTGTCGGCGTTCATGCAGTCGAAGGGCGGACAACCGAAGGATGCCGCGGACCGCGATGCTCGCGCGATGAGTGAGCCGGGGGTGCTGACCGCCGCGCTCAACTGGTACCGCGCGATGCCGCTGTCCGGGCTCCCCGGCATCGGCACGAAGACGGCCGTTCCCACCATGTACGTCTGGAGTGACGGCGATGCCGCCCTCATGGAGAAGGGCGCCCGGCTCACCGAGAGGTATGTCGGCGCCGAATACCGCTTCGAGATCCTGTCGGGGTCGCACTGGATGCTCGACGAGCAACCCGACACGGTGGCAGACCTCCTGCTCGACTGGTTGGCGAATCACCCCACGTGACATTCACCGGCCGACGCGGCGTCTCCGCGGCGCGGCCGATCGCGGTGGGCGCGAACGCATGTGTCCGAGGGCCCGGGTCATGATCCCGCCGAGCGTCGCGACGTCGTGGGCGGACAGCGGTTCGAACAGGAGATTCCGCACGACCTCGATGTGTCCGGGCAGTACTGTGGCGACCCGGTCGCGGCCCGCGTCGGTGATGCGGACGAGGGTGGCGCGCTGGTCGTCGGAACTGGCCTCGCGGGTGATCATCCCGGCCCGCTCCAGCAGTCCCGCTTGATGGGTCAATCCGCTGCGGCTGTAGACCACGCCGTCGGCCAGATCGGTCATCGTGAGCGGCCGCCCGGCATCGACGAGCTTGGCCAGGATCTCGAACTGCACGTAGCTGAGACCGCCTTCGGCCCGGAGCTGCTGTTGCACCGCGTACTGGAGCACGCTGACCGCCTCGGTCAAGGCGAAGTAGGTACGCAACTGAGCGGGTTCGAGGGCGTCGGCCACCTCTCGAGTGTATTGCTTCGAATTCGAACCGCTTAGCGGGAATCGCTTCAACCTCGAAGCAGTTACACCTGACAGACGCTTCGAAATCGAAGCAATAACCAAGGAGGAGTCATGAAGGCAGCGGTCTACCACCGGTACGGCGACGGCGACGTCCTGCAGTACGAGGACGTGCCGCAGCCGCACGCCGGACCCGGCGAGGTCCTCGTGCGTGTCGCCGGGACGTCGTTCAACCCCGTCGATGCGGGCATCCGCGGCGGCTACCTGTCCGAGGTGTTCGCGATCGACTTCCCGCACGTGCCCGGTATCGACGTCGCGGGCACCGTCGCCGAGCTCGGTGACGGCGTCACCGGCTGGAACGTCGGCGATCCCGTGGTGGGGCTGCTTCCCATGGCCGCCCGCGGCGCCGCCGCCGAGTACGTGACCGCGCCGGCCGAGGTGTTGGCCGCCGCGCCGCGATCGGTGGCGCTCGCCGACGCCGCCGCTCTGCCGGTGGTCGGCCTGACGGCGTGGCAGGCGCTGTTCGAGGTCGCCGGGCTGAGCGCCGGGCAGACCATCCTGATCAACGGCGCGGGCGGAGCCGTCGGGGGATACGCAGTCCAACTCGCCAAGCAGGCCGGGGCCGTCGTCACCGCGACCGCCAAAACCGCTGCCGCCGAACGCCTTCGCCGCTACGGCGCCGACCGACTCATCGACTACATCGACTACCGCAGTGAGCCGGTCGACGTCGACGGGGCGCCCTTCGACGTCGTGCTCAACCTGATCAGCACCAGCGAGGAAGAGACCGCCGCGCTGGCCGGCCTCGTCGCCGACGGCGGCATCCTGGTCGGCACCATGACCGCCGGACCCGACGATCGCGTGCGGACCCACCGCGTGTTCGTCCGCAGCGACGCAACCCAACTCGCCGACCTGGTCCGCCGCGTCGACGCCGGACAACTCGACATCCACGTCGCCGACCGCCGCCCGCTGCGCGACGTCGCCGCCGTGCATGACGACGCCGACGCCGGACGCCTGCCGGGCAAGACCGTGCTCGTGCCCTGACCGCTGTGGCGCGCACCGAATGAGGCATTTGCCCCATTCGGTGCGCGGCCCGGCGGATCACCATCGAGCCATGACCACTTCCACTGCCCGCACCACCGCACCGGCCGGTTGGCTGGTGTTGGCCTACAGCGCACTGTGCTACCTGGCGTTCCTCGCCACATTCGGATACGCCATCGCGTTCGTCGCCGGTTTCGGTGTCCCGCGCACGGTCGACCACGGCATCGCCGCGACCACCGGCGTCGCCGTCCTCGTCGATCTGGCCCTGCTGATGGCCTTCGCGGTGCAGCACAGCGTGATGGCTCGTCCGGCCTTCAAGCGATGGTGGACCCGCATCGTGCCCGAATCCATGGAGCGCAGCACTTACGTGCTGGCGGCCAGCCTGCTGCTCGCCCTGCTGTGCTGGCAGTGGCGCACGATCGACGGAACCGTCTGGCACATCGGCCATCCCGCGCTGCGCGGTGTGGTGTGGGGTGTGGCCGCCCTCGGCTGGGTGACGGTGCTGGCCTCGACCTTCATGATCAACCACTTCGAACTGTTCGGCCTGCGGCAGGGCTTCCTCGCCTGGCGCGGAAGACGCGACGCCACAACAGGTTTCAAGACCACGCTGCTGTACCGCGTGGTGCGTCATCCGCTGATGCTCGGATTCCTGATCGCCTTCTGGGCCGCTCCCACCATGACGGCGGGCCACCTGTTGTTCGCAGCGGTGACGACCGCGTACATCCTGGTGGCCATCCGGTTCGAGGAGCGCGACCTGACCGCCGCGCTGGGGGAGCAGTACTGCCAGTACCGGCGTACGGTGCCGGCGTTGATCCCACATCCGGCCCGCCATTGCTGACCTTCTTTTGGACGGATCCAGACGGTGGTATAGGGTGGGCGGCGTGAACACCGCGGTGCGCGTCGGCTATTGGCGCTTTATCGAGGCTCCGGGCGGAGCCGATAAAGCGCAGCGCTAACGCACGCATCCACCCGGAGCCCAGGCAGTGACCATCGGTCGCTGCCTTTCGTCATTCGAGGGCACCGGACGGCCACGCAGGTGCCCACCACCAGAAAGGCACCTCGATGAACCTGGCGCAGATCGCCACCCCGCCCGCCACCTCTGACCGGCGCATTCGCAGCTTCAGTGCGATCCCCAGCCCGCACGAGGTGCTCACCGAGTTCCCGCTGGGCGCCCGGCGCGCCGAGCGGGTCGCGCGCGACCGCACCGAGATCGCCGACATTCTGGCGGGCCGCGACGACCGGCTGCTGGTCGTGGTGGGCCCCTGCTCGGTCCACGACCCGGTCGCCGCACTCGACTACGCCAGCCGCCTGGCCAAGGTCGCCGACGACCTCGCCGACCGGCTCAAGATCGTCATGCGGGTGTACTTCGAGAAGCCGCGCACCACGATCGGGTGGAAGGGTCTGATCAACGACCCCGGCATGGACGGCACCTTCGACGTCGCCCGCGGACTGCGCACCGCCCGCCAGCTGCTGCTCGACATCATCGACATCGGGCTGCCGGTCGGCTGCGAGTTCCTGGAACCGACCAGCCCGCAGTACATCGCCGACGCCGTCGCCTGGGGCGCGATCGGGGCCCGCACCACCGAATCACAGGTGCACCGTCAGCTCGCGTCGGGGCTGTCGATGCCCGTCGGCTTCAAGAACGGCACCGACGGCAACATCCAGGTCGCCGTCGACGGCGTGAAAGCCGCTGCGGCGCAGCACGTCTTCTTCGGGATGGACGACATGGGCCGCGGTGCGGTGGTGAGCACCGAGGGCAACGAGGACTGCCACGTCATCCTGCGCGGCGGCACCGACGGACCCAACTACGACGCGGACTCGGTCACCACCGCGGCGGCCAAACTGGTCGCGGCCGGACTGCCGGGCAAGGTCGTGATCGATTGCAGCCACGCCAATTCCGGTAAGGACCACATCCGCCAGGCGGGTGTCGCCGCGGAGGTGGCGCAGGCCATCCGCGACGGTCTTCCGGTCAGCGGGGTGATGCTGGAGAGCTTCCTCGTCGGGGGTGCGCAGTCGTCGGAGGCGCGGCCGCTGACCTACGGGCAATCGATCACCGACAAGTGCATGGACTGGCCGACCACCGATTCGGTGCTGCGGGAACTGGCCGCACGCTAGGTCGTCAGGCGCCGCAGCTCGCGGCGGGACGTCACACCGAGTTTGGCGAAGATCTTGCTCAGGTGCCATTCCACCGTGCGGGGGCTCAGGAACAGGTGGCCCGCGATCTCGGAGTTCGTGTACCCCTCACCGGCGAGCCGGGCGATGTAGCTCTCCTGGCTGGTCAACATGACCGCGCGCGGCGTCTCACGGCGGCGCGTCGCCTCACCCGCGGCGCGTAGTTCGCGACGGGTGCGTTCGGCGTAGCCGTCCGCGCCCATCTCCACGAATTCGGTGTGGGCGGTGCGTAACTGGTCACGCGCCTCGGCCAGCCGGTTCGTGCGACGCAGCCACTCGCCGTACAGCAGGCGGGTGCGGACGCGGTACACGGTGACCGGGCTGTTCTCGAGATGTTCGATCGCACTGCGGTATTCGGCGTCGGCGCTGTCGTCCCCCGCGGTGAGCGCACGGGCCCGCGCCGCGTAACCCAACGCCGTCGACGTGCCCGAGACGGTGGTGCGTTCGATCAGCTCGGTGGCCGCCGCCTTCGCCGCGACCGTGTCACCGCAGTGCGCGGCCGCCTCGACCATCTCGGTGAGCAGATGCCCGTACATCCCGACGTCCTCGAAGCGCAGGGCGGCGGCGGCGGCGCTCATGGCTTCCTCGTATTGCGCGCACCCGTTGTGCAGCACCGCCGCCGCGTACCGGGCGACCGTGACCTCGCTGCCCTCGCCGCGCGCGGTGGACTCGTCGAGAATGGCCCGCACCAACTCGCGGCACCGTTGTTCCTCACCCCGGTAGGCCGTCAGGTAGGCGTGGATGGACCGGTGCGGTGGCGTCCCGGTCGCCGCGGAGATCGCCTCGGACTGTTCGAGCAGGTGGGCCGCCGCGGCGAAATCACCGGACGTGACGCACACCCCGGCGTAGGCGGTCAGCGCCGCGGGCAGCACCGTCAACTCCCCGGCGGCCCGCAGCAACTCGAGCTGGCGTGCGGTGATCGCGTTGTAGGCGTCCTGATCGAACAGATCGAGCAGCACCCGGTTGGTGATGTCGTGCCACCGCGGGTCGGCGCTCCCAGACTCCTGCTCGAGAAGGTATTCGCGCACCGCCCCTTGCAGCAGGGGTGCCGCGGCCGCGTACCCCTCGGTCAGCCGGACGACGAGCCCGTCGAGGAACAGGTCCGTGGCGGTGGGCGGCACGGCGGCAGGCGGCGCCCGACGGGCAGCCTCGGCCACCGCCGTGGCGGACGTGCTCGGCGCCGAATGCAGTGTGCCCACGACCATCGAGGCCATCAGCGCCTCCAGGTGCGTCTCGCGGGACAGCCGAGCATCGAGTGGACGCAGCCGCTCGGCCGCCGCCAGTAGCAGGGGAGGTGCATCCCGCCCGCGGTGAGTGGCCCAGGCAACCTTGGCGCGCAACAGGTGTGCCCGCGCGGTGAGGGTGCGGTCCTCGACCCGCTCGGCCGCGGTGAGCAGCCGGGCCGCGGCCTCGGCGTCACCGGCGTCGAGTTTGGCATGCGCGGCCGCAAGCGCCCGCTGCGCCCGGCGGACCGGATCCGGGGTCAGCTCGACGGCGTAGGCCAGGAACGCGGCCGCCGCGGCCGCACCGCCGCGTCGGCGTGCCCGCTCCGCCGACACCACCAAGTCGGTCGCCAGATCCTCGTCGGCGGCCGCGGCGGCGTGCGCGCGGTGCCACGCGCGGTGCTCGTCGGCCGACGGCCCCGAGATGACCTCCGCCAGCGCGGCATGCGCGGCTCGGCGTTCCGCCAGGGGCGCGTCGCGGTACACCGCCGAGCGCACCAGCGGGTGACGGAACCGCAGCCGGGATGCGACCGTGATCAGGCCGCTGCGCTCCGCCGCGACGGTGGCGTCCACCCCGATGCCGAGGCTGCCCGCCGCCGCCCACAGCCACCCCGGCTCGCCGGTCGGTTCGGCGGCCGCCAGCAGCAACAGGGTCCTGGTCGCGGCAGGCAGCTCCCGCAGCCGTTCGGCGAACGTCCGCTCGATCCGGGTCGCCAACGGGCGGGCGGTGGCAAGACCGTAGCCGCCCGCCAACTCCGCGGGTGCCAACGCCCGTTGAAACTCCAGCAGTGCCAACGGGTTTCCGTTCGCCTCGGCGAGGATGTTCTCGCCTACGACCGCGGCGAGGCCGCCGGGCGTCATGGTGGTCAACATCGTGCGGGCGTCGGTGTCGGCCAGCGGTGACAGGAGCAGTTCCGGTAACCCGGCGAGCTCCCGTTCAGCGCTCGGCTCCCGGACCGCGAAGAGCATCGCCACCGGGTCGGCGGCGAGCCGGCGCGCGACGAACGCGAGCGCCTGCAGCGACGCGCGGTCGACCCACTGCGCATCGTCGATCACGCAGACGGTCGGCTGTTCGGCGCCGGCCTCACCGAGCAGGGTCAGCACCGCCAGGCTCACCAGGAAACGGTCCGGGGCGTCCCCTTCGCGGAGGCCGAGCGCGCACCGCAGGGCCTGCTTCTGCGGATCGGGGAGCCGGTCGATTCGGCCGACCAGCGGTGCGCACAGCTGTTGTACGCCCGCATAGGCGAGCTCCATCTCCGATTCCGCCCCGCTGATGGAGACGGTGCGCAGCCCGTCGCTGTCGGCCAGGAGTTCGGTCAGCAGCGCCGTCTTGCCGATGCCGGCCTCGCCGCGGAGCACCAGGACGGCGCTCCGTCCGGCGAGGGCCTGGTCGAGCAGGCCGCGCAGCGTCGCCTGTTCGTGTCGGCGCCCGACCAGGGTGCCGCGCCGGGCTCCCGGGCTCACGGAACCTGATCCTGGCATGTCCCGCGCGGTTTCGCGGTGCGGAACCGAGACTGTCCCTGACTTCGCTCGGTACCCCCGGTCACCGCAGACCCGGGGGTTCCCCGGGGGTGCATTCGGCGCCTGCGGGTGTGGGATCCGATCATGACCGACGAAACCACTGTCCACGATGTGACCTACGAACTGCTCCGAACGCTCGGCCTCACGACCGTGTTCGGCAACCCGGGCTCGACCGAACAGACCTTCCTGCAGGACTTCCCCGACGATTTCACGTATGTGCTTGCGCTGCAGGAGGCTTCGGTCTTGGCGATCGCCGATGGCTTCGCACAGGCCACCGGCAAGCCGGCGCTGGTGAACCTCCACACCGCGGCCGGAACCGGCAACGCGCTGGGCAGCCTGGTCGCCGCCTACCGGGCCAACACCCCGCTCATCATCACCGCCGGGCAGCAGACCCGGGAGATGCTGCTGTGCGATCCGTACCTGGCGAACCGCGACGAGACTTTGCAACCGCAACCTTGGGTGAAGTGGGCCTACCAGCCGGTCCGGGCCGAAGACGTTCCCGCGGCGTTCATGCAGGCCTACGCGATCGCGACGCAACCGCCCGCCGGGCCGGTGTTCCTGTCGATCCCCTTGGACGACTGGAACCAGCCGGCGCGCCGCCCGGCGGTGATCCGGTCCCTGAGTAACCGGGTCCTGCCCGACAGCGACCGGCTGCATGCGTTCGCCGAGCGGATCAACCGGGCCGAGAACCCGGTGCTGGTGCTCGGCCCGGAAGTCGACCGCGCCGGCGCATGGGACGCCGGGGTCGCGTTCGCCGAGAAGCTCAAGGCGCCGGTGTACGGAAGCGCGCTGTGGGACCGGTGCTCGTTCCCCGAGACCCACCCGCTCTACGCCGGACCGCTCCCGATGACGATCGCCGGGGTCAACGAGGCCCTGCACGGTCACGACCTGGCGGTGGTGATCGGCGCCCAGGTGTTCCGCTACTACCCGTATGTGGCGGGGGAGTATCTGCCCGAAGGCACCGACCTGCTGCACATCACCTCCGATCCGCACATCTCGGCGGTCGCCCCGGTGGGCGACAGCCTGCTCGGCGACGTCCACGCCGCACTCGAGCAACTGGCCACACTGGTCGAGGCACCCGCCGAACGCGTCGCCGCGCCGGGATTCCGGCGCGAGACCCGCACGGAGATGCCGAAAGCCACTGCGCCACTGGTCCCCAGCGATGTGTACACCGTGCTGGGTCTGTTGCGGCCCGACGATGCCGCGGTGGTGATGGAGTCGACGTCGACGATGGCCGAACTGCTGGCTTCGATGCCGACCACCCGCAGCGCGAGCTTCTTCGCGACGGGCAGCGGCGGCATCGGCTGGGGGGTGCCCGGCGCGGTCGGCGTCGCGCTCGGCGACCGCGCCCGCGGCGTCGACCGCAAGATCATCGCCACCATCGGCGACGGGTCGTTCCAGTACTCCATCCAGGCCATCTGGACCGCGGCCCAACACAAACTGCCCATCGTGTTCGTGGTGATGCGCAACGGCGAGTACGCCATCCTCAAGTCCTTCGCACTGTTGGAGAAGACCCCCAACGTCCCCGGTCTGGACCTCCCCGGCCTTGACATCGCCGCGCTGGCAACGGGTTTCGGGTGCCGCACGGTCGAGGTCGGCGGCACCGAAGACCTCGCCCGCGAGTTCACCGCCGCGCTGGACGCCGACGGGCCCACGGTCATCGTCGTGCCGACCCAGCCGCAACTGCCGTTCCTGGGGTGAGCATGCCGGTCTACACCTGCACCACCACCGCGTCCACCCTGGGCTCCGACACCAAGGCCAACCTGGCCGGCGAGATCACCCGGATCCACTCGATGATCAACCACGTCCCCGGCACCTACATCAACGTCGTCTTCCACGAACTGGAGGCCGACCAGGTGTACACCAACGGCGTTCCCGCGCAACCGCTTCTGATCAACGGCTGGGTGCGCACCGGGCACCCGGAGGCGCAGAGCAGCCAGTTGGTGGCCGAGATCGCCGCCGCGGCGGCCCGGGTCACCGGAATCCCGCCCGGCCGGATCCTGGTCGTCCTCGAGAACAGTCCGGCGCACCTCGCGATCGAGGGCGGACGGGTGCTGCCCGCGCCCGGCGAGGAAGAAGCGTGGCTACGACAACTGTCCAACTCAACGGAGTGATCACATGACATCAGACACCGTCACCGCACAACCGGCCGACCTCGGCGCCGCCTTCGCCGACCACTGTGAGGTGATCACCGACGAGACCGTCGTGACCGAACGCGGCCATGACTTCTGGGGCGTGGGCAGCCGCGCGGACATGGTGCTGCGCCCCAGCGACGCCGAACAGGTCGCGGCCATCATGCGGATCGCCGCCGACAACGGCGTGACCGTCGTCCCGCGGGGCGGGGCGTCGAACTGCTCGGGCGGCATGATGCCTTCTCGCGGAAGCGTGCTGCTGGACCTGACGCACCTCAACCGCGTGGTCGATGTCGATGCCGAGAACCGTTGGGCGCGAGTCGAAACGGGCGTGGTCAACTCGGATCTGCAGGAGCGGCTGGCGCCGTACGGGCTATGTTTCTCCCCGGATCCGGTGTCCTCGCACCTGTCCACGGTCGGGGGCAACCTGATCGAGAACGCGGGTGGACCGCATGCGCTCAAGTACGGCGTCACCTACAACCACATCCTCGCCGCCGAGGTCGTGCTGCCGGATGCGACGACGGTGACGTGGCGCGCCGACGACGACGGGCCGGATCTGCTCGGGCTGCTCGTCGGGTCGGAGGGCACGCTCGGTGTCGTGACCGAGGTGACCGTCGCGCTGCGGCCGATCGCCGAGGTCACCCACAGCCTCATGGGGGCGTTCGACACCGCGCGGCAGGCGGCGGACACCATCTCCGCGATCATCGCCACCGGGGTGGTGCCCGCCGCCGTGGAATGGCTCGACCGCGACGGCATCGCCGGGTTGCAGCAGTTCTACGACACCGGCTATCCCCTCGACGCCGCCTCGATCGTGCTCATCGACGTCGACGGGTCCGAGGCCGAAGTGCGGCGCGACCAGGCGGTCGTCGAGCGGGTGCTGCGGGAGCGGGCGACCGAGGTCCGGATCGCCGAGGACGAGGACGCCAGGGACCGACTCTGGTACGGCAGGCTGCACGCGCCCGATTCGGTGGTGCAGAGCGGTAAGGGCTTCTTCATCGGTGACGTCACCGTGCCGCGCGACCGCATCCCGGAGATGCAAGAGGCGATCCAGGCGACCGCCGCCCGCCATGCGGACGGGCTGCTGTTCATCGCGGTGTGCGGCCACGCCGGCGACGGCGACCTGCATCCGACGACGTTCTACGACAGAGACAACCCGAAGGCGGCCGCGGCGCTCGAGGCGGCCAACAACGAGATCATCGACGCCGCGCTTGCGCTCGGCGGCACCATCACCGGGGAGCACGGCGTCGGCACCGAGAAGATCCCGTTCATGACCAAGCGGTTCACCCCGGTCGAGATCGCCGCCCAGCGCGCGATCAAGGCGGCGTTCGATCCGGCGGGCAGGCTCAATCCCGGGGTCATGCTGCCGCCGCCGTCGCCCGACGAGCCCGTCGTGGACGCCTTCGCGGCGGCCGTCGGCGCGGCGCTGGCCGGACACCCGGCCGCGGCGACACCGGGACCGCTCACCGCCGGCGGGCGCACCGACGTCACCGCCAACCTCGGGAACCTCAGCCTGGTGGTCGGCGCGGACGCGACTCTCGACGACATCCACCGCTACCTCGACCGCGAAGGGGTCAGCTGCGTCGGCATCCCGGCCGTGGGAGGGGGGCGGCGGATCGGCGAGGTGGTGGCCACCGCGACGGGTGAGGAGCGGATCGAGATCCGGCACGCCCTGCTCGGTGTCGAGGCGATCGTCGGCGAACTCCCGGCCCGGTTCGGCGCCCAGACCATGAAGGACGTGGCCGGTTACGACACCAAACGCCTCTATATCGGCGGGAACGGGGCGTTCGGCCCGCTGAGCGCGCTCATCTTCAAGATCACCGTGAATCGCTGATACCGGCCGCGGAGACGGAGAAGCCCCATCTCGGCTTTGCTGAGATGGGGCTTTCCGGTTCGTTGAGGGGAGTGGTCAGGCGGTCCGGCGAATTCCGCGCTTGAGTAACATCTCGCGCTCGGATTCGCTCAATCCGCCCCAGATGCCGTACGGTTCGCCGACGGCGAGGGCATGGGAACGGCACTGGGCGATCACTGGGCAACGGCGGCACATTTCCTTGGCGCGCATTTCGCGTTGAGCGCGGGCGCGGCCACGCTCTCCGTCGGGGTGGAAGAACATCGACGAATCGACGCCCCGGCAAAGTCCGTGCATCTGCCAATCCCAGATGTCGGCGTTGGGCCCGGGCAGCTGCTGTGGCTGAGGCATTGGGAAAACCCCTCTCTAAACACCCTTTTCGGGGACGCGGTAGCGCTGCGTCGTGGTACAGATCGTCAGAGCTTGTCGCCGGTGACCACTCGTGCACACAACGTAGAAGGGCGAAAGATTTTCCGTCAATAGCGTGATCATGTGCTCAATCGCATAACCCCAGCTAGAGAATTTACGTCACGTTCATCCTTCTGACTTGCCGCTGGCGCGAAACGTGGTATCGGGCGGGTTCGCAAGCGCTCCGACGACGGCTTTTGCCACCATGGTTGCCATTGAGCAATGGCGCGATCCCGGGCCCGATTAACATCGCCGTAACTCAGCGCCCACAAAGAGTTAACCGCTCGCCGCGTTGGCCCGGTACCGGTTTGCCGAGGACACCGCGGCAAGCGGCGTTGATAACGTCGCACCCCGATGACCACCACCCGCGCCGCGCTGCTCGACGCCGCATTCGGTGAGCACCCTGATCGGTGGCCGCTACCGGCGGCGACAGATCCCCGCGAGCGCTGGCTGCGCGCGGTGTGCGCCGGCGGGCAGGGCCGCTACGCCGTCGCGCTGACCGAACTGGCCGCACTCGACCGCTCCGCCGGACCGCGATCGTTGGCGCTGAGCACCCGGGCGTCCTTCCTCCGCCAACTGGGCCGGCATCGCGAGGCCGCCGGCTGGGACGGCCGCGCGCTGCTGACTGCCGAGACGCCCGCCGCGACCGCCGACGCGGTGATCGGCCTCGCCGCCGACGCACTGGGCGTCGGACGGTTCGGTGCCTCCGAACGGCTGCTGGACCGCGCGGCCGGGGCCGTGGATGGCGCCGACGACCCCCGGTTACCGGTACGGCTGCAGTGGGTGAGCGCCGAGCTGGCGATGGTGCGCGGGATGGGTGCGCTCGCCGTCGAGCACGCCGAACGCGCGGTGGCGGCTGCCGCGGACTACCCCTCGGTGCGGCACCGCCTCAAATCGGAGGTCGTGCTCGCCGCGGCGCTGTGCAGTCACGGGGAGACCGACCGGTGCAGGGCGATCGCCGACGCCGCACTCGACCGGGCGGCCGGTCTGGGGCTGATCCCACTGCACTGGGCGCTGGCCAGTCTGCTCGCCGACATCGGCAGCGCGCAGTACACGCCGACGCAGGTCACGGACTTTCGCGACGCCAGCGCCGATACTGTGCGTCACAGGGGCGGCGTGTGGGCGGATCGCTAGTCCGGGTGGCGCCCGCAGGCATCGTTATTGTTTAGCTGAGCTAGAACGCCGAATACGCCGTTCGTAACGTTGGAGAACACACCCACGATGACAATTTCGGGAGAACGTCTCGATGCTGTCGTCGCTGAGGCAGTGGCGGGCAATCGTGACGCACTCCGCGAAGTGTTGGAGACCATTCGTCCCATCGTCGTGCGGTACTGCCGAGCCAGGATCGGCGCGACGGAACGGAGCGGTCTCTCCGCCGACGACGTTGCGCAGGAGGTTTGCTTGGCCGCCATCACGGCGCTGCCGCGTTACAAGGATCAGGGACGACCGTTCCTCGCCTTCGTATACGGCATCGCAGCGCACAAGATCGCGGACGCGCACCGAGCGGCGAGCCGCAACAAGTCGGATCCCACCGACGTGGTGCCCGAGCGGTTCTCCTCGGAGGCGGGCCCCGAACAGCTCGCCATCAATGCCGAGTCGTCGGCCCAGATGGACAAACTCCTCGGAGTGCTGCCCGACAAACAGCGCGAGATCCTCATCCTGCGCGTCGTCGTCGGGATGAGCGCCGAGGAGACCGCCGAGGCCGTCGGCAGCACCGCCGGCGCGGTCCGGGTGGCCCAGCACCGCGCTCTGGCGCGGCTCAAGGCCGAGATCATCGCGACGGGAGGGCATGACCGTGCCTGATTTCCCGCGCCGACCCTTCAACGGTTCCCCGAACGGCTCCGCGAACGGCGGTGAGCCGTCGCTGCCCGAGATCAACTACACCGACCGCCTGCTCGACGCGCTGGCCGGCGAACAGCCGGTGTACGCGAACGACTCCGCCGAAGCCGAACTGACCTACCTGCTGGCGGGGTGGCGCGACGAGGTCCGCCGGCCCACGATGTCGGCGGTGTTGACCCCGCGCGACGCGGCCATCGCACTGGACCGCTCGACGACCACCACGCACCGCCGCCGGTTCTCACTGGCCGTCGTCGGCTCGCTGGCCGCCGCGGTGCTCTGCCTGGGCGGCTTCGGTTCGGTGGTCTACGGCGCCGGACCGGGCGACCCGCTCTATGGTGTGCGCACGATGCTCTTCGGCGAACAGCACGCCACCCGCGACGATCAGGTCGCGCTCGCCGCGCAGACCCAGATGGCCCAGGTGCAACAGCTCATCGACCAGGGCGACTGGACCGCCGCGCAGGACAAACTGCAGACGCTGACGACCACGGTCGCCGCGGTGGGGGACACCGGCCGTCAGCAGGAGCTCGTCGAGCAGTGGCAGCAGCTGTCGGTGAAGGTGGAGACCCGCGACCCGGCCGCGACCGTGCCGCCGGACGCCCCGCCGGTGGTGCTGCCCGAGGTGCCGTCGGACATCCCGCTGCCCGCGCTGCTGGGGCCGGACGCGACATCGCCGTCGGACAGCACGACACCGTCGAGGCCGCCGTCGTCGACCGATCCGTCGGCCACGTCGCCGTCGAGTTCGGCGCCAGAGACGTCCCCGTCGAGCATCCCGCCGTCGGAGACGCCGCCGTCAAGTCCTCAGCCGACCACTACGTCACCACCCGCTCCGTCGCCCACCCCGTCGACGGCGCCCACTTCGGCGCCGTCGTCGTCGGCTCCGGTGCAGCTGCCGCCGCCGTCGTCCGGCGTCACCGCGCCCGAGCCGACCTCCGCGGCGGCCACGACCCCGGCCACGACGGCGGGGACCACCTCGGCAGCGAAGCCCACGCCCACGCCGGGCACGACGGCGGCCGCGCCCCCGGTGGTGGAGGAAGAGGCGCCGGCTCAGTCGGCGCCCAGCGTCGAACAGACGCGGATCTCGGTGCCGGCCACCACGACCACGGTCGTGCTACCGGCCCCCGGTGCGGCGGCAGTAGAAGAAGAGTGACGAACCGCTCAGCGGTAGCCGTCTGAGTCCGACGTCGCTTCGTTGAGCGAGGCGTCGGCGTATCCGCGGCAGTAGTCCCACGTGACGTAGGCGTCGGGTTCGGGATCGTAGGCCGGCTCGTGCGGCCGCACGGTCCCGTCGACGAGCAGCTGCAGCAGGTTCGCCCGCAGCATGTCCCAGTCGTGGTAGTGATCCTGCTGGCATTCGTCACAGCAGACGACCAGACCGCGAATCCCCTTGTGCGCCAAGAGCGCCTCATACACCGCGAGGTCAGCGAGGTCGGCCTCGACGGCGGTGCGCTCCTGCGGGTCCAGCGGCTGACCGGGTTCGAGCGCGTCGAGGGCCGCCGAGGGATCGCAGGGATCGTCGGCGAACGGATCGGGCGGCAAACCAGGTGGCAGGTGGTCTCGCACGGCTCCACCTTACGCAGCACCCCTGTGATCCCGCCAGCCGTTACCGGTGTGGCGATCCGGCGTGCGGGGCCGAGGCAGGGCATCCGTAACCGATAGGATTGAGTATCCGCCCAAGTGCCTATGGAGGGCCCGCCCATGTCGATCGCTGAACGCAGCGTTCCCATCGCCGTACCGGTCCCGACCGGCGGCGACGATCCGACGAAGGTGGCCATGCTCGGGCTGACCTTCGACGATGTGCTGCTGCTTCCCGCCGCCTCCGATGTCATCCCCGCGACCGCCGACACCTCGAGCCAGCTGACTAAACGCATCCGGCTGCGGGTGCCGCTGGTCAGCTCGGCGATGGACACCGTCACCGAATCCCGGATGGCCATCGCGATGGCCCGCGCAGGCGGTATGGGTGTGCTGCACCGCAACCTGCCCGTCGCCGAACAGGCCGGCCAGGTGGAGACCGTCAAACGGTCGGAGGCCGGGATGGTCACCGACCCCGTGACCTGCGCGCCGAACAACACACTCGCCGAGGTCGACGCGATGTGCGCCCGCTTCCGCATCTCCGGGCTGCCCGTCGTCGACGAGCAGGGCGCGCTGGTCGGCATCATCACCAACCGCGATATGCGCTTCGAGGTGGACCAGTCCAAGCCGGTCTCCGAGGTGATGACCAAGGCCCCGCTGATCACCGCGCAGGAGGGGGTCTCGGCCGAGGCCGCGCTCGGACTGCTGCGGCGCCACAAGATCGAGAAGCTGCCGATCGTCGACGGACACGGCAAGCTGACCGGGCTCATCACGGTCAAGGACTTCGTCAAGACCGAGCAGTTCCCGCTGGCCACCAAGGACTCCGACGGCAGGCTGCTCGTCGGCGCCGCGGTCGGTGTCGGTGACGACGCCTGGGCCCGCGCGATGACGCTGGCCGATGCCGGGGTGGACGTGCTGATCGTCGACACTGCGCACGCCCACAACCGCGGGGTGCTCGAGATGGTGCACCGCGTCAAGACCGCGCTCGGCGAACGTGTCGACGTCATCGGCGGCAACGTGGCGACCCGCTCAGGTGCGGCCGCCCTCGTCGAAGCCGGCGCCGACGCGGTCAAGGTCGGCGTCGGACCGGGTTCGATCTGCACCACCCGCGTGGTCGCGGGGGTCGGGGCGCCGCAGATCACCGCGATCCTCGAGGCGGTCGCAGCATGCGCACCGCACGGCGTGCCCGTGATCGCCGACGGCGGTCTGCAGTACTCCGGCGACATCGCCAAGGCGCTCGCCGCCGGCGCGTCCACCGCGATGCTGGGATCGCTGCTCGCCGGTACCGCCGAGGCGCCGGGTGAGCTGATCCTGGTCAACGGCAAGCAGTTCAAGAGCTACCGCGGGATGGGGTCGCTCGGGGCGATGCAGGGCCGCGGCGCGACCGGCAACCTGCGGGGCAGTTTCTCCAAGGACCGCTACTTCCAGGACGACGTGTTGTCCGAGGACAAGTTGGTGCCCGAGGGCATCGAGGGGCGGGTGCCGTACCGCGGGCCGCTCGCCCAGGTCATCCACCAGCTCACCGGCGGTCTGCGGGCGGCCATGGGCTACACCGGTTCACCGACCATCGAGGCGTTGCAGCAGGCACAGTTCGTGCAGATCACCGCGGCCGGGCTGAAGGAAAGCCATCCGCACGACATCACGATGACCGCCGAAGCGCCCAACTACTACGCCCGCTGACGGGACTGGGGACACACCACTGTGCGAGACATGGTCGAAATCGGTATGGGCCGGACCGCCCGCCGTACCTACGAACTCCACGACATCAACATCGTGCCGTCGCGGCGCACCCGCTCGTCCAAGGACGTGTCGACGGCGTGGCAGCTGGACGCCTACCGGTTCGAGATCCCGGTCGTGTCGCATCCGACCGACGCCCTGGTGTCGCCGGAGTTCGCGATCGAACTCGGCCGTCTCGGCGGGCTGGGGGTCCTCAACGGTGAGGGCCTGATCGGCAGGCACGCCGACGTGGAGGAGAAGATCCGCCAGGTCGTCGAGGCCGCCGACAAGGAGCCCGACCCGTCGGCCGCGATCCGGTTGCTGCAGCAGCTGCACGCCGCACCGCTGGACCCCGAGCTGTTGGGGGCGGCGGTGGCCCGGATCCGTGATGCCGGGGTGACGACCGCGGTCCGGGTGAGCCCGCAGAACGCGCAGGCGCTGACACCCGCGCTGCTGCAGGCGGGGATCGACCTGCTGGTCATCCAGGGCACGATCGTGTCCGCCGAACGTGTCGCGAAGGATCACGACGGGGCGGGCGAACCGCTCAATCTGAAGACCTTCATCTCCGAACTCGACGTCCCGGTGGTCGCCGGCGGCGTGCTCGACCACCGCACCGCGCTACACCTCATGCGCACCGGCGCGGCCGGCGTCATCGTCGGCTACGGGTCGACCTCCGGGGTCACCACCTCCGACGAGGTGCTCGGGATCAGCGTGCCGATGGCGACCGCGATCGCCGACGCCGCCGCCGCGCGCCGCGAATACCTCGACGAGACCGGCGGCCGCTACGTACACGTGCTCGCCGACGGTGACATCCACACCTCGGGCGACCTCGCCAAGGCGATCGCCTGCGGCGCCGACGCCGTCGTGCTCGGCACCCCGCTGGCGAGTGCGGCCGAGGCGATGGGCGGCGGCTGGTTCTGGCCCGCCGCCGCCGCGCACCCGTCGCTGCCGCGCGGCGCGCTACTGCAGGTCGCACTCGGAGAGCGGCCGTCGCTGGAACAGGTGCTCGTCGGGCCGTCGGACGATCCGTTCGGTTCGCTCAACCTCGTCGGCGGATTGCGCCGGTCGATGGCCAAGGCGGGCTACTGCGACCCCAAGGAGTTCCAGAAGGTCGGTCTGACGGTCGGCGCGTAGTTTCGGCGCGAGCAGACACAGATTCGCGTTCCAAGGGTCTCGATCGCCTGAATTTGTGACTGCTCGCGGGCTTCAGCCCGCCAGGCGGCGGGATAGGTGAGTGGCGATGCGCTCCGCAAATTGGGCGGGGTGGTGTCGCACGTCATCGACGACGATCGGGATCACGGTCCAGCCCAAGTCCTGGAGCGCCGCGACGCGTTTTCGGTCCCGGACCATCTCGTCGCGGCCGGTGTGCCATTCCACGCTCTCGTATTCGGCGACGACCCGCTCGTCCGGCCACGCGAAGTCGACCCGCCACACGACGCCGTCGCGTCCGTGGATCTCATATTGCAGAACCGGTGTGGGCAGGCCGTAGTCGATCATCACGAGCCGCGCCTCGCTCTCCATGGCTGACTCCGCGCGTCCGTCGACATGCGGTAACAGGTCGCGCACCGCGACGATGCCCCGACGGCCGAACTGCGCGTCGACGGCTCGCGCCAGCTCGGCGGTGTCGCACCAGGTGGAGTGGACAGCGGCGTCGAGCGTGGCGAGGGCCCTGGGACGAGAGAGGCGACGTGCGGTCTCCACCGCAGTCCACGCGGGCGCGGTAGCAGCACGGCCGGCAACCCGGTGCAGCGGTGCCCCGACGCGTTGATGCACCGACACGCCGACCGTCGGACGGATGCGCCTGCCCGGGTCGAGGATGTGGAGCCCCACGGTGTTCTCGACGTCGAACCCGTAGAGGGAGGCCGCCGTCCCCAGACACGCGACGGCCTCCTGACGCAGGTACAGGTCGAGCGCCCGCAGCCGTCCTCGCAGATCGGGTACCCGGTCGGCGTACACGCCGTGGCACACCCGTAGCACCTCGCCCCGCCGTACGAGCCAGTCCAAGCGCGGGCGCGTCATGACGGTCCGCAGTTCGCGCGCCGTCGCGATGCCGCCGGCTCGGTGAAAGAGTTCGCGCTCCGCCCCATTCATGCGTCGACTCTCGGGCATTGGCCCGCCGGCCGGTAGGGGTGGACAACTCGCCTGTGGACAACTTGCCGCGAGCAGACACAGATTCGTGCGATCGCAGCCGCGATCACACGAATCTGTGTCTGCTCGCGCGGAGGGGTTAGTGGCTAGTTACCCATCGGTAAGTTCATACTGGTGGAATGCAGCCTGACTACGACGTCCTGATCATCGGTTCGGGTTTCGGGGGCAGCGTCACCGCGCTGCGGCTCACCGAGAAGGGGTACCGGGTCGGCGTCCTCGAAGCCGGCCGCCGGTTCGCCGACGAGGACTTCGCCAAGACCTCGTGGGATCTGAAGAACTTCCTGTGGGCGCCGCAGCTGGGCTGCTACGGCATCCAGCGGATCCATCTGCTGCGCGACGTCCTCATCCTCGCCGGCGCGGGCGTGGGTGGCGGATCGCTCAACTACGCCAACACCCTCTACGTACCGCGCGAGCCGTTCTTCAACGACCCGCAGTGGAAGCACATCACCGACTGGAACGACGAACTGCTGCCGCACTACGAGCAGGCGCAGCGCATGCTCGGCGTCGTCACCAACCCGACGTTCACCGACGCCGACCGCGTCGTCAAAGAGGTCGCCGAGGACATGGGCGTGGGGGACACCTTCGTGCCGACGCCGGTCGGGGTGTTCTTCGGCCCCGACGGGCAGAAGACCCCGGGCAAGACCGTGCCCGACCCCTACTTCGGCGGTGTCGGCCCGGCTCGCCGCGGTTGCATCGAGGTCGGCGAGTGCATGACCGGCTGCCGCCACAACGGTAAGAACACCCTGGTCAAGAACTACCTGTACCTCGCCGAGCGGGCGGGTGCCGAAGTACATCCCCTGACGACGGTGACCAGCTTCGAACAGCGCGACGACGGACTGTGGGAGGTCACCACCGTGCGCACCGGGCGCAAGGTGCGGCGTCAGAAGCGGACGTTCACCGCGAACAACGTCGTCCTCGCGGCGGGTACGTTCGGCACCCAGAAGCTGCTGTTCAAGATGCGCGACGCCGGTAAACTGCCGCAGCTGTCCGACCGGCTGGGCATGCTGACCCGCACGAATTCGGAGTCGATCGTCGGCGCCGGTCGCTTCCAGGTCACCGACGACCTCGACCTCACCCACGGGGTGGCGATCACCTCGTCGATCCACCCGACCTCCGACACCCACATCGAACCGGTGCGTTACGGCAAGGGCTCCAACGCGATGGGGCTGCTGCAGACGCTGATGACCGACGGCTCCGGCCCCGAGGGCACCGACGTGCCGCGCTGGAAGCAGCTGTTCGTCAACGCCCGCGAGGATCCGCGCGGCACACTGCGGCTGCTCAACGTGCGCCGCTGGAGCGAGCGGACGCTCATCGCGCTGGTGATGCAGAACCTCGACAACTCGATCACCACGTTCACCAAGCGCACGAAGCTCGGCACCCGCCGGCTGACCAGCAAGCAGGGCCACGGCGAGCCGAATCCGACGTGGATCCCGGTCGGCAACGAGGTGACGCGGCGGATCGCGAAGAAGATCGACGGCGTCGCGGGCGGCACGTGGGGTGAGCTGTTCAACATCCCGCTGACGGCGCACTTCCTCGGCGGCGCCACGATCGGCGACAGCCCCGAACACGGCGTCATCGACCCGTACCACCGCGTGTACAACTACCCGACGCTGTACGTCACCGACGGGGCGGCGATCTCGGCCAACCTGGGCGTCAACCCGTCACTGACCATCAGCGCCCAGGCCGAACGCGCCGCGTCGCTGTGGCCGAACAAGGGCGAAGAGGATCTGCGGCCCGCGCAGGGTGAGGGCTACCGCCGCCTCGACCCGATCGCGCCGAACCAGCCGGTGGTGCCCGCAGGCGCACCCGCCGCGCTGGACTGGAACGCCACCCGCGAAGAGGTCAACCGCCGCGATCCCACCACCGCCGACGCCCAGGGCGCCTGATCAGCCCGACTCGGTGAGGCGGCTGCGCAGCGGTTCCCGTCCCGGCGGCTGTACCGGTGTGGGCAGCAGCGGGGTGCGTGGCCGCACCGGGACGGTCGTCGGCTCGTGGGTGGAGAGCACGATCTCCTCACCCGCGTGCCGGATCGCCAGCCGGCCGTCCGGCCCGTCGCGCAGGGTGTAGACGACGCAGTCGTGCCCGGCTTCGACGGTGACGCGAAAGTCGCGCCAGCGCAAGCGGAATCGCAGCCGGGTCAACGCGTCGGGCAGATGCGGGTTCAACGCCAGCATGCCCTCGTCGTCACGCAGTCCGCCGAACCCGGCGACCAGCGCCGTCCACGCCCCGGCCAGCGACGCCATGTGCAGACCGTCGCGGGTGTTGTGGTGCAGGTTGCGCAAATCGATCATCGCGGCCTCGAACGCGTAGTCGTGGGCGAGGTTGAGGTGCCCGACCTCCGCGCACATCACCGCCTGCGTGCACGCCGACAGTGAGGAGTCCCGGGTGGTGCGACGTTCGTAGTAGTCGACGTTGCGGGCCTTCTGCTCGTCGGTGAACGCGTGGCTCTGCCACTGCATCGCCAGCACCAGATCCGCTTGCTTGACCACCTGGGCCGGATACAACCGCACGTACGGTTCGTTGAGCAGCAGGGGATAGGAGGTGTTCTCGGTGAAGTCCCATTCGGCCAACGTCGTGAAACCCGCGCACTGCGGATGGACGCCGAGTTCCTCGTCGTAGGGGATGTGCGCCGCGGCTGCCGCCTCGCGCCACGCCGCCATCTCCTCGGTGCTGACACCCATCTCGCGGGCGACCTCCGAGCGCCGCTCACAGGCCTCGGCGGCCACCCGGAGGTTGTGGGCGGCCATCAGGTTCGTGAACACGTTGTCGCGCACCACCGCCGTGTACTCGTCGGGGCCGGTGACACCGTCGAGGTGCCAGACGCCGTGGCGGTCGTGGTGGCCGAGGGTCATCCACAGCCGCGCGGTGTCGACCAGCACCGTCAGCCCGCATTCGTCCTCGAGGGAGTGGTCGCCGGTGACGGTGCGGTAGCGGTCGAACGCCATCGCGATGTCGGCGTTGACGTGCCAGCCGGCGGTACCCGCGGGCCAGTACGCCGAGCACTCCTCGCCGCGGATCGTGCGCCACGGGAACGCCGCCCCCTCCAGATCCAGTTGCGCCGCACGCTCTCTGGCCAGCGGCAGCGTGGAGGCCCGCCACCGCAGCGCGTCCGCGGCGGCCGACGGTTTCGTGTAGGTCAGCACGGGCAGCACGAAACCCTCTGTGTCCCAGAAGGCGTGGCCGTCGTAGCCCGTTCCGGTGAGCCCCTTCCCGGGAATGGCGCGCCGTTCGGCGCGGGCGCTGGCCTGCAGCACGTGGAAGAGCCCGAACCGCACCGCCTGCTGCAGATCCGGATCGCCCTCGACCTCGACGTCGGCGCAGTCCCAGAATTCGTCGAGGTACTCGCGCTGCGCGTCGAGCAGGCCCTGCCAGCCGACGTAGCGCGCACCCGTCAGCGCGGCGGCGGCCTGATCTCGCAGTGCCGGGCGGGATCTCAGGCTCGACCACCCGTAGGCCAGGTACTTCACGATGCGCAGGCGCTGGCCGGGGCGCAGCCCGCAGATCACGGTGGTGTGGGCGAGGTCGGCGCCGGCGTCGGTGCTGGTCTCGACGCGCCCGGGCACATCGACCTCGTGATCCATGGCGGCGGCCATCATCAGACCGCTGCCCTTGGTCCGGTGCACCAGCAGCGCGCTGTGGTCGGTCTGCTCGTGGTGCACCGGTTCGAGGGGTTTGCGCAACACCGCCGCCACCCGCGGGTCGCCGGCCTTCTCGGGCTGGTCCTCATTGGCGACCAACTCGGATTGCACGGTGACACGGACGAATTCGTCGAGCGCCTCGACGATGTACTCGATGGCCGCGACGCCGCGCTGCGACAGCGACACCAGCCGGGTCGACTCCACCTTGACCTGCTTGCCCGCCGGTGAGCGCCAGTGTGCGTGCCGTCGCAGCGTGCCCGCCCGCAGGTCGAGTACGCGCTCGTGGGACATGAGTTCCCCGTAGCGGACGTCGAACGGTTCGTCGTCGACGAGCAGCCGGATGATCTTGCCGTTGGTGACGTTGACGACGGTCTGGCCGGCCTCCGGGTAGCCGTAACCGGCTTCGGCGTAGGGCAGCGGCCGGATCTCGAAGAACGAGTTGAGATACGTTCCGGGCATCCCGTGCGGTTCGCCCTCATCGAGGTTGCCGCGTAACCCGATGTGCCCGTTGGACAGTGCGAACAGCGATTCCGACTCGTCGATCAGGTCGAAGTCGAGCCGGGTCTCGCGCACCTGCCACGGTTCGACGGGAAAGACGTCGTAGGGGATCACGCGGTGCCCTCCAGGAGTTCGGCGAGGTCGGTGACGACGACGTCGGCGCCGTGGCGGCGCAACTCCTCGGCCTGCCCGACCCGGTCGACCCCCACCACGCAACCGAAGTGTCCGGCCCGTCCGGCCTCCACCCCGGCGAGGGCGTCTTCGAAGACGGCGGCGTGATCCGGTGCGACACCGAGTAGTTCGGCCGCCCGCAGGAACGAGTCCGGCGCCGGCTTACCGGCGATCTTCTCCTCGCGCATGGTCACGCCGTCGACCCGGTACTGCACGAAGCGCGCCAGCCCGGTGACGTCGAGCACCTCCTCGGTGTTCGCGCTGGAGGAGACCACGGCGACGCCCAGACCTGCCGCGCTGACCTTCTCGAGATACCGCCGCGAACCTTCGAAGACCTCGACGCCGTCGCGGTGCACCGTCTCGTGGAACATCTCGTTCTTGTGGTTGCCGAGCCCGTGCACGGTCTCCGCGTCGGGCGGGTCACCGGGTCCGCCGTCGGGCAGTTCGATGCCGCGGCTGGCCAGGAACGACCGCACCCCGTCCTCGCGGCGCTTGCCGTCGACGTAGCGTTGGTAGTCCGCACCCGCGTCGAATGGGACGAACGGTTCGCCGGTGCGCTGCGCGCGCGTCTGCAGATACGCGTCGAACATGGCCTTCCACGCCCGGGTGTGGACGCTGGCCGTATCGGTGAGCACACCGTCGAGGTCGAACAGACAGGCCGTCATCCGCTCGGGCAGACCCAGCACAGGCGAACCTCGCTTTCAGGGAGGGGTGTCCCCGCTGGGGTAACCGTTGCCGCCTCGACAGTAACGTGATCGCCGGAATCAGGCCCACTAGACTGAGCCGGTGAATTCCCCATCCCCGCGGCCCGTGCTGGTGATCGATTTCGGCGCGCAGTACGCGCAGCTGATCGCGCGCCGGGTCCGCGAAGCCCGGGTCTTCTCCGAGGTCGTCCCGCACACCGCGTCTGTGGAGGAGATCAAGGCCAAGGATCCGCAGGCGATCGTGTTGTCCGGCGGCCCGGCGAGCGTCTACGCCGACGGCGCCCCGCAACTGGACCCCGCACTCTTCGATCTCGACGTGCCGGTGTTCGGCATCTGCTACGGCTTCCAGGCGATGGCCCAGGCGCTCGGCGGTACCGTCGCGCACACCGGCACCAGCGAGTACGGCCGCACTGAACTCAAAGTGGCTGGCGGAGAACTGCATTCGGAGCTCCCCGCGACCCAGCCGGTGTGGATGAGCCACGGTGACGCGGTCACCGAGGCGCCGGCGGGCTTCGAGGTGGTGGCCACCAGTTCGGGCGCCCCGGTCGCGGCGTTCGAGAACCGCGCCCGCCGGCTGGCCGGTGTGCAGTACCACCCCGAGGTGCTGCACTCCCCGCACGGTCAGCAGGTGCTCAGCCGGTTCCTGCACGAGTTCGCCGGTATCGACGCCAAGTGGACGCCCGCCAACATCGCCGATGCGCTCGTCGAGCAGGTGCGCGAGCAGATCGGCGACGGGCGGGCCATCTGCGGGCTGTCCGGAGGCGTGGACTCCGCGGTCGCCGCGGCACTGGTGCAGCGCGCCATCGGCGACCGGTTGACGTGCGTGTTCGTCGACCACGGCCTGCTGCGGGCGGGGGAGCGCGCGCAGGTGCAGCGCGACTTCGTCGCCGCCACCGGCGCCCACCTCGTCACCGTCGACGCGGCCGACCGGTTCCTCGAGGAGCTGTCGGGGGTGACCAATCCCGAGGGCAAGCGCAAGATCATCGGCCGCGAGTTCATCACCGCATTCGACGGTGCGGTGATCGACATCGTCGGTGACAGCGGTGCGCCGGTCGAGTTCCTGGTGCAGGGCACGCTCTACCCCGACGTCGTCGAATCCGGCGGCGGTACGGGCACGGCGAACATCAAGAGCCACCACAACGTGGGCGGTCTGCCCGCCGATCTGAAGTTCAAGCTCGTCGAACCGCTGCGACTGCTGTTCAAGGACGAGGTCCGCGCGGTCGGCCGTGAACTCGGACTGCCTGAGGAAATTGTTGCGCGCCAACCGTTCCCGGGTCCGGGTCTGGGCATCCGCATCGTCGGTGAGGTGACGCGCGAGCGACTGGAGACGTTGCGCCAGGCCGATGCCATTGCACGCGAGGAGTTGACCGCGGCGGGGCTGGACAATCAGATCTGGCAGTGCCCGGTGGTGCTGCTGGCCGATGTCCGGTCGGTCGGGGTGCAGGGCGACGGCCGCACCTACGGTCACCCGATCGTGCTGCGGCCGGTGTCCAGTGAGGACGCGATGACCGCGGACTGGACGCGGGTGCCCTACGAGGTGCTCGAACGGATCTCCACCCGCATCACCAACGAGGTGCGCGAGGTGAACCGGGTGGTGCTCGACGTCACGAGTAAGCCGCCCGGCACCATCGAGTGGGAGTAGTGACGATCTAGCGTCAAGCCCGGTAGGACCACCTGCCGGGCTTGACGCTTGTCGGTGGGCCGGTGTTTACTCGTCGTATCGAACAACAGTTCGAATGACGGGTGTTCCTGGTGATGCTGGAGGTGCGGTTGTGACGTCGGCGACCAACCTCGGCGAACCCCAGCGTACCCGTGCTGAGCAGGTCGAATACCTGCGCAAGCAGATGGCCGCGGTGGCGGGCAAGGTCGGCTCCGGCCGCCGGGGTCCGGCACCGGCCGCGGACCCTGCTCCGGCCTCGGAAAGTTTGCTGCCGCTGCCCGAATCGCTGGCTGAGCAGCTGCCGAGGTCGTTGCCGCGAGGGTCGGTGGCGGTGCTCTCGGGGGCGCGGTCCCTGCCGTTGGGCATGGTCGCGGCCACGACGGCGGCCGGGGGGCACGCCGCCATCGTCGGCCAGCCCGGTGTCGGTCTGCTGGCGGCCGTGGAGATGGGTGCCGACCTCAGCCGGCTGGCCGTCATCCCCGATCCGGGCGGTGACCCGGTGGAGGTCGCGGCGGTCCTCATGGACGGGATGGATCTGGTGGTGCTCGGGCTGGCGGGGCGGTCGGTGCCCGCGGGCCGGGCGCGTGCGGTGACGGCGCGGGCCCGGCAGAAGGGATGCACGCTGCTGGTCACCGACGGGGACTGGCCGGGGGCGGTGGCCCGGTTGGACGCGCGGGTGTGCGGGTTCGAGGTGGCCGGTGCCGGGTCCCGGGAGGCGCCGACGCCGGGGTGCGGGCGGATCAGCCGCGTGCGGCTGGCCATGCGGGCGAGGGGTCGGGGTCACGGTCCCGCCCGTGCGGTCGGTGAGTGAGGTGACTGGGTCTTCTCAGGCGGCCGCCCGCGTGCTGGCGGTCTGGTGCATGGACTGGCCTGCGGTCGCCGCCGCAGCGGCGGCGAACCTGTCGCCGACGGATCCGGTGGCGGTGACGCTGGCCAACCGGGTCATCGCGTGTTCGGCGTCGGCGCGTGCGGCCGGGGTGCGTCGTGGGCTGCGCCGCCGCGAGTCGCAGGCCCGCTGCCCCGAACTCCACGTCGCACCGGCGGACCCGGCCCGCGATGCCCGCCACTTCGAGAACGTCACCGCCGCCGTCGACGATCTGGTGCCGCGTGCGGAGGTGCTGCGGCCGGGTCTGCTCGTGCTGGCGGTCCGCGGCGCGGCCCGGTACTTCGGGTCCGAACAGGCCGCCGCCGAACGGTTGGTCGACGCGGTCGCCGCGGCAGGCGTGGAGTGTCAGGTCGGTATCGCCGATCAACTGCCGACCGCGGTGTTCGCCGCGCGGGCGGGGCGCATCGTGGCGCCCGGTTCGGACGCCGACTTCCTGTCCGCATTGTCGATCCGCCAATTGGCCACCGAACCCAGCCTGGCCGCACCCGGCCGGGAGGAACTCGCGGATCTGTTGTGGCGGATGGGTATTCGCCGAATCGGTCAATTCGCCGCACTGTCCCGCACCGATGTCGCCTCCCGGTTCGGGGCGGACGCCGTCGCCGCGCACCGGTTCGCGCGGGGGGAGCCCTCGCGTGGGCCGTCGGGGCGGGAACCGCCCGCCGAACTCGACGCGGTGATGAACTGCGATCCGCCGATCGACCGGGTGGACGCCGCCGCGTTCGCCGGCCGGTCGCTGGCCGGCGAACTGCACCGCAGCCTCGAATCGGCGGGGGTCGGCTGCACCCGGCTGGCGATCCATGCCGTCACCGAGGACGGTAAGGAGCTCGAGCGGGTCTGGCGGTGCGCCGAACCGCTGACCGAGGACGCCACCGCCGACCGGGTGCGGTGGCAGCTCGACGGATGGCTGAACCGGCGCAACCCGAACGACCGGCCCACCGCGCCGATCACCGTGCTGCGGCTGCGTCCGGTCGAGGTCATCTCGGCCGAGGCGTTGCAGTTGCCGCTGTGGGGTGGCGTCGGTGAGGAGGACCGGCTGCGGGCGCGGCGGGCGTTGGTGCGGGTGCAGGGTCTGCTGGGGCCGGAGGCGGTGCAGGTCCCGGTGCTCAGCGGTGGGCGCGGCCCGGCCGAACGGATCACCTTCACCGCGTTCGGGGACGAGCCGGTGCCGCAGGCCGACCCCCGGCAGCCGTGGCCCGGTCAGCTGCCCGAACCGTCGCCTGCGGTACTGCTCGACGATCCGGTGGAGGTGCTCGACGCCGACGGCAACCCGGTGCGGGTGACCCACCGCGGACTGTTCTCCGGCCCGCCGGCACGCCTCGACGGCGGCGGGTATCGCGGGGATCTGGCCTGGTGGGCGGGGCCGTGGGCGGTCGACGAGCGGTGGTGGGATCCCGACCGGGCCAAGGGGCGCACCGCCAGGGCGCAGGTGTTGGTCGACGGCAGCAGGGGGCGGGCGGCATTGCTGCTGTGTTATCGGCAACGGCGGTGGTACGTGGAGGGCGCCTATGAGTAGGCCGGCGTAGCTCTCACCGACTTTTAATTGTGCACAATTGAATTGCGCGCTACTGTTTCCGTATGGCCATGCTTCGCCTCGATCAGCACCTGTGTTTCGCGCTGTACTCGGCGACGCGTGCCATGACGGCGGCGTATCGGCCGGTGTTGACGGAGCTGAACCTCACCTACCCGCAGTACCTGGCCCTGCTGGTGCTGTGGGAGGACGGGCCGGTGACGGTCGGGCGGCTCGGGGAGCGGTTGCATCTGGATTCGGGCACCCTCTCGCCGCTGCTGAAACGGCTCGAGGCCAACGGATACGTCAACCGGCGCCGGTCGCGGACCGACGAACGTCAGGTCGAGGTGGTCCTCACCGACGCCGGGCAGGCGCTCGAGGAACGCGCGCAGTGCATCCCCGAGCAGTTGTTCTCCGCCACCGGGCTGTCCGCCGACGAGGCCGAACAGTTACGCGTCGCCGTCCGCCGACTGAGCGATGTGCTCATGAACACCCCCGATGATCCCTGGAAGGACCCGACATGAAGGCTCTCTACACCGCAGAAGCGCTCGCCACCGGCGAAGGCCGCGACGGCCACGGCCGCAGCTCCGACGGCCGCCTGGACTTCGACCTGGCGATCCCGAAGGAGATGGGCGGCAGCGGTGACGGCACCAACCCCGAGCAGCTGTTCGCGGTCGGCTATGCCGCCTGCTTCCACTCCGCGCTGCGCCTGGTGGCCCGCCAGGAGAAGGTCGACGTCACCGATTCGACCGTGGGAGCGCGGGTTTCGATCGGTCAGCTCGACAACGGCGGCTTCGGCCTCGCGGTCGAACTCGAAGTGGCGCTGCCGGGCGTCGACGAGAAGACCGCCCGCGAGATCGCCGACAAGGCCCACCAGGTGTGCCCGTACTCCAACGCCACCCGCGGCAACATCGACGTCACGGTGAACGTCACCGACGACTGACGTCCGCCAGGCCGCGGGCGAACGGACCGACCCGCTCGATGAACCGCTCGAAGAACGCGCCCGCGTCGACGCCGATGCCGACCAGCGCGTTCGGCGGGCGGCCCCAGCGGCCGTTCCAGTCCGCGATCGTCATCCCGCGGGTCAGCCTGCCGACCAGCTCCACATCCACCGTCGTGGACCGGCACTGCACCAGATCGGGGTCGAGGGCGACCGCCGCGGCGAGCGGATCGTGCAGGTGCGCGAGGTAACCCTCGCCCTGGTCGAAGTGGAATTCGAAGTAGAACCGCAGCGCGTCCTCGAGCACCCGGATCAACGGGTTGGCGGCCGCCGACCGGGTGCCACGGGCGTCGAGCACGCTCATCCCTGCCGTCGGTGACCCGGCGGCGACCGCCAGCCGGGACAGCAGCGCCGGGGTGAGCGCGATGTGCTCGGTGAGGTTGAGCCCCAGCACGATCGGCGGTGCCAACCCCGCCGCGCTCCACCCGGTGAACACCTCGGCGGCGGCCTCCGGGTCGACGCTGACGTTCCACTCCGCCACCGCGGTCGTGTTGCCGCGGTAGTCGAACGCCCCGCCCATGATCACCAACCGCCGCAGCAGGGTCGGCAGCGCCGGTTCGGCCCGTAGCGCCAGCGCGAGATTGGTCAGCGGTCCGACCGCGACCCCGACCAGCTGACCGGGGTGCGCCCGTGCGGCCCGCACCCACGCCTCGGCGGCGTCGTACTCGGTCAGTGTCATCTCACTCGGTGGCAGCTGCGCATACCCCAGGCCCTCGGGCCCGTGGGTGTCCTCGGCCGTGCGCAGGCTCGAGGCGACCGGGCCGTCCGCGCCGCGGGACACGGGAATGCTTCGCGCACCGCACAATTCGAGCAGTCCGATGTTGTTGCGGCAGACGTGGTCGACACCGATGTTGCCCGCGGTGGAGGCGATCCCGACCAGGTCGGCATCGGGGCTGGCGAGCAGATACACCAGCGCCATCGCATCGTCGACGCCGGTGTCCACATCGGCGAAAACCGGTATCCGCGCAGCGGACTCGCTGTCCTGGGTGTGCACGGGCGAAGGATACGCCCGTGCGGGTCAGTCCCTCGGGGCGCGGGCGACGGTCTTGACGTGGCTCAGCGCGCTCACCTGGCGCGGGGTGAGGCCGGTCAGCCCGAAGTCCGCGGCCGCCAGCGCCGTCGTCGCCGCCTCCACCAGCGCGCGTCCCTCCTCGGTGATGCTCACCAGCGTTGCGCGGCGGTCGCCCGGATGGGCCTCGCGCAGCACCAGATCGCGTTGTGCGAGGCGCTCGGTGGCGATGCTGACCGTGGTCCCGTGCACCAACAGCGCCCGCGCCACCTCGCTGAGCAGACAGGTCCCGCCGCCGGCCGACTGCAACTGTTTGAGGATCTCGAAGTCGATCAACCGCAGCCGGAACTCCTCTTTGAGCTCCTGGTCCACAGCTGCGCTCATCGAGCGGCAGAGCAACAGCACCGAGCGCATCGCCTGCCAGCCCGCGGGTTCGGCCATGGCCTATCCGGTATCCAGAAATCGGCGGTTCAACCGCGAAAGATAGTGTCCCGTTCACCGCTGAGAAGGGAGTGACCCATGCCGATCGACCCCGATGCCATCGGCCGGAAATCCGAGCCGGTGCTCTACGAGTGGACCGATCGCGAAACCCTGCTCTACGCGCTCGGTGTCGGAGCGGGCGTCGACGACCTCGCGTTCACCACCGAGAACAGTCACGACATCGACCAGCAGGTGCTGCCCACCTACGCCGTCATCGCCTCGCCGGCGTGGGGCGCCGTCGGCGCCGTCGGCTCATTCAACTTCAGCATGCTGCTGCACGGGTCCCAGCAGATCCGGCTGTACTCGCCGCTCAAACCGGCGGGCCGGCTCAGCGTCGTCTCCGAGGTCGCCGACATCCAGGACAAGGGTGAGGGCCGCAACGCCATCCTCGTGTTCAAGGGCACCGGCACCGATCCCGACACCGGTGAGGTGGTCGCCGAGACGGTGTCCACCGCGGTCATCCGCGGCGAGGGCGGATTCGGCGGGCAGCCCGGCACGCGGCCGCAGGCGCCCGAGATCCCCGACCGCGAACCGGATGCGCGCATCGCCCTGCCCACCCGGGAGGACCAGGCGCTGCTCTACCGGCTCTCCGGCGACCGCAACCCGCTGCACAGCGATCCCTGGTTCGCCCGCGAACTGGCCGGCTTCCCGCGACCGATCCTGCACGGCCTGTGCACCTACGGGGTCGCCGGACGCGCGCTGGTCGCCGCGCTCGGTGATGGCGACGCCACCCGCATCACCGCGATCGGCGCCCGCTTCACCTCGCCGGTGTTCCCCGGCGAGACGTTGACCACCTCGGTCTGGCGCACCGGTGAGAGGGACGCGGTGTTCCGGACCGAGGCCGCCGCACCCGACGGATCCGGCGCCCGGCTCGTGCTCGAGGACGGAACCGCGCAGTATCGGCCGTGAATTCCGTCAAGCGCCGGTGAAAACCGGGTCTGATTGACAGGATTGGAACCCGCGGCGTTCGCCGGACGTGCGAGATGGGCGGTGGTTCGGTCATGAGGTTGGTCGTCGGTTATCTCGCCACCCCCGGTGGCGCGGATGCGCTCGCGCTCGGGGTGCGCCTGGCGCGCACCCTCGATGCGGACCTGGACGTGTGCCTGGTGCTGCCGTCCGACCGGATGCTGCCCGCGATGGTGCCGACCGGCGAGCGCGACGATCTGTTGACCGGTCAGGCGAAGCAATGGCTGGGCGAGGCGCTGGAGACGGTGCCGCCTGATGTGCGTGTCCGCAGCCACGTGCTGTTCACCGAATCGGCCGCCGACGGGCTGATCAACGAGGCGGGCCGGCTCGGCGCCGACGCGATCGTGGTGGGCGGATCGGGTGGCGGGCTGGCGGCGAGCTATTCGCTGGGTTCGGTGGTCAACCAGCTGCTGCACTCGGCGCCGATGCCGGTGGCGGTCGCGCCGCGCGGGCTGCGCGAATCCCCGGTCGACCGGGTCCGCGAGGTGACGTGCGCGCTGGGCCGCCGTGAGGGGGCCGACCTGCTGCTCGAACACGCGGTCCGGTTCAGCTCCGCGGCGGGCACCCCGCTGCGGCTGGTGTCCCTGGTGGCGCTCGACCCGACGTTCGGCGTGCTGCGCGGGGACAACGACGCGGTGCTCAACCGGGCGCTCGAACATGCCGCCCAGACCCTGGAAGCCGCGAAAAGCAGTCTGCCGGAAGGGTTCCCCGTGACCTCGACGGTCGTCGACGGACGCGGGGTCGAGGACGCGGTCGGCAAACTCGACTGGCGCGACGGCGACCTCATCATGGTCGGCTCGAGCCGGCTGAGCGCACCGCGACGGTTGTTCCTCGGCTCGACGGCGGCCAAGATGCTGCGCGTACTGCACGTCCCGATGGTCGTCGTGCCGCGCGATCAGATCACGCCCGAGGATCTGCCCTAGCGGAGACCGTGCTGGCCGGCCACGTGCAGCAGCGCCAGCGGATCCACCGTGTCCCACACCGAGGCGTAGAACTGCTCCTTGAGTAGGCGCGCCTGCGGCTCCATGTTGGCCAGGTCGGCGATCTGGTCGTAGCCGTAGTACAGCAGCGACACCGGTCCGGTGGTCAGGAGCAGTTCGTTGATGATGACCTGGGCGCCCGACCGGTTGCCCTGTGCGGCCTCGAACAGCGCCGGGACGATCTTGTAGGCGGGGACGACGGTGTTGACGAACGGCACGATCTGGCTGCCGCGGTAGATCGCCTCGACGCCCTCGCGGACGTAGGGCCGGAACTCCGGGCCGACGGCGCCCATGAGCAGGTTGCGCAGGCCGAGCACCGCGTCGGGTACGCCGTCGGGGTCCGGATCGGTCGGCCGGAACGGGTCGGAGACCCTCGGCGTGGCGGTGGCGGCCGCGGCCACCGGGGCGGGCTCGTCGGCGGGCTCGTCCTGGGCTCCGGTGAGCCGCTCGGTCTCCGGCTCGGCGTCGTCGATCGGGCGCGGGGTGAACACGCTGCGCAGTTTCTCGACCTGTTCGGCCTCGAACCGCTCGGCGGAGTGGCGCAGTTTCTTGGTCAGCGACGGTTTCTCGGCCGGCTCGTCATCGGCAGGCTCGTCGTCGGCAGGCTCGTCCTCGGGGGCCTCATCGTCGGCGGGCTCGTCGGAGGCCGTGTCCTCAGAGGCTCTTTCATCGGAGGCCGTCTCATCGGGGGCCTTGGTCTCGGCGTTGCCCGCCGACGGCTTCTCCGAGTCGGCATGGGTCGCACTCGACGTCGACTCCGTCTCCGCATACGCGGTGCCCGTACTCGCTACCGCGACTGCGGCACCCACTCCGACCGCCACAGCCAGTCTGCCGACGTAGCCGATGTATCTGTTCGACGCCATCCCCCGAATCCCTTCCCTAGGCAAAGACACTGTAGAGGTCGTCGGGGGGGTTCGGCAGCATCGCGAGAGTTCATCGAACGCACGTTCGATACACTGTGGAGGTGGGTTTCTCCAACGGGCCGACATGGCCGGAGATCGAGCGGGTACTCAACGGCAAGCCCCGCCGCGCCGGTGAGTCCCTGCGCGAACCGCCCGGCGACGGTGGCGACAGCCCCGCCTGGTCGCGCAAACGCGGCGCCTACCAGGCCCCCGAGCTCCCACGCTCCGGTGGCGGCGTGCCGTACGCCGAACTGCACGCCCATTCGGCCTACAGCTTCCTCGACGGCGCCAGCACCCCGGAGGAACTCGTCGAGGAGGCCGCGCGCCTGCAGTTGCGGGCCGTCGCGCTGACCGACCACGACGGGCTCTACGGCGTCGTCCGCTTCGCCGAGGCGGCCCGGGAACTCGACATGCGGACAGTGTTCGGCGCCGAACTGTCGCTCGGCAACGTCGCGCGCACCGAGGAACCCGATCCGCCGGGTCCGCACCTGCTGGTGCTGGCCCGCGGTCCGGAGGGGTACCGCAGGTTGTCGCGGGAGATCGCCCGCGCACACCTGGCCGGAGGGGAGAAGGGCAAACCCCGCTACGACTACGACACCCTCACCGAGGCCGCGGGCGGACACTGGCACATCCTCACCGGGTGTCGCAAAGGGCATGTCCGGCAAGCATTTTCGGAGGGCGGACCGGAGGCGGCCGAAGCCGCGCTCGCCGATCTGGTCGACCGGTTCGGCCGCGACCGGGTCAGCGTCGAACTGACGCACCACGGCCACCCCCTCGACGACGAGCGCAACGCCGCCCTGGCCGCACTGGCGCCGCGGTTCGGCCTGCCCGTCGTGGCCACCACCGCAGCACATTTCGCCGAACCGTCCCGCGGTCGGCTGGCGATGGCGATGGGTGCGATCCGGGCCCGGCACTCGCTCGACGAGGCCGCCGGCTACCTCGCCCCGCTCGGTGGGTCCCATCTGCGGTCGGGGGAGGAGATGGCCCGGCTGTTCGCGCACTGCCCGCAGGCGGTCACCGCCGCCGCCGAACTGGGGGAGCAGTGCGCGTTCGGGCTGGCGCTGATCGCCCCTCAGCTACCCCCGTTCGACGTGCCCGCCGGTCACAACGAGGACAGCTGGCTGCGGCATCTGGTGATGCTCGGCGCCCGGAACCGCTACGGTCCGCCGGAGCGGGCGCCGCAGGCCTACGCACAGATCGAACACGAACTGCGGGTGATCGAGAAGCTCGAGTTCCCGGGCTACTTTCTCGTCGTGCACGACATCACCCGGTTCTGCAAGGAGAACGGCATCCTCGCCCAGGGCCGTGGGTCGGCGGCCAACTCCGCGGTCTGCTACGCGCTCGGGGTGACCAACGTCGACCCCGTCGCCAATGAGTTGCTCTTCGAACGCTTCCTGTCGCCGGCCCGCGACGGACCGCCCGACATCGACATCGACATCGAATCGGATCTGCGCGAACAGGCGATCCAGTACGTCTACGAACGCTACGGCCGCGACTACGCCGCCCAGGTCGCCAACGTCATCACCTATCGCGGGCGCAGCGCCATCCGGGACATGGCCCGCGCGCTCGGCTTCTCCCAGGGGCAGCAGGACGCCTGGAGCAAACAGCTCAGCAAGTGGAACGGCCTGGCCGACTCCCCCGACGTCGACGGCATCCCCGAACCCGTGGTGGACCTCGCGCTGCAGATCTCGAATCTGCCGCGCCACATGGGGATTCATTCCGGCGGCATGGTGATCTGCGACCGGCCGATCGCCGACGTGTGCCCGGTCGAGTGGGCGCGTATGGAGAACCGCAGTGTGCTGCAGTGGGACAAGGACGACTGCGCGGCCATCGGTCTGGTGAAGTTCGACATGCTCGGACTCGGCATGCTCTCGGCATTGCACTACTGCATCGACCTGGTCCGTGAACACAAGGGCCTCGACGTCGACCTGGCCAAACTCGACCTGTCCGAACCCGCCGTCTACGAGATGCTGCAGAAGGCCGATTCGGTCGGCGTGTTCCAGGTGGAGTCCCGTGCGCAGATGGCCACGCTGCCGCGGCTGAAACCGCGCATTTTCTACGACCTGGTGGTCGAGGTCGCGCTGATCCGGCCCGGCCCCATCCAGGGCGGGTCGGTGCACCCGTACATCAAGCGGCGCAACGGGGAAGAGCCCGTCACCTACGACCACCCGTCGATGGAGAACGCGCTGCGCAAGACGCTCGGCGTGCCTCTGTTCCAGGAGCAGTTGATGCAACTGGCCGTCGACTGCGCCGGATTCACCGCCGCCGAGGCCGATCAACTGCGCCGCGCGATGGGCTCCAAACGGTCGACGGAGAAGATGCGCAGGCTGCGCGGCCGGTTCTACGACGGGATGCGGCAGCGGCACGGCATCACCGGCGAGGTGGCTGACCGGATCTACGACAAGCTGGAGGCGTTCGCGAATTTTGGCTTCCCCGAGAGTCATTCGCTCAGTTTCGCCTCGCTGGTGTTCTACTCCTCGTGGTTCAAACTGCACCATCCGGCGGCGTTCTGCGCGGCGCTGCTGCGCGCGCAGCCGATGGGTTTCTACTCGCCGCAGTCCCTGGTGGCCGACGCGCGCCGCCACGGTGTCACCGTGCACGGCCCCGACGTCAACGCCAGCCTCGCCTACGCCACGCTCGAGAACGCGGGCACCGAGGTGCGGCTCGGGCTCGGCGCGGTCCGCCACATCGGGGACGACCTCGCCGAGAGGATCGTCGAGGAGCGGGAGGCCAACGGGCCCTTCGCCGATCTGCTGGATCTGACCGGCCGTGTGCAGCTGTCGGTGCCGCAGACCGAGGCGCTGGCCACCGCGGGGGCGCTGGGTTGTTTCGGCGTCACCCGTCGGGAGGGGCTGTGGGCGGCGGGGGCGGCCGCCGCGGAACGCCCCGACCGGCTGCCCGGGGTCGGCTCGGCCGGCCAGATCCCGTCGTTGCCCGGGATGAGCAAGCTCGAACTGGCCGCCGCCGACGTGTGGGCCACCGGGGTGTCCCCGGACAGTTATCCCACGCAGTTCCTGCGCGAGCGCCTCGACGCGATGGGTGTCGTCCCCGCCAGCCGGCTGCTCGAGGTACCCGACGGCACCCGGATCCTGGTGGCCGGGGCGGTGACCCATCGGCAGCGGCCGGCCACCGCGCAGGGTGTGACGTTCCTCAACCTCGAAGACGAGACCGGGATGGTCAACGTGATCTGCTCACCGCAGCTGTGGTCGCGGCAGCGCCGGTTGGCGCAGACCGCGCCCGCCATGGTGATCCGCGGCATCGTGCAGAACGCGACCGGTGCGGTCACCGTCGTGGCCGACCGGTTGGACAAGCTCGACATGCGGGTCGCCTCGAAGTCGCGGGACTTCCGCTGATCCGGTGCCCGCGCCGGCGTGGGTAGCCTCGAACCATGACTTTGAACCTGTCTGTCGACGAACTGCTGACCACCACCCGTTCGGTGCGCAAGCGCCTGGATCTGGAGAAGCCGGTCCCGCGTGAGGTCGTCATGGAATGCCTCGAACTCGCGTTGCAGGCCCCGACGGGTTCCAATGCCCAAGGCTGGCAATGGGTTTTCGTCACCGACCCGGACAAGAAGAAGGCGCTCGCCGACATCTACCGCGTCAACGCGAACGCCTACCTCGATCTGCCCAAGCCGAAGTACGACGACGTGCGCGGTGAGCGCATGGAGTTCGTCGGCGACTCCGCGCGCTACCTCAGCGACCACTTCCACGAGGTGCCGGTGATGATGATCCCGTGCCTGGAAGGCAGGCCCGACGGTGCGCCCGCCGGAATGTCGGCGTCGTTCTGGGGTTCGCTGCTGCCCGCGGCGTGGAGTTTCATGCTGGCGCTGCGTTCGCGCGGCCTCGGGTCGGCGTGGACGACGCTGCACCTGCTCAACGACGGCGAGAAGCAGGCCGCCGAGCTGCTCGGCATCCCGTTCGACAAGTACAGCCAGGCCGGGCTGTTCCCGATCGCCTACACCAAGGGCACCGACTTCAGGAAGGCCAAGCGGCTGCCCGCCGAGCAGGTGTCGCACTGGGAAAGCTGGTGAGCCGGGCCGACGACCCCGCGGCCACCGTGATACCGGCCGGCCAGGGCCGGGCATTCCGCCTGCGACGCGGCGACGGCTTCCGCCTGATCGACGTCGAGGGCGGCCAGGTCGGCGACCTGTTCGCGTTCGCGGCCGCCGATCCGGACGAGCACCTGTCCGCGTCGCATACGCGCACGTCGACCGGCAGGCTGTTCCCGCGCATCGGCGAGCGGTTCGAGACCAATAGGCGCAGGCCGATCCTGACGCTGACCGCCGATACCTCCCCGGGAGCGCACGACATGCTCATCGCCGCCTGTGACCCGGCGCGCTACGAAGCACTCGGGGCCGCCGGGCACGCCTCGTGCGCGGACAACCTACGGACCGCGCTGGCCGACCTGCAGTTGACCACGGGCGTCGTGCCACAACCGGTCAACGTCTTCATGGACATTCCCGTCGGTACCGACGGCGACCTCCGCTGGCTGCCCGCTCGGAGCAGGGCGGGGGACGCGGTGACCTTCGAGGCGGTCATGGACTGCGTGGTCGTCGTATCGGCCTGTCCGATGGACCTCAACCCCATCAACGGCGGGCAGCCGACCTCGCTGGCCGTCGAACTCACCTGACGATCCCCGTTGACTCTGCGTCCTGGGCGCCGTCCACTCGCACGTTTGCGCCGTCAGCGCAGAGTCAACGGGGTAAGGGGGCGGCTCCGGGGTACCCGTGCTGGCGCCACGCCTCGTACACCGCCACCGCCGCGGCGTTCGACAGGTTCAGTGACCGCCGGCCGGCCAACATCGGGATCCGCACCTGCGCGGTGACGTTCGGATCGGCCAGCGTCTCGGAGTCCAGCCCCGTCGGTTCGGGCCCGAACATCAGCACGTCACCCGGCCGGTAGGCGACCTCGGCGAACGACGCCGTCGCATGCGCGGTGAACGCGTAGACCGATGCGGGCAGGATCGCCCTCCACGCGGCAGGCAGATCGTCGTGCACGGTGACCGAGGCGAGGTCGTGGTAGTCCAGGCCGGCGCGGCGCAGCTTCGGTTCGGACATGTCGAACCCCAGCGGCCGCACCAGGTGCAGCTCGCAGCCGGTGCCCGCCACCATGCGGATGGCGTTGCCGGTGTTGGGCGCGATGCGCGGCGAGTAGAACAGCACCTTGAACACACCGGGATAATGCCAGCATGGTCGAAACCAGCCTCTGGATGCAGAAGGTCAACGCCGACCCGGGACATTCGCAGTGGTACATCGAGCGGTTCCGGGCCCTGGCGCGCGCCGGTGAAGACCTGGTCGGCGAGGCCCGCCTCATCGACGCCATGGCACCGCGCGGCGCCCGCATCCTCGACGCCGGCTGCGGGCCGGGCCGGGTGGGCGGCTACCTCGCCGCCGCGGGGCACGACGTCGTCGGCGTCGACGTCGACCCGGCGCTGATCGAGGCGGCCGAACACGACCACCCCGGGCCGCGCTGGCTCGTCGGCGACCTCGCCGAACTCGACCTGCCCGCCCGCGGCCTCGCCGAACCGTTCGATCTGATCGTCTCCGCGGGCAACGTCATGGCCTTCCTCGCGCCCAGCACCCGCGCCGAGGTGCTGCGCCGGCTGCGGGCCCACCTCAAGCCCGACGGACGCGCGGTCATCGGTTTCGGCGCCGGACGCGACTACGAATTCGGCGACTTCCTCGACGACGCAACCCGTGCCGGCTTCGCCCCCGATCTGCTGTTGTCCACCTGGGATCTGCGGCCGTTCACCGACGGTTCGGACTTCCTCGTCGCGATCCTGCGGCCCGCCTAGCTGGGCTTTGCTCGATCAGCGCACGACTGCGCATCGGTCTGATCACGAACTCTGCCTGTTCAGTGAGAATTGTGGAAACCCCAGCTCACGGCTGTCATACTCGTCGAATTGCCAGGCGTACCAGGCGCGATCCCGCGCCCGCAAACAGGTGCGAACAGCAGGAAACCTCCATGAATGACGCTTCAGTACTGACATGCGGATACGGGGCCGGTCGCGCGGCCCGGCGCCGGTGACCGCGCCGACCAAACGACCGTCGCGCTGGTCTCCGGCGAACTGGCCGGTCCGGTGGAAAGTGCTCGCGATCGTGCTGGTGCCACTGGTGCTGGCCGGAACCTTCGGCGGCCTTCACATCTCGGGCAATCTGGACCGCGCGAGCGACCTCCGGCTGGCTGCCGAACGTGCCGAGCTGATCCCGGACATCAACGGCTACATGGCCGCCCTGGAGAACGCGGTCGTCGCCGCGACCGAGGGGCAGGACACCCAGTCCGCGCTGGCCGCCTACGACACCGACAAGGCCGCGCTGCGGCAGACACTGGACAACACCGACGTCATCCCCGACGTCCGGCTCGCGGTCACCACGCTGCTCGACTACGGCCAGGATCTGGTCAACAAGGTCATGGCCAACACCATCGATCTGCGCCAGCGTGTCATCACCTATGCGCCGTTGCTGTTGACCGCCGAGACCGCGATCACCGGCTCCGCGCGCGGTGACGATCCGGACGTGCAGATGCGCGCCGAGGCCCTGTCCCGGGCGATCGGCGCACGCGGTCAGATGGCGCTGCAGCACATGCTGGTCACCCGCGGCGGCGACCTGCCCGAACCCGAACTCCGCACCGCGATGAACACGGTGGCCGGTACCGAACCGTCGACGGTCAACGGGATGGCCGAACTGCTCGGCGGGGCGTCCCCGCAGGCCAACACCCTGCGTACCGAGATGTTCACGCGCATGTCGATGATGAGCGATCCCGCGGTGCCGCTGCCCGGCAATCCCGAGCTGCTGCGCTCCCAGGCCGTCACCGCCGACATCGCCGAGCAGCTGATCGACGAGACCACCGAGGCCATCCCGGCCGCGGTGACCAGCGCCGCCGACGCCGAACGGTCCGCCGCGATCCGCGACGCCGTGCTGGTGCTGCTGGCGTTCGTCGCCGCGCTCGTGCTGGTGCTGCTGGTCGCTCGCTCGCTGGTGCGACCGCTGCGCCGGCTGCGCGACAGCGCCCTCAAAGTCGCCCACGAAGATCTGCCCGACGAACTCGACCGCGTCCGCGGCGGCGAGGACCCCGGCCCGGTCACCCCGATCCCGGTGCACACCACCGAGGAGGTCGGGCAGGTCGCCCACGCCGTCGACGAACTGCACGAACAGGCGGTGTTCCTCGCCGGTGAGCAGGCCCGGCTGCAGCTGCAGATCAGCGACATGTTCGAGACGCTGTCGCGGCGCAGCCGGTCGCTGGTCGACCAGCAGCTGGCGCTGATCGACCGGCTGGAGCGCGACGAGGACGATCCCGAGCGGTTGCAGAGCCTGTTCCGTCTCGACCACCTCGCCGCCCGGATGCGCCGCAACGGCGCCAACCTGCTGGTGCTGTCCGGGGCGGCGATCCCGCGCGATCAGGCCGACCCGGTGCCGGTCGCGACGCTGATCAACGCCGCCGCCTCCGAGGTGGAGGACTACGCGCGGGTGGTGACGGCCGCGGTCCCCGACAGCCGCATCGTCGGCTCCGCGGCGGGCGATCTGGTGCACCTGCTCGCCGAACTGCTCGACAACGCGCTGCGGTACTCCCCGCCGACCACCCAGGTGCGGGTGTCGGCCGTGCACACCGGCAACGGCGGCCTGGTCATCGAGGTCGGCGACACCGGGCTCGGGATGGCCGAGGCGGATCTGCGGATCACCAACGCCCGTCTGCAGTCCGGCGGTGAGGTCACCCCGTACACCGCCCGACACATGGGTCTGTTCGTGGTGGGCCGGCTGGCCGCGCAGCACGGGTTCGTCGTCCGGCTGCGCAGCACCGTCGTCGACGAGCCCAGCTCCGGGACCACCGCCGGGGTGTACGTGCCCGCGGAACTGCTCGCCCACGCCGAGACCCCGCAGCGGACGTACGCGCCGCCCACGCCCGTCGTCACCCCGCCGCGCGAACCCGAACCGGTCGCGCTCACCGAACCCACCGGCCCCGCCGAGCTCGGCGCCGGGTTGCCGCAACGCGTTCGCGGGGCCAGCGGCATCACCGGCACCGCGGACGCACAGACCGATCCGCGCATGCCGGTCAGCACACCGTCGGACACGTCGGCGTTCTTCGCCCCGCGCGACACCCCGCCACGCACACCTGAACCCGCGCCCGCGGCCGCCGACGACGCGATCTACCAGTCGATGCTGTCGGAGTGGCTGGTCGACCCGACCGAGCTGGGCAGAAGCGCCGACCTGGACTGGAAGTCGGTGTGGGATCACGGGTGGTCGGCGGCCGCCGCGGCGGACGAGGCCCCGGTGCGGGAACGGACCGACGAGGGCCTGCCCGTCCGCGATCCGGGCGCGCGCCTGGTGCCCGGCAGCGGCGGCCGGCGTAATGGCGGCGCGCATCACCGCAGCGACGACGAGGATGAGCCGGTAGCATCGGCGGCTGGGTCCGACGCACCTCCGCGCCGCGATCCCGAGGCCATCCGGGCCAGCATGAGCAGCCACTTCGGTGGGGTGCACGCGGCCCGCGCCCAGTCCCGAGAAGCCAGAGGAACCGATCCCGAATGACCCGCTCTTCGCAACGCGAATCGCTCGACTGGCTGGTCTCCCGGTTCGCCCGCGAAGTGTCGGGTGTCACCCATGCGGTGTTGGTGTCCGCCGACGGTCTGTTGATGGCCGCCAGCGAACACATGCCGGTGGAACGGGCCGACCAGCTTGCCGCCGTCGCCTCCGGTCTGGCGAGCCTGGCCACCGGCGCGGCCCAGCTGTTCGAGGGCGGCCACGTGCTGCAATCCGTCGTCGAGATGGAGAACGGGTATCTGCTGCTGATGCGCGTCGGCGACGGATCCAATCTGGCGACGCTGGCCAGCCGGTCCTGCGACATCGGGCAGATCGGTTACGAGATGGCGATCCTGGTCGAGCGTGTGGGCAACGTCGTGCAGGCCCAGCGCCGCGCCCCGCAGCACTCGTGAGCATGCCGTGGACGACCCGTACGGCGCCGCAGAACCCAGCCTGGTCCGGCCCTACACGCTGACCGCCGGTCGGACCGAAGCCCGGGTCTACCTGCCGCTGGAAGCCCGGATCGAGACGCTCACCGCGGTGCGGCCGCCGCGCTGGCCGGCCGGTGATGTGCGGGGCGAGATCCTGGCGCTGTGCGGTGCGCGCCCCTCTGTGGCGGAAATCGCGGCACGTTTGTCGGTCCCGCTCGGCGTGGCGCGCGTGCTTGTGGGGGACCTGGTGACGCAGGGTTGTCTACGGGTGCACGCCACCCTCGACGATTCGGCGGACATCGACGAACGTCGCGAACTCATAGGAAGGACGCTGCGTGGCCTACGAGCACTCTGACAGGCGTCGGCCGAGCGCGACGAAGATCGTCGTCTCCGGCGGCTTCGGCGCAGGCAAGACGACGTTCGTGGGCGCCGTGTCGGAGATCATGCCGCTGCGCACCGAAGCGCTGGTGACCAACGCCTCGACGGGGGTCGACGCGCTGTCGGGCACGCCGGACAAGCGCACCACCACCGTGGCGATGGACTTCGGGCGGATCACGCTGGCCGACGATCTGGTGCTGTACCTGTTCGGCACACCGGGTCAGCGCCGGTTCTGGTTCATGTGGGACGACCTGGTGCGCGGGGCGATCGGCGCGATCATCCTCGTCGACGTGCGTCGCCTGCAGGACAGTTTCGCCGCGGTCGACTTCTTCGAGGCCCGAAAGCTGCCGTTCCTCGTGGCGGTCAACGAGTTCGACGGTGCGCCACGGCATCCCACCCAGGCCGTGCGCAAGGCCCTGGCGCTGCCCGACCACATCCCGGTGATCACCGTCGACGCGCGCAGTCGTGAATCCGCCAAGGCCGCGCTGATCGCGATCACCGAGTACTCGCTGCACAGCCTGTCGGCGCTCCCGGGCTGACGTGGCCGAGTGGAGCGATGAGGAGTTCGTCGGCCGCGACTTCCGCGACGAGGATCTGAGCCGGCTGCGCACCGAACGCGTGGTGTTCGACGACTGCGACTTCAGCGGGGTCGACATGTCGGAGTCCGAGCACGTCGGCTCGGCGTTCCGGAACTGCACCTTCCGGCGGGCAACGTTGTGGCACAGCACCTTTCGTCACTGCAGCATGCTGGGGTCGGTGTTCACGGAGACCCGGCTGCGGCCGGTGACACTGGTCGAGGTCGACCTGACGCTCGCGGTGCTCGGCGGGTGCGATCTGCGGCGCGTCGAACTGTCCGACTGCCGGTTGCGTGAGGCCAACCTGGTCGGCGCCGATCTCCGCGAGGCGGTGCTGCGGCGCGCCGATCTGCAGGGCGCGCGCATCCAGGACGCCCGACTCGAGAAGGCCGATCTGCGGGGTGCGCGCATCGATCCGACGCTGTGGACCACCGCCAAGGTGCGCGGCGCGCGGATCGACATCGACCAGGCGCTGGCCTATGCCGCCGCGCACGGACTCGACGTGCACGGCGGCTGAGGATCACCGGCGTCCGCCCCCACCACGCCGCCCGCCACCCGGAAGGTTGTTGTCGGGCCTTGCGCCTGGATTACCGGGGCGGCCGACGTCGAAATCGGGGGCGTCGACGTCGAGAAGAATGTCGACGCCCCAGTCGTCGCAGTAATAGTCGTACTCGCACGGGTAGGGGTAGTACGTACCCGTGGTGCCGCCCGCGCCCCCGCCGGTGTTCGAGCCGCGAACGTCACCCTGCGCGCACACGGTCACTCCGTTGGCGTTCGTGCAATCCGCCGCCGCCGGTGGGGTAGATGTCAGCGCGGCCAGTGGGAGGAGGGTGCCGGCGGACGCTGCGGCCAGCCAGCGCTGCGACGAGCGCATGTTCGGCGATCAGTTTGCGTCGCAACGATTACGGAAATCGACCATCGGCTGCCGGATGCCTTGGAGGTCCGTCTTCACCTGAGGGTTCGCGGTGGCGTATTCGGCGACGCGCACCCGCACCTCTTCCTTCGGTAGCCCCTTGAGGCTCGTGAAGAACGCGTTGACGTCCGGATGGGTGAACAGATAGGCCGATGTGGCCGCGGTGACGCCGGAGGAGACCCCCGACAGATCCGCTGCCGTGCAGTTCGGTGGCGGTGGGGGAGGCGGGGGTTGTGCCGCAGCGGTGGCGCCACCCCCAACGAGCGCTGCGCACATCGCGGCACCGACGGCGATCGAACCGCCGAAGGCGCGGAGTGTCCTTGTCATGTCACTCCTTTCATAGGGGCCGGGTCTCATCGCCCGCCTCCGATTCCGCCGCCACCACCGGGGCGGTTGCCCGGGCGGCCGGGCCGGCCGAAGTCCGGTCTGTCGGGCCGGTCGCCGGAGTCGGGCGGCCGGACGTTGTCGTTGTCGTTGTCGTAGTCGAAGACCACCGAGACCCCGTCATTGCAGAGGTAGTCGTCCTCACACGGGTACGGGTACCACAGCTCCTGTTCGACGGGACCGGTGTCAGCGGTGCGGATCACGTTCTGACACATCGTGATTCCGTCGGTCTCGGTGCAGTCGGCGGAGGCGGACGGGGGTCCCGCCACAAGACTTGCCGACAGGATGGTCACCACCCCGGCACCAGTAGCCGCACAGCGTCGCAGAATTCGCATGGCCGGTCCTCTCCATTGAAGACGCCCTACTGTCGGCAGCTTACGTCCGCGTGGATTCGATGGCGGCGAATCTTGCGGTCCGGAACGCCACTACTTGCGTCCGCAACGGTCCCTGGTCATCTCGTGCTTCACCAGCGAATACTGGGGCGGTCGAGGAGGTGGCCATGACCGAGAGCTGCGATCTGTGCATCGTCGGCGCCGGTATCGCGGGTCTCAACGCCCTGTTCGCGGCGAGCCGGCATCTCGGACCCGATCAGCGCATCATCCTCGTCGACCGCAGATCCCGCGTCGGCGGTATGTGGGTCGACACGTATCCCTATGTGCGCCTGCATCAACCGCATGGGATGTTCACCGCGGGCGACATCGCGTGGACGCTGGGCCGGGAACGGTCCTACCTCGCGACGAAGGACGAGGTGCTCGACCACCTGCAGTACTGCCTCGACGAGATCCGTACCCGGGTGAAGGTCGACGAGTACTTCGGGTGGGAGATGACGGGCGACCAGGAAGTCGGCGGCCGGGTGTCGGTGAAATGCCGGTCGGCAGCGGGGGAGGCGCTCGAGATCGATGCAGGCAAGCTCGTGAAGGCCTACGGGTTCCGCATCACCCCCAACGATCCACTGCCCACCTCGAGCGAGCGTGTGCGCTCGGTGTCACCGGATCACTGCGATGTGCGCGCCGGTGACATCGGGAACAGCGACAGCCCCGTGTGGGTGATCGGCGGTGGGAAGACCGCGATGGACACCGCGCACGCCCTGATCACGCATCGCCCCGGGCGCGAGGTGAACCTCGTCGCGGGCGGCGGCACGTTCTTCAATTGCCGCGACAAGTTCTTCCCCGGCGGCGCCCGTCGCTGGTTCGGAGGCACTCCGGTCACCAGCTTCGCGACGGAGACGTCCCGCCGGTTCGACGGGACGAACGAGGACGACGTGTGGCGGTGGCACCGCGACCGGTGGGGCACCTGGCTCACCCCCGACACCAACAACTTCGTCCTGGGCGTGCTGTCCGACGACGAATGCCACACCATCACAAGGGGTTTGCACTCTGTGCACATGGACTACTTCGCCGACGTGGTCGACCGTGACGGCGGCGCGGAGATGGTGCTGCGCAGCGGTGCCCGGCTGCCGGTCACGCCCGGGAGCTGGATCGTGAACTGTACGGGGTACGTCACTCATCGGGAGGATCCCTACGAACCGTACATGTCGGCGGGCGGTTCGGTGGTGTCGATCCAGGTCCGTTCGGCGACACTGCATCTGAGCTCGTACATGGGCTACTTCATGACACACATGCTGCTGTCGGGACGGCTGCCGGAGACCCCGCTCTACGAACTCGACGTCCAGGCGCTGCAGCCCAAGTCGCGGACGGTGTTCCCCTACGCGTTGCTGACCCTTGCGCAGTACAACATCGGGCTCATGGCCGACGCGCTGCCGACGAAGGTGTTCGCCGAGTGCGGCCTCGACTTCGACCGCTGGTATCCGCTGCCGCGCCGGATGATGAACACGGCCCGGTTCATGGTGACCCATCGGCGAGAGCGCGAGCACCAGCGCCAGGCGTTGGACGCCGTACGGGAGCGGTTCGACATCCGATGCGGCCCGTTGGATCACGCTGTAGTCACGTAGCGCTGGTCGAACACGGTTTCGATCAAATACCGCCACGGCGGACACATGTGTAATTCGGCGGGCTCGTGCTGCGGTGACCGGCGATCCCGACAAGACTGTGCCGATGTCCCGCGACACCATGAGCCGCACCGTCGGCGCCGAGCTCGAGATCGAGGTCACCGCGCCCACCACCCTGGAGTTCCAGATCGCGTTGGCCGCGCAGCCCGGCGCCGAGATCACCGAGACGCTGTCCTTCGCCCACGACGGTACTCCGGTCGAGGCGACGGAGTTGATCGGTGAGCACGGCACCCGCATCCACAAGTTCGACGCCGCCACCGGAATGGTGACCGCGTCCTACTCCGCGACCATCACCGGCTTCGCCGAGCCGCCCGAGGTCCGCGAGATCGACCTGTCGACCTACCTGCGGCCCAGTCGATACGCCGAAGCGGACAAGTTCTTCGGTTTCGCCGCAACGGAATTCGGTGACATCGACGACCCGGCGGCGTTGCTGGAGCGGGTGTCATCGTGGGTGGGGTCGCGGCTGGACTACGTCCCCGGCTCGAGCGACCCGATCGACGGCGCCGCCGACACGCTGCTGGCCGGCGCGGGGGTGTGCCGCGACTACGCCCACCTCGTGATCGCGCTGCTGCGGGCGGTCAACGTCCCGGCCCGGCTGGTGTCGGTCTACGCGCCCGGCTGCAGCCCGATGGACTTCCACGCCGTGGCAGAGGCGTTCGTCGACGGGCGGTGGCGGGTGGTCGATGCGACGTGTCTGGCGCCGCGTCAGTCGCTGGTGCGCATCGCGACCGGTCGCGACGCCGCTGACACGGCGTTCCTGGACAACCACGACGGCGCGATCACGCTGAAGAACATGACCGTCACCGCGATCGTCGACGGCGATCTGCCGCGGGATTCGGTCAGCGAGCTGGTCACGCTGCGCTGACACGTTCGCCCGGTGCTTGCGATGAGCAAGACATCGGAGGCTTCTCGGTCCCGCGGGCTCGTTCCGCGTCGGCGCCGCTGCGGCGGTGTTACTGTCCGGCCATCGGGTGCGAGCAGAGGAGCCGAGAATGTCGGCAACCGATCAAGATTGGGCACATCCCGCCGCGATGGCGATTCCTCGCGAGGGGTATCTCGAGCTCGAGCGCGGACGCTACGGTCCGGTCTTCCCCCGCACACCGGCCTGCTACGGATTCTCGATCATCGCGAAGGTCAAGGAGGGCCGCGAGGAGGCCGTCCGCGCCTACGGTAAGCAGATCGAGGAGGCCGTCGCGGGCAGTCCAGACGTCCTGGCTCCGTTGCGCCTGCACTATCTGCGCTGGGTGCTCTTCGACGTCGGGTCCGGGTTGCACTTCCAGTACCAGGGGATTTTCGACACCGACTTCGACAAGTACACCGAGGACGCCGTCCAGCTGTTCAGCCAGACCGGGATCACCACGGTGTTCACCAATCTCGAGGGTTTCCCGGAGGACTGGAAGGAGAACCCGGAGGCCTTCGTGAAGTTCGTTCGCGAACACCACTATCCGAGCTTCCTCGAGTACGGCGAGTACCCGTTCGTCACCGCGGACGAGATCAAGAAGGCGCTCCGGCTCAAGGCGGCCTTCTCCACCATGCTCGACCAGATGCAATGAACACCACCGTCGCAGACGAACCGGTCGACGTCGCCCGCCGGTACGTCGCAGCGTTCAACGGCGGGGACGTCGACGCGATGGCCGCCTGCTTCACCGATTCGGGCAGCATCCTCGACGGGATGGCACCCCACCTGTGGCAGGGTGCCACGGCACCGCGCGACTGGTACTCCGACGTCATGGCCGAGAGCGAACATCTCGGCGCAACAGGATATTTCGTTGAACTGGCCGCGCCCGCCCACAATGCTGTCACCGGGGACGACGCCTACGTCGTGCTCCCGGCGACCATGTCGTTCGACCTGCGCGGCCGCCGCATGGTGCAGACCGGCGCCTCGCTGACCTTCGCGTTGCACCGCCGTGGTCCGTCATGGCTCATCGCGGGCTGGGCATGGACCAAGGGCGCGCCGGCCGAACCCGCAGTGACGTGAAGGACGCCACGTGCTCGAACTCGACGACATCCAGCACATCCTGCTGACCCGAACGCCCGCGCTGACCGGACGTTATGAGTTCCTGACCTTCGACGAGCCCTCCGCGGGCCGGGCGTGGTTGTCCGAGCTGATCGACACGACGCAGTCCGCCGCGCAGGCGCGCGAGACCATGGATCGTTCGAAGCGTTGGGTCACGCTGGCGTTCACCTGGACCGGCCTGCGCGCGCTCGGCGTGTCCGACGAATCGCTGGCCACGTTCCCCGACGCCTTCCGCGAGGGGATGGCCGCGCGCGCCGACATCCTCGGCGACACCGGCGAGAGCGCACCGGAACACTGGACCGATGGCCTGGCGACCCCGGACCTGCACGCCATCGCGATTCTGTTCGCCCGCGACGACGCCGAGTACCGGCGCTGCGTCGGCGAACACGACAAGCTGCTCGCACGCACGCCGGGGGTGCGGTCCATCTCGCACCTCGACCTCAACGCCACCCCACCGTTCAACTACGCGCACGACCACTTCGGCTTTCGTGACCGGCTGTCGCAACCGGTGATGAAGGGATCCGGAGAGGAGCCGACGCCGGGCTCCGGTGCGCCGCTGGAGCCAGGGGAGTTCATCCTCGGCTACCCCGACGAGAACGGACCCGTCAGGGATCTTCCCCAGCCGGATGCATTGTCCCGCAACGGAAGTTATCTGGCCTACCGGCGGCTGCGCGAACACGTGGCCGTGTTCCGCGACTACCTGCGCGAACATGCGGACACTCCGGAGGGGCAGGAACTGCTCGCCGCGAAGTTCATGGGCCGCTGGCGCAGCGGCGCACCTTTGGTGCTCGCACCCAAAGCGGACGATCCGGACCTGGGAGCGGACCCACAGCGCAACAACGATTTCGACTATCAGAAGATGGATCCGTTCGGCTACGCCTGTCCGCTCGGGGCGCACGCGCGCAGGCTCAATCCGCGCGACACCGCGCATTACATGAACCGGCGGCGGATGATCCGGCGGGGCGCCACCTATGGGCCCGCGCTGCCGGAGGGGGCGCCCGACGACGGCGTCGATCGGGGCATCGCGGCGTTCATCATCTGCGCCGACCTGGTCCGGCAGTTCGAGTTCGCTCAGAACGTATGGATTAACGACAAGACGTTCCACGAGCTCGGGAACGAACACGACCCGATCTGCGGAACGCAAGACGGCACACTGGAGTTCACCGTTCCGAAGCGGCCCATCCGCACGGTGCACAAGGGTCTGCCCGCCTTCACCACGCTGACCGGGGGCGGCTACTTCTTCCTACCCGGCATCGGCGGGTTGCGCCACCTCGCAAACCTGAGCGCCTGAGAGACGACCATGAGACCACCGGCACGCACTTACAACCAGAATCACGCCGCCCGGGCGCACGACGGGAAGCGGCGAATCAGCATCTACTGGACGTGGAGCTATCCCTGGGAGGCGCAACGCGATCCGGCGGCCATGGAGAACCGGTTCTCGACCATGACCGAGGTGCGCAACGTGTTGTGGCCGGCCTACGAGACCCCCGAATACGACGCCGCGATGTTCCTGCAGGGCATCGCGGGCACCCTCGAACTCTTCCACCGATCCGCGCTGGCCTTCCAACAGGTCGCCGAAGCCGCCACCGGCCATCCCGTCGCGGTGTTCCAACGGGTCGACCAGGCCGGCTACTTCCTGCCCATCGACGAGCGCATCCTCGCCGACGCCGACACCCTCATGGTGTTCGGACTCGACCACTTGCTGTCCGACCAGCACGCCGGTGCGGACGAGATTGCCGCGTTGACCCGCTGGCTGGAGCGCGAGGGCACCTGCCTGCTCCTCGCCCCGCACCATGACGTCGGGTTCACCGAGGACTACGGCCAACGGCAGATGGAGTACGAACACCACGGTGACCGGCTCGTGCCGCGTCAGCAGCGCTTCGGCCAGTACACCCGGTCACTGATGGCGGCGCTCGGGGTGCCGGTGCGCAACGTCTGGGGCCTGCGCCCGGCTGTAGTGCCGGGCACCCGGGACATCGCGCCACTCAACGGTTCTCGTGACCTCGACACCACCGGACTGCTGACTGACGTCGCAACCTTGAACTTCCACCCGCACCTGCCGCACTACGAACTGACCGCGCCGGAGAGCGACGAGCTGCGGGTGCTGGGCCGTCAGCGCGTCGACCCCGACCGTCCGCACCCGTTCACCGCGGCTGGGAACACCGAGTTCAACGCGCTGATCTGGATGCCGCCGACCGGAGCGCGGGCGGGTCACATCGTGTTGATCGACTCCACCCACTTCACCACGCTGTTCGGCGGCACCGACAGTCTGCGACACCTTTGGCACAACCTCGCCACTATGACCTAGCTGACGTGCAGCCAGTGCACCAACCGGTCGTAGATGTCGGGATGGTTGAGCAGGTCGAAGTGGTGCAGCCCGGTCATCACCAGACCGTTGTCTGGTTCGAACGGGATCCGGCGGTGGCGGCCCCGCCCGGATGCGCTCGCCGGCCGCACCAGGTGATCGCCGAACACCATGCCGACCGGCCGGGGCGCCGCCGACGTCGCCACGAAGTGGTACGACGCATCGGGCAGGAACGGCACCTCGGCGCACCGGTCGCGCAGGAATTCGTCGGGATCGGCCGCGCCCCAATCGTCGTCGAGTAACGCGCCGAACCTCAGATCCTTGATCCCGTCGCTACGGAGGTTGAGAAACTGTGCAAGTGAACGGGTTTCGCGCAACTTCGCCAACGCCCACGACGCGGCGTTGACGCTCTTCTCCAGATCGGCGCCCAGGTGCGGCGAGCCGAGACAGACGACCTGCCGGACCCGTCGGGTCCAGTCGTCGCCGTTCTCGGCGCCGTAGTGGCAGGCGCTGCGCACCACCAGCCCACCCATCGAATGCCCGACGAGCGCGATGTCGGACACCGGCACCGGCCACGCCTCGGTCAGCGCGACGAGCAGTTCGTCGAGCGCGTGCCCGTTGGTCGAGATGTGCAGCCCGGTGTTGTACCGGACGTCGACGGGGGTGAAGCCGAGATCGTCGCGCAGCCGCTCGCCGTAGGGCCGCGGGTCGGGGGTGGCGATCCGCGGCGGGCGGCGCCATGACGACTCGGTCTGGCACAGCCCGTGCACGAACACCACGATGCGGTTCGTCGCCTCGGGGAACGCCCGGGCCAGCGGCGCGGGCGCGAGATCGACCGCGTGGCCGTTGAGGCGCACCGCCATGGTGGTGGCCAACGCGTTGCCGCGGTCGGCGAGTTCATCGCCGTAGATGCCGTTGAGCGCAGCGATCGCCTCCGCGGCGCGGGGGAGCCGGTCGACGGGCATGTCGTCGTCGAACCGGTTGGCCGCCAATGCGCCGATCGCCTCGGGGATGCGCTGTCCCGCTGCGCCGACAGCGGTGTAGACGGTCTCGGCGATGGCGTCGTGGATCACCTGGACCGGCCGTGCTGCCGGGCCGACCGACGCGAACACCCGGCTAGCGATGCCCTTGTGCATCCCGCGGACGACGCCGTGCAGAACCGTGACACCCTCACCGGCGACCTCGCCGAGAGCCCTGACCTCAGTGGCGCGCATACCCCTGTGTACCCGGATACGGCCGCCGGTCACGTCCCGGAGCGATCGGGGTCAGCGCCAGCCCGGTCACGTAGGCGCTGAGGTGGCCGACCTCGGTGAACGTCGGCCGCGCGATCACGTTGGCGGTCAGCGCCGCGGCACCCGCCGCGCGCAGGACTCCGCGGTAGCGGCGGGGCAGGTACGCCGACAGCGTCCCCGCAACGCCGAGCAGGAAGTAGCTGACCCCCACGTCGCGGGCATCGGCCAGCTTCGGCGGGGCCTGTTCGGCTCGGATCGACCTGCGCAGATACCCCTGACCGAGATAGGTGCCGGTGACGTGCGCGGCGGTGCCGACCAGCAGCCACCGCGTGGTGCCGAGCCGCCGTTCGGCCGGGGCGAGCACGGTGACGAACGCAGGCACGTACGGCCACCACCTGCTGCCGTCGAGCCAGAACAGGCTTGCCGCCAGCACCCGCGTCGGTTCCTCCGACAGATGGTTGAGGTTGGTGGACTGGCTGCGCAGCAGCTGTGCGCGCTCCCGCCCCGCTTCACGCTGAATCCAGGTGGTGGCGGCCAGGACGGCCAGCCAGACGAACGTCGCCGGAGCGCCGGCCAGGCAGCGTCGAACCAGGTGCAGCGCGCGTGTCACCTCGTGAATCTACCGGTCAGCCGGCTTGCAGCGTGACCTGCGGGCTCTGACCATAGGAGCCGTAGTACTGCTCCTCGAAGGCCGCCAGGTCGACGAAACCCCAGCGCGCCGCGATCGCGAACACCGTCGTCGATTCGGGGGCCTGGTCGAGCAGTTCGCGGTGGGCGCGGTCCAGTCGGATGCGCCGCAGGTGCTCGAGCGGGGCCACCCCGAGGTGCCGACGGAACAGATAGGTCACACCGTCGGGGGTGAGCTCGACCGCCGCGGCGATGTCGGCGACGCCGATGTCGCCGTCGGCGTTCTCCTCCATGTAGCCGATCGCGCGGCGCAGGAAGTTGGGCACCAGCCGGCCGGGGTGTTCGGTGCCGGGAGTGCGGGTCATCGGGAAGATCTCGAGCACCCGCGTCGCCAGCATGCGGGCGGCCTTGCCGAGCACGATCGGGTTCGCCGTCACCGGGTCGGCGAGCAGCCGCTCGACGGACGTGAGGGTGTTGACCCACAATTCGGCGGCCGCGGTGCTGACGGGGTTGCCGGACATGAACCGCAGCGACGACGGTGCGACACCGGCCGACTGCGCCAGCACCCGCACCGGGATGGTCACCGTGTGGGATAACGCGTGGTCACAGTGGCAGCGGTAATGCGCGCCGGGGAAGTTGGACATGAACACGTCACCGCGCCGGTAGGACACCCCGTGGGCATCGCTGTTGGCGGTGACCGTGCCGGCCTGCAGCTCGGCGATGACCACGGCGCCGTAGTCCTCGACGTCGAACTGCAGCTGGGCGGGCAGCCGCACGTCATGGCATTCGAACGCCGACGTCTGACGCCGGTCCACGCTCAACGCGCGGGCCTTTGTGCGGGATTCCCTCATCCGCAGGCTGGCGCCGTATTCGGTTCGCAGCAGGTCGAAGGCCTCGCCGAGATCAGGAGTGGCCCACGACTCCCGGCGGACAGGGGGTGCCGCTGGTGCGTTCACCGGGCCCCCCTTCTCACGCGCCTTTCGACGGCGACCGACCACGGCGGGTCGGCCGCGCACAGGGACCACCATAACCTCACTAATGACGCGGACGCGAATATTTGCCGAACCTTGTTGAAACTGAAACTAACCGGTTTTGAGCCGGATCTTCCAGCGAACGAAGCTCAGATACCCGGCGCACAGCGCGCCGAGCATCGCCATGTCGAACCACCAGGCCGAGCCGGTGTGCTCCCAGTGCGAGTCCTTGGGGGTCAGCGGACCCGGGACCAGCTTGATCAGATCGATCGTCGACGCCGAGGCGGCGAAGCCCCACCGCGCCGGGGTGAACCAGGACAGCTGGTCGAGCACGAGCCGATCGGTGACCGGGATCATGCCGCCGGAGAACACCAACTGGCTCATCACCGCCACCACCAGCAGCGGCATGATCTGCTCGTTGGACTTCGCCAGCGCCGACAGCGCCAAACCGACCATCGCGGCGGTCACCGTCGTCGCACCCATGACCACGAACAACTCCGCCGTCGGGCTGAGGAACGTCAACGCGCCCTGGGTGGGGGCACCCTTACCGGCGATCGTGATCGCGGTGACGATCGAGGACTGCAGAATCGCGAACACCGCGTAGATGCAGACCTTCGCGAACAGGTACGCCGTCGTCGACAGACCAACGGCCTGCTCGCGCCGGAAGATCGCCCGTTCGCCGATCAGGTCGCGCACCGTCAGCGCGGTGCCCATGAAGATCGCACCGACGTTGAGCAGCACCAGGATCTGACCGGGTTCGTTGGGTGCGTCGCCCATCGGGTCCGGGATCCCGAAGCCGACGGTGCCGGGCACCGACAGCGACAGCACGCCCATGATGAACGGCAGCAGCGCCAGGAACACGAAGTAGCCGCGGTCGGAGATGATCAGCCGCATCTGGCGCCGCGCGATGGTCGAGAACTGCCGGCGCAGACTCGTCTTCGACGGTGCGCCGAGATCGCTTGGTTCGTCGTCGGAAGCTTGCTGATCCGTGGGCGGGGGCCCGTTGAGTGCGAGGAACCGCTGATTGGCGGCCTCGGGGTCGCTGGCCACCGAGCTGAAGATGTCGGCCCAGTTCGTGGTGCCCATCGCCCGGCCGATCTCGCTGGGCGGCCCGCAGAACGCGGTCTTGCCGCCGGGGGCCAGCAGCAGCACCTGATCGCACACGTCGAGATAGGTCAGCGAGTGCGTCACCACCAGCACGACGCGGCCGGCGTCGGCGAGCTGGCGCAGCATCGTCATGACCTGCCGGTCCAGCGCCGGGTCCAGACCCGAGGTGGGCTCGTCGAGGATCAGCAGCGACGGGCCGGTCAGCAGCTCCAGCGCGACCGATGCGCGTTTGCGCTGGCCACCGGACAGTTTGTCGACGCGGGTCTCGAGGTGTTTGGTCATCTCGAGTTCCTCGAGGACCTGCATGACGACCTGCTCGCGGTCGGCCTTCGTGGTGTCCGGGGGCAGCCGCAGTTCGGCGGCGTACATCAGCGCCTGTTTGACGGTCAGCTGTCCGTGCACCACGTCGTCCTGCGGGACCATCCCGATCCGGGAGCGCAGCGAGGCGTACTCGGAGTGGATGTTGTGGCCCTCGAACGCCACCGAGCCCGCGGTCGGATGGGTGTAGCCGGCGACCAGCCGCGCGAACGTCGACTTGCCCGCACCGGACGGCCCGATCACCGCGGTCAGCGTTCCGGGGCGCGCGGTCAACGAGATGTTGTCGAGCAGGGTCTTGTTGTTCTCGATCGTCCATGTGATGGCGCGGACGTCGAGGCCGCCGGTGGCCGTCGCTGCTGCGGTCTCGGTGCGCCGCACCAGCGTGCCGCCCGAGAACACCAGGTCGACGTTGCCGATCGTGACGGTGTCGCCCTCACGCAGCAGTGCCGATTCGACTCGGGCGCCGTTGACGAACGTGCCGTTGATGCTGCGGGCGTCGACGATCTCGGTGCCGCCGGCCGCGGGGACCAGTGAGGCGTGGTGGCGGGAGGCCAGCACGTCGGGGATGACGATGTCGTTGTCGCTCGCGCGACCGATCTTGATCGCTCCGGCCGGCGCCTCCGGGGCCCGGCCAGGGCGCAGGATGCGCAGCATGCTCGTCGCGAGGTTCCCCGCGTCGGCGGACCGCGGCGCCGCCGTCGGCCCCATCCGGGTCACCGGCTCGAGCGCGGCCTGCTCCGACAGCGGCGGCACGGACATGGCGTGGCCTGCGGTGTGTGGCCGCGCCGGCGGGGGAGGTGGCGGCGCGTGGTGCGCCTGCGGCCCGGACGGATACACCGGCGGCTGCGCCCCGGTGGGGTAACGCGGCTGCGGCCGGGACGCCGGCGGCGCGCTCGGGGTCCAGCCGCCGGTCGCCGCGCGTGCGACGGGGACCGCGGTGGTCTGCGGCGGCCGCCCCGCCGAACCCTGATGGCGGCCGACCTCGAAGATCAGCTGCGGGCCGTCGGGGTTGCCGATGTTGAGGGTCTGCCCGTCGCGGATGTCCACCGCGGGGACGCGGCGGCCGTTGGCGAACATGCCGTTGAGGCTGCCGTTGTCGATCGCCACCCAGCGGCCTTGGTCGAAGCGCAGCACCAGGTGCGCGCGTGAGATCAGGGGGTGGGCGATACGGACGTCGGCCCGCAGATCGCGCCCGATGACAACGTCGTTGCCGGGGGCGAAACTGCGGGTGGATCCTTCGTACCGAACGGTCAGCGCAGGTGGGGACGGTCGGCTCATCGGGACCAACTCTATAGGTAGGCCAGGAGATTCCGGCTGATCATCACCTCGCGTCGGCGAGGCTCGGCACCGCGGCGTCGGGGTAGCGGTCATCGGGATCCCACACGTCCCACGTCTGCACACCCCAGAACACCGCGAACTCGGCGATCAGCGCCGCCTCGACGACGAAGACGCCGAACCGCACGTCGGCGAGCAGGAAGACGACCGCGAGCACCACCGTCGCCAGCATCACCGCGGCGATCGCGGCGTAGAACCGGGCCAGGCGGGTGCGATCGGCGGCGCGCGCGTAGCAGGCGTGATAGACCGCCACCAACACGATGCCGAGGAAGAAGGCGACTGCGGCGATGACGTGTGCGCGGTCCAGGAACCAGTCCCAGAACGACAGCAGCGCCCCGGCCACGACGAGCGCGAACAGCGCCTTGGGCAGCCACGGTTCGATGCGCAGCAGCACCCCGGCGATGCGTTTCCACAGCGAGGCGCAGTGGTCGGGTTCGGCGGTGGGCGGGTGCTGCCGCGGACGCCACTTCTGCAGGGCCACATAGAGTGCGCAGCCCGCGAGCGCGGCGACGAACAGGGCGGTGATGTTGTTGGCGACCGCGCCGTACGGGTCGGCCTCGGTCGGCAACCAGGGCTGGCACAGGCCGTCGGCGTCGGTGGGGATCAACGCGACGACGAACGCGAGGAAGCCCGAGAAGTTCAGCAGCGCGTCCTCACCGAGCCGGCTGCCCTGATAGGCGATCAGGCAGATCCCGGCGGCGCACAGCGCGGCGACGAACACCGCGTGGCTGCGGGTGTAGAAGAACGCGCTGATCGAACTCTGCAGACAGGTCTGCTGCCAGGTCAGGCCGACGGATACGGCCAGGAAGACGACCAGCGCGACCAGCCCGACTCGCACGTAGCGGTAGGTGACCATCGCGTCGTTGGTCGCCTCCACGGCCTCACCCCAGTACGGGCAGCGAATCCGGGGCGCCGGTCACCACGCAGTAGGTGTGGCTGTAGATCGTGGCCATGCACTTGTTGCAGTGGGTACACGCCGAGCGGACCGACCCGCGCACATCCTCGGCCTGAATGCGTTGCAGCAGATCGGGTTCGGCGAGCAGGGCGCGACCCATCGCGACGAACTCGAACCCCTCGGCCATCGCGAGGTCCATGGTCTCGCGGTTGGTGATGCCCCCGAGCAGGATCAGCGGCATCGTCAGTTCGGCGCGGAACAGCCGGGCCTTGTCGAGCAGGAACGCCTCGCGGTAGGGGTATTCGCGGAAGAACTTCTTACCGGTCATGCGGATGCCCCAGCTCAGCGGCGGTTTGAACGCGCCCGCGAACTCCTTGACCGGGGCGTCGCCGTGGAACAGGTAGAGCGGGTTGACCAGGGAGCTGCCGGCGGTGAGCTCCAGGGCGTCCAGCCCGCCGTCCTCCTCGAGCCACTTGGCGGTCTGCAGCGACTCCTCGAGCGGGATGCCCGCGCGGATGCCGTCGGTCATGTTGAGTTTCGCGGTCACCGCGATCTGGTTCCCGACCGCCTCGCGGACGGCCTGCACCACGCCGCGCGCGACCTTGGCGCGGTTCTCCAGCGACCCACCGAACTCGTCCTTGCGCTTGTTGATCAGTGGCGACAGAAACGAACTGGCGAGGTAGTTGTGGCCGAGGTGGATCTCGACGGCGTCGAAACCGGACTCGATCGCCAGGCGGGCGGCGTTGGCGTGCGCCGCGGTCACGTCGGCGATGTCCTCGCGGGTGGCCTTCTTGGCGAACCGCATCGACAGCGGGTTGAAGAACCGCACCGGCGCCAGCGCCTTCGCCTTGTTCGTGCGGGCGTTGGCGACCGGGCCGGCATGGCCGATCTGCGCGCTGATCGCCGCGCCCTCGGAGTGCACGGCCTCGGTCAGGCGGCGCAGTCCGGGCACCGCCTCCGGACGCATCCAGATCTGCCAGCCGTCGGTGCGGCCGCCGGGCGCCACCGCGCAGTAGGCGACCGTGGTCATGCCCACGCCGCCGGCCGCGGGCAGCCGGTGATAGTGGATCAGATCATCGGTGACCAGCGCGTTCGGCGTCGCCGCCTCGAACGTCGCGGCCTTGATGATGCGGTTGCGCAGCGTCACCGGGCCCAGCTTGGCCGGGGTGAACACATCGGGCGGGGTGTTCATACCCGAAGCCTGCCACACCGACGTGACAAACTGACTGACGTGGGTGCGATAACGCTGGACGGTAAAGCCACGCGCGACGAGATCTTCGTCGACCTCAAGGAACGGGTGGCCGCGCTGACCGCGCAGGGCCGCACCCCGGGGCTGGGGACGGTGCTCGTCGGTGACGATCCGGGTTCGCACGCCTATGTCCGCGGGAAGCACTCCGACTGCGCGAAGGTCGGGATCAACTCGATCCGCCGCGACCTGCCCGCCGACATCAGCCAGGCCGAACTCGATGCGACGATCGACGAGCTCAACGCCAACCCGGAGTGCACCGGCTACATCGTGCAGCTCCCGCTGCCTCGGGGTCAGTTGGACGAGAACGCCGCCCTCGAACGCATCGACCCGGGTAAGGACGCCGACGGCCTGCATCCGACGAACCTGGGCCGGCTCGTGCTCAACGAACCCGCGCCGCTGCCGTGCACCCCGCGCGGGATCGTGCATCTGCTGCGGCGCTACGAGGTGGAGATAGCCGGGGCGCACGTGGTGGTGATCGGTCGCGGCGTGACGGTCGGCCGTCCGCTCGGACTGCTGCTGACCCGCCGGTCGGAGAACGCCACGGTCACGTTGTGCCACACCGCGACCCGACACCTGCCGCAGTTCACCCTCGAGGCCGACATCATCGTCGCCGCGGCGGGGGTGCCGCACATGGTGACCGCGGAGATGGTGAAGCCGGGTGCGGCGGTGATCGACGTCGGGGTCAGCCGCGACGACAACGGCAAGCTCGTCGGCGACGTCGCCCCCGATGTGTGGGATGTCGCGGGCCACGTGTCGCCCAACCCCGGCGGCGTCGGCCCGCTGACGCGCGCGTTCCTGCTGACGAACGTCGTCGAGCGCGCCGAGGTCCTCGCGCGCGGGTGACCGTCAAGGAGTTCGCCCGCAAGGTCTTCGCGGGACAGTGGCCGATCCTCGTGGTCGGCCTGATAGTCGTCGCCGCGTTCGGTCTGGTGATCGCCGGCTACTGGCGGCGTGGTGCGCTGGTCCTCGCCGTGGGTGTGGGTGTTGCTGCGGCGCTGCGCATCTCGCTGCCCGACGAGCGGGCCGGGTTGCTGGTGGTGCGCAGCAGGATGGTCGACGTCGTCACGACCGCCACGGTCAGCGCGACGATGCTCTACGTCGCGTGGACGATCGACCCGCTCGGCACCAGCTAGCCCCTTCTTCCCTTCGCCGAGCGTGAGCCCGCGCGCGAGAAATCGCGCGAAACTCGTGCACAGGCTCACGTTCGGCGGGCGTTACACACTGTAAGCAGTCCGCACCGACTCGTGACTGAATGTCACTGCGGCTCGCACGCAACACAGGCCAGACTCATCAACGGATGGCGGCGCTGCCACCGAGGTCAGATCCTCGTGGCGTATCGCCACGACCGAGATCTTTTGACCGACAGGGGCTTCCGTGGACGTGCACTCCGCCCGTATCGACGCATTGAGCGGCGACGACATCGCCGTGGAACTGGCCCGCACCGAAGACGACGCCCGTCTGCGGTTCGTCCTCGCCGCCGCGCGGCCCGTACCGCTGCGGCGCATGCTTCCGGCGCTGCAGAGCATGGACCTCGAAGTCCTGCACGAACACACCACGTCAACCACCCGCCCCGACGGAACCCCGGTCCACGTCTACGATCTCGTGCTGCAGACCGGCCGCGAGGCCGCCGCCGGGTTCGCCAGGGACTGGCGCGAGACCGACCAGCGCATCCGCGAGACCTTCCACGCGATCTGGACCGGCCGCGCCGAGGCCGACAACTTCAACACCCTGGTGCCCGCGGCCGGCCTGACATGGCGGCAGGTGTGCGTACTGCGCAGCTACAGCCGCTACCTGCGCCAGTCGCCGATGCCGTACGGGCAGGGCCGCATCCAGAGCGTGCTGCTCGAACATCCGGCCGCCGCGCAGGCGGCCGTCGCGTTGTTCGAGGCGCGTTTCGGCGGCGGCGACCGCTCAGCGCACAGTCCGCAGCGCCAGGCCGAGATGGCAGACGCCGCAGAGGAATTGGCCGCGCAGATCGACCGCGTCGTACACATCGACGCCGACCGAATCCTGCGTGCCTACCGCAACCTCATCGAGGCGACGGACCGCACGAACGCGTTCGCACCCGAGGCGTTGAGCGCCGCGGCGCCGTATCTGGTCCACAAGCTGCGCGCCCAGGACATCGACGAGTTGCCCCAGCCGCGGCCGCTGTCGGAGATCTTCGTCTACGCCCCGGACTTCGAGGGCGTTCACCTGCGCTTCGGTCTGGTGGCGCGCGGCGGGCTGCGCTGGTCCGACCGTCACGACGACTACCGCACCGAGGTGCTCGGCCTGGTCAAGGCCCAAGCGGTGAAGAACGCGGTGATCGTGCCCGTCGGCGCGAAGGGTGTGTTCGTCGTGCGGCCGACCCCGGGCACCGACCCGGCCGCCGCGCGCAGCCGGGGCCTGCGCTGCTACCGGCAGTTCATCTCGGCGCTGCTCGACGTCGTCGACAGCGCCGCCCCCGGGACCACGCCCCCGCACAGCGGTGTGGTGTGCCACGACGACGCCGACCCATACCTCGTCGTCGCCGCCGACAAGGGCACCGCGACGTTCTCCGACACCGCCAACGCCGTCGCCACCCAGCGTGGCTACTGGCTCGGCGACGCCTTCGCCTCCGGCGGATCCGCGGGCTACGACCACAAGGCGATGGGCATCACCGCGCGCGGCGCGTGGGTCAGCGGCGACAGTCACCTCGCGACGCTGGGCATCGACCCCGACGAGGGCGAATACCGGGTGGTCGGCATCGGCGACATGAGCGGCGACGTGTTCGGCAACGGCATGCTGCTGCGCCGCGGCATCCGTCTGGTCGCCGCGTTCGACCACCGGCACATCTTCGTCGACCCCGACCCTGCCGGCGACCGCGCCCACCGCGAGCGGCAGCGGCTGTTCGACCTGCCCCGCTCTTCCTGGGACGACTACGACCGCGCGCTGATCAGCGCCGGCGGCGGGGTGTGGCCGCGCACCGCCAAGACCATCCCGGTCTCGGCGCAGATGCGCACCGCACTGGGCATCGCGGACGCGTCGGCCACGCTGACCCCCAACGAACTCATCAGCCACATCCTGCGGGCCCCGGTCGATCTGCTCTTCAACGGCGGCGTCGGCACCTACGTCAAGGCCTCCGACGAACAGCACTCCGACGTCGCCGACAAGGTCAACGACAGCCTGCGCGTCGACGCCGACCAGGTGCGCGCGCGGGTGATCGTCGAAGGCGGCAACCTCGGGGTGTCGCCACGGGGCCGCGTCGAATTCGCCCGCCGCGGCGGATGCGTGAACACCGACGCGATCGACAACGCGGCCGGCGTCGACTGCTCCGACCACGAGGTCAACATCAAGATCATGCTCGACGCCGCGGTGGGCGCGGACCTGCTGCCCCGCAGCGCCCGCAACGGGCTGCTCGCGGAAATGACCGACGAGGTCGCCGCCCTCGTGCTGGACAACAACCGCGCCCACAACCGGCTGCTCGGCGACGCACAGTCCAACGCCGCCCAGATGGTCAGCGTGCACGCCAGGATGACCACCGACCTGGAGCGGCGGCGCGGCCTGCACCGCGAACGCGAGATCATGCCCAGCGCACGAGAATTCGCCGAACTCGCCAAGGCGGGGGAGGGTCTGACGCGACCGCAGCTGGCGACGCTGATGGCCCACGTCAAACTCGACCTCAAGGCCGATCTGCTCGCCCACGACGAGCTGGACGACCCGCATTTCGGCGACATGCTGCGTCGCTACTTCCCGGCCACCATGCGGCGGCGGCTCGGCGACCGGCTGCCCGACCATCCGCTGCGCCGGGAGATCGTGGCCACCGCGATCGTCAACCACATGCTCGCCACCTCCGGGCTGACCTTCGCGTTCCGGCTCGCCGAGGAGACGGGCGCGACGACGGGCGACATCGTGCGGGCACACGCGGTGGTGTCCGAGGTGTTCGACCTCGACGCGCTGTGGGCCGACGTCTACGCCGCCGGCCTCCCGCCCGCGCTGACCAATGCACTGATCATCGAGGGCCGCAGACTCCTCGACCGGGCGGCGCGCTGGTTCCTGCTCAACCGGCCCGCACCGTTGCAGATCGACTGCGAGACAACCCGGTTCACCCACCACGTCGCGACCCTGCGCGGCAAGCTCGGGGCGATGCTGCGCGGCAACGAACTGGCCGCGGTCACGCGGGCGCGCGAGGAGATGGTCGAGCAGGGTGTGCCGTCGGCGATCGCGGGGACCATCAGCGAATCCCTGTACGCGTTCAGCCTTCTCGACATCGTCGACCTGGCCCACCTGCACGACGAGGACGCCACGAAACTCGCGCACATCTATTTCGAGCTGTCCGACCACCTCGGGGTGGACACGCTGCTGCTCGCGGTGTCGTCGCTGCCGCGCGCAGGCCGCTGGCACTCACTCGCCCGGCTGGCATTGCGGGAGGACCTGTACCGCTCACTGCGGGGTCTCACCCTCGACGTGAGCCGTCGTGTGTATCCGGTCACCGACGACGTCAGCGTGGTCGAGGAGTTCGAGGCCTACAACCGGCCGCGACTGGAACGCGCCCGGCGCACGATGGAGGAGTTCCGCGGCATCGCCGAACCCGACCTCGCGGCGGTGTCGGTGGCCTCGGCGCAGCTGCGCCGGCTCACCACCACCCAGGCCTGACCGCCCAGCGCACGGTTGTCGTACGCATCGCCCGAGAGGGTCCGGCAACAACCGTGCGCTCGGCGAAGGATCAGGACAGCGTGGCCCGGATGCACACCGTGACGTACGGCAACGCCAGCCCCGTCGCGTTCACCAGCGCCGGATGGGTCGCGAGCAGTTCGCGGACCCGGTCCAGCGTGCGGGTCTGCACATCGGCGGGGGAGGTGATGCAGTAGCTGCGAGAGGCCACCAGATCGATGAGTGCCTGCGGTGTCAGGTAATTCGTCCACTCGACGTGGTGGCGTTCGATGCCGGTGAACGGCTTCGGCAGCGACACCCGATCGGTGAACGGATCGTTCTCGTGGCCGATGATGCGGCCCAGATCCTTGACCCAGCCCATGCGTTCGTCGCGGGTGTTCCACACCAGCCCGAGCCGCCCGCCGGGCCGCAGCACCCGGGACACCTCCTTGATGGCGCGTTCGGGGTCGAACCAGTGCCAGGCCTGCGCGACGAGCACCGCGTCGACGCTGTCGTCGTCCAACGGGATCTCCTCGGCCGTGCCGAGCAGCGCCGGGGTGTCGGGCAGCGACCCCGTCAGCACCTCGAGCATCTCGGGGATCGGGTCGACGGCGATGACGTCGAGGCCGCGTTCGACCAGCCGCGTGGTGAGCTTGCCGGTACCCGCACCGAGGTCGAGCACGGTGTGGGCGCCGCCGGGCAGCAGCCAGTCGATGGCTTCGGGCGGATACGACGGCCGGCCCCGCTCGTACGCCGCGGCCTGGGCGCCGAAGGACAGCGACGGGTCGGTCGACTCCTGGGTCATCGCGCCGCCAACTCCAGGGTGCGCCGGATCAGCTTGCCGACGGCCTCGGTCTCGACCAGGAAGCCGTCGTGGCCGTAGATCGAGTCGACGACCTCCAGACCCGCGCAGCCGGGCAGCATCTCGGCCAGCTCCTCCTGCAGCCGCAACGGATAGAGCCGGTCGGAGGTGACGCCGCCGACCAGCGCGGGCACCCGGCAGCCCGCCAGTGCGGCCCGCACTCCGCCGCGAGCGCGGCCGACGTCGTGACTCGACAGCGCATCGGTCAGCGTGACGTAGGTGCCCGCGTCGAACCGCTCGACGAGCTTGTCGCCCTGGTACTCCAGGTAGCTCTGCACCGCGTACCGGCCGCCGGTCGTCGGGTTCTCGTCGCCCTGGGCGTCGTTGCCGAACCGGTTGTCCAATTCGAGTTCGCCCCGGTAGGTCAGGTGGGCGAAGCGGCGGGCGATCGCCAGTCCGGTCGACGGTGTGCGCCCGGTGTCGTGGTAGTCGCCGCCGCACCAGTCCGGATCGGCCTTGATCGCGGCGACCTGGGTGCTCTGCGTGCCGATCTGGTCGGCGGTCGCGCGGGCGCCGACGGCCAGGATCAGCGCGGAGCGGACGGTGTCGGGATGCCCGACGATCCACTCGAGCGCACGGGCGCCGCCCATCGAACCGCCCACCACGGCCGCGACCTGGGTGACGCCGAGCGCCTCCAGTGCGGCGAGGTCGGCGGCCACCTGGTCGCGGATCGTCACGGTGGGGAAGCGGGAGCCCCAGGGCCTGCCGTCAGGGGCGATCGACGACGGTCCTGTCGAACCGCGGCAGCCGCCGAGGACGTTCGTCGACACCGCACACCAGCGGTCGGTGTCGATCGGGGCGCCCGGTCCGGCGACGCCGTCCCACCAGCCGGGGGTGGGGTGGTCGGGGCCGGCGGGGCCGGTGATGTGGGAGTCGCCGGTCAGCGCATGCAGCACCATCACCACGTTGTCGCGGGCGGGCGACAGCTCACCCCAGCGCTGGAAGGCGATGGACACGTCATCGAGCACCACGCCGCTCTCCAGGGTCAGCGGGCCGATGTCGACGACGCCGAGCTCGCCTTCTGCGGGCAAGGTCGTGATGGGCACGTCAGAAATTGTCACTTGCGGTCTCTTCGGTTTCAGGCGATCGCCTTGGCGGCCGCGAAACCCTGTTCGAGGTCGGCGAGGATGTCGTCGATGCCCTCGATGCCGACGGCGAGCCGCACCAGTCCGGGGGTGACCCCGCTGGCGAGCTGCTCCTCGGGGCTCAGCTGCGCGTGCGTGGTGGAGGCCGGGTGGATCACCAGCGAGCGCACGTCACCGATGTTCGCGACGTGGCTGTGCAGGGTGAGCGCGTTGACGAAGGCCTTGCCCGCATCGACGCCGCCGGCCAGCTCGAACGCCAACACGGCACCGGTTCCCTTCGGCGCCAACTTCTTTCCGAGCTCGTACCACGGCGAGGTGGGCAGCCCGGCGTAGTTGACCGAAAGCACGTCGTCGTGGCCTGCCAGGTATTCGGCGACCCGCTGCGCGTTGGCGACGTGGCGTTCCAGTCGTAGGCTCAGCGTCTCGAGCCCCTGGGCGATCAGGAACGCGTTGAACGGTGCGGCGGCCGAGCCGAGGTCGCGCAGCAACTGCACGCGGGCCTTGAGCGCATACGCCGGCGGGCCGAGTTCGGCGAACACCACCCCGTGATAGCTCGGGTCCGGATCGGTGAAGCCGGGGAAGCGGCCGTTGGTCCAGTCGAAGGTGCCGCCGTCGACGATCACGCCGGCGATCGCGTTGCCGTGCCCGCCGAGGTACTTGGTGGCCGAGTGCACGACGATGTCGGCGCCGTGGCTCAACGGCTGGATCAGGTACGGGGTCGCGATCGTGTTGTCGACGATCAGCGGGACGCCGTTGTCGTGGGCGACGCCGGCGACGGCAGGAATGTCGAGGATGTCGATCTGGGGGTTGGAGATCGTCTCCCCGAAGAACGCCTTGGTGGTGGGGCGCACCGCGGCCCGCCAGCTGTCGAGGTCGTCGGGGTTCTCGACGAAGCTGACCTCGATGCCCAGCTTCGGCAGCGTGTAGTGGAACAGGTTGTACGTGCCGCCGTAGAGACGCGGGCTCGAGACGATGTGGTCCCCGGCCTTCGCCAGGTTCAGGATCGCGAAGGTCTCGGCCGCCTGTCCGGAGGACAGGAACAGCGCCGCGACACCGCCTTCGAGCGCGGCGATGCGCTGTTCGACGACGTCGGTGGTCGGGTTCATGATCCGCGTGTAGATGTTGCCGGTCTCGGCCAGCCCGAACAGCGCCGCGGCGTGGTCGGTGTCGCGGAAGGTGTAGGAGGTGGTCTGGTAGATCGGCAGTGCGCGGGCGTTGGTCGCCGCGTCAGGCGTTTGGCCGGCGTGGACCTGCTTGGTCTCGAACGACCAGTTCGCGATCAGGTCTTCTGGCGTGCTCATGCGAAACGGACCTCCATCTGTGTCTGGGGGTCCGTCGGCGCGGACCCGCGCTTGCCGCGTAGCCGTCATGGCTACTCAACCTGGTCATCACCCGGGGCACCCCACCGCGGTTGGAGGGTTGCCGGCCAGCAAGCCGGGGCTTGACGCTGGCGCTCATGACCGTGAGGAAGCTTATCTCACCGTCCGGCGGACCTGCCACCAGCGCGGGCGGATCTGCAGGGAGGCGTAACCGGGCGGGTCGCTGCCGGGTAGCGTCGTAACCGACAAAGCGGAGCTTCGATCTGACGCCGGGAGAACACCACATGAGCGCCGAGCAGCCGACCATCATCTACACGCTGACCGACGAGGCGCCGTTGCTGGCGACATACGGTTTCCTGCCGATCGTGCGGACGTTCGCCGAGCCCGCGGGCATCAACGTCGAGACCAGTGACATCTCCGTCGCCGCCCGCATCCTCGCCGAATTCCCCGAGCGGCTGACCGACGAGCAGCGAGTACCGGACAACCTCGGCGAGCTCGGCAAGCTCACCCAGGACCCGGACACCAACATCATCAAGCTGCCCAACATCAGCGCCTCGGTGCCGCAGCTGCTGGCCGCGATCAAGGAACTCAAGGCCAAGGGTTACGACCTGCCCGACTTCCCGGGTGATCCGAAGACCGACGAGGAGAAGGAGATCCGCGCCCGCTACGCCAACTGCCTCGGCAGCGCGGTGAACCCTGTTCTGCGCGAGGGCAACTCGGATCGGCGCGCCCCCAAGGCGGTCAAGGAGTACGCCCGCAAGCACCCGCACAGCATGGGCGAGTGGTCGATGGCGTCGCGCACCCACGTCGCGACCATGAAGCACGGCGACTTCTACCACGGTGAGAAGTCGATGACCATCGACAAGGACCGCAAGGTCAAGATGGTGCTCACCACGAAGGGTGGCGAGGAGATCGTCCTCAAGCCCGAGGTCAAGCTCGACGCCGGCGACATCATCGACAGCATGTACATGAGCAAGAAGGCTCTGTGCGAGTTCTACGAAGAGCAGATGCAGGACGCCTACGAGACCGGCGTGATGTTCTCGCTGCACGTCAAGGCGACCATGATGAAGGTCAGCCACCCGATCGTGTTCGGCCACGCGGTGAAGGTGTTCTACAAAGAGGCGTTCGCCAAGCACCAGAAGCTGTTCGACGAGCTCGGCGTCAACGTCAACAACGGGATGAGCGATCTCTACGACAAGATCGAGCAGCTGCCCGCGTCGACGCGCGAGGAGATCATCAACGACATCCACGCCTGCCATGAGCACCGGCCCGAACTGGCCATGGTCGACTCGGCGCGCGGCATCACCAACTTCCACTCCCCGTCGGACGTCATCGTCGACGCCTCGATGCCCGCGATGATCCGCCTCGGCGGCAAGATGTACGGCGCCGACGGCCGCACCAAGGACACCAAGGCCGTCAACCCGGAGTCGACGTTCTCCCGGATCTACCAGGAGATGATCAACTGGTGTAAGACCAACGGCCAGTTCGACCCGACCACGATGGGCACCGTCCCCAACGTCGGATTGATGGCGCAGAAAGCCGAGGAGTACGGCAGCCACGACAAGACGTTCGAGATCCCCGAGGCCGGGGTTGCCGACATCGTCGACATCGACACCGGCGAGGTGCTGCTGAGCCAGAACGTCGAAGAGGGCGACATCTGGCGCATGCCGATCGTCAAGGACGCCCCGATCCGGGACTGGGTGAAGCTGGCCGTCACCAGGGCGCGCGCATCGGGCATGACCGCGGTGTTCTGGCTCGACACCGAACGTCCGCACGAGGCCGAGCTGCGCAAGAAGGTCAAGGAGTACCTGAAGGACCACGACACCGAGGGCCTTCACATCCAGATCATGCCGCAGGTGTGGGCCATGCGGTACACGCTCGAGCGCGTGACGCGCGGTCAGGACACCATCGCGGTGACCGGCAACATCCTGCGCGACTACCTCACCGACCTGTTCCCGATCCTGGAGCTGGGCACCAGCGCCAAGATGCTCTCGATCGTGCCACTGATGGCCGGCGGCGGGCTCTACGAGACCGGCGCGGGCGGGTCGGCGCCCAAGCACGTCCACCAGCTCGTCGAGGAGAACCACCTGCGGTGGGATTCGCTCGGCGAATTCCTCGCTCTCGGTGCGTGTTTCGAGGACATGGGGTCCAAGACCGACAACGTGCGCGCCACGCTGCTGGGCAAGACGCTGGACTCGGCGATCGGCAAGCTGCTGGAGAACGACAAGAGCCCGTCGCGCAAGACCGGCGAACTCGACAACCGGGGCAGCCAGTTCTACCTCGCGCTGTACTGGGCCCAGGAGCTGGCGAACCAGACCGAGGACAAGGAACTCGCCGACCACTTCGGGCCGCTGGCCAAGTCGCTCGCCGACAACGAGGAGACCATCGTCGCCGAGCTCAACGAGGCGCAGGGCAACACCGTCGACATCGGCGGCTACTACTACCCGGACCGCGAGAAGACCACCGCGGTGATGCGGCCGAGCAAGACCCTCAACGAGGCGCTGGAGGCGGCGACCGTCGCACCGGTCACCGAAGAGGCCTAACCGCCCAGCGCCTGGTGCGGCGGCGGCGTCGCGTGCTGGTCGACGAAATCGACGATCAGCCGCGCGACGCGGTCGGGCGCCTCGAACATCGGGATGTGCCCGACGTCGTCGAGGTGGGTGATCTCGGTGTCCTCGGGCAGGTGGTCGGTGAAGTGCCGGGTGAACCGCGGATGCGGCAGCACCCGGTCCTTCTCGCAGATCACCAGGTGCGTGGGCACGTCGGCGTCGGCGATCTCGAGCAGCCCGGGCAGGGTAAGCGATTTGACCAGCAGCTGGTAGTACGCGGGGCAGTGCGAGACGTCGTCGATGATGTCGACCAGATCCTCGTCCGACAGCCGCTCGGGCCTCGCGCTGATCGCCAGGTGGGCCAGCCAGCGGGTGAACGGCAGCTTGAGGACCTTGCGGCCGAAGACCAGCGTGACCACGTACACCGGCAGGCCGCCGAGGAACTTGCCGACGATCTCGAACTTGGCCGGGGTGAAGTGCCGCCACCCGCCGGCCGGGGCGATCCCGGTCAGCGTGCGGGCGCGTCCGCGCCGTTCCAGTTCGAAGGCCACCCAGCCACCCAGCGAGTTGCCGACGATGTGGGCGGTCTCCCAGCCCAGGGCGTCCATCCGGCGTTCCACGTCGTCGGCGAGGGAGGCGCTGTCCAGGAAGAACGGGCCTTTGGTGCCGCCGTTGTGGCCGGGCATCGTGGGCGCGTACACCTCGTAGCGGCCGGTCTCCGCGATTGCCGGCGCCACGTTCTTCCACACGCTCTGCGACATCATGAACGGGTGCAGGAGCAACATCGGTTCGCCGGATCCGACGTGGATCGGTGCGCGTTCGGTCATGTCGCCCGACATTAAGGTGATACCGCCGGTACCGCAAGGAGGTGGGTTAGGGTCTGGCGCCGTGATAGTCAGCACGATCAACGTCAACGGCATCCGCGCGGCGGTCAAACAGCGCTCGACCGAGAACCTGGGGCTGCTGGCGTGGCTCAAGGAGACCCCCACCGAGGTGGTGTGCCTGCAGGAGACGCGTGCCGACGACGAACAGCTCGCCGATGCGCTGGCCCCCGCCCTGGCCGACGGCTGGTTCCTCGCCTCGGCCAGCCCGCACCTCAAAGGCCGCAACGGCGTCGCTGTGCTGTCCCGGCATCCGATCAACGAGCACCGCCGCATGGCGTCCGACGAGTTCGGCGAGCACGGTCGCTACCTCGAGGTGGACACCGGCGGGCTGACGGTGGCCAGCGTGTACGTCCAGACCGGGGAGGCCGAGACCGACCGCCAGCTGGAGAAGGAACGCTTCATGGCCGCGCTGGCGGTGCGGATGGCCGAGATCCGCGACACCGACGCCGTCGTGTGCGGCGACTGGAACATCGCGCACACCGAGCTGGACATCAAGAACTGGAAGGGCAACCTCAAGAAGTCCGGGTTCCTGCCCAGCGAGCGGGCGTGGCTCACCGACCTGCTCGGCACCGGCTGGGTGGACGTGGTGCGCGCCCTGCACCCCGAGGTGCCCGGCCCGTACTCGTGGTGGTCGTGGCGCGGTCGGGCGTTCGACAACGACGCCGGCTGGCGCATCGACTACCAGCTGGCCAGCCCGTCGCTGGCGCCCCGCGCGCACACCGCCCGCGTCGAACGGGCCGAGGCGTACGCGCTGCGGTGGTCCGACCACGCGCCGGTCACCGTCGAGTACTCGTGATCCGGGCGCGTGGAAAGATCGAGGGATCATGAACTCTCCGGTCGAGACCCCGCCCGCCGTGCCCCGTGTCGTCTTCTCGGGTGTGCAGCCCACCTCGGATTCGCTGCACCTGGGTAACGCGCTGGGAGCGGTGACGCACTGGACGGCACTGCAGGACGGCTACGACGCGTACTTCTGCGTCGTCGACCTGCACGCGATCACCGTCCCGCAGGACCCCGCGACACTGCGGCAGCGCACCCTGGTGACCGCGGCGCAATACCTGGCGCTGGGCATCGATCCGTCGCGCAGCACCGTCTTCGTGCAGAGCCACGTTCCGGCGCACACCGAATTGGCTTGGGTGCTGGGCTGTTTCACCGGCTTCGGGCAGGCGTCGCGGATGACGCAGTTCAAGGACAAATCCCAGAAACAGGGCGCCGACGCCACCACCGTCGGGCTGTTCACCTACCCGGTGCTGATGGCCGCCGACGTGCTGCTCTACGACACCGACCTCGTGCCGGTGGGCGAGGATCAGCGCCAGCACCTCGAACTGGCCCGCGATGTCGCCCAGCGGTTCAACGCCCGGTTCCCCGACACCTTCGTCGTGCCCGAACCGATGATCCCCAAGGCCACCGCCAAGATCTACGACCTGCAGGACCCGACGGCGAAGATGAGCAAGTCCGCGGGCACCGACGCCGGGCTCATCAGCCTGCTCGACGATCCGAAGAAGACGGCCAAGAAGATCCGCTCGGCGGTCACCGACAGCGAGCGGGAGATCCGCTTCGACCGCGAGGCCAAGGCCGGGGTGTCCAACCTGCTGACGATCCAGTCTGCGGTCACCGGCACCGACGTCGAGGCGCTGGTCGAGGCGTATCAGGGCCGCGGCTACGGCGATCTGAAAAAGGACACCGCCGACGCGGTCGTCGAGTTCGTCACGCCGGTCAAGAACCGGGTCGACGAACTGCTGGCCGATCCCACCGAACTCGAGGGTGTGCTGGCCGCCGGCGCCGAACGCGCCCGCGAAGTGACTGCGAAAACGCTGCAACGGGTATACGACCGACTGGGATTCCTGCCCCCGCGGGCGTGACGACTGGAGGCTGGTAGTGGACGAACCGGCCAAACCCGGTGTGCTGGACCGGCTGCGAACCCGCTACGCCTGGTTCGACCACGTCATGCTCGCCCAGCAGCGCTACCAGGACAGCAAGGGCGACTTCTACGCGGCGGGCATCACCTACTTCACGGTGTTCGCGCTGTTCCCGCTCATCATGGTCGGCTTCTCCATCGGCGGTTTCGTGCTGGCCAACCAACCCGAACTGCTGGCCGACCTCGAGGGCCGGATCCGCACCGCGGTCTCCGGCGACATGGGCCAGCAGGTCATCGAGGTGATGAACTCCGCCATCGAGTCGCGGACCTCGGTCGGGCTCATCGGTCTCGCGACCGCGGCGTGGGCGGGGCTGGGCTGGATGAACAACCTGCGCGAGGCGCTCAGCCAGATGTGGGGTCTGCAGCGCGGCGAGCAGGCCGGGTTCATCGGCACCAAACTGTCCGATCTGCTCGCGTTGCTGTCGACGTTCGTCGCGCTCGCGGTCACGATCGGCATGACCGCGCTCGGTGACAAGACACTCATGCGCAAGATCCTGTCCTGGTTGCAGATCCCGGAACTGCCCGGGCTGAGCCTCGGGCTGCGCATCGCCTCGCTGCTGGTGTCGATTCTGGTGTCGTGGCTGTTGTTTACGTGGATCATCGCGCGGCTGCCGCGGGAGTCCATCAGCTTCCGCAGTTCGGTGCGCGCGGGCCTGTTGGCGGCGGTCGGATTCGAGGTGTTCAAGCAGCTCGGGTCGGTGTATCTGCAGTCGGTGGTCAACGGTCCGGCGGGCGCGACGTTCGGCCCCGTCCTTGGCCTGATGGTGTTCGCCTACATCACCGCGCGGCTCATCCTGTTCGCGACGGCGTGGGCGGCCACCTCGCGCGACAACATGCTCGCCGCGCCGGTGGATCCGCCCAGTCCGGCCCAGATCACCACCCGGGTGCAGGTCCGCGAGGGCGTCGGGGTGCCCGGTGCCGTCGCCGCCGCAGCGGTCGGAGCGCTTGGCGCCGTTGGTCTTTCGCGGCTGCGCCGTCGTCAGTGACTTTCGCTGACCAACTGCAGTCCGACGACGCACCCGACGATCCCGAGGATCAGCGCCACCTTGATCGGTGTGGTGCTCTCCGCGCCGGAGGCCAGCGAGTACGCCACCGTCAGCGCCGCGCCGATGCCCACCCACACGGCGTATCCGGTGCCGACAGGGATCTCCCGCAGCGCATAACCCAGCCCGGCCATCGAAAGCAGCGCTGCGACAAGGAAAATCAAGCTGGGAACCAGTCGGGTGAACCCTTCGGACCGGCTCAGGGCGACCGCCCACACCGATTCGAGCGCGCCCGAGAGGATCAAGATCAGCCAGTACACGGCACACCCTTCTAGCGCCGTCTTGTCGCTGGCCGGGTACGGTGCCGCTCGTCCGGTGTCATCTGCTGACAACACCACCGTAGCAAAGCGGTAACGTCGCACTTCATGCCCTCGATGAAGCCCCTGTCGACGCCGTGGTGCCGGACTCTCGGCCTCGAGGTACCGATCGTCAACGCCCCGATGGGCGGCGCCGCCGGGGGCCGGTTGGCCGCCGCGGTCTCGCGCGCCGGTGGGTTGGGCATGGTCGGGATGGGCAGCGCGGGCACCGCCGAACTACTCGATCGGGAGCTGGCCGAGCTCTCGGATCTGCGGCGGCCGTTCGGGATCGGGCTGGTGCACTGGGTGGCCGAGGCGCGCCCGGAGCTGCTGGAGCGGGCGTTGGCGGCCAGGCCCGCACTGCTGTCGGTGAGCTTCGGCGAGGACTTCGGCTGGGTCGCCCGCGCCCACGCGGCGGGCGTCGCGGCCGTCACTCATGTCGGCACGGTCTCGGCTGCAGACCGTGCGGTCGCGGCGGGTGTCGACGTCGTGGTGGCGCGCGGCGCGGAAGGCGGCGGGCACGGTGAGCCACGGCTCGGCACACTGGCTTTGCTCACCGAACTGCTCGACCGGGTGGACGTCCCGGTGCTCGCCGCGGGCGGTATCGCCAACGCGCGCGGGGTGGCCGCCGTACTGGCCGCGGGCGCCTCGGCGGCCTGGCTGGGTTCGGTGTTCGCGGCGTGCCCGGAGGCGACCACGGATCCGTCCGCGCGTGCGGCGATGGTCGCCGCGGCCGGCGAACAGACCACGCTCACACGGGAATTCGACATCGCCGCCGGCTATCCGTGGCCCGAGCACCTCCCCGAACGGGTGCTGACCGACGCCGACGGGGTAGCCACCCCGGTCAACGCCGGGCAGGGTGTCGGCATGGTGACCGGCGCGGAGCCCGCCGCCGCGCTGATCGCCCGGCTGAGTGCCGGTGCCGAGGAGCTGCTGCGCCGGTGGGCGTGACGGTCAGTGCTGCGGGCGCCGGTTCAGCGAGCGGGCCGCCATGATCAACGCGAACACGATGATCGCGCCGATCACCCCGACCCCGACCCGCACGGGCATCGCGTCGGCGGCGGGTAGCACCGCCGCGGCCTGTGCGGTGGTGTCGGTCTCGGCGTTCTCGGGCTTCGGCCCCAGCGAGGGATCCGGTTCGATCAGCGTGCCGACCTTGGTGCCGGACGGCAGGCCGAACCCGTAGTCCAGCAGCCGGGCGGCCTGCTCCCACGGCGCAATCGGCTGGCGGGTGCCGCGCAACAGCACCGCCACCAGTCGGCGGCCGTCGCGTTCGGCGCCGCCGACGAACGTCTGCCCGGCGTCGTCGGTGAAGCCGGTCTTGCCTCCCAGTGCTCCCGGATAGTTGTAGAGCAGCTTGACGTCGTTCTCGATCGGGTACGGCGGGTTGCCGTCGCGCCCGGGGAAGTCGTAGGTGCGGGTGGCGACGATGTTCGTGAACGTCGGGTTGCGCCACGCGTACCGGTAGAACAGCGCGAGGTCATAGGCCGACGTGCTCATCCCCGGCCCGTCGAGACCGGACGGGGTGGCCACCCGGGTGTCGCGGCCGCCGAGCTTGCTCGCCAGCTGGTTGAGCTTGAGCAGCGCGGTGTCCATGCCGCCGAGCTGGCGGGCCAACGCGTGGGCGGCGTCGTTGCCCGAGTACATCAGCAGCCCGTGCAGCAGATCATTGACCGTGTAGAGGCCGCCTGCGGCGACGCCGACGCGGGTGCCCTCGGCCGCGGCGTCCTCCTCGGTGCCCGGGACCGCCTTGGCGAGGTTGAGCTCCTCGAGCGACTGGATCGCGGTGAGCACCTTGATGACGCTGGCCGGGCGGTGCCTGCCGTGCGGGTCGCGGGCGGCGATCACGTCGCCGGTGTCCATGTCGGCGACCAGCCATGCTTCGGCCGAGACGTCCTCCGGGGCCGGCGGGGCGCCGGGTGCGGTGATGATGCCGCATCCCGCGAGCGCCTTCCCGCCGAGCGGTGTCGCGGGCACCGACAGCGCGACCGGTGGCGCCTGACCGGGTTTGGGCACCTCGGAGGCGTCGATCGCCGGCGGCGTCGTCTCGCGGTACGGACACGTCGCGATCTGCGGGGCGGGCTGCGCACCCGCGGCAGGCGTCACCACCAGGGCGGGCGTGACCAGCACGGCCATCGCCGCGACCACCGCCGCCGCGCGCGTGGAGAGCTTCCGTGAGCAGGACATCACCGCGGAGATTAGGGGATCGAGGCCGTTGTGGCCCGGAGGCTCGCTGTGACGGATGTGGTCAGTGTGACTCGCCGGGCCTTTGCTCTCCGCCGAGACTGCTGGGAGATCGTGTTTTCGCGCGTTTCGGTGACCTCCCCGCAGTCTCGGCGCAGGGCCTCAGAGGGTCAGGTCGTCGAGCGCGACGTGCGCCAACGCCGGGGCGCCGATGCACCCCATCCACAGCCGCCCGCCCGACTCCACGAGACCGGTGACCATGCCGAACTCCGGATGCGTGGTCCGCAGCCCGGCGACGGGTGCGCCGCTGTCGGGATCGAACGCCACCGCCCACACCTCGGGGGCGATCTGCGGGGTGAACCGGTCGGGCAGCAGCCACATCAGCTTGCGGAACACGGGAGGCCGCGGGGCCAACCATTCGGCGGCGGCGTTGGGCGGCGAGACCATCGCCACCCAGATCCGGCCGTCGGCGCCCGTCGAGAGGTTGTCGGGATGGCCGGGCAGGTTGGTGACCAGTGAGGTGATGGTGCCCGCCCGCGGACCGGTCAGCCAGTACTTCGACAGCGACCGCCCCAGCGTCTCGGCGAACACCAGCGCCGACCCGTCGGCGGTGACCGTCACCCCGTTGGTGAAGTACAACCCGTCGGCCAACGTGGTCACTGTGCCGTCGACGTCGCGGCGGAACAACCCGCCGCGCCCGCGTGACTCCAACACCGCACCCTTGAAGTGCTCGTAGGTGAAGGCACTGGTCGATTCGGTGAAAAACACTGTGCCGTCGGCGGTTTCGGCGACGTTCGAGCAGAACTGCAGATGCCGGCCCCCGACCGCCTCGACCAACGGCTCGATGGCGCCGCTGTCCGGGTCGAGCGCCAGCAGGCCGCGGGGGCTGTCGCACACCAGGAGCCGGCCGTCGCGCGCCACGGCCAGCCCGAGCGGGCGCCCGCCGGTGTTCGCGATGGTCGTCGGATCGCCACCGTCGGCGGTCAACCAGAGGATGCGGCCGTCGTCGACGCCGGTGTAGAGCCGACCCTCGGCGTCGACCACCACATCCTCGGGGGCGTGCCCGGGCAGCGGGACGACGGTGACCGGGGGCGACGGTAGGGGCGGCAGGTCGTCGACGGGCGGCGGGTGCCAGCGGACGGGGTCGATCGGCGGCTTGCGAGTGGAGGCCACGCCGCCGACGCTACGCGCCGAGCCTGCTGTCAGATCGCGAAATCCGGGCGGATCGCGATCTCCCAGCAGGCTCGGCGAGTGCGAAGAGGGGTCAGAGCCGGCGGCCGGCCTCGCTGAGCACGCCGTGCAGGATGTCGTAGATCGCGTCGAACTCGGCCTGCCCGCTGATCAGCGGCGGGGCCAGCTGCACGACTGGGTCGCCACGGTCGTCGGCGCGGCAGTACAGCCCGGCCTCCCACAGCGCCGGGGTCAGGAAGCCGCGCAGCAGCCGCTCGGACTCCTCGTCGTTGAAGGTCTCCTTGGTGGCCTTGTCCTTGACCAGCTCGATGCCGTAGAAGAAGCCCTCGCCGCGGACGTCGCCGACGATCGGCAGGTCGTAGAGCTTCTCCAGGGTGGCGCGGAACGCCGGGGCGTTCTCCTTGACGTGGTCGTTGATGCCCTCGCGCTCGAAGATGTCGAGGTTGGCCAGCGCGACCGCCGCCGAGACCGGATGGCCACCGAAGGTGTAGCCGTGGCCGAAGGTCGTCATCCCGTCGTTGAACGGTTCGAACAGCCGGTCGCTGGCGATCATCGCGCCGAGCGGGGAGTAGCCCGACGTCAGACCCTTGGCGCTGGTGATGATGTCCGGGACGTAGCCGAAGTCGTCGCACGCGAACATCGAGCCGATGCGGCCGTAGGCGCAGATGACCTCGTCGGAGACCAGCAGCACGTCGTACTCGTCGCAGATTTCCCGGACCCGCTCGAAATAGCCTGGGGGAGGCGGGAAGCAGCCACCCGCGTTCTGCACCGGCTCGAGGAACACTGCGGCGACGGTGTCGGGACCCTCGAATTCGATGGCCTCGGCGATGCGGTCGGCGCAGTACTGCCCGAACGCCTTGGGGTCCGAGCTGAACTGCTCAGGAGCGCGGTAGAAGTTCGTGTTGGGCACGCGGAAACCGCCGGGAGTCGGCGGATCGAACGGTGCCTTGAACGCCGGGATGCCAGTGATCGCCAACGCACCCTGCGGGGTGCCGTGATAGGCGATGGACCGCGAAATCACCTTGTACTTACCGGGTTTGCCGGTCAGCTTGAAGTACTGCTTGGCCAGCTTCCACGCGCTCTCGACGGCCTCGCCGCCGCCGGTGGTGAAGAAGACGCGGTTGAGATCGCCGGGGGCGTAGTTCGCGAGGCGATCGGCCAGCTCGATCGCCGGCGGGGTGGCGTAGCTCCACAGCGGGAAGAACGACAGCGTCTCGGCCTGCTTGGCGGCGGCCTCGGCGAGCTCCTTGCGGCCGTGGCCGACCTGCACCACGAAAAGACCGCTCAGACCGTCGATGTAGCTGCGGCCCTTGTCGTCGAAGATCCGCACACCCTCACCGCGGGTGATGATCGGCGGCGTGATGCCTTCACCGTGGCGGGCGAAATGCCCCCACAGGTGCCGGTTGGCTTTGGCGCCGAGCTCGTTCGTCACGGGCTCGGTGATGTAGTCCTGCGTCATCGTGTTCCCCAATTATATTGCTGCTTAACCAGTTTGAGGTATACCAACGTCTCGGTGGATACCACTCCCGGCAGTGCGCGGATCCTCGTGTTCAACAGGTCGAGGAGGTCGTCGTCGTCCTCGCAGACCACTTCGGCGATGGCGTCGAACGAACCCGCGGTGAGCACCACGTAGTCGACCGACGGGATCGCGGCGAGCTTCTCCGCGATCTTGGTCGTGTCGCCGGTGCAGCGGATGCCGATCATCGCCTGGCGGGCGAAACCGAGCTGCATCGGATCGGTCACCGCGACGATCTGCATGACGCCGGCGTCGACCATGCGCTGCACACGCTGTCGCACCGCGGCCTCAGACAGACCCACCGCCTTGCCGATTCCCGCATACGAGCGCCGGCCGTCCTGCTGCAACTTCTCGATGATCGCCTTCGAGAGTTCGTCGAGCTGGAAGTATGTACCTGGGCGCGACTGGCTGACGCGCAGCGACACCGGTTGGATGTCGGGCTCGCCGTCGGGATTGGCCATATGTGGCATTGTGCACGGATTCCGTCGTATTGGGCAACCAGATTGATGAAATCGTTCGTTTGACGGCGCCGCCTATGCGGGATGCGTAGCCGCGGCCGAACGGGTCGGCTAGCGTTGCACCCATGACAGCGGTTGTGTCGAACTCAGGAATGTCGGACTCGGTGGCGCTCGCCAGCAGCTGGATCGACGGGGCCCCGGTGCAGACCGGCGGCGGCGCATTCCAGATCGTGGATCCCGCGACCGGTTCGGTGGTCACCCAGTACGCCCGCGCGACGAACACCGACGTAGACGTGGCGGTCGCCGCGGCGCGCGCCGCGCTGCCCGGCTGGGCCACTGCGACCCCGGCCGAGCGGTCGGCGGTGCTGGCCAAACTCGCCAAACTGGCCGAGGAGGCCACCGAACTGCTGATCGCCGAGGAGGTCAGCCAGACCGGGAAGCCGGTGCGGCTGGCCCGCGAGTTCGACGTGCCCGGCAGCATCGACAACATCGACTTCTTCGCGGGCGCTGCCCGGCACCTCGAGGGCAAGGCGACCGCGGAGTACTCCGGCGACCACACCTCCAGCATCCGGCGCGAGGCGATCGGCGTCGTCGCGACCATCACCCCGTGGAACTACCCGCTGCAGATGGCGGTGTGGAAGGTGCTGCCCGCGCTGGCAGCCGGCTGCACCGTCGTCATCAAACCCTGTGAGCTGACCCCGTTGACCACGCTGACGCTGGCCCGGCTGGCTTCTGAGGCCGGCCTGCCGCCGGGCGTGCTGAACGTGGTGACGGGCCTGGGCGCCGACGTGGGCACCGCGCTGGCCGGGCACCCCGGGGTGGACCTGGTGACGTTCACCGGATCGACGGTCGTGGGCCGCAAGGTCATGTCGGCCGCCGCGGTGCACGGCCACCGCACCCAGCTCGAACTCGGCGGCAAGGCGCCGTTCGTGGTGTTCGACGACGCCGACCTCGACGCCGCGATCCAGGGTGCGGTCGCCGGTTCGCTGATCAACACCGGACAGGACTGCACGGCCGCGACCCGCGCGATCGTCGCCCGCAACCTCTACGACGACTTCGTCGCCGGGGTCGGCGAGGTGATGAGCAAAATCGTCGTCGGTGATCCGCAGGACCCCGACACCGATCTCGGGCCGCTGATCTCCGCCGCCCACCGCGACAAGGTGGCGGCCATGGTGTCGCGCGCCCCGGCCGAGGGCGGCCGTGTCGTCACCGGCGGGACCATCCCGGACCTGCCCGGCTCGTTCTACCGGCCGACGCTGGTCGCCGACGTCGACGAGCGCTCGGAGATCTACCGCGACGAGGTTTTCGGTCCGGTGCTCACCGTGCGGTCGTTCACCGACGACGACGATGCGCTGCGGCAGGCCAACGACACCGACTACGGGCTGGCCGCCTCGGCGTGGACCCGCGACGTCTACCGCGCCCAGCGCGCATCACGCGAGATCAACGCCGGGTGCGTGTGGATCAACGACCACATCCCGATCATCAGCGAGATGCCGCACGGCGGGGTGGGCGCGTCGGGCTTCGGCAAGGACATGAGCGACTACTCGTTCGAGGAGTACCTCACCATCAAGCACGTGATGAGCGATATCACCGCCGTCGCCGACAAGGAGTGGCACCGCACGGTGTTCGCCAAGCGGTAGTCAGCAGTCGAGCTGGACGATCGCGGTCGAGACGATCCGGTTCGCGATGGCGACCGAGGAACCCTCGTCCTTGAGGTGATCCATCACCAGTGGGACGATCTCCGAGGAGCCCATCCCGCTCTCGGCGGCCCGGCACACCCAGTAGCCCTCGCGCAGGAGTTGGTCGGCGGTCAGGAACGCGAAGTACTGCTGCAGTTCGAGGTAGGCGGCCTCGTCGGCGGCGGCGGGAGGCGCCCCGGCCAACGCCCCGCCCATAGCGGCGGCCGCAACGGCGATCGTGGGGATGACTGCTCGAATCATGGTGGGCCACCTCCGGGCTTCAAGTACCGCCGAGACTACGGTTGCTGCTCGATTTCCCCGCGATATCGATCATCAACCGTAGTCTCGGCGCGTCGGGGCCGCTCCTAAACTCGGCGATATGACCACGCGGGTCGACGAGTTCGAACGGCTGCGACCGCATCTGCTGTCCGTCGCCTACCGCCTGACGGGGACCCTGGCCGACGCCGAGGACGCCGTGCAGGACGCGTGGCTGCGGTGGCAACGCAGCGGTGACGGCGGCGAGATCGACGATCTGCGGGCGTGGTTGACCACGGTGGTGAGCCGGTTGAGCCTCGACCTCCTGCGTTCGGCCGCGCACCGGCGGGAGACCTACGTCGGGGAGTGGCTGCCCGAACCGGTGGTGACCGGACTCGACGGCGACGATCCACTTGCCGCGGTGGTCGCCGCCGACGACGCCCGGTTCGCCGCCATGGTGGTGCTCGAACGACTCACCCCCGATCAGCGGGTGGCCTTCGTCCTGCACGACGGGTTCGCGGTGCCGTTCGACGAGATCGCCGGCGTGCTGGGCGTGACGGTCCCGGCCGCGCGGCAACTCGCGTCGCGGGCCCGCCGGGCGGGGGGGGGGGCGCCGCCGCCGGCCGACGACGGCGAACACGCCGAGGTGGCCGGGGCGCTGATGGCCGCGCTGGCCGCGGGAAACATGGAAGCCCTTGTGGCGCTACTGCATTCGGACGTCACGTTCACCGGCGACGCGAACCGACGGGCCCCGACGGCCGCGCAGGTCATCCGCGGCGCCGACAAGGTGGTGCGGTTCCTGTTCGGGCTTGCGCGACGGTACGGACCCGGCTGGCTGGATGCCGCGCAGCCCGCGCTGGTCAACGGTCAGCTCGGCAGCTGGACCCCCGGCGCCCCCGCGCGTGACGGTTACCCCGAGGTGGCGCCGCGGGTGACGGCGGTGACCGTGCGCGACGGCAAGGTGGTCGCGGTGTGGGACATCGCCAACCCGGACAAGTTCACGGGGTCGCCGCTTCGTCGGTAGCGGCCCAGGGCACCCGGCACGCATCCGTGCTGAACCCCTGCTCGGTGATGCCCAGCGCCGCGTACATCCGCGCCCGCATGTTCTCCACCCCGATCTGGTAGGTCAGTTCCAGCACACCGGCGTCCCCGAAGCGGCGGCGCAGATCGGCCACCTGCTCGTCGGTGACGGTATGCGGGTCGGTGGTCATGGCGTCGGCGTAGGCGATGGCCGCGCGCTCGTCGTCGGTGTAGCGCGAGGAGGTCGCGTAGTCGTCGATGTCGGTGAGCCGGTCGACATCGAGACCGTCGAGGCGCTGCAGCATCGAGCCGAAGTCCACACACCACGAGCACCCGACGGTGCGCGCGGTCCAGAACACCGCGAGTTCCCGCACGCTGGCCGGCAGCGTCTTCGACCCGCTCTGCAGCAGTCCCTCGTGTACGACGTTGGCGAGCATCAGTCGTGGATGGTGGGCCGCGACCGCGAACGGTTCGGGCACTTCACCGAAGCGGCGCTTGGCCACGCGGTAGAGCAGTCGGGTCAGCAGGGACGCTTGGTCGGGCGGGACGGGTGCGATCCGTGTTGTCGTCATACCTTGGAGACGAGACAGTCCACCGAAGTGTGACAGCACGAGCAGACGCAGATTCGCACGAATCCCGGGGCATTCGCGCGAATCTGTGTCTGCTCGCGCGGTTGTCGGGGGTGGGGTGGCGGCGGACAATCGAGGCAGGGGTCATATCGAGTCGGGGCGATCCGGGTCAGTTCCACGTAGACAAGGAGTCGCGAACAATGACCATCAAGAGAATGCTCGCGAGCGGCGTCGCCGCCTGTGCGCTCACCGCCGCCGCTGCGGGCGTCGGCATCGCCCCCGCCGGCGCGGATCCGCACTGGAAACCCAAGCCGGATCACGACCGGGAGTGGGTGGACCGCGACTGGCACGACCGCGGCGGCGACTGGGACAAGTGGTGGCGGGCCAACCGATGGCGTAACGACGACCGCCCGCCGTGGGGCTGGGGACCGCCGCCGCCGGCCCACTGGCGTGGGCATCCGCCCGCAGTGATCGACTACTGGGGATATCCGGTGCGGCCGATCTTCGACCCGGGCTTCCGGACATGGGGCTTCTGGCTGTTCGGGGTCTTCATCCCGGTGGTCGTCATCTGAGGCGCCCACCAGACACAGAATCGCCCTCTTCCACACGGAAGAGGGCGATTCTGCGTCTGCTCGCGAGCGGAAACCTCAGCGCGCGAACATCAACGCGCGCTTGACCTCCTGGATCGCCTGGGTGATCTGGATACCGCGCGGGCACGCCTCGGTGCAGTTGAACGTGGTCCGGCAACGCCACACCCCGTCGGCCTCGTTGAGGATGTCCAGCCGTTCGGCGGCACCCTCGTCACGGCTGTCGAAGATGAACCGGTGGGCGTTGACGATCGCCGCGGGCCCCACGTACGAACCCTCGGTCCAGTAGATCGGGCAGCTCGTCGTGCACGCCGCGCACAGGATGCACTTGGTGGTGTCGTCGTAGCGGGCCCGGTCGGTCTGGCTCTGGATCCGTTCCTTGGTCGGCTCGTTACCGCTGGTCATCAGGTACGGCTTCACCGCGCGGTAGGCGTCGAAGAACGGCTCCATGTCGACCACGAGATCCTTCTCCACGGGCAGGCCGCGGATCGGCTCGATGGTGATCGTGAGCTGCTTCTTGGGGTTCTTCGGCAGCATGTCGCGCATCAGCACCTTGCACGCCAGCCGGTTGACCCCGTTGATGCGCATGGCGTCCGACCCGCAAACGCCGTGCGCGCACGACCGGCGGAACGTCAGCGTGCCGTCGAGGTACCACTTCGCGTAGTGCAGCAGGTTGAGCAGCCGGTCGGTCGGCAGGCACGGCACCCGGAAACTCTGGAAACCCGCCGAGTCCGGATCCTCCGGGTTGAACCGGGCGATCTTCAGCGTCACCATCACGGCGCCCTCGGGCACCGGCGGTGTGGTGGCTTCGTCCTTGGTGATTGCAGGTGCGCTCATGTCAGTATTTCCGCTCCATCGGCTCGTAGCGGGTCTGCACCACGGGCTTGTAATCCAGGCGCACGTCGGAGAGCAGGTCGCTGCCCTCCTTGTAGGCCATGGTGTGGCGCATGTAGTTGGTGTCGTCGCGGTTGGGGTAGTCCTCGCGGGCGTGGCCGCCGCGGGACTCCTTGCGGTTGAGCGCACCGACGACGGTGACCTCGGCCAGCTCCAGCAGGAAGCCCAGCTCGATCGCCTCGAGCAGGTCGCTGTTGTAGCGCTTGCCCTTGTCCTGCACCGTGATTCGCGAGTAGCGCTCCTTGAGCGCATGGATGTCGGTCAACGCCTGCTTGAGCGTCTCCTCGGTGCGGAACACCGCGGCGTTGTTGTCCATCGACTGCTGCAGCTCGCCGCGGATGTCGGCGACGCGTTCGTTGCCGTGCTCCGAGAGGATGTCGCCGACCCAGTTGACGACCATCTCGGCCGGCCGCTCCGGCAACTCGACGAAGTCGTGGCCGTTGGCGTAGTTCGCCGCGGCGATGCCCGCGCGGCGGCCGAACACGTTGATGTCCAGCAGCGAGTTGGTGCCCAGCCGGTTGGCGCCGTGCACCGACACGCACGCGCACTCGCCCGCGGCGTACAGCCCGGGGACGATCGTGGTGTTGTCGCGCAGCACCTGCCCGTTGACCGTGGTCGGGATGCCGCCCATGACGTAGTGGCACGTCGGGTACACCGGCACGAGTTCCTTGACCGGGTCCACGCCCAGGTAGGTGCGGGCGAACTCGGTGATGTCGGGCAGCTTGGCCTCGAGCACGTCCTCACCGAGGTGGCGCACGTCGATGTAGACGTAGTCCTTGTTCGGTCCGGCGCCGCGCCCTTCGAGCACCTCCAGCACCATCGAGCGGGCGACGATGTCGCGCGGCGCCAGGTCGACGATGGTGGGGGCGTAGCGCTCCATGAAGCGCTCACCCTCGCCGTTGAGCAGACGGCCGCCCTCACCGCGCACCGCCTCGGAGATGAGGATGCCCAGCCCGGCCAGACCCGTCGGGTGGAACTGGTGGAACTCCATGTCCTCCAGCGGCAGACCCTTGCGGAACACGATGCCCAGCCCGTCGCCGGTCAGCGTGTGCGCGTTCGAGGTGGTCTTGTACATCCGGCCCGAACCGCCGGTGGCGAACACGATCGCCTTGGCGTGGAAGATGTGGATGTCGCCGGTCGCGAGCTCGTAGGCGATCACGCCGGTGGCCACCGGACCGCCGGGGGTCTCGGTGAGCGTGATGTCGAGTGCGTAGAACTCGTTGAAGAACTCGACGTCGTGCTTGACGCAGTTCTGGTACAGCGTCTGCAGGATCATGTGGCCGGTGCGGTCGGCGGCGTAACAGGCCCGGCGGACCGGGGCCTTGCCGTGGTCGCGGGTGTGGCCGCCGAACCGGCGCTGGTCGATCCGGCCCTCGGGGGTGCGGTTGAACGGCATCCCCATCTTCTCGAGGTCGAGGACCGCGTCGATGGCTTCCTTGCACATGATCTCGACCGCGTCCTGGTCGGCGAGGTAGTCGCCGCCCTTGACGGTGTCGAAGGTGTGCCACTCCCAGTTGTCCTCTTCGACGTTGGCCAGGGCGGCGCACATACCGCCCTGGGCCGCACCGGTGTGGCTGCGCGTCGGGTACAGCTTGGTCAGCACCGCGGTGCGTGCGCGGGGGCCCGCTTCGACCGCGGCGCGCATACCGGCGCCACCGGCCCCGACGATGACGACGTCGTAGCGATGTTCAATCAGCATGTAGGGCTCACGTCCTTACGAGATGTTCGCGTCGAACGTCAACAGCACGTAGGTGCCGAGGACGAGGATGAAGATCATCGACAGCGCCAGCAGCGAGTTCAGCCAGAACCGCGTCGAGTCCTTACGGGCGTAGTCGGAGATGATCACCCGCAGCCCGTTGCCGCCGTGCAGCTGGGCCAGCCACAGCAGCAGCAGGTCCCAGGTCTGCCAGAACGGCGAGGACCACCGCTGCGCGACGTAGTTGAAGTCGATGCGGTACACGCCGTTGTCCCACATCAGCATGATGAACAGGTGGCCGAGGGCAAGAAAAACGAGGACGACACCAGAAAAACGCATGAACAGCCAGGCGTACTTCTCGAAGTTGGGCATCCCGCCCGGGCGCTTGGGCGCACGCGGGTTGTCCAGGCTCGGCGGCCGGTCGTAGCTGCGCTGCAGGACGGGGGCGGGGCCGCCGCGATCGCTGATGTGGTCGTACGGATTCTCGGCCATTTAGAGGAACCTCTCCGCCATGTGCATGCCGATCACGCCGACGGAGGCGATCAGCACCGCGATGAACACGCCGGCGACCACCCACAGCATCTTCCGCTGGTAGCGCGCGCCCTTGGACCAGAAGTCGATCAGGATGACGCGGATGCCGTTGAGGGCGTGGTAGAGCACCGCGGCGACCAGACCGATCTCCATCAGGCCGATGATCGGGGTCTTGTAGGTCTCGATGACGCTGTTGTAGGCCTCGGGGCTGACCCGTACCAACGCGGTGTCGACCACGTGCACGAACAGGAAGAAGAAGATCGCCGCCCCGGAGATGCGGTGCAGCACCCACGACCACATACCCGGGTCGCCACGGTAGAGGGTGCGGCGGCGGGACGGTTTGGATCGCGGCGACGAGACGTCGTCCGCTGCTGTCGCAGTACTCATTAGTCCTCCAACGCCATCGGTGGACGCTTGGGGGCGGATACCCGGACCTGTCGGGCTGAACCGCTGCCCCAAACCTCGGGGCGACTCTAATCCCCTTTGTACTGCCGAACGAACTAGCGTGTTGCCGTATGCGCCGCTCAGAGGCCGAAAGTTAGGGTCGCCTATGTGCCGCGGGGGGCGGTCCGGCGCGGTTTTCGGAATCCATTCAGAGCTGGGGTGAGAGGACGCACGTGGCTGTCGATATCGATTGGGAAGTGTTGCGCCGCAGGGCTATTGACGTTTCCGCACGGGCCTACGCGCCGTACTCGGGGTTTCCGGTCGGCGCCGCCGCGCTCGTCGACGATGACCGAATCGTGACCGGATGCAATGTGGAGAATGTCTCATATGGCCTGGGTCTCTGTGCCGAGTGCGGTGTGGTCTGCGCCCTGCATTCCAGCGGCGGCGGACGGCTGGTCGCGCTGTCGTGTGTGGGCCCCGATGCGGAGTTGCTGATGCCGTGCGGACGGTGCCGCCAGGTGCTGCTCGAACACGGCGGACCCGAGCTGTTGATCGACCATCGGCAGGGCCCGCGGCCGCTGCGCGAACTCTTGCCCGACGCGTTCGGACCCGATGACCTGGCCCGCGGCGTGGCGGGGGAGAAGCGGTGACGCGCTTCGACTTCGATGCGCCCCGGCCCATGTCGCATCTCGATGCTCCGACGGTCATCCGGACCAAACGCGACGGCGGTGTGCTGTCCGACGAGCAGGTCGACTGGGTGATCGACGCCTACACCCGCGGCCGCGTCGCCGACGAGCAGATGTCGGCGCTGCTGATGGCGATCTTCCTGCGCGGGATGACCGGAGCCGAGATCGCCCGGTGGACGGCGGCGATGGTCGCCTCGGGGGAGCGGTTCGACTTCACCGACCTGCGTCGCGCGACCGACGGCCGTCCCCTCGCGCTGGTCGACAAACACTCCACCGGCGGGGTCGGGGACAAGATCACGATCCCGCTGGTGCCGGTGGTGATGGCCTGCGGCGGTGCGGTACCCCAGGCCGCGGGTCGCGGGCTCGGCCACACCGGCGGCACCCTCGACAAACTCGAGGCCATCCCGGGATTCACCGCCGAACTCACGAAAAGCCAGATCCGCCAACAACTTAGCGAACTCGGCGCGGCGATCTTCGCCGCCGGCGAGCTCGCACCCGCCGACCGCAAGATCTACGCGCTGCGCGACGTCACCGCCACCACCGAATCGCTGCCGCTGATCGCGAGTTCGGTGATGAGCAAGAAGATCGCCGAGGGCGCCCGCGCCCTGGTCCTCGACACCAAGGTCGGGTCGGGCGCGTTCCTGCCCGACGAGACCCAGGCGCGGGAACTGGCCCGCACCATGGTCGAACTGGGCGCCGCGCACGGGCTGGTGACGCGCGCGCTGCTCACCGACATGAGCGTCCCGCTCGGCCGCGCCGTCGGCAACGCCGTCGAGGTCGCCGAATCGCTGGACGTGCTCGCCGGCGGCGGACCCGAGGACGTGGTCGAGCTGACGGTGGCGCTGGCCACCGAGATGCTCGACGCGGCCGGCCTCGACGCGAAGGACCCCGCCGACACGCTGCGCGACGGCACCGCGATGGACGCGTTCCGGGCGCTGGTGACCGCGCAGGGCGGAGACCTCTCCCAGCCGCTGCCGATCGGTGGCCACAGTGACACCGTCACGGCACCCCGCGGTGGCACGATGGGAGACATCGACGCGATGGCGGTGGGTCTGGCGGTGTGGCGGCTCGGGGCGGGCCGCTCGGCGCCCGGTGAGCAGGTGCAGTTCGGTGCGGGCATCCGCATCCACTGCCGCCCGGGGGAACCCGTGCGCGCGGGTGAGCCGCTGTTCACGCTCTACACCGACACCCCCGAACGCCTCGGACCCGCGCGCGCCGAACTCGGCGGCGGCTTCCGCGTGGCCGACCACGCCCCGCAACGCAGGCCGCTGGTCATCGATCGGATCACCGGTTGACGAGGGAACGTGAGGAGATGTGCCGATGACGACACCGCTGACCCTGGAGAACCTCCGCCAGGCGCCCAAGGCGCTGCTGCACGACCATCTCGACGGCGGGCTGCGTCCGTCGACCGTGCTGGAACTCGCCCATGAGCACGGCTACGAGGACCTGCCCGCCGACGACGTCGACGACCTCGCCACGTTCTTCCGCACCGCCGCCCACAGCGGGTCGCTGGTGCGCTACCTCGAACCGTTCACCCACACCGTCGGGGTGATGCAGACCCCGGCGGCGTTGCACCGGGTCGCGTTCGAATGCGTCGAGGACCTCGCCGCGGACAACGTCGTCTACGCCGAGGTGCGGTTCGCGCCGGAACTGCACATCGAGGGTGGGCTGAGCCTGGACGAGGTCGTGGACGCGGTGCTCACCGGGTTCGCCGACGGGGAGAAGGCCGCGGCGGGCGCGGGCCGCACGATCACGGTGCGCTGTCTGGTCACCGCGATGCGGCACGCCGCCCGCTCACGCGGGATCGCCGAACTGGCCATCCGGTTCCGCGACCGCGGCGTCGTCGGGTTCGACATCGCCGGCGCCGAGGCCGGCTACCCGCCCACCCGCCACCTCGACGCCTTCGAGTACATGCGCGGCAACAACGCGCGGTTCACCATCCACGCCGGTGAGGCGTTCGGTCTGCCGTCCATCCACGAGGCGATCGCGTTCTGCGGCGCCGACCGGCTGGGGCACGGCGTGCGCATCGTCGACGACATCACGATCGCGCCGGACGGTCAGGTGAAGTTGGGCCGGCTGGCGGCGATCCTGCGCGACAAACGCATCCCGCTGGAGCTGTGCCCGAGTTCGAACGTGCAGACCGGCGCGGTGGCCAGCATCGCCGAGCACCCGTTCGACCTGTTGGCGCGCACCCGGTTCCGGGTCACGGTCAACACCGACAACCGGCTGATGAGCGACACCACGATGAGCCAGGAGATGCTGCGCCTGGTCGAGGCGTTCGGCTACGGCTGGACCGATATGGCCCGGTTCACGATCAATGCGATGAAGTCGGCGTTCCTCCCGTTCGACGAGCGGCTGGCGCTGATCGACGACGTCATCAAACCGCGCTACGCGGTGCTGGCGGGGTGAGCGGCGACGACCGCAGGCTGAACCCGTCGCAGCGCCGCGCGTGGCTGGCCTACATGCGGGTCTACCACCGGCTCGAATACGAGATGAACCGTCAGCTGCAGGCCGACAGCGGGTTGTCGCTGGCCGACTACACCGTGCTCAATGCGCTGACCAACGCGCCGCGGTATCGCGCACAGGTCAACGTGCTGGCGACGACGATCGGCTGGGAGCGCAGCCGGCTCTCGCACCACCTGCAGCGGATGGGGCGGCGCGGGCTCGTCGAGCGGTCCGAGTCCGCGGGGGACCGGCGGGTGACGGATGTGGTGCTCACCGACGAGGGCCGCCGGCAGTTCGAGGCCGCCGCGCCCGGGCACGCCGCCCGGGTGAAGGAGTTGTTCTTCGCCGATCTCACCGACGCGCAGGAGAACACCCTGGCCGACGTCCTCGAGGCGGCGTACGAGTCGATCCTGCGGCACGGCACGCTGCCGCGGCCGGTCATCGACGAGGACCGGCCGCGGTAGAGGTGCGTCAGATCTGTTCGGCGCCGCCGTCGACGAACAGTTCGCTGCCGGTGGCGAAGCTGCTCTGGTCCGAGGCGAGGAACGCCACGGCGGCGGCGATCTCCTCGGGCCTGCCCAGGCGGCCCAGCGGGGTGGCGGCGACCATTTCGTCGAGCATCTGCTGCTCCTGACCGGCCGCGGCCAGCCCCTTGAGCCCGGGCGTCTCGGTCGACCCCGGGGTGACGGTGTTGACGCGGATGCCGCGGCCGACCAGCTCGGCCGCCCATGTCCTGCCGAAGGAGCGGATGGCCGCCTTCGACGCGGCGTAGGCGCTGAAGGCCGGCGTCCCGTTGTGCGCGGAGGTCGACCCCGTCAGCACGATCGAGGCGCCCTCGTTGAGCAGCGGCAACACCGCCTGCACTGTGTAGACCGTGCCGAACACGTTGGTGCCGAACGTGGTCGCCAGATGCTCGGGGGTGATGTCGGGCAGGGCGGCGAACTCGCCGCCGCCGGCGTTGGCGAACACGACGTCCAGCCCGCGGCCACGGGCGCGGATCGCCTCGACGACGGGTTCGAGGTCCTCCGGTCGCGACACGTCGCCGCGGATCCCGGTGGCGGCGTCACCGATCGACGCGACGGCCGCGTCGAGCGCCTCCTGGCGGCGGCCGGTGAGGAACACATGGGCACCCTCGTCGGCCAGCCGCTGGGCGCTGGCCAGTCCGATGCCGGAATTGGCGCCGGTGACCAGGGCGGTCTTGTTCTCGAGCAGTTTCATGACGTGTCTCCGATCGTCGGTTGCGGATACTCGCACCCAACAATCGGTGACATGTCACCTATTCCCGGGTCACTCCTGACGCAGGCGGGACTCCACGAACGCCTCCAGCGCCTCCCACTGCTGCACGGCCTCCGCGTAGGGCGGTTCGGGCCGCTCGGCGGCGTCGGGATTCAGCGCGTAGGTGACGAACGCCCCGAGCGCGGTGCCCGAGTCGAGGGTCTTCTCGACGGTGTTGTCCTCGGCGTACTGGCCGACGTCGCGCAGCAGTTCGAGCGCGAGTTCCAGTTGGTCGCGGTCGATGGTGTCGGGGCCGTCGGCGATGTCGTCGGACAGGCCGCTGAGCACGTAGACGTTCTCGTCGATGATCTCGACCGCGAGCGAGCCGTCGGTCGCGGCGGTGCGGATGTCGTCGTAGGTGGCCAGGTCAGACAGGTCGTGGTCGTGTTCGTCGGCCAGGTAGCGGGCCAGGGCACGTTCGGAGCCGAAGACGCTGATGCGGCCGTTGCGACCGAGGAAGACCGGTTCGTCCTCGAGGTAGCAGCGCAGGGTGTAGAAGGTGCCCGACCGGGTCATCAGCCGCACCGGGTCGATGCCGACCTTCAGCCAGAAGTCCTCGTCACTGCCGAGAACCGCTGCGGCCGAGGGGGTTTCGAGCGGTTCGGCATCCTCGGCGACGGTGTCGTCGTCCTCGGCGTCCTCGACGGTGGCCGCCGCGTCGGTGTCCTCGTCGACCTCGGGTTCGGGCGCAGGCTCTTCGAGTTCGGCGGCGGCCTTCGCCGAGGCGGCGGTGTCGACGTCGGGGACGGTGACGATCTCGTCGATCGCGTCGAGCACGCCGTCCCAGCTGCGCGCGATGACCGCTTCGATCTCGCCCCAGCGTTTGCGGCCGCTGCGGCCCTTGAACGCCTCAGCACCGCCGCCCACCGTGCTCAGCTGCGGGTTGCCGTTGAAGAACTTCGTGACCGCGGGCAGGTCGCAGACCGATCCGATCGACGAGGCGATCGCCAGCGCGCGGTGCAGCGTGCTCACGACGGTCTCGGTGGCCTTCTCGGCCGCGGACTCGGGGACGCCGACGAGGTCGTACTCGCGGTCCTCGCTCGGGGTGAACCGGTGCGCGGACGCCTCGGTCAGCTTCTCCCAGGCCGGGTGGTCGGTCAGGTCGTTTTCGGTGTTGGTCCGTACGAACGCCACCAGATCGGCGACCGACTCGAAGGCGTAGAGGTCCTCGTCCTTGCCGAGGAAGGCCTCCCACTCGTCGCCGGCGTCGCGCCAGCGCGGAGCCCACAGTGTGTACAGGTCGCCCTTGGTCAGCCCGAGCCGAACCGGCACGATGTCAGCAGCCATGCGGCACAGCCTAACGATCGAGTTCTGCGATCAGATCGCCGAGCACCGCGTGCCGCCGCACTCGGGCGTCGCGGGCGGCTGCCTGCACGGTCTCGACGATCGCCGCGCCCAGTCGTTCCGGAGGCAGCCGGGTCGCCGGGTCGGCGAGTGTCAGCGCCAGGAGGATGCCGTGGCCGTCGACCTCCGCGGCGACGACACCGTCGGCCGAACGCGCCCGTCCGCGGCCCGCGGCCAGCGCGTCGGCGGCGTCCGCGAGGGTGGCGGCCTGGCGGCGTGCGCGGTGCAGCGTCTGGTCGACGGCGTCCTCACGCCGTCGGCCGCCAGAACCCCTGAAAACCCTGTCCGGCATTCGTCGTCCTGACCGCCGAGAGTTTGACCGGATCACCCGCCTCCACCATGACGCCGTCGCCGACGATCATCGCGACGTGGCCGTCCCACACCGCGAGGTCGCCGGGCCGCAGTGAGCCGGGGTCGACCGGCGCCCCGACATCCTGCTCCTGCGCCAGCCGGGGCAGCTCCAGGCCCGCCTCGCGGTAGGCCCACTGCGTCAGCCCGCTGCAGTCCAACCCGACTCCCGGCGTGGTGCCGCCCCACTGGTACGGCACCCCGAGCTGGGTCAGGGCGTGGCGCACCGCCTCGGCGGCGACCGCATTCGGCGCGGTCGCGGTACTGCCGTCGGGTAACCGCACCGCCACGCCGTCGCCGAACAGCCCGGGATCCGGTGACGCGGCACGCGAACGCGCGGCGCTCTCGGCGGCCGTGCCGACGCCGGATCCGGCAGGCGACGCCCACGAGGCCAGCGACGCCATCGGGGTAGCACCGCCCGGGGCGCCGCCCAGACCGCGCGGCATGCCGCCGCCGAAGCCGGCGGGCACCGTCGGCGCCGGACCGCTCGGGGGCAGTGCACCGGCGTGGGTGTCCAGTTCGGTGCGCAACTCCTCGACGATCGCGACGGCATCGCGCAGCGCCTGCTGGGCTTCGGCGACGAGTTCTTCGGCGACGCCGGGGCGGTCGAGGTGCGGTTCGAGCGCGGCCGCGCGGGCCTCGAAGCGGTCGACGATCTCCTGCAGGCGGGCGCCGGCGCGGACGACCGCAGCGCCCGCCTCCCGGGTGCGCGCCGTGAGCCGGCCGGTGCGCTCGGCCAGATCGATGACCGCCGCCGCGGTCGAGGCCGCGAACGCGGCGGCCTCCTGCGCGCCCGCGCCGGCCCATCCGTCGGCGGTGTCCGCCCACGTGGTGCGCGTCGCGGCCGCCACCTCGTCGAGCCCGTCGCGCACTGCGCCGAGCGCGGCGGCCGGCGGACCGCCCGAGGCGTCCGGCCAGCCGGGTCCGACGAGGGCACGCACCTCGCGCAGCGGGGCGGACAGTGCGGTCACCAGCGCGCCCGGCACCGTCACACCCGGAACAGCGCGGCCGCGCGCAGTGCCGCGCCGTCGTAGGCGGCAGCCGAACCCGCCGCGGCGCCCGCACCGCCGGTGAACCGGTCGGCCAGCGCGGCGGCCTCGGCCGACCCGGCTGACGCCGAGTCGGACAGCGCCGCGAGGAAGCGTGCGCCGACCGGGCCGAGCGCCTCGGCCGCCGCGGCGACCGGGACGGCGGTCAGTGCGGCCGCCGCCGCCGCGAGTTCGGCGGCGTGTGCGGTGTGGATGTGCGCGAGCGCGCGGATGGTGTGAGTGTCGGCGAGCATGCGATTACGACGTCTGCGACCGGCGTTCGGTTCCCGCTAAGGTCTGGCCCATGGATGTGCGCGTCGTCGACCACCCGCTCGCCGCTGCGCGGCTCACCACGCTGCGCGACCAGGCCACCGACAACGCGGCCTTCCGCTCCGCCCTGCGCGACCTCACGCTGATGCTGGTCTACGAGGCCACCCGCGACGCGGCCCGCGAGGACATCGAGGTGCGCACGCCGATCACCACGACGCGCGGATCGCGGCTGGCCCGGCCCCCGCTGCTGGTGCCCGTGCTGCGCGCCGGGCTCGGAATGGTCGACCAGGCGCACGCGCTGATCCCGGAGGCCCAGGTCGGCTTCGTCGGCGTGGCCCGGGACGAGGAAACCCACCAGCCCACACCGTATCTGGAGTCGCTGCCCGCCGACCTCAGCACGCAGCCGGTGTTCGTGCTCGACCCGATGCTGGCCACCGGCGGATCGCTGGCGCACACGGTCGGGCTGCTGCAGGCCCGCGGCGCCGTCGACATCACCGCGATCTGTGTGGTGGTCGCGCCCGAGGGTCTGGCCACCCTGGAACGCGCCGCCCCGGACATGCGGTTGTTCACCGCCACCATCGACGAGGGGCTGAACGAGGCCGCCTACATCGTGCCCGGACTCGGCGACGCCGGGGACCGCCAGTTCGGCCCCCGCTGAGCTACCACTGGCCGGCGAGCGCCACCAGTTCGTCGCACAGCTGCTGCGCCTCGGCGCGCGCGGTCGTCACGTCGTCGCCGCGCGGGGCGCGACGAACCTCGATGTAGGACTTGACTTTCGGCTCCGTCCCCGACGGGCGGACCACCATCCGCACCGAGGTGTCGGCGTCACCGCCGGTGAAGATCACCGCATCCGACCGCATCGGCTCGTCGGCGGTGGCGAGGTCGGTGACAGTCACCTCATGACCGCCGAGGCGGTCCGGTGGGGTGTCGCGCAGCCGGGCCATCAGCGCGGCCGCCTCGTCGGCGTCGGCGACGGTGCGGTTGGCCGCGGCGGTGACGTGGACACCGTGGCGGCGGGCCAGGTCGTCGAGGACGTCGAGCACCGTGCGGCCGTGGTCCTTGAGCACCGCGACGAGGTCGCACACCAGCACCGCGGCGCTGATGCCGTCCTTGTCGCGGACCGCCGCCGGGTCGACGCAGTGCCCGATGGCCTCCTCGTAGGCGTAGACCAGGGTCTTGCCGGGTAGATCGTCGTCGGCGCGGGACAGCCACTTGAACCCGGTGAGCGTTTCGGTGTAGTGGGCGCCGTACGACTCGGCGATTGCCGCGAGCATCCGCGACGACACCACGGTGCTGGCCACCACGGTCGCCGCCGCCACCTCGCCGGGTTCGACCTGGGCGAGGATGTAATCGCCGAGCAGCCAACCGGTTTCGTCGCCGGTGAGCATGCGCCACCCGTCGGGGGTGGGCACCCCGACCGCGCATCGGTCGGCGTCGGGGTCCAGGGCGATCGCCACGTCGGCCTCGACCTCGGCGGCCAGTTCGAGCAGTGCCTCGACCGCGCCGGGTTCCTCCGGGTTGGGTAGCTCGACGGTCGGGAAGTCCGGATCGGGCGAGAACTGCTTCTCGACGACGTGCACATCGGTGATGCCCGCGCGCACGAATGTGTCCATCGCGTACTCACCGCCCACGCCGTGCAGCGGGGTGAACGCGACCCGCACCGGCGTCGTGGACTTGCGGACGTTGGCCGCGCGTTCGACGTAGTGCGCGATCTCCTCCATACCGCCGGTTTCCACGACGGCCCTTTCGATCTCGTCGGCGAACGGCGCCTCGGCGATCGCGGCCTCGATGTCGGTGTCGTCGGGCCCGACGATCTGCAGCCCCTCGGAGAAGTACACCTTGTAGCCGTTGTCGGTGGGCGGGTTGTGCGATGCGGTGATCTGGATACCCGCCGCGGCGTGCATGTGCCGCACCGTGAATGCGATGACCGGTGTGGGCACGGCGGCCAGCAGCAGGATCACCTCGAAGCCGCGGGCGGCGAGCACTTCGGCAGCGGCACGGGCGAATTCGTCGGACTTGTGCCGGGCGTCGCGGCCGACGACGACCTGTGACCCGCCGAAGCCGCGGTCTTCGAGGATCTTGGCCACCGCCCAGGTCGTGCGCAGGACGACGGCCATGTTCATGCCGTTGGGTCCACCGCGCAGCGGCCCGCGTAGGCCCGCTGTCCCGAATGTCAGTGAGCGGGAGAACCGCTCGTCGAGATCCTCCGGATCACACTGGGACAACTCCGCCGCGGTCTCCGGGTCGGGGTCATGAGCGATCCACTCCTGCACGGTCGTCGAGAGTGCCGAGGAAGTCATGGGGCAAGTGTGCCCGCTTTCGCATCGTTTAATGCCAGCTTGCGCAGCACCGGTGCGACGAGCATCAGCAGGTCGAATTCCAGGTCGGTCAGCGTGTCGGCCATGGCCCGGTGCAGCCACGCGTCGCGCTCGGCGCGGTCGGCCTCCAGCAGCGCCGTGCCCGCGGCGGTGATCTCGACCAACTGGCGGCGGCGGTCGCGCTCGTCGGGTCGCCGGGAGATGAGCCCGCGGGCCACGAGTTCGTTGATGCTGTCGGTCAGCGACTGTGCCCGCACGTGCAGGCAGGCGCCGAGTTCGGCCGGGGTGCTGACGCCGGTGCGGCTCACCTCGCCGAGCAGTTCGAGTTGGCTGAGCGTCAGACCGTGGTCGGGCCGGTGCCTGCGCATCTGCCGCGCGACGGCCATGATCGCCTCACGGAGTTCGGTGGCGGGGGCGGTGCGATCGGTCATGAACAAGTTATACCTTCATATTTCCCGCCAGAAAGTTGCATTTCCCGGTCTTGCCGCGCCGAGATGTGAAGGACATACTTGGTATCGATGATGCGGCAGATCCTGAAGTGGCTCCTGCTGGCGGCGGCGTCGGCCGCCGTCACCGTGCCGCTCTCCCTGGCCGGGGTGCCCTCGGCGGGGCTGTTCGCCGCGTTGGCCGTCGGCATCGTGCTCGCCCTGGCGTCGCTGGCGCCCGCCGGCGTGCCCCGCCCCGCGGGCGTGGCGGCCCAGGGTGTGCTCGGCGTCTACATCGGCACGATGGTGCAGCACGACGCCTTCGCCGCCCTCGGCTCGGACTGGCCGTTCGTCGCAGGCATCGCGGTGGCGACCCTGCTGCTCAGCGTGGCCGCCGGTGCGCTGCTCGGGTTGCACCGCGACGTCACACCGTTGACCGGCTCGCTGGCGTTGACCGCGGGCGGCGCCTCCGGGCTGGTGGCGATCGCCCGCGACCTCGGCGGCGACGACCGCGTCGTGTCGGTGGTGCAGTACCTGCGGGTGGCGTTGGTGACCGCCTCCATGCCGCTGGTCGTCGCGTTCGTCTATCACCCCGACAAATCGCACCCCTCCGACGGGCTGGCCCAGAGTGCAACCGCGCCTTGGTATCTCAGCATCGGCATGCTCATCGTGCTGGTGGTCGTCGGCGCCGCGGGCGGCCGGCTGCTGCGGCTGCCGGGTGCCGGCCTGCTCGGCCCGATGGCGCTGACCGTCGTCCTGCAGCTGACCGGGCTGTCGTTCGGGCTGTCCGTTCCGGGTGTGCTGGTGCAGATCGGCTACTTCGTCATCGGCTGGCAGGCCGGGCTGGCGTTCACCACCGCATCCCTGCGGGCGATCGCCCGGGTGCTGCCCGCGGCGCTGGCGCTGATCCTGCTGCTGGGTGTCGGCACGGCCGGTCTCGGCGTCGCGTTGGCGCACTACACGGGGCTGACGCCGCTGGAGGGCTACCTCGCGACGAGTCCCGGCGGGGTGTACGCGGTGTTGGCGACCGCGGTGGAGACCGGCTCCAACGTCACGTTCATCATCGCCGCGCAGGTCCTGCGCGTGCTGCTGATGCTGTTCGCCGCCCCGCTGCTGGCGCGGGCGGTGGTGTGGGCGAGCCGGCGGTTGGCCCGGCGCCGCGGCGATCAGAGCGCCGAGATCACCCCGGCCAACAAGGCGCCCATGCGCGTCGCGGACTGACGGCCCGCGGCCAGCACCTCGTCATGCGACAGCGGTTCGCCGGTCATCCCCGCCGCGAGGTTGGTCACCAGCGAGACCGCCAGCACCTCGGCGCCTTCGGCGCGCGCGGCGATCGTCTCGTGGACGGTCGACATCCCGACCAGATCGGCGCCGAGGGTGCGCAGCATCCGGATCTCCGCGGGGGTCTCGTAGTGCGGGCCCGGCAGCCCGGCGTAGACGCCCTCGACCAGCGTGGGGTCGAAGGTCGCGGCCAGTTCGCGCAGCCGAGGGGTGTAGGCGTCGACCAGGTCGACGAATTGGGCGCCGACCAGCGGTGAGCGTGCGGTCAGGTTGAGGTGGTCGCTGATCAGCACCGGCTGCCCGACGGTGAGATCCTCACGCAGTCCGCCCGCGGCGTTGGTCAACACCACGGTCCGCACCCCGGCCGCGCACGCCGCCCGCACCGGATGCACGACGTGGCGCAGGTCGTAGCCCTCGTAGGCGTGGATGCGGCCGACGAGCACGAGCACCCGGTGGTCGCGGATCCGGACCGACAGCGCCTGACCGCCGTGGCCCGCCGCGGTCGGCGGGGTGAAGCCGGGCAGCTCGCTCATCGGCAGCGTCGCGGTGGGCGTGCCGAGCGCGGCGACGGCGGGCGCCCACCCCGAGCCCAGCACCACTGCCACGTCGTGTTCGTCGACGCCGGTGCGCTCGCGGATCGCCGCCGCGGCCTGTTCGGCCGCCTCTGCCGGGCTGGTCACGGGGGCGAGCTTAGCTGTCGCTCGGCGGCCGCCTGTGCAGTGAGATACTGCGTGAATGCCCTCCGCAACCGCATCGACGAGCGTCGAAGACGCCGTCCATCGCCGTCGCGGAGACCTCATCGAGCTGTCGCACGCCATCCACGCGGAACCGGAACTGTCCTTCGCCGAACACCGCAGCTGCGCCAAGACCCAGGCGCTCGTCGCCGAGTACGGCTTCGCGATCACCCCCGCGGTCGGCGGACTCGACACCGCGTTCCGCGCGACCTACGGCAGCGGTCCGCTGACCGTCGGGATCTGCGCGGAGTACGACGCGCTGCCCGGCATCGGTCATGCCTGCGGGCACAACATCATCGCCGCGTCGGCGGTCGGCACCGCGTTGGCGCTCGCCGAGGTCGCCGACGAACTCGGGCTGACGGTGGTGCTGGTCGGCACACCCGCCGAGGAGGCGGGCGGCGGCAAGGTCCTGATGCTCGAGCGGGGCGTGTTCGACGACATCGCCGTCGCGGTGATGCTGCACCCCGGCCCCGTCGACATCGCCGCGGCCCGCTCGCTGGCGCTCTCGGAGGTCGACGTCACCTACACCGGCCGCGAATCGCATGCCGCCGTCGCCCCGCACCTCGGCGTCAACGCCGGCGACGCCGTGACGGTCGCGCAGGTCGCGATCGGGTTGCTGCGCCAGCAGCTGGCGCCCGGCCAGATGGTGCACGGCATCGTCGCCGAGGGCGGGCAGGCCAGCAACGTCATCCCCGCGCGCACCCGGATGCGCTACACGATGCGGGCCGCGGAATCGGCCGCGCTGCGCGAACTCGAGGGCCGGGTCGCGGGGTGTTTCGCCGCGGGCGCCGTCGCCACCGGCTGCGATCACGAGGTCGTCGCCACCTCGCCCGCATACGCCGAACTGCACCCGGATCGCTGGCTGTCCGAGGTGTTCCGCGACGAGATGCACCGCATGGGCCGCACCCCGGTGCCGCCCGAAGTGGAGGCCGCGCTGCCGCTGGGCAGTACCGACATGGGTAACCTCACTCACGTGGTGCCGGGGATCCACCCGGTGGTGGGTGTGGACGCCGGCGGTGCGTCCATCCACCAGCCCGCGTTCACCGCGGCCGCCGCGGGACCCAGCGCGGACCGTGCTGTGGTCGAAGGTGCGATCATGCTGGCGCGCACGGTGGTCCGTCTGGCCGAGACCCCCACCGAGCGCGACCGGGTGTTGGAACGACAGGAGAGGCGGGCGTCATGAGCGTGCTCAAACATGCTGCGGCGCGCTGGTTGTCCGCCCACTACGACGAGCTGGTGTCCTGGCGCAGGCACATCCACGCGCATCCCGAACTGGGCCGCCAGGAGTTCGCGACCACCCAGTTCGTCGCGGCCCGCCTCGCCGACGCCGGCCTCAACCCCAAGGTGCTGCCCGGTGGCACCGGCCTGACCTGTGATTTCGGGCCGGAGGACGGTCCGCGGATCGCGCTGCGCGCCGACATGGACGCGCTGCCGATGGCCGAGCGGACCGGTCTGCCGTTCTCCTCGACTGTGCCCAACGTGGCGCACGCCTGCGGCCACGACGGGCACACCGCGATCCTGCTGGGCGCGGCGATGGCACTGGCCTCGGTGCCCGAACTGCCCGTCGGGGTCCGGCTGATCTTCCAGGCCGCCGAGGAGCTGATGCCCGGCGGCGCGATCGACGCGATCGCGGCGGGGGCGCTCAGCGGGGTGTCCCGCATCTACGCGCTGCACTGCGATCCGCGGCTGGCGGTCGGCCGAGTGGCGGTGCGGCCCGGGCCGATCACGTCGGCGGCCGACCAGATCGAGGTGACGCTGCACTCGCCGGGTGGGCACACCTCGCGACCTCACCTGACCGGCGACCTGGTCTACGGGCTGGGCACGTTGATCACCGGGGTGCCCGGCGTGCTGTCGCGCCGCATCGATCCGCGCAACAGCACGGTGATGGTGTGGGGTGCGGTCAACGCCGGTGTGGCCGCGAACGCGATCCCGCAGACGGGGACGCTCGCGGGCACCATCCGCACCGCGTCGCGCCAGACCTGGTTGACGCTGGAAGATATTGTCCGCGAAGCCGTTTCGTCCCTGTTGGCGCCGCTGCAGATCGAGCACAGCGTGCTGTACCGCCGCGGTGTGCCGCCGGTGGTCAACGAAGAGGTGTCCACGCGCATCCTCACCCACGCGATCGAGGAGATCGGTCCCGACGTGCTCGCCGACACCCGCCAGTCCGGTGGCGGTGAGGACTTCTCCTGGTACCTCGAGGACGTGCCCGGCGCGATGGCGCGGCTCGGGGTGTGGAGCGGCAAGGGTCCGCAACTGGATCTGCACCAGCCGACGTTCGTTCTCGACGAGCGGGCGCTCGGCGTCGGCGTGCGGGTGATGGTGAACCTGATCGAACAGGCCGCCCTGGTCCCGTAGTCAGTCGTCGTCAAGCTCGATGACCGGCATCGGTTGCGTCGGGACCTCCGCGACCGCCATCTTGGCCGCCGAATCGGGCGGGATGACGTCACGGGCCATCGCGACCAGCGCGCGTTCGGTGCCCACGTCGCGCCCCGCGCGTTCGCTGAGCAACCACCGCACCTCCAGCAGATCGCAGAACGCCTGGATCGGCGTGCCCGCCCGGCCGATCGCCTTGTGCGCCCGGTGCATGGTCGGCGTGGCCACCTCCATCACCCACAGCTGCGCGGCCGTCGACTCGTCCACGTCCTGGCCCTGCTCCTGACTCAGCCGCGCTTGAAAGGTCCGCAGGTCGCCGAGCAGCGTGCGCGCCTGCCCCTCACCGACGTCGAGACCGGTCAGCGTGCGCAGCCGTTCGGCGTGGAAGCGGCGGTCACCGACGGCGACGTGCAGGCGCAGCCGGTCGGGGCTGGAGTCGTCGACCGGGTGCAGCGTGACCTCTTCGACGGCGAAACCGAGTTCGTTGAGCCTGCGGATCGTGCCCTCGACGCGGTAGCGGTCGCTGAACGCGAAGACCGGTTCGGCGTGCAGCACGTCCCACAACCGCTGGTAGCGGTTCGGGATGTCCTGCGCCTCGGCGATCAGCGCATCCTCGAGCTCCTCCGGCGAACCGAGGTAGGCGGCCAGGTCCATCAGGTCGGCGGCCACGTTCTCGACGAGGATGTCCAGGTCGTGGCGGCGCTGACCGTCCGACAACCGCGGGTGCACCTCGGAGGTCTCGGCGTCGACGAGCCACGCCTGCAGCACCTGCCCGTCGCGGGAGAACAGCGTGTTGGCCAGGGAGCAGTCACCCCAGAACACGCCGTGGCGGTGCAGTTCGACCAGCAGCGTGGCCATCGCGTCGAACAACCGCGCGCGGTGTTTGGGTTCCTCGGGCGGCAGCCGGCGGAACAGCCGCCGGTACTGCCAGGACCCGTCGAGAAAACGGGTCAGCAGCAGCGAGGTCTCGAAGTCGGGTTGGTGCACCAGCCCGGCCCGCCGCACCGCGGGCAGCCCCATTTCCTCCAGTGCGCCGAGCACGCCGTACTCCTTCTCCGCGATGCGCGGCGGGAGGTCCTTGACCGCCCACAGGGCGTCGTCGCAGGCGACGAACTTGACCAGGTGGCGGCTCGGACCTACCGCGATGTCGCGTAACGGCACGTCGGGCACCGCCCACTCCGCGAGGGGTCGGTCCCACGGCAGGGCGAGCAGTCCGGCACTCGGGGTGCGCAGCCGGAGTTCAGGCACGGCCATACCACCACCCTGTCAAAACGACGGGGTGCGAGGGTGCGCACTTGCCGAGATTTCCGCGGCGTGTCGTGTGCAGACCCGCACGCTCGCGGGGGGAGGGGAGGGTCAGCCCGGGCTGCCGGGGCCGACGCTGCGCGACGGGCGGGTGCGCAGGTCGTGCACGTATTCGGCTGGGGCACCGGCGATCTCGGCCGCGTCGGCCATGACCCCGAGGTAGCGCGCCGAGGGCAGCCCGCCCTCCCAGGCGTCGACGACGTAGAGCCACGCGAGCACCGGCTCAAGTGGGGTGTCCGTCGAGAACCCAGTAACCCGATCGACGCGGCAGCGGATCTTCTTGTGCACGCCGAGCTCGGAGCCCTCCCAGCGGTCGAGGGTCTCCTCGTCCTCTTTGGTCATGTCGTAGAGCACGACGAACACCTTCGACAGCGGATCCTCCACGACCGTGGCGAGCGCACCCTCCCAGCCGATGTCCTCGCCGCCGAACGTCAGCCGCCAGCCGTGCAGCCAGCCGGTGCCGGCCATCGGCGAATGCGGTGCACGCTCCATCATCTGCTCGGGATGCATGTTCGACCCGTAGGCGGCGTAGAGCGGCACGGTAGGAGAGCTTAACCGGCGACCGCGCGGCCGCGCCCGGAAGCGTCAGCCACAGTCCCCCGGGGCCCAGCGGCTAGATTGTGTCCGTGGCAACCCGCATCGTGATCCTCGGCGGCGGGCCCGCCGGCTATGAAGCGGCCCTCGTCGCCGCGGGCAGTGGTCCGGACGTCCACGTCACCGTCGTCGACTCCGACGGGGTGGGCGGGGCGTGCGTGCTCTACGACTGCGTGCCGTCGAAGACGTTCATCGCCTCGACCGGGGTGCGCACCGAGCTGCGCCGCGCGTCGGGCCTGGGCTTCGACATCAGCATCGAGGACGCCAAGATCTCGCTGCCCCAGATCCACAACCGCGTCAAGACGCTGGCCCGGTCCCAGTCCGCCGACATCGGCAGCCAACTGCTGCGCGAAGGTGTGACGGTGATCGGCGGCCGCGGTGAGCTGGTCGACGACGTGCCGGGGATGGCCCACCACCGGGTGCGGGTCACCACCAAGGAGGGGCGCGTCGCGACGCTGAAGGCCGACGTGGTGCTCATCGCCACCGGCGCCAGCCCCCGCGTGCTGCCCGGCGCGGTGCCCGACGGCGAGCGCATCCTGACGTGGCGGCAGCTCTACGACCTCACCGACCTGCCCGAACACCTCGTCATCGTCGGTTCCGGCGTGACCGGCGCGGAGTTCTGCAATGCCTACACCGAACTCGGGGTGACGGTGACCGTGGTCGCCAGCCGCGACCAGATCCTGCCGCACGAGGACAGCGACGCCGCCGCGGCGCTGGAGGAGGTGTTCGCCGAACGCGGCGTCACCCTCATCAAGAACGCCCGCGCCCAGTCGGTCACCCGCACCGCCGACGGGGTGAAGGTGCAGATCGCCGACGGCCGCACGGTCGAGGGCAGCCATGCGCTGATGACGGTCGGGTCGGTGCCCAACACCGAGGGCCTCGGCCTCGAGCGGGTGGGTATCGAACTGGCGCGCGGCGGCTACATCCCCGTCGACCGAGTGTCGCGCACCCCGGCGGCGGGCATCTACGCCGCCGGTGACTGCACCGGCCTGCTGCCGCTGGCGTCGGTGGCCGCGATGCAGGGCCGCATCGCGATGTACCACGCGCTGGGCGAGGGGGTCGCGCCGATCCGGCTGCGCACCGTCGCCTCGGCGACGTTCACCCGCCCCGAGATCGCCGCGGTCGGGATCCCGCAGACCGCGATCGACGACGGCAGCGTGCCTGCCCGCACGCTCATGCTGCCGCTGAACACCAACGCCCGCGCGAAGATGTCGCTGCTGCGGCACGGTTTCGTCAAGATCTTCTGCCGGCCGGCGACCGGGGTGGTGATCGGCGGCGTCGTGGTCGCGCCGATCGCCTCGGAACTGATCCTGCCGATCGCACTCGCGGTGCAGAACCGCATCTCGGTGACCGACCTCGCGCAGACCCTGTCGGTGTACCCGTCGCTCTCGGGATCGATCGTCGAGGCCGCGCGTCGGCTCATGGCACACGACGATCTGGACTGAACCCACGTAGCCTGGGAACGGTGAGTGACCCGATCGCAGGCAACCGCCAGACTTTGCTCGGGCCCGAGCAGCGGGCCGAGGCCTGGCAGCGGCTCGGCAGCGAACAGTTCGACGTCGTGGTGATCGGCGGGGGTGTGGTCGGGGCGGGCGCCGCGCTCGACGCCGCCACCCGCGGACTGAAGGTCGCCCTGGTCGAGGCTCGTGACTACGCTTCCGGGACGTCCAGTCGCAGCAGCAAGATGTTCCACGGCGGGCTGCGCTACCTCGAACAGCTCGAGTTCGGGCTGGTGCGCGAGGCGTTGCACGAGCGCGAGCTGTCGCTGACCACCCTGGCCCCGCACCTGGTCAAACCGCTGCCGTTCCTGTTCCCGCTGACCAACAGGTGGTGGGAGCGGCCGTACGTGGCGGCGGGCATCTTCCTCTACGACCAGCTCGGCGGCGCGAAATCAGTTCCCGCGCAGAAACATCTGACGAAATCCGGGGCGCTGCGGCTGGCGCCCGGACTCAAGCGCAGCTCGCTGATCGGCGGAATCCGGTATTACGACACCGTCGTCGACGACGCACGGCACACCATGACCGTCGCCCGTACGGCCGCGCACTACGGCGCGGTGGTGCGCACCTCCACCCAGGTGGTGAACCTGCTGCGCGAGGGGGATCGGGTCATCGGTGTCACGGTGCGCGACAGCGAGGACGGGGCGGTGACCGAGGTGCGCGGGCACGTCGTGGTCAACGCCACCGGGGTGTGGACCGACGAGATCCAGGCGCTGTCGCGGCAGCGCGGCAGGTTCCGGGTGCGGGCGTCGAAGGGGGTGCACGTCGTCGTGCCGCGCGACCGGATCGTCAGCGAGGTCGCGATCATTCTGCGCACCGAGAAGTCGGTGCTGTTCGTGATCCCGTGGGGGACGCACTGGATCATCGGCACCACCGACACCGACTGGAACCTCGACCTCGCGCATCCGGCGGCCACCAAGGCCGACATCGACTACATCCTCGATCACGTCAACACCGTGCTCGCCACCCCGTTGACGCACGACGACATCGACGGCGTCTACGCCGGTCTGCGGCCGCTGCTGGCGGGCGAGAGCGAGGAGACCTCGAAGCTGTCCCGCGAACACGCGGTCGCGAGCCCGGCGCCGGGGCTGGTCGCGATCGCGGGCGGTAAGTACACGACGTACCGGGTGATGGGGGAGGACGCCATCGACGCGGCCGCCGAATTCGTGCCCGCACGGGTGGCGCCGTCGATCACCGAGAAGGTGCCGCTGATGGGTGCCGACGGCTACTTCGCGTTGATCAACCAAACCCAAAGTGTCGGTGAACGTTACGGGTTGCACCCGTACCGGGTGCGGCATCTGCTCGACCGGTACGGGTCGTTGATCAGCGAGGTGCTGGCGATGGCCGAGGGGAACCCCGAGCTGCTGACCCCGATCACCGAGGCGCCGGTCTACCTGAAGGTGGAGGCCTACTACGCGGCGGCCGCTGAGGGGGCGCTGCACCTCGAGGACATCCTGGCTCGCCGAATGCGGATTTCGATCGAGTATCCGCACCGCGGGGTGGACTGTGCCCGCGAGGTCGCCGAAGTCGTCGCGCCCGTGCTGGGTTGGAGCGACGAGGACGTCACCCGCGAGGTGGACACCTACTGTGCGCGCGTCGACGCCGAGGTGCGCAGCCAGCAGCAACCCGACGACGAGTCCGCCGATGCGCTGCGCGCCGCGGCGCCCGAGGCCAGGGCCGAGATCCTCGAACCCGTCCCGTTGCGATGAGCCGGGTGCGGCCCGCGCCGCTTCCGGTGCGCGACGGGCTGGGGCCCGCGCGGGTGCGGTTGCGTGGCGGTGCGGTGCTGGTGGAGTTGGCCTCGCGGTTCGGCGATGCGGCGGCGGCCAAGGTGTTCGACGGCGAGGTGGTGTGCGCCGACGGAACGGTGGTCACGCCTGCGACGGTGCTGCCGCCGGGTGCGCATGTGTACCTGTATCGCGATCTGCCGCACGAGGTTCCGGTGCCGTTCGAGATGCCGGTGCTGTTCCGCGACGAGAACATCGTGGTGGTCGACAAACCGCATTTCCTGGCGACGATGCCGCGCGGTCGGCATGTCGCCGAGACCGCGGTGGTGCGGCTGCGGCGGGCACTGGACATGCCGGAGCTGTCGCCGGCGCACCGGTTGGACCGGTTGACCGCGGGGGTGCTGGTGTTCACCACGCGCCGCGAGGTGCGGGGGCGGTATCAGCAGTTGTTCGCCGACGGTGCGGTGTCGAAGGTGTATCTGGCGCGGGCGGGTGTCGACCCGGGGCTGTCGTTCCCTCGTGTGCTGCGGAGCCGGATCACCAAGGAGCGCGGGCGGTTACAGGCGTTCGAAGAGCCGGGGGAGCCGAACGCGGAGACGGTCGTGGAGCATCTCGGCGACGGGTTGTACCGGTTGACGCCGCGGACCGGGCGGACGCATCAGCTGCGGGTGCACATGGCGTCGCTGGGGTTGCCGATCCTCGGGGATCCGCTGTATCCCGACGTCATTGATGTCGCTGCCGACGACTTCTCTCGGCCGATGCAGCTCTTGGCGCATCGGTTGGCGTTCGACGACCCGCTGACGGGGGAGCGGCGGGAATTCTTGAGTGGGCGAACCCTACTGGCGCGCCGAGACTACGGTTGTTGACGCGTTTCGGCGAAATTCCGTCAACAACCGTAGTTTCGCGGCAGGGTGTAGGCGATGGGTGCCACAATTGGCGGGTGGGTAAATTTCGGCCGCTGTCTGCGGCGTCTGCAACCGCGCTGATATTCGCCGGTGTTCTGACCCCCGTCGTCCCCACCGCGAACGCCACCGTCTGCGGATCGGTGGGCGGCCGACACGTCGACGTCACCGGATGCGCCGACCCGCTGTCCTACCTCAACGATGCGTTGCCGCCTCCGCCC
>NZ_LQIT01000024.1 GCF_001499965.1 Mycobacterium sp. GA-2829
CACCCCGGCGGCCCCCCACCCCCCGAATTCCGCACAGGCGTTGCGCAATACCCAGCGGCCGAGATCCCCGGCGAGGTTGATCGACTCCGCCACGCCGATGAAGCGGTCCGGGGGGAGCAGTCCGCGCGTCGGGTGCTGCCAGCGCACCAGGGCCTCGGTGGCGAGGATCTCGCCGGTGCGGATGTCGACCTCGGGCAGGTAGTGCAGGATCAACGAGCCGCTGTCGATGACGTTCTGCAGGTGCAGTTCGATGTCGTTGCGCAGCGCGATCTCCTGCGACATCCCTTCGCTGAAGACCCGGATGCAGTTGCCACCGGCGCCCTTGGCGGTCAGCACCGCCTGGTCGGCACGGCTGAGCAGGTCCGAGGTGTCGTCGCATCCGGGTCTCCCGACGGCGACACCGATGCTGATCGTCCGCGTGAGCATCTCGCCGTCGATCGAAACCCGTTCGCGCAGAACGGATTGCAACCGGTGCGCGAGCGTCTCGGCGGCGTCGACGGTCATCGGTGCGGTCGGTACGACGACGAACTCGTCCCCGCCCAGACGGGCGACGAACTTCTCCTCCTCACCCTGTTGCAGGCGTTCGGCGAGGATCCGGATGAACCAGTCCCCGGCGATGTGACCGAGGTAGTCGTTGACCGCCTTGAGCCGGTCGAGATCGAAGAACAGCACCGCGACCGGGCCGGGCGCACCCGCGGCCAGCCGACGGTCGAGATGGGTGAGCAGCGCCCGCCGGTTGTACAGACCCGTGAGGTCGTCGTGCTCGGCGAGGTAGCGCAGGCGATCCTCGGCGGCGATCCGCGCCTGTACCTGGGCGAACAGTGACGCGATCGCCTCGAGCGCGTTGAGTTCCTCCTGCTCCCAGACGCGGTCGCCGAATTTGACGAAGCCGAGCACCCCGGTGGTGACCTCACCGGAGCGCAGCGGCACTTCGGCCACCGTGGCGGGCCCTCGGGAGTCGATCTCCGGCGGCGGTTCGGCCCGCAGGATCGTCGGGGCATCGAGGTGCTCGGTCTCGGCGAACAACGGATCGGAGTCGGAGAAGTAGACGATCTTGAGCGGGTCCGGTCCGGCGGTCGCCGGACGCGGCGGCCATTCGGCGACGAGTTCCGAGGCACGGATCCGGTGGTCGTTGTGCCGCAAGAAGCTCACGTCGACGTCGAAGTAGGACACCAGGTCGCCCATCACCCGCCGGCTCACCTCGACCGAGGTCGCGGACGTGACCGCCATGAGGTCGGTCGCGACTGTCGTCACGAGGACCTCGTGGTTTCTCGGCACCCTGTTCTCCGATCCCGGTCTCATGCCGGTGCTGGTGTACTCAGCCTGCGGCGTCTGCTGCGCAACGTGGGGCGCGGCGCGATGGAGAAGCGTAGGACCAGCGCCTCGGACTCCTGCGCACCCGTGCCCGTCAGCGTACGGAACCGGCGCTGCAGCTCTTCGAGCCGACGCGCGTAGGCGGGGGACAGGTCGGTGAGTTCGCGTTCGTCGTGGGCGTAGAGGAACACCGGCGAGACCGGATGGGTCGCGACCCCGTGCTCTTCTGCACTGACCCACACCGCTTCCGTCGCGGCGCCGCCGCGCAGGTAATCGGCCAGCGTCCGTCCCTCGACGGTGACGACGCCCAGCGCGGCGCTCGAGGTCAGCCGGTCGTAGGTGTCGTCGCCGAGCGCCGAACCCGCCTCCCAGCGCGCCAGGTTCGCCATCACCTCGCCCCGGCGCAGGATGTCGAGTTTGACCATGTCGGTGGCGCCGACTTCCAGCGTCCGCACGTCGATACCCGTGTCGGGCGCCGGATCACCGGGCCAGCGCAGCTCGGAGAACATCTCCGCGTGCAGGTGTGCGGTGAGGTACCGGATCCGGTCGGTCGCCGCGAGGATCTCCGCGGCCTCGGCGAGGTCGCGGGGATCGGTGAGCAGCCGAAGCCGCGCGCCCTCGGCGTGCGCGGCGAGTGCCATCGCCTCCAGGTCGGCGGGTGCGATCGGCACACCGGAGCCGTGGTGGCGGTTGGTCTCTCGCCGCATCACCGCGGGGTAGAGGCGGGCGAGTTCGGGGTCGGCTGCGTCGCCGAGGCGCACGACCGCGCGCAGTGGGGTGCGTTCGTCGCCGTGTTCGAGGGTCACCTCGCCCCCGCGTCCGTGTGCGGCGGCGGCCACCCGCGCGTTGAAGACCGCGGCGCCCAGCGCGACGGCGCTGCCGCGGTACGCGACGTCCATCGCGCTGGTGGCCTCCGGCGCCACCCACAGGCGGACGGCGTCGTGACGGGTTTCGATGCGCCAGGGCTGGGAGTTGCCGCCCGACGGTGCCCGCGCGGCGGCGGCGGCGACCTTCTCGGCCACCGACGCGGCCTCGGGGCCGTCGGCGGCCTCGTCAGCGGTGCCCGTGTCGGAGGGATGTTCGTGGGTGAGCGGATCGTCGACGTGGTCGAGCAGGGCGGCGGCGTCGATGCGGACCCGGCCCGAGGGCAGCGGCTCGCCGAGTCCGATCCGCCGCACCGCCTCGGACACCGCGGTGGCCCCCAGCGCGACCTCACCGGCGAGCTGCGGCCAGGTGGTCAGGCTGGTACCGACCTCGACCAGTGATGCGGCCATTCGCGGGGACAACGCACCCGCGTCGAGGATGCGCAGGACGTGGGGCACCTTGTCCTTGCTCGTGAGTCCGGCCAGCGCTGCCGAGTCGACGTCGCCGAGCAGCCCGTGCAGCAGCGGTCGCGACGGATCTAGGTCGTAGCGTTCGATGTCGAGCAGGCCCCGGTCGCTGGTGGCCATCAACACCGGGAGACGCCGGGCGCGGGCGTGTTCGCGCACGAGAACCTTGACGTCCAGGGAATCACATTCCTCGACCACCACGTCGAGGCCGTCGAGGAACTCCTCGACCGTGGCGGGGGTGATGCCCTCGGTGAACACCCGCACCGGCAGGTACGGGTCCAGTTCGGCGATCCGGCGTGCGGCGACCACGGCCTTGTTCACCCCGACGTCGATCAGCCCCGCGGGCACCCGGTTCAGGTTTGACACGTCGAGCTCGTCGAAGTCGGCGAGCCGGAGTTCACCGCAAACCCCTTGTGCGGCAAGGGTATGCGCGACGGCGTGCCCGACGCTGAGGCCGATGACGCCGACCCTGAGCCGGCCGAGCCGCTCTTGTTCGTCGGCGGTGATCAGGTTGCGGTTGCGGTCGAGTCGCAGCCGGGCGTGCGCAGCGGGTCCGAGGACGCGGACGACGGTGTGCCGCCACGGGAAATAGGCCCACCGGGTCGGCTCGTCGGTGAGGTCCCCGACCGGTGGGCGCAGTTCCGCCAGGGCGGAGCGCAGTTCGGCGGCGCGGTCGACGAATTCGATCCCCGGTCGGGTGCGCAGCGTGGTGAGTGCGTCGTCCTCGTCGTCGAGGAGTGTGGCGGTGTGGGGCGAGGTCTCGGTGGCCGGTCTCGCCATCAGACCGTGGCCACGAGTCCGCCGACCTCGTCGAGTTGGGCCGCGACCTGGCGGCTCTCGGCGAAGAACGTCGAAACCTGCTTGGGATCGGCGTGATTGGCGAAAGTGCGCCGGTCCCACCACATCATCTTGGTCTGATAACGCGCATCCGGATATGGCGTGGCCGGAATTTTCGCGGCCAGTACACCGCCGGACGACAACCACCGATTGAGGACATATGCCGCGGCCGTCGCGACGGCGAATTGTGCGTCCAGCAGCGTCATCGAATGCAGCGGCATACGCGCCAGGACGTCGGTGAGCGCGCGGCTCTGTTCGGGGTCATCGCTCACCCACGCGGATTTCATTTCCACGACGCCGAAGGGTAGACGGTCACCGACCATTTTCCGCACCGCGGTCAAACCGGGCTGACCGCTCCATTCGACGACCGCATGGCATTCGTCGATCTCCGCGTACGGCCCCTTGGCCCGCAGTCCGCCGACCACCTGACCGGCGGTGTTGATTCCCGCGCAGAACAACGCGGTGTCGTCCGCCCGCTCCAGCGCGGTGGTGTCGAGGGCTTTCTCGACCCCGTGCTTGTGATAGCTGGTTTGCGCCCCGCGAACATAGTCCGCCCATAGTTCGGGTTCCGTGGAGGGGTGCGCCACGACGATGGTGCACTGGCTGGCGTCATCCCACCAGGTGAGTCTCCGGTCCAGTTCGAGAAGCCCGGGGGTGGGGGTGTCTAGCTGGGCGACAGTCATCGGTATCCGTCCTTCGGGCAGCCACCTCGGGGGTTGGCGGCGGCTGATCTGGTAGCGCATCTCGCGGGGTTGCGAATACGCGAAGTTGAGTATCCCGCTCATAGTGGGTTCCATTCCAGCTAGCGAGAAAATCTTGTCCAGTATTGCGTTATGGGTGCCACGGCGCAGTCCGCGTTTGTACGCGCGACTTCAAATATGGCAATCGCTCATTTGCCGGTCTTCGCAGGTTGTTAGTCCGGCGAACGGCATCGGCGAACTTTGCGATCGCGACGACCGCCGAGGGGGTGCGGAGTGGCATCATCTGCCACTTTCGGGGGGTTTGCCGGCTCGGCGATCCTGTGAGACTCCTCACGCGCCCACAACGGCGGGTCGGGTGGCGCAGTGTGTCGACGGGAGACTCCATCGTTCGAGGTGAACGCGCCGAGGGTTGGCGCGGGTCGGCCCCTGGCCCGGATTTGACGCCGTCCGTGCTGGTACGACGCTCCGATCGGGTGGGGTCGCGCGGTGCGCTGACGGCAAGGTTCGGCGATTCACGGCAGTATCGTCGGCGCGGCGCGATGCGTTTGCCGGAATGGCCGCCGTCGATCTGGTTCAACGCGCGACGCCGGCACCCGCCGACCGCCGTCCGCGCGGCACCTCGTGGGGTGCGCCTGGACGGCGGCAGGGTGGCGCCTCCGGGGCTCGAAACGCCGTGACCCCAGTTCGACGGGTCGGCGTCCGTCGGTGCGCGTACCCCGCGGTCGAGCTGCCTGCGCCGGGGACAGCCCGTCCTCAGCCTGCGGGAATTTGCCACCGATCGTTGCGGAGGACAATACTTCGAGCTTGCTCCCGAGTTTCTCGGTCGACGCCGTGGAACGCCCACATACCATCCCTCGAATGTGAGTGCGGTTGCGGTCGGACGCCGCGAGATCGACCCGCGTTCCGATTCGATCGGTGAAACCGGCGAAGTGGCCATTTATGCGAATTGCCGATATCGCGACGTCGAAACCAATTCATGATTCGCAACGAGTGCATTCGACCGGTGAATTCGAGGCAAACTCCAAAGGCGCTCTAACAGGCGACAGCCGGGGTCGTCGGCGTGCCCGGCGGGGGGCCGCGCCCCCGCGAACCGTAGGGTGCGAGTCGTCGGTGGCGCGTTCGCGCCGGAGAGGAGAAACCCATGAAGACGTTCAATGGACTCGACGAGCTGGCGGCCGCCGAGGGTACGGCGTTCGGCCCCACCGAATGGCTCGACGTCACCCAGGACCGGGTGAATCTGTTCGCCGACGCCACCGAGGACCACCAGTGGATCCACGTCGATCCCGAGAAGGCGGCGAACGGCCCGTTCGGTGGCACCATCGCGCACGGGCTGTTGACGCTGTCGCTGCTGCCGCACTTCAGCCATCAGCTGTACACCGTGCAGAACATCGCGATGGCGATCAATTACGGCTACAACAAGGTCCGCTTCATCAATCCGGTGAAGGTGGGGGCACGGCTGCGAGCGCGAGGCGAGATGAGCAAGGTCGATCGCCTCGACGGCGCCGTCCAGGCCACCACGACCATCACCGTCGAGATCGAGGGCGCCGAGAAGCCCGCGGCGGTGGCCGAGTCGATCGTGCGCTTCATCGGCTGAGTGACCGCGTCTGACACCTGTCAGATTTCATTGACGCGCGTCTGCGGGGGTTGTTAGTGTGCCCGACATCACACCGTGAGGAGCGCACGTGAGTCGAACGGCACCGCAGACGGCGATCATCGGCGCGGGGATCAGCGGCCTGACCGCCGCGAAGATGCTCAAGGACTACGGCGTCCCGCACACCACGTTCGAGACGTCCGACCGCATCGGCGGCAACTGGGCCTTCGGTAACCCCAACGGACACAGCAGCGCGTACCGCTCGCTGCACATCGACACCTCCAAGCACCGGCTGTCCTTCAAGGACTTCCCGATGCCCGAGCACTACCCGTCGTTCCCGCACCACACCGAGGTCAAGGCCTACCTCGACGCCTACGCCGACACGTTCGGACTGCTCGAGGGCATCGAGTTCGACAACGGTGTGGTGCGGGCGGAGAGAGATCCCGCCGGCGGCTGGGACATCCTCGATCAGGCCGGGGACAAGCGGCACTTCGATCTGCTGGTCGTCGCCAACGGACACCACTGGGATCCGCGCTGGCCGGACTTCCCCGGTGAGTTCACGGGGGAAACCATCCACTCCCACCACTACGTCGACCCCCAGACCCCGCTGGCCCTGACCGGTAAGCGCATCCTCGTGGTGGGATTGGGCAACAGCGCCGCCGACATCACCGTGGAACTGTCGGCGCGGTCGCTGCAGAACCGGGTCACGCTGTCGACGCGTTCGAGCGCGTGGATCGTGCCGAAGTACATCGCCGGCCGCCCGGGGGACCAGCTCTTCCGGACCTCGCCCCACCTGCCGCTGTCGTGGCAGCGCAAGGCGATCCAGTTCATCGCGCCCATGCTGGGCACGGATCCGACGAGTTACGGTCTGCCGCCGGCCAATCACAAACTGTTCGAGGCCCACCCCACCCAGTCGGTGGAGCTGCCGCTGCGGTTGGGCTCCGGCGACGTCATCCCGAAGCCGAACGTCTCCCGCTTGGACGGTGACACCGTCCATTTCGAGGACGGTACGAGCGACGAGTTCGACGTCATCGTCTACTCGACGGGGTACAACATCACGTTCCCGTTCTTCGACCCGTCGTTCATCAGCGCACCCGACAACCACATCCGGCTCTACAAGCGCATGTTCCTGCCGGGGGTCGACGACGTGGTGTTCATGGGGTTCGCCCAGGCGGTGCCGACGCTGTTCCCGTTCGTGGAATGCCAGTCCCGGCTGCTGGCCGCCTACGCCGTCGGCCGGTACGCACTGCCCGACCGTGCCGAGATGGAGCGGGTGATCGACGCCGACCAGAAGCTGCACGCCGGACACTGCACCGACCGGCCGCGGCACACCCAGCAGGTCGACTACTTCGTCTACGAACACGACATCCGCACCCGCGAACTGGCCGCCGGCGCCGAGCGGGCCCGCCGCGCCCGGCCCGCGTTCGCGGATTCGGTTGTGTGACAGTGGTTTCCTCGGCGCGTTCGGTCACCGACCGGCGTCCCGTCCAGCGCGGTGACCGGCGCCGTGATGCGATCCTCGACGCGCTCGACCGCTGGCTGCAGCAGTCGAGCCTGGAGACGGTGAACATCGCCGAGGTCGCACAGCAGGCCGGGGTGTCGCGGTCGGCGTTCTACTTCTACTTCGAGAACAAGGCGGCCGCCGTCGCCGCACTGACCGAGCGCATCCTCGACGAGACGCACGCGGTCACCCGGGCGCTGACCCGCGGTCCGGGCGCACCGCGCAGCCGGGTCGACGCGATGCTCGCAGGACTGTTCGACCTGTGCGAACGGCACCGTCACCTGTTCCTGGCCATGCTCGAGGTCCGTGGGTCCAGCCCCACCGTGCGGTCGATCTGGGACGACGCACGCGAATCGTTCGTCGACGACATCGCCGACATGATCCGCGCCGAACGCGCCGTCGGCGCCGCGCCCGAGGGTGTCGATCCGCGCGTGCTGGCCGCGGTCCTCCTCGAGCTCAACGACCGCATGCTCGAGCGGCTCACCATCGGCGGGCCGCTGTCGGCCGATCAGCTGCGGCAGGGCGCCGCGGCGGTCTGGCTGAGTTCGATCTACGGCATCACCCACGGCGAGGAGGATCCCGACACATGAGCACCCCGGCCGAGGTGACCTTCACCTCCTTCGACACCCGTTGCGCCGCAACGCATTTCCAGAGCGACTCAGATCGCCTGACCGGCCCGCTCGGTCGTCCGGTGGTGGTGATGGCCCACGGGTTCGGCGGCACCATGGACTCCGGGCTCCAACCGTTCGCCGAACGGCTGTGCGCGGCGGGCGCCGACGTGCTGACGTTCGACTACCGCGGGTTCGGCGCCTCCGACGGCCAACCGCGCCAGAGCGTGTCGGTCAGCAGACAGCTGCAGGATTACCACGCGGCGGTGGTGGCCGCACAGCGCCTGCCCGGGGCGGACCCCGCCCGGGTGGTGCTGTGGGGTTCGTCGTTCTCGGGCAGCCACGTCATCCGGGTGGCGGCGAGCCGGGCCGACGTCGCGGCCGTCATCGCCATGACGCCGCTCACCAGCGGGCTGGCGGCCAGCAGGGCCGCAGTGGCCCACCGCGACGTGGGGTCCGCGCTGCGCTGGTCGCTGGTCGGGGTCAAGAGCCGGATCGCCGTGGCCCGCGGGCGCGCGCCGTCGTTGATGCCGCTGGCCGCGCGACCCGGACAGCCGGGCGCCCTCGCGCTGGACGGCGCCTACGAGAGCTATCTGTCGATCGCCGGTCCGACGTGGCGCAACGAGATCGACGCCGCGATCGGGATGGAGCTGATCAGCGTTCGCACGACCCGGGAGGCCAAGCGGCTCCGGGTGCCGGTGCTGGTGCAGATCGCGGACTTCGACCGGTTCGTCCCCGCCGACTCGGTGGCCACGACCGCGACCGCCGCCCGCGCGCAGGTGCACCACTATCCGTGCGACCACTTCGACGTGTGGCCCGGCCACGAGTGGCACGACCGGGCCGCGGCGGATCAGGCCGCGTTCCTCGGCCGGGTCTTCGCCGAGCCGTCGGTCAGAACTGGGTAGACCCGCAGTCGACCGCGATCGCCGCGGCGGTGACGAACCGCGATTCGTCGCTGGCCAGCCACGCCACCGCATCCGAGATGTCCTCGGGCTGCGCGATGTCCTGGATGAACGGGGTGACCATGTTCATCAGGCCGGGGTTGGTGGCGTCGGCGCGCATCAGCCCGTCGACCATGTCCCCGGTTCCCATCGGGGTGGCCACCGCGCCGGGATGCAGGCTGTTGACGCGGATCCGATGCTTGCCGAGTTCGGCGGCGAACGCGCGCGCCATCCCGGTGACGGCGTGCTTGCTGGCGGTGTAGTGCACCATGAACGGCTGCATCTTCAGGCCGGCTGCCGAGCTGATCAGGATGATCGACCCGCCCTCGCCGCCGTCGACGATGTGCTGGGCGCCTGCCATCACGGTGTTCCACGTGCCGGTGATGTTGACGTCGGTGACGTCGCGGAAGTCGGCCGGGGTGATCGTGTCCCACGCCTGCGGCGCCGTGATGCCCGCGTTGGCGACGATGACGTCGAGGCGGCCCAACTCGGCGACGCCGGCGTCGACGGCCTCCCGCAGCGCGTCGTGGTCGCGGGTGTCGACGACCGTCGGCAGGATCCTGCGGCCGGTCGCCTCGACCAGGGCGACGGTCTCGTCGAGGTCCTCCGGGGTGGCATGGTCGTAGGGCACGCAGTCGGGTAGCTTGCCCGCGATGTCGACGGCGATGATGTCGGCGCCCTCGGAGGCCAACCGCACGGCGTGCGAGCGGCCCTGTCCGCGTGCGGCGCCGGTGATGAAGGCGACCCTGCCCGCCAGCCGGCTGGTCATGACTTCGCCGCCCGCGCAGCGGCTTTCACCAGACCGCCGCCGATGATCAGGCGTTGGATCTCGCTGGTGCCCTCGTAGAGCCGCAGCAACCGCACGTCGCGGTAGATCCGCTCGACGGGCACCTCGCGCATGTACCCGCTGCCGCCGTGGATCTGCACGGCCAGATCGGCGACCTGACCGGCCATCTCGGTGCAGAACAGTTTGGCCGCCGAGGGTGCGATGCGGCGGTCCTCGTCGGTCACCCACTTCTGCGCGGCGTCGCGGACCAGCGCCCGGCCCGCCATCACACCGGTCTGCTGATCGGCCAGCATCGCCTGGACGAGCTGGAACGTGCCGATCGGCTGACCGCCCTGGGTGGCGGTCGCGGCATAGGCGACGGATTCGTCGAGCGCGCGTTGCGCGGCGCCGACGGCCAACGCGGCGATGTGCACCCGCCCGCGGGCCAGCGACGTCATCGCGGCCCGATAGCCGATGTCCTCGCTGCCGCCCACCAGTGCGGCGTCCGGTACCCGGACGTCGGTGAAGTTGACGTCGGCGGTCCAGGCACCCTCCTGGCCCATCTTCGCGTCCTTGACCCCCACCTCCACGCCGGCGGCGTCGGCGGGCACGAGGAACACCGCGATCCCGGCGCCCTGCTCGTCGGCGGGCCGGGTGCGGGCGAACACGACGAACAGGTTCGCCGTCGGGGCGTTGGTGATGAACCGTTTCTGGCCGTTGATCACCCAGTCGGTGTTGTCACGGACGGCCTTGGTGCGCAGGCCCGCCGGATTCGAACCGGCGCCGGGTTCGGTCAACGCGAACGACGCCACGACGTCACCGGAGGCGATGCCCTCGAGCCACTGCTTCTTCTGCTCGTCGGTGCCGAAGCCGACCAGCACCTGTCCGGCGATGCCGTTGTTGGTGCCGAACATCGAGCGCAACGCCAGCGAGGTGTATCCGAACTCCATGGCCAGTTCGACGTCCTGGCGCAGATCGAGTCCCAGTCCGCCCCACTCCTGAGGGATGGCGTAGCCGAACAGACCCATCTCTTTGGCCTGGTCACGCAGATCGTCGGGCACCTTGTCCTCGGCGAGGATCTCGGGTTCCCGCGGTACCACCGCGGTGCGGACGAATTGTCGTGTCTGCGCGAGGATCTCGCGGAAATCCTCGTCACTGACTTCGCTCATCGACGACCTCCAGTCGCAGTCGGCGCCCGTTGGGGTGGCTGGCCGCCAATATCGTATATGAAATATGATGCCGTTCGACCGGGCCCCTCGGAGGCCCCGACGAGTCAGGTAGGTGATCGAGTGTCATTGCTGACCGGACAGACCGCGGTCGTCACAGGCGGTGCCCAGGGACTGGGCTTCGCGATCGCGGAGCGCTTCGTGGCAGAAGGGGCCCGGGTGGTGCTCGGCGACCTCGACGTCGAGGCCACCGCGGCGGCGGCCGAACGCCTCGGCGGGCCGGACGTGGCCACCGCGGTGCGGTGCGACGTCACCCGGGCCGACGAGGTCGAGGCGCTGGTGGCCGCGGCGGTCGAGCGTTTCGGCGGCCTCGACGTCATGGTGAACAACGCGGGCATCACCCGCGACGCCACCCTGCGGAAGATGACCGAGGAGCAGTTCGACCAGGTCATTGCCGTCCACCTCAAGGGCACCTGGAACGGGTTGAAGTCGGCGGCGGCGATCATGCGGGAGAACAAGCGCGGCGCGATCGTGAACATGTCGTCGATCTCGGGCAAGGTGGGCCTGATCGGGCAGACGAACTACTCGGCCGCCAAGGCCGGCATCGTCGGGATGACCAAGGCCGCGGCGAAGGAACTGGCGCACCTCGGCGTGCGGGTCAACGCGATCCAGCCCGGCCTCATCCGGTCGGCGATGACCGAGGCCATGCCGCAACACATCTGGGACCAGAAGCTCGCCGAGGTCCCGATGGGACGCGCCGGGGAACCGGCCGAGGTGGCCAAGGTCGCGCTGTTCCTGGCCTCGGACCTGTCGTCGTACATGACCGGCACCGTGCTGGAAGTGACCGGCGGACGGCACATCTGATGCGCGACGTCGTCATCTGCGAACCCGTCCGCACCCCGATCGGCCGGTACAACGGGATGTTCAAATCCCTGACCGCGGTCGAACTCGGGGTCGCCGCGCTGCAGGGTCTGCTCGCCCGCACCGGTATCGCCCCCGATGCGGTCGAGGACGTCATCGTCGGACACTGCTATCCGAGCATGGAGGCGCCCGCGATCGGGCGGGTGATCGCCCTCGACGCCGGGCTGCCGGTCACCGTGCCCGGCATGCAGATCGACCGGCGCTGCGGATCCGGGCTGCAGGCCGTGATCCAGGCCGTCATGCAGGTGAGCTCGGGCGCCAACGACCTCGTGGTCGCCGGCGGCGCCGAATCGATGAGCAATGTGGTGTTCCACTCCACCGACATGCGCTGGGGCGGTGCGCGGGGCGGCGTCACCGTGCACGATGCGCTGGCCCGCGGCCGCACCACCGCAGGCGGGAAGAACTACCCGGTGCCGGGCGGCATGCTCGAGACGGCCGAGAACCTGCGCCGCGAATACGGCATCGGCCGCGAGGAGCAGGACGAGCTCGCGGTGCGGTCGCACCGCCGCGCCGTCACCGCCCAGAAGGACGGTCTGCTGGCCGAGACGATCATCCCCGTGACGGTTCGGACCCGGGCGGGCGAGGAGATCGTCGACACCGACGAGCACCCGCGTGCGGACACCTCGGTCGAGACCCTGGCGAAGCTCAAACCCGTTCTGCTGAAATCGGATCCGGAGGCCACGGTGACCGCGGGCAACTCGAGTGGGCAGAACGACGCGGCCTCGATGTGTGTGGTGACCACCGCGGAGAAGGCTGCCGAACTCGGGCTGCGGCCGCTGGTGCGGATGGTCTCATGGGGCGTCGCGGGCGTGGCGCCCAACGTGATGGGGATCGGTCCCGTCCCGGCCACCGAGGTGGCACTGACCAAGGCCGGTTTGACCCTGGCCGACATGGATCTGGTCGAACTGAACGAGGCGTTCGCCGCGCAGGCGCTCGCGGTGTTGCGGGAGTGGAAGTTCACCGACGCCGACCTGGACCGCACGAACGTGCACGGTTCGGGGATCTCGCTCGGGCATCCCGTCGGCGCCACGGGCGGGCGGATGCTGGCGACCCTGGCGCGCGAACTCGTGCGGCGCGACGGCCGGTACGGGTTGGAGACGATGTGCATCGGCGGCGGGCAGGGGCTGGCCGCGGTGTTCGAGAGGGTGGCGGCATGACCAGACTGGCGCAGACACTCGGCCTGACCGAGTTCCAGACCGAGATCGTCTCGACGGTGCGGCAGTTCGTGGACAAGGAGGTCATCCCGAACGCCCAGGAGCTCGAACACGCCGACGCCTATCCGCAGGAGATCGTCGATGCGATGCGGGAGATGGGCCTGTTCGGGCTGATGATCCCCGAGGAGTACGGCGGGCTCGGCGAATCGCTGCTGACCTACGCGCTGTGTGTGGAGGAACTGGCCCGCGGCTGGATGAGCGTCTCCGGCGTCATCAACACCCACTTCATCGTGGCGTACATGATCCGCCAGCACGGCACCGACGCCCAGAAGCAACGCTTCCTGCCGCGCATGGCCACCGGCGAGACCCGCGGGGCCTTCTCGATGTCGGAACCCGAACTGGGCTCCGACGTCGCCGCGATCCGCACCCGCGCGCGCCGTGACGGTGACGGCTACGTCATCGACGGGCAGAAGATGTGGCTCACCAACGGCGGCAGCTCCACCCTGGTCGCCGCACTGGTCCGCACCGACGAGGGGGCGGACAAACCGCACCGCAACCTCACCGCGTTCCTCGTCGAGAAGCCCACGGGTTTCGGCGAAGTCGTGCCCGGCCTCACGATCCCCGGCAAGCTCGACAAGCTGGGCTATAAGGGCATCGACACCACCGAACTGATCTTCGACGGCTATCGGGCCGACGCCGCGGACATCCTCGGCGAGCGCCCCGGACAGGGCTTCTTCCAGATGATGGACGGCGTCGAGGTGGGGCGGGTCAACGTGTCGGCGCGGGCCTGCGGGGTCGGGCTGCGCGCGTTCGAACTCGCGGTGCGCTACGCCCAGCAGCGCCAGACGTTCGGCAAGCCGATCGCCGACCACCAGGCCATCGCCTTCCAGCTCGCCGAGATGGCCACGAAAGTCGAAGCGGCGCACCTGATGATGGTCAACGCCGCCCGGCTCAAGGACTCCGGCGAGCGCAACGATGTCGCGGCGGGGATGGCCAAGTACCTCGCCAGTGAGTTCTGCGCAGAGGTGACCCAGCAGAGTTTCCGCATCCACGGCGGATACGGCTACTCCAAGGAGTACGAGATCGAACGGCTGATGCGCGATGCGCCGTTCCTGCTCATCGGCGAGGGCACCAGCGAGATCCAGAAGAACATCATCAGCAAGCGACTGCTCGCCGACTACCGGATCTGACGTGACCGCACCCGATTTCGCCGCGCGGCCCCAACTGTCGGAGGACATCGCGCGGTTCGTCCGGCGCCGGATCTTCGACGGCACCTATCCGGCGGGCGGGTACATCCGGCTCGAACAGTTGGCCTCCGAACTCGGCGTGAGCGTGACCCCGGTGCGCGAGGCGTTGTTCGAGCTGCGCGCCGAAGGCCTTCTCGCCCAACAGCCGCGGCGCGGTTTCGTGGTGCTGCCGGTCACCGGCCGCGACATCGCCGACGTGTCGAACGTCCAAGCCTACGTCGGCGGTGAACTGGCCGCCCGGGCCGCGCACACCATCACCGACGACCAGTTGCGCGCGCTCACGGCGATCCAGGATGCCCTCGAAGACGCCTACCGGCGCGACGACGGTGAGGGCGCGGTGCGGCTCAACCACGACTTCCACCGGGCGGTCAACGTCGCCGCCGATTCGCCGAAGCTCGCGCAGATGATGTCGTTGATCACCCGCTACGCGCCCGAGTCGGTGTTCCCCACGATCGAGAGCTGGCCTGAGGAATCGGTGCGCCATCACCGCGAACTGCTCGCCGCGTTGGCGGCCCACGACGCCGACCGGGCGCGCGTGGCGATGTCGGAGCATCTCGCCGCCGGAGCCGGACCGCTGATCGAACACCTCAAGACCCGCGGCGTGGTCTCCTAGTTCTGCGCGAGCAGACACAGATTCGCGTGGATTGCGCCTAGGGAACGCGATTCTGTGTCTGCTCGCGCAGGAGGTCCCGCAGGGCGCGCACGTCGACCTTGCCGGTGGCCTTACGCGGGATGGCGTCGTCGGAGTCGGTCAGCAGCCACACGGTCGGCACCTTGAACGCACTGAGCACCCGTTTCGCCGCGGCCCGTAGCTCCTCGGCCGTCGTCGGCGTCGCGCACACCACCGCGGCGCCCACCCGGTCGACGCCGGCATCGGGCACGTTGGTGACGAACGCCGCGGCGACGCCGTCGAGGGTGCGCAGCGCCGCCTCGACCTCGCTCGGATACACCGTCGCGCCACTGACCTTGAACATGTCGTCGGAGCGACCGTGGTAGAACATGAACCCGTCCTCGTCGAGGTGGCCGAGATCGCCGGTGGGGTAGTACCCGTCGGGGGTGAACACCTCCTCGCGGGTGCGTCCGCAGATGCCCCGCAGCACGTGCGGACCCCGGATCTGGATCTCGCCGATCTGGCCGGTCGCCGCCGGTGCGCCGGTGTCCGGGTCGACGATGCGAACCTCCGTGCCCGCGAACGGTTTTCCGCAGCTGCCCCACGCGCTTTCGGGCATGTCGACGTCGGCGCGGTAGCCGCAGTACGGTCCGAAGGCCTCGGTCATCCCGAACAACCGTGCGCGACGGCCGGGCCTGCTCCGCTGATCGGCGGGCAGCAGCGCCTCGAGGCTGCCGGGCCGCAGCGCCGACAGGTCCGCCCCTGTGGTGTCCGGATGCCGGGCCAGTGCCTCGGCCTGATCCGGCCAGCCGCGGAACAGCGTGACGCGTTCGCGTTCCAGCAGACGCAGCGTCGACTCCGGTTGCGGCGCCTGCTCGGTGACCAGCGTCGCGCCCGCGACCAGTGCCGAGAGCACACCGCTGCCGAGACCGCCCACCCAGAAGAACGGCATCGGCAGGTACAGCCGGGTGCCGGCGTCGATGCAGCGGGCGTGCAGACCCGCCGCCACCGCGCCCAGCGCACTGCCGTGGGAATGCACCACCCCCTTGGGCGGGCCGCTGCTGCCCGAGGTGAACATCACCGCGAGGGTGTCGCTGGGCGTGACGGCGGCGGAGAGCTCGTCGAGCAGTGCGTCGCTGACCGGACCACGGTCGGTCCCGATCGTGTCCGGCGTCCAAACCTCGCGCAGCGCGGGCAGTTCCGCGGAGGACGGCGGGTCGAGGTCGCCCACACCCAGTTCGCCACGCAGATCGTCGAGGTAGCGGTGGCCGCGGAACTCCTCGACGGCGATCAGCACCCGTACCGACGCGGTGCGCAGCTGCGCCACCAGTTCGCGCGGCGCGAGCAGCGTGCTCAACGGTACGAGGACGGCGCCGATCCGCGTCAGCGCCAACGCGATCCGTACCCACTGCACGCTGTTGGGCATGACCAGTCCGACGCGCGACCCCTTGCCGATGCCCGCGGCGACGAATGTGGCGGCGAGCTCGCGGGTCGTGCGTTCGAGCTCGACGTGGGTCACCCGTGACACCGGATCGACGACGGCGTCCTTGTCCGGGTGGGCGGCGGCGTTGCGGCGCAGCAGTCGGTCGACCGTGACGTCAGCCATCGAAGAGCTCCCTCAACCGGGGTTGGTCGACCTTCCCGCTGGCCAGCACGGGTAGGTCGGCGGCGGTGAGTGCCACGACATGGCGTGGGATCTTGTACGCCGACAACTCCTCTCGCAGTGCCGTGCGGAGGGCGTCGGCATCGAACCGACCGGGGTCGGCGACGACCACCGCTGCGGCCACGGCCTGCCCGCGGTCGGGGTCCGGTACGCCGACGACGTGGGCGGGCCCGCCGGTGATCCGGCTGATCGCCCGTTCCACCTCGGCGGGGGTGACGTTGGCGCCTGCGGTCTTGATCAGCGCGCCGCGTCTGCCGAGGAAGTAGTGCAGCCCCTCGGCGTCGGTGCGCACGAGATCGCCGGTGTGGAGCCAGCCCTCGGGGTCGAAGCACTCCTCGCGGCTGCGCTTGTAGTACCGCTGCATGACGTACGGTCCGCGGACGCACAGCTCGCCGATCTCACCGGCGGCGACCGGCGCACCGGTGTCGGGGTCGACGATCGCGGTTTCGAACCCGGGCGCGGGTAGGCCGAACGATCCGCGCCGGTGTTCGGGCTGATCGCCGTCGTCGGGATGGAGGAGGACCACGCTGCCGGTCTCGGTCATGCCGAGCATGTGGTGGCGCAGGTCCGGGTCGGTAGGACGCGCGTCGGGCGCCATGATCGGGTACAGGTTCCCGCGCCGCATCGACGACAGGTCGCGGTGCGGCAGGCTGGGATGGGCTGCCAGCGCGGCGATTCCGGCGACGTACCCGTTGGTGACGGTGGGTGCGGTGGCCTCGAGCAGATCGAGGGTGGCCGCCGGGTCCTCGGCGGTGGAGCACACCAGGGTGGCGCCTGCGACCAGGGTGGCCAACACCGAGAACGCGATGCCGCCGATCCAGCAGAACGGGGAGTTGCAGAACAGCCGGTCGTCGGCGGTCAGCCCGCGGATCGCGTTGAGGTTGCGCTGGTGGGTGATCAACGCGCCGTGGGTGTGCACGACGCCCTTCGGCGCGCCGGTGGATCCGGAGGTGTAGACGATGGTCAGCGGGTCGCCGGGGTGGACGTCGTCCTCGATGGCCGTGAGCACGGGGGCGTCGGTACCGGGGTCGGGATACCGGTCGACGAACACGTAGCGCAGGTGCGGTACGGCGGTGCTGTAGAGGGGTGCGTCGGTGACCTCGCCGCCGATGACCTCACGCAGCCGCGCGGTGTAGTCGTTCGAGCGGAACCGCGACGCGCTGAGCAGGATCTCGGTATCGCTGTGGCGCAACTGCTCTCGGAGCTCGCGGGCGGTGACGAAGGTGCTGAACGGCACCACCACCGCGCCGATGCGGGCGGCGGCCAGCATGCCGACGACGAAGTCGGCGCCGTTGGGGTACAGCAGCCCGACGTGGGTGCCCTTACCTGCGCCGCGCGCCAGCAGGCCGCGCGCCACCTGCGCCGAACGACGCTCGGCGTCCCCGTAGTCGAGGCGTTCGTCGTCGCGGATCAGCAGCGGGTGCCGGGGCCGGCGGTCGGCCCAGTGGTGCAGCACCGCGGCCACCGTCTGCGGTTCAGCCATGGTCGGCGGCGGCCGTCGCGAAGAACCGCCGCACGGCACCGAGATCGGCCTTGCCCGAGGGGGTGCGGGGGATCGCGTCGACGACGGCGATGTCGGTGGGTACCTCGTAGTGTGCGAGGTGGTGACGGAGGTGGGCGGTGAGTTCGTCGGCGTCGGCGGTGAAACCGTCGCGCAATTCGACCATGGCGACCGGGGTCTCGCCGAGGCGGTCGTCGGGCCTGCCGACGACGGTGGCGCCCCGCACGGCGGGGTGGTGTTCCAGCGCGGCGCGGACGTCGTCGGGCATCACCTTGAACCCGCCGCGAATGATCGCCTGATCCGCGCGGCCCAGGATCCACAGGAAGCCGTCGGCATCGATGCGGGCCATGTCGGTCGTGCGCATCCACTCGGCGTCGGGTCCGAGCTGTCCGGGTTTCACCTCGAGCAGGCCCGGCGCATCGGGTCCGAGTGGGGTGCCGTCCTCACCGACGACGCGCAGCTGCGCACCGCCGCTGGCGCGTCCGACGCTGCCGCGTTTGGTGTGCCAGTGACGCCGATGGTCGGCCAGGGTCCATCCGGCCACCCCTCCGCCGAATTCGGTTGCGGCGTAGGACGTCAGCACCGGGATGCCGAACTTCTGCGTGAACGCGTCGGCGTCGGCGGCCGACAGCGGGGCGGTGCCCGAGGTGACGGCGCGAATCCCGGCCAAGTCCTCGCGGGTGAGGTCGGAGTGCAGCACCATCCGCAGCGCGGTCGGCACCAGCGACACCGCGCGCGGGCGGTGCCTGCGCACGGCGTCGGCCCACTGCGGCAGGTCGAAGCGCTCGAGCAGTGCGAACGACCGCGCTTCGGCCACACATTGCAGCACCCGGAACACGCCGCCGATGTGCACCAGGGGTGCGTTGACGATCGCGATGCCGTTGCGCGGTGCGTCGGGTTCGGGGCCGAGGACGCTGTGCGCCAGCATGTCGTAGGTGAGGTCGATGCGCTTGGGTGGCCCGGTGGTGCCGCTGGTCAGCATCCGCACCGCCACCCCGGCGCGCGGCCCGGCCCCGCCGGGGGTCGCGGCGGCCGCCACAAAGGGGTCCGCGGTGAGCGACGGCAGCGTGAGCACCGTGGTGTGTTTCGCCGGGCTCACCAGCGCGGCGACGTCCTCGGGGGCGCCGACGAGCACCGGCAGCGCGAGGTCGGCGATGTCGGCGCGGGTGCGGTCGTCACCGCGTGCGGGGTTGATCACGACCACGGTGCCGCCGGCGAGCAGCACCCCGAGCAGGGCGGCCAGTTGCGGTGGCCGGTTCCGCAGCAGGATGCCGACCTGGGGTGTGTCCCCGCCGTACCGGGTGACCGATTCGGCGATTCGTCGTGCGGCCACCCCGATCTGCGCCCACGACAACCACTCTCGGTCGTATTCGACCGCGCGTGCCCCGGGCCGCAGGTCGAGGACGTGGGCGATGCGCCGGCTCAGTCGGTGCCCGGCCATCACCGCACCGTCGGCTGGGTGCGGAGCGGTGCCGGCTGGGCGGCGAGCTCGGCCTGCCCGATCGGGTTGCCGAGCCGGGTGTAGATCAGCCCCTGCTCCATCGCCGCCCGGTACGGCCGGTCCAGGGATTCCCAGATGGCCCGCACCGTGCCCTGGGTGGCCGCGGGGGGTTTGGCCGCGATGGTCGCGGCGATCCCGTGTGCGCGCGCCCAGAGCCGGTCCCGTTCGACGACCTCGGTGACCAGACCGATGCGCAGCGCGGTGTCGGCGCCGACGCGTTCGTCGTTGCCCATCAACGCGATACGCAGCGCGTCCCCGAGCCCCACCTTGCGCATCAGGCCGATCGGTTCCAGCGCGCACACCAGCCCGGCGCTCACATGCGAGTCGAAGAACGTCGCGTCGGTGGAGCAAATCACCACGTCCGCCTCGTTGAGGAAGTAGAACGCACCCGCGGTGCACATGCCCTGGACCGCGCACACCACCGGTTTCCACATCTTCTGCCACTTGGGGCTGAGGAGTTCGCCGGGATCCTCGTGGTGCCAGATGTTGTCGGGTTGACCGTAGGAGCTCTTGACGTCCAACCCGGCGCTGAACGCGCGGTCACCGGCGGCGCGCAGCACCACGGCGTGCACTGCGTCGTCGGCCTTGACCAGGCGCCAGGCCTCGGCCATCTCCTCGCACATGGTGCGGTCGAACGCGTTGAGCCGCTCGGGGCGGTCGAGCGTGACGGTCGCGACGTGGTCGTCGGCGTCGACCTCGAATCCGATGGTGGTGAACGTCATCGGCACTTCCATTCCGGTGTGCGCTTCTCGACGAACGCTTTGGGGCCCTCCAGGGCGTCCTCGGTGTGCAGGTTGCGTTCGCGGAAGGCCTCCGCGAGCATCTCGGCCTCGTGCACCGGCAGATCGAGTCCCTTGAGGATCGCCAACCGGGTGCCGCGGACGGCCAGCGGCGCGTTGCGGGTCACGAGGTCGGCGATCTCGTGTGCGCGTTCGAGCAACCGGTCGTGTTCGACGACCTCGCTCACCATGCCGAGTTCGTACGCCCGCTGGGCGCTCATCCGCTCGTGCTTGCCCACCAGCGCCATCCGCAGCGCGACCGACCGCGGCAGCACCCGGGCCAATCGCACCACCTCGCGGCCGGACACCAGGCCGATGCTCACATGCGGATCGAAGAACGTGGCCCGGTCCGAGGCGATCACGATGTCCCCGGTGGTCACCCAGTCCAGCCCTGCGCCACAACAGATCCCGTTGATCGCGGCGAGCACCGGTTTGGCCATCCGGCGGAACGGGGGCGTCCCCTCCTGCGGGGCCTCCCACTGTTCGTAGGTGGACAGGAACGGCCGTTCGTTGAGGACCTTGCCGTCCTCGGGGATCTCCTTGACATCGGCTCCGGTGCAGAACGCCCGCCCGGTGGCCGTGACGATGAGCAGCCACACGTCGTCGTCGTTCTCCGCCTGGTCGTACGCGCTGCGCAGTTCGGTGATCATGTGGGGGCTCAGGGCGTTGAGCGCATCCGGCCGGTTCAACGTGATCGTCGCGGTGTGCCTGTCGACCTCGTAGGTGATCGTGTCGTACGAACGGTCCGTCATCGAACTCCTCGGGTCGGTGTGGTCGGCGGTCATCGGCCCTGGAAGTCCGGGTCGCGCTTCTCCCGGAAGGCGGCCAGGCCCTCCTTGAAATCCGCGCTGCGGGAGGAGAGCTCGACGCTGAACAGTTCCCGGTCCATGGCCTGGGCGAGCGGGCCGTCCAGGGCCTGGTGCACGGTCTGTTTGGCCAGGCCGATCGCGACGGTCGGCCCGGCGGCCAACCGGGCCAGCAGCCCCGCCGAGGCGTCGTCGACCTGCTCGGCGGGCACGCTGTGGTGGATCAAACCCCACGCGGCGGCCTCGGCGCCGCTGACCTTCTCACCCAACAGCAGCATCCGTTTCGCGCGCGCCAGACCGACCAGACGGGGGAGTAGCCAGCTGGCCCCGCTATCCGGGGTGAACCCGCGGGCGATGAACGGTTCCCAGAACACCGCGTCGGCGGAGGCGACGGTGAAGTCGGCCGCCAGCGCCAGGTTGCAGCCCAGGCCCACCGCCCAGCCGTGCACGCTGCACACCACGGGCAGGTGCAGGGTGTGGATCAGTTCGACGACGCGATTCGCACCGTGCGGGACGCGCCGCACCAGATCGCCGGTGCGCGGCCGTCGTTCGGCGGAGTTGGTGGCCACCCAGTCGGCGCCCGTGCAGAAATCGGGGCCGGCGCCGCGGATGTGCACGGCGCGCAGCGCGTCATCGGTCGCCGCGGCGGTCAGTTCGATAACCAGGTCGCCGATCATGCTGTGGCTCAACGAGTTCCGGCGATCCGGCCGGTCGAGGGTCAGTTGGAGGACCTGACCCTCGCGGTGTGCGGACACCGACCCGTCCTGGTGACCCACCGGTGTTCCCACCCTTCGCAGTCGTTACGGTTAGCCCTACAGTAGGCGCTACGATTCGCTATCTTGTACAAGATAGCGAAATCCGGCTCGAGGGAACAGGGGCGCCACCGACGATGTCCGCGAACGCCGAACGACGGCTCGGGGAGGACCCGCTGCCCCAGACCGCGGCCGCGGCAGCGGCGATGCGTCGACTCGTCGACCTCCTCCTCGTCCAGGAGGGTCCGCACCCCGCCGTCGACGACATGCTCACCCGGTTCGCCGACTGGGAGGCGCAGCTGACGGCCACCGCCCCCACCGACTACGCACCTCGCATCGGCGAGGCCGACGGCGACTACGGGCGCCGCGTCTACCTGCAGCACGCGTTCTACGTCGGGGCGTACAACCCGTGTTTCCCGGAGTACCGGTTCGACCGTCTCGACGCCGAAACCGCCTCGGGCTCGGTCACTTTCCCACTGGCGTTCGAGGGTCCGCCCGGTCTGGTGCACGGCGGCACGCTGGGCGCCTTCTTCGACTGCGTCACCCAGCATCAGAGTTGTGCGGTGGGCCGGTCGGGTAAGACGCGCTCACTGACCGTGCGCTACCGCCGGCCCACCCCGGTGCTGACCGAACTTACCTTCGACATCACGCGCACCGAGACCGACCGGGGCCTGCTGTCCACCGCGCGGCTGCTGCGTGACGGTGAGGTGCTGTGCACGGCCGAGGTCGACACCGTGGCGTTGTCGCCGGAGCAGCTGGCGGGTGCGCGCTACGGGCGGCGACGGACGTGACACCACGGGTTGCCGAGGTGGTCGCCGCGCGCATCCGCGACGACATCCTGTCCGGACGACTCCGCGAAGGCGACCTCCTGCCGACCCAGGAGCAGCTGTTCACCGAATTCGGTGTCAGCCCACCGGCACTGCGTGAGGCGTTCCGCATCCTGGAGACCGACGGACTGGTATCGGTGCGGCGGGGCAACGTCGGTGGGGCGGTGGTGCATCTGCCGTCGGCGGACCGCACCGCCCAGACCATCGCGATGGCGTTGCAGACCCGCTCGGCCACGCCTGCCGAGGTCAGCGGCGCGCTGCTGCACCTCGAGCCGGTCTGCGCGGGGATGTGCGCGGCGCGACCCGACCGGTCCGCCGAGGTGGTACCCCACCTCGAGGCCGAGATCGCACGGCAGCGGGCATGTCTGGACGATCCCGCGCGGTACGTCGCCGACGCCCGCGGTTTCCACGAGGCGCTGGTGTCGCACTGCGGCAACGAGCCGATGATCCTGCTGATCGGAGCGCTCGAACGCATCTGGTCGGCACACGAATCCGCGGTGTGGAACGACGACGCGATGGTCGCGGCGACGATGCGGGCGGCGCTGCGCGACCACGAGCGCATCCTGGCCGCGATCGCCGACGGGGATGCGGCGCGCGCGGTCGAGGCCGCGCAGACGCACCTGACGGCGGCGCGACGGCACACGTTGGCCGTCGGCCGGGACCGCACCATCGAGGCCAGCCGCATGGTCGTGAACACAGGAGGGCGACAACGATGACCGATGCCGACGACCGGGTGCTGTTCGAGGCGGACCACGACACCCGCATCGCGACGATCACGCTCAACAATCCCCAGCGGCGCAACTCCTACGACGCCGCGATGCGCGGTGAGTTGGCGCGCCACCTCGACAGCGTCGCCGACGACGACGATCTCACGGTCGTTCTGCTGCGCGGGGCCGGTGGGGTGTTCAGCACCGGTGCCGACATGAACAACGCGTACGGCTGGTACGGGTCGGGCGATGAGCGCTCGCACGAAGAGCGGAAAGGCGGCGATGAGCCACAACAGAAGAGCCGGCCCAGTCAGCGCAGGCGCCTGGCCGTCGACCGTAAGTCGTTCGGCTTCTACCACGAGTTCATGGGCTTCCCGAAGGTCACCGTTGGCGAGGTCAGCGGATTCGCACTCGGCGGTGGTTTCGAGATGGCGCTGATGTGCGACATCGCCGTGGTCGGGCGGAGCACGCAGCTCGGGATGCCCGCCACCCGCTTCCTCGGGCCCGCGCTGGGCAGCCTGCACATGTTCTTCCACCGGCTGGGCCCGGTGCTGGCGCGCCGACTGCTGCTCACCGGCGACATCGTGGACGCCGCCGGGTTGGAGCACCTCGGGATCTTCACCGAGACGTGCGCCGACGAGCAGGTGCCCGCACGGGCGCGCTACTGGGCGCAGAAGGTCGCGAAGATGCCCGCCGACGGGGTCGTCATCGCCAAGGAGGCGTTCCGGCTCGTCGAGCAGAGTCAGGCCTACCAGGGTGAGGAGGTCGCCAGCTACCTGTTCCACGCCTACGGCACCAACCTGCAGTTCGCACCCGGCGAGTTCAACTTCGTCAAGACCCGTGCCGAACACGGCACCAAGGAGGCGTTCCGGCTGCGTGACGAGCATTTCCATGTGCCCGAGCCGAGCGGTGAGTGACCCTGCCGCTGGTCGCGCCGCCTTACAACTGCTACCGTTTCTGTAAACGCCGCCCGTTTGCCTCCGCCGCCGCGGCGGCCTGACACGCCGAGGTCGAGTCCATGTCCACACCCGTCATCGTCGGCGCCGTCCGCACAGCGATCGGACGCTCGTTCAAGGGCACCCTGGTCAACACCCCTCCGGAGACGCTGATCACCACGGTGCTGCCGGAGGTCATCCGGCGCTCCGGTGTCGACCCGCAGGCCATCGACGACATCATCTTCGCCGAATCCCATTACGGCGGCGGCGATCTCGCCCGCTACGCGGCCGACGCCACCGGTCTGCAGCACGTGCCCGGCCAGTCGGTGAACCGGCACTGCGCGGGCAGCCTGACCGCGATCGGCAACGCGGCGGCCCAGATCGGCTCCGGGATGGAGCGGGTGCTGGTCGCCGGCGGGGTGCAGTCGCTGTCGATGACGCCGCTGGTGAACTGGCGCATCCCGGGCCCCGAGCTCAAGTTCGAGGAGCGGTGGATGCCGCCGACGCACGTCGAGACACCCGACGCCCCGACCAAGGACATGTCGATCACCGTCGGCTGGAACACCGCCCAGGCCGCGGGTATCACCCGCGAGGAGATGGACGCGTGGGCGGCGCGGTCACACCAGCGGGCCGTGGCCGCCCAGGACGCGGGCAAGTTCGTCGACGAGATCGTCCCGCTCAAGGTCGAACAGTTCGACGGTTCGGTCGTCGACTTCAGCGTCGACGAGCATCCGCGCCGCGACACCACGGTGGAGAAGCTCGCCGGGCTCAAGGTGCTGCACCCCGAGATCGAGGGCTTCTCGATCACGGCGGGCAACAGCTCCGGCACCAACGACGCCGCCGCGGCCACCGTGCTCGTCGAGCGCGGCTACGCCGAGGCCGAGGGCCTGACCGTGCTGGCCAAGGTGCGGGCCTGGGCCTCGGCCGGGGTGGCCCCGCGCGACACCGGCCTCGGCGCGGTCAAGGTCATCGGCAAGGTGCTCGACCGGGCCGGGCTGACCCCGTCGGACGTGGCGCTGTGGGAGATCAACGAGGCGTTCGCCTCGGTCCCGATCGCGGCCTGCAAGGAGTACGGACTCGACGAGGAGAAGGTGAACTTCTCCGGAAGCGGCTGCAGCCTCGGCCATCCCATCGCCGCATCCGGCGCGCGGATGGTCACCACGCTGGTCTACGAACTGCAGCGGCGCGGCGGCGGCATCGGTGTCGCGGCGATGTGCGCCGGCGGCGGCCAGGGCGGCGCGGTCGTCGTGGAGGTCTGACCTCAGCGTGACGTCTTGCGTGCCCGCTTCGGCTTCGCGCGCTCGTCGATCAGGCGGGCCGCGTGGTCGAGGATGCAGGTGAGCCCGTACTCGAAGTTGATGTCGTTCGGCACGCCGATGTGATGCCCCTTGGCGCTGAGTTCGGCCATCAGCGGTGTGGTCTCGGCGTTCACCGCCGAGGCGTCGTCGAGCAGGAACTCCGCGCTCTCCAGCGAGCGGGTCTTCTGGTAGAGCCGCGCGAGCACCACCGAACCGCGGACGTGCACCGACACCGCCGAGTAGGTGTCGTACGCGTCCTCGGGTGACAGCCCCGCGCCCACCAGACCGGACACCGCAGCCTCGATCTGCTCGACGCCCAGACGCAATGCCTTGGCCGACAGCGCCCCGCGGATGAGCACCAGGTCGCACAGGATCGGGCTCGCCAGGAACGTCTTGCGCATGTTGTGGGCGTGGTTGTGCAGCGACTCACGCCAGTTCTCGGCGTCGACGTACGGCGCCTCGAACGCGATCTGGCCCAACGCGCGGTCGGCCATCGCGTTGAGCAGATCGTCCTTCTTGCGGAAGTACCAGTAGATGCTCGTGACACCGACGCCGAGATGCTTACCCAGCAGCGGCATGCTGAGGTTGTCGACCGACACCTCTTCGGCGAGTTCGAACGCGCCCTTGATGATGTCCTCGGGGTTGATGGACCCGCGCTCGCGGCGTTGCCGCTTCTCGGGGCTCGCTTGTCTGGCCACCTCGGCCACCTCCGTCGGAACTCGTCACATGCTCGCCGAATAGCTCGGCCGAGGCGGGGTGAGCCGCGGCTCCACCTGCACGCCGCGGGTCGGCCGGTGCCGTCGACCTTACCGGCCGGCTCGCGGTGAAGCGCTCGCGGTGCTCGGCCACAACTCGTTCCTCGCCTACAGTAAGCCGTATAGTACGCTTTTCTGTGACTGTTGGGCCAGCCAGGTGCGGCCGGTGGAGGTCGCCATCGAAACCTGCTCGCCCGCACCATGTTTCGCACACCAGCCGGAGGCGCAGCCATGGATCTCGGACTGAGCGACGCCACCGCGGTGGTGGTCGGCGGCGGACGCGGGATGGGACTGGCCACCGCGCAGTGCCTCGCCGAGGACGGGGCGCGCATCGCGCTCGTGGGCCGTACCGGTGGCGTGTTGGCCACGGCCGCAGCGGACCTCGCCGAACGGGGGAGTCCCGACGCGTTCGGCATCGCCGCCGACATCGGCGACGCGAACGCGGTGGAGCGGGTGTTCGCCGAGGTGGCCGAGCGGTGGGGTGGTGCGCTCAACATCCTGATCAACACGGTGGGCCCCGACGCCCCGGGCGGTTTCGACACGCTCACCGACGAACAGTGGCGCAGCGCCGTCGAGAGCGGCGTACTCGGCATGGTGCGGTGTGTGCGCGCGGCGCTGCCGCTGTTGCGTACCGCGGAATGGGCGCGCATCGTCAACTTCTCGGCCCACTCGACCCAGCGGCAGAGTGCGGCGCTGACCGCCTACACCGCCGCGAAGTCGATGCTGACCAGCGTGTCGAAGAACCTGTCATTGACGCTCGCCCCCGGAGGAGATCCTGGTCAACGTGGTGTCCCCGGGCAGCATCGCCTCCGAGGCGCTGACCGGGTGGGCAGAATCCGTCGGCGTCGACGGCAGCGATCCCTACCGGTTGATGGCGGCCATCACCGAGCATTTCGGGCATCCGGCGCACCTGCCGCGGGCCGGCCTGCCGTCGGAGATCGGGCCGGTCGCGGCGTTCCTCGCCTCCCGCAGGAACTCGTACATGACCGGGGCGAATGTCAACGTCGACGGTGGAAGCGATTTCACCTGAGCCGCAACGCATCTCACCACCCCTCGCAACCTGCGGTCTCGCCTTGTGGAATGCGCTACCGATAGGTATACAGTATGAATACCCAATGGGGGGTTCGCCGACCGTGAGGAGCCGATGCGGTGACTGCCGGGGATGCCGATCCGGATGCCGTCCGCTATGACGTCCGGCCGAGCGGTGTCGCCGTCGTCACGCTGAACCGGCCCGAACGTCTCAACACCTGGGGTGGGGACATCTCGTCGGGGTTCTACCGCGCCATCGACCATGCCGAAACCGATCCGGCGGTCCGGGCGATCGTGTTCACCGGCAGTGGCCGCGCCTTCTGCGCGGGCGCCCACCTCGGCTCGATGGCGACCATCGGCGATGCCCTCGGCGACGGGAAGACCCACGACGTCAGCAAGATCGTCGGCGAGCGCCACCCGCACTTCCTGACCACCCTGCGCAAGCCGGTCATCGCCGCCATCAACGGGTCGTGCGTCGGCATCGGCCTGACCCACGCCCTGATGTGTGACGTCCGGTTCGCCGCCGACGGTGCGAAGTTCGCGACCTCGTTCGCCCGCCGCGGTCTGATCGCCGAATACGGCATCTCGTGGATCCTGCCGCGGCTGGCCGGATTCGGGCCCGCGATGGACCTGTTGCTCACCGGCCGGACCTTCTACGCCGACGAGGCGGCGCGGCTCGGTCTGGTCAAGGAGGTCGTCGCGCCCGATCAGCTGCTTGCGCGGGCGATCGAGTACGCCGAGGACATCGCCGCGAACTGCTCACCGGCGTCGCTCGCGATCATCAAGGAACAGACCTACGGCGACGCCGAACGCGACGTCGTCGACGCCAGTGCCAGGGCCGAGAAGTTGATGGGCGAATCGCTGCTGCGGCCCGACGTCATCGAAGGGATCGTCAGCTTCCTCGAGAAGCGGCCACCGAGTTTTCCGATGTTGCAGGAGGGACCCCCATGACGCTCGACTACATGGCGATCGACGTCGACAACCACTACTACGAACCGATCGACGCCTTCACCCGGCACCTGCCCAAGGAGTTCCGCAGCCGCGGTGTGCAGATGCTCACCGACGGCAAGCGCACGTACGCCGTGTTCGGCGGGGTGATCAACCACTTCATCCCGAACCCCACCTTCGACCCGATCATCGAACCCGGTTGCCTGGACCTGTTGTTCCGCGGTGAGATCCCCGAGGGTGTCGACCCCGCCTCGCTGATGAAGGTCGACCGGCTGGCCGACCATCCCGAGTACCAGAACCGCGACGCCCGAGTGAAAATCCTCGACAAGCAGAACCTCGAGACCGTGTTCATGCTGCCGACGTTCGCGTGCGGCGTCGAGGAGGGCCTCAAACACGACATCCCGGCGACCATGGCCTCAGTCCACGCCTTCAACCTGTGGCTCGACGAGGACTGGGGTTTCGACCGGCCGGATCACCGGATCCTCGCCGCGCCGATCATCTCGCTGGCCGACGTACCGCAGGCTGTCGAAGAGGTCGAATTCGTCCTGAGCCGGGGCGCCAAGATCGTGTGTGTGCGGCCCGCACCGGTGCCCGGCGAGGTCCGGCCCCGTTCGCTCGGCGACCCGGTGCACGACCCGGTGTGGGCGCGGCTGGCCGAAGCCGGCGTCCCGGTGATCTTCCACCTGTCCGACTCCGGTTACATGGCCATCCCCGCACTGTGGGGCGGCAGTGGCGTGTTCAAGGGCTTCGGCAAACGCGATCCGCTCGACATGGTGATCATGGATGACCGTGCCATCCACGACACCATCGCCTCGATGATCGTCCACCAGGTGTTCACCCGGCACCCCACGCTCAAGGTGGCCAGCATCGAGAACGGGTCCTACTTCGTGTACCGGCTGATCAAGCGGCTCAAGAAGTCTGCGAACAACGCGCCGTACCACTACAGGGAGGATCCGGTCGAGCAGCTGCGCAACAACGTATGGATCGCGCCGTACTACGAGGACGACGTGAAGCAGTTGGCCCACACCATCGGTGTGGACAAGGTGCTGTTCGGATCCGACTGGCCGCACGGTGAGGGGTTGGCGGACCCCACGTCGTTCACCGCCGACATCCCGCAGTTCCCCGAGTTCAGCCATGAGGACACCCGGAAGGTGATGCGCGACAACGCTCTCACCCTCGTCGGCACCCACGTGCGGGCCTGACACATGGGGGAGTGGACCATCGGCGGTGTCGTCGACGCCATCGCCGAGGCCGTGCCGGACCGGCTGATGACGGTCTGCGGCGACCGCAGGAGCACCTACGCCGAGACCGCCGACCGCACCCGGCGGCTCGCGAACTTCCTGTCGGCCAACGGAATCGGCGCCCACCACGAGCGCGGTGTGCTGGACGGCTGGCAGTGCGGGCAGGACCGGGTCGCGCTGATCATGCACAACGACCTGTACCCGGACATGGTGATCGGCGCGCTGAAGGCGCGTGCGGTGCCGGTCAACGTGAACTTCCACTACACCCCGCGCGAGGTCGACGAACTGTTGGCGTATCTGCGGCCGCAGGCGGTGATCTTCCACCGCTCGCTCGGCGCGAAGTTCGCCGACGTCCTGCCCCGCGACGGGGTGGAGGTGATGATCTCGATCGACGACGGCAGCGACGCACCGGAACCGAACGGTGCCGTCACCCTCGACGACGCGCTCGCCGCCGGTGCGGTCGACCGGCCGATCACCCCCTCACCCGACGACGTCATGATGATCTGCACCGGCGGCACCACCGGCCGCCCGAAAGGCGTGATGTGGCGCCAATCCGACACCTACGTGGTGTCGATGAACGGCGCCGACCACGACGCGGTCGACGAGATCCACGCCAAGGTGGCGCACGCCGGACCGCCGTGGTTCGCGGTGTCCCCACTCATGCACGCCGCGGGCATGTGGACCGCGTTCGCGGCGCTGCTCAACGGCCAGACCGTGATCCTCTATGACAAGCCGACACTCGACCCGGCGGCGGTGCTGGCCACGGCCGAACGCGAACGGGTCGGGTTGATGACGATGGTCGGCGACGCCTACGCCGGGCCGTTGATCGCCGAGATGCGCCGTCACCCTTATGATCTGTCGTCCCTTTTTGCGATCGGCACCGGCGGCGCGGCGACCAACCAGCGCCACCAGGACGCACTGCTGGAACTGCTCCCACACATCACGCTGATCAACGGCTACGGGTCCTCCGAGACCGGGAACATGGCGTTCGGGCGCAGTCAGCGCGACGACCGCAAGGACACCTTCGAACGGCGCGACGGCGTGGTGGTGCTGTCGGAGGACCGCAACCGGTTCCTGGAGCCCGGTGACCCTGAGATCGGCTGGGTCGCGCGCGAAGGCCGGATCCCGTTGGGCTACTTCGACGATGCCGAGGCCACCGGCCGCACCTTCCCGGTGGTCGAGGGGCGGCGCGTGGTGATCTCCGGCGACCGCGCCTCACTGGAGGCCGACGGAACCATCCGGCTGTACGGGCGCGATGCGCTCGTCGTCAACACCGGCGGCGAGAAGGTGTTCGTCGAAGAGGTCGAGGAAGTGCTGCGCGCGCACGGCGGTGTCGCCGACGCGCTGGTGATCGGCCGCGACAGTGACCGCTGGGGACAGGAGATCGTCGCGCTGATCGAGAGACATCCCGGTGCGGACGTGGACGCCGACGCGCTGCTGCAGGCGTGCACCGCCGTGCTGGCCCGGTTCAAGGCGCCCAAGGAGTTCGTCTTCGTCGACAAGGTGCGCCGGCTCGGCAACGGAAAGGCCGACTATCGATGGGCGAAAGACCTGGTGGCGCAGCCGAACACGCTGGCAGGTCAGCCGTGATCCAGAGAGTCATCGACGGCCTGGTCAACGTGCACTTCGGTGAGACCGCCAGACAGCCTGAGTTCATGCTCAAGGTCCGCGACGACTACTTCAAGGGCCCGCAGTCGCTCTACGACCAGGTCGAGCTGCCCGCACTGCTCGACGAGATGGCCGAACACGGTGTCGAGAAGGCCATCCTGATGGACAACCTCGCCAAACCGTCGATCACCGCACGCAAATTCGCTCAAGAGCGCCCGGACAAGTTCGCGCTGGCCGTCGGCGGGGTCAACCTGCTGCGGCCGATGCCGTCGCTGCGCGAGCTCTCGTCGGTCGTCGCCGATCTTCCGGTCGCGTACGCAGTTGTCGGACCGAGCTTCTGGGGCGACGGCAGGTATCCGCCCAGTGATGCGGTTTACTACCCGCTCTACACCAAGTGCGCCGAACTCGGGCTGCCGCTGTGTGTCAACACCGGGCTGCCGGGCCCGCCGATCCCGGGCGAGGTGCAGAACCCGATCCACCTCGACCGGGTGTGCGTGCGCTTCCCCGAACTGAAACTGTGCATGATCCACGGCGCCGACCCGTGGTGGGACGTCGCGATCCGGCTGCTGATCAAGTACGCCAACCTGCGCATCATGACCTCGGCATGGTCCCCGAAACGCCTGCCCGACAGCCTGCTTCACTTCATGCGCACCCGCGGCAAGACCAAGGTGATCTTCGCTTCGGACTGGCCGGTGCTGCGGCAGAGTCGCGTGGTCCCCGAGGCGCTCGCGCTCGACCTGCCACCCGACGTGCTCGACAACTATCTGTACAACAACGCCAACGACTTCTTCTTCTCCGAACGGGAGCTCTGATGGACCGGTACGAACTGCGCAGGCTGGACTACAGCCTGTCGGAGGATCACGTCGACCTGCAGAACGCCTACCGTCAGTTCTTCAAGTCCCACTGTCCGATCGAGACCGTCCGCGCCGCAGAGGCTTCGGGGTTCGACAAGAGTCTCTGGGAACGGCTGTGCGCGATGGGCGCGACCACGATGGCGCTGCCCGAATCCGCCGGCGGCGACGGTGCGACGCTGGTCGATCTCACCCTGGTCGCCGAGGAGATCGGCCGCAGCCTGGCGCCGGTGCCGTGGATCGAACACGTGGTGGCCGCTCGTCTGCTCGCCACACTCGACGCGCTCGACGACGGGGTCGTCGCCGGCGACCACCTCGCGGCGTTCGACCTGCGGCTGGACCCCGCGCCGGGTCTACGGCTGATCAGCGGCGCCTCGATCGCCGACCAGATCGTCGTCCGCGACGGTGACGACGTGGTGCGGCTGGGCTTCGGCACGCGCCCGGTCCGCGTCGACAACATCGGCAAACTCCCGATGGCGTGGGTGGATCCGTCGACCGCCGACAGCCGCACGGTTCTCGCCTCGGGGCCGGACGCGGTGGCCGCCTACGACCGGGCGCTGATCGAGTGGCGGCTGCTCACCGCCGCCGCGCTGGTCGGACTCGTCGAGGAGACGATGACGATCGCCGCCGAGTTCGCCAAGAACCGGTACACGCTGGGCGTGCCGATCTCGACGCTGCAGGGCATCTCGCACCCGTTGGCCAACATCGCGATCGTCGTCGCGGGCGGGCGCAATCTGGTGCGGCGCGCGGCCTGGTTCCTCGACAACGAACCCGACGAGCGTCCGGAGCTCGCGCCGTCGGCGTTCGTGTTCATGGCCGAGGAGGCCGCCAAGGCCGCGACCATGGCCGTGCATGTGCAGGGCGGGCTCGGGGTGTCCGCGGAGGCCGCGGCGACGGCCTACCTCGTCCGCGCCCGCGGTTGGCCGCTGGCCGGTGGTGACCCGGGGCTGACCGCCCAACGCATCGCGGCGATCGTCGCCGACCGTGAAGGGCGGAGCTGAACCATGGATTTCTCACGGGTACAGCTGTCCGACGAAGAGCAGAAGTTCCAGGACGAGGTCCGGGCCATCTTGAGCGAGACCGTCACCGACGAGGTCAGGCGGCGCGACCGCGAGACCGGCGACAACTTCGACGAGGGCGTACACCTCGCCCTCGGCGCGGCCGGCTACCTCGACCGTGATTGGAATCCGGCCACCGAGCGGCCGTTCTCGCGGGTGGAGCGGCGGATCTGGGAACTGGAGAAGCGCCGCGCCCATGCCCCGTGGGTGACCTCGGGCACCACGGCGATGATCACCAAGTCGGTGGAGAAGTTCGGCTCGCCCGAACTCAAAGCCGAAGTGCTGCCACGGGTGTACAGCGGCCATGTGCGGATGTGTCTGGGCTACACCGAGCCCGAAGGCGGTTCGGACGTCGCGACCTGCAAGACCCGCGCCGTGCGGGAAGCGGATGGATCGAGCTGGATCATCAATGGGTCGAAGATGTTCACCACCGGTGCGCACAACTGCCAGTACGTCTTCCTCATCACCAACACCGACCCGAGCGCGCCGAAACACAAGAGCCTGACCATGTTCCTGGTTCCGCTCGACACTCCGGGCATCGAGATCCAGGGCATCCGCACCGTCGACGGTGACCGGACCAACATCGTCTACTACAGCGATGTACGCGTCGACGACCGCTACCGCCTCGGCGAGGTCAACGGCGGATGGACGGTGGTGCGCGAACCGCTCAACGCCGAACACGGCGACGTCGCCGCCGCCGACGACGGCCTGGCCGACGTGTCGATCATGATGCACCAGGCCATGTTCATGGCCACGGCCGTCGACAAGGCCGCCGAGAGATCGACCGTCCCGGATCCCAACGGCCGCAGGTTGATCGACGACGGCGCGGTCGCCTACCGCCTGGGACGCAGCGTCGCGCGCCTGGAGGCCGCACTCAGCGCCCCGAGCATCTTCGGCCGCGTCGCGATCGCCCAGACGATGCGCGACATCTCACCGGACCTGATGGACATCCTCGGCACCGCGTCGTCGCTGCCGATCGACACCGACGGCGCGGCCGACGACGGCGGCGCCGAGTACGTGTACCGGTTCGCCCCGCTCGTCGGGATCTACGGCGGCACCCTCGAGGTGTTCCGGAACATGATCGCCCAGTACGTGCTCGGCCTCGGCAAGCCGAGTTACGCGTCGACCTGACAACCGCGCGCCGAGACTACGGTTGGTGACGCATTCTCCGCGAAATCCGTCAACATCCGTAGTCTCGGCGGATCAGGTCGAGACGATCGTCGCCGCCGCGGTGCCCGGCGCCCCGTAGAGCTGGGCGAACCCGACCTTCGGCTGGCCCGGCACCTGGCGTTCGCCCGCCTCGCCGCGCAATTGCCGCACCAGTTCGTGGATCTGGCGCAGACCGGACGCGCCGATCGGCTCGCCGTTGGCGATCAGACCGCCGTCGGTGTTGACCGGCAGCGGGCCGCCGATCTCGGTCGCCCCGTCGGCCAGCAGCTTCTCCTGCTCGCCGTCGGCGCAGAACCCGCACTCGGCCATGTGGATGATCTCGGCGCCGGCGTCGGTGTCCTGCAACTGAATGACATCGACATCGTCGGGGGCGATCCCCGCCTTCTCGAACGCCGACCTGGCCGCGTACACCGTCGGCGCGACGTCCTCCTCGACGGGGGCGAAGGTCGTGTTCACCTCGTAGGCGCCGTAGCGACGGGTACGGACCTCCACCGCGTGCAGGTAGACGGGCGTGGTGGTGTAGCGGTGGGCGAGTTCGGCGCGGCACATCACCACCGCGGCGGCGCCCTCGTCGGGGGCGCAGAACATGTACTGCGTGAGCGGGTAGTTGAGCATCGTCGAGCTGAGGATCTGCTCCTCGGACATCGGCTTGCGGCGGAACGCGTTGGGGTTGAGCGCACCGTTGCGGAAGTTCTTGGCGGCCACCTTGGCCAACGTCTGCTGGGAGATGCCGTGCTCATGTAGGTAGCGGTTGGCCTTCATCCCGAAGAACTGGGTGGTGAGGTACTGGCCGTTCTCCGCGTACCACGACGGCATACCCACCAGCGCGGGATCCTCGGTGAAGGCACCGCGCGGATGCTTGTCCAGACCGACCGCAATGCCGATGTCGTAGTCGCCCAGCCGAATTCCGTCGGCGCAGGCCTTGAGCGCGCTGGCCGCGGTCGCGCACGCGTTGAACACGTTGGTGAACGGGATGCCCGACAGCCCGACCATGCCGACGATCGCGTCGGGGTTGGCGACCGTCCAACTGCCGCCGGTGGCGAACTGGACATCCGACCATGCGACGCCGGCGTCGTCCACGGCGGCGAAGATCGCGTCGACACCCATCTGCATCGCGCTCTTACCTTCGAACCGGCCGAACGGGTGCAGGCCGACACCGATGATCGCAACGTCGTTCATGCGTGGTCCTCTCTGATCAACGCCGATCCGACGTGTAACTGTAACCCTTACAGTAGCGTAGGCGGCGTGGCATCGGTGATCGAGCACAAGCCGACGTTCTGCCGGATCTGCGAACCGCTGTGCGGGATGATCGCGACGGTCGAAGACGGTCGGCTGACGGCCCTGCGGCCGGACAAGGATCACCCGCTGTCGGCCGGCTTCGCCTGCCAGAAGGGCATCGCGTTCACCGAGGTGGTCAACGATCCGGACCGGGTGACGCGACCGCTGCGCCGCGGACCGGCCGGCTTCGTCGAGGTGACGTGGGATGAGGCGATGGCCGACATCGCTTCTCGGCTGACGGCCATCCTGCGCCGTGACGGGTCCGGCGCCGTCGGCTGGTACATGGGTAACCCCGGCGCCTTCAGTTATGCGCACACCTTCGCGGCACTGTTGTTCATGAAGGGCCTGGGCCGCCACGGTCACTACTTCACGGCGTCCTCGCAGGACACCAACAGCAGGCTCATCGCGAGCCAGCTGCTCTACGGGGTACCGACGTCGGTGCCCATCCCGGATCTGACGAGGACCGAGCTGCTGGTCATGATGGGCGCCAATCCCGTTGTGTCGCACGGTAGTTTCCTGACGGCACCGCGCATCAGGGACCGTATGCACGACATCGTCAAACGTGGTGGGCGCGTGGTGATCGTCGACCCGCGGCGCAGTGAGACCGCGGCGACGTTCGAATGGCTCGGCATCATGCCGGACACCGACTCGCTGCTGTTGCTGTCGCTGCTGCATGTGATGTTCACCGATGACCTGGTCGACGTCGCCGCGGTGCGACGTCAGGCCGACGGCGTGGACTGGCTGCGCATGCTGTGCCTGCCGTTCGCCCCGGAGAACACGGCGGCCCGGACCGGTGTCGAGGCCGACAGTGTGCGCGCATTGGCGCACGACTTGGTGCGCACACCGCGGGCGGCGGTGTACGGCCGGCTCGGCACCTGCGTCGGCACGCACGGCACGCTGACCACCTACCTGATCGACGCGGTGAACCTCGTGGCAGGCAACCTCGACGTGCCGGGCGGTTCGGTGTTCAGCTCCATGCACACCGTCGGGCAGAAGTGGCAGAACGTGGCGATGGGTGCCGTCATGCGGCGGTCCTACCGGCGCAAGCGCTCGCGGATCAGCGGTACGCCTTATGCGATCGGGTCGGAACCGGCGGCACTGATGGCCAAGGAGATCACGACCCCGGGTGACCGTCGCATCCGGGCGATGTTCGTCTCGGCGGGCAATCCGGTGCTGTCGGTGCCCAACGGCGAGGAACTCGAGGCGGCGTTCGACGACCTCGAGTTGTCGGTCGCGCTGGACTTCTACGTCACCGAGACGAGTTCGCGGTGCGACTACATCCTGCCCGTCACCACGATGTACGAACGCGACGATTTTCCCTACACCTTTCAGGGCTTCCAGGCCACGTCGTTCCGTCAGGCGACCGAGGCCGTCCTCGCGCCCATGGGGCTGGCGCGCGCGGAGTGGGACATCGTCGAGGACCTGGCCGGACGGCTGGCGCGGCGCGTGCCCGCCTTCGCAATGTTCGCCGGTGTGCGAGAGGTGTTCGGCCCGGGGGCGTTACCGCGGGCGGTGATGGACGCCCTGGTGCGGATGTCCGACGGTGGGGACCGATTCGGGCTGCGCCGCGGCGGGCTGTCGCTGCGACGGCTGACCGAGCAGCATCCGCATGGCGTCGTGGTGGCGCCGCACATCCGCACCGGTGTGCTGCGCGAGGCCGTCGGCTACCTGTCACGGCGAGTGCGGTTGGCGCAGCCGGGGATTGCCGCCGAGGTCGACGCGCTGTCGCGACGCGCGGTGCCCGACGGTTACCCGCTGCGGATGATCGGCTTACGCGAGCCGCGCTCGGAGAACTCGTGGATGCACAACTCCCCGCTGTTGATGCGCGGTGACCGCCGCCAGCACGCGCTGATGCACGTCGACGACGCCGCCGAGCAGCACATCGCCGACGGCGACGATGTGCGGATCACCTCGCCCTACGGCAGCATCACCGTCCCGGTGCTGACGACGAAGGATTTGATGGCGGGCGTCGTCGCGGTGCCCCACGGCTGGGGTCACAAGGGCACCGGCGGTTGGCGGCTGGCCAACCGCGCCGGTGGCGCCAACGTCAACCAGCTGACGTCCAGCGACCCCGCCGACGTGGAGGCGCTGTCCGGGATGGCGTGGCTGACCGGCGTCCCGGTGCGGGTGCAGCGCGTTTGATGTTCGCCGTCGTCAGGCGATGGCGCCGGAGTCCTTGAGCGCCTCGATGCGGTCCCAGTCCAGGCCCACCTCCATGAGCACGAGTTCGGTGTGCTCGGAAGCCTGTGGTGCGCGCGTCGTCTCCAGCGGTTCGTGGTTGAACTGCACCGGGCCGCGCACCACCTTGAACGGCTCGCCGCCGTCGCTCGCCGCGACCTCGACGATCATGTCGTTGGCGATGGCCTGCTCGTCGCTACCCAGATCGACCAGACTCTGGAACGGCGCCCACTGTCCCTTCATGGTCTTGAGGTGTTCGCGCCAGTAGTCGAACGGTTTGCTCCGGATGGACTCGGCGATGAGTTGGACTGCCGCCTCGGCGTTCTGGATGAGCGGCATGACGTCGTTGAAGCGCGGATCGTCGGCCAACTCGGGCAGGCCCAGGTGTTCGAAGGCGTCGCGGATGTAGCCGGTCGGGCTGACGATGCACAGGTTGATGGTGCCGCCGTCCGACGTCAGATAGTTCGCCATGAAGGGGTTGACCGACGCGGTGGTGCCCGGCATCAGCGAGCGCATGGTCTCACCGGTCTCCAACCCCTGGGTGACGCTGGCGCCCGCGGCCCACCAGGCGGTGCTGAGCAGCGAGACGTCGAGTTCGACGGCCTCGCCGGTACGTTCGCGGTGGAACAGCGCCGCCGAGATGCCGCCGGCGATGTTCATCCCGCCGATCGAGTCGCCGAACGCCGGAATGCCCTGGGGGAGTGCGCCGCCGATCTCCTCGGGCGTGAGCGCGTGCCCGACGCCGCTGCGGGTCCAGAACGCGGTGCCGTCGAAGCCGCCGACGTCGCGTTCGGGACCCTTGTCCCCGTAGGCGCTGCCCCTGGCGTAGATGATGTTCGGGTTCGCCGCGCGGATGTGCTCGACATCGAACTTGTTCTTCTGCCGCTGGGCGGGCAGGTAATTGGTGAGGAACACGTCGGCGGTCTTGGCGATCTCGTAGAGCACCTCCTGGCCGTCGGGCGTCGAGACGTCGATACCGACGCTGCGCTTACCGCGGTTGGGGTGCTCGATCAGCGGGTGCCGGTTCGGATCCAGTTGGAAGCCACCCATGTTGATGAAGCCGCGCTGGGTGTCCCCGCGCACCGGGTGTTCGACCTTGATGACGTCGGCGCCCCAGTCGGCGAGGATCGCGCCCGCCGCCGGGACGAAGGTGAACTGGGCGACCTCGAGGACGCGCACACCCTGCATCACCTTGATCACGTGAGCTCCTGACCTGTCGACGGGTGGGACGGGTGCGGCGTTACCGTAATGGTTACAGTTGACGGCACCATCTCGAGCGATCCTATAGGAGGGCCGGTGGCCGACGTGATCGATGAGCGGACCGAGACCAGTGTCGAGGTCGGTGAGCGGGCGGCCCGCCGGGCCGAGCCCCGCATGCTGATCGACGGCGACCTGACCGAATCGGCTTCGGGCGAGCGATTCGACAACCACAGCCCCGCGACCGGTCGGGTGCTGGGGCAGACCGCGGCGGCGGGCGCCGAGGACATGGACCGGGCGATCGCCGCGGCGCGCCGGGCATTCGACGACACCGGGTGGTCGACCGACCGCGCACTGCGTGTGCGGTGTCTGCAGCAACTGCAGGAGGCCATCGAATCCGAACGCGAGGACCTGCGCGAGGAACTCGTCGCCGAGGTCGGTTGTCCGGTGATGTCCACCCGGGACGCCCAACTCGACTGGCCGCTGACCGAATCGCTGCGCTATCCCGCCACGCTCGTCGACGACTTCGGTTGGGCGCGAACCCTTCCCGGTGGTGGCCTCTTCGGTGAGCGCAACGTCCGCACCGTTGTCAAGGAGCCCGTCGGTGTGGTCGCCGCGATCACCCCGTCGAACTATCCGATCGAGGTGATTCTCAACAAGCTCGGCCCCGCGCTGGCCACCGGCAACACCGTCGTCCTCAAACCGGATCCGCACACACCGTGGAACGCCACCCGCCTCGGGCGGCTGATCGCCGAGCGCACCGACATCCCGCCGGGCGTGGTCAACGTCGTCCCCACCCCCTCCAACGAGGTCGCGGGCATCCTCGGAGCAGATCCGCGGGTGGACATGGTGTCGTTCACCGGCTCCACCGCCGTGGGCAAGCACCTCATGCGTCAGGGCGCCGACACGATGAAGCGGACGTTTCTCGAACTCGGCGGCAAATCGGCGCTGATCGTGCTCGACGACGCCGACCCCGCGCGGATCCTGCCCGGCGCGATCGGCGTGCTCGCCCACGCGGGCCAGGCATGCGCGATGACCACCCGGCTGATCATCCACGAATCACTGGTCGAGCGGGCGGTCGGCGAGATCGCCGCGGCGTTCGAGGCGGTACCGGTCGGCGATCCCGCGGCGCCGACGACGTTCGTCGGTCCGCTCATCAGCGCCGCCCAGCAGCGCAAGGTGCTCGACGCGTGCGCCAAGGCGCGCAGCGACGGAGCCGAGATCGTCACCGGCGGTGGGCTCGTCGACGGTCTGCCCGAGCACCTCGCCGGCGGTCACTTCGTCGCCCCGACGCTGATCACCGGCGTGGACAACAGCGCCGCGATCGCGCGGGAGGAGATCTTCGGGCCGGTGCTGGTGGTGTTGCCGTTCCGCGACGACGACGAGGCGGTGCGGATCGCCAACGACAGCGCGTACGGGCTCGCCGGCGCCGTGCTGTCGTCCTCGCTGGAACGGGGGATGAGCGTCGCCCATCGCGTGCGCACCGGATCGATAGGCGTCAACGGCGGCATGTTCTACGGCGCCGACGCGCCGTTCGGCGGCTACAAGCAGAGCGGCGTCGGAAGGCAGTGCGGCATCGAGGGTTTCGAGCAGTACCTGGAGACCAAGACCATCGCCCACCGCGCGCCCCGCCGGGGTTAACCGGTCGCGGCGAACGTCACCGGGAGCGCCGACGGCGACCGGAACGGCTGGCCGAAGATGTGCGGATCGTCGTCGGTCACCAACCGCAGGTCGCGAACGCGGGTCAGCAGGCATTCCAGTGCGACACGGGTCTCCATGCGGGCCAGGTGCAGGCCCAGACAGGTGTGCGCGCCTGCGGCGAACGACAGGTGCGAGGTGCGGTCGCGGAAGATGTCGAAGTACTCTGCGCGGTCCCAGCGTCGCTCGTCGCGATTGGCCGAGCCGATGCACGCGTCGATCACGGTGTGCTTCGGCACGGCCACCCCGTCGAGTTCGGTGTCGACGGTGGTGAACCGCTGCACGGTGGTCAGCGGCGTCTCGTACCGCAACCCCTCCTCGATGGCCTGCGGGATCAGCCCGGGGTCGGCTGCCACCGCGGCCAACTGGTCGGGGTGGGTGAGCAACAGGAACAGCAGGTTGCCCGAGGAGCGGTAGGTGGTCTCCAGACCCGCGGGCAGCAAGAGCCGCAGGAACGAGTAGATCGCGCGGTCGTCGAGCTTCACGCCGTCCACCTCGGCGGTGACGAGGTCACCGATGATGTCGTCGGTGGGGTGGGACCGGCGCCGTTGCATCTGCTCGAGGAAGTATGCCTCGAGTGCCGCCGACGCGTCGAACGCGCGCTGATAGTTCACCGTGTAGCTGATCAACTCCTCGGCACGCCGCCGGAACATCGGCAGATCGTCCTCGGGCAGGCCCAGCAGTCGCGCGATCACCCGCGTGGGGAACTCGAAGGTGAAGGACCGCACCAGGTCCGTTGTTCCGGCGTCGACGAACTCGTCGATCAGCGCGTCGACCACGGGCCGCACGATCTCCGGCTCCCACCGGGCCAGCGATCTCGACTTGAAGGCCGCCGCGACGAGGTTGCGGTGGCCGCGGTGCGGATGGCCCTCCATCGCCAGGATCGTGGGTCCGGTGAACAGCCCGATCGTCGTGTCGTAGTGGGCGGAACTGAACACCCTGCCGTCGCGGAGGACGCGGTTGACCGCGTCGAACGACATCGCCGCGTACCCGTCGGCGGGCCGCAGGGATTCCGGTGTCTTCGAGTAGTCGATGACCGTGCCGTGGAAGACGCCGCCTACCGACCGCTTCTCGGCGAAGTACGGGTAGGGGTCACGCAGATAGCCGGCCGGCTTCGCGGCCGTGACGACGGTGTCCCGAATCGAACGTGCCACGGCACCGACTTTACTGTAACCATTACAGTAGTGCCGTGTGCACCGTTACCCTGACCGCACGGGCAACGAGAACTCGTCTGGAGCACCGATGACCACAGTCGCCGAACGCGTCGACAACGCCGGGCATCACGGCCGGTTGCTCACCACCCTGCAGCGCCAGCGCAGCGCCTTCCTCGCGGAGGGACCGCCGAGCGTCGCCGTGCGCCGGGACCGCATCGACCGCCTCACCGCGCTCATGCTCGACAACGCCGACGCGATCGTCGACGCGATGGCCGCCGACTACGGGACGCGTCCGCGGACCGGGGCCGTGTTCACCGAGATCCTCGGCGCACTCCCGGTGATCGAGCACACCAGATCGCACTTCCCGAAGTGGATGCGCCCGAGGCCTGTGCTGCGGCCCGCGCGACTGACGGGTCTGCGGGCCGAGGTGGTGCCGACACCGGTCGGGTGGTCGGCATCGTCGGACCGTGGAACTTCCCCGTCAACCTCGTCGTGCTGCCCGCCGCCGCGGCGTTCGCCGCCGGCAACCGGGTGATGATCAAGATGTCCGAAATCACGTCCCGCACAGCCGAACTGATCGAGACGCGGGCGTCCGAGTACTTCGACGACACCGAACTCGCCGTCGTCACCGGCGGACCCGACACCGCGGCCGCGTTCGCGACGCTGCCGTTCGACCACCTGTTCTTCACCGGGTCACCGGGCGTCGGCGTGGAGGTCCAACGTGCCGCGGCCGCGAACCTCGTCCCGGTCACCCTCGAACTCGGCGGCAAGAATCCGGTCGTCGTCAGCCCGCGCGCCGACCTCCGCCGCGCCGCCGAGCGGATCGCCCGCGGCCGCATGGTCAACGGCGGCCAGGTGTGCGTATGCCCCGACTACGTCCTGGTGCCCGGCCACCTCGTCGACGAGTTCAGCGCGACCGTGCTCGCCACGTGGCGGCGGATGTTCCCGTCGATCACCGGTAGCGACGTCTACTGCTCGTCGGTCAACGAGGCCAACTTCGACCGCGTCGTCGGCCTGATCGACGACGCCCGGGCCGGTGGTGCGCGCGTGGACAGCGTTGTCCCGCCGGGGGAATCGCTGCCGGACCGGGTGACGCGCAAGATCCCGCCCACCGTGGTACGTGACGTGGCGCCGACCATGCGCGTGGCGTCCGAGGAGGTGTTCGGCCCGGTGCTGTCGGTGACCGGCTACACCACGACGGACGAGGCCGTCGGCATCGTCAACAGCGGTCCCGCCCCGCTGGTGGCGTACTGGTTCGGACCCGATGACGACGACTTCCGCACCTTCGTGCACCGCACCCGCAGCGGCGGGGTCGCCCGCAACGACTTCGCCGCGCAGATGATCCCGTCGGACGCGCCGTTCGGCGGGGTGGGACGCAGCGGGATGGGCGCCTATCACGGCAAGGCCGGGTTCGACACGTTCAGCCACCACCGGTCCGTGGTGGGCAGCGACCTGCCGTTCTCCATCACCGGCGGCGCCGCACCGCCCTTCGGCGCCGCCATGCGGCGCGGCACCGAACTCCGGCTGCGGATGGCCCGTCGGCGCACCCACCGCAGGCTCCGGCGCAGGAACGCTTGAAGGGACGAGATGACCCAGACGACACTCGTGTTCGACCCGTTCTCCGAGGATTTCTTCAACGGGCCGTACGACACCTACCGGCGGATGCGCGACGAGGCCCCGGTCTACTACAGCGACCAGTACGACTTCTACGCGTTGAGCCGGCACGCCGACGTCGCCGCGGCGTTCAAGAACTTCACGACGTACTCCTCGGCGCGCGGCGTGGATCTGGCCATGGTGCGCAACGAGGATCCGCCCCCGCACAAGTCGATCATCATGATGGACCCGCCCGAACACCGTCACATGCGCAGCCTGCTCAACAAGGTGTTCACGCCACGGGCCATCCAGTCGTTGCGGCCGATGGTCGAGAGCGTCGTCGACGGCTGCCTGCGCGACCTCGGCACGGAATTCGATGCGGTGCAGGATTTCTCGGCGCTGTTCCCGATCGAGATCATCAGCCGGATGATCGGGGTGCCCGCCGAGGACCGGCAACAGATGCGGCTGTGGGTCGACGAATTCCTGCACCGCGAACCCGGTGAGGTCGAGATGGGTGCGCGCGGGATCCAGGCAGGCACCGAGATGGCCGTGTACCTCTACAAACTGACCAAGAACCGCCGCGGTGACCTGGGTGAGGATCTGTTGAGCCGGCTGATCACCGCCGAGATCGAGCGGGAGGACGGCGAACACGGTCCGCTCGACAACATCGAGATCACCCAGTTCGCGATGCTGCTCGCCGGGGCGGGCGCCGAGACCGTCACCAAACTGATCGGCAACGCCGCGGTGGTGTTCGCGCAGAATCCGGACCAGTGGCGCCTACTGCTCGGCGACCGCGCCAAGGTGCCCGCCGCCGTCGAGGAACTCCTGCGCTACGAGGCGCCCGCACAGTACAACGTGCGCTGCTCGCAGACCGATGTGGAAATGCACGGTGTGACTATCCCGGCGGGGAAACCGGTGTTCCTCATCGGCGGTTCGGCCAACCGCGATCCCGCCGCGTGGACCGATCCGGACACCTTCGACATCGACCGGGACCGCACCGAGGCGCAGAACCTCGGCTTCGGCTACGGCATCCACAGCTGCCTCGGGGCGGCGCTCGCCCGGATGGAGAGCGTGATCGCGCTGGAGCGGATGCTCGACTTCATGCCCCGCTACGAGGTCGACCGGGACGGCTGCCGGCGGGTGAACATGCAGAACGTCGCCGGCTGGCAGAACGTCCCGGTGCGGGTCAGCCGGTGACCTGCGCGCGGGCCCAGCGGTAGTCGGCCTTCCCGGCCGGGCTGCGCTGGATCGCCGGACGGAACACCACCGCCTTGGGCAGTTTGTACCGCGCAATGGTGGTGGCGGCGTGGGCGATCAGCTCGTCACCGTCGGCGGTGGCACCGTCGGCGAGAGCGACCACCGCGACCACCTCCTGACCCCACCGCTCACTCGGGCGACCCGCGACGAGGACGTCCTCGACGGCCGGATGCGACGCGAGCGCGGCCTCGACCTCTTCGGCGAAGATCTTCTCGCCGCCGGAGTTGATGGTCACCGAATCCCGGCCGAGCAGTTCGACGACACCACCCTCGTGCAGGCGGGCGCGATCACCGGGCACCGCGTACCGCACCCCATCGACCACGGGGAACGTCTTGACGGTCTTGGCCGCATCGCCCTTGTAGCCCAACGGGACATAGCCGCGCTGAGCCAGCCACCCGAGCCCGTCGTGCCCCGGCGACAGCACCGAACCGAGGTCCTCGGCGATCACGCACGTGTCCGGACCCGCGGTGAACCTGCCGGTGGCCACAGCGCCGTTCATCGACAGGTGCGTCATCTGTGCACCGGTCTCCGACGAACCGACCCCGTCGACGACCATCGCGTTGGGCAGCAGGTCGATCAGGCGCTGTTTGGTGGCGGGGGTCAGGAACGCCCCGCCGTTGGCGATCACCGCCAGCGAGGAGATGTCGGGTTCGCCTGTCCGCACGGCCGTTTCGAGCGCCTCGGCCAGCGGGCGGGCCATCGCGTCACCGACGACCGTCACCACCGAGGCCTGCTCGCGGGCGATCGCGTGCAGCGCGTCGTGGGCGTCGAACCGGTCGACGACCGAGGTGAACACGACCGTCTGACCGGTCGTCAGCGCGGTCATCACGGCCCACTGCGCCGCGCCGTGCATCAGCGGCGGCAGGATCAGCAGTTTGGCGCCGGGGTTGGCCGCGGCCCGGGCGGCGACCTCCTCGAGCGTGGACACACTGTCGCCGCCGTAGAGCGAACGGCCGCCGAACGCGGTCATGAAGATGTCGTGCTGATGCCACAGCACTCCCTTGGGCATCCCCGTGGTGCCGCCGGTGTACAGGACGTAGAGGTCGTCGGGGGAGGGCTGCACCGGTGGTGGGGCGGACGGTCCGGACGCCACGATCGACTCGTGATCGACGGCGCCGGGCAGCAATCCGTTACCGGAGTCGTCGGCGATCTGGATCAGGGTGCGCAGCCGCGGCAGATCGGGCAGCACCTCGGCGACGCGCGGCGCGAAACACGCGTGGTAGAGCAGTGCGGTGGCGCCGCTGTCGTCGAGCAGGTAGCGCAGTTCGTCGCGGACATAGCGGTAGTTGACGTTGAACGGGGCCACCCGTGCCCGGAACGCCCCGAGCAGCCCTTCGACGTAGGCGCTGCCGTTGAGGGCGTAGATGCCGAGCAGGTCCTGGCCCGTCTCGTGGCCCTGTAGTGCGGAACGTTCGGTGTGGCAACCCAATCCGGCGTCGTAGAGATGTGACGCGAGCCGGTTCGACCGGGCGACGACGTCGGCGTAGGTGTGGCGGTGGTCGCCCTGGACCACCAGTTCCCGGTCGGGCAGCGCCGCGGCGACGGCATCGGCGACCTGCGGCATCGTGAACTGCATCAGATCTCCCAGGTGTGCAGTAGATCGTCGGTGGTGGTGATCGTCGCGAGCAGCGTCAGGGTGTTGTCGATGACGGCGTCGCCGTACTCGGCGGGGATCCCCGCCACCGCGTCGCGCGGCAGGACGACGCGGTAGGCGGCGTTGACCGCGTCCATCACCAGGTTGGGGATCGCGACGTTGAGCGAGACGCCGACCGCGACGATCGTGGTGACACCCAGGTTGCGCAAAATCGCGTCGAGGTCGGTGCCGCCCATCGGCCCGACGCCGTGCCACCGTGTCAGCACGAGATCGGTTGCCTGCGGCCCGAATTCGGTCAGCAGGGTGGCGCCCGGGCTGCCCGGTTCGATGGCCACCCCACTGCGGCCGACCGCGAACAGCTTGGCGTTGTGGTTCGACCCGAGCCCGTCGGCGCGGCGCTGCACCAGGCAGTGCACCACCTTTACCCCCGCGGCGCGGGCCGCGGGCAGCAGGCGGGCGATGTTGGGCAGTGCGATACGGCGCGCCTCGTCGGCGAGCGCCGCCAGGCCGGCGTCGGGGCCGACCACCGCGCCCTGCAGCTCCTGGGTGACCACCGCGGTGTGCGCCGGCGCGACCAGGTCCGCCAGCCGAAGGCTCATACCTCTGCGGGCACGTTGTAGAACTGTTTGGCCCACTCCCGCATCGTCATGTACGGTTTCGCATCGATCTTGGCCAGCGGCGGTCGCTCGACGTAGCGCTGATAGCGCCAGATGTCGAGGTCCTCCCAGACCGTGCGCAGGAACTGTTTCTCCACCCGGGCCCGAACATCCTCGGGCGGGACGTCGGAGGTCTCCCCGTCGACCTTGGGCCACCAGATCGAATAGAACATGTCGGAGCGCCCGTCGTCGACAGGTGTGCAGGCGAAGATCAGCCGATGGTTCGAGGATCCCTCGAACACGCTGATCGCGAAGCCCAGTCCGGAGAAGTGACTGTGGATGAGCAGCGCCATCTTGTCCGGATCGTCGCTGCGGGCGTCCGGCCATCCGGTGAGGAAGCGCCATTCCTCGCCGACGACCTCCCAGTTGAGGCACACCGGCGTCACCGACGCCCCGTGCACGTACCGGAAGTGGGAACTGTCCGGGCCGTTCTCGGCGACGATCTGGGGGTGCACCGGTTCATTCTCGGCGCGGCGGGAGAACTCCGGGAACGGCCGGTAGTAGGCGTCCGGATCGGTGGGGAACTGGGGAAACTTCTCGAAGAGATCCGGCATCGGCCACTGGGGCGGGTCGCCAGCGGGGTGGTGCCACACGAACACGCAGCCGTACTGCTCCACGACCGGATAGACCCGCAGCTTCAGGGCCCGGTTCGGCCGGTCGGGCTGGTACGGGATGTAGGTGTTGTCGCCCTGCGGACCCCAGCGCCAGCCATGGAACGGGCATTCGACGCAGTCGCCGACGACCGTGCCGCCGTGACCCAGGTGCGCACCGAGGTGTTTGCAGTGCGCCTCGAGCACGTGCAGGGTGTCCGACTCGTCGCGGTAGGCGACCAGGTCGTCGCCGAAATAGTGCAACGCCCTGGTCTCGCCCCGCTCGAACTCCGCCGACCATCCGACCATGAACCAGCCGGTCACCTTCCAGGTGAACGGGACCTTCATGCCGTACCCCTCAATCGGATCCACCTCATTCCGGCCAACTACTGTAAGAGTTACAGTAACATCCTCGCGGTCATGCAGAACGCCCTTGGACGGACGGGATCGGCGATGGACGGCGCCTCCGCGCGAATGAAGGCACTGGTGCTCGGCGCCAGCGGGAACGTCGGCGCCGCGGTGGTGCGGCGCCTGGTCGCCGACGGCCACGATGTACGAGTGTTGTTGCGTCGCAGCAGTTCCACCCGAGGTATCGACGGACTCGACGTCGAGCGGCGCTACGGCGACGTCTTCGACACCGAGGCGGTGACCGCCGCGATGGCCGACCGGGACGTCGTCTTCTACTGCGTCGTCGACACCCGGGCCCACCTGGTCGACCCCACACCCCTGTTCCACACCAACGTCGAGGGTCTGCGGGGCGTACTCGACATCGCGGTGCGCGCCGAGTTGAGGCGCTTCGTGTTCCTCAGCACCATCGGAACCATCGCCGTCGGGCTCGACGGCGAGAGCGTGGACGAGGACACCCCGTTCAACTGGGCCGGTAAGGGCGGTCCGTACATCGAATCCCGCAGGCAGGCCGAGGACCTGGTGCTGCGTTACGCCCGCGAACGCGGCCTGCCCGCGGTGGCCATGTGCGTGTCCAACCCGTACGGCCCGCCGGACTGGAACCCCAGACAGGGCGCGCTCGTCGCGCTCGCCGCGTTCGGTAAGATGCCCTGCTACGTCCGAGGCGTCGGCGCGGAGGTGGTCGACATCGACGACGCCGCCGCCGCCCTGGTACTCGCCGGCGAGCGCGGCCGCGTCGGGCAGCGGTACATCGTTTCCGAACGCTGGATGTCCCAGCGCGAGATGCTCACCATCGCCGCGGAGGCGGCGGGCACGGCGCCGCCGCGGTTCGGCGTCCCGATGGCGCTGGTGCACACCGTCGCCGCGGGCGTCGGCCTGTCGAATCGGTTGCTGGGCACCGACTTCCCGATCAACCCGGCGTCGGCGCGGTTGATGGCGCTGACCTCACCCGCCGACCACGGCAAGGCGACCCGCGATCTCGGCTGGCATCCCGGCCCCACCGCCGACGCGATCCGCCGCGCCGCCCGGTTCTACCTCGAGCGTCGCGGCCGTGACGAGCAGGTGGTGGCGCTGTGACCGAACCGCGGCGCTTCGAGGTGCTCATCGTGGGCGCCGGGTTCTCCGGCCTCTACGCTCTGCACAAACTCCGCGAACTCGGGGTGCGCGTCCGGGTGATCGACAAGGCCGACGCCGTCGGCGGCACCTGGCTGTACAACCGGTACCCCGGCGCGCGCTGCGACATCGAGAGCATCGAGTACTCCTACAGCTTCTCCGAGCAGATCCAGCAGGAGTGGGTGTGGACCGAGACCATGCCGGCCCAACCCGAGATCGAGGCGTACCTGAACTTCGTCGCCGACCGGTTGGACCTGCGCCGCGACATCGACTTCGACACCGAGATCGTCGCGATGACCTTCGACGAGGACGCCGCCGAGTGGCTGCTCGAGACCGCCACCGGCGACCGGTACGTCGCACCGTTCGTCATCGCCGCGACCGGCATCCTGTCGGTTCCGCTCGAACCCGACATCCCCGGAATGGACACGTTCACCGGGACATCGCTCTACACCAGCCGGTGGCCCAGGGAGGGTGTCGACCTGACCGGCAGGCGGCTCGGGGTGATCGGCACCGGTTCGACAGGGGTGCAGCTGATTCCGGTGGTGGCGCGGGAGGCCCGGCGGCTCGTGGTCTTCCAGCGCTCCCCGGCCTACACACTGCCGTGGCGGGTGCGGCCGTTCGAACCCGGCGAACTCGACGACCTCAAGGCCGGCTACGGCGATATCCGCGCCGCGCAACGCGAGCACCCCGTTGGCGCGGCCCGCCTGAGCGCGTTCTCGGTGCTGCTCGACATGCTGGTCCGGCCGCCGCTGAAGGCCGCCAGCGCCGAGGAGCGGCGCCGTGCCGTCGAGGAGGACGGCATCATGGGGGCGCTCAACTGGGGTGACGTCTTCTTCGACATCGATGCCAACCGGATGGCCGCCGAACTCTACGGTGAGGCGATCGCCCGGATCGTGCACGACCCGCAGACGGCCGCCGCCCTCGTCCCCACCCATCCGTTCGCGTGCAAGCGGCCCATCATCGACCAGGGCTACTACGAGACGTTCAACCGCGACAACGTCACGCTGGTCGACCTGCGGCGCGGCGGGATCCGGTCGGTCACGCCGGCGGGGATCGACACCGAACAGGGTTCCCACGATCTCGACGTGATCGTCTACGCCACCGGATTCGACGCCATGACCGGCGCGTTGAGCCGGATCGACGTCCGCGGCCGCGACGGGGTGCTGCTGCGCGACGTCTGGGCCGCCGAGGGGCCCGTCTCGTACCTCGGGCTGCACGTCGCGGGGTTCCCCAACCTGTTCACCGTCCAGGGTCCCGGAAGCCCCAGTGCGGCAACGAACTTCGTGGCCGCGCTGGAGCAGCACGTGGACTGGATCGCCGACTGTCTGCAGTACCTGCGCAGCCACGGGCACCGCACGATCGAGGCGCTGCCCGGTGCGCAGACCGAGTGGATCGAACACACCACCGCGCTGGTGGCACCCACCGTGCTGGCGCACCCGTCGTGCAACTCCTGGTACAACGGCGGCAACGTCCCCGGCAAGAAACGCATGTACATGGGGTACACCGCGGGCCTGCCGGAGTACCGCAGACGCTGCGACGAGATCGCCGCGGGCGGGTACCTCGGGTTCAAGGTGAGCTGAGGTGCCGACGTCAGCGACCGCGGAGATCCCCTCCGGCATCGACGACCTCACCCCGCAGTGGCTCACCGAGGTGTTGCGCGCGGACCATGCGCTGCCCGCCACGGTGACCGTGACCGCGCTGCGCGCCGAGCGGATCGCCGAGGACAGCGGTTTCTCCTCGCTGCTGTACCGCGTGCACCTGAGCGGCGACGGTGTGCCGCCGACACTCATCGCGAAGTTCGCCGCCGTGTCCGAGGCCCGCGGCGCCATGGAACTGCTGGGCGGCTATCGGCGCGAGGTCGCGTACTACCGCGACGTGGCCGGACACGCGCCGATGGACAGCCCGCACGTCTACGCCGCCGCGATCGCTCCGGACTCCGCGGACTTCGTACTGCTGCTCGAGGATCTGCAGGGCTGGGACAACGCCGATCATCTCGCCGGCCTGACCCTGGCGCAGACCCGCACCTGCCTCGCCGCGCTGGCCGGGTTGCACGCCTGGTCGGTCACCGACGCCGAACCCGTGTCGCTGCAGGCATTTCCGAGCATCGACACGCCGATCGCCCGGGACCTGCTGGTGCCCGCGTTCGCCGCCGGCTGGGACATCTACCGCGAGCACACCGAAGCGCGGGTGCCCACCGCCGTCGCCCGCTACGCCGAACGATTCACCGACCACGCGCCCACCGCACTGACCGCCCTTGGCGAGCGGTCGATGCTGCTGCACGGCGACATCCGCGCCGACAACCTGTTCTTCGACGGCGACCGGCTCAAGGTGGTCGACTTCCAGTTCGCGTCCCGCGGCTGCGGGGCCGCCGACGTCGCCTACCTGGTCAGCCAGGGGCTGCCCACGGCCGTCCGCTCCGGCCACGACGAAGCGCTGGTGCGCGACTACCTCGACCACCTCACCCGGGGCGGCGTCACCGACTACGCGTTCGACGAGGCGTGGCGGCACTACCGCGTCGCGGTCGCCTATCTGATCGTGCTGCCGGTGATCACGCTGATCGGATGGGATGGCTTGCCGCAGCGGTCCCGGGAGCTGTGCCTGACCCTGACCGACCGCGCGGTCGCCGCGATCGACGAGACCGACGCGCTGGCGGTGTTCGGATGAGCCGCACGGCCCGCGAGGTCGTCGAACTCTACAACCTTCAGGTGTGGAACGAGCGCGACTTCGCTCTGGCCGAGGAACTGATGGGAGAAACCGTGATCCGCCACGACGTGGGGGAGCCGGTCACCCTCACTCACGAACAGGCCGTGCAGCGCATCGTCGACCACTGGGCGATGTTCGACACCGTGCGGTTCGACCTGAACCTCGTGATCGCCGGTGACGACGGCGAGCACGTCGCGATCGTCTACCAGTCACCGATGACGCTGACGGACGGCACCACGACGACGATCAGCAGTATGGAGGTGTTCCGCGTCGTCGATGGCAGGATCACCGAGGTGTGGAACTGCGGCTACAAACAAGGGATCTGGTGTTGAGCAGAGACGGCGTACTGGACGAACTCGGGTACTACCTGCTGGCCGGTGCCGGCGGGGAGGGCCCGGCCACGCTGATGGACGAGGCCCGCCGCGGCGAGGAGCTCGGATTCGGGACCGCGTTCATCTCCGAACGGTGGAACGTCAAGGAGGCGTCGTCGCTGGTGGGCGCGGCGTGCGCGGTGACCAGCCGGATGCAGATCGCCACGGCGGCAACCAATCACAACACCCGCCACCCGTTGATCACCGGATCGTGGGCCACCACCATGCACCGGTTGTCGGGCGGCCGGTTCACGCTCGGCATCGGCCGCGGTATCGGCGCCATCTACGGGGCGTTCGGCATCCCCGCGGTCACGACCGCGCAGATGGAGGACTTCGCGCAGGTGATGCGGCGCCTGTGGCAGGGGGAGCTGATCTTCAACCACGACGGGCCGCTCGGCAAGTACCCCGTGCTGTTCCTCGACCCCGACTTCAAGGAAGACATCCGGTTGGCGATCGTCGCGTTCGGACCGCAGACGCTCGCGCTGGGCGGCCGCGCCTTCGACGACGTCATCCTGCACACCTACTTCACGCCGGAGACGTTGCAGCGGTGTGTGAAGACGGTCAAACAGGCCGCCGAACAGGCCGGTCGCGACCCCGACAGCGTGCGGGTGTGGTCGTGTTTCGCCACCGTCGGGGACCACCTGCCCGAGGAGCTGCGGCTGAAGAAGACCGTCGCCCGGCTCGCCACCTATCTGCAGGGCTACGGCGATCTGCTGGTCACGACCAACGGCTGGGATCCCGCTGTGCTGCAACGGTTTCGCGACGACGAGGTGGTCAAGTCGGTGCCCGGTGGCATCGACCACAAGGCCACCCCCGAACAGATCGAGCACATCGCGACGCTGCTGCCCGACGAGTGGCTGGCCCCGGCGGCGACCGGTTCGGCCCGGCAGTGCGTGGACCGAATCCGCAAGGAGTTCGACTACGGCGCCGATGCGCTGATCATGCACGGCGCCACCCCGGACGAACTCGCCCCGATCGTCGCGGAGTACCGCCGCACCTCGTGATTTCGGTGTAGTTGGTTGCGCTGAGCGCAACCAACTACACCGAAATCGCCCCGGGGGCTACGGCATGATGACCGTGCGGCTCACCGGTTCGGCGACCTGCTGGCGGCTGAACACCCCGTGCTGCAACGCGGCCAGCAACCGGTCGCGGGTCTCGACGGGGGAGATCAGCTCGTCGAAGCCGAGGTGGCCTGCCGACCGGTAACTGGCCTCCAGCTCCATCTTCTTGAGCACCGCGGTGTAGTCCTCGCCGGCGTGCGTGGCCCGGCTCATCGCCGCCGCGCTCATCGCGCCCATCGTGGCACCCGGGTAGGCGAACGTCGCCACCTGATCGTCGAAACCCAGCAGCGACATCACCATCGACCCGAAGCCGAACGCCTTGCGCAGCGTGACGTGCAACTTGAGCGTCGTGGCGGCGGTCTGCGCGGCGAACATCCGTGCGCCACTGCGTAACACACCGCTGCGCTCGGATCGACTGCCGGGCAGCATCCCCGGATTGTCAGCGAGGAAGACGATCGGGAGATGGAACGAGTCGGCCACGGTGATGAAGTGGGCGGCCTTGTTGGCGGCGTCGGCGTCGATGGAACCCGCCATCACCTCGGGCTGGTTGGCCACCACCGCGACGGGATAGCCGCCGAGATGGGCCAGCGCGCAGATGATGGCGCGGCCGAAGCGGGGTTGCACCTCGAACCAGTCCGGCCGGTCGAAGACGATGTCGAGGACGGTGCGCATGTCGTAGATGTGCCGGTTGTCGCGCGAGACGATGTCGAGCAATTCGGGGGTCGGGCGCGGGCCCGCGGTGTCGTCGGCCAGTCGGGTCGGGGGGTAGGACCATGCGCTGGACGGGAAGTACGACAGGTAGCGGCGGATGTCGTCGATGACGGTTTCGTCGTCGTCGGCGTGGTTGTGGATGACGCCGCTGGCCAACGCCACGTCCGGACCGCCGAGATCCTCCTTCGAGATGTCCTCTCCCGTCGACTCTTTGACCACCGGCGGCCCCGCGGTGAAGATCGCGCCGCCGGAGCTCATGATCGTGAAGTCGCACACCGGAGCCACCAGCGCGCCGTGCCCCGCCGACGGCCCGAGCACCGCCGAGACCGTCGGGACCTTCCCCGAGCAGCGGGCCTGGGCGAGCAGATCGGTCGGGGTCCGGCCGTAGTGTTCGCCGCTGGGCCGGAACCCCGCGCCCTCCAGCAGCATCACCAACGGAATCTTGTTGCGCAGGGCCAACTCCGCAAGCCGGTACCGTTTGGCGTTCCCGCCGGGGCCGATGCTGCCCGCCAGCGTCGTGAAGTCCTCGGCGCCCACCATGACCGGTGTGCCGCCGACGCGGCCCGAACCGGCGATCAGGCCGTCAGCGGCGATGTCGCCGCCGACGAGTGTGCCGAACTCGCAGAACGTATCCGGGTCCAGCAGGCGGGCGATCCGCGCGCGGGCGTCGAGTTTCCCGCGGCCGCGGTGCTTGGCGACCCGCTCCGGACCGCCCATCCCGTACGCGTGCACACGCCGACGGTCGAGGTCGTCGAGTGTCTCCTGCCAGTCCTGTGCGTCCGTCATGCGCGGTCCTCACTCACCGTCGTTGACCATACTGAATTGCTTACTGTAGCGTCATCACGCATGGGTGACGGCGCCGTGCCCGGCCTCAAGGTGGACCGAGGCATCCCCAGTCGACTTGCCCGCGTCCCCCGCGTCGCCGCCGACGCCGAGAACCAGGGTTTCGACGGCGGCTGGACCGGCGAGATCAACCACGACCCGTTTCTGCCCCTGCTGCTGGCGGCCGAACACACCACCCGCCTCGAGATCGGGACGAGCATCGCGGTGGCGTTCGCCCGAAATCCCATGACCGTGGCCAACATCGGCTGGGACCTGCAGGCGTACTCCTGCGGCCGCTTCAACCTCGGACTCGGCACCCAGATCCAACCCCACATCGAGAAGCGGTTCTCGATGACGTGGAGCCACCCGGTGCGCCGGATGCGCGAATTCGTCACCGCGCTGCGCGCGATCTGGACCTGCTGGCACGACGGCACCCCACTGCGGTTCGAGGGCGAGTTCTACACCCACAAGATCATGACGCCGATGTTCGTCCCGGAACCGCATCCGTACGGCGTGCCGAAGATCTTCATCGCCGCGGTCGGTGTGGCGATGACGCGGATGTGCGGCGAGGTGGCTGACGGCCTTCTCGCCCACGCCTTCACCACCAGGCGCTACCTCGACGAGGTGACCACGCCGGCACTGCTCGACGGGATGGCTCGCACCGGACGCGACCGTGTCGACTTCCAGGTGTCCTGTCCGGTCTTCGTGGTCACCGGGCGGACCTCCGAGGAGATCCGGCAGGCGTCGGTCGCCACGCGCAAACAGCTCGCGTTCTACGGGTCGACACCTGCCTATCGCAGAGTGCTCGACCTGCACGGCTGGGGCGATCTGCACACCGAACTGCACCGGCTGTCCCGGCAGGGCGAATGGGATGCCATGGGAGCGCTGATCGACGACGACGTGCTCGACGCGTTCGCCGTCGTCGCCCCGCTGGACACGCTCGCCGAGAGACTGCGCGACCGGTGCGCGGGGGTGATCGACCGTGTGCTGCCCGCGTTTCCGGCCGGCGTGCCCGACGACGCCGTCACGGCGGTCCTACGCGAGTTGCGCGGGCTGTCGGCCGCAGGAAGGAGTGTGCCGTGAGTGCCCCCATCATCGACGAGGCCGCCAGGGTCTTCGCCACGCCCAAGGCCTACACCGACGAACCGGCGCTGCACGCCGCGCTGACCCATCTGCGTGAGCACGCACCGGTGTCCTGGGTGGAGGTCGACGGCTACCGGCCGTTCTGGGCCGTCACCAGGCACGCCGACATCATGGCGATCGAACGCGCGAACACGCTGTTCACCAACTCGCCGCGCTCGGTCCTGATGACCGCGGCGGCCGACGACCTGCAGGCCGGCGTCGGTATCCGCACCCTCATCCACCTCGACGACCCCGAGCACCGGGAGCTGCGCACGATCGGTGCCGACTGGTTCCGGCCGAAAGCCATGCGCGCATTGAAGGTTCGCGTCGACGAGCTCGCCAAGATCTACGTCGACAAGATGCTCGAGCGCGGCCCGGAATGCGATTTCGTGCAGGAGGTCGCGGTCAACTACCCGCTGTACGTGATCATGTCGCTGCTCGGGGTGCCCGAGGATGACTTCCCGTTGATGCTCAAACTCACCCAGGAGCTGTTCGGCAGCGACGACGAGGAGTTCAAACGCGGTGCCACGCAGGAGGATCAGATGGCGGCGCTGCTGGAGATGTTCCAGTACTTCACCGCGTTGACGGCCTCCCGCCGGGAGCGCCCGACCGAGGACCTGGCGTCGGCGATCGCCAACGCACGGCTCGGTGGCGAACCGCTGTCCGACATCGACACGATGTCCTACTACGCGATCGTGGCCGCCGCCGGGCACGACACCACGAGCGCGACCATCTCCGGCGGCATGCTCGCGTTGATCGAACATCAGGACCAGTTGCGGCGCCTGCAGGCGGATCCGGGTCTGATGGGGCTGGCCGCCGAGGAGATGATCCGCTGGGTCACCCCCGTCAAGGCGTTCATGCGCACCGCCGCCGAGGACACCGCGGTGCGGGGTGTGCCGATCGCGGCGGGGGAATCGCTACTGCTGTCCTACGTTTCGGGCAACCGCGACGCCGACGTGTTCGACGACCCGTTCCGCTTCGACGTCGGACGCGACCCCAACCGGCACGTCTCCTTCGGCTACGGGGTGCACTTCTGTCTCGGCGCGGCGCTGGCCCGCATGGAGGTCAACAGCTTCTTCGCCGAGCTGGTGCCCCGGCTGCGGTCGGTCGAACTCGCCGGCCGCCCCGAGCACGTCGCGACGACGTTCGTCGGCGGCCTCAAACACCTGCCGATCCGCTACGCACTGGGCTAGCAGCACCGCGCCCCGGGATTGGCGTCGGCGGCCGCGTGCCGCATCCGCCAGTACTCCCGCTCGCTCAGCACCGGTTCACCTGGGTGGCGGCGCCGCCGGTGCTCGACGTACCGGCGGTAGTGGTTGTCGCCCATCAACGAGCTCACGTACCAACGGATTTGACCGACCGCACGCCCAACGCGTCCCACTGTTTCTGCACCTCCCGTTCCTCTGCGGTGGCGAACAATCCCGACGGACCGAAGATCCGCGACGGCACCGGCTCGTCGTCGGTGGTCGGGGGCGCGGTGCCGCGGAACGCCCGCACCGCCATCACCACCCCGGCCACCACCACGATCACCACCAGCAGCGCGAACACGATCGACAGGGTGCCCTGGATGAACGTGTTGCGGATGACGTCGTGCATCTGATCGACGTTCTTCGCCGCCCCGAACGATTCGTTGCCCTGCGCGAGCGCCGACTTGTACTGGAAATGCTGTGTCCAGTAGCCGACCTTCGGGTCACCGGAGAAGATCTTCTGCCACGACGCGGTCAGCGTGACCACCAGATCCCACACCAGCGGAACCCCGGGCACCCACACCCACTTGAAGTACCCCCGCTTGAGGACGACGACGGTCACCACCGTCAACGCGATCGCGGCCAGCAACTGGTTGGCGATACCGAACAGCGGGAAGAGGGTGTTGATGCCGCCGAGCGGGTCGGTGACCCCCATCAGCAGGATGCTGCCCCATGCGGCCACGACGATCACGCTGCACACCCAGGCCCCGACCCGCCAGCTCGGATCCTTCAACTTGCGCAGCGGCCCACCGAGATTCGACAGCCCGTCGGACAGCATGAACCGCGCCACGCGGGTGCCCGCGTCGACGGTGGTGAGGATGAACAACGCCTCGAACATGATCGCGAAGTGATACCAGAAGGCCTTGAGCGCATCGCCGCCGAACACCGTGGAAAGCACCTCGGACATGCCGAACGCGAGGGTCGGCGCACCACCGGTGCGGGAGACGATCGAGTTCTCACCGACGCTGCGGGCGGCGTCCTCGATCTGCTGTGCGGTGGCGGGCGCACCGGACAGCCCGAGCCCGTTGACGTACTCGGCGGCGGTCGCCGCGGTGCCACCGGTCTGCGCAGCGGGCGCATTGAGCGTGAAGTACAGATGCTGGTTGAGGATCGCCGCGGTGATCAGCGCCATGATCGCGACGAACGACTCGGTGAGCATGCCGCCGTAGCCGATCAACCGCATCTGGCTTTCCTTCTCCAGCAGCTTCGGCGTGGTGCCCGAGGAGATCAGTGAGTGGAAGCCCGACAGCGCGCCGCAGGCGATCGTGATGAACAGGAACGGGAACAGCGATCCGGCGAACACCGGGCCGGTGCCGCTGGCGGCGAACACCGACACGGCGGGCGCCTCCATGACGGGCCGGGCGATGAGGATGCCGACCGCCAGCAGCCCGATGGTGCCGACCTTCATGAACGTCGACAGGTAGTCGCGCGGGGCGAGCAGCAACCAGACCGGCAGCACCGACGCGGCCAGCCCGTAGAGGATGATGCCCCAGCTGAGCGCGACCGGGGAGAGGTCGAACCACGAAGCGCCCCAAGACGTCTCGGCCACCCACCGGCCGGAGGCGACGGCCAGCAGCAGCAGCGCGACGCCGATCACCGTCACCTCGGAGACCCGGCCGGGCCGCAGGAACCGCAGGTAGACGCCCATGAACAGTGCGATCGGGATCGTCATCGCGATCGAGAACACACCCCACGGGCTCTGGGCGAGCGCCTGCACGACGACCAGTGCCAGCACCGCCAGCAGGATCACCATGATGACCAGGACCCCGACGATCGCCGCGGCGCCACCGACCGCGCCGAGTTCGTCGCGCGCCATCTGGCCGAGGGATCGGCCACGCCGGCGGGTCGAGATCGCCAGCACCAGATAGTCCTGCACGCACCCCGCGAACACCGCGCCGATGATGATCCAGATGGTGCCGGGCAGGTATCCCATCTGCATCGCCAGCACCGGCCCGACCAGCGGTCCCGCGCCGGCGATCGCGGCGAAGTGGTGGCCGAACAGCACCCGGCGGTCGGTGGGCACGTAGTCGGTGGCGTTCTCGAGGATCTCGGCTGGAGTGGCGTTGTCGTCGCGCGGCTTGACGATGTTCATCTCGATGAGCCGGGCGTAGAACCGGAACGCCACCACGTAGGTGCAGATCGCGGCGATCACGAACCAGACGGCGTTGACCGTCTCCCCGCGGAAGAACGCGATCACCGCCCAGGCCACCGCGCCGAGGAGGGCGATGAGTCCGAACACGATCCGGTTCTTGGCGCTGATCGGTGATCTGTCGACGATCGCGACCGGCGGGGAGTCCCTGTCCGTCCGGATGTAGGTGACGTCTCCGTCGGTGTTCTCGAAGCGCTGTTCGGCGGTTGGTGTGGCCACAATGCCCCCTGACGACGACAGTGTCGGTTTGCCTGCCTTAGATAGTGGCACCGACCGAACGGGCGGTCGAGTATCAGTGGCTTTCGTAGAAGGCGCGGACGGTGTCGACGGTGTCCGCCTCGGCCGGCGACTTGTCGTCGCGGTAGCGCAGGACGCGCGCGAAACGCAGCGCCATCCCGCCCGGATAGCGGCTGGACTTCTGGATGCCGTCGAACGCGATCTCGACGACCTGCTCGGGCCGCACCCGCACCACGTACCCGTCGGTGGGGCCGTCGGCCAACTCGAGGAACCGTGCGGTCTGCCAGGCCAGCATCGCGTCGGTCATGCCCTTGAACGTCTTGCCCAGCATCACGAAACCGCCGGTCTGCGGGTCCCGCGCACCGAGGTGGATGTTGGAGAGCTTGCCGGTGCGCCGACCGCTGCCCCATTCGACGGCGAGCACGACGAGATCGAGGGTGTGGACGGGTTTGACCTTCAGCCAGCCGGCCCCGCGGCGGCCCGCCTCGTACGGCGCCGACGGCGACTTGGCCATCACGCCCTCGTGACCGGCGGCCAGCGTGGCCTCGAGGAACCGCGTCGCGGCGGCGGTGTCGTCGGTGATCAACCGGTCGACGCGGTGCGCGGCCGGCACCAGATCGTCGAGGACGGCCACCCGTTCGACGGTCGGGAGGTCGAGCAGATCCCTGCCGTCGACGTGCAGCAGATCGAACACGAACACCGAAAGGCGCTGGGTGGCACCCGCGGCGGCGCGGCCGAACCGCGACGCGGTGACCTGGAACCGGTGCGGACGGCCGTCGGGGCGCAGCGCGATCGCCTCGGCGTCGGCGATCAGATCGGTCACCGGCAGCGCCAGCGCGGCCTCGACCACCTCCGGCAGGCGGGCGGTCACGTCGTCGAGCGAGCGGGTGTAGACCGATACCTCGGATCCGGCACGGTGGATCTGCACGCGTGCGCCGTCGAGCTTGGCCTCCAATACCGCCGTCCCGCCGAGCTTCTCGAGTGCCTCGGCGACGCCGGTCGCGGTCTGGGCGAGCATCGGGCCGACGGGCCGGCCCACGCGCAGGGTGAACTCGGCCAGCGCCGCCTCGCCGCCGGTGAGCGCGGCGGCGGCCACCGCGGGCAGGTCGCCAGCCAGCATCGCCGCGCGGCGCACCTGCGCGGCGGGGAGACCGGCCGCCTTGGCCACCGCATCGGCCATCACGCCGATCAGCGCACCCTGCCGCAGTTCACCGGTCAGCAGGCGACGCAGGAACGTCTGCTCGGCGGGTGTCGCCGCGGCGAAGACGTCGGCGAGCAGGCCGGCCCGCCGCGCCTGCGAGCCTTTACCCGCGACGGCGCCGATCTCGGTGAACGCGGCGTCGACACCCGGCACGGTCAGCGTGGGGGTGTCGGCCGCTGCCGGCAGTGACCGCAGCGCCGCCCAGCCGACGCCGATCTGGCGCTGCGGCAGCTCACCGGAGAGCCACGACACCGTGACCGCGACCAGCCGGGCGTCCTCTTCGGCGCCCGCGCGGCTCAGCAGTTCGGCGATCCTGGCGGTCTTGGCCAGCCGTGACGAGCTGGCACCGACGTCGGCCGAGGCGGTGGCGACATCGACGAGGAGCATCCCGCCAGGATGGCACGCGCGATCAGGTGACATTGAAGACGACGCTGTGCCAGCCGGTCGCACCGTCGGGGACCGGGTCGGCGCGGTCCTCGGTCTGTACGGCCCCGGTGTTGTCGGTGGCGCGCACGGTGATCGTGTGCAGGCCGCTCTGTTCGGCCTCCCAGCCCAGGCTCCACAACCGCCACGTCTCGTTGGAGTAGCTCGCCCCGAGTTCCGCGGGCCGCCACTCACCCTGTCCGCCCGGCGGATCGATCCGCACCTCGACGGTGCGCACCCCGCGGTTCTGCGCCCACGCCACCCCGCCGAACGTCACGGGGCCGCGGCTGACGTCGGCGCCGCCGCGCGGCACGTCGATCCGCGATTCGGTCTTGATGGGACCGCGCTCGGACCACCCCAGCCTGGTCCAGTACGCCTGCGCCCGGTCGAAGCGGGTGAGCTCGAGATCGACCACCCACTTCGTCGCGGACACGTACCCGTAGAGGCCGGGCACCACGAGGCGGGCGGGGTATCCGTGTTCGGTCGGCAGCGGCTGGCCGTTCATCCCGATGGCGAGGAGCGCATCGCGGCCGTCGGTCAGCGCCTCGACCGGGGTGCCCGCGGTGAACCCGTCGTGCGAGGTGGACAGCACCATATCGGCGTCGGCGTGAATCCCCGTATCGGCCAACAGGTCTCGCACCCGGTAGCCGCTCCAGGTGGCGGTCGAGATGAGGTCACCGCCGACCGGATTGGACACGCACGTCAGCGTGACGGTCTTCTCCACCACCTCGAACCGGTCGAGATCGGCGAAGCCGTAGGTGATCTCGCGGTCGACCATGCCGTGGATGCGCAGTCGCCATTCCTCTCGGCTGACCTGCGGCACGCTCAGCGCGGTGTCGATCCGGTAGAAGTCGGCGTTGGACGTGATGAACGACGGCAGCCCGGCCGCGTCGGGTTGCACGGCCGCCGGAATCGGCGGTGCGGGCACTTCCACCGGTGGCAGCGCGACCCCGGCCCGCTCGCCGCTCACCGACGATGCACGCCGCGCCAACCCCGCCCCCGCCGCGCCGGCGATCGTGCCGACCGCCAACACGCCCAGACTCACCAACGAGAGTCGCCGGCCCCGATCCACGTCACCGCGTTCTCCGGCGTCGGTGATGCGTCCCGACAGGAGGAGCTGCAGCGTCAGCACCCCGCAGACAGTCCCGACGAGCGTGGGGACGATGTCGGCGGGACCGGCACCGATGCGGGACAACACCGCTGCGCAGCCGAGCGCGCCGCCCGCGACGATCATGGCGCTGCCCACCGGCACCCGCCGCGACTGCAGCGCGCCACCCGCGGCGGCGAGTACTGCGATCACCGCCAGCACGAGCAGCGACAGCACCAGCTTGTCGGCCATCCCGAACGTCTGGATCGCCCACTCCTTGACCGGCCCGGGTGTCGCGTCGATGACCGCCGATCCGACCGCGGTGCGCGCGTCGGCCTGCGGTCCGAACGGCACCGCCACCAATTCGGTCACGCCGAGGGCGACGGCCGCGGCGGCGACACCGCACCAGGCGCGGGTGCTGCGGGGGATGACGCTCACGAACGCCAAGGTAGTCAGTCGCGCACCCGAAAGCCTTAACGAACGCTGACGTCGGCTAGGTTGCTTTACAGTCGGACCCAAAAATGGAAAGGAAGCCAGATGGAGATCGAGGGCAAGAAGGCCGTCATTGTCGGAGGTGCCTCCGGATTCGGCCGCGCCACCGCCGCGGCGTTGGCCAAGCGCGGCGCGGCGGTCGCGGTGCTCGACCGGCCACAGTCCAAGGGCCAGGAAGTGGCCGACGAACTCGGCGCCACCTTCTATCCCGTCGACGTCATGGACTTCGCGGGCACCGAACAGGTCCTCGCCCAGGCCGTGGACGCACTCGGGGGGCTGCATGTCGCGGTCACCACCGCGGGCGGCGGTTCGGCCATGCGGACGCTGAGCAAGAACGGCCCGCACGACCTCGACGTCTTCCGCCAGGTGCAGGATCTCAACACCGTCGGCACCTTCAACATCAGCAGGCTCGCCGCAGAGCACATGAGCAAAAACGAACCCGAGGACGACGAGCGCGGCGTCATCATCAACACGTCGTCGATCGCCGCGTTCGAAGGACAGATCGGGCAGGTGGCCTACACCGCCTCCAAGGCCGCCATCGCCGGCATGTGCCTGACCATGGCCCGCGACCTGGGCAGCCTGGGCATCCGGGTGCTCGCGATCGCCCCGAGCCTGTTCGCCACCGGTCTGACCGAGGGCATCCCGGACGAGTTCGCCGCACAGCTGACCAAGGACGCGGCGTTCCCGAAGCGGCTCGGCCGCCCCGAGGAGTACGCCAAGCTCGCGGTCGCGATCGTCGAGAACGCGATGCTCAACGGTCAGTGCATCCGCCTCGACGCCGGGCAGCGCTTCGCCCCCAAGTAGCGATTCGGGTGTAGTTGGTCGCGTCTTGCGCGACCAACTACACCGAAATCGCGATTTGCTGCCATGCTTGGCAGATGACCAACCCGGCGGCGGTCGCGCGTCCGTCGGAGTTCGCTGCCGTCGCTGAATTCCTGAATGCAATCAACCGTCGGCCGACGGCCCTGCTGCTCGAGGGCGACGCGGGAATCGGCAAGACCGCGCTGTGGCTGCCCGCGGTGGAGCAGGCCAGGGCCCGGGGGTTGCGGGTGCTCACCGCACGCGCCTCGGCCGCGGAATCGGTGCTCGCCTACGCGTCGCTGGCCGATCTGCTTCGCGGCGTGGACATCTCGATCTACGACGCGTTGCCCGAACCGCAGCGCCGGGCGCTGTACGGGGCGTTGCTGCTCGACGCCCCTGAGGTCGCCAACGATGCGCGGGCCGTCGCCGCCGGCTTCCTGTCGGTGGTGGAGATCCTGGCCGCCGAATCCTCGGTCCTCATCGCCGTCGACGATCTGCAGTGGCTCGACACCTCCAGCGCAGGCGCCCTGTCGTTCGCGGTGCCCCGCCTGACCGGTCCGGTCGGTGTGCTGTGCACCATCCGCACCGAACACCTGGCCGCCCCGACGGTCCGGATGCCGTGGCCGGAGGACGTGCGGCGGATCCGGCTGCAGCCGCTGAGCGTCGGCGCCCTGCACACGATCCTCACCCAGCGCCTCGGCCGGACGTACTCCCGGCCGATGATGGTGCGAATCCACGAACTCGCCGGCGGCAACCCGCTCTACGCCCTCGAACTGGCCCGCTCACTCGGCGATGCGGCGGCGCTGTCGGACGTGCCGCTGTCGGGCACGCTGTCGGAGGTGGTGCACCGGCGGGTCGGCGCGCTGGACCCCGACCTGCACGAGGTGCTGCTGGCCGCAGCGTGCGTCGACCGCCCCACGGTGGAGGTCATCGCCAGGACCTGCGACCGCACCGTCGACGACGTCGCACAAATTCTCGAGACGGCCGAGTCCAAGGGTGTCATCGGCCTGGAGGGCCACCACATCCGCTTCAGCCATCCGATCCTTGCGCGGGCCGTCTACACCGCGGCCGCGTCCGGCAGGCGCCGCGCCACCCACCGGCGGCTCGCCGCGATCATCGATGAGCCGGAGTTGAAGGCCAGACACCTCGCATTGGGCGCGATCACCGCCGACGCCGAAACGCTGCGCGCTCTCGACCAAGCCGCCGACAGCGCACGGATGCGGGGCGCTCCCGCCGCCGCGGCCGAACTCACCGATCTGGCCATCGGGCTGGGCGGGGACACCCCGGACCGGCGCATCGCCTCGGCCCGTCACCACTTCAACGCCGGTGACCCGGCCCGCGCCCAGGCATTGCTCGAAGAGGCGATGGCGCAACTGGAACCGGGCGCACTGCGGGCCGAGGCGGCGAACCTGCTCGGCTACGTGAGGTTGCTCGACGACAGCTTCCCGGAGGCCGCCGACCTGCTGCAGCACACGCTTCCCGAGGCCGCCGAGCACCCCGCGGCGCTGGTCTCGATGTTGGTCACCCTGACCTTCGCCCTCTTCAACGCCGGCCACATCGACGCGGCGCTCGACCGCGCGAACGAGGCGGTCGACAACGCCGAGAAGCTGGGTGTACCCGCGCTGTTGAGCCAGGCGCTCAGCATGCGTTCGATGATGGCGTTCCTCGTCGGTGACGGGGTGGACGACGAAATCCTGCACCGCGCACTCCAACTCGAGGACGCCGACGCCAACATCCCGATGTCGTTGCGCCCCAGCGCCCATTTCGCGGTGCTGCGTTCGATGGTGGGCGACCTCGACCGGGCCCACGAGGAGCTGACCGCGCTGCGGAAGCGGTGCATCGAGCGCGGCGACGAAGGCGATCTGATGTTCGTCACCTACCACGCCGGCCTGAACGCCATCTGGCGCGGCGAATTCGCCGACGCGGCGTTGCTGATCGAGGATTCGGTGGAGCTGGCACAGCAGCTCGGCGGCGACGTGCCGATGGCGGTCGCACTGTCGAACCGGGCGTTGCTGGCGGCGTATTGCGGCCGCGTCGACGAGGCGCGCAGCGCGGTGGCCGCCGCGCAGGCCGCATCGGTGCGCAGCGGTTCGGTCCGGCTGGGCGAGTGGCCGACGAACGCGTTGGGATTCCTCGAGGTGTCACTCGGTGACTACGAGGCGGCGCTCTCGGTGCTGCAGCCGATGGTCGCGCGCATCGACGCGGCGCCGAACACCACCGAGATGATCGCGGCGTGGTCCATTCCCGACGCCGTCGAGGCGATGGTCAACCTCGGCCGGACGGAGTCCGCGGAACCGCTGGTGGCCGCACTGGAACGCAACGGCAGGCGGCTCGACCGCGCGTGGATGCTCGCGGTCGGTGGCCGGTGCCGGGCGATGGTGTGCGCCGCCCACGGCGACGTCGCGGCGGCGGTGGCCGCCGCACAGCAGGCGATGGCCGAACATGACCGCCTGCCAATGCCTTTCGAACGCGCGCGCACGGAGCTCCTGCTCGGCAGGTTGCAGCGCCGTCAACGCCACAAGGACGCCGCCGCCGCGACGCTGAGCAGTGCGCTGGAGACCTTCGAACGGTTGGGCACACCGTTGTGGGCCGACCGCGTGCGCGCCGATCTCGGACGGGCCAACGTCGGCAGGCACCGGGGCGCGGTGCTCACCCCGTCCGAGCAACGGGTCGCCGAACTGGCCGCGACCGGTATGACCAACCGCAACATCGCGATGGCGATGTTCATCAGCCCCAAGACCGTGGAGGCGAACCTCTCGCGGGTGTACACGAAACTGGGGATCCACTCACGCGCGGAGCTCGGTCGGTACATGGGGCAGGCGGCGCGATAGGGGATCGCCCGATTTCTCTGGCGCTACGGCGGGCTAGCGTCGCAGCGGTGGATGTCGGTGTGCCCTGTTACCTCGTCGAGTGGTATCGGCCGGCGCTCAGTGCGGAAGCGGTCGCCAAGACCGCGGCCCGGCTGAGGGCATCCGCGGAGACGTTGTCCGCGAACGGGATTGCCGTGCGGTTGCTGACACTGCTCTCGGTACCGGCCGACGAGGTCGTCTTCGGCGTCTTCACCGCGGATTCGGCGGCGCAGGTGACCCGAACGTGTGAGGGTGCCCAGATGCCCGCACAGCGGGTGACCGCGGCGACCGACGTCGAGTTCTGCGGGCCCTGACGGGTCAGACGGGGCGGGCGGCCGCGGCGAGTGTGCCCTGGCCGATCCACGAGGGCACCGCACGGCGGGCGTGCGCGGGTCCCGACACCGCGACACTGCCGTCGAGCAGTGCGTGCGGCCAGCTGCGGTCACCGCGCCAGATCTCGGTGAGCGTGCGCAGGCTGGTCCGCACCGTGGCCGTCACCTCGTATCCCGGGTCGAAGTCGCATACGTCGGCGCGGCCGTCGGCGACGACCAGCCACCAGCGCGAGGCCCGCGCGTCGACCCCGTCGAAGCGGATCGCGAGTGTGGTGCGCTCCGTGGGCCATTGGTCCACCGGGACGGTCCTGCGGATGTCCCACATCAGCAGATGGGGGTCGAGATCCTCGTCGCCGAGTTCGCCGATCCAGCGCACCCCCCACGTTCCGAGCGCCTCGACCACGGTGGCGAGCTCACGGCCGCATGCGGTGAGCGAATAGCTGGTGCGCCCGTCGATTTCGGTGCGTTCGACGACCCCGGCGCGGGTCAGCGCCTTGAGCCGCTTCGACAGCAGTGCCGGTGACATCTTCGGCACACCACGCCGCAGGTCATTGAAATGTGAACTACCAAGCAACAATTCGCGGACCACGAGCATGGTCCACCGTTCGTCGAGCAACTCCATGGCCTTGGCCACCGGGCAGAACTGGCCGTATCCCGACATCGGTGCACCTCCTCGACGACCGCATCGACATCGTCCCGCAGAAACCCCCGCCAGTACAGATGTGGAACTGGAATCGCCGGCGGCGCGGGGCGACGATGTGTGCACCGAACCCAGGAGGACCCGACATGACCAGTGAGACCGCCACCGTCGACCAGGGACAGCTCGCCGCCAAACACCGCGCCATGTGGGCCTCGGGCGACTATCCGCGCCTCGCCGCCGAGCTCGTCGCCCCGCTGGGACCGGTTCTGGTGGAGGCCACCGGAATCGGCGCGGGGGACCGGGTCCTCGACGTGGCCGCAGGCACCGGCAACGCCGCCATCCCCGCCGCCGCGACGGGGGCGGCGGTCACCGCCAGCGATCTGACCCCCGAACTGCTCGAGCACGGCCGCACGATCGCCGCCGAAGCCGGCGTCGAACTCGAGTGGCAGGAGGCCGATGCGCATGCTCTTCCGTTCGCGGACAACGACTTCGACGTCGTCATGTCCTGCATCGGGGTGATGTTCGCCCCGTTCCACCAGCGCGCCGCCGACGAACTGGTGCGGGTGTGCCGCCCCGGCGGGCGGATCGGCCTGATCAACTGGACACCCGAGGGGCACATCGGAAAGTTGTTCGCGACCATGAAGCCCTACATGCCGCCCCCGCCGCCCGGTGCCCAGCCGCCGCCGCTGTGGGGCCGCGAGGACCACGTGCGCGAACTGTTCGCCGATCGCGTCACCGATCTGGCCACCGAACGCCGCACCCTGCCGGTCACCCATTTCGCCGACGGCGCGCAGTTCCGCGACTACTTCAAGGCGGTCTACGGCCCGACCATCGCGGCGTACCGCAACGTCGGCGACGACGCGGACCGCGCCGCGCAACTGGACGCCGACATCGCCGGTCTCGGTGACGCGTTGATGGCCGGGGCGTCGCACATGGAGTGGGAGTATCTGCTGGTGACCGCGCGGAAGGCCTGACACCATGTCGGCATGCCCGACGCCGCGCAGCCCTTGCCCACCCTGACCGATGCCGATGTCGAGGCCCTGACTGCCTGGGTGAGGCGAACCGGGCTGGGGGAGACGGTCACCGACGTGGCGCCGCTGGCAGGCGGCAGCCAGAACGTCGTCGTCCGGCTGCACCTCGACGGGCGGCCGATGGTGCTGCGCCGTCCGCCGGTGCACCCACGCCCGACCAGCGACAAGACCATGCAGCGCGAGATCGCCGTGCTGCGCACGCTGGCGGGCAGCCCGGTACCGCACCCCGGCTTCATCGCCGGCTGCGAGGACCTCGACGTGCTCGGCGTCGTGTTCTACCTGATGGAGGAGATCGACGGGTTCAACCCGGGCACCGAGGTGACGCAGCCTTACCGCGACGACCCCGACATGCGCCGCCGCGTGGGCCTGTCCTACGCGGCGAGCCTGGCGCTGCTGGGCAACGTGCCGTGGGAGGGCAGTGAACTCGCCGAACTCAAGCGACCCGGGTCGTTCCTGGCCCGTCAGGTCCCGCAATTCCTCCGGCTGCTCGAGAGCTACCGGCACGACCGTTACTCACCCGACGAACTGCCCGCGGTGACCGACCTTGCCGAGTGGCTCGAGAACAACCGGCCGCCCGACGGCGAACCGGGCATCATGCACGGCGACGCCCACCTCAACAACGTGCTGCTGCGCCGCGAGACCCCCGAACTCGCCGCCTTCATCGACTGGGAGATGTGCACGGTCGGCGATCCGCTGCTGGACCTCGGCTGGATGCTGATCTGCTGGCCGCACGACCCGAACCCGATCAACGCCGGATCCGAACTCGCCGCGTTAGGCGGGTTGGCCGACCGGAGCGACCTGCTGGACGCCTACGTGGCGGCCGGCGGCCGGCGGACCGACGCGCTGCCCTGGTATCTGGCGATGGCCTGCTTCAAACTCGCCGTCGTCATCGAGGGCACGTGGTCGCGCTACCTCGCCGGGCGGGCGACCCGCGAGGCCGGCGAGCGCCTGCACACGTCCGCGACGAATTTGATCGACCTCGGGATGCGGGTGGCCAAGGGGGACAACCCTTTCCTGTGACCCGACGTCACCCGTAGGCCTCGACGCCCAGCTTGATTGCCAGTGCGATCCCCGCGGCGCCGATGAGAGCGCGCATCAGGCCCGACGGTGCGTGGCGCACCACGATCGGTCCCAGCCGCGAACCGATCAGGCACCCCGCTCCCATCGGCACCACCGCGGCCCAGTGCACCGGGGCGAACACCGCGAACACCACCGCCGCCGTCATGTTCGCCACCCCGAGCACGACGTTCTTGCCCGCATTCGCATGGGCGAGCGTATTGCTGCCCGTGGTGAGCAGCAGCGCCAGCAGCAGCACACCCGCCGCCGCACCGAAATAGCCGCCGTATACGCAGATCGCCAGGATCGCAGCACCTTCGCGCCACCCGGCGTGCGCGCGGCGCTCGGGGTGTGCAGGTCCGGCGCGGCGGGGAAGCAGGATCAGCACCGCCGAGGCGCCCAGCAGAACCGGCACCACCTTCTCGAAGCCCTCCGCAGGCGTCGACAGCAGCAGTGCCGCACCGGCCACGCCGCCGAGCGCCGCGGCCGGGATGATCCGCCGCAGCCATCCGCCCTGCCCGCGCAGTTCGGGCTGCGACCCGAGGACCGATCCGACCCCGTTGAACACCAGCGACACGGTGTTGGTGACGTTGGCCGCGACCGGCGGGAGACCCGCGACCAGCAGCGCCGGATAGGTGGCCACCGACGCGAGTCCGGCGATGCTGCCGGTGAGGCCGCCGAGGATGCCCGCGGCCAGCAACAGACCGATCTCGGGCCAACCCATTGCGACGACAGTAGTGCCGCCCCGGGCGGTCCGCCGACGCGGGGAAAGGGGTTTGCGTCACCCCTGCGGGCGGGGCTAGCATCGCCCTCGTGCCAAGGCGACTCGTAGTAGCAACCCGCAGCGGGGTCTGATTCGGACCGACCCCTCGCTGTGGGTCGTTGCTACATCGTCGGTCACTCCCTCTCTCGAGAAGACCGGCACACATGATCACGAGTTCGATCCCCACCCCAACCCCCACATTCGCGTCCGTGGTGGCCGCACCGCTGCCGCGCGGACTGCGTGAGGAGGTCGACGACATGACCTGGGACGCGTTCTGCGCCGAATACTCACCCGCCGCCGGTCCGCTGCGACTCGGCCAGTGGACCTGCACCGACGGGGAGGGGCCCGCGCGCAGGCTGGGCCCGCAGGCCCGCACCTATCAGGCGACCCTGGCGCTCGGTGACCGGATCAGCACCGCGACGGCCTCGGCGTGCGGCCCGATCGCGGCGTTGACCGCGATGCTCCACGACGAGGGCATCGCGGTGGAGACCGTGGCGTTCCACCAGATCCCCGTGGGTGCGCACACCGCGACGTTCATCCGTGGTTCGGACGGGGTGCACGCCGAATGGGCGATGGGTTGGTCGCCGGACGCCACCCAGTCCGCACTCAAGGCCGTGGTCGCCTGCGCCAACCGGCTCCTCGCCGGCTGACCGGTCAGCGCAGCGGGCGCAGCACGATCGGCATACCGTCCATCGGGACCGGCATACCCGCGTAGTCCAGCTTCGCGACGTAGCCGGGACGCGGCGGTTCGAGCCGGTAGCGGCGCAGCAGTCGGTGCATCACGGTCTTGATCTCGAGCTGGCCGAACACCATGCCGATGCACTTGTGCGCTCCGCCACCGAACGGTGCGAACGCATACCGGTGCTGCTTGTGCTCGTTGCGTGGTTCGGTGAAGCGGGCCGGGTCGAACTTCTCGGGGTCGGTCCACAGCTCCGGCAGGTGATGGTTCACCGACGGCCAGAGCACCACGTCCGTGTTGGCGGGGATGTAGTGGCCCAGCAGTTCGGTGTCGCGCACGGTCCGGCGGACGTTGAACGGCAGCGGCGTCACCAGTCGCAGCGATTCGTTGATCACCAGATCGAGGGTCTCGAGCTTCTCGAGCGCCTCGATGTCGAGCGGGCCGTCGCCGAGCCGTTCGGACTCCTCGCGGCAGCGTTCCTGCCACTCCGGGTTGCGCGACAGGTGGTAGGCCATCGTCGTCAGCGTCGACGTCGAGGTGTCGTGGGCGGCCATCATCAGGAAGATCATGTGGTTGACGATGTCCTGATCGGAGAACGTGTTGCCGTCCTCGTCGGCGGTGTGGCACAGCACCGTGAGCATGTCGGTGCCGTCGGAGCCGCGCTTCTCCTTGACCCGCTGTTCGAAGTAGTTGTCGAGCACCTTGCGGGCCTGCAGACCCCGCCACCACTTGAACGGCGGCAGCCCGGTCCGGATGATCGCGCCGCCGGCGCGGGTGGTCATGGTGAACGCGTCGTTGACCTTGGTGACCAGTTCCTTGTCGGTGCCCGGTTCGTGGCCCATGAACACCACCGAGGCGATGTCGAGGGTCAGCTCCTTGACCGCCGGGTAGAACAGGAACCGCGGGTCGTTCTCGACCCAGTCGTTCGCGACGACCTGGGAGGCGACCCGGTCGATGTGTTCGACGTAACCGGCCAGCCGGGTGCGGGTGAACGCCTCCTGCATGATGCGGCGGTGGTACATGTGCTCGTCGAAGTCGAGCATCATCAGGCCGCGGTTGAAGAACGGGCCGATCACCGGATGCCAGCCGCGCTGCGAGAAGTCCTTGTTCTTGTTCGAGAAGACGGCCTGGGTGGCGTCGGGTCCGAGCGCGACCACCGCGGGCAGCGCGGGGGAGAACGCGTAGTGGAGCGGACCGTAGGTCTTGTACACGTCGAGCAGATAGTCCGGCCCGCCGCGGAACGTCTCGATCATGTGGCCGAGCACCGGGAGTCCGGAATCGCCCATCACCGGCTTGAGCCCGCTGCCCGCAGGCGGCTCGGCCAGCACGAACTGCTTCCATTCGTTGTTGTGCAGCTTCTCGCGCAGGCGCTTCTCGACGAACCCCATGCCGGGGATGGTGTTGAGCGTGGGGGTGAACCGCCGCTTGGCCTGGTCGAGCAGATATTCCGGGGTGCTGATGGTCGCCATCTAGAACGCTCCTGGTAATCACAACGCTGTGGTGGACGTCACCTGCCTCACATCCTGACCGGCGATCTTGACGCATGTCAAGTTTTGTTCTGGCGTGCCGCGGTGCCAAGGTTGGATGCCATGACCGCCGAATCCGAGACGCCTGAGATCCGCCGCAGCCGCGGCGACCGGCAACGCGACGCGATCGTCGCCGCGGTCCGAGAGCTGCTTCAGGAGCAACCGTTCGCCGACCTGTCGGTCAGCACGATCAGTGAGCGCGCGGGCGTTGCCCGGTCCGGGTTCTACTTCTACTTCGACTCCAAGTACGCGGTGCTCGCGGTGATCGTCGCCGACGCGATGGCCGAACTCGACCAGCTCACCCATGATTTCGCCCCACGTAAGGCCGACGAGTCGCCCGCCACGTTCGCGCGGCGCATGGTCGGTTACGCCGAGGCGGTGTTCGCCAGCAACAACCCGATCATGCGGGCCACCACGCTGGCGCGGAACACCGACGCGCAGATCCGCGACATCATGAACGACTTCGAGGACACCGTGATCGACAAGATCGTCGGGCTCGTGCGCCAGGACGAGGGCGCCCGGCCCATCTCCGAGGATCTGCCCGCACTGGTGCGCACGCTCACCGCGACCACGGCGATGACGCTGTCCCACGACACCGGCTTCATCGGCCGCGGTGACGACATCGCCCGCGCGGTCGACATCGTCGAACGACTCTGGCTGCACTCGCTGTGGGGCGGGCACACGCCGCGCGACGGCTGATCTCGGGGTGGGTGGACAGGTAGGGTCACCGCCATGACGCAGGGCGGCGGATTCACCGGTAAACGATGTCTGCTCACCGGCGCGGCCAGCGGCATCGGGCGTGCGACGGCGCTGCGGTTGGCCCGCGAGGGCGCCGAGCTGTTCCTCACCGACCGCGACGCCGACGGGCTGGAGACGACCGTCGCCGACGCCCGCGCGCTCGGCGGCAAGGTCGCGATGCACCGGGCGCTCGACATCTCCGACTACGACGCCGTCGTCGCCTTCGCCGCCGACATCCACCGCGACCATCCCGCGATGGACATCGTCATGAACATCGCCGGTGTCTCGGCGTGGGGCACCGTCGACCGGCTGACCCACCAGCACTGGAAGTCGATGGTCGACATCAACCTGATGGGGCCCATCCACGTCATCGAGGCGTTCGTGCCGCCGATGGTCGAGGCGCGCCGCGGCGGTCACCTCGTCAACGTGTCGTCGGCGGCCGGGCTGGTCGCGTTGCCGTGGCACGCCGCCTACAGCGCCAGCAAGTACGGTCTTCGCGGGCTGTCGGAGGTGCTGCGCTTCGACCTGGCCCGTCACCGGATCGGGGTCTCGGTGGTGGTGCCCGGCGCCGTGAAAACCCCATTGGTGCAGACGGTTCAGATCGCCGGGGTGGACCGCGAGGATCCGAACGTCAAGAAGTGGACCAACCGGTTCACCGGCCACGCGGTGTCGCCCGAGAAGGTGGCCGAACGCATCCTGGCCGGGGTGCGGCGCAACCGCTATCTCATCTACACCTCGCCGGACATCCGCGCGCTGTATATGTTCAAGCGCGCCATGTGGTGGCCCTACAGCGTCGCGATGCGCCAGGCCAACGTGATCTTCTCCCGCGCCCTGCGGCCTGGACTCAAATAGCGCTCAGCGACTGCCCCAGTCCCACGGCGGGGTGCTGAGCAGGTCCTGCCCCTCGACCCGGGTTTCGCCGAACTCCTTGTAGAGCGCGATGCGGACGGCGTCGCCGTCCTCGTCGGGGGCGACGGCGCCCAGCAAGTCGATCAGGGCGGGCGAGTGGGTGACGACGACGACCTGTGTCTGCGCGGCGGCCGTGGTGATCAGACCGGCCAGTGGCCGCACGAGGTCGGGGTGCAGCGAGGTCTCCGGTTCGTTGAGCACCATCAGCGACGGCGGCTCGGGGCTCAGCAGCGCCGCCGCCCACAGCAGGAAACGCAGTGTGCCGTCGGACAATTCGGCGCAGCGCAGCGCCCGCAGCATCCCGCGCTGACGTAACTGCAGGTCGAAAAGGCCGTCGTGGACGGCGATCTCGACCGTCGCGCCGTCGAAGGCGTCGGCGACGGCGCGTCCCAGGTCGTCGAAGCCCGCCTCGATGACCGTCTGCACGGCCGCGGCCAGATCGCCGCCGTCGGCCGAGAGCACCGGTGTGCGGGTGCCCACCCGGGGCCGGCGTGCGGGCGCCGCGGCGTCCACCCGGAACCCGTCGTAGAACCGCCAGTTCCGCAGCCGGTCGTAGACGGCGGTGAGTTCCGGCCGGGCACCTGCGAATTCGGCGAGAACGCTGCGGTACGGCGGTAGCGCGCGGGTCAGTTCGTCGAAGCCGCGGCCCGATTCGGCGCCCGCCTCGGCGTAGGGACCGCCGCGCCGCACCAAGGTGGCGGCCGGGCGCAGCACCGGCCCGGCGAACACCGCCTCGCGCTTGATCTGCGGATCGCGCGCGAACAACGAGCCCGGGCCGGCGTGCTGAGGCAGCCCGAGGTCGACGAGGTAGCCGACATCGTCTGCGGCGTAACCCATTTCCAGGCTGACCGGGCGGGTGCGGACCGTGCCCTCGGTGGTGCCGGTGCGGCGTGCGCCCGCGGTCTGCTCCGGTCCGGCCCACAGCACGGACTCCAGACCGCCTTCGCGGGCCAGCGATCCGACCACCTCACCGCGGCCGCAGTCGGCGAGCAGCCCGAGCGCCCGGTACAGCGACGACTTGCCACTGCCGTTGGGCCCGGTCACCACCGTGAGGCGGCGCAGCGGCAACACCACCTCGCGCAGCGAACGGTAACCGCGGACGGCGACGGTCGAGAGCATGGCCTCCACGCTAGGGGTGGGCTCCGACGACCGGCATCGCCAGTTCGAGGCGGACGCCGAGCAGCCGGATCGGCCGGTCGAGCTCGAACTGGGCGAGCACGTCGAGTGCGGTGGCGGTGATGACATCGAGATCGGTGCCCGCGGTGGGCAGCTTGCGGATCTTGGTCCTGGTGTAGAAGGTGCTCGTGCGGACGGTCACCGCGACCCGGGTGACCACCCGGCCCGCCGCGACGACCTCGTCGAGCGTCTGGGCGGTCAGCCGGGCGACCGCGGCGTCCATGTCCGCGCGGTCGGTGAGATCTTGCGGGAAGGTGATCACGTGGCTGCGCGACCGCGGCACCCACGGTTCCGCGCTGACCGTGCTGTCGCCGCCGCCCTTGGCCAGCAACAGGATCCACAGCCCGGTCGTCGGCCCGAACGCCGACGTCAACACCGTGGCGTCGGTGCCGGCCAGGTCGGCGACCGTGGTGATGCCGATCGCTGCGAGCTTCTTGGCCGTCTTCGGTCCCACGCCCCACAGCGCGTCGACCGGTCGGTCACCCATCACCGCCATCCAGTTCTCGTCGGTGAGCAGGTAGACCCCGTCGGGTTTCCCGAACCCGGTCGCGACCTTGGCGCGCTGTTTGTTGTCGCTGATCCCGACCGAACACGACAGGCCGGTGCCCGCGACCACCTCGCGGATGCGTTCGGCGACTGCAACGGGATCGGCCGTGTCATCCAGGTCGGCGCCGACGTAGGCCTCGTCCCAGCCCCAAACCTCCAGCGGGTGGCCCAGGTCGCGCAGCAGGCCCATCACCTGTGCCGACGCCTCGTCGTAGGCGGCGGTGTCCGAGGGCAGAAACGTGGCGTCCGGACAGCGGCGCGCCGCCGCGCGCAGCGGCATGCCCGCGTGTACCCCGAACTCCCGCGCCGGATACGACGCGCAGGTGACGACCTTGCGGGGTTCGGTCGGGTCGCCGTTGCCACCGACGATGACCGGCAGCCCTTCCAGTTCTGGATGCCTGCGCAGTTCGACCGAGGCGAGGAACTGGTCGAGGTCGACGTGCAGGATCCAGGCGGCCACGGCGTCACCGCCCGCAGAGTTTGGTCGCCACGCCCTCCCACTCATCGCCCAGGTCGTCGAGGGTGGCGCCCTCGCCGAGGCGGTGCTCGACGTAGTCGGCGTCGAGGAGAGCGATGAGCGCGGTGGCCTGCGCGTCGAGGTTCCCGGTGGTGCCCGCGGTCTGCAGCAGTAGGCGGACGTGCGCATGCTGCAGCGCGGCCGGCCCGATGAACCGGGTCTGCGGATCGCGCGCGGTGTCAGAGACCAGGGCATGGTGGTCGTGGACGAAGGCGAGCCGGGTCCGGCCGTAGGCCACCAGGCGCTCCAGCGGCGGCGCATCGGGTCCCAGCGGCGGCGGGCCGAACATGAACGCCTGCTGCAGGGCCTTCTCGTCCTCGTCGAGCAGCACCAGCATCAGCCCGGCGCGGCTGCCGAAGCGGCGGAACAGCGTGCCCTTGCCGACGCCGGCCGCCGCGGCGATGTCGTCGGTGCTGACCGCGCCCGCACCTCGTTCGGCGATCAGCCGGCGCGCGGCGTCGAGCAGCAGCAGCCGGTTGCGCGCGGCGTCGCCCCGCTCCTGCGGCGCATCGGTCACCGGGAGCGGCGCGAATCGGTCGGGGGCGCTCACCTGTTCGACCTTAGCCGCGGGAATCAATCGGACCGTAGTCCGGTTATGTGCGTGTGGACCGCTTCGATCGAAAGGAACTCGATATGCCGGATGTGAACGTCATCGTGCTCGTGGGCAGCCTCCGGAAGGCGTCGGTGAATCGCCAACTCGCCGAACTGGCCGTGGAGTCCGCTCCGGCGGGCGTCTCGCTGCAGATTTTCGACCGCCTCGGCGAGGTGCCGTTCTACAACGAGGACATCGACGGTGAGTCGGCGCCCGAACCCGCGCAGGCGCTCCGCGCCGCGGCCGCGGCGGCCGACGCCGCCCTGGTGATCACCCCCGAGTACAACGGCAGCATCCCCGGCGTGCTCAAGAACGCGATCGACTGGCTGTCCCGGCCCTGGGGGGCCAGCGCGCTCAAGGACAAGCCGCTCGCAGTGGTCGGGGCGGCGCTCGGTCGCTACGGCGGACAGTGGGCGCACGACGAGACCCGGAAATCCTTCGGTCTGTTCGGCCCGCAGGTGATCGACGACCTGCGGTTGTCGCTACACACCGAAACGCTCGACGGCAGGCATCCGCGGGAGAACGCCGAGGTCGCCGCCACACTGCGCGACATCGTCGGCAAGCTCGTCGCCGCCGTCGGTTGAGGCGGGCGGCGGGGTACGGCGGGGCCGCTCAGCGCACGCGCGGAGTTTGCTGAGCGGTTCGGGGCGGCGGCGGCGGCCGCTTCCGCCCGGATCACTTGTCGGTACCCGGTGGTAGACACCCCTACATATAGCGACACAGTCCTCGTCCGGCGTGGCGACACGCCGGAGGAAACCGGAGTGGGGGGCTTACGACCTGGGAATTCCAAAAATGTCATTCAGAACATGTTGTATCTGTCCGCGTTGTCGGCCACTAGGTGTAGTGTCTTGCACACCGACAGGCCACCAGAGTTCGACGGCCACCGGGAGCGCGGGAGCCAGTGCCGCGGGGTGACCGGCTCACCGGACACCCACCCCCGGACGACCAGGAATTTCCAGGACCTGCGGATCGCTGAACACTACAGCGGGCACGCAGCACCGAGCAGTTGCCAGACCGATTTGATTCACCGCCGCCGTTCACATAAGGAGACGTACCGCCGATGACCGTCACCGTGTACACCAAGCCCGCATGCGTGCAGTGCAACGCCACCTACAAGGCGCTGGACAAGGCGGGCGTCGCCTACGAGACCGTCGACATCTCCCTCGACAGCGAAGCGCGTGACTACGTCATGGCCCTCGGCTACCTGCAGGCCCCCGTCGTCGTCGCCGGCAACGACCACTGGTCGGGTTTCCGCCCCGACCGGATCAAGGCGCTCGCGGGCGCGGTGGCAACCACCGCCTGACGGGTACGCAGTCAAGGCGGATCCGATCGGAAGGACTGTGATGGGCCACCTGGTGTATTTCTCCAGCGTCTCGGAGAACACCCACCGCTTCGTCGAGAAGCTGGGGCTGCCCGCCACCCGGATCCCACTGCACGCTCGCATCCGGGTCGATGAGCCCTATGTGCTGGTGCTGCCCACCTACGGCGGCGGCCACGCCAACGGGCCCGATCCCGATGCCGGGGGCTACGTCCCCAAACAGGTCATCGCATTCCTCAACAACGAGCACAACCGGTCGTTGATCCGCGGCGTCATCGCCGCGGGCAACACCAACTTCGGCGCCGAATTCGGCTACGCGGGCGACGTGGTGTCCCGCAAGTGCGGCGTCCCTTACCTGTATCGCTTCGAACTGATGGGGACGACCGACGACGTCCTCGCCGTGCAAGCCGGTCTCGAGAACTTCTGGAAGGAACAGACGTGCCACCCACCGTCACAGCTGCAGAGCCTGTAACCACCGGCGCGCACGCGCTCCCCGGGGAGACCGACTACCACGCATTGAACGCGATGCTGAACCTGTACGACAAGGACGGCAGGATTCAGTTCGACAAGGACGTGCTCGCCGCGCGCGAGTACTTCCTGCAGCACGTCAACCAGAACACCGTCTTCTTCCACAGCCAGGACGAGAAGCTCGACTACCTGATCGAGAAGGAGTACTACGAGCGCGAGGTGCTCGACCAGTACTCGCGCAACTTCGTCAAGAGCCTGCTCGACCGGGCGTACGCCAAGAAGTTCCGCTTCCCGACCTTCCTCGGGGCGTTCAAGTACTACACCTCTTACACGCTCAAGACGTTCGACGGGAAGCGCTACCTCGAGCGCTTCGAGGACCGTGTGGTGATGGTGGCGCTGACGCTGGCCGCCGGGGATACGACGCTGGCCGAGAAGCTCGTCGACGAGATCATCGACGGCCGGTTCCAGCCGGCCACCCCGACGTTCCTGAACTCGGGCAAGAAGCAGCGTGGTGAGCCGGTGTCGTGCTTTCCGGCAGGCACACCGATCGACACCCCCGACGGGCCGAGGTCCATTGAGACGTTGGAGCCAGGGGACCGGGTGCTGTCGCACGACGGTTCCTATTCTCTCGTTGAGTCTGTGATCGAAAACCCGAATGATCAAGCGCTGGTGTCGATCTCGCACTTCGGTCACAAAGAGCCGATCCTGTGCACGCCGGAGCATCCGATTTTGGTGTGGACCACGCGCGACGTGGAAACGCTGATCGCCGGCGACGGCGCCGATCCGTTCAACGGGTTCGTCTGGCTGGCCGCCAAGGACATTCACCCGACCGATTTCATCGTGACGACAGCACCGCGGGAAGCGCGCGAGCCACGGGTCTACGACATGATGGATCACGTCGGCGCGGGCCTCTACGAAGAGGTCGACGGCCTCATCCGCAAGGTCAACACCGATCTGAAGCACCGGAACAAGCAGCGCCATCACATGAGTTTCGTATCGGTGAATCGCTATGTCGAGGAGTCTTATGACCTCGGGCTGATCCTTGGTTGGTATATCGCCGAGGGTCACGTGTCGAAGCGGGTGGGACCGGACGGCGCCAAGTCGCCCAACGGCATCCACTTCACACTCGGCGCACATGAACTCGAGTACCAGCAAGAACTCGCCGCGGCATTCAAGCGTGTCTTCGCTGCTGACCTATCTGTCAACCAGAGCCTGTCCGACCAATCGGTGCGAATGGTATGCAACAGCAAGGTCATTGCGTCGTTGTTCCTTTCGCTCGCCGGTACGGGATACAGCTCAAAGCGGTTGACCGCCGACGTCTTGACAGCCGACGAGGAATTTCAGCTGGGCTTGTTGGCCGGCCTGTTCCGCGGAGACGGTTGCAGCACGACCGGCGGTATGTTGCTCGATTTGGTGAACCCGGAGTTGGTTGATCAGGTTCAGTTGCTCCTGCGGCGGCTCGGAATCATGTCTCGGGTCCGTCAGTACGTGAACCAGTCCGGGAACGTGACAGGACAGGTGTTCGTGCCCGGACTGCCGGGATTCAATGAAGACTTTATCTTCGACGTGGGTAAGAACCTGCACAACTACGTAGGTCAAAAGGGTACGTCGCGATCCATACACCAGATCGTGCATGGGCGTCATGTCTACGGAGTTCGCGCACTCAAGCACACCACGGAAGTACCGACCAAGGTCTACAACCTGCACGTCGAGGGCACACACACCTACGCCATCCGCGGGACCGTCGTGCACAATTGCTTCCTGCTGCGCATCGAGGACAACATGGAGTCGATCGGCCGCTCCATCAACTCCGCGCTGCAGCTGTCCAAGCGCGGCGGCGGAGTCGCGTTGCTGCTGAGCAACATTCGCGAGCACGGCGCGCCGATCAAGAACATCGAGAACCAGAGCTCGGGCGTCATCCCGATCATGAAGCTGCTCGAGGACTCGTTCTCCTACGCCAACCAGCTCGGTGCCCGGCAGGGTGCGGGCGCGGTGTACCTGCACGCGCATCACCCCGACATCTACCGGTTCCTCGACACCAAGCGCGAGAACGCCGACGAGAAGATCCGCATCAAGACGCTGTCCCTCGGTGTCGTGATCCCGGACATCACGTTCGAGCTGGCGAAGAAGAACGAGGACATGTACTTGTTCTCGCCGTACGACGTCGAGCGTGTGTACGGCGTGCCGTTCGCCGACATCTCGGTCACCGAGAAGTACTACGAGATGGTCGACGACTCGCGGATCCGCAAGACCAAGATCAAGGCGCGCGAGTTCTTCCAGACGCTGGCCGAGCTGCAGTTCGAGTCGGGCTACCCGTACATCATGTTCGAGGACACGGTGAACCGGTCGAACCCGATCGACGGCAAGATCACGCACAGCAACCTGTGCTCGGAGATCCTGCAGGTGTCCACCCCGTCGGAGTTCAACGACGACCTGTCGTATGCGAAGGTCGGCAAGGACATCTCGTGCAACCTGGGGTCGCTCAACATCGCGAAGGCCATGGACTCCCCGGACTTCGCGCAGACCATCGAGGTGGCGATCCGCGCGCTGACCGCGGTGAGCGATCAGACCCACATCACGTCGGTGCCGTCGATCGAGCAGGGCAACAACGACTCTCACGCGATCGGGCTCGGGCAGATGAACCTGCACGGCTACCTCGCACGCGAACGGATCTTCTACGGGTCCGAAGAGGGCGTGGACTTCACGAACATCTACTTCTACACGGTGCTCTACCACGCGCTGCGGGCGTCGAATCGCATTGCGATCGAACGCGGTACGCACTTCAAGGGCTTCGAACGCTCGAAGTACGCGTCGGGGGAGTTCTTCGACAAGTACACCGAGCAGGCGTGGGAGCCCAAGACCGACCGGGTGCGGCGGTTGTTCGCCGATGCCGGCATCCGGATCCCGAACCAGGACGACTGGAAGCGGTTGAAGGAATCGGTCCAGGAGCACGGAATCTACAACCAGAACCTGCAGGCGGTGCCGCCGACGGGGTCGATCTCCTACATCAACCACTCGACCAGCTCGATCCACCCGGTGGCGAGCAAGATCGAGATCCGCAAGGAAGGCAAGATCGGCCGTGTCTACTACCCGGCGCCGTACCTGACCAACGACAACCTGGAGTACTACCAGGACGCGTACGAGATCGGCTACGAGAAGATCATCGACACCTACGCGGCGGCGACGCAGCACGTCGACCAGGGCCTGAGCCTGACGCTGTTCTTCAAGGACACCGCGACGACGCGCGATGTGAACAAGGCGCAGATCTACGCGTGGCGCAAGGGCATCAAGACGCTGTACTACATCCGGCTGCGTCAGATGGCCCTGGAGGGCACTGAGGTGGAGGGTTGCGTCAGCTGCATGTTGTGACGGCGAGTGTCGGGTTATGCACGTTCCCAGGGGCTTGGGTTCAAGGCGTCTATGCAACAGCGGGTGGATTGAGTGGGTCGCACAGTAGTGCGTCGAGTGTTTCGGCGGG
>NZ_LQIT01000025.1 GCF_001499965.1 Mycobacterium sp. GA-2829
TCGGGCCGCAGCACACGGGCATGCCCGACGAGGTCGCGTTCGTAGTCGTCGCGGCGGGCAAACGACACCCAGATGGGCAGATTCTTGATGAAGTCCTGGATGATCCGCACGTGGGCAGAGCTGATCGCGCCTTCGGCGACCGCGGCCGCGGTATACGGCAGTTCGGGGCGCACGAATTGCCCGGTCAACGTCTGCCTCGGACCCAGCTGCCGCGTATCGGCCAGCCGTTCGCCGGCCTCGCGCAGCGACACCCGCAGCGCGTTGGCCAGCAGTTGTTTGTGCGAGGTGGCCCCGAAGTCGTTGGGCGAGGCCTCCATCACCCGGCTGGTCAACCGATGCTCGACGGCCGGGACCGCCCACAGGGCGGTCTTGATGCGATCGAGTTCGGCGAGCGCCTCGGCCGGGGTCAGGGCGTCGACGGACGCGGCCTGCAGTTCAGCCACGGCCGACACCAGGTCGTCGACCGCGGTGCCGAACCCTCCATCCATATATCGAACACTAGTGCGAGGGTCCGACAAGTAGGCGGGGCTACTTCTTCGTGCGCAACACCGGCTGGAGTTTGTCGATGACGGTTGGGTCCTCGATGGTCGAGGGCAGCGGCTCGTCCCGGCCTTCGGCGATCCCGCGCATGGTCTTGCGCAGGATCTTGCCGGACCGCGTCTTGGGCAGGGCGTGCACGATGTCGACCTGCTTCAGGCAGGCCACCGCACCGATGGTGTCGCGCACCGCCGCGACCAGCTGCGCTTCGAGACCCTCGGCGTCGGCGCCGGTCTTGAGCACCACGAAGCCGCGCGGCACCTGGCCCTTGAGATCGTGGGCGACACCGATCACCGCGCACTCGGCGACGGCGGGATGCGCGGCGAGCACCGCCTCGATCGAGCCCGTCGACATGCGGTGCCCGGCCACATTGATCACATCGTCGGTGCGGCCCATGACGAATAGGTAGCCGTCGTCGTCCATGTAGCCGCCGTCGCCGGTCAGGTAGTACCCGTCGAACGCCCGCAGGTACGAGGCGACGTACCGGTTGTCGTCACCCCACAGCGTCGGCAGTGTGCCGGGCGGCAGCGGCAGCTTCACGCAGATCGCGCCCTCTTCGTTGGCGGCGCACTCGGATCCGTCCGAGCGCAGGACCTTGACGTCGTAACCCGGCATCGGCATGGTCGCCGAGCCCGGTTTCACCGGCATGGGTTCGACGCCCATCGGGTTGCCGGCGATGGCCCACCCCGTCTCGGTCTGCCACCAGTGGTCGATCACCGGGATGCCGAGCTTCTCCGCGCTCCACTGATAGGTGTCCGGGTCGAGCCGCTCGCCCGCCTGGAAGAGGTACTTCAGCGAGGACAGGTCGTAGTGGGCGACTTCCTTGGCCTGCGGGTCCTCTTTCTTGATCGCCCGGACCGCCGTCGGCGCGGTGAACAACGCCTTGACGCCGTGCTCGGCGGCCACCCGCCAGAACGCCCCGGCATCCGGGGTGCCGACCGGTTTTCCTTCGTACAGAACGGTTGTCGCGCCGAGCAGCAGCGGTCCGTACACGATGTAGGAGTGCCCGACGACCCAGCCGACGTCGGATGCGGTCCAGAAGACGTCACCGGGTGCGATGTCGTAGAGGTTGCGCATGCTCCACATCAACGCGACGGCGTGGCCGCCGTTGTCGCGGACGATGCCCTTGGGCTTGCCGGTGGTGCCGGAGGTGTAGAGGACGTAGAGCGGGTCGGTCGCCGCGACCGGCACGGGGGCGACGGGTTCGGCGTCGGCGGCCAGTTCGGTCCACTCGTGGTCGCGGCCCGCGATCAGGTCGCACCGGTGGCGATCGCGCTGCAGGATCACGCACGCCGACGGTTTGTGCTCGGCCATCTCGATGGCTGCGTCGAGCATCGGTTTGTACTCGACGGTGCGGGTCGGCTCGATGCCGCACGACGCCGACACGACCACGGTCGGGCGGGCGTCGTCGATGCGGGCGGCCAGCTCGTGTGCGGCGAATCCGCCGAACACCACCGAATGAATGGCGCCGAGACGGGCGCAGGCCAGCATGGCGATCAGTGCCTCGGGGACCATCGGCATGTAGATGACGACGCGGTCACCCTTGCCGACGCCGAGGCCCCGCAGTGCGCCGGCGAACCGTGCGGTCCGATCCAGCAGTTCGCGGTAGGTGAAGGTGGCCTTGGTGCCGGTGACGGGTGAGTCGTAGATCAGCGCGGTCTGATCGCCGCGGCCGCCGTCGACGTGGCGGTCCAGGGCGTTGGCGCAAGTGTTGAGCTCGCCGTCGGGGAACCAGCGGTAGAAGGGCGGGTTCGTGTCGTCGAGGATGCGGGTCGGCTCCCGGGTCCAGGTGACCGCTTGTGCGGCCTCGGCCCAGAACTTCTCGGGTTCGTCGATGCTGGCGCGCAACAGGTCTCGATAGCCGCTCATACCGGCACGGTATACCGAGCGAACCGCTGGTGGTTCAAGACCTCGACGTTGATGTTGAAACGCGGCACGAGGATGCTCCTCGCCGCCGTCGGGCTTCGGTCGCTACTGCTCGAACCGGTAGCCCATTCCCGCCTCGGTCAGCAGGTGCACCGGATGGGACGGGTCGTCCTCGAGTTTGCTGCGCAGTTGTGCGAGATAGACGCGCAGGTAGTGCGTCTCCTTGGCGTACGCCGGGCCCCACACCTCCCTGAGCAACTCCTCACGGCCGACGAGCTTGCCGCGGTGACGCACCAACATCTCGAGCATTCCCCACTCGGTGGGGGTCAGGTGCACCTCCGCGCCGTTCTTGATCACCCGCTTGGCCGCGAGGTCCACGGTGAACGAGGCGGTCTCGACGATCGGTTCGCCGGTGTCGAACACGGGCGTCGCACGGCGTACCGCGGCCCGCAGCCGGGCGAGGAACTCGTCCATGCCAAAGGGTTTGGTGACGTAGTCGTCGGCGCCGGCGTCGAGGGCCTCGACCTTGTCGGCGGAGTCGGTGCGCGCGGACAGCACGATGACCGGCGCCGAGAGCCAGCCCCGCAGTCCGGCGAGCACGTCGATTCCCGACATGTCGGGCAGGCCCAGGTCGAGCACGATGACGTCGGGCTTGTGGTCGGCGGCGGCGCGTAACGCCTCGGCGCCGGTGGCCGCGGTGGTCACCTCGTAACCGCGGACCGACAGGTTGATCCGCAGTGCGCGCAGGATCTGGGGTTCATCGTCGATGACGAGCACACGGCTCATCCCGAGACCTCCGTTGCGGCGGCCAGTTCGATCTCGACGGTCAACCCACCGCCCGGGGTGTCGCCGGCGGTGACGGAACCGCCCATCGCCTCGACGAATCCGCGCGCGACCGACAGACCGAGTCCGACGCCGTTGGTGGTGTCACGGTCGCCGAGGCGTTGGAAGGCGTCGAACACTCGGTCCTGCGCGCCGGGCGGTATGCCGGGTCCTCGGTCGGCGACGGCGATCAGCACCCGGTCACCCACCTGCCCGGCGGTCACGCGCACCGGACCGTCCGGCGCGTACCGCAGGGCGTTGTCGACGAGGTTAGCCACGACTCGCTCGAGCAGGCCGCTGTCCGCGGCGACCACGCAGCCGTCGACGCCGACTTCCACTCGGTCGACGTCGACTGCACCGGATCCGGTTGCGCCGCGGCTGATTCCGACGAGCGCGCGTTGTACGGTCTCCTCGAGGTAGACGGGCCGCAGCTGCGGACGGACGACGCCCGCGGCCAGGCGGGAGGAGTCGAGCAGATTGGCCACCAGGGCGGTCAGCTGATCGACGGACTCCTCGACGGTCGCCAGCAGTTCGGCGCGGTCGTCGGGGGAGAAGTCGACATCGTCGGCGCGCAGGCTGGACACCGCGGCCTTCGCTGCCGCCAGGGGTGTGCGCAAATCGTGGCTGACCGCCGACAGCAGGGACCGGCGCAGCTCGTCGGCGCGGGTGATGGCCTCGGCTCGGCCCGCCTCCTCGATGAGTTCCCGCTGCCGCACCAGTCCGGCTGCCTGGCCTGCGACCGCCGCGAGCACCCGGCGATCGCGGGCGGCCAGCCTGCGCCCGGCGAGCAGCAGCCAGAACTCGTCGTCGCCGACCTCGATCGCGGTGTCGGCGGCGGCGATGTCCGAGCACGGCTCCGGGCCCACCGACGCGATGACGCCGGCGCCCTCGCGCACCAAGCTGACCGACCGCTGCGCGTAGGTTTCGCGGACGCGCTCGAGCAGCATGCCGAGGTCAGCCCCACGCAGGACGGCGCCGGCGAACAGGGCGAGCAGTTCGGCCTCCCGCGAGGCCTGTCGCGCCTCCCGGCGCCGGTTGGCAGCGCTGTCCACCAGTGCCGCGACGGCCACGGCGACGGCGAGCAACACCACGATGGTCAGCGCGCTGTCGGGGTCGGCGATCGTGAACGTGTGCCGGGGGTTGATCAGAAAGTAGTTGAGCAGCAGGCCGGACAGGACCGCGGACAGCGCCGCCGGTGCCACGCCGCCGAGCAGTGCGACCAGCAGGACGCCGATGAAGAACAGGGCACTCTCGCCGGCCACGCCGAGCAGCGGGTCGAGCGTCACGACGGTCAGGGTGCAGATCAGCGCGGGTACGACGAGCGCGGCGAACCACGAGGCGGCGTGTCCGAATCGGCGAGCCGATGACGAATGTCTACGCGATGCAGCGTGGGTCACCATGTGCACATCGATCGTGCCGGACTGCTGGACCACCGCGGCCCCGGTGCCTTCGTCGAAGATCCGCGCCCACCGGGACCGTCGTGACGTGCCGATGACCAGCTGGGTGGCGTTGCGTTCGCGGGCGAAGTCCAGTAGCGCGGTGGGGATGTCGTCGCCGGTCACCGTGTGCACCGTGGCGCCCAGGCTGGTGGCGAGTTCACGCACCCGGCCCATCTGCGGTGCCGACACTCCGGTGAGCCCGTCACCGCGGACGACGTGCACGACCATCAGTTCGGCGCTCGACCGTGACGCGATGCGGGAGGCACGGCGCACCAACGTCTCGGACTCCGAACCGCCGGTGACCGCGACGACGACACGTTCGCGCGCTTCCCAGGTGTCGGTGATCCGGTTGTCGGCGCGGTACTTCGCCAGCGCGGCGTCGACCTGATCGGCCAGCCACAACAGTGCGAGTTCGCGCAACGCGGTGAGGTTGCCGCGCCGGAAGTAGTTCGACAGCGCCGCGTCGATACGTTCGGGGGCGTAGACGTTCCCATGAGAAAGTCTGCGCCGCAACGCTTCCGGGGTGATGTCGACGAGCTCGACCTGATCGGCGGCCCGCACCACCTCATCGGGTACGGTCTCGAGCTGTTCGATGCCGGTGATCTGGGTGACGACGTCGTTGAGGCTCTCGAGATGCTGAACGTTGACCGTCGAGACGACCGTGATGCCTGCGGCCAGCAGCTCTTCGACGTCCTGCCAGCGTTTCGCGTTGCGGCTGCCCGGGGTGTTGGTGTGGGCGAGTTCGTCGACGAGCGCGACCTGGGGGCGGCGGGCGAGTACGGCGTCGACGTCGAGTTCGGCGAAGCTCCCGCCTCGGTAGGAGATGTGCCGTGCCGGGATCACCTCGATGCCGTCGAGGAGTTCGGCGGTCTTGGCGCGGCCGTGGGTCTCGACGACGGCGGCCACCAGGTCGGTGCCGCGGGCCAGGCGCCGGTGCGCTTCGCCGAGCATCGCGTAGGTCTTGCCGACGCCGGGAGCTGCGCCCAGGTAGATGCGCAGCTCCCCGCGTTTCGGGCCGTTGGCCGCCGTCACCCTCTCATCATCCACCGTCGAGTGCGAGGTTGAGCTCCAGCACGTTGACCCGCGGTTCGCCGAGGAAGCCCAGTGTGCGGCCCTCGGTGTGGGCGTCGACCAGCGCGCGCACTGCCTCGGGGCGCATGCCGCGCGCGGCCGCGACCCGGTTCACCTGCAGCTGTGCGTATTCCGGCGAGATGTCCGGGTCGAGCCCACTGCCGCTCGCGGTGACCGCGTCGGCGGGCACCGGGGACGGGTCGGGGGCGTCGCCGCGGACGGGAATGATCTCGCCGGCGGAGTAGTCCTCGCCGGGTCGGGCGCATTCGACGCGCACGCCGGCGTAGGTATCCAGGAACGGCCGGTCCGTCGCGGCGCAGGGTTCGTTGACGCTGACCACTCGGGCGGGGTGGGTGACGTGTCCGTCGGCACCCCTGGGGCCGAGCACCGACAGCACCGCGCCGACGCCACCGCCGGTGCAGTACGGACGTGCGCCGGCTTCATCTGGCAAACCCTCGAACCGCGCGACGGCCTTGCTCCGCGCACACACCTGGCTGAGCAGACTCGGCCGGTCCGGGGCGTCGACGATGTCCTCCGGGCCGAGGTTGCTCGCGCCGGACGCCAGTGGATCGTAACCGTCGCCCGCCGCCGACGGTCGCCCCTGGAAGTACTGCGGTCCGGTGAACGGCTGGCCGATCAGGCTGCTGCCCACCGGCTTCCCCGCCTGCGTCACGAGAGATCCGTCGGCCCTGTCCCGTAACCCGGGTAGCTGCGCGATGAGCCAGATCGACGCCGGGTACACGAGGCCGAGGAGCACGGTCAGCACCAGCAGCGCGCGCAGTGCGGCGGTGTGCTGACGAAGGAGGCTGGAGAGTTTCACGGTCACATTCCCGGGAGGAGTTGGACGACGAGGTCGATGAGTTTGATGCCGACGAACGGCGCGACGATGCCACCGAGGCCGTAGACGGACAGGTTGCGGCTCAACAGTTTCGACGCGCTGCCCGGCGTGTACCGCACCCCGCGCAGTGCCAGCGGGATCAGCGCGACGATCACCAGCGCGTTGAAGACGACGGCGGACAGGATGGCCGACTGAGGGCTGTGCAGGCGCATGACGTTGAGCACGTCGAGGCCGGGGTAGAGGCCGACGAACAGTGCGGGGATGATCGCGAAGTACTTCGCGATGTCGTTGGCGATCGAGAACGTGGTGAGCGCCCCGCGGGTGATCAACAGCTGCTTGCCGATCTCGACGATCTCGATCAGCTTGGTGGGGTCGGAATCCAGGTCGACCATGTTGCCCGCCTCTTTGGCCGCCGCGGTGCCGCTGTTCATCGCGACGCCGACATCGGCCTGGGCGAGGGCGGGGGCGTCGTTGGTGCCGTCCCCGGTCATCGCGACCAGCTTTCCGCCGGCTTGCTCTTTCTTGATGAGCGCCATCTTGTCTTCGGGGGTGGCCTCGGCGAGGAAGTCGTCGACACCGGCCTCGTCGGCGATCGCCCTGGCGGTCAACGGGTTGTCCCCGGTGATCATCACGGTGCGGATACCCATGCGGCGCATCTCGTCGAAGCGTTCCCGCATTCCCCTCTTGACGACATCCTTGAGGTGGACGACGCCGAGAACATGGGCACCGCCATCCCTGACCTGCCCGACCACCAGCGGGGTGCCACCCGCGGCGGAGATCCGGGTGACGATGTCGTCGAGTTCGGCTGGGACATCGCCGCCTTCGGCGCGGATCCATTCCGACACCGAGCCGGCCGCACCCTTGCGTAGGCGCAGTCCGCCGACGTCGACGCCCGACATGCGCGTGGCGGCACTGAACTCCACCCACTGGGCGTCGACGAGTTCGTCGCGGCTGCGCGCCCGCAACCCGTGGTCCCGCTTGGCGAACACCACGATGGAACGGCCCTCGGGGGTTTCGTCGGCCAGGCTCGACAACTGTGCCGCATCGGCGAATTCGGCGGCCGTGACGCCGCTGAGGGGGACGAACTCCGCGGCCTGCCGGTTGCCGAGTGTGATGGTGCCGGTCTTGTCGAGCAGCAGCGTGTTGACGTCGCCGGCGGCCTCGACGGCGCGACCGGACACCGCCAAGACGTTGCGTTGTACCAATCGGTCCATCCCGGCGATACCGATCGCGGACAGCAGCGCCCCGATGGTGGTGGGAATCAGGCAGACCAGCAGCGAGACCAGCACGATGCCGGTGATGCCGTCGCCGCCGAGGGCCGGGTTGTCCGGGACGCCGGGGCTGCCCGCCTTGGCGTAGATCGCCAGCGGCTGGAGGGTGGCGACGGCGACGACGAACACGATCGTCAGCGACGTCAGCAGGATGTTCAGTGCGATCTCGTTCGGGGTCTTCTGCCGGTTGGCGCCCTCGACGAGCGCGATCATGCGGTCGATGAAGCTGTCGCCCGGCTGCTGAGTGATGCGGACGACGATGCGGTCACTGAGGACCGTCGTGCCGCCGGTCACCGCCGACCGGTCGCCGCCGGATTCGCGGATCACCGGCGCGGACTCACCGGTGATGGCCGATTCGTCCACCGAGGCGATGCCTTCCACCACCTCGCCGTCCCCGGGGATGACGTCACCGGCCTCGACGACGACGATGTCGCCCTGCCGCAGCAGTGGTGCCGCGACCTCTTCGGCGGTGCCGGGCCGGCCGGGCCCCCACCCGATGAGGCGGCGGGCCATGGTGTCAGCCTTGGTCTTTCGCAGTGTGTCCGCCTGTGCCTTACCGCGGCCTTCGGCGACCGCTTCGGCGAGGTTGGCGAACAGAACCGTCAGCCACAACCAGAGGACGGTCAGCACGCCGAACCACGTCGGTTTCATCAGCGCGAGCACGCTGCTCCAGACGGCGCCGATCTCCACGATCAGCATGACCGGGTTGCGCCACAGGGTGCGGGGGTCGAGTTTGCGGAACGCCGCCGGTAGCGACTGCCACAGCATGCCGGGGTCGAGTAGCCCGCCGGGGATCTTCTTCGGTGCCGGATCGTTCGGGCGGGTGGTACGCGCGTCTATGGCGGTCAGGGTCATGTCAGTGAAGTCCTTCAGCGAGGGGGCCGAGCGCGAGTGCGGGCAGGAACGTGAGGGCGACGAGGATCAGCGTCACGCCGGTGACCATGCCGACGAACTGCGGCCGGTGGGTGGGCAGGGTGCCCACCGACTCGGGCGTCTTGCCCTGACGGGCAAAGGATCCGGCTAGAGCGAGGACGAGGATGACCGGGAGGAAGCGGCCGAACAGCATGGCCAGGCCCAGCGCGGTGTTGTACCACGTGGTGTTGACCGACAGCCCCGCGAACGCCGAGCCGTTGTTGTTGGCTGCAGAGGTGAACGCGTAGAGGACCTCCGACAGGCCGTGAGGACCGGTGTTGAGCATGCCGTCGCGCTGCCCCGGCAATGCCATGGCGATCGCGGTGCCGGTCAGTACGAGTAGCGGCGTGACGAGGAAATAGGTTGCCGCGAGCTTGATTTCGCGGGGTGTGATCTTCTTGCCGAGGTACTCCGGGGTGCGGCCCACCATCAGACCCGCCACGAAGACGGTGATGACGGCCAGAACCAGCATGCTGTACAGACCCGAGCCGACACCTCCGGGCGCGACCTCGCCGAGTTGCATGTTGAACAGGGTCATCAAGCCGCCGAGGCTGGTGTAGGAGTCGTGGAACGAGTTGACCGCGCCGGTGGAGGTGAGCGTCGTGAGATCGGCGAACACCGCGGAGTCGGCGACGCCGAAGCGCTGTTCGACGCCTTCCATCGCCGAGCCGACGGCCGTCGGGACGGTGCCGTGCGCCTGTGCCTGAAAGGTCATCATCAGCGCGAGGCTCAGCGTGGCGATGACGCCCATGACCGCGACGATCGCCACACCCTGCTTACGGCTGCCCACCATGCGTCCGAAGGTGCGGGGCAGTGAGAAGGCGATGCACGAGAGCAGGAAGATCTCGACCCAGTTCGTCCAGGCGGTCGGGTTCTCGAACGGGTGCGCGGAGTTGGCGTTGAAGAAGCCGCCACCGTTGGTGCCGAGCTCCTTGATGGCTTCCTGGCTGGCGACGGGGCCGCCCGGGATGGGCTGCTGGGCGCCCGAGAGCGTCGTGACGACGGTGTCGTGGAGCGCGAAGTTCTGGATCACGCCGCCGGACACCAGGATGACTGCGGCGATCACGCTCAGCGGCAGGAGGATGCGCAGGCTGCCGCGAACGAGGTCGACCCAGAAGTTGCCGAGTTCCGTTGTGTCACGACGGGCCAGACCGCGCACGAACGCCATCGCGACAGCCATACCGACGGCGGCCGAGACGAAGTTCTGCACGGTGAGGCCGGCCATCTGCACGAGGTGGCCCTGGGTGGATTCGCCGGAGTACGCCTGCCAGTTGGTGTTGGTCACGAAACTGACGGCCGTGTTCCACGCCAGCGATGGCGTCATCTCGGTGGCCGGATCGGTCAGGTGCAGCGGCAATCTCGTCTGCAGCAGTTGCAGGCCGAACAGGAACAGGACGCTCACCGCGGAGAAGGCCAGCAGGCTGCGCGCATAGGAGCCCCAGCCCTGCTCGGCGGCGGGGTCCGCGCCGATCAGTCGGTAGACCACGCGCTCTGTGCGCCAGTGCTTTTCGGTGGTGTAGACCCGGTACATGTAATCGCCGAGCGGCACGTGGACGGCCGCGAGGGCCACGGCCAGGCTGAGGGCGAACAAAACGCCCGCGGCGGTGGTGCTCACGGTCATAACCTCTCGGGGAACAGCAACGCGGCGAAAAGGAAGACGACGATCGCGACGGCCAGCGCCAGGCCGACGAGGTTTGTGATCACAGCTGTTCGACCCACTTCTGGATCACCCCGAGAAGCGCGAAGGCCGTGACCGTCAGCGCGAGGTATCCGAGCACAGACATACCGTCTCCGTATCTGCGCCACCGTGTCTCGGTGGCCGCCGACCAGCATCGGCCCGGACGAGCGCGACTTCGACGGTCTTGACGGTTTCTTGACGGGGTAAGGCGGCGTCTTTACGGACGCTTAGCACTCGCCGGAGGGTCACAGGTTGCGGACAGCGTGGCCCGAGGTCGCACCGCCACGATCGATTCCATGATCAAGTTCCGTCGCTCGCAGTCCCTGCCCCGCCACACGGCGTGCCACCGCGCGTTACGGGGGACGCCGCTGCATGTCCCTGCCGAGTTGTTGACGACGGCGTCGCTGGCCGAGTGGGTGCGCCGACGTGGGTTGGGGGTCGACGTGTCCAGCGTCGAGGAGCTGCAGGTGGCGTTGGAGGCGGGGTTACCGCCGTCACGGGTGTCCGCGCTGTCCCGGGACGTCGCGGCGGTCGAGGCCGCGGTGGCGGCCGGCGTCGGGCGGTTCGTGATCGGCGGGTGGGCCGAGGTGCTGCTGCTGGCGGGGCGGCCGGCGGCGGCGCATCGCGTGGTGGTGGATGTCAGCGAGCCGACGGGGGAGCGCCTGGCGTCGTCGGTGCTGTCGATGGGCCGGCTCGACGTGGTGGGGCTGCGCTGCGGGGTTGCGGGTGAGGCGTCGGCGGCCGAGGCGGTGCGCCGGATGATCGAGCAGATGGCGCGGCTGCGTCGCGAACACGGGGTGATCCTGACGCGGGCGTGCCTGTCGGGCTACGGGCGTGCCGATGCCGACCCGCAGGAGCTGCGGCAGGGGGTGCATCGCGTGCAGTTGGCGGTGGAGGAGGCGTGCGCGGAGTTGCGGTATCCGCGCCCGGCGTTGGTGCTGTCGCTGCAGGCGGCGACGTTGGTGGAGTCTTGAGGTGTCGTCGTTGCCGAGTTCTACACCAGGGTCGTCGAAGCCGCCGCTTGACGACCCTGGTGTAGAACTCAGCCGACGACCGCGGTCGCTTCGATCTCCACGAGCATGTCGGGTTCGGCCAGCGCGGCGACACCGATGCCAGTCAGCGGGGGAGCCGCGGTGGTGCCGAGCCTGGCTTGTGCGCGGGTGAGACCGTCGGCGAGGGCGGGCATCTTGTCGGGCGTCCAGTCGACGAGGTAGACGGTCAGCTTCGCGACGTCGTCGAAGGTGGCTCCGGCCGCGGCGAGTGCAGTGCCGATGTTGAGGTAGCACTGCTCGACCTGGGCGGCGAGATCGCCGGCGCCGACCGTGGTGCCGGCGGCGTCGCAGGCGACCTGGCCGGCGATGAAGACGAGCTTCGACCCGGTGGCCACGGAGACCTGGTGGTACAGGCTGACGGCGGGTAGGCCCTCGGGGTTGGTCAGGGTGATCGGCATGTGCGCTCCTGGGCTATGTCTCGCGGTAGGGCGTCAACATACGGTGACGCCAAGCCGCTCAGAAAGCGGGCTGGCGAATATCCCGTCGTAGAGCGACTTTCGAGATCTTGCCGGTGCCGGTCCTGGGGAGTTCGTCGAGAACGACGATCTCCTCGGGGATCCACCAGCCGGCCACCAAGCCGTCCAGGTGGTCGCGGACCAGGTCGGCGGTCACCTCGCACCCGGCGGTGGGGACGATGCACGCCAACGGGCGCTCACCCCACTTGTCATGTGGCACACCGATCACCGCCGCTTCGGCGACCCCCGGGCACGTCATGATCGCGTTCTCCAGTTCGACCGAGGAGATCCACTCGCCGCCCGACTTGACCAGGTCCTTCACGCGATCGACAATCCGGACGAGTCCCCTGGCGTCGATGGTGGCGATGTCTCCGGTACGGAGCCACCCGTCGTCGGTGAAGGCCGAAGATCCGTCGGTGCGGCCGAAGTAGCCGCCTGCGACAGTGGGACCGGCGACCTGCAGCTCACCCGAGGTCACCCCGTCGTGGGGGGCGGAGGAGCCGTCGTCACGCCGAAGGCGAAGCGACACAAGCGGTATGGCCGGCCCGGGCAGGCTCAGCGTGTCGGTACGATCGGCGGAATCCCCGCTGGGGAGGCGCGCACTGCAGACGAGCGGACTGGTCTCGGTCATCCCCCAGGAACTGCACAACGGCACCCCGACCTCGTCGTCGTACTGTCGGGACAGGCTCGCAGGCAGGGGACCACCGCCGCTGACGAGTCGGCGCAACGCGGGCAGCCGTCGACCCCGAAGGTGCGGGAGCACGCTGCGCCAAACCGTGGTCACGGCGGCCGCGATGGTGACGTCCGCCGCGTCGATCGTCTCGGCGAGTTGCGTCGGTTGCGTCGCGTGGCCCGGCAGGACCAGCGACGCCCCGGCCATCATCGCCGCGTACGGGAGGCCCCACGCGTTGACGTGGAACATCGGCACGATCGGTAGCACCACGTCGTTCTCGCTGATCGCGAAGGTGTCTGCCATCAGCAGTGTCATGGCGTGCAGCACGATCGACCGATGGTCGTACAGAACACCTTTCGGCCGCCCAGTGGTGCCGGAGGTGTAACAGAGGGCGGCGGCGGTGCGTTCGTCGGCGACGTCGAAGACGGCGGCGGGCTCGGCGCCGGCGAGCAGGTCCTCGTAGTCGTGCACGCGAGGGTCGTCCGGAATGCGCGGTCCGGGCCCGTCGTCCATCACCACCAGGTGACGCACGGTGTGGAACCGGTCGACCAGCGGCCACACCACATCCAGGATCGACCGGTCGACGAACAGGACGTCGTCCTGGGCGTCGTTGACGATGTAGACGATGTCATCGGCGAACAGTCGGTGGTTGATGGTGTGCAGGATTCGGTTGGTGCACGGCACCGCCATGTAGAGCTCGAGGTGGCGCTGACTGTTCCACCCGAAGGTGCCCACCCGTGCGTCGTGCGGAACCCCGAGGTCGTCGAGCACTCCAGCGAGACGCCGGATTCGTTGTGCGACCGCACCATAGGTCACCGAGCTGTCGTGCTGCGTGCGAACGGTCTTGTGGCTGAACCGACCCTCGATGCCGTCCATCAACATCGGGAGGCTCAGGGGCCGGTCCTGCATCAGGCCGTGCATGTGCTCGCATCCTCACGCTTGATGGCGTGGCCGAGCACCGGTGCCAGCGCGACGCCGATGATCGAGGCGATGATGACGACGTAGAACCCGGCGGACGGATTGTTCGTCGCGGTCTCGGCCAGTCCGAACAGGTATGGCCCGACGAACCCGCCGATCAGGCCGATGGTGTTGATGAACGCCAGGCTGGCCGCGGCCATCAGCCCGGACATGCGCGCCATCGCGATGGACCAGAACAGCGGCAGAGTGCCGAACACGAAGATCATCGAGACCGCGATGACCAGGATGCGGGCCAACGCGCTGGACGACAGCATGAACGCGATCGAGGTGACCAGCGTTGCGGCGGCCAGGATGCCGACGGCACTCGCCTCACGCTGGTATCGGGCGAACAGGCGGGGCACCACCAGCACGCCGATCGTCGCGCCGATTCCCGCGCTTCCGGACAGGAGCCCGATGAGGAACGAGCCGCTGATGTCGAGGTCTTCGACGATCGCGGGGATGTTGAAAACGATTCCGACGTTGGTGATCTGGTTGAAGAAGTAGATGAGTGCGACCACGATGACGAACGGTCGACCGAAGGCCTTCTTGACGTTGCCGCGGATCTTGGTCGCGCTGTCGTGGTGCGCGCCGGTCGCGCGCTCGGTGAGGATCTGCGCCTCATCGGCGGACAGCCACTTCGCTTCGCTGGGTGTTTGGGGGAGCTTCAACCAGACCAGCACGCCGACGAGAACGGTGACGGCACCTTCGATGAGGAACATCCACTGCCAGCCGTGCAGTCCGAGTGCGCTGTCGAGTTCCATCAGCGCTCCGCCCATGGGGCCACCGACGACCAGCGCGATGGTGGGCGCCAGGTAGATGAAGCCGACGACGGTGGCGCGGTAGCTCTGGGCGAACCAGACCGTGACCATGTACATCAGGGCGGGGTAGAGGCCGGCTTCCGCGGCGCCGAGCAGGAAGCGCATGACGTAGAAGGACAGGTCGCCCTGGACGAACATCATCAAGGCGGACAGGGTGCCCCAGGTGACGGCGATGCGGGCGATCCACCGGCGTGGCCCGACGCGATACATGACCAGGTTGCTGGGGACTTCGAGGAATGCGTAGCTGATGAAGAAGATGCCTGCGCCGAAACCGAATGCCGCGGCGCTGATGCCGACGTCGGCTTCGAGGTGGGTCTTGGCGAGCGCGACGTTGGTGCGGTCGATGTAGGCCATGAAGTAGACCGCGCACATGACGGGCAGCAGTCGCAGCACGGCCTTGCGGGTGGCGTGCTTGTGCAGTTCGTCGGCCGATGCGAGCACAGAGTTGATGCTCATATGGCTCCTTCTCGCTTGTCGCGATGCGGTTCGATGCCGCGCGTTGGAGGGTTGATTCCCCGTATCGAAGTGGCGGAACCGGCTCCTACCAGGGATACTACTGAGTATTATCGTAACGAGGGTCACAATGGGTGTCAATCGTGAGCGGCGCGGAGCGGGGCGCGCCACGCCGTCACCACGGGTGCGCGATGCTGGATGAACCCGATGAGTGCAATGGGAGTTGAGTTGAGCGCGAGCGCCGAACTGGAACCGGACGTCAAGGGTCGGATACTCGACGCGGCTGCTGACGCGTTCATGAAGCGCGGATTCGCGAACACGACCATCGATGACATTGCCGACGAGGTCGGGGCCACCAAGGGCCTGATCTACTACCACTTCCGGTCGAAGTTCGACATCTTCCTGGCGGTGTACGAGGACGGTATGCGCCGCGTGCGCGAACGGGTGGAACCGCATGCGACGGCGTCGGGCACCGGACGCTCACGGCTGGAAGCGATGTCGATCGCCCACCTGGAGAACCTGATGACCGAGTTGGGTTACCACCACGTGGTGCATCAGGGCGTACGGCACCAGGATTCGACGGCGCTGAAGGTGCGCCAACGGGACGCACTCGTTGCGCTCAACGAACTCAGGCGTGACTACGAGCGGATGTTCCGTCGCGTCATCGCCGAGGGAATCGCGGACGGTTCGCTGCGTGAAGTCGACGAAGCGCTCGCGACGCGCATGCTGCTGAGCAACCTGAACGCCGTCGACGTCTGGTATCGCAAGATCGAGGGGCAGACCGCTGAGGAGATCCGCGAGCTCGCCCGCCAGGTGGTCGACATCTTGATCGGTGGACTCGCCGACTGACCCGGCTCCTGCGCTTCGTAACCTTGACGGTCAGAGCCGGTAAGGGGAGTGGGGGATGTCCGAGCGAGTGAGCGCCGATCGGACGCACACACTCAGCGCGGCCCACCGGTTGCGCTGGGTGCTGTTGACGTTGTGCGTCACCGAGATCACCAGTTGGGGAGTGCTGTATTACGCCTTCACCGTGCTCTCCGACCAGATCAGCGCGGATACCGGGTGGTCGGCGCCGGCGACGACCGCAGCGTTCTCGGCAGGACTGGTGACGTCGGCGTTCGTCGGTATCCCGGTCGGGCGCTGGTTGGATCGCGTCGGTCCGCGGTGGATCATGACGGGCGGCTCGGCGCTGGGCTGCGTCTCGGTGGTCGCGGTGGCGGCGGCACCGACCTACGCGTGGTTCGTCGCGGCCTGGGTGGTTGCCGGAGTGGCGATGAGCGGAGTCTTCTACGCGCCGGCGTTCGCCGCGCTGACCCGGTTCTTCGGCACCGACGCGGTGCGGGCGCTGACGGCATTGACATTGGTGGCCGGCTTCGCCAGCACGGTGTTCGCGCCGCTGACCGCCGGGTTGTCGGCGCACCTGGACTGGCGCGACACCTATCTGGTGTTGGCCGTCGTGCTGGCGGTGGTCACGATCCCGGCGCACTTCTTCGGGCTGCGGCGACCGTGGCCGCCGGTGACCACCAAGCATGCGGTGGAGTCTCCGACACGCACGGCCCGCAGCGGCGCTTTCATCGCGTTGGTGGCGGCGTTCGCGCTGTCCGGGGTGGCGTCCTACGCGGTGATCGCGAACCTGGTGCCGTTGATGGGTGAGCGCGGCATCGGTACGGGCGCCGCGGCGGCCGCACTCGGACTCGGCGGGGCCGGGCAGGTTCTGGGCCGCCTCGGGTATCAGGCCTTGGTGCGTCGCATCGGTGTCGTGCCTCGCACGGTGGTCATCATGGCCGGAGTCGCGGTCACGACGGCGCTGCTCGGCGTGTTCAGCAGCTACGTCGCGTTGCTTGTGGTGACGATCGGCGCCGGCGTCATGCGGGGCATCATGACGCTGCTGCAGGCCACGGCGGTGACGGAGCGTTGGGGCGCAACGCATTACGGCCATCTCAGCGGCATCCTGAACGCCCCGGTGATGATCGCCACCGCGATCGGCCCGTTCGTCGGTGCGGCGCTCGCGAGCGTTCTGGGCGGTTATGCGGCGATGTTTCTCGCGCTTGGTGCCGTCGCGGCGTTGGCTGCGGTAGCCGCTGTTGCGACGTCTGCCGCCTTCCCAACGACCAGGCTTTGACTTCGCGGCCTGCGACTACGACGCGCGGCCGCCGTAGGACGTTGGAACGAGGCCGACGGGGCCGAAGTATGCTCTGACCTTCATCGCCCCCATAGCCCAATTGGCAGAGGCAGCGGACTTAAAATCCTCTGAATTGGACGTTTGTCGTGTTTGACGCAGACGGTAGCGGTTGAAGATATTGCCCGGAACTGCGAGTTTGGAGTTGGCAGCGTTGGTGAGTGCCGAGGTGAAACGGAACCACTGCGGTATGTACTGCGGTATCTAGCCTTCGGTCGTCAGGCTTCGTGCCGCGCACAGTGAACCCCTCCGACCCCTGACACTGGGTGCAGCGCCCGGCGAGCGGATCGAAGTGTCTCGATAGAACCTGCTGAGACTGCCGGGCGGCGCGCCGGGAGCTCTGTTGATTTGGAGCGGTCGCCGGCTTCGTGGGCCTTTAGCGGCCGTTGGGTGATTGGTGCAGCTGCAGGCTGTCGCTGACTCCCAGGATTTTGATTGTCTTTCTGGCGCGCGACAACGCCACGTACAGATCGTTGATGCTGGCATGCTCATTGACGTTCGCGATGATGACGTGATCGTATTCCAGCCCCTTCACCAAGAGGGTGCGGGAGATGATGCGCCTTCGTTCGCGTCTCCCAGCGTGCCTGAGCACTTCACGGATCTTCGCAAGCTCTTCGAGCAGCACCCCGGGGTCATCTCCATGAGCTATGGCTCCACGGATCGATGCCTGAATGTCGTACCACGCTTCGTGTGAATGCAGTCGTAGCACTGGTGATGTGGGAACGACGCTCATTGCAGCCGCCAGAGTCCCTAGGGTTGGGTTCGATACGATCGAATCGAAGGCGCGGATAGCAGGTTCGGCGCCGGCTCTACCGCCAGCACCGCCCTTGAGCAGATCGCCCGCGGACTTCCCGTTCGCGTAGCGTTTGCGCAGGGTCTGTGTGTCGAGGACGCCGTGGTTGCAGTGGCATGATTTGGTCAGATCGAATAGCCAGAGCGGGTAATCGATTGGGCTCATCGTCGCTAGGTTTTCTAGGCGCTGCGCCATGTACTTCCCGGCCATTTCCTCCATCACGGTAAATATCCCTCGAAGGTCTCCTGCGATCGTTCGCGCAGTGTTGGCACGGGGAGCGATGATGAGCACGGTCTCGTTCGCGGGGCGGGTCGCCAAGGCTGCTTCCGTAACGCCCGTGGGGTCGTCAGAGATGTTCTGAAACGTCACACCCTCCGGTAGAGCAACGTTGGTCCACCTCACAACGTGGCCGGGGACCATGCGTGGACGAATCTCCAACAACCATTTGCCAAGCGCCTCGTTGTGGCCGGACCATCTGTGGGGCTTGATCGTCGTAGGGTGTGATGGGAATTGTGTCTGTACGGTCGGCCAGTCGGCGAGGCGTTCATTGAAGCCGAAGATGGCCTGCAATGGGTCGCCAAGTACTCCGGCTGCTGGGATAGCTGCACGAAGAGCCAATACGAACGCGTGCTGCGTCTCGCTGCAGTCCTGATACTCGTCTACCAGCAGATGAGTGAACGATGCACGCAGCACTGCATGGATGTGTCTGCTCTGTGCGACTTTGATGGCTGCGCTGACGTAATACTGGGCCTGGGCTGGGACCATCAATTTGGGGACCCGCAGGCCACCCAACTGAGGGTAGGCCCGTGCGAGGCGGAACGCGAAGGAGGCGATGGTCGAGACCTGCACTCCCTTGGTGATGCCGAATCTCTTGAGGCGTGCATTGATGGCATGCACGCCTGCGTTGGTGTGGGTTAACACTAAAGCGCGACCGCCACAATCAATGATGTGCTTGGTTGTCGCAGCCAACAGATGGGTCTTCCCAGCGCCTGCCGGCATTTCGACGGAGGCTGGCAGACTCATCGCGAATGATGCTGCATCCGTCGCCAATTCAGTTGATACCTCTTCAGGCATGGGCAGGTCCGGATACGGCACCTGGGTGGGTACCTGGCTGCCTCTCCCGTGTCTCCGACTGTGCATGGTCGTCATCGAGGGGTTGGGTGAGCGCCTGACCGGCGAGCGACTCTGCGTAGATCGCAGCGCGGAGTTGGTCGATTGTTGCCTTGAACTTGCCCGTCTGCAAAGAAGGGGTTTCAAGGATGAAGGTGCCTAGGCGTTGGCCCTTGTCGACGCGCTTGAACCAGCTTTTGGACTTCGACACTAGAGCGATCGCTGACCGGCAGGCGTCCAGGTCGATGCCTGCGGCTGTCCAGGTGTTTATATCCAGAAGCTCGACACCTTGAGGTGTAACGGAATTGACAACGGCGTACGTGCGCAGGTTGTCGCTAAACGACTGCTTCGCGGCATCTGCGTCCTCGGCGACCTCGAGTGCCGCAGCGATGTAGCCGTTGAGGCCCGTCTCATCGAGTTGCGCGCAGACGGCTGATTCGATGCACGCGCCGTCGGGCCACTGCACCACCACTCCGCCGAGTGTTTGCACGTCAGACACTAACGCGTTCGCGTTTGAATCGTCGCTATCGATGAACAGCACGACTTCATATCCGACACTGAGGAACTCCTTCGCCCACTTGCATGAACCGGTTCCGCCGTTGCCCTCCAACGCCACGACCCCTAGGGCGGCCGAGGGGACGGCCTGTTCCAGGCGGTCGTCCCACTTCTGCAGGAGTCGAAGTACGACCCCGTACTCGGTCTTGCCTTCATTGATCACGATCCGCCGTGACAGAAACGCTTCAGGGCTGGTCTTGAGCAACGGCCGCAAACTGGGGGGATCGCCAAGTGATCGAACGTAAGTGGTCCCAGCCGCTGTCGCGCGAACCATCGCCAGGTCGTCCGGTTCGAGATGGCGCAACGCGGTCGGCGAATGGGTGGTGATGAAGACCTGCGAAAACGCGTCTTTGTTTTTTAAATAAGAAAGTAGATGAACCAGGCGGTGTGGTTCTAGGCCGTATGAGGTGAGCCCCCTGTAGTGGTCCAGTCGTTGTGCGACTCTGTTGCCCGAGTGTTCGGGCAGGAAGAATCACCAACGACATGGCATCGAACAAGCGGCGGCGGCATACGCCCGATCAGATCATCCGCAAGCTCGCCGAGGGTAACAAGCTGCTCGGCTCCGGTCAGGAGCTGGCCGAGGTGTGCCGTCATCTGGAGGTCGCCGAATCGACGTGGCATCGCTGGGTGGCTCAGTACGGCGGCATGAAGGCCAATGACGCCAAGCGGCTCAAGGAGCTCGAGGCCGAAAACGCCCGGCTCAAGAAGCTGGTGGCCAATCAGGCCCTCGACATCGACATGCTTAAGGAGATCGGGTCGGGAAACTTCTGACCCCGAACCGCAAACGCCGCGCAGCGACCATGCTGCGTGAGCGGTTCGGGGTGTCCGAACGCCGCGCCTGCACCGTTGTAGGCCTGCACCGCTCCACGATGCGGCTGACGCCATCACCGGTCACCACCGAGGAGTCCGAACTGCGGGCCTGGCTTCGCCGGTTCTCCACCGACCGGCCTCGCTGGGGATGGCGCCGCGCTGCCAAGATGGCCCGCCGGGCGGGCTGGCAGGCCAACAACAAGCGCATCCGCCGGCTCTGGCGCGAAGAGGGCCTACGGGTCCCGCAGCGCCGCCGCAAGAAGCGGCTGACCGGCATCGGGGTGGCCGTGGGCGCGATGTCGCCGATCCGTCCGAACGTCCTCTGGGCGATGGACTTCCAGTTCGACACCACCGCCGACGGCCGCGCCCTCAAGATGCTCAACGTCATCGACGAGTTCACCCGGGAAGCCCTGGCCATCGAAGTCGACCGGTCCATCAACGCCGACGGTGTCGTCGCCGTGCTCGATCGGCTGGCCCTCATCCACGGGGCGCCGCACTATGTGCGTTTCGACAACGGGCCAGAGTTCGTGGCGCACGCTGTGGCCGATTGGTGCCGATTCAACAGTGCCGGTTCACTTTTCATCGATCCCGGCTCACCGTGGCAGAACGCCTTCATCGAATCGTTCAACGGCCGACTACGCGACGAACTGCTCAACTCGTGGCGCTTCGATTCGCTGCTGGAGGCCCGGGTAATCATCGAGGACTGGCGCCGAGACTACAACGCCAACAGACCCCACACCGCTCACGGCGAACTCACCCCCGCCGAGTTTGCCCTACAGTGGGCCACGACCCACCAACCGAAAGTCGCATAGCGCCTGGACCACCAAACGGGTCCCCCTCACGTATTCCACCTCGTCGACCAGCAGAGTGGCGGAGCCTCCGTTGGCGAGTTGTTGGGTCGCAGCACCCGTTAGCCGGCGGGTACCCAGTCCGAAATTGGTGAGTGGTACGTCCCCCTCGAACAGAGCAAGGTTGCCACGCGTATTGGACAGCGATACATCAAGTCCAGGCTTCAAATCATCGAACCTGGCGGTCCCGATGGTGTGCACTGCTTCCTGTACCTCACGTGCAAGAACTTTAAGGTCATCTGTGACGGCAGCCGAGGCTGCGTCCCGCGCAGCCCGGTTTGCAGCAGTCAAGGTCGCCTTGGTGTTGCCGCGCTTAGAAGTGAGCTTCCCCAGCGACGATGACGACGACCAACGAAGGTGCGCGTCGATACGGTCGTCGATGCGGTACGCAGTTATCCGAGCGCGTTGCGCCGAGCGCACCGGATGCGGATCATCCTCTTGGACGTCTGGCCCGCCCAATGGCGGACGGTAGGACTGCCACACTGGCTCAAGATCAGCCTCGACGAGCAGTTCCACGATCACGCACCGTTCGGACTCGCTGGTCGGGTCGTGCGACCACTCACCCGCGTCGTCGATCCCAGAGAGGAAGGTGCCAAAAGTGTCCATCGTGATGAGCTGGTCTGGCAGATCGGCCACCGCCACCCGGATCCGAATGGGCTCATCGACCTTCGCGCCGTAGAAGTCCGTGTCGACGAACGTCATACCCGCCCGGTCGTGAAGTGTTCGCTCGATAGCCGTCAGGAGCGTCGTCTTGGTTGAGTCGCCGGGGCCAATGAGAGCGAGGAAACTACGCTCTTTAGGTAGTCGCCACGACGCAAACTTGATACCGCGGAAATTTTGAATATCGACGCGTCGAATTCTCATGCGCGACCCCTCCACCCCTTGGACCGAGTCCAAACTAATCGCTTCGGCAAACGGGTTGCGCTATATAGAAGCAAGACACGCCGCATGAGACGGGAAACGATACGGCTCGACCGGCGGTTTTGAGACGGGATGGGGCGCCCCGATAAAGTCTCGCATCTCTAGAAATGAGACAGCGGGCGTTGCGGATGGTAGGTGAATCCACGTCAAACTAGACGAGTGAGTTTTCAAGACGATCCGGTCGAATACGAGCGCCGACTAAAGGCGAAACTGCAGTCAGACATCCATTCGCAGCACCTTGGGCGTTCGCCGGTTTGTACCAAGTCACTCATGCGATGATCCAGCACTCGGTGCTGGACAAAGTTCGAGAGTTCTACTGCCCGAACTGCGTTCTGGGGTGACGGTCGCGACTCAAGAACAGCAGCGGTACGAGCAGCAAGTGTTGTCGCTGGCGCCAAAGAGGAAGTTTCGAGCGTCACTGCTCTGGCTTGTTCAAAGCGACGCCATCACAAAAATCAGGCCGACCGCCTTGACCACATCTACGCGCACCGACACTCGCTCACCCACGAACTCGTCAAATACCTGATCGATCCGGACCTCGATCCTGGGGTCGAGTTGTTTGTCGGCGCGATAGCCACGCTGAAGCGCTGCATCGCTTTTGGATCAACATAGAACTCAGCGTGGGGGATCTTCCTCGCGATGGGTCGCACGTCGAAGTCGACGATATCGATGCCGAGGAAGCCATTCCTGCGTCGTTGATGGCGTTGCAGCAGTGCATAGACGCCTACCTCGACGGTCTTCCATCGACCGGCCCAGCCGACTCCACAACGCAAGATCACCACCCCGAATGACGCTCGCGATCCTCGCGCGCATACACCGCTGGTTGAGGCTGCGAGCTTCTGTTTGCAGAGGCGCCGTGACGCTCCTCCTGGCAGATCCCGGCGTGGACCCATCCCCCGCGCGAACCGGCGGCCGGGCTGTCCGTAGCCCGTGTAAGTGATCTGTTGTCGAGCAGCTCCGCGGCTCTCACTTCTTTTCGTCCGTCGAAAAGAGACTTCGAGTACCGGCGCAGGGGTCGTATTCATTCGGGGTGAATACGCCTTCACGCTGGTCGGCATGTAGCGCCGGGTATTGCTCTGTTCGCTTTTCACCTCTCCTGGACCAGCACGTGAGGTGCGTCCTTAATGCCTCCTGGGTTGGTCTGACCGGGTCGCGGGTTTGTTGCTTTGGTGGGCCACCAGCTGGCTTCGCGTAGGAGTGTGGCGATGGCGGGCACGGTGAGGGTGCGCACGAGGAAGGTGTCGAGCAGCAGCCCGAAGCCGATGATGAGGCCGGCTTGGATCATGATGGCGACTGAGCCGACCATGAGGCCGAACATGCTGGCGGCGAATATGAGGCCAGCGGAGGTGATGACGGCTCCGGTGTTTGCCACGGTGCGCAGGACGCCGACGCGGATGTTGGTTCCGGATTCTTCGCGGAGCCGTGAGACGAGCAGCATGTTGTAGTCGGCGCCGACGGCGACGAGGATGATGAACGCCAGCAGCGGTACGGGCCAGGCGATTTCGTGGCCCAGTCCCCATTGGAAGACTACGACGCCGATGCCGAGTGATGCGAGGTAGTTGAGCACGACGGTGCCTAGTAGGTAGAGCGGTGCTAGGAGTGCGCGCAGTAGTAGGACCAGGATGACGCCGACGATGATGATGGTGGCGATGGCTAGTTGTGCGAAGTCGGCCCAGAGGAGTCGTTGGATATCGGAGTTGACGGCGGGGAAGCCGGCTACGGACACGGTGGCGTCGGCGAGTGACGTGTTGGGTCGTGCGGTGTTGGCGGTGTCGGTGATGCGGCTGGCGAGGTCCATGGCTTCAACGCTGTATGGGTCGTGGCTGCTTTCGATCATGAACCGCGCTGTTTTGCCGTCCGGTGAGAGGAATTGTTCGGCGACGTCGGTGAATTGCCGGTTCTCGAATGCGTTGGCGGGCAGGTAGAAACCGCTCGAGGAGTCGGAGTCGGCCGCTGCGCGCGAGGAGTTCTGTAGTTGGGTGGCGATCTGGCTCATGCCGGACAGCATTTCGATGTTGCTGTCGGCGAGGGTGCGGACGCCGGTGGCGAGTGCTTGGGCGCCGGAGGCCAGCTGTCCGATTCCGTCCTGCAATCGGCGGAGATTTGTGGTCAGGTCGGCGGGGTCACCCAGGGCTCCGAATGCCTTGTCCAGTGAGGCGACTGCGTTCTGGACGTTGGCGAGGGTGCCACCAACGGTGGCATTGGTGGCGGGATCGTAGCGGTCCCCGAGGTCGGCGATTTGGTTGAAGAATCCGTTGTCGCGCAGAGTGACCAGGATCTGGACCTGGTTGCGGATTTGGGCGCATTGTGGGGTGGTGGCGCACCAGGGTGAGGTGTTGAGGGCGCCGACGAGTGGGTCGAGTTGAGTGATTGCGTTTTGGGCTTGGTTGGCCAGCGGTCGTAGTCCTGGGCCGGATTGGATGGCTTGGTCGACGGCGGGGGCAGTGGCGGAAAGTTGTTGCAGCAGCGGCCGGAATTGGTTGACCTGAGTTCCTGCGGATTGGGCTTGGGTGAGGATTCCGGCTAGTGGTGTGAAGGCGGTGCGCACGGTGCTGTCGAGTTGGGCGAGGCCGTCGGCGAGCTGGTCGGCGCCGTCGGTGAGTTTGGTGAGGTCGTCCTTGCGGGAGTTGCCCTCGGCGACGGCGCCGGCCATTTTGTCGCCGATCTGGCCGTTCTGCCAGGCCAGTTCTGCTTGGTCGAGGCGCTCTCCGGTGGGGCGGGTGACTCCGGAAACCTTGGTGACGCCGGGGATCTGGGAGACGCGGGAGGCCATCTCGTCAAGATCGGCCAGTCCTTTGCCGGTCCGCATGTCGGTCGGATTTTCCACGACGAGGAATTCGCTGATGACGACGTCTTTGCGGAAGTGGCGGTCCAGCAGGTGGTAGCCCAGGTTGCTGGCCGTGGTGTCTGGTTGGCCCTTGCGGTCGTCGTAGCTGATTTTGATGGTTGCTGCCGCTGCCGACAGGGCGAGCAAGATGACCAGGCTGACGATGAGTAGTGGCACGGGACGGCGGACCACGGCGACGGCGACGCTGTTCCAGTAGCGGCGGGTGCGATCGGGTTTGGGTTCACCGATGCCGCGTTTGGCGGCTAGCGACAGCACCGGTGGCAGCAGGGTTACGGTGGCCAGAAATCCGAACAGTACGGCGATGGCACACGCGGGGCCAAGGGCGGCGAAGACGCTGAGCCGCGCGAAGACCATGGCCAGGAACGCGAGTGCGACGGTGGCGGCGGAGGCGAGGATGACGCGCCCGATGCTGGCGGTGGCGTGGATGACGGCCTGATCGGCGGGTACTTGGGCGCGGCGCTGTTCGTGGTATCGGCTGATCAGAAATACGGTGTAGTCGGTTCCCGCGCCGAGCAGGATCGCAGTCATGAAGGCGACGGTGAACTGGGAGACGGGCATGCCCATCTCGCCGAGGGCGGACAGCACGCCGCGCCCGACTGCCAGGCTCAACCCGATTACTAGCAGCGGTAACAGCGCGGTGAACACCGACCGGTAGACGATCAGCAGGATCAGGGCGATCACGCCCGCGGTAGCGATTGAGATCAGCAGCAGGTCGTGCTCGGCGGATGCGATCATGTCGCTGAAGGTTGCCGGTGGTCCCGTCACTTGCACAGTCGTGGTCGAGCCGGTGAAGACCTCGGCGGCGATGTTGCGCACCGCGTTTACCGATTCGGCGGCCGTGGGGTCTCCGAGGGTGCCGGTGACACCTACGGGCAGGTACCAAGCTTTGCGGTCGGCGCTGACTGCCTGGGCTTCGGTAATCGGATCGGACAGTAGGTCCTGCACCAGCAGGACGTGGTTGCCTTCGCCCTGCAACCGGCGCACGAGTTCGCCGTAGCGCTGCCGTGCAGTCGGAGTCAAGCCATTGGGGTCTTCCATGGCGACGAACACCATGGTTTTTGAGCCTTCTTCGCCGAAAGCGGCGCTCATGCGGTCAACCGTCTGCAAGGACGGCGCATCGCGAGGGATGAGGTCCACCGACTGTTGGCGCACCACGGTTTCTAGCTGGGGGAACAGCAACGCGAGGACGACCGCGGCGCCTAGCCATACCCCGATGACCAGCGCTTTGTGTCGGAGGGTGAATCGGGCTAGCGCTGCCAACCGTTCGCTGTACTCGCGGGTTTCGGCCGGGTTGGGGGATCCGTTGTCCCGCTGGCCACGGCGCGTGGCCTGGCCTGGGGAATCTGCAGTGCCGTCGGTCACGGGGCCTCCACTAGTAGCGAATCGTAGCGATACTATCGGTATCGCTACGCTACCGCATGTAGTGCAAGTGGTGGCGGGGCCGTCGTCGCCAGGCCGCGCAAAGCGCGCGGCTGGCGAAGGGGCCGGCGACCGCTATCGAGTCGGGACCGGGCCGACGGTCGCAGTGGGCAGAGGAATGATCGAACACTCAGTGGGTTTCTGGAAGCCAGGGCTGACGCTGTAAGTCGACGACACTGGCCTTGGATGCCGTTCAGGGTCTTGCTGTTGCTGTTCTCGGACGTTGGTCGTCGGGCGCACGCACGGCCACATCGCGTAGCGGGGCCGCTAGCTCTAGGTTTGCGCTTCGGTTGTGGCCGACTGGCCCGTGTTCTGCAGCAGCACGTAATTGCCTAGGCTGCCCAGGAAACCTGCGCAGTGCTGAACGAGTTCATCTGTGGTGAATTCCAGTTCTCCGTCGAGTCGGCGGCGCAAGACTTCGAATAGCCCTCCCACGCCCAAGGTCGAAGCCAAATGGGCAACCCCCACGGCAGAGTCGGCGATGTCGAGGTGAAGTCTGGCTTCGCGCAAGACAAGGTCGGTGAAACCTGCCATTAGTTCGCTGCGTAGCTCTCGGAGCAGCGGCTCGGTTGCAGATTCCACGAACAGGATCCGACCCAGCCGCGGGTCGTTGTCGATCATGCCGACCAGCCTGCGGATTGGCGCGTACGCCAATACCTCCGGTGGCTCGCCGGCATCGGGGATCGCGTCGACTATCACCTCCTGGAAGGTGGCATAGAGCTGCTGGTAGACAGCCCGCAGGAGTGCGTCTCGGTCGGAGAAGTGCTGGTAGAAGTACCGTGACGTGACACCCGATTCAGCGCAGACGGCAGTCACAGTGGCGGCGGCAACGCCGCGCGTGCCGATCAACTCCGTTGCGGCCTCGATGAGACGGGTGCGCCGGTTCCGGTGACGCTCCTCGGCGGACATTCCGCTATACACCCGCGCCGAAACCACGTGGATAGCTTGCCATCTAATTCTGACAAGGCTTAGAGTCAGATTGACAGCGCGTCCTTGGCGAATGGGAGAACAACATGAGCGACGATTCGTCCACACGGCCCACCGCACGGGTCGTCCCGAAGCCCCGCCGTGTTCGATTCGATATGCCTGCTGGGACCAGTCGGCAGCACTTCGTTGATGGCGACTTGGTGATGAGCCACTTTGTGTCCACCTTGTCGGCCACGTTCCCCGAAGGCGAAGACTTCTTTATCCGGTCAGTCCGCGAGTACCGGGACCACATCAGCGACGCTGACCTCAAGGAGGCGGTCAAGGGGTTTATCGCACAAGAGGCCACCCACCGACACCAGCATCGGCTGCTCAACGATCGGCTTCAAGCAATGGGCTATCCCACCGAGGGGATCGATCGGCATGTCAAGAAGCTGGTTGGCCGACTTGAGAAGCGTTTTTCTCCCAAGATGCGCCTGGCTGTGACGGCCGCCCTCGAGCACTACACGGCGACATTCGCCGAGATCATTCTCACCAGCGACGAAGCTCAAGAACTGATCGGCGACACCGAAGTGCGGCCTATTCTGCTCTGGCACGCACTGGAAGAATGCGAGCATAAGGCCGTTGCTTTCGATGTCTACGAGACGGTCGGTGGAAGCGAACGCACCAGGGTCTGGGGGATGCGGATCGCCAGCCTCCTCTTGTTCAGCGAGTTGGTCATCCAGACCACCCGCTCTCTGGCTGGTGACCGTTCCGCCTACAACCCGGTGCGCTTGCTGCGCAGCCTTCGAGCCTTCCGTCATAACCCGCTATTCAGCCCAGCAGCAATTGCGCGCTTTCGCTCCTACACCCGCGCCGGATTTCATCCCGACGACTGGGACAGCGCAGAAATCCTCGAACGCTGGACCAAGGAACTCTTCGACGCCGATGGTGGCCAGCAAGTGCGTAGTGGCGTCTAGCTCGACCAGAGCCCGGCACAGTTCAAAGTCGGCCTTAACCGAAGAACACTTCATGGGCTCCGCTTCGCGCGCTGTGAAGTCAAGATCGGTTCTGACTACTGGCCGATCGATGGTGCTCGACCAACGTCGCGACCTACAGGAGGTTCCGGCCGAGGAACTCGGTGACGGCGCAGCCGAAGGCGTCGTTGTCGTCGCCGGCGATCATGTGTCCGGTGCCGGATACGTCGACGGTCTCGGCGTGGGGAACCAGTTGCTTGAACTCGTCGACGGTGGCTTGGGAGACCACGTCGGACAAGAGGCCCCTTACGAGAAGTGTTGGGGCATTGACCCGTCGGGCTCCGTCGATCAGCAGGTGGCTGATTGCGTCGAATTGCTCCGTTCCCGTGGTCGATTCGTCGCGGAGAAAGTCGAAGTTGGAGTGAATGAATGCCGGGTCCCACCGCCAGATCCAGCGGCCGTCGTGACGCTGCCGTAGCACCTTGCGCAGGCCGTCGACGTTGGCCGGGCGCGAGCGATGGGGGTTGTACGCGGCGATCACCTCTGCGGCGTCAGAGAGGGTGCTAAAGCCATCGGGATGTGCGGCCATGAACGTCACCACGCGACGGGCGCCCTGGAATTCAAGTCGCGGGGTGACGTCGACCAGGACGACCGCCGCCCACGACGCCCCGGATGTCAACAGATGCGTGCCGAGCACGGTCATGCCCCCAAGGGATGCACCTACGACCGCAGGGGCGGTATAGGCGCTGAAGTGCTCGCGCACGGCGAGAAGATCGGTCGCGAGTCGCTCGATGTCGTACCTGCCGGCTGGGTCCCAGTCGCTGTCGCCGTGACCGCGGGTGTCGTAGGCGACGACTGTGTATCCGCATGCGTGGAGGCGACGCGCTGAAGTGCTCCACGCGTGCCGGTTCTGGCCGCCGCCGTGCAGGAGCAGCACGACGGGACGGGCGTCATCGTGGCCGTAGCAGTCCGCAGCCAGGGCGATCCCGTCCTGGGTTCGGACCCGATGCTGCACGGCGGAGGTCATGACACCTTCCTGGCGAGATCGTCGTCCGCCCGAAGCGTGGGCCCGGCAGCAAGCGCCTTCATAGTGCGTTGCCCGCGGCGTTCACGATCGTGACCGTGCCCTGGGCTACGCAGACGGCTTTGTCGCCGTTGCTAATGTCGATGCGCGCCACTCCACTGCGCTTGCCCAGCGACACGATGTCGGTGACGGCGACACACACACCGGTGGACACGGGTCGCAGCAGGTTTAGCTTGAATTCGGTGGTGGCGACCCATGATCCGGCCGGAATGACGGGGTAGAACACGACTCCGAGACAGTGGTCGACCATCGCCGATAGACATCCGCCGTGCAGGGTGCCGAAGGGTGTGAGCAGTTCGGCACGGGTTTCCATCTCTGCCACCAGCCGACCGGCGGCGAGTTCGGTGTGCCGAAAGCTCAGAAACCTCGACAGTCCACCTGCTGTGTTCGGCGATCTGAGCAGCTGGTCGGCGATCTGCTCATCGAAGTGCGCGAATGTCACTGCCACCACCATGCCCCTTTCTCCTGTCCGGTCATGGGTCGATCACCGTTCGAGCCCGCGAATCGTTTGAGCATGTCGCCGAATGCGCCGAGGTCGCCGTGCGCGGCGGAGTGCTCGATATCGACGGCGATGAAGAACCTGGCCGCGCGGTGATGCACACGACGCGTCGTCGAGGAGGGGCACGGGCTAGACCGGTGTGGTCCAAGTGATGGGCAGCGATGTGTAGCCGCGGATCGGTCCGGACCGCAGCCGCCGCGCCGATTCAAGATCGACCTCCCAGTCGGGCACCTTGTCCAACAGAGCATCCAGAGCGATGCGGGCCTCCATCCGCGCCAGTGCCGCGCCCAGACAGAAGTGGATGCCGCGACCGAAGGCGACCTGGTGCTCACTGGTGCGCTCGATGTCGAACACGTCAGGATCGGGGAAGGCGCGCTCGTCGCGGTTGGCCGACCCGAACAGCAGCAGCACCTTCTCACCTTGACGCATGGTCGTGTCGTGCAGTGTGACGTCGCGGGTCAGGGTTCGTGAAAGTCCCTGTGCCGGTGAGTCGTAGCGCAGCAACTCCTCAACTGCCGGCCCCAATAGTGTTCGATCGGCGGCCAGGCGTCGGCGGGTCTGCCGATGCTGGGCCAGCACGACCGCGGAGTTCCCCAGCAGATTGGTGGTGGTCTCGTAGCCCGCGACGAGCAGCAGCGCGCAGAAGCCGAGGACTTCCTCGTCGGTCAGTCTGATCCCGTCGACTGTGGCGTTCGCCAACGCCGACATCATGTCCTCGCGGGGGGTTTGGCGGCGGTCGGCGAGGAAGTCGGTGAAGTAGGCGTAGATCGAGGTGGCGGCGGTCAGTGCGTCGGTGGTTTGTCCGTGGTTGACGTCGACCTGGACCAGTTGGCTCGACCACAATCGGAACTGATCACGATCGGTGGCGGGAATGCCCAGTAGATCGGCGATCACCGCGGCGGGCAGGATCGCGGCGAAGTCGGTCACGAAGTCCGCCGAACCAGAGCCCTCGTCGAGGCGCTCGAACAACTCCGCGGCCATCTGTGTGATGGCGCCCTGCAGCCCGGCCACCCGCCGGGGAGTGAACGCCCGGCTCACCAGGGCACGCAACTGGTCGTGGCGCGGAGGGTCCATCACGATCATCATCGGCAGGAACGAGCCGATGAAGTCCGATCCCGGTGGGGTGGGGAAGATGCCGTCCACCGAGGAGTACGTGCCGTGATCCAGTGCTGCGGCCTGGACGTCGGCGTGCCGGCTCAACACCCAGGTATGGGATTCCTCGGCGCGGTACACCGGAGCCGTGTCACGCAACGACCGATACGTCGGATAGGGGTCGTTGAGAATCGAGGCGTCGAACGGGTCGTAACGAATTTGCACCGAGACCACCAAGACCTCCGACCACCAAAGTAACGACGGTTTAGACTCGCAGTCTAAACCGGCCGAACGGGACAGGGGGGCAATGCGCAAGATTCCACGTCAGATCTCTGACCGGCTTCCCGCCGCGGCGGACTTGTTCGCCGAGAAGGGGCTCAACGACTCCAAGATCGAAGACGTCGCCGCGGTGACCGGTGTGCCGAAAGCGACGCTGTACTACTACTTCGCCGGTAAAGAGGACATCCTTGCTTTCCTGCTCGAAGACCTCCTCAAGGACATCTTCGATGCTGTGACCGCGATCGTGCACACCGGCGGCACCGGTGCCGAACGCCTCGAACTCGTGATCCGCGCACAACTGCGGGCAATGGCGCAGCGGCCAGCGGTATGCCGTGCACTCATCGGCGAATTGGGACGAGCGGCCCGCATGCCGGCTATCGCCGAGATGATCAATACCGCCTACCAACAACCCGTCGAAACCCTGCTCATCGAAGGGGCCCGCGACGGATCCCTCGTCGCTCAGCCCGATGCGCGATCGACGTCGATTGCGCTGTTCGGCGCGGTCACCATCAATGCACTCATGTACCTGGTCACCGATAACCACCTCGACGAGACGGTGGTCGCCAGCACCCTCAGCGCCGTCATGTTCGACGGGCTGCGCCCGCGCACAGGAGACCAGTCATGAGCACCTACGGCCTGTCGGTTCTCGGCGCGGATCTGAAGTCACTGGCCCAGACCGCCCAGGCCGCTGATGCGGCCGGGTTCGACGCCGTATGGGCCTCGGAGTTCTATTCTCGGTCCGGATCGATCTCCATGGCCGCGATGGCCAACAGCACCCAGAACTGTCGGATCGGTTCCTCCATTCTCTACGGCGTCGGCCGAAGCCCCCTGGTGCTGGCCACCGAGGCGCGCGACCTCGACGAACTCTCCAACGGACGACTGGTACTCGGCATCGGCAACGGCACCAAACGGATGATGGGCGACTGGCACGGCGTGCCCGACACCTCCGCACCCGCCCTGCGGATGGAAGAACTCGTGATGCTGCTGCGCCGGATATGGAACCTGCATGAAGGCCCGATCCATCACGAGGGCCGTTTCTACAGAATGAATCTCACCCCGACCGGCGACGTGGGACCCTCCAGCAGGCCGATCCCGATCGTCACTGCCGGTGTCCGGCCCCGGATGTGCGAGGCGGCCGGGCGGGTGGCCGACGGCCTAGCCGGACATCCGCTGTTCACAACCACCTACGTCGAAGAGGTCGTCCGGCCCGCTATCGCCAGGGGCGCCGCGCACACCGGCCGCGACCCCAATGACGTGGAAATCATTTCCATGGTGATGTGCGCCATCCACGACGACGCCGAGGTCGCCAGGCGCGAACTGGCGCAGCAGATTGCGTTCTACTCCTCGGTCAAATCCTACGAGACGGTACTCGATGTGAACGGCTTCGCCAGCGAAGGCCGAGCCATCCGGCAAGCATTCGCCCAGCGCGATTTCCCGGCGATGTTCGCCGCTGTGTCCGAGGAGATGATCGACGCCATGGGTGTCGCCGGGACGGCGCACGAGGTCCGTGAACAATTGAGACGGTACAACGGCGTCCTCGACCACATCATGCTGTATTCACCATCGGTCGGCATCACTGCCGAACGCGTGCAACAAAACCTCGACAGCATCATCCGGGAATGCTCGCCCGCCTCGATGTCGCCAGGGCGGTCCTGTCCACGTTCAACCTGATCCACGTATTGCCGCCCAAGTCGACCCGTCGCAGTGTCCGCGGCCGGATTAGTGGGTCTGCCGCGCCGACCCCGCCGATGATTGCCTGACGCTGTTGACGATGTTGGCGTCGTCGGTGTCGGGGAGGTCATGGCGGACCACGCGTACCCGTCCTTGAGGTAGACAGGCCATGTAGCCGTGGCGCATGCCATAGAGCTCCCACGCTGTCTGTTCAGCGTCGGGATCGACATCGATGCGATGTCCGCGCGAGAAGCTCAGGTGTAGCCCTCCATCGTCGCTGGACCAGGCCTGGGTGCACAGTGCGCCGGCGAGGTTCAGCAGCGGGCGTTCGTGGGTCGCGATCCTGAGGGGGTCAATACGCACCGCCTCGATGGGGTAGGTGCCGACGGCAGGAAGCGTCAATAGTAGGGGGCAGGAGATGACGATTTCGTTGTAATCATCGAAATCCAGAACCAGGCCGCCGTGCAGCGAGAGGCGTTGTACGACAAGGTTTTCGATCCATTGGGTGTACATGGCAGTCTCTTTTCGACGCATCGTTGAGCCGTATCCCCAAAGAGTACGCCAAGTATCGCTGCGATACCAGCAGTATCGTTACCGGTAGACGGCTGGCCTAGCAGCGCTGGTCACGACGCGCCTGGTGGCTCGGTCAATGCGGTCGCGGGTGTCGGCGGCTGTCGCGCGGTGGCCGCTGAAGGCCACGAGGTTGGCCAGCCAGATGTCGGAGATGATCCCAGCCACGTGCAGATCGGTAGGAGTGGGCTCGCCGCCCCTGAGCGTGCGGGCCAGCAGGATCTGGATCTCATCGGCCGCGCGGTCGAGTTCCGCGGCGGCGCGGGTATCTGCGACTGCGAAGGCCCGTGTCATGGCCGTCGTCAGCCATGGGTCGCGCTGCCAGCGGTCATGCAGATGTGCGGTGAGCCGTTCGAGCCGTTCCAGCGGTGTGCCCTCACCACTCGCCCAGTCCCCGGCCGAGTCGAGTCGACGGAACTCGCGCGTCAGCGCTGCCACCAGCAAGTGGGTTTTCGCCGGGAAATAGCGGTAAAGCGTGCCGACGGCGATGCCGACCCGCTCGGCAACTGTCCGCATCTGAACCGCCTCGTAACCACCCGCCGCGGCCACGACCAAAGCTGCATCAAGAATGGTCTCCCGGCGCCGTGCGGACGCGCGTGAACGCGACGCGTTAGCGGCTCGCTTCTCTGCAGCGACCGAGTTCGCTTCCGAAGGCGGGGTTTTCCCGTGGCTGCGCGCCTGAGGGACAGTCATGACGGCTCCGGGTCGAGGCCGCCGCGGCGCGAGAACTGCTCCAGAAGATCGCCGAAAGCGCTGACATCGCCGTGTGCGGCGAAGTGCTCAGGGCTGACGACAATGAACACTGCACTGGCGGTGAAGCGGGCGATCCCACCCTCACCCGTGCCTGTCGCCGTGACATGCAGCGCCCGCCCTTCACGAGAGACGATGTGGGCAGTAATCCGGTGGGTCTGATGCAGCGGCACCGGCCGCAAATATTCGACCGTCAGGGTGCGGGTCACCGCCGGGGTTCCGGCGATCCACAACGTGAAGCCCAGGACGTCATCACATGCCGCGGCCACTGCCCCGCCATGGGCCAGGCCCGGGGCCCCGATATGGCGCTCATCGAACGTCACATCGGTGTACACCGCGTCGCCGCTACGATGCACCACCAACCGCAGTCCGTGGGGGTTGTCCGGGCCGCAACCCATGCATGTCGTGGTGTGCGAGGGCAGCCGCTCGGGCGGCAACAGGCTTTCGGGCACCGTCACCCTCCAATACGATCGGTTTCGCTGCGCTACCGTTAGTACCACACTGCTAGACTGCCGTGACAGCATCGCGTGAAGATCGACCGCCGAGGTGAACGAGTGAGCGACAGTCAGGCAGTGCCCGTCCCTGACGACGACGTGGACCCTCGGCTCATCCGGTCACGCACCCGGCTGCTGGATGCTGCGGCAACGCTACTGAGCACCGGTGGGGTGGAAGCGGTCACTATCGATGCCGTCACCAAAGCATCCAAAGTGGCCCGAACCACGCTGTACCGCCACTTCCACAGTTCGTCGCATTTACTGGCAGCCACGTTCGAACGCCTACTTCCACAAGTGACCACTCCGGCACCGACCAGCGGACCCCTCCGTGAGCAGCTGATCGAATTGCTCAGCCGCCAAGCCGCCCTTTTCAACGACGCACCGCTGCATGTCACGACACTCGCGTGGCTCTCATTGGGGCCCACCGGCTCCAATGCCCAAGCGGAAGACCGCCACACATCCGGGGCGCTACGGACCCGAGTTGTCGATCAATATCGTCAACCATTTGACGCCGTACTCACCAGCCCAAAAGCTCAAGCCGAACTCAACGACTTCGACCAGGAACTGGCGCTTTGCCAACTCGTCGGACCACTCGCCTTCGCCCGAATGACCGGGCTTCGCACTATCACTCACAATGACTGCGCGAACATCGTCGATGACTTTCTCGCCGCCCACCGCAACACCGACAGCGACGCCATAAAATCGAACATCGCCACCAAGAAGACGGGCCGCCCGGCGCGCTCAGCTCGCTAGGCACAACGAAATCACAATGTCGAGCCGGCTGGTCTTCGGGCCCTTTTCGCCTCTCGCAAATCGCGTCGGTGATGGCATCGAAGGACCATTCGTCGCCATCATCGGCGAGGCCGTACGCTGGTTTCCGTTCCACAGCGAGGTGCGGAGACTCGCAGCAGGGTAGTGAGCTACCCGAAGTGCAGGTCACCCGCGGTTCGGCGTCTCAGACGCTTGAGGGCGCGCAACTGCTTGAACCCGTTTCTCGATTGCTTGACTTGTGGCGAGGAGGATTGACAAAGAACAACTTTGACGAGAGCAGGCGAATCGTGGCCTCGGCGGCATGGAGTGGTTACGACATCGCTGTTGCGAGTTAGCTCCGCCTTCGATGCGGCATTGATCTGCCGCGTTCGGTGACGTAATCGGTCCAGTCGCGGGCGGCGAGTTTGGCCCAGGCGGCTGCGTTCTTGGTGGTGATCGCGAGCAGTTCGGCCAGCACGGGTGCGGGCATGTCGCTGGCGAGCTGGAAGAGGGCGGCTTTGCGATGTTCGTAGGGTTTCACCCCGACCGCGACGAGCTGGGTGCGGATGTTCTCGGTGGACAGGTGGGTGCCGGGAAGTCGGCCGGGGAACAGCCAGCCCGTATGGGATGGGGTGTAGCGGCTTTCGCATTGCTGCTCCAGATGCTCGCGGATGAGGTCGTCGAGTAGGGGAGTCATTTGGATGGGGATGGCGGCGAAGACGACATGCACGGCGTGATCGTCGGAGATCGAGATTTGGCTTGATCGCAGGGCGACGATGCGCGAAAGAGGTTGGGCGAACAACAATGTGAGCAGTCCCGCGATGCGGGTTTTGCGGCGGATTGTGTCGTCGTGCAGCAGCCGCCCGACGGCGGCCCACCGCTGGGAATCCGAGACGGTTACCGAGGGAGGTGACCGTGGCGGATCGGTGACCCTCAGTGTGGTGTTGATGCGGGATTGGCGTAGCCAGACGAGGAAGGCGTACTCGGCAGTGAGCGGCCTCCGGTGGAGCGCCTGGTAGCGCTCCAGCATCTCCTGTGTCGCTGTCGCCGGAGTGGCGTCGTGGGTGTGCAGAAACGCCATGAACTGAATCGCCACGCGGACGCGACGACGGCAGGCATCGGTCATCGATCTCGTCAGCCGGTTCTCGTGGGAGGCCTTGCGCATCTGGCGCAGTACATGCCAATGCGCGAATCGGCGAACGATGGCGGCGTCTTCGGCCGGAAGCTCGGCTACAACGTCCTCGATCCAGGGCAGCATCCGTTCGACGCGGATGTCGATCGGGCCCAGAACGCCGACCGCGACCAGGAGGCTGCGCAAGTAATCGTGGGCTCGGTCCGAGGGAAGATCGCTGAAGGTGTCGTGGCTGATTTCACGCGTTCCGCAGGCCATGTCGCGAAGGAGCTGCGGGCCGGTACCGGGCTTCTTTCGCAGCCACCAGAGCACCGTCTGTGGGCGGTCGGCGTTGATCAGTTCGTCGAACACGGGCCGTAGTCGGTGATGAATCGAGCCGCTGATCGGGTCGGTGAGCAGCTCGGTGAGGCGCTCGCGTAGGAAGCAGCGGGCGCATCGGTAGAACCCGTAGGGGTGTTCTTCGCGGCCGCATTCGCTGCAGGTGAAGATCGATGCGACACCGGCGCAGGAGGCGCACACGATGGCATCGTCGAGCTGCCACGCCAGTGGCCGCACGGTCTCACACCGCGGGCATTTCTCGGGGTGATAGTGCCGTCTGCGACGGCATGCGACACAGATGCGACGCCCGTGCGTCAGTGGGGTTAGCCGGATGGTGCTTGCACACTCCCAGCAGGCCCGCTGAGTCACTGGTTGTCGTGGGGGCGGCGGATGGTGGCGCGGATGGGTCGCAGGTCGCCGATGCCGGGTCCGCTGTCGTTGACCGCGGGCGCCTCACGGACTTGTTCGGCGACGAGCTCGAGCAGGTCGTTGGGCGTGCACGACAAGATGTCGCAGAGGGCGGCGAGCAGGTCGAGATTGATGCGCTGCGGGGGCTTGGTCGCGATCCGGTGCACCATCTGTCGGGAGATCTCCACGCCACGCTCGTGCAGCGGTGCGACAAGGTCGGTGGTGGCGAACATTCCGTTCTGGGCCATCAGCTGACGCAGGTTCCACCGCAGCACGGTCCTAGTGCTCATCTCCGCCTTCACCTGTCGTCGTGGATGATCCGTAGACGCGGCGCAGCGCCGCCTGCAGTGTTTTGGTCTTGAAGTCGTCGGACACCGAGGTATAGATCGCGGTGGTCGAGGCATACGAGTGCCCCACCTGTTCGGTGACGAACCGCTCCGGATAACCGAACTCGATCAGATGGGTGACATAGGAGTGCCGCAGGCAGTGCAAGGTGAGCTCGGCAGGCAGTCCCGCTTGCACCCGTGCGACGGCGAATCGCCTATCCATGGTCTTGGTCGCCACGCGCCGTCGACGCTCGGTCAGCCAGAGCTCTTGACGGTTCCCGGGGCTGAGGAGTGGGCGGCCGTGGTCGACCCATTGGCGCAGTCCGTCGATCACCCAGTCGAACTCCGGAACGGCGAGCACGGTGCGACGCCTGGGAGAGCTGCCGCGACGTGATTTGGCGTAGCGAACGTGGACGGCGCCGAACGTGCCCCAGGCCGGCATCCGCGAGTTCGGACGCAGGTCGGCGAGATCGAGATAGCACAGCTCGCGGCGGCGTAAACCGAAGGCGTAGGCCGTCTTGATCATCTGTGCGTCGCGCAGCGCCGCGAACGCGCCTTTGTTCCTGGACCGAGCGAGAACATCGACGCGATCATCGAGGAAATCGAACAATGTTTCCAGTTCGTCGTAGGTGAACGGGCGACGCGCGGGCTTGCCCTCGTAGTCGACCAGATGCGCGGCGGTGTTGTAGTCGTGACAGACCTGCGATGGGATCCGTCCGAACCTGTTCTCGCATTGCGCGATCCAACCGTAGCGGCTATCGAGTAGGTAGTCGCAGAACATCCGCAACGACATGTGATAGCCGCGAATGGTCGACGGTGCTTTGCGTTCCGGGCCCGACATCAAAGCGGCCGTGAAGTCTTCGACATCGCCGGCAGTCCAGTCCCACGGAGGCGCCCCGGCGAACTCTGCGAACCGCCGCACCAACGCCAGCCGCGGCTCGATCGTGGCCTCAGCAGCGAGTAGCCGAGACGCCTGTTGACGACCCCACCCAGACAGCATCGCTTCGAAGACTGCGCTGGCCTCGTCCAGGTGAACCACGCCCGAGGCAAGAACCAAGTGCGCCGACCCCGGAACGCTCACAAGAGAACCTCCATCTATCGTCAACTTAGAGTTGTCAATGACAACCGCAAGTTACCACACCTGCGAGCGAAATCCGTCTACCAGGAGGAACACGAAAGTGGTTCAATGAAGCGCATCCGGCGCTGGTCCCATGCGCCAGATATACGCGTCAACTTCAGGTTGATTCGCGACCTTCGGGCCCTGAGTGCAAGAGGTGTGTGGTCTGTGGTGGGGCGACGGAAGGGGGTCATGGGGCAGGGAGCTGGGTGGGCGGTGCGCGGTGGTGAGGGACGCTGGCTGTGGGCGTGGTGAGGTGAGTGGCGGTAGACAGATGCGGTGAAGGCGAAAAAAATTGGTGAGAGGCGAATGTGGCTGCGGTGGTGGCCCGCTCGCCGGTGAACCTTCTACTGTCGGCGACCATGACAGCAGCAACGTCCAAGGTGGAAGCCCGGCGCCGGGCACGCGAAGTGACCCGACGCGCCAACGAGGAACGCGCCGCGCGGGATAAGGCGAACATCGATGACGCCGCGGACTTTCTCGTCGCGGTCGGCAAGGTCGCCGAAGTCGAAAGTTGGAAGAGGGAGCGCCTGGCCCAGCTGCGCGCGCAGGTCGACGCAGAAGCGGCCAAGCGGGTGGCTGGCCATCGGGCCAAGGCCGGCGCGGCGGTCGCACGTATGCAGGGCCGTGGTGAGACGCTGACGACCATCGCCGCACGGACCGACGTCGGAATCGGGATCGTCCGCACCATGGCACGGCATGCTCCGAAATCCGAGAAGCGGACTGCCGGGAATGGTTCGCATGCACTAGGTCTGGAGGCATTGTCCGGCCCGACCGCTCAGGGGGTTGACCCCCACGCTGACCAGCCTCCGGCGGATGCAGCCTCGGCGTGACGCACTGCGCAACGGTGCAACGAGGCCGGTGGTGCACCACGATGTGCACGGCCGGGGTGCGTGGGTCGGCGGGTGCGTGGGCCATCATGGAGGTGCGCCGTTACGCCGGTCGGCCCGCTGACGCACACGCCGGTCGCGCCCCTGGTGCTGCGAACCGGCCTGTGCGTCCGACTACACCAGGTCTGCCCAGCGCGGTGGGGAGCGCTCGACGTGGCAGGGGCTGCGCAGCGGTAAAGGGGCACCCGGGAGCAGGGTTACGGCACCGGTGGAGCGGGCCGCGGTGGCCGTGCTGAATGTCAGTGCCGGCGGATAGGTTCAACGGCCATGAGAAGCGCGGGACAGCTTGTTGTTGATCAGCGTGTGCACGCTGCCGAGATCACGCGCTTTCACAGCCATGTCGTCTGCGGCCCAACGGCTTCGGATTGCAACATCTGGACCGGCGCGATCGGCGCCGATGGCTACGGTCAGCTCTACCTGACCCGCGAGCGTTCAGGATTGTGCGTTCGCCCGCACCGCTACGCGTTGGCGATCGTGTCCGGTGTAGTGGCCGCTGGGGTGCTCGGGCTTCACGAATGCGACAACCGTGTGCGTCAAGATCTCGGCGGCAACAAAACCCCATCAGCACGTCGGTCCGGCCCGCAGGGTGACAACATTGAGCGGATGGCGCGGATGCGTCGCGGCGGCGGCCGATATGCGTTGCGACGCCTCGACGGTCGCGGTATTCGACGGGAACGGTCGGCGACGCTGCGGGAGGCGGTGCGCCATGGTGGGGACGCGGCGCTGCTCGGTGATCAGGCCACGCTGTGGTGACATACGTCAGGGCCCCCCTGGAGCCGGTGCGCGTGGGAGCGGGTGCGGCGAGCTGGATGGTCTGGCGCGCGGTGTCGCAGTGCCGAGCTGGAAGGGTGTGCGGCGGTGGTGTCGCGCGCGGGCGCTTAGCCGCGCTGCACGAGTACCGCGTCGCGTGACGTCGCACCGTGTTGGCGTCGAACAACACGAGCAGAGCAGAAACTCGGGCGGTGCGGGCCCGGCAGATGCGGTGCCGCCCGATCGTTTCGCCGTGCCGTGGCCGTTGAGATCGACGCGCGGCGTGTTGCTCAAGCGCGCAAGCTTGAAGAACTGACCGACGCGGGGGGCAGAAAGCCTGAGGTAAGCAAGAGTGGCCTTGCCGCGCTGCACGGTGCCGGCGAGGAGGTCGGGGTGCGATCGCATTGTTCTGCGCGCTGGTAGCACCTGCCGCCGTGTCCTCCTCATCGCCCTGGATCGGATGTGCCACGCCGTGCTATTCGGGGATGCTGGGCGGTTCGCTTCGAGTGGCGAGGACACAGGTCACCGGATTTCAGGGCCCTTTCCGGCCTCAGTGGATGGACCGGTTGTTTCGCAAGGCCCGGCTGGACAGTGGCTGCCTGGCCTCGTAACCTAATCGTGACCTACGTATCTAGTACGTACTTGCCCACTTCGCCGAAGGTTTTCGCTGTTGTGACTTCATCTGTGCTTGCGGTCCTGCCGCGCGCGTTGGGCAGGCGGCTCGTCTGCATTTTGGTTGCTTTCGGCGTTGTTGCTGCGCTTTTGGCAACCGATGTGCGCGCTGATCCGGCGGCTGATGCGCTTGCCGAACTGACTGAATTGTCGCGTCTGGCTGAGCAGACCACCGAGCAGATTCACACGGCGCAGATCGACCTTGACGAGAAGCTCGCAGCGCAGCAGGTTGCGGAGAAGGGGGCGGTTTCGGATCGCATGGCCGCGGATGCAGCGGCGGCCGATCTGGTGAGGTATCAGGCTGCAGTCGATAGGTTGGCCGCGGCTGCCTACATGGGTGGGCGCACGGATACCTTGGCGGCGGCGTTGACGGCGACGTCTCCTCAGGATTTGATCGATCAGCTGGCAGTCCAGAAGGCGGTTGCGTCGGAGCTGACTGTGCAGATGGCTGCGTTCCGGTCGGCCAGTGCGCGCGCCGCCGCAGCTGCAGACCAGTCGGCGAAGTCGGCAGCGCAAGCACGGATCGCGTCCGACGAGGCCGCCGCGGTGCGAACGGACCTTGATGCCAAACACCGTCGAATGCAGGAGCAGATTCGTGCCGTGCAGGCCCGCTACGAGGCTCTGACACCTGACCAGCGGGCCATCTTGGCCGATCCCGGGCCGCCGCCCCCACCGCTGCCGCCGTCCCCGTCGGCGAACGATTCAAGCATTGTGGCCATGCCGGGCCCGGCCGGCGGCGGATCCTTTGGCAGCGGAACTGCGGTCGTGCAAGCTGCCCTGACACGGGTGGGATCACCGTATTCGTGGGGCGCCACCGGCCCGGATGCGTTCGATTGCTCAGGGCTGATCAAGTGGGCGTTCCTGCAGAACGGGAAGTCGTTGCCCCGGTCCAGTCAAGCGCTCGCGCAGGGCGGGCAGCCGGTGGCTGTTTCCGATATGCAACCCGGTGACATCGTGACCTTCTACGGCGACGTTTCCCATGCGGGGATTTACATCGGTGACGGGATGATGGTTCACGCGTCCACGTTCGGAACGCCGGTGAAGGTTGCGCCGATCTCGTCGGCACCAATTCACAACGTCCGGCGGTACTAGGCCGCCGCCGCGGCGCTGCGTCAATCGGAGAAGAAGTGGCTGGTGATTTCGGTCCACTCGCGGATCTCGTCGATGGTGTGAGCGACGTGCAGCGTCGAGTCGGGGATCAGCTCAGCGAGGCGCTCGGCGGTGGAGATGGGATGCAAGGGGTCGGTGTCCCAGGCCAGCACCAACGTGGGCTGGCGGATGGAGGTCAGCCGATTGGGGTCGGGTAGATCGGAGGAGCCGACTCCGCGCAGCGCGGCGGAGACCACATCGTCGTCGACGCCGGGTTGAAACTTGCCTTGCGGGTAGTTGGCGAAGATCGGCAGTGGGGGAGCGTCGGCCCATTGTTGTCGCCACGCGGTTGGTCCAATGGAGTCGATGAGGTCAGCGGTGTCGAAGTACCACTGGCGCAGTTGATCGGGCCCTGTTTCCCAGGCGACGGGAGGGATCACAAGTGCCAGCCGCCTGAATCGGCGAGGAGCGTTGAGGGCGGCGTGCAGTGCTGCAGCGGCTCCGAGCGAGGATCCGGCGAAATCGATGGGTTCATCGAGGCCGGCCGCGTCCAGGACGCGCAGCAGATCGTTGGCTGCTTGCTCGAAGCGATAGTCCTCGGGTTCTGGGCGGCCCCGTGATGCGCCGTGTCCGCGTTGGTCGTAGGTGATTAGACGGCGGCGGTCGGCGATAGCGTCGACGTCGAAGATGCCCAGGCCGCGCACGATCTGCCGGCTCATGAGCACGCCGTGCCCATAGCCGACTGGCACCGTGTTGGGTGGGCCGCTGAGCTGGTAGGCGATGGTGGCGCCATCGGTGATGAGAAGGTGGTCATCCGGCAATGCGGCTCCTCAGATGCGTTGGTGCGGTATTCCGTGGGGTTTCGGGTGCCAGCCGTCTATTCGACAGCGGTGAGGACGTTCACCGTGGCACCGTTGTCGGTTGAGGTGTAGATGGCGGTATCAGTGGCGATGTAGACCTGACCGTTGCCCGCGGCGAGCAGGGCCTGGGGTTTGTTGTTGAGCGAGTGGCCCGGCTGCCAGGTCTGCCCGTCGTCGGCGCTGGTGTACAGCCGTCCTTCGAGGTCGGCGCCGAGCAGGGGACCGCGGTCGGGCCAGCTGATGAACAGCAGTGCCGGCGCACCGGTGACTGCGCTGAACGTCCTCGCCCCGTCGGTGCTTCGGAGCAGCCCTTGGCGTGCTGTCGCGAGGATCTCATCCGGGGCATCCGGTGATATTGCGAGGTCGACGGCGGGGACTTCTGCGCGCTGCTGCCAGGACCGCTGATCAAAACTAACCATCACGGTGCCGGATTGACTGTCGTGACCGTAGACCCGTCCGTGGCGGTACTCGAGTGCGTGGAAGTCGGCGCTACCGTGCAATGACAGAGGTTCCCAGGACTGGCCGGCGTCGCTGCTTTTGATCAGGCCGAGGTGCGGGGGCTGTTGGCGATCGGCGGGGTCCGGGTGGCCGCTGGCCAGGAATTCGTCGGGGCCGGCGACGGTGAAGCCCATGAAGTCCTGCGAGAGTTCACCGACTCGTTGGGGCGCCTGATCTTGCTCAACGGTGTAGAGGCCGTAATGAGTTGCGACGTAGAGCTTGTCGTCAGATGGGTTGATGCCGAGGCCGTGGATGTGCACCATGCCCGGCACGACGGCGGGTGGCGGGCTTTCGGGGGCGTTCGACGAACAGGCCGTGACCAGAGCCCCGGTCAGGGCGATGGCGAAAAGGTTGCGGATCAGCACACGGACACCTTCCGGTCACGAGATCTACGTAGTTCAATAGTAGGTGGGCGGTGCGTGGCTACCGCGTGAGGTGGCTGCGCCTCGGGTGCGCCGACCGGGTGAAGGACCGGGGGAGGTGTCTTCATCAAATCTTCATCGGATCGCGAACCGACCCATACTCGGCATGCTGAGGCTGGGGTCCGGCGGCGCAAGGCTTGCCGTGTGGACGCATGGTGTCACGAAGATGTTTGAGGAAGGATGTGCGATGCAGCACAAGCGTTTTGGATTCGGGTTTGCGGCGCTTGCGGCGTCGGCCCTGGTTATCAGTGGCTGTTCGAATGCAACGAACGAGTCTCAGTCATCGGCGTCGAGCACCACCTCAGCGGCAGCGTCGGCGTCGGCTTCGCCTAGTGCTGCGAGCAGTGACGCTGCGCATAACGATGCTGATGCGGCGTTCGCGCAGGGCATGATCCCTCATCATCAGCAGGCGATCGAGATGAGCGACATGCTGCTCGGCAAGCAGGGAGTTGATCCTGAAGTAGTGTCACTCGCCAACGAGATCAAGAACGCTCAGGGTCCTGAGATCGAACAGATGCAGGGCTGGCTGCGGGACTGGGGAGTGTCCTCGTCGACAACGGCCCCCAGCACTGCCGCAATGCCCGGTCATGACATGCCTGGCCATCAAATGCCCAGCGGAGACATGGGTGATATGCCGGGTATGAGCGGCGGGGGTATGGGCATGATGTCGGAAGCCGATATGGCTGCACTGCAGAATGCGCAGGGCGCTGAGGCTAGCCGACTCTTTTTGACGCAGATGATCGAGCATCACAAGGGCGCGATCATGATGGCGCAGCAGGAGGTTGACAACGGCCAGTTCCCGGCGGCAGTCGAGATGGCGCGCAACATCGTGTCTTCTCAGCAAGCGGAGATCGACACGATGCAGGGAATGTTGGACAAGTAGCGCGGAGGGGCACTCGTCAGGGACGCGCTGAGTCAGCCGTCGCAGGGTGGTGCTGGCTGCGTATCGGGGTGATGGGCAGGGCGATGGTGAATGTTGCGCCGGCGCCGGGTCCAGCACTGGCTACCGAGATGGATCCGCCGTGGGCTTCGATGAGCGCTTTGGCGATGGCGAGCCCGATACCGGCGCCGCCGTGCTCGCGGTCGCGGGCGGTGTCTGCCCGGTAGAACCGTTCGAACACTCGGGTGACGTGCTCGGCGGCGATCCCTTCTCCGGTGTCGGCGACAGCGATTTTTACCTGGTCGCCGTCACGAAGACAGTGAAGGTGTACCGACCCGCCGGGCGGTGTGTGCCGTAGCGCATTCTCCAGCAGGTTCCCCAACACTTGAGACAGTCGTTGTTCGTCGGCCCACAGCGGCGGTAGCGGTTGCGGGAGGTGTACGTGCAGTCCGACCCCCTTGGTGTCATAGCGTTCTTGTGCTGCTGCGACGCACTGGCGGGTTAGGCGGTCCACGTCGAGGGAGGCGTAGGACATAGACATCGCACTTTCCTCGGCCTTCGCCAGCGCGGCGACGTCATCGGAGAATCGCACCAGCCGACGGGTTTGGTCGCGCAGCATGGCTGCTGTCTGGGGTGTCAAGGAGCGCACGCCGTCTTCGAGTGCCTCGATGTAGGCCTCGAGTACTGCCACGGGTGTGCGGATCTCGTGCGCGAGGTCTCCGAACAGTTGCTGGCGTGTCGAATCGACGGCTTGAAGCCGGGAGGCCATTTGGTTGAATGCGGTTGCGAGGGCGTCGAAGTCATCGCCGAGGCGCGGCGGTGACACGCGGATGTCGTAGTTCCCTTCAGCGACATCGGTGGCCGCGGCGGCGACTTCGGTGATGGACCGTTGGAGGCGTCGACTGACGTAGAAGCTGACCGCGAGGGCGGCCAGTGCTGACACCGCTAGGGCGCCTCCGATGGAGATCACCGTTGCGTAGCCGTAGGCCTCTTCGGCGTGGACTTCTTCCAGGGAGTCCATCGGGACACCGGCACGGTGGAGGTGTTCGCGGAACAGCGGTGGGCCGACCACGGCAGCGACCACCGCGGTCGTCGCCGCTCCGGCCGCCAGCACGATGGCTTGGGCCGCCAGGAGTCGCAGGCCGATACCGGGACGGCCCGGCCGTCGACGCCGGCGAGGGGTCGACGTAGGTGGGGGAGTCACTGTCCGGTTCCCATCCGGTATCCGACACCTCGAACCGTGGCGATGTAGCGGGGGCGTGCGGCGTCGTCGCCGAGTTTGCGTCGCAAGTGTCCGATGTGGACGTCGACGAGGTGTTCGTTGCCGACCCAGGGTTCGTCGCGGATTATTTCGAGAAGTTGTCGGCGGCTCAGCACGATTCCTGGCCGCGCGGACAGGGCTTCGAGAATGTCGAATTCCGTGCGGGTCAACAGGATTAGTTCGTCGTCGATATGTACCTCACGGGCGGCGACGTTGATGCTCAGTCCGCCGAAGCGGCGCGGCGGGGCTGTCTCTCGTTCGGCGGGTGCGGCGGCTGTTTGCAGGATGCGGGGTCGCCGCAGCATGGCGCGGATGCGCGCGACCAGCTCGCGGGGACTGAAGGGTTTGGTGATGTAGTCGTCGGCGCCGACGGTGAGGCCGAGCACGGTATCCAGTTCGGTGTCACGGGCGGTGAGCATGACGACGTAGGCGTCGGAGAAGGTCCGCAATTGCCGGCAGACCTCGAGTCCGTCGATGCCGGGTAGGCCAAGGTCAAGGATGACGACATCGGGATCCAGGTCGCGTGCGACGGCGATTGCGTCGACACCGTTGCCGGCGACGACGGCTTCGAACTGCTCGCGTTCGAGATAGCTGGCCACCACTTCGGCCAGGGGGAGTTCGTCGTCGACGACCAGCGCGCGGTATCCCTTCGCGCTCTCAGGCGCGCCCAGGTGGTGGTGCTGCATGTCCCATATGGTGCCTGCTGGTGCGCCCGTAACCAGGTATGGCTGACCGAGCGGCTCGATCTTCAGCAGATCTTCACACGACTCATACCGTTTTCCTCCTGCGGTGGGGTGAGGCTCACTGCGGAGGAGGGCCTGACATGCGTTGGCTGATGGACGTGTGCCCGAACAGTCTCGGGTGGCAAGCGTGGCTGATCCTGTGTGCCGTGGTCGTGGTGCTGTGGGCGGCTGCGATCGCCGGCGCGGCGGCGCTATTTAACGCCTCTCGCTGGCCGCGTCGTTCGGGGCGGCCTGACGTGCCCGAGGAGGCCGATTCGCAGCGGCGGCACCGCGGCGCACTGACCGGTCCACCTGCGCGGCATCGCGGCGATGTCAATATTCGATCAAGCGGGTGACGTAGGGCGTCATGCCGGAGGTGCGCACGGGCGAGATCTTGACGACCGACCCGGTGTAGGGGGCTTCGATCATCATGCCGTCGCCCAGATACATCGCTTCGTGCTGGCTGGCGTTGGGGCCGTAGAAGATGAGGTCACCGCGTCGCATCTGTGACGAGGGGATCTTGCGGCCTGCGTTGTATTGCGATCCGGAGTAGTGGTCGAGTTTGATGCCGACGCCGGCGAAGGCATACAGCATCAGGCCCGAACAGTCGAAACCCACGGTGTTGGCGCCCTGGTCGATGCCTCGTGACGGGCCGTTGGCGTTGCCGCCGCCCCAGGAGTAGGGCACGCCCAGTTGTGACATGGCGCGGCGAATCACGAATTCTGAGGCCTGGCGGCCGTAGAGGCGGGGGATGCGTCCGTTGGTGATGCCGGGATCTGCGGCGGCGGTGACTGGAGACAGAATGCCGAGTTTGGTGAGGAACTTACGGCCCATGTCGGCCGTCAGCTGCGCCGAGGTCGCCATGATCTTGAGGACGGCATTGATGATGGCCACCGGGTCGCCGGCCACGTTAGCGCTGGGCACCATCGGCAGCGTGGTGTCCCACAGGCCCCCCTTAGTGGCGCCCCCCGGCGACGTGGTGCCGCGGTCCCAGGGAGCGCCGGATGCCGGCCCAGCGCCGGGTTGCGCGGCACTGGGCGCGGCAGCCGTCGCCGCCACCGGTCGGGCGGCTTCCAGTCGTGCTTGAGCGGAGTCGCGTTCGGTAGCGAGCTGTTCGACCTCGCGTTGCTGTGCGGTAAACGTCTGCTGGGCGTCCCGGAGTGCGGCTACCGCGTCGTCTTGCCGGCGTTGGGCGTCCGCGGCGGCGCTCTCGGCGCGCGCCCGCGCTGCCGTCGCAGCAGAAAGCTTGTTGGCCTGATCGGTCTGCCGACGCAGGAGGTCGTCGTGGACCCGCTGAAAGCTGATGGTGAGGGTCTGCTGGGTCGAGGCCCCGGCGAGGATCTCCTCGGGACTTCGTGCCAGCGGCAACGCACCCGACGGCCCGTTCATATAGGTCGACGCGGCGAAGCGGTCAAAACGCTGTTGCGCGGCCTCGATCGCGTGTCGACTGTCGGTCAGGGCTTGGTCGCTGGCAACAACGTCGCGCCGGGCCTGCGCGAGGGTGTCGCGAGCGGCCGCGACCTCGACCAGGGCACGGTTGACGCCCTCCTGCTTGATCTGAATGTCGCTACCGACGTCGGCCATCCGCTGGTTCGCGTCGGCGACCGCCGCAACCAATGAGGGAACGTCGTCGCGATCGGGGCTGCCGTCATGCCCGGCAACAGCGGTACCCGGGGCGCTGAGCACCAGTACCGGCATTAATGCACAGAGACTCAGAAAAGAAGTGAGGCGCCGCATCGAATCTCCTCAGCTGGGGTGAGCGTTGTCGAGCCGCGCACCTAAGCCGAAAGGCACCCGCGGCACTCCTACTACCGAGCTAAGTACGTAGCACAATAGTACGTAGACGGAACGTACATCACTTTGGTATCAGGAGGAACGTCTGTCACAGTCTCAGGTCGGTTACAACTGTGCGCCACGGGCGCTAGGTTCACGCGCCGCGGCCGGTAGTGCAGATGCTGGCCCTATGCGGTCCAGGTGAGGCGTATCGCGGCTTTTCCCAGCTCGGCGGCTACATTGGGGACTGAAGAGCTCGGGGCGCGAGGAGGCCAGCTCGTCGCGGAGAGCGGGAGGCGCAAATGGAACAGCGAGGATTCGGCGACCTCGAAGCGGTGGTCATGGATTGCGTGTGGGATTACGCCGAGCCTGTCACGGTGCGTGAGGTTTTCGACGAGATCTCTCAACGGCGCCAGATCGCTTACACCACCGTGATGTCGACGATGGACAACCTGTACCGCAAGCGCTGGTTGCAACGTCAGCGCGATGGGAAAGCGTACGTGTATCAGGCGTCCATGAGCCGCGAGGAGCGTTCCGCGCGTTTGATGAAGGCCGCGTTCGACGCCGGCGGGGATACCGATGCGGTGCTGGCCTTCTTTGTTGAGCAGATGAACGCCGAGCAGTCCGCTCAATTGAAGGCGGCTCTGCGCAAGGGTCGTCGGTGATGACCGCCGCGCTGTGGCTGCTCCTCTACGGCAGCGCGCTGGCCTGGTGGGCGCCACCGGTCCTGAGGCGGATGACCCGTCACGGCATCAGCCCCCATATGGGAGTGGCCGCCTGGCTGGCCACCGTCGCCGCGACGCTGACGGCGTGGCTCGTCGCGCTGATCATGGTCATCGGCGCAACGACGGACAGTATTCGTACGGGCGCGGTCGTGACGCTGTGCCTGGAGCTGTTTGGCTTCTCCGAGCACACCCCCATGGCCGGACGAATCGGTTCTGTTGTTCTCATCGCGGTAGGAACCCTGACGTCAGGGTTCGTCGTAATGCGGATCGGTCGCTGCTTGTCGCGGCTGCGGGCGCGAAGTCACGAGCACGCGCGTGCCGCGCGGATCGTCGGCCGACCCACCGACCATCCCAATGTGGTGGTCGTGGAGGCCGACCGGCCTGCTGCCTACTGCGTGGTCGGACGCCCGAACGCCATCATCGTCACCTCCGCGGCGATGAAGTCGTTGAACCGATCACAGCTCAAAGCGGTTCTGGCGCATGAAAACGCGCACATCTCGGGGCGCCACCACCACATCCTCATGGCGCTCCGCGCTTTGGGGGGCACACTGCCGCGGCTTCCGCTTTTCGCGACGGCCCCTCATCGTGTGGGTGAACTGCTGGAGATGTGCGCTGACGACACCGCCGTGCGCCGCGTCGGCACGCATCCGCTGTTGGCTGGTTTATCTGCTCTGGCCGGAGAACACCCGCCTGCGCGGGAAGGCCTCGCCGCGGCGGGAACAGCGGTCATCGCGCGAGCGCAGCGCCTGCTCACCCCCACACGCCGGCACGTGCGATGGCGCCACCGCATCTGCCTGACAGCCGCGATCACCGCCATGCTCGCCACACCCGCTCTCATCCAGGTGCTCTGCCACCACTAGCGCCTCAACGCCGGCCGCACGCTGCGCAGGTGGAGCCAATGCGCGTAGGCCGCCAGCAAAGGAAACACCGCTTGGCGCGCGGGCCGATAGAGAGCAAATTATCTACGTAGTAAAACCGTAGATGATCTGCGGTACAAGCAGCGCTCCGATCTATTGCATCTCCTTCGCGGAACCTCCAAAAGGGCGTTTTCGCAAGGGCATCGGGCGAAGTCGATCGTGCGACGGAACGGCCGGTTGGCTCGGCGCGACGGCGGTCGCGCTCTGATCACAACCCGGCATCGGCTCAGGGGCCGAGCCTGAATTCGCCGATCCGCTGCTACAGTCGGCAACATCGTGAAGTACTTCGACGCGAACTCTGGGCAACGCCGCCGCGCCATCGTCGCGGCGTTGATCGCGTTCTGGACCGTCATCGTCGGAGCCGAGTGGGCACTGCCCGGCGTGAATGCGGCACCTACGCACGGACCGCACACCCTGGCCACCAGTGCGGTCGGCGCGCCGATGTCTGTCGAGCTCGACCACCCCCACGTCTCCCAACCCGACGCCGAGTGCACGCCCGACACATTGGCCGAAGCGATCCTGCCGCGGGGAACGGTTTCCCTGATCGCGCTCGCGTTGGGCCTCGTCGTGGTTGTGCTTCCGCTGCTGTGGTGCCAGGCGGCGAAGGCGCCTATCCGCGGTCCACCACGGAACGCCCGCGCCCTGCGCACCGGCCGCGACGTGCTCGCCCACCTGTGTATCGCGCGCCGCTGATCGGCTAGCGTCAGGCCCCGTCGTCTTCGACGGTGGCCGGTGACCGCTACCTGCCGTCAGTCGCCGCGCTTCGTCGCGGCCTCACAGAAGCGACATTCATCGATGAATCCTGCCCTGCCAATCCGCCATGCACGCACTTCCCACACCCGATCGGCACAGCCACAACGCGGCCGCAACGAGCGGCCGGCCACCATGGTTGGCCAGACCCCTGTCTTGAGAATCAGCGCACCGTTCACGTCAGAAGAGCGGGGCTTTTGGGCCAAACTCGAAGGCTTCAACCCGGGAGGGATGAAAGACCGACCCGCGCTACACATGGTCGAACGCGCCCGCTCCCGCGGGGCACTTGCCCCCGGCGCCCGCATAGTCGAATCCACCAGCGGGACACTGGGGTTGGGTCTCGCACTAGCCGGAACGGTCTACGGGCACCCCGTCACCTTGGTCACCGACCCCGGGATGGAGCCGATCATTCAGAATATGCTCGCCGCATTCGGCGCCGACATCGAATTGGTCACTGAACCGCACCCACAGGGAGGCTGGCAGCAGGCTCGCCGTGACCGCGTGCAGAAGATCTTGGCCACCGACCCGCGCGCGTGGCATCCCGATCAATACAGCAACCCCGATAACGTCGAGGCCTACCGCGGGCTCGCGTTGGAACTGAACGAACAACTCGGCGCCGTTGATGTCCTGGTGTGCTCGGTGGGCACCGGAGGCCACTCGGCCGGCGTCGCACGCGTCCTCCGAGAATTTAACCCGCAGCTGCGGCTGATCGGCGTCGACACGGTGGGCTCGACGATCTTCGGCCAGCCCGCGGCTTCTCGGCTCATGCGCGGCCTGGGATCGAGCATCTATCCCGGCAACGTCGACTACCAAGCGTTCAACGAAGTGCATTGGGTTGCCCCCGCGGAGTCGGTGTGGGCATGCCGCACCCTGGCGGCCACCCACTACGCCAGTGGCGGCTGGAGCGTCGGTGCGGTCGCCCTAGTTGCAGGCTGGGTCGCACGCAATAGCCCTGCCGGAGCCACTGTCGCAGCGATCTTCCCGGACGGTCCGCAGCGCTACTTCGACACCATCTACAACGACGACTACTGCCGCGCCCACGGCCTGCTCGACGCAGCGCTCCCACGGCATCCCGCCACCATTGAGGACCCGATGACCCAGACAGTCACGGCGTGGACGCGATGCACCACCGTTGTCGACCCCACCGAGAGGCAGTCACGATGACCCTGCTGTCAGCCTTCCGCAGCTTTGGTTGGCCCAGTCGGATGCTGATGATCAACCAATTCGGCATCAACCTGGGCTTTTACATGCTCATGCCTTACCTGGCCGGCTACCTCGCCGGCCCGTTGGGGCTGGCCGCGTGGGCCATCGGCCTGGTGCTGGGTGTACGTAACTTCTCCCAGCAAGGCATGTTTCTCATCGGCGGCACTCTGGCAGACCGGCTGGGCTACAAACCGCTCATCGTCTGCGGATGTGTCCTCCGGACAGCAGGATTCGGCTTGCTTGTCTTCGCTGAATCGCTACCGGCGGTTCTGATCGCCTCGGCAGCAACCGGCTTCGCCGGCGCCCTGTTCAATCCTGCGGTGCGCGCCTATCTGGCGGCCGACGCGGGCCCACGGCGCGTGGAAGCCTTCGCGGTGTTCAACGTGTTCTATCAGGCGGGCATTCTGGCCGGACCCCTTGTCGGGCTGGCCTTGATGTTCGTCGATTTCCGAATGACAGCTGCCGCCGCAGCGGTCGTGTTCGCTGCGCTGACCGTGGCCCAACTCTTAGCATTGCCCCACCGCGCCGCGGGGACACCTGACGAGAAGACATCGGTGCTGCAGGACTGGCGAACAGTCGCGGCCAACCGCTCCTTTCTGCTCTTCGCGGCGGCCATGATCGGGTCGTATGTCTTGTCATTCCAGGTCTATCTGGCATTGCCGCTTCAGGCGCGAGACCTGTTTCCGCGCAACGATTCCGTTGTCACCGCCATGATCTTCGTGGTCTCGGGTCTGGTTGCCGTCCTCGGCCAGATGCGGATCACACGATGGTTCGCCCACCGCTGGGGCGCCGGCCGCTCCCTGGTGATCGGCATGCTGATCCTCGCGGCGTCGTTTTTGCCGCTGATCGTGCTGCCTGATGACACCAGGGCAGGCAGAGTCGCCGCCGCGACCGCGTTACTCGTCGCCACGGCGGTGCTGGCGGTCGGGTCGGCGGCGGTCTTCCCGTTCGAGATGGACACCGTCGTCTCATTGGCCAACAACCGTCTCATCGGAACGCACTACGGCTTCTACAACACCATCGTCGGAGTCGGCATTCTTGTCGGCAATCTGGCCACCGGCTCGCTGATGCAGGCCGCCCGAGATCTCGGACAACCCTGGCTGCTGTGGGTTCTGCTGTCGGCAATCGGGCTGGCCTCCGCCGCGGCCTTGTTCCGGCTGGACCGACGGGGCCGACTTCAACCCGAACAGCTGACATCCTCCGCGCAACCTCCGCGCTGAACACCCAACGACGCGAACATGCTCGATACCCCATATCGTCATCTACGTAGTAACTACGTAGATGGCGATATGCTGGTTCCAGCATCCGCGCAGACGCCTTCACGCCGTGAATGGCCCACGCTGGCAAGGAGACTGCCACGACCATCGAGCCGCACCCCGCTTCGGGCAGCGTTGCCTCTCCGGCGGTAGCCGCTGGGCGCATTCGCGTTCTGCTGGTTGAGCCTCGGCGCATCTACGCCGACATGTTGGCCCGCACCCTACGCGCTGAAGAGTTCGCCGTCGACGTCGCACGCTCAGATGCTGCAGCGCTCACCGCGGTGCTCGGCGATGACCCCGATGTGGTGGTGGTGTGCGTGGGATCATCCGCGCACGGCGCCGTCGTCCTTGACCGTGTTCGCCAGGCCGCCCATTGCGGCGTCGTCGCGCTCGCCGACACAGATATGGCGCCACTAATATCGCGCGTCGGAGTGGCTCCCATCGGCTCCCGCGACATACTCAACACGCGAATACGGCAGACGCTCAGGCGTTCTCACCAGCGCAGCGAGGTCGGCGGCGCGCAGCGACGCCACGTCGACGATCTGGTGATCGACGTGGGGGTCCGGCGGGTCTATCAGCGCGGCAACGTCATATCGCTGACTCGAACGGAGTTCGCGATCCTTCGGGTGTTGTCCGATGATCCAGGGGAGCCCGTGACGTGCCGACGACTTCAGGAAGTCCTTTGGGGGGCGACGCAGCCCGGCGGGCGGTCGGCACTGGGCGTGCACATCGGCAATCTTCGACGCAAGCTCGGTGACGCCCCGTCTCGTCCGCGCTATGTCCGGACGGTCCGCGGCATCGGCTACTGTCTGGCCGGCTGAACCATTACCCGGTGCAGACAAGGCGTTTGGTGGGAGGAAGCTGTTGGCGGAGGCGTTCGGGGTCAGGTCTCGATAATCCGTATGACGTAGGGTGTCATCCCGGCGGTACGCACCGGTGAAATCTTGATGGGAACGCCGGTTTGTTGCGCCTCGATCATTTTTCCGCCGCCGAGGTAGATCGCTTCGTGTTGGCTTCCGCCGGGCCCCCAGAACAGGAGGTCGCCGCGTTTAGCTTGCGCGGGAGGTACCTTGCGGCCAGCGTTGTACTGGTCGCCGGACCATCGCGGCAACAGTACTCCGACGCCGGCGAAGGCGAATCGTGTCAGTCCTGAGCAGTCGAAACCGACGGTGCCTGCGCCTTGGTCGACACCGCGACTAGGGCCGGTGAGGCTGCCCCCTCCCCAGGAGTAGGGAACGCCGATCTGCGTTCCTGCCCTGCGGATAACGTATTCGATCGCCTGGGCACCGTAGAGACGGTTGCCGCGGACGCTCGTTTGGGGGCTTGCCGCGGGACTGACGAGTCCGAGACTGCTCAGGAAGCTACGCCCCAAGTCCATCGCAGTCTGGGTGGCAACGGCCGTCGCCTGCAAGGACGCGTTGGCGATGGCAACCGGATCGCCGGGCGCTCCCGCACTCGGGATCTTGGGCAGGAGTGGATCCCACGGACCGCCTGTCGGCTCGGCGGAGGCTGCTGGCGTGCACGCCAAAAGTACCGTCGCGACGACGGCAACGATCACCCCAGTCAGGCGAAAGCCGACCGCAGATACGCGGCCTTCCTCCGGGCGGACGCATCGGGCCATCGGTTCCATATGGCGTTCTTTCTTTCGGCTGTCGGAGCGCCGGTGATTGGTTTCGCCAAGAAAGGCGAAACAGAGCGTTCCGTACTGTGCAGCAACGATGTACGTAGCGAATACGTAGATCAGCCTAACTCACATATGCCTCATCAGTAACACCTGCAACATAATTACAATGCTGGAACTTCGGCAGCTGAAATTGCTAATGGTGTTTTGCGAATGGGTGCTTGAAAGTGTCGATCGTCGATGGCAAAGGCTACGAAATAAGCGGTGGTCCGGACATGTGAAAATGCCTTTACCTAGGGCGGCAAACCAAAGGTGCCGTAGCGGAAAGGGCTGCGCTACCTGTGCTGCGTGGGCCCCACGGCGCGATGCTTGGGTGACACTTGGCAGTTCGCAACCCGGTTCGGTGGATGCGAAACGTCCTGCTGGCACGCTAACTGGTGCCACGAGGTGACTGGGAGGCGGCGGTTGTGAGTCTCCGCTGCTGATCTGAGTTTCAGAGGTTGGCGTTGCCGGCTTTCCACTGATCCCAAGGGATGTTCCAGTCACCTAAACCGTCTGTCCCCGACAGCGTGGGGCCGGTGGTGTTGATGACCTCAACGATGTCGCCGCGTCGGGTGTTGTCGTAAAACCAGCGGGCGTTGGCCGGATTGACGTTGAGGCATCCGTGGCTGACATTGGCGATACCTTGGCTGCCCACCGACCACGGTGCAGAGTGCACGTAGATCCCGCTGTAGGACATCTGGGTCGCCCACTCCACCTCGGTGCGGTATCCGTCAGGAGAGTTGACCGGAACTCCGTAGGTGGACGAATCCATCACCAGAAACGAGTAACGATCTCCGATGATGTAGGCGCCGTTATCGGTCGGGGTCTTGGCTTTACCCATGGAGATGGGCATGGTCTTGACGATCTGACCATTGCGCCGCACAGTCATCGTTTTGGTGGCGTCATCGGCGGTGGCGATGACCTCGTCACCGATGGTGAACCGGGTAGTGACGTCATCCTGACCGAACAGCCCGTCACCGAAGTTGACGCCGTAGGCGTTGACCGCCACCTCTACTTTTGTTCCCGGTTTCCAGTATTCGGCTGGGCGCCACCGTACTTCGCGATTATTGAGCCAGTAGAAGGCTCCCTCGACCGGGGGGTTGGTGGTCACGTCGATCGCTTGCTGCGCCGCAATCCGATCGGTGATGTTCTCATCGAAGCGGATCGCGATGGGTTGGCCCACGCCAACCGTTTCCCCGTCGTTGGGCAGGACGTAGGGCATCGTCAAGTTGTCGGGCGAGTGGGTTTCGAAGGTCGCTGTCGTAGTGGTCGCGCCGCCCAGTCCAAGGGCCTGGGCATGAAGGGTGTACTGCTTGTTGTAGCCCAGCGGCTCGGCCGACGACCAGGACACGCCATCGGGGCTGAGCTGTCCGTCGACGAGTTCGCCGGCTTCGTTGGTCAACGAGACTTGGCCGAGAACGCCGTCACCGGCGGACACGGTAACAGGGGAGTCCACCGCGACGCCGATCGCTCCGTCGGTCACCGACGCCTGCAATTTGGGCACTAGCAGGTCGGCGAACGGGGTGCCTTTATCAGTGATGACCTCGGGCTGGGGCGCGGCGGCCGGCGACGAGCTGCACGCGGCCGCGATCAGCAGCACCGCCATCGCTAGGACGGCCGTCCGCAGCCACTGCGCCGTCCTGCGAAACGGTGGGAGGCAAGTCGCCTGCGGCATCAGTGTGGTCTCCGTATCCGAATGTTGACATCGCTGATGAGCGGGCACTGCGTGCGCCGCGACGGCCGTTCGCGGGCGGCGGTGCACCGTTCACGAATATGGTTCAAGTGTGCTGATGCGTCATTTGGCTTTCTTAGTCCTTCGATGAAGATTCAGTAAAGACGCAGACTTGCGCTCTGGCCTGCCCGACATGGCATCCGGCTAGCTCTGGCAGGCGCCGAACGGGCTGCCGATCGTTTGTTCGTCGATCGTCGGCCCGTGGCGCGAAATGGGCCACGTAGGAGGCTATGGGTCTAGTACGCGTAGATCGGGAACGCTTGAGGCAATCACGGTTCCGGGAGCGCTAGACGCTGGTCGCTCTCAGCCCTGCTCCAGTGTCGGTTTCTACGCGGTGGGGTCCTTCGTCGCGGTGGTGGACTTGAGGCTGCACCCTCCGGCGGGGGTGAAGGGGTGTATCAGCTGCCGCCCGTACGCGGTGGGGTAGTCGGGGTGTGCGGCCATGCCGAGCTGGGTGGAGTCGAATCGGCGGCTGGGGTTATAGGAGTAGGTGCGCATGAGGTGGTCCCAGACCAGGGTGAACAGCCCGAAGTTGACGTCGCCGATGCCGGCCCACTTGAGGTGATGGAAGCGGTGGCCTTCGTTGAGAGCCAAGACGTGCTTGGCGGGGCCCACGCGGTAGTCGGCGTTGGAGTGCTGCAGCAGCAGCTGGATCGCCACCGCGAGGGCGAGCAGGGAGGCGACGTTGACGGGCAGACCGATCAGGATGAGCGGTGCCACACCAGCGGCCATCTCAACGGTTTGGTGCAGCGGGTGTTTCATCAGGCCGTTGAGGCCGTAGAAGCGGGTGATGCTGTGGTGCACGGCGTGGAAACGCCACAACACGCCGATCTTGTGGCTGGCCACATGGACCACGGTGATGCCGAGGTCGGCGATCATGATCGCGGCGAGGACCTGCAGCGGCAATGCCCAGGTGCGCGGCCACAGCTGCGGGGCCGGGACGACCGCCGCCAGTAGTGGAATGGCAGCCACGCTGGCCAGGATCAGCGTCTCGTTGACTGCGACGTGGATGCGGTCGCGCCTGCTGTCTGCCTGATCATGATTCCATTCGGGGTCATACGGAATGACACGTTCGACCAGCAACGCGGTGGCAATCGCGACGGCCATCACGGCCAGCAGCCAGTATTTCGGGGCGCCGGCGGCGGTTAACGCCACACCGGCGCCGTTGAGGCCGAGCAACATGACCGGCACGTAGCCGTATCGGGCCACCGCCTGTGCCGCGGTGACCGCCGTCAATGGCGGGGACTTCGTGCTCACCACCTGATCGTCGCGGCTACTGGCGTGGCAGAGCTTGAATGATCCGGCTACACGGCGGTGTCGAGGTCCCAGGACACGTGCCGGCTCAACGCCGAGGGCGCCAGCCCGAACATCTCCCGCGTGGTACGGGTCAGATGGGCGCTGTCGGAAAACCCCGCATTATGTGCGGCGCCGGTCAGGTCATCGCCGGCGTGCGCGCAAATGATGGCGAGCCGCAGCCGTAACCACAGCACGTAGCGGCGCAGCGGAATGCCAACCTGTTCGGTGAACAGATGGGTCAATCGGCTCGCAGACACACCGACCTGGGCCGCGAGTTCGGTACCTCCGACTGGGCCCGCGGCCACAAGGTCGGGGAGCACCCGCAACACCTCGTCGACGGCGCGATGGCGGGTCGTTGCTTCATCAGCTGCCATGGCGGGTGCGAGGTGTTCGATCAGCTCGTCGACCACGACGGCCAACGGACGTCGGCGGGTGAACGTCAACACCGGAGCAACAGTCCAGCCGGACCGAAGCGCGCGCAAGTGCGCCGAGCGCCCTGGGGCAGACTCCGGTTCCAAGAACACCACGGTGCCCTCCGGCGCGCCGACTTCGACCCGGTGTGGCGCATCGGCGGGCACGACCACCTTGGTGCCGCGATGCTGGTTGCCGTGCTCGTCACGCATCGTGAAAGGTGTTGTTGCGGTGACAATCTGGACGGCATGGTGGGCGTGTAGGTCGGTGGTGCCAATCGATCCGGTGAACGCCAACACCCCAGGTCGCAGCAGTGCCGTCCCGCCCCAGTGCGGTTCACCGGTGATACCACCGCCATCCCGCATCATCGCCACGAATCGATGCTACGGCCTTCCAATAATCGACTTACCGCGGCGCCAGCAACGGGGAACATCGAAGCAGGCGTGGCCAGCCATCCGCCGCCACGGGTAACGCAGGATATGCGCCATTGGCCAGTCACCCACCGCCGCGCCTAGCTCGGGCGCCCTTGTACCGTATACCCCTCAGGGGTACCTTCGTTGTATCACCCGGGGCGGGTAGCCCGACGACTGGAAGGCGTATCGCTGGTGACCGTACAAGAAAGATTTCGGCAGCTCGTCCAAAGCCAGACCGCACGGTCGATCGCCAAATGCATCGCTTTGTGCGCGGTGGGTCGTGTCACTAGTGGGCGCCGCTCAGGCAAGGCCAGCGAGGGAAAGTCCTGCTGCGGCTGACAGCACCGCGACAGGCTGCCCCCGAGCGGCTTGCCGCCGGAGCGTCAGGCCCCTCACTGCTGCCGCCGTCCTTCGTGCCTAGTCTTCATGGACCCGAGTGTCCCGGTCCGATGTTCTGCGAAGGAAGTTCTCGATCGCCGGGCCGAAAGCGTGTGCCATGTCCTCAGCGTCGACGAATTGGCGGGACATCGAAACTTCGGCGAGGACCCCTCGTGGAAGGACATCGGCGAGGCTGTGGGCCAAGCACTCGGGGTGACGGATGTCGTCGCCGGCGATGACGAGCGTCGCAGTGTCGATGCGCCGGAGGTCCTCGACCGTTGCAAAGGCGCGGTCATGACCGATTGACGCCGCGGCCGCCGCACTGTGGGCGTCAGCGCGCGGAATAGCCTCAGCGACCAGGTTGGCGATCAGCGGCTGAAGATCAGGAATGAACAATTCCCAGGCGGCCTGCAGACCGCGGGAACGGGCACGCTCGGCGAAACGATCCATCAGATCGGTGTCTGCGGCTTTGTCCGCATCGTCCTCTATCGCTTCAGCACTGATGACCACCGCCGACCGGGCGATACGGGGGTGCTGGAGGCACGTCCGCAAAACGATGGTGCCGCCCAATCCGGCGCCGACAAGGTGGGCGCAGGTGTCATCGAGCGCGTGAACGATCGCAATGACGTCGCTGACGTACTGATCCCATCGGTGCAACGTCGGGTCGGGACAACGGGATGCTCCGTACCCTCGAATGTCGGGCAACGCAACGCGATACCGGCCAGCGAGCCGGTCAGCAAGCGGTCGCATGCTGTAGTGATCCGGACCCCCACCATGAAGCATGACGATCAGTTCGCCGCGGCCGACGACCTCCCCCATGAGGGGCCAGCCATCATCTCCGACGTGCAACGCGCGCACCACCAACTGATCCCTCCCGTCGTTCCGGGATAGCGCTACGCGCGTCGACACCACACCAATAACCCCGGAAAGTAACCCTTGAAGCATACCCCCAAGGGGTATATGCTCTCTTACGCATACCCGGTAGGGGTATCGACACCCGTCGAGGATAGGAGATCGGTGATGAGCACGAGCACGTACGCCGTCACAGGGATGACTTGCGGACATTGCGAGCTCTCGGTGCGCGAAGAGGTCAGCGAGGTCGCCGGAGTTGAAGACGTCGAAGTTAGCGCCAAAACCGGCACCCTGATCGTGACGTCGAGCCGTCCCGTCGACGACGCGCAGATCCTCAACGCCGTCGACGAGGCCGGCTACTCGGCGGTGCGTGTCGCATGAACGCCGCGGGACGATTGACAGCGTTTGGCGCCGGACTGGCAGTGGCGTTCACGGCTGCATACGTCACCGCCGCAGCGGTCGTCCCTGATACCGCGGCGACATCTCCGCAGGCCCAAACTTCCGATGCTGCAGCGGAAAACAGCGCGCCGCCGACCGAGCAGGCGTCATCAGCCGTTCCCTTCGCCGACCCGCCGGGGTTGTCGTTGGCCGAAGACGGATACGTCCTGAGCCCGGTGCGGTCCCCCAGCGCACCCAACGATCGGGGAACGATGAGCTTCACCATCGTCGACCCGGGCGGCACGCCGCTGCTGGACTACGCGACCGTGCACGACAAGCAACTGCACCTCATCGTGGTCCGTTCCGACGGCCAGCACTTCGCCCATGTACACCCAAGGCTGGACGCGGCCACCGGCACGTGGTCAACGCCGTGGACGTGGAACGCCGCCGGCACCTACCGCGTGTTCGCCGACTTCCAACCCGCAGGGGCGGGCAGCGCCAAACTCACCCTCACCCGAACCGTGCAGGTGGCCGGCGCGTTCGTCCCGGCGGTGGCGAGTGCCACACGCACCGTGGATGACATCGCCGGATACACCGTGAAACTGGACGGTGCACTCACCGCGGGCGTCTCCCACGAACTCACCGCGACAGTCACGCGCGACGGCCGGCCGGTGACGACCTTGCAGCCCTACCTGGGGGCTTACGGCCATCTCGTCGCCTTGCGTGAGGGAGATCTGGCGTATCTACATGTGCACCCTGAGGGGGCCGAGCCGGTACCGGGCGGCACCGGTGGGCCTGCGGTGTCGTTCGCGGCAACCGCACCCACTGCCGGGCGCTACCTGCTCTACCTCGACTTCAAAGTCCAGGACACCGTGCACACCGCCAGCTTCGTCGTCGACGCCGCACCCGGTGGCACCAACGAGCCCGCGCCAGAGCCATCGCGTGACGCCGGCCATGCCGGCGGGCACTGAGCTATCCCGTCCGAATCAGAAACTGAAAGGCAGTGGCTCCATGACGACATCGACACCGGTGTCTGGCCCGAGTGTGGAACTCCGCATCGGGGGAATGACCTGCGCCTCCTGCGCCAACCGCATCGAGCGCAAGCTCAACAAGCTCGACGGCGTGGCCGCGACAGTCAATTACGCGACGGAAAAGGCCACCGTCACGGTGCCTGACGGATACGATCCGGCGCTGCTGATCGCCGAGGTGGAGAAGACGGGCTACACCGCCGCGCTCCCGACACCGCGCACGCCGATGCCCTCCGACGCATCCGGTGACACCCCGCACGCCGCGGACACCGCCGACCCCGAACTGGCCTCGCTGCGGCACCGCCTGAGGGCCTCGGCCGTCCTGACGGTGCCGGTCGTCGCGATGGCGATGATCCCGGCGCTGCAGTTCACGTACTGGCAGTGGGCGTCGCTCACGCTGGCGGCCCCCGTCGTCGTGTGGGCAGCATGGCCATTCCACCGGGCCGCCTGGGCCAACCTGCGACACGGCACCGCGACCATGGATACGCTCATTTCGCTGGGCACCGTCTCTGCGTTCCTGTGGTCGCTGTATGCGCTGTTTCTGGGCAGCGCCGGCACGCCGGGTATGAAGCATCCCTTCGCGTTCACCCTGGCACCGTCGCATGGCGCCGCCAACATCTACCTCGAAGTCGCCGCCGGCGTAACCACGTTCATCCTGGCCGGACGCTACTTCGAGAAGCGGTCCAAACGGCAGGCCGGAGCGGCACTACGAGCCCTACTCGACCTAGGCGCCAAAGACGTATCCGTCCTGCGCGACGGGACGGAAACCAAGATCGCCATCGAAGAACTCGTGGTTGGCGACGAGTTCATAGTCCGTCCGGGGGAGAAGATCGCCACCGACGGCGTGGTGGTGTCCGGTTCCTCGGCTGTCGACGCCTCGATGCTGACCGGCGAAGCGGTACCCGTGGAAGTCGCTACCGGCGACACCGTGGTCGGTGCCACCGTCAACGCCGGCGGCCGGCTGGTGGTGCAGGCCACTCGCGTCGGCTCGGACACCCAGCTCGCGCAGATGGCCCAGCTGGTCGAACGCGCCCAAACCGGCAAGGCCGAAGTTCAACGCCTGGCCGATCGCATTTCCGGCGTCTTCGTACCGATCGTCATCGCTATCGCCGTGATCACCCTCGGCGCCTGGCTGGGCGCGGGATTCTCAGTCGCCGCCGCGTTCACCGCAGCGGTCGCGGTCCTCGTCATCGCCTGCCCCTGCGCCCTCGGGCTGGCCACGCCCACCGCCCTGCTGGTGGGCACCGGCCGCGGCGCACAAATCGGCGTGCTGATCAAAGGTCCCGAGGTGCTCGAATCCACCCGCAAGGTCGACACCGTGGTGCTGGACAAGACCGGAACCGTCACCACCGGCAAAATGACGCTGGTCGATGTCATTACAGCGCCGGAAACCGAACGCGCGGAGCTGCTTCGACTGGCCGGCGCCCTGGAGAACGCCTCCGAGCACCCCATCGCCCAAGCCGTCGCCGCCGCGGCGGCCGAGGAACTCCACGCCTTGCCCGTTCCGGAGGACTTCGCGAATGTCGAAGGTAAAGGCGTCCACGGCGTCGTGGATGGACACGCCGTCATCGTCGGGCGCGAATCACTGCTGGCCGACTGGGCGCAACACCTCAGCCCGGATCTGTCCCACGCCAAGGCCCGCGCGCAAGCCCAGGGAAAGACCGTGGTAGCGGTCGGGTGGGACGGGCAGGCGCGCGGTGTACTCGTCATCGCTGACACCGTGAAACCGACAAGCGCACAGGCAATCTCGCAGATGCGTGACATCGGGCTGACCCCCGTGTTGCTCACCGGCGACAACGAAGCCGTCGCTCGACAGATCGCCGCCGAAGTCGGCATCGACGACGTCATCGCCGAAGTCATGCCCGAAGGCAAGGTTGACGTCATCGCACGCCTCCAAGCCGAAGGCAAGACGGTCGCCATGATCGGCGACGGAGTCAACGACGCGCCCGCCCTCGCCCAAGCCGACCTCGGTCTGGCGATGGGCACCGGCACCGACGTCGCCATCGAGGCCTCCGACATCACCCTGGTGCGCGGTGACCTGCGCAGCGCCGTTGACGCGATCAGGCTGTCCCGCGAAACACTGTCGACGATCAAAACCAACCTGTTCTGGGCGTTCGCCTACAACGTCGCAGCGATCCCCGTCGCAGCACTGGGCATGCTCAATCCGATGCTGGCCGGAGCCGCAATGGCATTCTCCAGCGTCTTCGTGGTGGGCAACAGCCTGCGCCTGCGCCGCTTCAAAACCACTTCCGCCGACACCACCAGTTAAATCACCGCCACCTGTGAGGAGAACCCATGTCCGAGAATCAGAACCGCACGTCAGCCTGCTGCTGCAGCGGCGCAGCCGACAAAATCGATACCTCACCCATCGACCCTACGGCGAGGAACCTGCTTCACCTCGGATCGCAGAACGAGACCACCTGCCCCGTGATGCCCGGCACTCCGGTGAACAAGACGATCGCCGAAGCAGCGGGACTATTCCGTGACTATCGCGGTCGGCGTTACTGGTTCTGCTGCAAGGGATGCGGACCACGCTTCGACCGCGACCCCGACAAGTATGCCTCCGCCGCATGACCGCGACCCTCGTCGCGCACTCCTCGCCGGGCACCCAAAGTTAGTCACCACCACGCACAAGGAAAGCGTCATGACCCACGCCGACAACACCAGGCACTGCCCCTCAACAGGCACCACCCACCACGGCTACATCACCGATAAAGACAAATACCTCAAGCGGTTGAAGCGCATCGAAGGCCAAGCCCGCGGCATCAGCAGAATGATCGAAGAGGAGCGGTACTGCATCGACATCCTGACCCAAACAGACGCGCTCACCAAAGCCCTCCAAGGCGTCGCGCTGGCACTGCTTGACGACCATCTTCGCCACTGCGTCCGTGACGCCGCCGCCACCGGCGGACCGGCCGCTGACGCCAAACTCACAGAAGCCTCTGAAGCCATCGCCCGCTTGGTGCGTTCCTAACACCCACATCATCAATGCGCGTCGACTGAAACGCGAAGTCCCCTAAGGAAAGAACATGACAAACCGCGATGACCACGGCGTAGCAACATCCCACCCTGGCGGGCACGCCCAGCACCAATTCCCCAGCGCACACCCTGACACCCACCCACACGGCGAACACCACGGCCATGACAATCACACCGGCCACACTGGCCATAGCGGCCACGGCGGTGACCACGTGGCCCAATTCCGCAAGCTCTTCTGGATCAACCTGATCATCGCCATACCGGTCGTCGCGTTCTCAACCATGTTCGCGATGCTGCTCGGTTACGACGTCCCCGACTTCCCCGGCGCACGCTGGATCGCGCCCCTGCTCGGGACAGTGATGTACGTCGTCGGTGGCCGCCCCTTCCTCACCGGTGCGCTGAACGAGATCCGTTCCCGCAAACCAGGAATGATGCTCCTGATCGGACTGGCGATCACCGTCGCCTTTTTCGCGTCCTGGGGCGCGAGCTTGGGCCTGCTCCACCACGAGCTGGAATTCTGGTGGGAACTCGCCCTTCTCATCGTCATCATGCTGCTCGGCCACTGGGTAGAAATGCGCTCGCTGGCCCAGACCACCTCAGCGCTGGACTCACTGGCCGCACTACTTCCCGACGAAGCCGAGAAGATCGACGGCGACCGCACCGTCACCGTCTCGCCGACCGACCTGCACGTCGGCGATGTCGTTGTAGTCCGACCCGGCGGCAGCATCCCTGCCGACGGCAAGATCGTCGACGGACGCGCCGACATGGACGAGTCCATGGTGACCGGCGAATCCCGGCCCGTTACCCGCGGCGTCGGGGATCCCGTCACAGCCGGCACCGTCGCCACCGATTCCGGGCTTCGGGTCGAGATCACCGCCACCGGCGACGACACCGCCCTAGCAGGCATCCAACGCCTAGTCACCGAAGCGCAGAATTCGTCCTCGCGTGCCCAGCGCCTTGCCGACAAGGCCGCCGGCTGGCTGTTCTGGTTCGCCCTGATCACCGCCGCGATCACCGCAGCGGCATGGACAATCGTCGGCAATCCCGATGCCTCGGTGGTACGAGCGATCACCGTGCTGGTCATCGCCTGCCCTCATGCGCTGGGCCTGGCGATACCACTGGTCGTGTCCATCGCCACCGAACGCGCCGCCAGAGGCGGCGTCTTGATCAAAGACCGGCTGGCCCTGGAAGGTATGCGCACTGTCGACGCCGTGCTGTTCGACAAGACCGGCACCCTGACGAAAGGCGAACCCACCGTCACCGCCGTCGAGGCGACCGGAGACGACGACGGCGACACCGTGCTCGCGCTCGCCGCCGCCGCCGAGACCGACAGTGAACACCCCCTGGCGCGGGCCATCGTGAAAGCCGCCGAGGATAGGGGATTAACGGTGCCGCGCGCCAGCGGCTTCTCGTCCTCTCCTGCCGTCGGTGTGACTGCGACGGTCGACGGGCACGAAATCCGAGTGGGCGGCCCCCGACTTCTCGAAGAAGTCGGCGCCCAGGAGGTCCCCGCGGCCACCGCATGGCGCGGGGAAGGCGCCATCATTCTGCACGTCATCCGCGACGGAGAGGTGCTCGGCGGCCTGCGCTTGGCCGACGAGATCCGCCCCGAATCCCGCGAAGCCGTCGATGCGCTTCACAAGCTTGGCGTGCAAGTCGTCATGATCACCGGCGACGCCGAAGCCGTCGCCAATAGTGTCGGCCACGAACTGGGCATCGACCGGGTGTTCGCGGGGGTGCGCCCCGAAGACAAGGCGTCGAAAGTTGCTGCCCTGCAACACGAGGGCAAAAAGGTTGCCATGGTCGGCGATGGAGTCAACGATGCCCCCGCCTTGGCGCAGGCCGACGTCGGCATCGCCATCGGTGCCGGCACTGACGTCGCCATCGCTTCCGCCGGTGTCATCCTGGCCAGTTCCGACCCCCGCTCGGTGCTGTCGGTCATCGAGCTGTCCCGCGCCAGCTACCGCAAGATGAAACAGAATCTCTGGTGGGGCGCCGGGTACAACCTCATCTCTGTGCCCCTGGCTGCAGGTGTGCTGGCACCCATCGGCATCGTGCTGCCCATGTCGGTCGGCGCCATCCTCATGTCACTGTCAACGATCGTCGTCGCGCTCAACGCGCAACTTCTGCGCCGCCTCGATTTGGCGCCCGAGGCGAGTACCCGTGCCGTTCTCAACCGTTAGGGGACGGCCCACCATGTGGAGCCTCCGGCGACCATGGGAAGTTCGAATCGCCGCTCCCCACCATGTGGAGCTTCGCACGAAGAAAGCGAATGCAGTCGCCGGTCGAATTCTCAATTATCCGTCGACCGCCGGTACTTTCGGATGCGCCGTAGACGGCGTGTAGCTGAGCGACAAGCCACCCAATCGGAGCCGGGGAAGCGGAGGAAGGAGCACCAGTGACCGACCTCGCCACTGTCGAAAATTCGATTCGACGACGGTCGTTCGGCACCCTGTCGACGCTCGATAGCAGCGGCAACCCCCACGCGACGGCCGTCACGTACGCAGCGGCCGGTGAAGGCACAAACCTGACGTTGTACATCACGACCCGTACTACGAACGTCAAGGTTGGAAACATTCGACGACGACCACAGGTAGCCTTCGTCATTCCCGTGCCGCACCGCTTTCTCCCCATGATGCCGCCGGCAGCTGTCCAGTTTGCGGGGTCGGCCGAAATACTGAACCACGAAAACGCTGACGCGCGAGGGGCATTCCATGCGGACTGGTTCCTCCGTCGCATTCTCGCCGCCGAGGAGCGCATCGTCGCTCAGCGTGCTGAGCTGTGCTTCATCGCGGTCCGGCCGAGGCGATGGTTATCCACCTACGGCATCGGAATGTCGGTCCTCGACATCGTGCGTCATCCGGGCGACGCCATCGGGCGGGCAGACCTGACGGGCGGAAACTAGCCGTCAGGCCGTGGATTGGCCATACAGACGTAGGTCAATGCACATGGTCGTGGTCTTGGTGGTCGTCTAGCGGCGTCGCCGCTGGAAGCGGCTCGCTGATGGGCACGGGCGTAGCCTGCTCAGGCGCGCCGCCAGAGCCAGCGCCGGGCGCAGGAGCTTCGACTGGGAGCACGGCAGGCGGGGAAGACGTCGGCTCCGGATCGTGATTGTGATGGTCGTCGACGTGTTCTGCACTGGTTCCGTGATCATCGGAGGCGGGCTCCCCAGCGGGCGCTGCAGGGGATGGTTCAGGATGGCTGTGATGGTCGTCAGTCTGCTCTGCACCAGGTCCGTGGTGATGAGCCCCTGCTTCAGCGCCGGCCGGGGCGTGGTGGCCGTGCCGTAGACCAGAGGCAGCGCCCACTGTGGACGCCAACGTGACGATCCCAATCGCGCCCAGGAGCACCATGGCACTGCCGAAGGCGGGCACCGGTTCTCCTTGAAGGCCGCGGTGCCAGACCCAGCCAGCGCCCATGACGACATAGATCTGAAGCAGCAACGCGCATAGGTCCGCGGCTTGTATCAGTTCGGCTTGACCGGCGTGGGGCCCGAGCGGCGCTCCCGCGGTTCTCGACACGGACCAAAGCGCAATAACGGCAAGGTTGACCAAGATGCCAAGAGCCAGCACCGGGGTGGTGGTACGGGTGAGTACTAGCCGCGCCCACAACAGTTGGAACAGAGCGATGGCAGCGAAAAACGGGCCCGCTGGCATCCATTCCTGCCAGTGGGCGGGAACGACGGCGAAGTGGATGACAGAAGCACCTAGTGAGGCGAGCGCGGCAAGCCGAGCCGCTAACCGGCTGTCGGTCTTCTTCGCTGTCCTAGGCGCCACCGAACCAGGATGACAGCGCCACCCCCGACACTGGCTGCATGAGGCCACATCTCAATACGACCGAGATTCATTCGTCATCAACTACTGCCGTCCTACGTAGATGGCTCGATGCGACCCTTCGTCTGCGAGTCTCAACCACCGCCGTTTGGCGATAACCAACACCGGCTTCTCTTGAGACCTCGCCGATGCGGCAGTAGCGCACGTCGCTGTTCGCGTCCGGAAATGGCTCAGATTGTCGACGGGACAGCGCGCGTCACCGTGCGGGGCGCCGAAGGACAGAGGTCACATCTCCCTCATGGCGTTGCGCTGCTTGAGCCGTTCGCGCACCACATCCTCGACACGGCCATCGGGTAGCGACAACACATAGCGCCGCATGACATCCAGCGCGAACTTCTCAATGTCGGCGTAGCTGGCGCCGGCAAGCTTGTCGGCGAGGGTGCGCGGCGCCATACCGAGGTTCCCGCCGAGCCGCATACGCAGCTGCTCGAGAAAAGCCGTGGCCTGTATGCGCGACGGGGGAGGCAGTGTTAACCGCACCTGAAAGCGGCGCCATGCCGCGCGGTCGAGCAGTTCGCCATGGTTGGTCGCGCAGACGGCGACGACGTGGGAGGGCAAGCGATCGATCTGTAGGAGCAGCGTCGAAACGACGCGCTTGATTTCGCCGGTTTCGTGCGCGTCGGAGCGCTCCTTGGCGATGGTGTCGAACTCGTCGAGAAAGAGCACGCAGCGCCGAGTCCTTGCGAACTCGAAAACGTGATCGATTCGACTCGTTGTTTCTCCGAGAAAGCTAGATACGACTCCCTCGTAACGCACGGCGTAGAACGGCACCATCAACTCCGCTGCCAATGCTTCAGCAAGCGAGGTTTTACCGTTGCCAGGCGGACCTTCCAAAAGGATGCGGTTGCGCGGTTCCAGGCCGTGGCTGCGGAGAAGCTCGCTACGGTGATGCTCCTCGATGATCTCGGTCACCGCCGTCGTGACGGCCGGCGCCAGATGCACCTCTGACAATCGCCGCTTAGGCACAATTTCGGTGACCAAATCAGCGACCTGGCGGGCGGTGTCATCACGGGCGAGCAGGCTGCGAGCACCGGACAGACGATCAGCCACAAGATGGTGCTGATTGTTGCGCTCCTCGGCGATGATCGCCTCCACCAGCATGCGAAAGCGGGCGACGTCGCCACGCTGCTGCGCCTCGACCAGATCAATCACCAGGTCAGACCTCGCCATGGCCCCTCCTTGCGCAATGCCGCTCGCTCGATCATTGCAGATGCGCGCACCACCGCCGGTTCAGCGCCGCACAATGTCGTGCCCCCTAGCAGCGCCAACAGCCTCCAGATAGCTGTCCGAGGATTCCTTGCCCGCTCGGCCACCGGGCGCGCGCTGGCTGGCCCACAAGCTGCCCGGAGGTGTCTCTGGAGGCGCAGTGGTGTGCCGCTAGCGATCGTCGGCGCCGGTTGCTTAGCTGGCTGGTGTGGACGCGACACCCGTTCCAATCGGCGGGATGATCGTCGAGTCCTAGAGTGCGGCGACTGGTGCGGGGTCGCTCCGGCGTCGAAGGCGGCCATGTCCAGGGAAGGCCGGTTACTGTCAGCCCAACCGGAAATAAGTCCTTGACCGGAGGTATCGACGTGGCAGTGCGAGGCGAGCGAATCCTGGCAGCAGCGCTGGCAGCAGCGGGAAGGCGGCGATTCCGGAACCGGATCGCCCGGCAAGCCGCCCGCTACTGGTCTGCGCCCACAGGATCGGCCTGGGAAGCGAACTCACACTGGCGCAACGGAATCGGCGATCAAGCCTGGCTAGAGGTTGGTGACGACCACTGGAAGATCTATGAAACCTTCGCCCGAGCCCTTAATTCGCCCAGCCCGAACACGGTGATGGAGTGGGGCGCCGGCGGCGGGGCCAACGCCGTGGCTTTCGCCACCCATGCGCAGCGCTTCATCGCCGCCGACATCTCCCAAGAAAACCTCGACGAATGCGTCCGACAAGTCCGCGCAACGTGCACGACACCCGTCGAGACACGGCGCATCGACCTCGCCTGCCCCGAACAAGCCACCGTCGGATTGGCGGGCATCTGCGATGTCTTCCTGTGTCTGTACGTGATCGAGCTAACGACGGGCGCGAACGCGGTGCGGGCCATCCTTGAAATTGCCCGCACCGTGTTGGCCCCCGGAGGCATGGCGCTGGTCCAAATCAAGTACCACACCAGCGATCGTCGGACCCGCGGCTTCGCCGGGACAGCCTACGACCGAAACCTCGCATCGACCACCACCTTCACCATCGAAGAGTTTTGGAACCTGGCGGCAGAGTGCGGCCTCACCCCACGGCTAATCACCTTGGTGCCGGAAAACCGTCTCGACAGCCGCTACGCCTACTACGCCCTCACGAATCCAGCCGCCGTGCGACCCGCGCCGCCTGACGAGCACCAGCTCGACGTCAAGTACACAGAGTTCGCCGCCACGTTCAACGCTGACGTCGCCGACGCAGAGCGGCGCGCGGCGCGCGGCAACTACATGAGCCGCCGTGAGGGGAAACAACCGTCGACGACTGACGGTTAATCGGCTTGCCGCTGACTGGTGTAGTAACCGACTCTCCCTGCGTAGACGGCGCGGTGGCATCGTAGGCAGTTCGGAGATTCCGAGCAGCCAGCCCTAGTTGCTCGCGAATGTGGCTGTGGTGGTGGACGATAGCGCGCGGCCCGGCCTACGTTTGCGTCTATGAGCGGAAGTGAGAAGTTGCGGGCGCGCAAGCGTGCGGTGGAAGCGCAGCGTAGGGCGAACGAGAAACGCGCGAACCTTGAACGTGCCAACGTAGACGATGCCGCCTCGGTTCGTGTGCTGCTCCAGCGGCTGCGCGCCGTTGACGCTTGGGAGAGTGTGCGCCTCGATCAAGTGAATGAAAACGTGCGCATGGACGCAGCCCGCAAGCGTGTGAGTCACTTCGTCAACCTGCAAACGGTTACCGGGCGGATGAGGGACCGCGGTCAGACGATCGCGTCGATCGCTACTCTCGCGGAGGTCGAGGTTCGCGACCTCCAAAATGTCCTTCGCAGAGCGCGTGCTGACGAGGGCGGCGCGCAGCGTGCAACGGAGTCTCGAAACGCCGCGGCTCTAAGCGCAAACGGCGCAAGTTTGGGGAGCCATAGCGCAGTTGGCGTTGACCATCATCAACTGATCGCAGCGGACAACTACCCGACATCCGATCCGAATCGGTGCGTCCGTTGCGATGCGGTCATGCTGGATCCCGAAGTCACTTCCCGGCGGGGGCGTCCGCGTCGCTATTGCTCTGACACGTGCCGCAGAGACGCCTCGGCGGCGCGTACGGCAGCACAGCGGCACGGAGAACCGATTCGCATCGTCGAGGTTCCTCGTGCTGCCGTCCGAAGTGCATCGAGTACACAGCAACACGGTGCCACCGCTCCGGTAATTCGTTCCGCATGCGACGCGGTAGAATTCGCGCTCCAAAACGCGGATGCCATGAAGATACTATTGTCGAGTGTGGCTGAGCGGGCACGGCGTAAAGAATTGGACCGCAGCACATTTGAGGCCGCCCGAGAACTCGGCAAAGTGGTCTATCCAAATAGGAGTTAACGCGTACCCTGGCTCGGCGCTACCCCGTCAGATGCAAAGCATGTCGTGTTCCGCCTTCACTTGGTGGGGCATGGCTGGCCATGCAAACAGGCGGCGGCATCAATCCCAGCGTGACTGATCCTGACATATGAGAGTTCGGCTGGAATCAAACGTTCTGGACATGACGCGGCTGCCAGTGTCCTGTTTGCTTGAAGATGCAGATCAGCCCACTGAACTGGGTTTATCCGCTGAACGAATGTGTGCTCAGCTGTGGCGAAGTGTCTGTGCGAAGCGGTACTTTATGAGTCATGGAGCGTCTAGATCTGCAGCCGGCCACCGCGTGGGGCGGAATTGCGGCAGCTGGCGTGGCCGGTTCAGACGCCGCGTCTGTTGAACCGGCCGGTCCAATCGCTAGCGGCAGGCTGTCCATCATCGACGCCGCAGCCGGCCTCGCAGACTTCACTTCTGTCGCTGCCCAGCAGGGTCACGCGGCGGGGCTTCTTCTGCGGGTTGAAGCATTGAGCACTGCAGCGGCCGCAGCAGTTAATTCCCTTGTTGTCGTTGATGAACTGAACGCGACACAGCTTCGATCCGTAGTGGAGTGACTGTGAGCAAGCTGGCGTTCTACCTCGCGGTCGTTAGCACCGTCGTTGCCATCATGTCACTCGCTGTGAGTCTCAATATCTTCCCACGTGGGCAGTCTGAACACGCGTTAAGGCCGTCGACCTCGTCCACGTCTGCTGCGGAGCCCTCAGAAAAGCACGACGCGGCAATTGAGGCGTGTGTTGGCCTGAGGAGCTTCAGGAGCGGTGTTGGGATTGCGCGTGGCGCCTTCATCGATCGCGTCGACCGGGCCAATGACTGGGAGTCATCACAAAGCCTGGGGGTGCAGGGCTACTATTTCAGCGCGGTGGGTGCGGAGTTGAACTATATGGCCACCCGGCTAGGTCCAGGCGTACCACGAGAAATTGTTGATGCGCTCGCTGATGTCCGGCGGTCGATCGTGGCTGTGGTCGACGCAGATTTGCGCCGTGAACCCGCCTCCGTTTCCAACGACATGGTTGATCAGTACTCGAGTGCCCTGCGGGCCGCTGAAAGTGCATGCGAAGCAACGGGGGTCGGCTAATGGCCGCTTCACCACCCGCTCGTAGCTATTCACGCTTCATCGTGGCGCCCGATGTATGGCCGGTCACCCGCGAGCAAACTGAAGGACGGGCTGCTGCTCAACGTCGTCTGGCCATGGCGACTGCGGCTGCAGTAGATGCTCACCGGGTCGCCTTGCACGGCTTGCAGGTTGTCGGTGTGGCGCAGTCAAATGGTTTCGAAGCAATGCACGATGCCTACAGGCGTATTCAGGTTCGGGCCGACGATAAGGCCGACGCGGATAAGGCTGCCGCTGATCTGATGCAGAGTGTTGCGGCGATCCAGATGAGTGCTGAGCTGATGATTGACACGATTGATGCTGAGGCACATCAACAACTGGTACACGTGCCGAGCAGAAGCCCCACGGCTATCAACATCATTACTAGTGCTGCCGCGCGGGCGCGAGGAATCGCAGTAGGGGCCGCAGATGAGATCCGCGCTTTAACTGTGCAATTCGTCCAGGGATTTACGCCTCTGCCGGAGGGACCCCCGAATGGCGATCCGTTTAGCACGGGCGATGACGATCGGTCGACCGATAAGCGATCCGACGAATCGCCTGAGCGTCCACCCGAGGCAGCAGTGGAGACCGGTGATGCGCAGCCTCGTCTTTCGGTGCCAGATCCGTCTGATGCCGAATCCAGGTCTGGTAACACTGCGCCGCGAGTCAGCACCGGGCCTACCCCTGGTCCTTCATCGCTGTCACCGCACCCCCCGGCGCAGAGCGCCAGTCCTGCGTCCGTAGCCGCGGTTGGTGACATCGGAAGCAGTGGGGTAGGCCTCGCCGGACCAGGACGTTCCTCATCCATAGGCTCGTTGGCCGCGTTCGGAAGTTCGGCATCGCCGCTACCGGGATCGGGCACTGGAGGAATGTCGCAGTCGGGTTTGGTACGACCGGCAGTATCTGCATCGCCGTCTCCTGCTGTCGCGCTGCAAGGGGTCATGCCTGCAAGTGGTCCTGCGCCGCTGTCATCGGTCACCGGCGCTCAGACGACTAGCTTTCCTGCTGTCGTAGCCACTGCGACGCCGGCGCAGCCGGCGGCATCTCCGAGTGGAATCTGGCATCCGTCAATAGGAGCGACCACGGGTGCCGTGCCAGCGTCTATTGCCGGGCCGCAGGTAGTGTCGAGTACTAATCCCTATCCAGCGGTTTCAGCACCCTTGCTGCCCCCGGGGCCGCTGGGTCCGCCGCCTTCAGTTCCGGCCGCAATTCCACCGGCCGCCGGTGCTGTCCCATTGATGGGCGGCGCTCACACCTCAATGGCGCCTGCCGCCGCATCGGTCGCGACGGCAGCGTTGACAACTCCCGCCGCGACGCTGCCGTCCCGGGTAGCGGCCGCGGCGGCCCGGGACTTGGAACGGCGGCGCAACGAGTCGAGCGATCTACAGACGGTTAAACGGTTGGCGTGGGAACTGTTGTACGCCACCGAATCCTGCCGAACCTTCGCACTGTGGGCCGTCGGCCTGATGTATTCAGCGGCTGGCGATCGGCATGTTGTGGCGCTGACACATCACGGTGCGGGTTACGTCCCCGCGGGGATTGTGGTCCCTAAGGGCGTGCGGATGCTCTGGTCTGACCAAGCTATTGGAGAGGGCTTTCGTAGCCGATGGATCGGAAATCTCGATCCGGCTGCGACACTGATCGCCTTCGCAGAAGTCAAGGCCGCGGAGCCGGCTGGCTGGCGCTTAGCCGCTGCAGCGACCACCTGGTCTGACGTAACAGCGCTCATGACTGCCGCGCAACGCTGGGGTACTGAATGGGCCACCTGCTCCGGCATGTCCATGCCCGCCTCAATCGGAAAACGGGACGCTATCGCCAACGCGAATACTCCGCACCGATTGGAGCGGGAGTACCCCGACCTTTTCGAGCGTGTAGCGCAACTTCGTGCCAGAGGGCTTACCCAGCGAGCCGCCAAACTGGTCACGGAAGCAATCGTTTCCGACGCGCGCCTTGCGATCGTCGCCGACGGTGGCCCCCGAATTCCGCCGAACTTCGACTCGGTATGGCCGGCTGCAGCAGACGGCAGAGTAGACGCTTCGGACCGCGCCCGTTTCGCCGAAGCGGTTCAGCAGCAATGGTTCAGCATCGGAATGGTGCAGCCGGGTTGGGAAGATGAACGCACTGACACCGTCTGTGCAGAGTACAAGGGGCAATGGCTTATTTGCCGGGCGCTTGAGGTGGTCCTGGGGTGGATAGCTGACGACAACTGCGGGGCAATGCAGGCGGACCTGCCGCTGGAAGACATGATCTACGCCGCAGCACATGCCTACCTCGACAGTCGGGGAACCGGCTGGATCACTGCATTTTTCGACGCTGCAGGCGGTTCATCCTGACAATGGATTCGCTGCCTCAGGAGGTAGATGGTGAAGCTTGGCGCGCCGAGCTCGCGCGGCAGCATACGTATCTGGCGAACGTCGTCGATCAAGCATGTGCCTGGACGCGCGAGTTCCACGTTCAAACTGGGGTTGAGCTGTGCGGCAACTACACCTCACTAAAAAGTTATCCCCTGCTGGACTACGCGAACAGGCTGAGACAGCTCAGCTCAGCACTAAAAAGAGTGTGCGCAATTGCTTCGCTACAGCCTCCGCCGCCGACCTGGGACCGCACGACCCTGCATGCGCCCCCGGCTATAGCGGTGCCCGGGCGAGACCCAGATTGGCGACGGGCCGATTACTCGGAAGGCGGTCGGTACCTGCTGATGCTTCAGCCCACTTCGCCACACGGATACCCGGCTACCGCTCGTGAACAGTGGAGCGCTGCCCTTCGCCTTGCGAGCCCAAGCGTCATCGAACGCGAAATCGGTGTGCCGCAACTAGTTGCGTACGGTTGGATGGCTCGATCGGAGTTCGACAAAGCATATCGGGTGGTGCACAGAGCGTTTCTCGACAGTGCGGCCGCCACGTTTGGTCGTGCGTGGGCTACAGGATCTTCCGAGGATGGAACTCGTTCAATGACCGTGCTGGTCAGTTGGATGAAGGCACTGACCGACCATGGGTGCTCCTTGGGTGATTGTGATTCCGTGCTTCGCGACATCGAGGTCGTAGACCCGCAAGCTGTCGCGGATTGCAGAGCAGTCCAGGAAGTTTGGTGCCCTCCCACGCCCTGACCTGCTCCGCCAGCTGATGCAAGGCCGAATGCGAGAGTGGCGCCTGCGGCCGTCTTTGGCCTCACGGTGCTTCACTGCTCTCGGGCATGTAACCGGTGACCTCATACTCTTGGACCAATCGTGAAGATCATTGCAATGCAGGACCTCCTAGAGAACTTCGACAAAGTGCTCTTGAGCGTCGAACGAGGGGATTCATTCGAAATCCGGGCGGAGGATGGTCACGCCATCGCCCTGCTGCTGCCGATTCAGGATGAGCTCTAGGACCCAGCCGACCCACCGAGGCGAGCTGCCACACGTCGACGCTTCGCCGGTATTGGCGCATCATCAGACCGGATAAAACGGTATGCGATCAACTATCTGGGCACCTGATTCCCTGCACCACAGCGCACGGTCACGACGCTGCCGCCGTGCGACCCTCGCCAGCCTTCGCGTCGGCATTCAAAACTTTCTGCTGACTCCGGTCGAAGTTCGCGTTCTCGCTGATCTGCGTAAGCGAGAGACGCGAGGGTTGCGAGGCTCGCTGAGCCACAACATCTTTGTACGGCGGATAGATTGTCCACAGCAGTACATTCCTGCGGTTGCGCGCGCCATCATCTTCGATCACCCATCCGAGGTTGCGTAGAGCGGGTGCGTGCCTACGCAGCAGCCCAGAAACGTCGCGACCGTTCTTCGGCCAGTCCCTCGGTCGTTGCCAGTCGTCGTTGACCGGTGTGAGCAGCATCAGCAAATCACTGCCGGATTGACCAACAGCAGGTTCTAATGTCCGCGAGCGAAGCTGTTCGATAAACGGGTCGACGGACAAACTGTCCTCAGACAACTGATTGGCGCGCGACATGTACCGGCGTACGCCATTAGTCGACAAGATCTCGTCCACGGCCGCCAGCGTGCGACAGAAGTCCGCCATCCTGGGCGAGTCCTCAACTTTGATGGTCTCCAACCGATGGTGAACGGAGGCAGCCAAGTCAAGTAGTCCGCCAAAAATACCTGGTAGAGCTGTTTCCCACCGCTGTCGCATCTCGGCCTCTGACTGTCGCATTCTGGGGTCGATGCGTCGCAGCTCGACGATCGCTAGCCGCTCTGCCAGATCGGGTCGGATGGCGCCGACGTCGATTCCGTTGATAATTACGCATCGACGAAACTTGATGACAGCCAGATCGGCATCGGTATATAGAGACCGTTTCACCATGGCGTCGCCTGTCGCAGCGCGGCATAAAGAGTCCGACAGCCACGGCGGGATGGCCGACAGGTTGTCCAGAGCAACGACCCACGATCCAGACGCGGCAACCGCCCATGAGTCCGCGTCCCGCGGCGCCTGACGAAAGGGGGCGGGCGAAGGATCGATGAGTTCGACCAAGCTCCGTGTCGATGTCGTTTTAGCGCTACCTTGCTCGCCAAACAGGGCTAGTACCGGATGCGGGACGTCGCACTGAACCAAAGCAGCTACTAGGTACGCGAGAAGAACTGGGCGGTCCTCAACGGCGACATTGACGAACTCCCAGAGCTTCGTCACATCCCCGCGGGAGCTTGGTGCCGGCATCGCCCCCGTCAGCTTCGTATTTCGGAGGAACCGCACCGGCGCAGTGGGAGCCATCGACCACCTTCCGTCGCAGACTTTGATTACTTGACCGTTTGGATCTCCGGTGTCGATGTAGATCGTCCCGTGGTGGTCGGCAACGCGTAGGTTCAACTTGTCGGGTGCCTGCGTGGCCGCCAGACCTTCCAAAATCAGTGTGGCGTCGGTAAGTGCTTGGCCCCCGGCGACCGCACCGGTCTCGGTGAAGTAGCGAGCGGCGAGATCTGCCCGTAGGCCAGCCCTCCCACCACGCAGGAGTATCGCGAGGTGGGGTCGACTGCGTTCGGCGCCAAATGGTTCGCCGTCCTTGGAGACTCCGAGAACATAGCGTTCCCGGGCCATATCGACTAAGCGTGCCGCGACTGACTTCTTGTCCCCCTCCCCCCTGCCGTTCAAAGGGTTTCCTGCCCGTGGTGCTGTCGCTTATGGGCATGCTGCGCTATTCTCATGAGGAACTTCCGTGTGGCGTGATCGGGTGGTTCGAACGAAGGCCTCGGCTAGTCCCCGAGGTCTTTTTCGTGCGCAGGCACTAAGCGGCGTCGCCGCCTCCGCGGCGGGTTGCGCTCTCTCGCTCCGATATCCAGCGCAATACCTCGGCCCTCCGATAAACGACTCGGCGTCCCAAGGTGAAACTCGCCGGGCCAATATTCGAATGCCGCCAGTACCTCAGCGTCCCCATCGGAACTCCAGTGATGTCCGAAACTTCCTTCGCTCCTAGCAAATCCATCAAATTACTCCTCAGCTATGGTCGGTTCGCCTGAGCCAACAGTGACTGGTGACTTGACGGTCTGTCCACGACCACAGCCACATTCGCTTGAAGAAAAGCCTTTCAATGACTCGGGGGTCGTGACGTCTTCGGCGGGCTCATGGTCCGGCCTCCGGACAACGAAGCGGATGAGGGGAGCGGAGTACTGCGGTACTTTCAGCGTATGACGACTCGAAACGAGCGAGCGGGAATTGACGACCGCTGGCACAAACGAGTCAAGGCGCCGGACGGCGCGATGCGCACTGAGCGGTCTGCGGTATATGGCAAGGTGTCGCGATGGCGTGTCAGGTGGGTTGACGCCAGTGGAGCCGAGCGCACCAAGAGTTTCCAGCGTAAGCCGGATGCGCAGGCCTACCTAAATGGGCTGACCGCCGATGTGCAGCGCGGCGAGTATGTCGATCCGCGGAAGAGTGCGGAGACTTTCGGATCGGTGGCCGAGCAGTGGTTCGCCACCAAACAGCACCGCAAGCCGAAAACCGTTGCCGGATATCGCTCGTTGCTCGACACTGTGGTGCTGCCGAAGTGGGAAAGTGTTCAGCGGCGGTTTCAAGGCGTCGTTGCAATAGCAGCTGATTCTGATGGGAAGTGCTGCTATGCCACGTCCACCGTTGTCG
>NZ_LQIT01000026.1 GCF_001499965.1 Mycobacterium sp. GA-2829
GCGAACGCCCCGATCCCCAGTGCCGGGGTCAGCTCGGTGCCGTCGGTCAGCGTCATCTTCTGCGCGGCGTTGTGGGTATCGAAACACAGATGCGGGCGGCCGCGTTTGCACGCCCGGCACTGTCCACACACCGCGCGCCAGTTCAGGATCACGAAGTCACCGGGTTCGACGTTGGTCACACCCGCCCCGACTGATTCGACCGTGCCCGCGGCCTCATGGCCCAACAGGAACGGGTACTCGTCGTTGATCCCACCCTCGCGGTAGGTCAGATCCGTGTGACAGACACCGCAGGCGATGATGTCGACCACGACCTCACCAGGCCCCGGATCCGGGATCACGATGTCGACCACTTCCACCGGCTGCTTCTTCGACCGGGAGATCACCCCGCGCACTGTCTGACTCATCGTTCAGTCCCTTTCAGGTGTTCGGTTCTGGGCGGTGCCCACAGCGACGCCGATGCGTTGCGAAAGCGCAGTCGCTAAAGCGCTTTGAGCTCTTCGATCACCGCGCCGACGGATTTCTTCGCGTCGCCGAAGAGCATTGAGGTCTGGTCGGCGAAGAACAGGGGGTTGTCGATGCCCGCGTACCCGGAGGACATGGACCGTTTCAGCACGATCACCGACCGGGCCTCGTCGACGTTGAGGATCGGCATGCCGTGGATGGGACTCGACGGGTCGTTGCGGGCGGCCGGATTGGTGACGTCGTTGGCGCCGATGACGATCGCGACATCGGTGCGGTCGAATTCACCGTTGATGTCGTCCATTTCCTTCATGGCGTCGTACTCGACGTCGGCCTCGGCCAGCAGCACGTTCATGTGCCCGGGCATCCGCCCGGCGACCGGGTGGATGGCGTACTTGACGTCGACGCCCCTGCTTTCGAGCAGGGTGGCCATCTCTTTGACGGCGTGCTGGGCCTGGGCGACGGCCAGTCCGTAGCCGGGCACCACGATGACCTGGTTGGCGTAGGCCATCTGGATGGCGGCGTCGGCCGCGCTCGTGGCCTTCACGGTGCCGGCAACGGCATTGCCGCCGTCGCCGGCCGCACCAGGGGCCCCGCCGAACGAACCGAAGACGATCGCGGGGATGGAGCGGTTCATCGCTACGGCCATCAGATTCGTGAGGATGGAGCCCGACGCGCCGACGATCATGCCCGCGACGATCATCGCGGTGTTATTGAGCGCCAATCCTGCTGCCGCCGCGGATAATCCGGTGAGGGCGTTGAGCAGGGAGATGACCACCGGCATGTCGGCGCCCCCGATCGGGAACACCACGAACAGTCCCATGACGCCCGCCAGCGCCAGGACCACGACGATCGACCAGGACGGGCTGCCCTGTCCGGTGTTGATCCCGATATAGACCGCGGCGGCGACGGCGCCGATCAGCAGTGCGATGTTGGCGGCTTGGAAGTGTCTCGCGGCGGCCACCAGTCGGCGTTCGACGGACTTGGGGATCGATTCCTGCAATTTGAGAAACGCGACAAGCGAGCCCCAGAACGATACGGAACCGATGACCGCGGCGAACAACGATCCGATGACCAGGGGCGCAGCCGGGGTGGCGTCGATTGTGGCGAAACCGCCGGTTTCGATGAATTCCGCCCACGCGATGAGGGCGACGGTGCCGCCGCCCACACCGTTGAACAGCGCCACGAGCTGGGGCATCGAGGTCATCTTGGTTCTCTTGGCGGGCGGCACCCCGAGGATCACGCCGACCCCCAGTCCGGCGGCGATCAGTACCCAGTTGATCATCGCCGTGTCGCGCACGGAGATCAGCGTGGCCACCACCGCGATGCCCATCCCGGCCGCGGCGATCCAGTTGCCGCGCACCGCGGTTCGCGGCCCGGTCAGCCCGGACAAGCCGAGGACGAACAGGGCGAAGGCGAGAATGTAGAGCCCGTTGACGAGGTAGGTCACTGGTCGCCCTTCGCTTCTGCGCGGGTCGCGGACGAGGTGCGGCTCTTGAACATGCCGAGCATGCGGTCGGTGACCAGGAAGCCGCCGATGACGTTCAGCGTGCCGAACACCAACGCGACGAAGGCGATGACGCGCACCCCCCAGTGCGCGTCGGCCGGCAGATGCCCCAAAACCACCAAGGCGCCCAGCACGACGATGCCGTGGATTGCGTTGGTACCCGACATCAACGGCGTGTGCAGGGTGTTGGGCACCTTGGAGATCACCGCGAACCCGACGAACCCCGAGAGCACCAGGATCGCGAGGTTGGCGAGAAGCTGGTCGTACACCTAGACCTCCACGGCCGTGGTGCCGAATTGCGCGTCATCGGCGAGCGGGAACACCGCGTTGAGCAAGCCGTCGACGGCGATCGCGACACTCCTCAGGACCGCGGTGGCAAGGGGACGGGTCACTGGTGGTTCTCCTCGGTCGGAGGCATTGATGGCGCCGCGCTGGCGTGGGTGACACAGGATGCCGCGACGATCTCGTCGGCGAAATCTGGTTGTAGCGCACCGTCTTTGATCAGCAGACCCAGCAGGGCGGTGATGTTCTTGGAGTACAGCTCGCTGGCGTGTTCAGGCATCGTGGCGGGCAGATTCAGCGGCGAGGCGATGGTCACGTCGTGCCTGACGACGGTCCGGCCCGGGTCGGTCAGCTCGCAGTTGCCGCCGGTCTCCCCCGCGAGATCGACCACCACGCTGCCCGGTTTCATGCCTTGCACGGCGGCGGCGGTGACGAGACGGGGCGCCGGGCGACCGGGCACGAGCGCGGTGGTGATGACGACGTCGTACCCGGTGATCGCCTCCTCGAGTCGTTTCTGCTGCAGGCGGCGCTCGTCGTCGGACAGATCGCGGGCGTATCCACCGTCGCCGGCGGCATCGATGCCGAGGTCGAGCCATTGCGCCCCCACCGACCGCACCTGGTCGGCGACCTCCGGACGCACGTCGTAGCCGGTGGTTCGGGCGCCGAGGCGCTTGGCGGTCGCCAACGCCTGCAATCCGGCAACGCCGACGCCGAGGACCAGCACGGTCGCTGGTTTCACCGTGCCCGCCGCCGTGGTCAGCATCGGGAAGAACCGGGTCGATTCCGACGCCGCCAGCAGGACCGCCTTGTACCCGGCGACGTTGGCCTGTGAGCTCAACGCGTCCATTGCCTGAGCGCGGGAGATCCGTGGAACCGCCTCCGCGGCGAATGCCTGCACGCCCGCGGCTGCGAGCGTGCTGATCTGGTTGTCGCGGCTGCGGGGGGCGAGGAAGCCCACCAGCGTCTGGCCACGGCGCAGCCGGGCGGCCTCCTCGGCGCTGGGCGGGGCCACTTTGACCACCACGTCGGCCGCCCACGCATCGCCGACCGATGCACCGGCGGCGACATAGAGGTCGTCCGGCAGGAGCGCCCGTTCGCCGGCCCCGGGTTCAACCACCACCGCAACACCGGCGTTCGCCAACGCCGCAACGGCTTTGGGCACGAGCGCGACTCGGCGCTCGTCGGGCGCAGACTCGCCGACCACGCCCACCGTCGTTGCTAAGCGCTCCATCCCGGGTCCGCCGGTGCCCATGTGTCCCCAATCGTTTGACTGGCCGGTACTTCCTTGTTCGCCCCGCGAGCCAGGGCCCGCCGGACGTCAACTTGAATCACCTTAACGGACATTCAGTTATATGCAAACCCAGCACATGACTGCGGCGAAAGGGGCGATGTCGACGAGGTAGAGAAGACGCCGAGGACCGCTACTCATTCGCGTCTCAACAGGGTAATACGCACGTTCTCTCCCCTGGACAGTAGGGCTGCGATGCGAATGCGACGCCTTAAGACTAATTAAGCTAACATTAATTCGCCTGACCAAGTAGCGTGCCAACCGACGAGGAGCTTGATCTTGACCATTCCCTCACTCACCCCGTACTTGTCCCATGCCACGACTGTGGCGCTCGAAGATTGGGGTCCGCTTCCGGAGGCCACCGGTGACCCCATGGCCACCACTGGCGTCACCTTGTGGGAGGAGGGGGTCGCCTCCGCCGGCATCTGGGAGTGCGCTGCGGGCTCGTCGTACTGGCGACTCGAGACCCATGAAGTGATCCACATCGTGGCGGGCCGAATGACGGTGACTCCCGACGGCGGGTCGCCCCTGGAGCTGAAAACCGGTGACGTGGCGGTCTTCCCGCGCGGATGGAGCGGAACGTGGGACCTGCACGAGACGATCCGTAAGGTTTTCGCCGTTTTCGCTTGAGGCGACGTCTAGTGCGGTGACTGCGTGGGCCTGGCTCGTCGGTGCAATGAGCCAGGCCCACGCGTCGGGCAAGCCGCCAGCACCCCACGCGTATCTGTCCGGCGGTCGCCAAGGAGCTGTGTCGGGGACATCCCCGGGGGTCATGCCCGTTAGCGTGCGTGGCGCCGCCCCGGCGCCTGTAATGGTGGGCTCGTCAGTGATGCATCGGATCGGTCCCGGGTGCCGCGGTGACCCTCGTCCGACGGTGCCCGAGGCTCAGGCGACGGTATACCCGCCGTCGATCGCATAGTCGGCGCCGGTTGTGTATCCCGACTCGTCGGACGCCAAATACAAAGCCAGGTAAGCAATTTCACGAGGGTCTCCGAAACGCCCGAGTGGCGTGGTATCGGTGCTCAGGCCGAGGTCGGCGATCATCGGAGTATGGACTTCGCCGGGGAGGATGGCGTTGACGCGGATGCCGTAACCGGCCAGGTCCAGCGCCGCGGCCTTCGTCATACCGCGGACGGCCCACTTCGAAGCGGTGTACGCGAAGTTGTCGGCGAAACCCACGGCCCCGGCGGTCGAGGATATGTTCACGATGGAACCTCCGCCGAGGGCTTTCATCCCGGGGATGACCGCTTGCATCCCCAAGAATTGGCCCACCTGGTTGACCTCGATCACCCTGCGGTATTCGGCTTCCGACGCGGTCTCCACCGTGTGCAAGACCAGAATTCCCGCATTGTTGATCAGCACACTGATCGGCCCGAACGCATCTGTCACCCGCTCGACAAGCGCCCGCCACTGTTGGGCGTCCGTGACATCGAGATGGACGAACATGGCGGCAGGACCCAACTCGGCCGCAAGGTGTTGGCCTGACTCGTCGGCCATGTCGGCGATCACGACCCGCGCGCCGTGTTCCAGGAGCAGCCGCACGTGGGCGGCACCCATGCCTTGGGCGCCGCCGGTCACGACGGCCACCTTGCCTTCGACGCGCCTATCGGTCCGCACCACCGGCTGCACCTCCCCTAACTTAACGTTCATTCGATTAAAGCAGACTATCGCCCGCCTGCGAAAGGTCTTGCCCACGCACCACTTTTAAGCTGGAAGATCGGCAAATTCTGCGCCGCCTCCTCCGCCGCGGGGGTGTGGCACGCGCACCGATGCAAGAATTGCGGGTCGATGCGAATGAAGGTAAGTTCAGTGAGCGCAGTCACAGGTTGGTGCCACGGGTGCCGCGGGGCGACGCGAGCGGCGCGCACATCGGCACCCCGCACGTGCCGCCCCATCATGGGAAAGGTCCGAGATGACGATGTCGACCTCAACAGATCAACGGCCGGACGCCGGCGCCTCGCCTCAGGGGCGTTACGGCGCCCTCGATGTCAACGTCGGGCGGGCCCTGCCCCCTGGGGATGGAACGTTGACGGCGTACGAGTATCTGCCGTGGGATCACGCCGAGTTCGAACGCGACCCCTACCCGTGGTTCGCCCGTGCGCAGGCTGAAGTGCCGGTTCTGCGGGACACCGACGGTACCTTCGTGGTGCTGAGGTACGCCGATGTCCTCGAGTTCGGCAAACGCCCCGCGATGTCGGTCGAGCCCGGCTGGGAGAAGGCCGGCCCCTGGTCGATCGCCCGCCAGTCGGTGATCGCCCAGGACCCTCCCAAGCACACCCAGCTCCGCCGACAGACCAGCAAGTGGTTCACCCCCAAAGCCGTCGAGAACTGGGTCGCCACGACCGCCGCGGTCACCAACGCCGTGCTCGACGCGGCATCGGGTGACCTCGTCGACGGGTGGTGGGATCTGTCGGCCGTTCCTACCCACCACACGATGTGCCGCGTGCTGCAGTTTGCCGCTGACGACGTCGTGGGTGTGGTCCACGACATGGCCGACACCATGCCGATGCTCTCGGCGTTGCCGCGCGCGGGCACGATCGACAAGGCCGCCGACGGCTTCGACAGGCTCGCCCGCCGCGTCGCCCCGATGCTCGCCGCGAAACGGGACACGGTGGGAGACGGCCTCGCCGACGCGTTACTCGCCGCCGAGCAACGGGGTGAGATCACCGACGAGGAAGCGCGGGCCACTACCCTACTGCTGTACTCCCTCGGGCACATGGATGTCGGCTACGCCATCGCCGCGGGCCTACACGTGTTCGCCCGACTTCCCGAGGTATGGAACGACTTCCGTCGTGATCCCTCGGCCCGGGATGCCATCATCAATGAGATCATCCGCTATGACCCGCCGGAGCTCAGCTTCTACCGGGTGCCCACCGCGGACGTCACCATCGGCGGCGTCGACATCCCGGCGGGTTCGACGGTGCGCTTCATGATCGCGGCGGCCAACCGCGACCCCGAGGTATTCACCGACCCGCATGTCTTCAACCACCGACGACCCGCCGAGCAGAGCCGCAATCTGTCCTTCGGCATCGGCCCGCACAGCTGTCTGGGCCAGGTCCTCTCGCGTGCTGAGGCCAAGGCGGTGTTCGAGGTCCTCGCGGGCAGGTTTCGGCGTATCGAGCTGGCCGGACCCGTGGGAATGGACAACACCGACTTCTCGCGCCACTTCACCACACTGCCCCTGCGGCTGATCGCCTAGGGACTCCAGCCCGGCGGGCGGCGCGACCCGGCACGAAACCGCGATGCGCGCGACGTCGCGCGCCGGCTGCACCGGACGGAACGCTCGGCGGCCGAGTGCCGGCCGCCGAGCGTGCGGTCAGTGCGCCAACGCGGACTCGGCGACGAGCAGTGGAGCGCCGGTGACCGCTTGCACATCGTCGGGAGTCACGCCGGGCGCGGTCTCTACCAGTGCCAGGGAGCCGTCACCGGTGACGTCGATGACGGCCAGATCGGTGACGATGCGGTGGACCACCCGCGCCCCCGTCAACGGCAGCGTGCAGGCGTCGACGATCTTCGGATTGCCTTGTCGGTCACGGTGTTCCATCAGCACGATGACGCGTCCGGCGCCGTGAACGAGGTCCATGGCCCCGCCCATGCCTTTCACCATCTTGCCGGGAACCATCCAGTTGGCCAGGTCTCCATACCGGGACACCTGCATGCCGCCCAACACCGCGACATCGATGTGTCCGCCGCGAATCATCCCGAACGACAACGCGGAATCGAAGAACGCCGCCCCGGGAAGCACCGTCACGGTCTCCTTACCCGCGTTGATGAGGTTGGCGTCCACCTGTGCTTCGGTGGGGTAGGGACCGGTGCCCAGAATGCCGTTCTCCGAGTGCAGCGTGACGCTGACCCCGGGGTCCAGATAGGCGGGAACGAGGGTGGGGAGACCGATCCCCAGGTTGACGTACTGCCCGTCGCGCAGGTCACGTGCGACGCGCCGCGCCATCTCGGGCCGGGTCCACCCGGCGGTCGTCGACTGGCTCACGAATGCTCCTCCTCGCGCACGACGCGCTTCTCGATACGGATGGGTTGGGGTCCCGTCTCGACGATGCGCTGGACGAACACGCCGGGCAGGTGCACGGCGGCGGGCTCGAGGGTGCCGGGTGCGACGAGTCGCTCCACCTGCGCCACGGTCACCCGCCCGGCCATGGCGGCCAGCGGATTGAAGTTCATCGCCGTCTTGTCGAAGACGAGGTTGCCGTTGGTGTCGCCGACGGCGGCGTGCACGAGTGCGTAGTCGGCGCGGATCCCGGTCTCCAGCACGTACCGCTGGCCGTTGAACTCGCGGATCTCTTTGGCCGGGGAAGCCAGCGCCACCGCCCCATCGGCGGCGAAGCGCCACGGGAGGCCACCGTCGGCGACGGGGGTGCCGACCCCCGCCGGAGTGTAGAACGCAGGGATGCCGGCCCCCCCGGCACGCAGCCGCTCGGCGAGGGTGCCTTGTGGCGTCAACTCCACCTCGAGCTCACCGGCCAGATACTGCCGGGCGAACTCCTTGTTCTCCCCGACGTAGGACGCGGTGACGCGGCGGACACGGCCCAGGGCCAACAGGATGCCCAAACCCTCGTCGTCGATGCCGCAGTTGTTGGAGTAGACCTCCAGGTCGCGGGCCCCCGCGTCGGCGACAGCGGCGATGAGGGAGGCCGGAATTCCGCACAGGCCGAAGCCGCCGACAGCCAAAGACGCCCCGTCGGGGATATCGGCGACCGCGTGGTGGACGCTTGTCATCACCGTGGTGCTCATGGTTCAGCTTCTCCGTACTTTGTCCGTGGGTGTTCATTGCTGTCAAGATCGCGTGCGAACGATGACAACATCAAAAGCACTGTGTTAGCAAGGATTTGGCCTTGAAGAACGACAGAGTGTTCACTCGTGTGAACGGCGTCCTGCAGTGATGTCCATTGAGTGGACGGTTATGCTGGACGGGTGACGCAGGCAGCGGCGAGCCCGCCGGTGATATCTCGCGCGGCTGCTCTGCTGCGCGAGCTGGGGCGCGCTGGCGATCGGGGGGCGTCGACCACCGAGTTGGCCCGCAATGTGGCCATCCCCCGCCCGACCGTGCACCGCATGTTGGTCGCCCTGGCCGACGAGGGTCTCGTCGACCGCGCATCCGACAGCGCGGCATGGTTTTTGGGTCCTGAGATGTACCTCCTTGGGTCGGTGGCGGCGAGCCGGTATGACACCGCACCGCAGGCGGTGGAGGTTCTGCGGGGCCTGGCGCGCGACACCGCCGAGAGCGCGTTCCTCTCGGCGCGACGCGGTGATGAGTCGGTATGCGTCTCGGCCGAGGAGGGCAGCTTCCCGCTGCGCTCCCATGTGCTGCATCCGGGCAAGCGCTTCCCGCTGGGGGTCGCCTCGGCCGGCCTGGTCATGCTGGCCCACTCCCCCGACCGCGAGATCGACGCCTACCTCGATCGCGTCGACCTGCAGGCCGCATGGGGTCCGGGCCACACCGCCACCGCGATCAGGCGGCGAATCCGCCAAACCCGGCTCACCGGATACGCGGTCAACCCCGGGCTTCTGGTCGAGGGCAGCTGGGGAGTCGGCGCCGCGGTGTTCGACGAACTCGGCCGACCCAGATGGGCTCTGAGCCTCACCGGTGTCGAATCCCGCTTCAATGGCCGGCGTCAGAAGCAGCTGGGCGAATCCCTACTGCGCGCAGCGCACGTGCTGACCCGGCGGCTGGCCAAGCGGTAGCAGAGGCTCAACCACGCCCCTCAGGACCTGACAGCGCTCCCCGGGCTCAGGTCGTCGATATCGACGGCGAGCAGGGCGCGACAGATGACGGTGGCCTGCGCGACACAGGTCTGCAGTCCCTCCTCGGTGCCGTCCCAGCCGCACCACTCGCTGGAGGTGTCGAGGATCTTCACGACCATCTTGACGAACTTCGTGACATCTGAGGACGCGCAACCCAACTCGAGCGCCACCGCCGCGTGCATCTGCTCGTAAAGCCGCATCCATGCGCGGTACTCGTCGCGCATGTCGTCCGGGAGGAACCCGGCGATGCGGTCGGTGGCCAGCAGGATGTCCCACATGTCGTTCTCGGGACTTTCCACCTGACGGCGTAGATGCACGCCGATCAGACTGCTCCAGTACTCGTTCGCATCGCGGGTTTGATCGACGACGTCCAGTATCGCGGAGGCGAACCGGTAAAAATGCCACCGGTAGGCCTCCCGGACGATCTCATCCCTGCCGTTGAGGAAGTGACGATAGATGCTGGGCGCCTTCACTCCGACACGCTCCCCGAGGGCGCGCATCGTCACCGACTGATAGCCGATGGTTGACGCCAGTTCAACGAATGCCTCGAGGATCTGTTGGCGCCGATAAGTCATATGCGACCAATCGGCGGCCTCGACATACGCGCGAAGCTGATCGGCCGCACGCAAGCGCGGCGATGAGGCCACATGACCGTCAGCGTTTTCCGCCGAAAGCGTTGACGTTATCGCGTCTGGCATCCACTGTCCTTCCGCTCCGGCCCCGGGCCGGGGAATGTTGCGCTCACCGCTCCGGCGAACGGCGAGTCTGGAGCACTAACCGTGGCAATCGCCTCGCCACAACTTTACGCGAGCCGGTCCCGACGCGCGCCCAGGACGCGAAAGCTGAAGGAAACCGCAGCTACCGCCCTACGATGCTAATCTTACAAACGTTAAATTGCGAGGCGCTTCCGGCCGCGGCGATCAGCCCGCGCGGCGCGAGGCTTCCAAACCGGCACGCACGCGTAGTGAGGACCAACAGATGGCAGCGGCCAAGAAGAGCGTCGTCGACGGCGCGCCCAAGCGTGAACGCAGGACCCGCACCGGGCGGGAGACGGTCGGGCGGGAGCGGGTCATGCAGGTCGCACTGCAGATGTTCACGGCCAACGGATACTCGGGCACCAGCCTCAAGGCGGTCGCCGACGAACTCGGCATCTCACCGCCGGCGTTGTACTGGTACTTCCCCTCCAAAGAAGAGTTGTACGGCTCGGTGATCGAGCAGTCGATGAACGACTTCCTCGACTATGTCCGCGGTTCGGTCACCGACAGCGACCCGGTGTTCAAGCTCAGCCAACTCGTTCGCGCCCACGTCACCTGGCAGTTGCAGCAGTCTGAGATCGCCCAGGCGTTCGACCTGACCATGGCGCTCAAGGGGCGCGCCAGCGATATCCCGGAGAGCCGTCTGGCCCCCATCCGCAAGCTCGAGCAGGATTACGTGGAGGAGGTCCGCGCGATCCTGCGTGAAGGCGTCGAGGCTGGGGTGTTCGCCGTCGACGACTACGTGACAACGGCATTCGCGATCATCACCATGTGCGAGTACGTGACGACCTGGTACAACGCCGACGGCGCCCTGTCGATCCAGGCCGTGGCGAACCGGTATGAGGGGCTGGTCCGCAAGATGGTGGGGGCCGTCAGCGGGCGTGCCGCCCACGAGGGGTGAACACGCCCGTGAACGCAGACCCGCGCGGGCGCGGTTGACTACCGGGCCCCGGATTCGGCGCCGCTTCGCACCTGGTCGCAGTGGCGGGCCACCGCGCGCCGGTCGACCTTCCCGCTGGCCGTGCGGGGCAGCGGATTGAGTACCAGGATGCGTTCCGGGACAGCATAATCGGGCAGCTGATGACGCAGGACGCCACGCGCGTGGACCTCGTCGAAGGTGTGGCCCGGCCGCTCCTCGACCGCCGCCCACACGCGGTTCTGCAGGATGCTGTCGGTGACTCCGAACACGCACCCGATGGCCACCGCGTCCAGGGTGGCCAGCAGGCCCTCCACGTGCGCGGGCAGCACTTTCTCACCGCCACGGTTGATGACGTCGTCCACACGGCCCTCGATGTAGTAGAACCCACCGTCGAGGCGCGCCAGATCCCCCGTGCGCAACCAACCGTCGCGGATCTTCGCCGCGGTGAGTTCCGGCTGGCGCCAGTAGCCCTGCATCAGCGTGGGGCCCTTGACCCACATTTCGCCGACCTCACCTTCGGGCCGGTCGATGCCGTCGTCCTCCCCGACGATGCGGATCGCTGTGCCGGGAACGGCGAAACCCACTGATTCACCGCGGGTTTCGGCGTACTCGGGCGGCAGGAACGACACCGCCGAGCCGTACTCCGTCATCCCGTAACCGTGAAACAACCGCATCTCGGGCCATGTGGCGAGCAGTTCGTCGATCCAGGCGGCCGGCATCGGTGAGCCCCCATAGAGCAGCACCCGCACCGAGGCCAGCGCCCGTTCGGCGCCGTCGGCGAGCATGATCAGCCGGTGGATGCTCGGGACTGCGGCCAGGTACGTCACCGGCCTGGAGATCAGTGCGGACACCGCGTCAGCGGTGCGGAACTTCCGCAGCAGATCGGTGCGCCCACCCACCAGCAGCATGTGACCGAACTGGTCGACGAATCCGGTGTTGTGGAACATCGGCACCACCACGAGCGTGGAGTCCCCGCTGCCGGTGCCCAGCACTCGCACGAAAGCCCAGGAGGCCTCAGCAAGTGCCCGCTGCGTCAAGGTGGCGCCCTTGGGCTTTCCGGTCGTGCCGGAGGTGAAGCTGATCAGGGCGGGCACTTCCAGGTTCGGAGAGTCGAAGGGTGCCGCCAATTCGGCGACATTGTTGTCGCTCAACGGGCGCACCTTCGAGGCGGGAACGTCGGCGACGATCTGAGCGTGTGCCTCGTCGGCGAGCACCAGCGTGGCGTCCAGCAGTTCGACCTGGTCGGCGAACTGCGCTGGGTTGAGCCGGTTGTTGGCCGGGGCGATCACTGCGCCCAGGCACAGCGTCGCCATGTAGTGCACGACCCAGGCGATCTCGTTGTGGCCCACGATCACCACGCGGTCACCGGGGCGTACACCTTGCGCCACCAGCCATCCCATGCATCGTGAAACCGTCTCGGCGAATTGGGAATAGGTCAATTCCCGCGTGTCCGCGGTCAGCGCGACAGCGTCGGGAGCCGTGGTGGCCCAGTAGTGCAGGGCGTCCGCGAGCGTGGCGAACGGAAGCGGGCGGTCATCGAGGACCTGCTTGGTCATCGTCGTACTCCTAGCGGTGCTCGGGAAGGTGAGGGGTGGGTCGACTGGCGAGGGGCGTTCAGCGGCCAAGCCAGCGCGGGGGCCGCTTTTCGACGAACGCGCGCGCCCCTTCGGCGGCGTCGGCGCTGGTCGGCACCTGGGCGGCCAAGTGGAGGTCGCGGCGCAGCGCGCTGAAGGCCTGCTGGTCGGTGAGCCCCTGAGTGACTTCGACGATTTCGAGGGTGGCGGCCACGGCGAGCGGCGCTGCCTCGCACAGTGTTCGGGCCAGGTCGTTTGCCGCGCCCAGAACCTCCTCGGCTGGCACCACGCGGTTGACCAGACCCCACTGGTGGGCTTCGGCGGCGGTGAATCGCCGACCGGTGAGCAGGAGTTCCAGGGCGAGCGCGCGAGGCAGTCGCGCAGCCATCCGGCTGACCCCGCCCGCGTCAGGCAGCACCCCAAGTCGCGTCTCGGGGAACGCGAAGACCGCCGCGTCCGAGGCCACCACCAGGTCGGCCGCCAGCATCAGCTCGGCACCGCCGCCATAAGCCGAGCCGTTGACCGCGGCCACGATCGGCTTTCTCCGGCCGAACAGTTCGGTGATCCCGGCGAAGCCGCCGTAGCCATGATCGGCGTCAGCGGACTCGCCGCCGTGGGCGGCCTTCAAATCCCAACCGGCGCTGAAGAACCGCCCACCCGCAGCCGTCACGATCGCCGCGCGCAGGGTGTCGTCGGCGTGCAGCAATGACACCGCCTCGTACAGCGCGCGGCTGGTCGCCGCGTCGACGGCGTTGGCCGGCGGGCGATCGAGGGTGATCGTCAGGATCGGTCCGTCGACGTCCACGCGTACGGCATCGGTGGCGGTGATGGTGCGCTCCTCGCGTTGTCGTTACGGGTTTTTCGGCGGTTCAACTAGGCCCCGGGAGGGCAGACGTCCGTCTGCCCTCCCGGTTGCGGCGCTCGGGTTGACCGGCTACGGGGTCAGCACGATCCGCCCGATCACGCGACGGTTGTCGAGTTTGGCCAGAGCGGGCCCATAGTCGTCGAACGACCCGGTCTCCTGGACGACCGGCGTCAGGAATCCCTGGCGGTGAAGCGCCATCAGGTCGTTCCAGGCCGCGCGGCTGATGCCCGCCGTCCACAGGTAGTCCGATTCGACGCCGCGGACATCGGTGTTGGTCAGCAGCAGTCGGTTGACCTTCACCGTGGGGATCTCGCCGGACGCGAACCCCACCGCCAGCACGCGGCCGAGCGGCGCCAACGAGCGCAACGCGTTGCGGATGTCGCCGCCGACGACGTCGACGACGACATCCACGCCGCGGCCACCGGTCAGCTCGCGCACCTGGTGCGGCACGTCGGAGCGGAGCACGGCGTACTCGGCGCCGGCCGCGCGCGCCACCTCGGCCCGGTCGTCGCTGGAGACGACGGCCACCACCCGTGCCCCCAAGCCGGTGGCGACCTGGATGGCCGCCAGACCGACCCCGCCGGAGGCCCCCAGCACCATGACCCAGTCCCCCTTGGCGAGTCCGCCGCGGGTGACCAGCGCGAAGTGCGCAGTCAGGTAGTTCATCGGCAGTGCCGCCCCCTCGACGAAGTCGAGATCCGCCGGCAATGGGTAGAGCCGGTCCTCGGTCACCGCCACCCGTTCGGCGGCGGCGCCGAAGCTCAGGCATCCCGCCACCCGCGCGCCCGGACGAAACTCCGAGCCGTCCGGGCTCTCCAGCACGACACCGGCGAAGTCCGAGCCTGGGCTGAACGGCGGTATCGGCTTGACCTGGTACTCCCCCCGTGACATCAACAGATCGGGGAATGCCGGGGCGACGGCCCTGACGTCGACGAGGACTTCGTCGTCGGCTCGGACGGGCGGCTCGACCTCGACGACCTTCACCCCGCCAGGCCCGTCGAAATTGGTGGCGCAGACCGCTCGCATCAGCGGCTGTGACCGTTCGCCGCGGCCAGACCGACGTTGGCGTTGGCGGCGGGCAGACCCAGGAACTCGCGGTACTCCGCGGGTGTGGCGACGGGGCGGCCGGTGACCTGGGAGATCAGCTGACCCATCTGGAAGGCCTGCAGGTTGCTCTTGATCTTGTCGTCGCGGTGCGGGTACAGCCAGTAGGTGTCTTCCATACCGACCCGGATGTGCAGGCCCATCAGGGCGGCCAGAGCGGCCACGTGGGTGGAGGCGCGGCCGGCCGCGCAGACCATGATGAACGCGTCCGGGTCGATGTCCTTGATCGCCGCCGCGGTCCGGGTCAGCCCGTCGATCATCTGTCGCGGGTTCTCCATCGGGCTGCAGCCGGGCAGCGCGGGCAGGATCAGCCAGACCGCCGGCGTCTCGATCAGTCCGGCCTTGATCAGGAAGCGGTCGGCGTTGGACACGTCGGCGTCGGTGTAGACGGCGATCTCGGGTTTGGCGCCGGCTTCGTTGATCAACCGGACCTTGTCGATCATGATCGGCGCCGGTTTGACGAACAACGAGTCCCCGATGTAGGTCGCGGTGGTGTTGATCGGCGCCGCATCCAGCACACCTTCGTCGAGGACCTGCTTCATCAGATCCCACTCACCGCTCAGGGCGGGCACCAGGCACCCGTCGATGACGATCTCGGGGAACTCTTCGCGCAGCGGGCTGATCACCTGGCGGAACCGGTCCGGGGAGAGCACGTTGTAGCCGTCGTCGTCGCGGACGTGGATGTGCACGGTGCTGGCGCCGGCCTGATGCACCTCGCGGGCGGAATCGATGATCTCCCCGGGGGTGATGGGCTGGTTGGGGTTCTGGTTCTTGCGGAAGAACGCGCCGGTGATTGCGACGGACACCACGAGCTTTTCCGGGATGTCCCACGGCGTGGAGATCGGCTCATCGTGGTAGGCCGACCGCTCGAGATCGAGAACGGTGGGGATTCCGTACGGCCGCCAGATCATTTTTTCGCCCTCGCGGGCGACGCCCTTGTTGACGCGGTCCCAGTCGATGTTGACCATGTTGATTCCTTTCAGTGGGGTGCCCGGGAGGCTGGGCGGTTCGGCAGAAGAGGTGGTGGTGACTAGCGCGTGGCCGGCACCGTGGCGAGCAGGTCGCGGATGCGGACGTGTTCGACGATCTCGCCGTCGCGGGTCCGGTAGGCGGTCATTCCGCCGCCGCCGGCCGACACTTTGCGCAATGCGGCGAAGAAGTCCGCCGGCTGCAGCACTTCCGGCGAGACCGCACCGGGACCGGGGACCCTGCCCTGCAGTGCCACGAGGCTGCCTGCTGCGGCGGGGGTTCCGGTGGCATCGTCCTGGCTCATCGTGTCGCCGGACAGGAACGAGATGCCGTCGCTGCCCACGCGGACGTCGACGATGAGCCCGGACCCGACGGGCGGTCGCTCACCGTAGGCGTTGCGCGCGGTGTCGAAGATGGTGTGCATGGCCGCCGCGCGCTCGGGGCCTTCTGGCAGGCGGGATATCGCCCATCCCAGGTGGGTGAAGTCTTCCGGGATCAACCCGCCCTTGTTGTGCGCCTTGGTGATTCGGGTGAAACGCGGAAGGGTCAGCACTTCGGGATGGCTCAGGGTCACCACGACCTGTTCGCCGACCGGGTCGGGGAAGGTGACGCGTTCGGGATCCAGGGCGTCCCAGCCCGGGGTGCCGCCGAGTTCGGGGATGGCGGTGGCGAAGGAGTGGGCGAAGTGGGGCACTACCGCGCCGACCATGTCGGCCGCGTCGACGCACCACGTGATGGCGGCGCTCGCGTCACCATCGGGAAGGGCGTCGAGGGCCAGGCGGACCAGGACGTTGGTGGTGCCGGGTGCGGATCCCATGCCGATGAGGGCGGTGACTCCGGCGGCCTTGGCGGCGTCGTCGCGCTGCAGCAGCAGTTCGGTGGCGTCGGAATCGTCGCAGATGTCCAGGTAGTCGGTGCCCGCGGCGATCGCGGCGTCGAGGATGACGGGTCCGAGCGTGTAGTACGGGCCGGTCAGATTGACCACTAGATCGGCGCCCGTGAGGACCTCCCGCAACCGTTCCGGTTCGGCCAGCAGATCGAACTCGATGCGCTGCACCTGGTGCACGCCGACGTCAGTCCACTGATCGGGGCGAAAGGCGCGGTCGCACAGGCTCAGTCGCATCTGATCGGTGCATCGGGCGAATCCTCGCAGCAGCCCGGAGGCTTGAGCTCCGGCTGCGCCGAGGACCACCACTGTCGGGTTGCTCATGGGCGCTTCTCCTTATCGTGCGCGCAGCGATCTGCCCGCGGTCGTAGCGGTTGGTGGAGGTGGTGGGGATCGGCGCGGCGGCGGGAACCCCACGCCGCCGCGCCGAGCGTTCTCAGCTGCGGCGCCGTGCTGTCGCCGCGGTGTCGACGGCCAAGCCGTCCGGTGTGTCGACAAATTCGACGCCGTAGGTCGCCGTTGCGTGTTCGGCGGTCTCCCAACCCTCCAGCACGTCTTGGAGCACCAGGCGCGGATCCCGTTCGAACGGCGCGCCGTATCCCCCACCGGAGGCGTCGAAGCCGTGAATGATTTGCCCGGGCCGCAACTCCATGGCCACCGTGTTCGGCAGCTTGTGACGGCTGCCGTCGGCTTCCTCGAGCCACGCCACCGCAGGAAGCCCGTCGCTGCCGCCGGCGACGCCCTTGGAGGGCGTGATCTGCCCGTCGCACGGGTAGATCACCGAGATCGGTTCGTCCTTGGGCGTGTAGGCGTACTCGAATGACGGGCCACCGCGGTACTTCCCGGCGCCACTGGTGTCGGGAACCATGCGCAGATGCTTGTACATGATCGGCATCTTGATCTCGTCGATTTCCACGGAGTCGCGGTACATCAGCCCGCTGGTGCACGGCACCCCGTAGGTGACCCAGCCGTCGGCGTAGGCGCTGCCGGGGCCGCCGTTGGCGGTGATGCACAGCTGATTGACGAATTGTTCGTCGGTGCGGTGGTCGCGACCGGACAGCACCGCGTATCCGGCGCCGACGCCGACCGCTCCCTCGGCGACCCCATACGGTTCCCCGAGTTCGGCGAACGCCGCGCCGACACAGTTGATCAGGCGGTCGGTGACGTTGGTGGTGGCCACCGAGCAGCTGTGCGGGAACTTGGGTTTGCCGACCGCCGAGCCTTCGTTCATCTCGACGACGATGCGTCGGAACGCTCCGGAGTTCTTGGGCACCCGGGCGGGAATGGCATTGAAGATCCCGCCGAACACCGCCGCCCGCGTCGTCGCCTCGGTGAGGTTCAGACCGCAATCGACGTTGGGCCCGTTCTCGGTCAGGTCGACCTGGATGCGGCCTTCTTCGGGCTTGATGTCGATCCGCACCCCGAAATCCAGACCGTCGGGAAGGTACGGTTCGAACGCATCGTGGCGGCCGGTGTTGTGCAGGGTGGCTGCGGGCAGCGCCTCGATAGCCTTCGCCATCACGGTTTCGCTGTAGTCGAGCCAATCGGTGATGAACTGGCGGATCGTGTCGATACCGTATTTGTCGACCAGCTCCTTGAGCCGGCGCTCGGCGACGCGAGCGGCTCCCACCTCGGCGAGGAAGTCGCCGTACCACTGCGAGGGCACCCGGATTCTGGTGCGGCACATACGGATGACATCGTCGATGTTCTCGTAGCCGGACTGCACCTTCACCGTGGGGAAGATGATGGCGCCCTCTTCGTAGACGTCCTTGGCCGCCGCGTGGTAGGTGGTCGGCAGGGAGTTGCCGGCGTCGGCCTGGTGCGCTTTGGTGACAGTGGTGAACAGGTGCTCACCGTCGACGAAGACTGGCACCAGGATGGTGTGGTCGGCGGCGTGGGAGTTGCCGATGTAGGGGTTGTTGTCGAGGTAGGCGTCGCCTTCGCGCATGTTCGGGTGCGCGATGCGCAGGGCTTCGGCCTGCAACTGGGCGCCGAACACGTGCACCGGTATACCCTCGGCCGCGGTCAGCAGTTGCGCGTCGGCGGTCAGGATCGCGCAGGAGAAGTCCCGCGCGCTGTTGATGACCGCCGACCGTGCCGAACGCAGCAGCGTGTTGGTCATCTCGCGAACGATGCCGTCGACCTTGTTGGCGATGATCGCGGTACGAACTCCGTCGAAGTTGTTCTGGCTCATCGTGACTCCTCGGTACCGATGGAAAGCAGGTAGTTGCCGGAATCGGCCACCGCGGCCGACATTCCGGGGAAGACGACCAGGGTGGTCGTAGGTTCCTCGATGATGGCCGGCCCCTCGATGCGGGTTCCGGGCGGCAGATCGGCAGGCTTGTAGACGTGGGTGTCCACCTCGCCGGTGTCACCGAAGTAGCACCGGCGCGTCGAGGTCGGAACGCCGGCGCGGGGCTCGGCGGCCGGATAGTCGCGCTGCACCCGGGGAAGCTTGACCGTGACACGCGCTCTCCAGTTGAGGAACTCGATGGCCGAGTCGGGGTCGCGGACAGCGAAGATGCGTTCGTGCAGGTCATGGAAGGCATCGAAGAGCTTCTGGCGCACCCCGTCGGCGCCGACGCGTCGACCGGGCAGCGGGGCGTCGATCGCCCACACCTGCGACTTGTATCGCGCCTCGACGCCGAATTCGATGTCGTAGTCGGGGTGTTCGCCTCCGAACCGGTTGGCGAAGTCCTCGAGTCGTAGCTCGAGGGCGTCGAGGACACCGTCGACGGCGTCGGTGGCGAACGCGTCCGACGAGGTGATCAAGGCCTTCGATTCTTCTTTGACGATGTCGGCGAAGTGCATGCCTGACGCCGAGAGCGCCGAGGCCACCTTCGGCAGCACCATGCGCCGCGATCCGAGTTCGGCCGCGATCTTCATGATGTTGATGCCGGCGGCGCCCCCGCCGGCGACCAGAGTGCTGTCCTGCGGGTTGAGCCCCTGCGCGATCGTGATCTCGTGGACGGCCTTGACCATCGCCTCACTGGCGAGAGACAGGATGCCCCAGGCGGTTTCGTAGATGCTGAGCCCGAAGGCGTTGGCCAGTGTGCCGATGGCGCGTTCGGCGGCGGCGACGTCGAGGTCCATCCGCCCTCCGAGGAAGTAGTCGGGGTCGAAATACCCGAGCACGCAGGCGGCGTCAGACAGGGTCGGTTCGGTTCCACCGCGCCCGTAGCACGCCGGGCCGGGTTCGGACCCCGCGGATTGGGGCCCCACCCGCAGCAGACCACCTTCGTCGATCCAGGCGATCGACCCGCCCCCCGCGCCGATCGAGCGGATATCCACCGAGGAGATGCCCAGCAGGTCGCCTTCCCACTCGGGACCCAACCAGGTGTCCCGCGAGTGCACGACCGCACCGTCGCGGGAGATTCCGACGTCGAACGTCGTTCCACCGGTGTCGCATACGATCATGTCGCCGCCGAGTCCCTCCTGCAGTGAGTAGTTCAGGCCGGCCAGCGGCGCCATGGAGGGGCCGCTGCGGGCGGTGTTGATCGGCGACTCGATGACCTCGTCGATGTTCATGACGCCGCCCATGCTCGTGGAGACCAGGATCGTGCCCGTGTAACCGAACTCGCGGATGTCCTGCTCCAGCTGGCGGAAGTGCTGCTGCATCAGGGGTTTGAGCGATGCGTCGATCGCGGCGGCCGAGGTGCGCCGGTACTCGCGGATGATGGGCGCGATCTGATGCGACAGCGTGACCGGCAACTCCGGACAGGTCTCGGCGATGAGTTTGTGCACCTGCAGTTCGTGGTCGGGGTTGACCACCGACCACAGCAGCGACACCGCCACGGCTTCGAATCCGCGATCGCGGATCGCCTCGATGACGCCTGTCAGCTGGTCGCGGTCGAGGTCGACGACCACTCGGCCCTCGGAGTCGATGCGCTCGCGGACACCGAAGGTGTGCCTGCGGGGTATGTACGGCCGCGGATAGGGCTTGGTGAAGTCGTAGCCGTCCTGCTTACCACCCTCTTTGAGGAGTAGCACGTCCTCGAAGCCCTCGGTGGTCAGCAGGGCGGTCTTGGCGATGTTGCGGGTGATGATCGCATTCGTGGCCCGTGTGGTGCCGTAGATGAACAGGTCGGTCTCGTCGAGGACCTGCCTGGCGGTCAGGCCGAGGTCGGCGGCGGCGGCTTCCAGGGCCGCCGACAGGCCGCGGAATACGCGGTCGTGGGTGGTCAGAGACTTGCCGATCGTCTGTGTCGACGCCGCATCCTGAATGACGACGTCGATGAACGTTCCGCCCGTATCGGCGGAGACCTTGAAAGCCATCGAATGCTCCCTCGAGATGTTCTGGTTCAGTGATGCGGCGGAGACGGGCTCGCGTCGCCGTGGTCTTTCTCCGGCTTCTGCCCACCACCGCGTCGGCTGAACTTATTAAATGTTAAGTAAGGTAGTTCGTCAAGACTTCGACCGGAAGTCGATCCCCCGCCTCTCGGCCACGGCCGGGCCGAGCGAAAGGCTCGGCGGGTTCGAGGAGGTCCGCCATCACTTCAGAACGGCCCAGTTCGGAGCCGCAGCATGCCGCGTCTATCTCCGTGGCCCACTTTCTGTGCATCGCTGAACGCCCGCCTTCTGGTGATTAACGAACTCGTTACGTTGGGGTCTGGCGCAGTACCCCGGACTCAAGCTAACATTCATTCGCATGTATGGTCCACATCACGTTTGATAGGCGCCGCGCGGCACTCGACGCCCTACGTGCGACCGCACCGAGCCGCTCTACGCGCCCTCGGCGCCCGCCCTGCGACCCGCACCCGAATCGTTGAAGGAGTGTCACGGTGACCGTTGAACGTCCCGCTTCGGCATTGCGGCCGACGATTGCCATCGTCGGCAGTGGCCCGTCGGGCTGCTACACCGCGCAGTTCCTGCGGAAAGATCTGCCGGAGGCCGAGATCACGGTCTTCGAGGCGTTGCCGGTGCCCTACGGACTGGTGCGCTACGGCGTGGCCGCCGATCATCAGGGCACCAAAGCGGTGGCCGCCCAGTTCGACCGGATGTTCAGCCGATCCAACGTCACCTTCGTGGGGAATACCCGCGTCGGCGCCGACGTCGACGTCGCCGCAATTCTCGAATCGTTCGACGTCGTCGTCGCCGCCACCGGCCTGACCGCCGACCGAGGGTTGCCGATCCCCCAACAGACCGGAGCGCACATTGTCGGTGCGGGCCAGGTGTTGCGCCATCTCAACGCCTATCCCGAAGCCGCGCCACCGTCGACCCCACCAATGAAGGCTCTGGGGCGGGACATCATCGTGGTCGGACACGGCAACGTGGCGATCGACGTCGTGCGGTTGCTGACGAAGCGTGCCCGCCACTTCGCCGGATCCGACGTACACGACGCCGCCTTGGCTGCGATGCGTCCGACGGCGCCCTCCACGGTCCACGTCATCGGACGCTCTTCGGTCGACAACGCGAAGTTCGACCTGGCGATGCTTCGTGAGCTCGTAGCGCTCGAAACCGTGAGCGTCGCCGCGGACGGCGTCGACGCCGCGGCGAGTGGTCCGGTAGCCGATCTATTGCGCGCCACCGCGGATCGCGCTGACCAACAGGACACTCCGCCCGGTGCCGAGGTGACCACCGTCCGATTCCACTTCCAGACCGTGCCGGCTGCAGTACGCGTCGAGAACGGCCGTACGGTGCTCGACGCCACCGGCCCCTGCGGGCCGGTGAGTCTCACCGCTGACACAGTCGTCACTGCGATCGGGTTCTGCCACGACGACACCGTGGAACACGCCGTTGCCCACAGCGCGTGGACCGCGCCCCACGTCTATCGGGTGGGCTGGTTCGAGCGGGGCGGGCGCGGAAACATCGCCGAGAACCGGAAGCACGCCCAGCAGACGGCGAAGTCGATCGTCGCCGATCTGCGCGAGGGCCGGCTGGCCTGCGGCCGGCGTCCGGGGCTGGCGGCCGTACGCGGCGCATTGCCCGCAACCGTCGACTTCGCTGGATGGCAAGCCATCGATGCCGCCGAGCGCCGCGCCGCCGACGATCAGCGCTGCCGGCGCAAGATCACCGATCTCGAGGAGATGGTGTCGATCGGGCGCGCGGCCGCCCGATGACATCGTCCACGACAACCCTTCGCACGCCTTCGTCCCCCACACTGTAAGGAGCACAAGCAGTTATGAGCGAGATCCAGATCCTCTTCGGCACCGAATCCGGCAACGCCGAACTCGTCGCCGACGACATCGCCGCGACGTTCACCAACGCCGGAGTCGACGCCCGCGCGGTTCCCATGGAGGACTTCGACATCGCCGACCTCGCCGGCTCGGGGACCGTGGTGGTGGTGACCTCGACCTACGGCGAAGGCGAGCTGCCCGCCACCACCGCACCCTTCGTCGGCGCGCTCCTAGAGACCAAACCGGACCTGTCGAGCCTGCGTTTCGCCGCGTTCGGCCTCGGCGACAGCAGCTACGAGACCTACAACAATGCGATCGACGTCGTGACCAAGGACCTCATCGGTCTGGGAGCCCAGCAGCTCGGCGACACCGGACGCCACGACGCCGTTAGCGGCGAATCGTTCACCGATGCCGCCACCAACTGGACCAAGACCATCGTCGACCACCTCTGATCCCGCCGACGACGGACCGAAAGACCGAAAGGCCCACCCGCGCATGACCACACCGACCATCCACGCCCCGGCGCTCGCCGACGAGTACCTGCCTTTCGACGACCCGGAGTTCATCGACACCCCCTGGCCGTGGTTCGACCGCCTGCTGGCGGAGAAGCCGACGTTGATCCTCGATGACGGCACCCTCGTGCTGAGCAGGTACGCCGACGTCGTCAAGTGGGCCAAACATCCCAGCCTGGTCGCGGTTCCCCCGGACGGGATCGGCGACAGCCCATGGGCGGCCAACCTCAATTCGGTTCTGCTCACCGAGGGGGACCGGCACAAACGCATCCGGCGGTCGTTCGCCAGCTGGCTGACGCCGAAGGCCTGCCGCCAGTGGGCTCAGACCGCCGCCGACAGCGCCCGTGACGCGCTCGACCGCATCGGCTCCGACGGCGTCATCGACGGCCATCTCGACCTGGGAGTGCAACCGGCGCAGGACGCGATGGCACACGCACTCGGCGTTCCACGCGAAAACGGCTTCCCGTTGATCCATGCCACCAACCTGACGATGATGTCGATGGGTATCAAGCATTCCGAAGACGACGTCGTACGCGCCCACGAGGGCTTCGGCTACATGATGTTCGAAGCCGAACGGCTCATCGCGGACAAACGGGCCAACCCTGGTGACGGAATGTTGCTCGACACGATGATCAAGATCGCTGACCAGGGCGGGCTGACCGAGCGCGAACTCAAGGAATCGATTCAAATCCTCTGGGGCTCAGCCGCGCACAACCCCGGACAGGTCATGGCCTCGGCCCTGGTGGATTTCGCCGAGTTCCCCCATGTGCTGCCGACCTACCGCGACCACCCCGAACAGCGCGACGAGATCCTGCTCGAGATCTTCCGCCGTGCGCTGCCCGAAGTGGCGCTCGACCGGTTCACCACCGAGCCGCTGGAGGTCGCCGGCGTGTCGCTGCCGCGGGGAACCATGATCCGATTCGTTCTCGGCGCGGCGCTGCGCGATCCCGAGGTCTTCCCGGAGCCCGACACCTTCGATCACACCCGGCCCAAAGAGTCCAGCGCGGTGCTGGCCTTCGGCGTGGGGACGCACAACTGTGCGGGGCAGGCCATCGCGAGGGCCGTCCTGCGTGCGGTACTCGATGTCCTCGCCGAGCGCTACACCGAAGTGGAAGTCGTAGGGCAGCCAGTGTGGTCACGATCCGACCGGCACCGGAACTGCGAACACCTGACTGTGCGGCTGTCCTGATAGCGAAGCAGCAACTCGTCCACGCAATTTAATGAGTGTTAACTGTTGCGGTCGGCGTAGTCGACGGCTGCACTCTGTTCGGTCGCTGCGGACGGCGGATGACCGGGCGGGCGCGGCTGATTGATGGGACATATGCGACGGGCGAAAACGGTTGACCCACAGGGGCTATAACTCGATAACGGTCTCCGCCTCTGCCGCCTCGACGCGGTCCGCGACGTGCCCTGAACCTCGGCAACGCCAAGCACGCTCGAGCGATTGACAATCAATTACTTAACATTCATTATATGACCGAGATCACGACGGTCCGGTCCCCACACGAAAGCGGTGAAACGTCATGGAGAGTTCCTCGGCCGCGCGGACGCTCATCGGACGGAATGTCACCGAACGGCGGCTATCCGGGCGGATGAGCACCACCCAGCTCGTCTTGTCCGTTCTGGCGTTCTCGTCGCCGCTGACGTGCCTGGCCGGATACTTCTCGCTGACCATCATGAACAGCGGGGCGACCGCGCCGGTGGCCTTTCTGATCGTGACGGCCGTGCTGCTGGTCTTCTCCGTCGGGTACATGGCCATGACCAAGCACATGCCGCGCCCTGGCGCCTTCTACGCCTACATCTCCGAGGGCCTGGGTAAGTACCTCGGGCTGGCCGCGGCGTTCCTGGCGACAATGTCTTACACCGTCATCGGCATGGGCGTGTACTGCTTTGCCGGACTGACCGTTTCGGGATTGGTCACCGCGTGGGACGGTCCCGCTGTCCCGTGGTGGCTGGCCGCACTCGCCGTCTGGGCGGTCATCGGTGGGCTGGGCTACTTCAACGTCGAGGTCTCGGCGAAAGTGCTGATGTACGTCATGCTCGTCGAGGTCGCCGTCGTGATGATCTTCAACGTCGCCGTGGTCGGGCGCGGTGGCGCCGCCGGACTCAGCGCCGCACCGTTCGACGTCGCCGAGTTCGCCCACGGCGAGGTGTGGGCCGGCCTGCTGTTCGCGATGCTGGTCTTCATCGGATTCGAGGCCACCGCGCTCTACCGAGACGAGGTACGCGACCCCGACCGCACCATCCCGCGGGCCACCTACATCGCCGTGGTGTTCATCGGGGTGCTGTACACCCTGACCGTCTGGGTGATGGTGACGGCGTTCGGGTCCGACGCCCAACGGGTCGCCCAGGACGACCCGGCAGGGATGTTCAGCCAGGCGGCCGACCGCTACGTCGGTATGTGGTTCAGCAACGTCGCCACCGCGTTGGTCCTCACCGCGGTCCTGGCCTCGCTGCTGTCGATCCACAACGCCTCGACCCGCTACCTGTTCAATCTCGCCGCCGATGCCGCCCTGCCGCGCGGGCTCGCCGATGTCCACCACCGCCACAAGTCCCCGTATCGCGCCTCGATCGCCATATCGGTGCTGGCCCTGCTCGGAGTCGCCCCCTTCGCCGTCGCCGACCGCGACCCCGGTGTCGTCTACGGCCAGCTGGCCGGTCTCGGCAATGCCGGCGTCTTCATCCTCATGGCGCTGGTGAGCGTCGCCGTCGTGGCGTTCTTCGCCCGCCATGACCGTCGCGCCGACGAAAGTCGTTGGGCCACCACAATCGCGCCGGCGGTGTCCGCAGTGGCGATGTTCGCACTGGTGCTCTTCGCCCTGTCCAACTTCGACCTCGTCGTCGGGGCATCGAGTGCCAACGTCATCCTGCTGGGGGCGCTGACCGCGGCCTTCGTCGTCGGCTTGCTCGTGGCCGCCTGGATGAAGAAGCGCCGGCCCGACGATTTCGCGCTGCTCGGCGGCGCGGGGCGCTGAATCGCGCGATCCAGCGCCCTTTAGCACGACCCGGTCTTCTGACCATCGCAACCAGTGAAACCGAAAGGACCACGATGACCCTGGAGAACACCGAACGCGTCATGCACGCCTACCACGACGCCTGGGAGCGCGGTGATCAGGAAGCCGGAATGGGTTTCTACGCCGAGGATCTCGTCGTGCACATGGGTGGGGGTGGGCCCCTGGCGGGCACCTACACCAGCCGAGAAGACTTCAACACCAACTGGATCGGTCGGGTCGCGGACTACACCGACACCTGGGATGTACTCGGCAACGACACACTGCTGGTCGGCGAGGACGGCGTCCTGCTGCTGGTGCGGGAACGCTGGGCGCGCGGTGACCGTGCGGTCACGACCGAGCGTCTCGGTTACTACCGCGTCGCCGGCGACGAGATCGTCGAGTGCCGGTTCGCCGACATGAACCAGCCCGAAGTCGAGGACTTCTTCGGCGACCTCAGCTGAGCGACGAGACCGGCGCACCACCATGACCGCACCCCCCGACGACGCCGCCCCGGCAGGGACCGAGCCCTCCGGCTGGGTCCTGTCCGACACCGACGACCCCCGCGTTACCGCCGAACAGGAACACGAGGACTACACCGACCACATCGTGCCGTTGACCGCGCGCCAGCCGCGCCGCGCGGTCCTCGGCAGCTGGTGGTCGATCGCCAGCGCCATGGCTTTTCTGTACTACGGCGTTCTGGCGGCCACCCTGGCCGGCACGAAACAAGCGTTGGTGGGCCTGATCGTGGTCATCGTGGTCAGCGCCCTGCTGGGCGCGTGCGTCTCCAACGCCTCGATTCGCCGCGGTCTGAACTCGATGTTGTTGACGCGCGAGGTCTTCGGAGTGCGTGGTGCGGTCCTGACGCCACTGATCTGCGGTCTGGGCGCGCTCTACTACGCGGTGTTCGAGTCCAGCGTCATGGCCGCGGCGTTGCAGGCCTACTTCCAGGTTCTCGACATACGCGTCTGGTACGCCGTCGTGATCATCGGGATGACGCCACTCATGCTCGGCGGCATGCAGACGTGGTTGACCAAGCTGAACTCGTGGTCGCTGCCGGTCTTCCTGGTCGGCGTCACCGCCGCGGTGGTGGTGGCCGCGCTGCGTTTCGGGTGGAGCGGCGACTGGTGGGACGCCGGGCCGGCCACGCCCAACCCGCTTCCGGGCTGGTTGACCACGTTCATCCTGTACATGGGCATCTGGGTACTCGTCCCCGACACCCCGGAGTTCGCCCGGTTCGGTCGCGTCCAGGACAAGCGCTTCCACGCCCACGTCACCTTCGGGTGGCTCTTCTACCTGATCGCCTACGGCTTCAGCGGGATCACGGGAATCCTCATCGTGGCCCTGGCCGCCCCCGGCGCCACGATCGCTGAATCAGCGGTCACCACCGGCATTGTCGCGTCGTTGGGTGTTGTCGGGCTCATCGTCGTGATCGTGAGTCAGATCCGCATCAACTCGGCGAACTTCTACGTCGCCAGCACCTGTTTCGAACGGGTCGTCGGCCACCTGTCCACCCGCAACCTGCCCCGGCGGGCGTGGGTGGTGCTGCTGGCCGCCCTGACGTTCCTGCTGATGCTCACCAACGTGTTCAGCTACATCGCCACCGCATTGGCGTGGCAGGGCATCGTCACCGTGTCCTGGGTCGGCATCCTCGTGGTGCACCTGATGTGTGTCACGCCCGACCCCGAGATCCGCGCCAGCCGGCTGCCCGCGTTGACCCGGGGCTTCGCCGTCTGGGTCATCGCCGCCGGCATCGGGTTGATCGCGCTCAACGCCGGACCGGCACCCATCGCCGGGCTGGCACCACTGATCTCCCTGGCCGCCAGCGTCGCGCTGTATCTGATCCAGATTCGCGCGTTGCGCCGCAGCCGCGGCCCCGCCAGCACTCACCGGGACGCGCGCGATGCCGTCGCCGACCCGTGGCACACCCGCACCCGGTGCGTCACCTGCGGGCTGAGTTACACCACCTACGAAATGGACGCTCCGGCAGACCATCCGGACGCGCCCCGGTGTCTGGAGTGCCAGCTCCGGCCGGCCGCTCCCGCCCGCCACCTACACACCCCCTGATCTCACCCCACCGTCCCCTACACCGACAGGAAGGCAGATTCCGGTGTCAAAGTCCCTGCAGGACAATGTCGTCGTCGTGACCGGAGCAGGATCCGGCATGGGCGAAGCCATGGCGCAACAGTTCGTCGCGGCCGGAGCGCGGGTGGCCGCGCTCGATATCAACGAAGCCAAGGCCAAGGCGGTCGTCACCGCCCTTGAGGTTCCGGCCGACCGGGCCACGGCGGTGTTCGTCGACATCGCCTCGGAGAACTCGGTGAGCGAAGCGGTGAACCAGGTGATCCGGTGGGCCGGGCGCGTCGACGTGCTGTGCAACAACGCCGGCATCATCGACAGTTTCCGGCCCGCCCATGAGATCCCGGTCGAGGAATGGAACCGCAACCTGGCGGTCAACCTCACGGGCCCCTTCCTGATGAGCCGGGCCGTCATCCCCGACATGTTGAGCCGCGCGCGGGGCGTCATCATCAACACGGCATCGATCTCCTCGCTCAGCGCCGCCGGCGGCGGCACCGCCTACACCGCCGCCAAGCACGGAGTCCTCGGGCTGACCCGCCAGTTGACCTTCGACTACGGCAGGCGCGGAATCCGGGTCAACGCCATCTGCCCGGGGGCGACGTTGACCGGTCTCACCGTGCCCGACGGAGATGCCAGCCATCTGCCCGACTCCGAAACCGAGATCGCGCGCATCCCGGCCCAGCGGTGGTGCCAACCATCCGAAATCGCCCGGCTGGCACTGTTTCTGGCGAGCGACGACGCCGACTACATCCACGGTGCGGCGATGGTCATCGACGGGGGTTGGCTCACCGCTGCCCGCAACCCGATCTGACCCGGCCCCCGGCCTTCGACGTCCCCGACCCAGGAGGAAACTCACCATGCACGCCGACCCATCAGCCGGTGACGGTAGCCAGGAGATCGCGGCCACCCGGGCCGCGCTCTTGCGGCGTGCCTACGAGGGCGAGATCATCGGATGCGCGATGTACGGCGAAATGCTCGACGGCAACGCGTATCCCGAGACGACGGCGTTGCGCCTGCTGTACGACATCGAGCGGATCACCGCCGACGCGCTCGCGCCGCTGATCACTCGCTATGGGGTTCCGGTATCCGACGACGACGCCGCGCGCGAGGGTCGGCGGCTCGCCGCGACCCTCGCGGGGCGGCCGTGGAAGGAGATGTGGATGGACGTCATCCGTCTGGCCGACGACTACCTCACCGACTTCAGACTCCTCGTCGACGTCCTGGACGGCGAGGAGGCCGCCGTCGGCCGGCAGGTCGTCGCGCACGAAGAAGCACTGATCGCGTTCGCCCACCACGAGATCGACGAAGCCGGCGATGCGCTTGCACCACTCGAAGATTATCGGCGCCGCTACGCCGTAAACCCCCCATCCCTCAGCGTGAATTAAGAAAGGCAGCACATGCCCACACACAGCAACGCCCAGTTAGCCGGCCGGACCGCCATCGTCACCGGCGCGGGTCGCGGCATCGGTGAATCCATCGCCGTCACGCTCGCCGACCGCGGCGCCGAGGTCATGGTGGTTGGTCGATCACTCGAACCGCTCAACGCCACCGTGGCGGCCATCGAAGCCAAGGGCGGGCAGGCATTCGCCGTGCCAGCCGACATCTCCACCTCGGCCGATGTCGCCGTCGCCGTCGAGGCCGCCATGCGGCGGTGGGGGCGCATCGATGTCCTCGTGAACAACGCCGCGATCTTCGACGAACCCCCGTTCTTCGATCTCGACGAGGAAACGTTCAGCACCACCTTCGGGATCAACGTGACCGGCACCTTTCTGCTGTCCCAGGCGGTGGCCCGCCACATGGCAGCGGCGGGCAAGGGATCGATCGTCCACATCTCCTCGATCGACGCCCTCGGCGCCGACGGGCCCTTCACCGCCTACACCGCCACCAAGGCGGCGGTGGTCAGCCTGGCCCGCACCATGACGATGGAACTGGCCCCCCTGGGCATCCGGGTCAACTGCGTGGCTCCGGGGTTCGTGAACACCGACATGGTGCACAAGACCTCGACACCGAACGTCTTGGATCACATGCTCAACGACTTCACCCGCGTTCCGATGCGCCGCCTCGTCGAGCCCGAGGAGATCGGCGCCGCGGTGGCGTTCTTGGCCTCCGACGACGCCTCGGCTATCACCGGGATCAACCTGGTCGTCGACGGCGGCCTGACCTCCAACCTGTTCGTCATGGAGACCCTGCCGGAACCGATGATCCCCCTGGGCGAGAACAGCTGACGTCCGTAGGGCTACGACGTGAACGCCAGTGTGATGTGGCATGACGCGCACCGATGACCGCCGTCTAAGCGCGGACACGGATGGCTCTGTCTGGCAGTTGGCGGCACGGTGCCGCGACGCCGACCACTCGCTGTTCTTCCACCCCGACGGGGAGCGCGGACATGCCCGCCGTCTCCGCGAGCAGCGCGCCAAACAGGTCTGCACCTCGTGCCCGGTGCTTGCGCAGTGCCGAACCTACTCGCTGGCGTTCGAGGAGCCGTTCGGTACCTGGGGCGGGCTCACCGAAGACGAACGCAGCGCGCTGCTGCCCGCGCGGGCGGCACGTATGAACACCCACAGCACGCGCGCCGGCCGCGCCACGCGCGAGCATCCGCGGGACAAAGAGGTCGCCGGCGAGCGCTGACCGTCCGGCGCGACCCGGGGCCGCGGTGGAGACCGGCGGAACAACGCGGACTTCGCGGAGTGCTACACGTGCATTGCACCGACGTCGACTTCGGCGGCGAAGCCGGGATCACCCTGCGGGGTCGGCTCGTGCTGCCGCACGGGGGCGGGGCTTCTGGAAGGCCACCTGTGGTCGATTCCGAACGAATCGGCCTCTGGGGCAGCACCCTTTGCCGCGCGGCCACGCGCTGGTCAGCGCGGCGACCGACCGGCGGGTCAAAGCCGCCGTCGCGCAGGTCCCCACGATCAACGGATACGAGCAGAGCCGACGCCTGGTGGCGCCCGAGCAGATTGCACGGTTAGGGACAGTTTCATCGCCGTCGACCGCCGGCGCCCCAGCCAGCACTGACCACTCCAACCCCGGGGTGTACCGCTCCCGCTACGCGCTGGAGTTCTACCTGCAGGCCCTACCGGGCTCGGCCCGATGGTACAACGCGGTGACCACGCGATCGACCCGCGCTACGCGAATGATGCTACGGAGGCAATGGGGTTCGCACCTCTCCCCCTCCCTTAGTGATGGTCATCGCCCTCGACGACAGCGTCACACTCACCGACACCGGCCTCCGGGCCTACGCGCAGGCGCTGCATCCGAAACGCCTGGTGACCTACACCGGCGGGCACTTCGACGCCTACGCCGCGCAGTTCGACGTGGCCATTACCGCGGCCCGCGAGTGGTTCCAGGAACATCTGGGCTACGCCGGGTAGGCCCTCGCCGCAACCGGCTCGACAATGGCTGCGCATCAGGTATGCCGAGCGGCGCGCTGACCACGATGACGAAGGCCGCACGCCCCGACTTGGTCGAGGGCGTGCGGCCTCCGTGGTCGCCTTCTGCGACCGGTCAGCCGACCTTCTGCCGGCCGATGCGGCTGAACGTCTCGGGACGCCGGGCGCGGTACACCGCTGCCAACACGAGGCCGGCGATGAACGTGCTCCACAGCGCGATCTGGAGACCCCACGCCTGCGCGGTCGAGCCACCGGTCATGGAGGTGAAGTTCGTCATCGCCAGATAGAGCACCGCTGCCATGCTGAACGCGCTAAGCGCCGGGGCGATGAACATGTGGAACACCCGCCGCTCGGTGATGTCGGAGCGCCGACGGAAGAAGACGAGTGCACTTACCCCGGTCAGGAACATCAACACCAGTACGGCGAAGCCTCCGGTGCCCGCGAGAGCCGAGTACATCACCAGCGGATCAGCCTGCGCGAGCGCCAGAGTGACGAGCGCGGTCAGCAGGACGGTAGTGACGACCATCGATGCGATGTAGGGCGAACCGTGCCGCGGGTGGACCCGGCCGAGCGTCCCGGGCAGGACGCGGTCGACGCCGAGCGAGTACGTGTAGCGGGCGAGGATGTTCTGTACGGAGAGCAGGCACGCGAAGATGGACGTGCACAACAGGACTCGCACCACGTCGGTGGCCCAGAGTCCCACGTACGAGTGAATCGCGTTCGGGAACATGCCCGAGTAATCCTCGATTGCCACGGTCTGCGCCTGGCTCGGGCCGTAGGCCACGATCAGCAGCCAGATGCTCGCCAGGTAGAGCACGCCGATCAGCAGAACCGCGCCGTAGGTCGCCCGCGGAACCGTCTTGTCGGGATCCTTTGTCTCTTCGCGGAAGATCGCCGTCGCCTCGAAACCGAGGAAGCAGGTGGCCGCGAAGAGCACGGCCAATCCCACATCGTCGGCGGCGAAGTTGCCCAGCGAAAAGGGTTCCAGTGACCGGCCTTCCGGGCCCCCGTTGATGAAGACCGCGCCGTCGAAGATCAGCGTGATCAAGATTTCACAGCCCATTACCACCGACAACACCTTGGCCGAGAGGTCGATGCGGAAGTAGCCGAGAACCCCCGCCGCGGCCACACACGAGATGGAGTAGACCCACCACGGGATAGTGGGGCCGTGGAAGGTCTCGCTCACCAGGCTTGCGGCGATCGTTCCGAAGAACGACACCGTGCCGACGGCCATCGCGACGTACCCGAACATGGCCAGGAAGCTGGAGCCCAAGCCGGCGTGCTTACCCAGACCGGCGGTGATGTAGGCGTAGAACGCGCCGGGATTGGGCAGATACCGGGTCATCGTCGTGTAGCCCACGGCGAATAACAGCAGCAACACGATGGCGATGCCGAAAGCGACTGGCGCACTGCGGTTATAACTGAGCACGAACACCGCGAACGCCGCCACGACCGTCAGGGGCGCGGAGAAGGCCAGAACAGTCAGCATCAACTCGAGAACACCGATACGGCCCTTCAGTGCCGGTGGCGCGCCGTCGGTCGCTGCGGGCTGTGACGGTATCCCTACCGGCGATGGAGCGTTCGCCTGTTCGGTCATGAATCGCCTCTCGTGTGGATGTGGTGATTGGTGCGGAGTAGTCCCACTTACAGGCCCCGGGGACGGGCGGTGAACATCCCGGTTCGGGTTACCTTTAGTTGAACAAAACTTCAAGCGGATCATGTCAGCGACTGCGGTGTCGTTCGACGTCGAGCGTAAGTGTGGAGAAGGTATTCAGTTTTCGCATGTGGAACACCGTCCAGAGTGATCCAGAACACTGAAAAGGAACTGTAGACGAGACTTAACTAACATTCAATAGCGGGGGCGGGGTCATTGGTGAAGTGGCCATCCGCGCGATCACTGCAGCGCCTCGGCCACAGGACGCACCTCCGAGGAAAGTACTGCCCATTGCAGGCAGGTCATCGGCAGGTGCGGGGTCCGGCGTCATCGTCGCCAGACGCGGGAAAGCTAAGGTGTACACACGCGTGGATCGCGTCGCGGCTGGGACGGGCGGCCCCGACCTGGGCGCCGGCCGGGGTCACTTCCGAAGATCGGCCGCCGCGGCCGCGCAGAGCCGCAATTGGTCGTCGGTGGGTGGCTGGTAGAACGACAGGACGACGTGGTGGCAGCCGAGCTCATTGAGTCGCGCCATGACTTTCAGCTGTCTGCTCACGTGGCCGTCGCGCTGGGGGTGGAGGAACAGCTGAACCGAGCGTCGGATGCTGGCCGAATCCCGACCCTCCTCCGCGCAGATCCGGTCGAGCATCGCGTTGGCACTAGACCATTCGTCCAGGCCGCCGTTCATGGGCATGTTCCACTCGTCGGCGTGCCGGGCCACGACCCGCAGCATCTTCGACAGCGCCGCCCCGACCATGATCGGCGGGTGGGGGTCCTGCAGGGGTTTCGGGTTGCACACCGCGTCCTCGAGGGTGAAGAACCGTCCGCGGTGGGTGACTGCGGATTCGGTCCACAGCCGGCGGATCACGGTGAGCGCTTCGTCGAGCATGGCGACTCGGTCACCGGGCCCGGGATAGACGAGCCCGTACGCGCGGTGCTCGGCGTCATGCCAGCCTGCGCCGATCCCGAACTCCAACCGCCCGCCACTGATGTGGTCGACGGTGACGGCCATGTTCGCCAGCACGGCGGGATGCCGGAAAGTCACGCTACTGACAATGCATCCGACCCGTGCGCGCTGGGTCACCGCGGCGAGCGCCGCCAGCGTCGTCCACCCTTCGAACGTGGGAACCGCGTCGTCGTCCAGGCCGTAGAAGTGGTCGTAATCGTAGATGCCGTGGAAGCCCAAATCCTCTGCCGACGCCCAGAATTGCCGCAAGATGTCGTAGCTGAAGGTGGGGGCGAGCTTCGCGGACACGTCCACGCCGGCAATCCTAACCGCCGTTCGTACGCCCGTACTCGAGCGGGCATTAACGCGAAACCGCATTCCCCGCTACCAAGCGCGAGCCTTGACGACAGGGAATGCGGTTTCGCGGAAACCTCAGAAGTAGCCGCTGCCCGGCAGCCGCGTCTGCCGCACGTAATACGCCCCCAGCGCCTGCGCCTTGTACGACGTCGGGTTGTGCGACGCCAGCGTGCGGATGTTGCGCCAGTGCCGGTCCAGCAGGTACGCCTGCCGCACCACCGACGCCCCGCCCACGTCGAAGATCTGCGACGCCGACTTCTGCGCCAGCCCGTCGATGACGATCTTGGCCGCGGCCGCCTGCCTCGACGCCTCATGCGCCAGATCCAGGCCCGGATCGGTGCCGGCCACGTCCGCGTCGAACGCCGCCGTCAGCGCATCGGCCGCCGCCAGCACCGTCACCTCCGACACGTACGCAGCCGCGGCGATCTCCCCGATCTCCCTCTGCAACAGTGGATCATCCGGCGCCGACGGCGTCGGCGCCCACGCGAAACTGCGCGGCCGCTGCAGCACATGCGCCACCGCATCGTCACGAAGCGCCTGCAGCACACCGGTTTCCAGCGCCGTCACGTACAGCTGGAAGAACGCCCCCGACAGGTACAGCGCCGGCGGTTCGGCGTCGGCGTCCGGCGGGGCGAACTGCAGCAACTCGTCGGCCGAGACCGCGACGTCGTCGAAGGTCGCCGTCCCGGTACCGGTGGCCCGCTGCCCCATCCCGTCCCAGTCGTCGAGCACCGTCACCCCGGCCCGGTCGGTCGGCACCAGCGCGACCACCGTCGCACCCTCCGGGTTGCTCGCCAACACCTCGGCGTAGTCGGCGTACAGCGTGCCGGTGGTGAAGAACTTCTTGCCGTTGAGGCGAAACCCGTCTCCCTCGGGGGTGAGCTTTGTCTGCCAGGTGAACCCGCCCGCCGGCGTCGACCCCAGTTCGGTCGACGCGTTGCCGACGATCTTGCCCGACAATGCCAGCTCGACAGCGCGCGCACGCTGGTCCCCGCCGAGGCGCAGCCGCTCCTCGACGTAGGCGAAATGCCCGCGCAGGATGTGCGCAACGTTGACGTCGGCGGCCGCCAGTGCGATCACCGTCGCGAACAGCTCGCGCAGCGTCGCTCCCCCGCCGCCGTCCTCGGTCGGTACCCGCAGCGCGCCGAGTCCCGCCTCGCGTACGAGATCGATTGCGGCGAAGGGCCTTTCACCGGTCTTTTCGCGGTCGAGTGCGCCCTCGCCGATCGCGGCGATCAGGTCGGACAACTGCGCCGAGCCGTAGGTCAGTGGTGCCGTCGAGGTGGTCATGCGTTGTCTCCTACCGTCTGGGGAATTCGGCGGTGCTGCGCCGCGCGGTGTGTTTCGGGAAGTCGGGGGCCGTGACCGAAGAGCTTGTCGCGCAGGGCGCCCTCGGCGTAGGACGTCTTGTACAGGCCTCGGCGCTGCAACTCGGGGATGACGTGGTCGATGAAGTCCACGAACGACCCGGGGGTGATGACGTTGGTGAGGTTGAAGCCGTCGACGTCGGTCTCCTCGACCCACGACTGCAGGTCATCGGCGACCTGGGTCGGCGAACCGACCGTGAACCCTCCCTCGGCGTCGATCGACTTGGCGTCGATGAAGTCCCGCAGCGTCCACTGCCCCTGCCCGAACATCTCCACCGACGACTTCAAGAACTCGTTGTCGGTGACCGCAACCGGATCGTCGAGGTCGAAACGGGACAGGTCGGTGCCGAGCCACCCCGACCACAGCGCCAGTGCGCCCTCGGGATCGGTGTAGCGCCGGAAATCCTCGTAGCGGGCCTTGGCCGCGTCCTCGGTCGCGCCTGTCACCACGATGTGGCCGTTGACGATCTTCACGTCATAGGGGTCGCGTCCGGCGGCTTCGGCGCGGGCGCGGATGTCGGCCACCGCCTCCTTGAGGATCTCCTTGGTCGGCGCGCCGATGAAGATGACCTCCGCGTTCTCCGCGCCGAACTGCCGTCCGCGGCTGGAGGCGCCTGCCTGGTAGAGCACCGGGGTGCGCTGCGGCGACGGTTCACACAGGTGGATGCCGGGCACCCGGAAGTACTTGCCGTCGTGGGCGATCGGATGCACCTTGGCCGGGTCGGCGTAGTGGTCGGGCGAGCCGCCGACCGCGTCGTCCTCCCACGACCCCTCCCACAGCTTGTACAGCACCTCGGTGTACTCGTCGGCGATGTCGTAACGCTGCGCGTGCGGGGTGATGGTGTCCAGGCCGTGGTTCTGCGCAGCGCTCTCCAGGTAGCCGGTGACGATGTTCCAGCCGATGCGCCCGTTGGTCAGGTGGTCGAGCGTGGACATCCGACGGGCGAACGAATACGGATGCTCGAACGACGTCGCCGCGGTGACACCGAACCCGAGATGCTCAGTGACCGCGGCCATCGCGGGCACCACCAGCAGCGGATCGTTGACCGGGACCTGCGCGCCGGAACGCAACGCCGCCTCCGGTCCCCCGCCGTAGACGTCGTAGATGCCGAGCACGTCGGCGATGAACAGCCCATCGAACAGCCCGCGCTCGAGCAGCTTCGCCAGGTCCATCCAGTAGTTGATGTCCTTGTACTGCGCCGCCCGCGATTCCGGATGCCGCCACGTCCCTGCGACGATGTGCGACACGCAGTTCATGTCGAACGCGTTGAGGATGATGTGACGGGTCATGCTCGGCCTTCCAGAACCGGCTCGGGAGCCGGGAGGCTCGCGAGCAGCTGTCGCGTGTAGGGGTCGCGCGGGTCTTCGAATATGTCTGCGGCCGTTCCGGATTCGACCACCTTGCCGTCCCGCATCACCAGCACGCGATCGGCGACGTGGTGGATGACGCCGAGATCGTGGGAGATGAACAGGTAACTCAGCCCGAGTTGCTCCTGCAGATCGGTCAGCAGATCGAGCACCTGCGCCTGGATGGTGACGTCGAGCGCCGAAACCGGTTCGTCGCAGACGATCAGCGACGGTTCCGGCGCCAGGGCACGGGCGATGGCCACGCGTTGGCGCTGTCCCCCGGACAGCAGCAGCGGACGACGGTCCAGATGCTCGGCGCCCAGCCCTACGTCGTCGAGCAACTCCTGCACCCGGGCCGCCCGCGCCGCGTCGGTCGTGTACGTCTCGCGTGGCAGGGCGTCGGCGATGATCCGCCGGACCGTCCAACGCGGATCGAAGGAGCTCAGCGGATCCTGGTACACCACCGCGATCCGGCGGCGGCGGGCCCGGCGCTGCGCCTCCGGCAGGGCGCTCCACGCCTCGCCGAACAGGCGCACCGCACCCGAATCGGGTTCGGTCAGCGCGAGCGCCATCCGCGCCGTTGTGGTCTTCCCCGAGCCGGATTCCCCGACGATGCCGAGGGTTTCGCCGACGCCGATCTGGAACGAGACGTCGGACACCGCGGTCCGCTCGACGCCGTCGGGCCCGCGGAACCGCTTCACCAGATTGTCGGCCTGCAGCAGGATGCCGTCCGTGGGGGTGTCGGCGTGCCGGGTGGCGTGCACGGTGCGCGGCGGTTGCGCCGACAGTCGCGTGCCCCTGCGGTGCGCGGCGGGCACCGCGTCGAGCAGGGTGCGGGTGTAGGGATGCGACGGCGCCGCCAGCACCTCGGCGACCGGGCCCTGTTCGACGAGCAGGCCGTTGCGCATCACCGCGACCCGATCGGCCAGCCGGCTCACCACGGCGAGGTCGTGGCTGATCAGGATGAGCCCGGTGCCCTTGTCCTTCATGGCCGCGAGCAGGTCCAGGATCTGCGCCTGGACGGTGACGTCGAGCGCGGTGGTGGGTTCGTCGGCGATCACCAGCGGCGGGTCGAGCGCGATCGCGGAGGCGATCAGGGCGCGTTGGCGTTGGCCACCGGACAGTTCACCGGGCAGTTGGTGGGCCTTGTACTCCGGTTCGGGAACCCCGACCGCGGTCAGCAGTTCCAGTACCCGCGTGCGGCGCGCGGTGCGGTTACCGAACTTGTGCAGCCGCAACGTCTCCGCGATCTCGTCGCCCACTCTGCGCAGCGGGTCCAGCGACACCAGCGCGTCCTGCAGGACGAAACCGACCTCGCGCCCCCGGATCCGCCGCCAGTCGCGGTCCCTGTTGCCGAGCAGCGACGTCCCGTTGAGCTCCAGCCTCGTCGCATCGACGTGTGCGCCCGCGCCGGTCAGGCCCAGCAGGGTGCGTGCGGTGACGCTCTTGCCGGAGCCGGATTCGCCGACGATGGCGAAGCATTCGCCCGGGGCGACGTCGAACGACACCCCGCGCACCACCTCGGTGCCACCGAAGCCGACCGTGAGGTCCTCGACACGGAGCAGCTCACTCATGACAGTCTTCCTTCGAGTCGTTGCTGCAGGTACCGGCCGACCACCGTGACGGCCAGGGTGCAGCCGACGATCGCCAGGCCGGGGAACAGCTCCAACCACCATGCGGTGGAGACGAAGTCGCGGCCGGCGTTGAGCATGGCGCCCCACTCCGGCGCCGGTGGTGCGACACCGAGCCCCAGGAAGCTCAGCGAGGACGCCCAGACAATCGACTGCCCGACACCCATGGTGCCGAGCACCACCAGCGGTCGCATCGCGTTGGGGAACACGTGCTGGGTGATGATCCTGCGCCGGGAGTGGCCGAGAGCCGTTGCGGCGCTGACGTATCCGGAGTCCTTGACCGCGATCACCTGACCGCGCACCATCCGGGCGTAGCCGACGGCCGAGCCGATCGCCACCGCCAGGATCTGGGTCACCACACCGGGGCCGAACATCGCAATGAACAGCAGCGCGAGCAGCAGCCCCGGAATCGACAGCACCACCTCGATGAACCGGCTGATGGCGCCGTCGGCGAATCGGCCACCCAGCCCCGCGGCGAAGCCGAGGATGATCGCGGCGGCCAGGGCGAGCGCTGTCGCGCCGACGCCGATCGCCAGCGAACTCTGGGTGCCGTACACCACACGGGTGAAGATGTCCCGGCCCGAGGCGTCGGTGCCGAACCAGTGCGCAGGCGACGGTGGCCGCAAGGGGTTCTCGATATCGGTGTCATAGGCGGTGCTGCTGGTGAACGCACCGGGGGCGACGGCCCAGGCCAGCATCACCACCAGGTACGCCGCGGCAAGGGCGACCGCGGGCCGGAACCGGCGCCTGCTCGTGGTGACCGATGTGACCGATGGGGTCAACGCGATGGTCATCGGGCCCTCCGCAGTCGCGGGTCGACCCGGACGAAACCGAGGTCCACCAACAGGTTGGCCAGCACGTAGATCGCGGCGACGAACAGCGTCACCCCGATCACCACCGGCATGTCCTTCGACGTCACCGCGTCGACCAGCACGCGGCCCAGACCCGGCCGCACGAACACGGATTCGACGATCACCGCCGTCGAGAACAGCGAACCCAGCGCCCACCCCGACAGCGTCAGACCGGGCAGGATCGCGTGCCGCAGCGCGTGGCGCCAGCGCACTCCCCAATCGCTCATGCCGCGGGCGCGGGCGGACACCGCGAACGGCTGCTCCATCGCCGAGGAGAACTCGTCACGGGTGACCTGACCCAGGTATCCGGCCAACGGCAGCGCCAGCGTCAGCGCGGGCAGCACCAGGCCGACGGGACCGTCCCCGCCGATCACCGGCAACAGCCGCAACTGGATCGCGAACACCACCAAAAGGACGATGCCCAACCAGTACTGGGGCAGCGCGGCCAGGAAGATCTCCACACCCGAGCCGATACCGCCGAGCCAGCGGCTGCGGTGCGCGGTCAACAAGGTCACCGTCACCGCGATCACCCAGGCCGCAATCAGCGAGACCAGCGTCAGCGTCAGGGTGGGTCCGAGATGGTGGCCGATCACCTCGGCGACAGGCTGTTTGAGGATGTAGGACGTACCGAGGTCACCGCGCAGCAGCCCGTCCAGGAAGTGCAGGTACTGCACGATCGCCGGGTCGTTGAACCCGTACTGCTCACGGATGGCGGCCAATTGCTCCGGGGTGGGACGGGCACCCGCGCCGCCGAGGATGGTCTGCGCGGGATTGCCCGGCATCAGCTGCTGGGCGATGAACGTCACCGTGGCCGCACCCCACAGCACGCCGACGACGCCGGTGATGCGAACCAGCGCCCGCCGCAACCCGATCGGGGTGCGGCGGGCGGCCGGTACTGCCAGGCTCACGGGGCCAGCCAGGCGTCGTGCAGCACGGGCTCACCCTCGGATGGTTCGATCCAGACGTCCTGCAGTTTCTTCTTGGCGACCAACCGGGTGAGCACCGGATACAGCCCCAACTGGTAGGCCTGTTCAGCGACGATATCCTGCGTCTCGCCGTAAAGACGTTGCTGCTCAGCGGTATCCGTGGTGGCGGCCGCAGCGCGCACGAGTTCATCGATCTTCGGGTTCTCGACCCAGCTCATGTTGTTGCCCGGGGCGGCCTTGAGCGAATCGGTCGAGTAGACGATCGACAGCACCGCCGGGGTGGGACTGTTCCAGTAGGCGCCGGTCAGCCCGTCGTAGGCGTTCTTGTCGGAAAACGCCGCGAAGTACTGATCCTGCGGCAGCGGTTTGAGGACGACGTCGAAGCCGATCTCCTTCTCCGCGGCCTGGATGTTCTGGAACAGCGTCACATCCGCGGGCGGGGTGTCGCCCGTGTCGGCCGAGTAGACCAGTTCTGCGGTCAGTCGCTTACCGTCCTTGGTGCGGAAGCCGTCGGCGTCGCGCTGGGTCCAGCCCGCCTCGTCGAGAAGCGCGTTGGCCTTGTCCTTGTCGTAGGAGTAGAAGCCGCGCAGGTCCTTCTTGAAGTACGGGGTGGTCGAGGAGACCGGACCGGGTTCCCATTCGTAGACGCCGAGATAGGCGCTCTTGACGGCGGCCTCGGCGTTGGAGCCGTGGATGAACGCCTGGCGCACCTTGGTGTCGTCGAACGGGGCGCGAGAGGTGTTCAGCGCGATGCCGTTCGGCAGACCGGTGTGGGTGAACTCCTGCGTCACCAGGTTGGGATCGGCCTTGAGCGGGGCGACCTGCTGGGGCGGCGGGTTGAAGATGATGTCGGCGTCGCGGCCCTGCACCGCGGCGGCCCGCACCGACCCGTCCTCGATGAACTTCCAGCTGACGTGGTCGAGATAGGCCGGCCCCTGGTGTTTGGCGTCGGCGGGTGCGGAGTTGTAGTCGGGGTTGCGATCGAGCTCGACGCTCTGGCCGCGGTTCCACACCTTGACGATGAACGGTCCGGTGCCCACCGGCGACTGGCAGTTCTCCTCCAGCCCGCGGGCCATGGCCTTGGGCGACTGGATGCCGAAGAACGCCTGTGAAAGCACCGGCAGCAGAGCCGAATACGGGCTCTTGAGCTTCAGCTCGAACGTCGACGGGTCGACCGCGCGGGAACTCTCGTAGTACGGGCGCAGGTAGCCGGCGTCGGTGGCCGACTCGGTGGCCGGATCGAGGATGTGCACGAAGTTGGCGTGCACGGCCTCGGCGTCGAGCGGGGTACCGTCGTGGAACTTCACGCCCTGCTTGATCTCGAAGGTGTAGGTCAGCCCGTCGGGTGAGATCTCCCACGAGTCGGCCAGCCAGGGCACCACCGAACCGTCGGGCTTCTCCGAGACCAGGCTGTCCAGGTACTGGCGCGCGACGTAGGTCTGCGGCATGTCGCCGAAGTTGTGCGGGTCCAGGCAGGTCGGCTCGCGGTCGGTGGCGTAGACGATCGAACCGCCGCTGACAGGCGGGCCGGAGGGCGCCGACGACGAGGAGCTGTCAGATCCGCCACCGCACGCGGTCAGGGTGAGCGCGGTGGTGAACGTCACTGCGGGCAGGAGAAAGCGGGCAGCGCTGGGGGCAGGCATCGAGGAGGTGGTTCTTTCGGTCGAATGCGCGCTCTCCAGGGTCGGCGGCGCATCGTTGAACTAGGGCTCGGTCACCATGCCGGAGGTCCATCGGTTGCGAAAGCGATGAAATCGCAGCGATTTTATTGACGGCCGGGGTGAATCAGCGCAACCGCGCGCGTGTACACCGGCCGTGTGCGAAAACCTAGCGCCCGTCGGCCGCGCTGATCGTCGCGCTGGCCAAAACTTCGTCGCCCTCGGGGTCGGGTCGGTAGATCGCCAGCGTCTGCCCCGGCGCCACCCCGCGCAGCGGCTCCCGCAGCGCGACCGTGAGCTCACCGTCGTCGTACGACGCAACCGCATCGGCGAGCCCACCGTGCGCCCGCACCTGCACCTGGCATTCGACGGGGCCGGGAAACGCCTCACCGGAGGTGAACACCGGCCGCTGACCGGTCAGCGTCCACACCTCGAGATCCTCTGCGCGCCCCACCTGTACGGTTCCGGTGGCCGCGTCGATGCCGGTGACATAGCGCGGCTGACCATCCGGACCGGGCCCGGCGATGCCGAGACCCTTGCGCTGGCCGATCGTAAAACCGTGCACACCATCGTGGTCGGCGAGTTTGGTGCCGCCCGCGTCGACCACCGCACCCGGACGCACCCCGATCTTCGCGCCGAGGAACGCCCGGGTGTCCCCCGACGGGATGAAGCAGATGTCATGGCTGTCCGGCTTGTCCGCGACGGCGAGCCCACGCTCGGCGGCCTCCGCGCGGATCTGCGCCTTCGGGGTGTCGCCGATCGGGAACACCGCGTGGCGCAGCTGTTCGGCGGTCAGCACCGCGAGCACGTAGGACTGGTCCTTGTCGTGATCGACCGCACGCCGTAGCCGGCCGTCGGACAGTCGCGCGTAGTGGCCGGTCGCCAGCGCGTCGAAGCCGAGTGCCAGCGCGCGTCCGGCCAGCGCGGAGAACTTGATCTTCTCGTTGCACCGCACACACGGATTCGGCGTCTCACCGCGTTCGTAGGACGCGACGAAGTCGTCGATCACGTCCTCTTTGAACTTGTCCGCGAAATCCCACACGTAGAACGGGATGTCGAGGACATCGGCGACGCGGCGGGCATCCCCCGCGTCCTCCTTCGAACAGCACCCGCGCGATCCGGTGCGCAGGGTGCCCGGCGTCGCGGACAACGCCAGGTGCACCCCGACGACGTCATGTCCGGCGTCGACCATGCGCGCGGCGGCGACCGAGGAGTCGACGCCGCCGCTCATCGCAACGAGTACACGCATCAGTCAGTCACCCCCGACGCCGCCAGCGCCGCCTGCCGGGCGCGCGCCACGGCCGCGGGCAGCACCTCCAGCACCGCATCGACGTCGGCGTCGGTGCTCGTATGGCCCAGCGACAGCCGCAGCGATCCCCGCGCGCTGGCGGGTTCGGCGCCCATCGCGATCAGCACGTGCGACGGCTGCGCCACCCCGGCGGTACACGCCGACCCGGTCGAACACTCGATTCCCTTGGCGTCCAACAACATCAGCAGCGAATCGCCCTCGCAGCCGCGAAACGTGAAGTGCGCGTTGCCCGGTAGCCGGTGCGCCCGCGACCCGTTGGCGTAGGCGTCGTCGATCGCGGACAGCACGCCGGCGATCAACCGGTCGCGCAGCGCGGACACCCGCGCGCGATAGGCCTCCAGCCCGTCAATCGCGACGCGGGCCGCGGCCGCCATCGCCACCGCACCGGCGACGTCGGCGGTGCCGGAGCGCACGTCGCGTTCCTGGCCGCCGCCGTGCAGCAGCGGCACGCAGGCGGTGTCGCGGCGCAGCAGCAGGGCGCCGATGCCGGTGGGTCCCCCGAACTTGTGGGCCGTCACGCTCATCGCCGACAACCCGCTGGCTCCGAAGTCGACGGGGAGCTGGCCGACGGCCTGCACCGCATCGCTGTGCATCGGCACACCGAACTCGGCGGCGACGGCGGACAGCTCCGCGATCGGCTGGACGGTGCCGACCTCGTTGTTGGCCCACATGACCGACACCAGGGCCACGTCGTCGTGGGCGGCCAGCACCTCGCGCAGCGCGGCGGGGTTCACCGAGCCCTCGGCGTCCACGGGCAGCCAGGTCACCTCGGCGCCCTCGTGGTCGACCAGCCACTCCACCGCGTCGAGGACGGCGTGGTGCTCGATCGGGGTGGTGACGATCCGGTTCCGTCGCGGTTCGGCGTCGCGCCGGGCCCAGTAGATGCCCTTGACCGCGAGGTTGTCGCTCTCGGTGCCGCCCGCGCAGAAGATGATCTCCGAGGGGCGGGCGCCCAACAGGCCGGCCAGCGTCTCGCGGGCCTCCTCCATCCGGCGGCGGGCCAACCGCCCCGCCCCGTGCAGCGACGATGCGTTGCCGACGGTGGTCAGCACAGCCGTCATCGCCTCGATGGCGGCGGGGTGCATCGGGGTGGTCGCGGCGTGGTCGAGGTAGACCGACTTCGACGAGGTCATGGCCCGTCCAGAATAGCCGCCGACCGCCCGTCGACCGCTTTCGCCGGGTCAGGCGGCCAGCGCGTGCGCGGTGACGGGCGCGCGCCGGGCACCGCGAACCGCCGTCTCGCACCGGGCGGCCAGGTCGCGGCGGTCCTGGCCGGGCAGCTGCAACGACTCGACGTCGATGTGGCAGACGGTGCGCCGGGCGGTCATCACCCGCCGCACCGAGGCGAGCAGGGAGTCGTCCCCGACGAACGCGGGCACCGTCGACAACCGCCCGTCCCGGTGACGGTAAGCCAGCCGCAACGGCTGGACCGGGCGGGCGGCGTCGACCGCGGCCTGGAACATCGCCGGACGGAAGCGCCCGTACCCGAGCCCGCACCACGTGGTGCCCTCCGGGAACGCGACGACGGTGTGGCCGGCGCGCAACCGGGCGGCGACGGCGGCGACGACCGCGGGCAGCAGGCGCAGGCTGCCGCGGTCGATCGGGATGACCTTCATGAGCCGGACGACGGGGCCGAGCGCGGGCCAGTCGACGAGGTCGGCTCGCGCCACGAACGAGCCGGGCAGCACCGCACCGATCGCGAAGATGTCCAGCCACGACACGTGACCGCAGACCACGAGCACACCGCGGAGGTTGCGAACCGGGCCGCCGGACAACCGGATTCGCACCCCGAAGCTGCGCAGCACCAGGCGGCAGTACATCCGCTGCACATGCCTGCGGCCGGGCAGCGGCAGCGCCAACAGCCACACGAACGCGATGAGTATGACCGCCGCACACACCCGCGCCGCGGTGCGCACCGCCACCCACCACCGGTGTCCGGCGTCCGCGGTGCGGACGCAACCGGCGTCGCAGGTCGCGCGTTGCAACCAGGGGTGTTCGCTGGCCAGCGTCATGACGCCACCCCGCGCAGCCGGCGCAGGTAGCGGACGTCGGCCCGCCGCTTGTCGAGCAACGCGGGGAAATCGCCGACGCCGAAGTCCGGGTCGTGGGCCGGTTCGCCGCACACCTGGGCGCCCAGCCGCAGATAGCCGCGCATGAGCGGCGGCACCGTCACCCGGGCCGGCGGCACGATCTCGTCGAGGGTGCGGCCGTCGACGACGACGGGTCGGTACGGGTGGACGGTGTGGTGCGCGGGGGCTGCGTGGCGGCGCCGCACGAAGTCGCGGACACCGCGGAGTCGGGTGCCGTCGGGTTCACCGCCCTCGCCCGCGACGGGAACCGAGACGCAGCCGGTGACATAGTCGTATCCGCATCGGTCGAGGTAGGCGAGGATGCCCGCCCACATGAGCAGGACGACGGCGCCGTTGCGGTGGTCGGGGCGCACCACGGCGCGGCCCATTTCCACCAGCGACGGCCGCAGCGGATCGAGTGCTCGGACGTCGAACTCGGTGGCGGTGTAGAGGCCGCCCGCGGCGGCGGCGCCGGGCGGCGGCAGCATCCGGTAGCAGCCGACGAGGTCGCCGGTCACCTCCTCGCGGACCAGCAGGTGGTCGCAGAATTCGTCGAAGCGGTCGGCGTCCCTCCCGTCGGGGGCGCCGGTCAGCGCGAATCCGGGTTCGGCGGTGAACACGTCGTGGCGTAACCGCTGGGCGGCGTCGATGGCGTCGGGATCGGTCGTCAGGAGCAGCGAATACCGCGGGATGTCCGCGGTGCGCGGCTGGTCGGCGGGGATGAGAACAGAGGCGGTGCTCATGTCGAGCACCGTCGCGCAGCCGGTCAGCGGGGCGGCAAGCATCACGTGACGTGTGCGTGCACGCTCGGTGACGACTTGTCAGTTCTCCCGGAACACGACGTTGGCCGCGACCGGGTTGCGCGGGGTGTGCAGATGGTTGGCGGCGAAGTCGTCGTCGGGGTAGCCGATCGCCAGCCCGCACAGCACGGTCATCGCGTCCGGGATCTCCAGCTGTTCGCGCACGACGTCGGCGAAGTGGGCGATCGACACCTGCGCACAGCTGCCGAGACCTCGTTCCACCAGGGCGAGCATGAGGGTCTGCAGGAACATCCCGACGGCCATGCTGTCGACCGCGCCGAGGTCGCGGTGCACGCACACCACCCCCGCGACCGGCGCGCGGAAGAACTCCCAGTTGCGCAGCTGCGCGGTTCGCCGCGCCTCCCGGTCCTCGCGGGCGATCCCCATCGCGCCGTAGACCATCGCCCCCACCTCGCGGCGCAGGTCCGCATAGCTCTCGGGCAGCCCCACCGTCTCGGGATAGCCGCGCGTCGCCTGGGCCAGGAGCGCCTCCACCAGGCGGTCGCGACGCGGGCCGGAGCTCAGGTACACCCGCCACGGCTGGATGTTCGAATTCGACGGTGCGCGCATGGCCAGTTCCAGCGCCTCGGTCAGCACTTCCCGCGGAACCGGCTTGTCACGCAGGAACATCCGGATCGACCGACGGTCCCGCACCACCTCCTCCAGGGTCATGGCGCGACTCATCGCTGCGCCAACCAGTCGGCGAACCGCGTCGGGGCGATCACCGCACCGTCGCCGGTGACCAGGCTGGTGTCGTCGACCGGGGTGCCGAAGTACCGCGCCTGCGGATCGACGACCACCGGCATGTCGGCGCCGCGTGCCGCCAGCACCGCGCGGGCCAGGTCGGCGAACGGCAGCTTCTCCGGTCCGCCGGCGTCGACCACCCCGTTGACGGGCGCGGCGACGGCGGCGCGCACCACCTCGGCGGCGACCTCGTCGGCGGCGATCGGCTGGATGCGCGCATCGGGCGCGCGGACCTCGCCGCCGACGACGAGCGAATCGGTGATCATCTCCGCGAACTCGTGGAACTGGGTGGCGCGCACGATCGTGTACGGCAGGCCCGACCCGGCCACCGCCTTCTCCTGCGCGACTTTGGCTCGCATGTAACCGCTTTCGGGCAGCCCGTCCGCGCCGACGATCGACAGCACCACGTAGTGGCCGATACCTGCCGCCCGCCCGGCCGCCACCAGATTCGCCGACGACCGGCCGAAGAAGCCCATCACCGGGCCGTCCTCGAACGACGGCGAATTGGTGACGTCGACGAGCACGCCGGCGCCGTCCAGCGCCTCGGCCAGCCCGTCGCCGGTCAGCACGTCGGCACCCTTGCTGCGCGACGCCGCGACGACGTCGTATCCCCCGTCACGAAGCAGGTCGACGACCTTGGCGCCGATCTGACCGGTGGCGCCCATGACGGTGATCCTGCGATTCTCTGACTCACTCATTCCTTCAGCGTCGCACCGGAAACCGGTCTGGGAACCCTGGAAAGTCCGTAGTCCTCCACAACGCACAGAACCCCGGCACCGTGGGGTGCCGGGGTTCTGGTTACAGCGTTGCGGGGTCTCAGCCCTTGCGCGCCTTGACCGCCTCGGTGAGCTGCGGGGTCACCTTGAACAGGTCGCCGACGATGCCGAGATCGGAGATCTCGAAGATCGGGGCTTCCTCGTCCTTGTTCACCGCGATGATCGTCTTGGAGGTCTGCATACCGGCGCGGTGCTGGATCGCCCCGGAGATGCCCAGCGCGATGTACAGCTGCGGCGACACGGTCTTACCGGTCTGGCCGACCTGGAACTGACCCGGGTAGTAGCCCGAGTCGACCGCCGCACGCGACGCACCGACGGCACCACCGAGCGCGTCGGCGAGCTCCTCGACGACGCCGAAGTTCTCGGCACTGCCGACACCACGACCGCCGGAGACGACCACGGTGGCTTCGGTGAGCTCCGGACGGTCGCCGGCCACGGCGGGCTCGCGCTTGGTGATCTTGGTGGCGTTCTCGGCCTGGGCCGGGACCTCGACGTTGACGACCTCACCGGCGCCGTCGGCGGGCTCGGCGTCGATCGCACCGGCACGGACGGTGATCACCGGGGTGTCACCGGTGACCTCGGCCTCGACGGTGTAGGCACCACCGAAGATCGAGTGCGTGGCCTTGCCACCCTCGGCGACGGCGATGACGTCGGTCAGGATGCCGGAGCCGATACGGGCGGCGAGGCGGCCGCCGATCTCCTTGCCGTCCGCGGAGGCGGCCAGCAGCACTCCGGCGGGGCTGTTCTCCTCGGCCAGCGCGGCGAGCACGTCGACCTGCGGAGTGACGAGGAAGTTCTCCGCGTCCTCGGATTCGGCGACGTAGATCTTGGCCGCGCCTGCGGCCTTGAGGCCGTCGACCAGCGGTTCGGCGGTGCCCGGCTTGCCCACCACGACGGCAGACGGCTCACCCAGGGTGCGAGCGGCGGTGATCAGCTCGCTGGTGACCTTCTTCAGTGCACCTTCGGCGTGCTCGACGAGCACGAGTACTTCAGCCATTGGTATGTCTCTCGTTTCTCAAGTCCTGGGGGAATGATTTGCTAGATGATCTTCTGAGCGACCAGGTACTCGGCGACCTTCTTGCCGCCTTCGCCTTCGTCGGTGACCTTCTCGCCCGCGGTCTTCGGGGGCTTCGGGGTCGACGTGAGCACCTTGGAGCCGGCGTTGGCGACACCGACCTCATCGGACTCGACACCGATCTCGGCCAGCGTCAGCGTCGTGACTTCCTTCTTCTTGGCGGCCATGATGCCCTTGAAGGACGGGAAGCGCGGCTCGTTGATCTTCTCGTTCACGCTGACCACGGCGGGCAACGGAGCCTCGAGGGTGAACACACCGTCGTCGGTCTCGCGCTCGCCGGAGACCTTGCCGTCGGCGACGGTCAGCTTGCGCATGTGGGTCAGCTGCGGCAGGCCCAGGTACTCGGCGATGATCGCCGGCACGGCCCCGCCTGCGCCGTCGGTGGCCTCGTTACCGGCGATGACGAGCTCGGTACCCTCGATGGCACCCAACGCGCGGGCCAGCGCCCACCCGGTCTGCACCATGTCGGAGCCGTGCATGCCCTCGTCGACCAGGTGCACGGCCTTGTCGGCACCCATCGACAGCGCCTTGCGGATCGCCTCGGTGGCGCGCTCCGGGCCCGCGGTCAGCACGGTCACGCTGCCCTCGACGCCGTTGGCGGCTTCCTTCTCCTTGATGAGCAGAGCCTCTTCGACCGCGCGCTCGTTGATCTCGTCGAGCACGGCGTCGGCGGCTTCCCGGTCGAGCGTCCAGTCGCCCTCGGAGAGCTTGCGCTCGGACCAGGTGTCTGGGACCTGTTTGATCAGGACCACGATGTTCGTCATGAGATGGTTCGTCCTCCTCGATGAGGCCGGCCGGCGGTCGGCCCGTTACCACGTTTGTGAAGCTGACACCATGTTACTCGTCAGTAACTACAGGTGGTTCGCAGGAACACCATAGCTGGTCGAAGTTCATCCGCCTGCCCGCCCTACCACCGCTAACCCGTTGCCAAGTCCTCGCGAACCGGCCACGAACCCGCCGCCTGGGTTAGCCTGCCTCCGATGAGCGCATTCGTTACCGGGCCGCACGGGGGTGCCGAAGAGACCCTGCCGCTGACCGGCGAGCGGACGATCCCCGGCCTGGCCGAGGAGAACTACTGGTTCCGTCGCCATGAGGTGGTCTATGCCCGCCTCGCCGACCGGTGCGCCGGCCGTGACGTGCTCGAAGCCGGATGCGGTGAGGGTTACGGGGCCGACCTGATCGCCGAAGTCGCCCGCCGGGTCATCGCGCTGGACTACGACGAGGCGACCGTCGCGCACGTGCGGGCGCGCTATCCCCGGGTGGAGATCCACCACGGCAACCTGGCCGCGTTACCGTTGCCCGACGCGTCGGTCGATGTGGTGGTGAATTTCCAGGTCATCGAGCATCTGTGGGATCAGCCACAATTCGTCCGCGAATGCCTGCGCGTGTTGCGCCCCGGCGGCGTGCTGCTGATGTCGACGCCCAACCGGATCACCTTCTCCCCCGGCCGGGACACCCCGATCAACCCGTTCCACACCCGCGAACTGAACGCGGCCGAGCTGACCGAGCTGCTCACCGACGCCGGCTTCGGTATCGAAGGGGTCTACGGGGTTTTTCATGGCCAGGGGCTGCGGGACATCGACGCCCGTCACGGCGGGTCGATCATCGAGGCGCAGATCGCCCGCGCCGTCGCCGACGCCCCGTGGCCGCAGGACCTGCTCGACGATGTGGCCGCCGTGCGCATCGAGGACTTCGACCTGCTGCCCGCCGAGGAACGCGACATCGACGACAGCCTCGACCTGGTCGCGATCGCGGTGCGGCCGTGAGTGACGAGGCGCCTGCGGTACCGGGGCTGTTCACTCTCGTCCTGCACACCCACCTGCCCTGGCTGGCTCACCACGGCCGCTGGCCCGTCGGCGAGGAGTGGCTCTACCAGTCCTGGTCCGCGTCATACCTGCCGCTGCTGCGGGTGCTGCGCACGCTGGCCGCCGAGGGCCGCAGCCACCTGCTCACCCTCGGTATGACCCCCGTCGTGACCGCACAGCTCGACGACCCGTACTGCCTGACCGGTATGCACAGCTGGCTGGCGAACTGGCGGCTGCGGGCACTGGAGGCCGCGACACTGCGGACCTCCACGGACCCCACCCCCGCCTGCGCGCCGGAGGCGTTGCGCGCGTTCGGAACTCGTGAACTGGCCGAGGCCGACCGCGCACTCGACGAGTTCGCCACGCTGTGGCGTCATGGCGGCAGCCCGGTGCTGCGGGAGCTCATCGACGCGCAGACCGTCGAACTGCTCGGCGGACCGCTGGCCCATCCGTTCCAGCCGCTGCTCAACCCGCGGCTGCGCGAGTTCGCTCTGCGTGAAGGCCTCGCCGACGCCGCACAGCGGTTCGCCCACACTCCACGCGGCATCTGGGCCCCGGAGTGCGCGTATGCGCCCGGGATGGAAACCGACTACGCGGCAGCGGGTGTGGGCCACTTCATGGTCGACGGCCCGTCACTGCACGGTGACACGGCACTGGGCCGGCCCGTCGGCGGCTCTGACGTCATCGCCTTCGGGCGCGACCTGCAGGTCAGCTACCGGGTGTGGTCGCCGAAGTCCGGCTACCCCGGTCACGCCGCATACCGCGACTTCCACACCTACGACCACGTGACCGGACTGAAACCCGCGCGCGTCACCGGCCGCAACGTGCCGTCGTCGGGGAAGGCGCCCTATGACCACGACCGCGCCGACGCCGCGATCGACGCCCACGTCGCCGATTTCGTTGCGGTGGTGCGACGGCGACTGACCGACGAGAGTTCGCGGATCGGGCGCCCGGCGCACGTCGTCGCCGCCTTCGACACCGAACTGTTCGGCCACTGGTGGTACGAGGGCCCGGAGTGGCTGGCCCGCGTGCTGCGCGCGCTGCCCGAGGCCGGGGTGCGCGTCGGCACGCTGAGTGACGCCGTGACCGACGGATTCGTCGGCGCGCCAGTGGATCTGCCGCCCAGCTCGTGGGGGTCCGGCAAGGACTGGCAGGTGTGGGCGGGCGACAAGGTCACCGACTTCGTGCAACTCAACGCCGAGGTCGTCGACACCGCGCTGAGCACGGTCGACAAGGCGCTGACCCAGCACGCATCGGTGGGCACGCCGACACCGCGTGACAGCGTCGCCGACCAGATCCTGCGCGAGACCCTGCTGACCGTGTCCAGCGACTGGCCGTTCATGGTGAGCAAGGATTCCGCCGCCGATTACGCCCGCTACCGTGCACACCTGCACGCGCACGCCACCCGCGAGATCGCCGATGCGCTGGCCGCGGGTCGCCGGGAGCAGGCGCAACGCCTCGCCGACGGCTGGAACCGCGCCAACGGACTGTTCGGCGCACTCGATGCCCGGCGGTTGCCGCGATGAAAGTGGTTGCGTGAGAATCCTTCTGGTGTCGTGGGAGTATCCGCCGGTGGTGATCGGCGGGCTCGGCCGACATGTCCACCACGTGGCGACGTCGCTGGCCGACGCCGGTCACGAAGTCGTGGTGCTCAGCCGTCGCCCGGCGGACACCGACCCCAGCACGCATCCCACCACCGACGAGATCAGCGAAGGCGTTCGGGTCATCGCCGCCGCTCACGATCCGCACGAGTTCGCGTTCGGCTCCGACATGATGGCCTGGGTGCTGGCCATGGGGCACGCGATGATCCGGGCCGGGCTGGCGATCAAGGACCACGGAGGGCCGTGGCGTCCCGACGTCGTCCACGCCCACGACTGGCTGGTCGCCCATCCGGCGATCACGTTGGCCGAATACTTCGACGTGCCATTGGTTTCCACCATCCACGCCACCGAGGCGGGTCGGCATTCCGGCTGGGTGTCGGGTCGGGTCAGCCGTCAGGTGCACGCCGTCGAGTCCTGGCTGGTGCGCGAATCCGATTCGCTCATCACGTGTTCGGCGTCGATGCGTGACGAGATCACCGACTTGTTCGGACCGGGCCTGTCGGAGATCCGGGTCATCCGCAACGGCATCGACGCCGAGCGCTGGTCGTTCGCGCGGCGCCGCCCGCGCAGCGGCCCCGCCCACCTGCTCTACCTCGGCAGGCTCGAATACGAGAAGGGGGTGCACGACCTGATCGCCGCGCTCCCCCGCATCCGCCGCACCCATCCCGGCGCGACGCTGACCGTCGCCGGTGACGGCACCCAGCTGGACTGGTTGATCGAGCAGGCGCGGAAACACAAGGTGCGCAAGGCAGTATCGTTCGTCGGGCGGCTCGACCACGAGGGACTCGTCGATATGCTGCACGCCGCGGACGCCGCGGTGCTGCCGAGCCACTACGAACCGTTCGGCATCGTCGCGCTCGAGGCCGCCGCGACGGGCACACCGCTGGTGACGTCCACGGCAGGCGGGCTGGGCGAGGCGGTGATCGACGGGGTGACCGGAGTGTCCTTCCCGCCGCGCGACGTCGCGGGTATCGCCACGGCCGTGCGGGCGGTGCTCGACGACCCCGCCGCCGCGCAGCAGCGTGCCGTCGCCGCCCGTGAGCGGCTCACCTCCGATTTCGGCTGGGACACCGTGGCCGCAGAGACGTCGCAGGTCTACATCGCCGCCAAACGCCGTGAGCGTGACCCGCTTCCCCGACTGCCGATCGTCGAGCGGGCGCTGCCCGACCGCTGAGATTTGTCGGACCCTTCTGTTTGTATGGGGTCATGGTTTCCAGCGCACCGTCTTTCATCCCGAGCACGCCTCGGGAAGCGCAGCTGGAGGCGTTGTTCGAGGAGATGTCCGAGCTCGCGGGCCAGCGCAATGCGATCGACGCCCGGTTGGTGGAGATCGCCGCCGAGATCGACGGCGAGCGCCTGTGGGGTGCCACCGGGGCACGATCGGTCACCGCGCTGGTGGCCTGGAAGGTCGGCTGCTCGACCACCAACGCCAAAGCGATCACCGCGATCGCCGACCGCATCGAGGAGTTCCCGCTGTGCGTGCAGGCCTTGCGCGAAGGCCGGCTGTCACTGGATCAGGTCGGCGTCATCGCCGACAAAGCCGGCCCCGGATCCGATGAGCACTACGCCGAGTTGGCCAAGTGCGCCAGCGTCAACCAACTCCGCACCGCGATCCGGCAGGAACCCAAACCCACGCCCCCCGAGCCCACGCCCGATGAGGATGAGCCGGAACCGGAGCTCGAACCTGCCTGCTCGATCACTCAGACCTCCGATGACCAGTACACCTTCTGGCGGATCCAACTCACCCACGCCGAGTCGGCGAAATTCGAAGCCGCGCTGCAATCCCATCACGACGCACTGATCGCCCAGTTCAAACGCGACCACGGCGAGACCCTGGCGGCGGTCCGGCCTCCGATGCCCACCCGCGGTGATGCCTTCATGGCCCTGATCGAAGCCGGCTGGGACGCCGACGCCGCCCGCCGCCCGCACAGCGCCCACACCACCGTCGCGGTGCATCTCGACATCAAAGACCGCATCGCCGCCCTACACCTGGGACCGCTGCTCCCCGACGCTGATCGGCAGTACCTGACCTGTGATGCGACCTGTGAGGTGTGGTTCGAACGCGACGGCCAGGTCATCGGGGCCGGGCGAGCCACCCGGCTGATCAACCGCCGGCTGCGGCGGGCGTTGGAACACCGCGACCGCACCTGCGTGGTGCCCGGCTGTGAAGCGACCCGCGGCCTGCACGCGCATCACATCATCCACTGGGAGGACGGCGGCGAAACCGAACTCGACAACCTGGTGCTGGTCTGTCCCTATCATCATCGGGCGCATCACCGCGGGATCATCACCATCACCGGACCCGCCCACCAACTCGTCGTCACCGACAGCCGAGGCCGGATCATGCGTGACGGGTCGCTGGCGCGGCCACCCACCCAATCGCCCCCGAAGGTCGACCCCTATCCCGGTCCCAGCGGCGAACGCGCCGACTGGTGGTGGTACACCCCCTTCGAACCCAAAGCACCACCCAGCAGCAACTAGCCCGAGTCCGGGCGCCGTCAATATCTATTGACGCACAACGGAATTGACTGCTCCGGCGGCCGCGGCCACATCTGTTGACGCACCACAGAGCGAAGTGAGTGACCCCGCCGACACAACCCGGCCAACCTCACGCCGGTGGCGATAAACCATGCGGTGAACCGCCCGGGAACCTATCCCCATCCCGCGCGTCAACGTCTATTGACGCGCAACACAAGCCATATCCCGGGGCGGCGCCGTGCCGAGGCGCAGCCCAGCCGCCGTCAACACCTATTGACGCGAGAAGGAGTCACCACTCCCGGGCAGCGCGTCAAGCGCGCAGCGCTACGTCAGATCGACGATGATCTTCCCGAACGGTCCCCGGTCGAGGTGATCGAGCGCCTCGGGCAGCGCCGCCAACGGGTAGACCGTGTCAACCACAGGCTCGATCCCGTTCTGATCCACCGCGGCGACCAGCCCCTCAAGCGCCCGCCGGTGCCCGGTGCCGATGCCGTGAAGCGTGACAACGTTGGCATCAACGGCATTGCGGGCGCGGCCGGCTCCCCGAAGCTAGCGGGCGGCCTTCTTACGCTCGATGTCGGCCAGCGCCGCGGCCAGTTCCGCACGCTGCGCCGCCGACGTCTCCCACGCCAGTTTGCGGTTCTTGACCACCTTCGCCGGCGCACCGACCGCGATCGAGAAGTCCGGGATGTCCCCCTTGACCACCGCATGCGCGGCCAGCACGCACCCGCGGCCGACGGTGGTGCCCCGCAACACGGTCACCTTCGTCGCCACCCACGTGTCGGGTCCGATGCGCACCGGGCTCTTCACGATGCCCTGGTCCTTGATCGGCAATTCGATGCTGTCCATCTTGTGGTCGAAATCGCAGACGTAGCACCAGTCGGCCATCAGCACGGAGTCACCGAGTTCGATGTCGAGGTAGGTGTTGATGACGTTGTCCCGCCCGAGCACCACCTTGTCGCCGATGCGTAGCGACCCCTCGTGGGCGCGGATCGTGTTCTTGTCCCCGATGTGCACCCACCGGCCGATCTCCATCTGCGCCAACTCGGGGGTCGCCTGGATCTCGACGTTCTTGCCCAGGAACACCATGCCGCGGGTGATGACGTGCGGATTGGCCAGCTTGAACTTCAGCAGCCGCCAGTAACGGACCAGGTACCAGGGCGTGTAGGCGCGGTTGGCCACCACCCATCGCAGCGAGTCGAGCGTCAGGAACCGAGCCTGGCGCGGGTCACGCAACCGCGAGCCCCGCCAACGCTTGTGCAGCGGAGCGCCCCACATCGTCGTCATGGCCGCAAAGCCTACGCGAGGCCGCGGTACCGCCCGGGTTACCCTCACGTGGGCCCATCAGCGACCGTGAAAGGACACCGTGTTCCGGCGATTCCTCGTGCTGGTGTCAGCGCTGCTGGTGGGTGCGTCGGCCGGATGCGCGGACACCTCGTCCTGGGTGGAGGCGAAATCCGCGCCGGGCTGGCCGGCCCAGTACGGCGACGCGGCCAACAGCAGCTACGTCGACGCCGACGGCGCCGACACCCTGAAGCTGGAGTGGAGCCGCTCGGTCAAGGGCGACCTCGGCGCCGCGGTTGCCCTCGGCAACAACGGGTACCTGGCCGCCAACGCCCAGACCCGCGACGGCTGCTCGCTGATGCTGTGGGAAGCCGACAACAACGGCCGCCAGCGGTGGTGTTCACGCCTGGTGCAGGGTGCCGGCGACGCAAGCCCGCTGCTCGACGGCTTCGACAACGTGTACATCGGCCAACCCGGCTTGATCATGTCGTTCCCGCTGACCCAGTGGATCCGCTGGCGCAAACCCGTGATCGGGGCGCCCACCACGGCGCGGCTCCTGGCGCCCGGCCAACTCCTGGTGGTCACCCATCTCGGCCAGGTCCTCGTCTTCGACGCACACCGCGGCACCGTCGAGGGCACCGCACTCGACCTGGTCGCCGGCGTCGACCCCACCGACTCCGAACGGGGCCTCGCGGACTGCCGCCCCGCCCGTGCCGGTTGTCCGGTGGCCGCCGCCCCGGCCTTCTCGGCCGCGGGCAGCATCGTGGTGCTCAGCCTGTGGGAGCCCGGCGCCGACAAGCCCGTCCTGGTCGGCCTGCGTTACCGGCCGGGTCAGACACCGCTGCTGGTGCGCGAATGGACGAGCGACGTGGTGACCACGGGGCCGCTGGCCAGTCCGGTGATCTCCGCCGACGGGTCGACGGTGTACGTCAACGGCCGCGACAAACGGCTGTGGGCGCTCGACACCGCCGACGGCGCCGCGAAGTGGTCGCTCCCCTTGCACTACCAGCCGCAGACTCCGCCGTCGGTGGCGCCCGACGGCACGATCATCGCCGGCGGCGGGCCGGGTGCGGCGCTGACGGCGGTCCGGGACACCGGCGAGGAGGGCGAGGTGGTGTGGACGCGCGACGACGTCGTCCCGCTGACCACCTCCAGTCGGGCCGGGCCTCTCGGGTACGTGGTGGTCGAAGCGCCCGAGCGCGGTCAGGAGCTCGTGGTGTTCGGCACCGGCGACGGCCGCACCGTCAACAGCTATCCGTTGCCGGAGGCGACGGGCTGGCCCGTGGGAGTCTCCCTCGGGCAGGATGGTCGCGTCGTGACCGCGACCAGCGACGGTCAGGTCTACGGCTTCGCGCCGGAATAACTATTGCCGGTGAGCATCTGCTCAAGAGAACTAACGACGTCGTGACCCTGATTTAACAAAAAACCATGCCGGGCCGTGGAATCATGCCCGGGGGCCGCAGAACCGCGGCCGATCAACCGATGCGGTGGGAGTCTGCGGTGACCGAATTCCTCGACACGGTCAACAGTTACGTGTGGAGTAACGCCCTGGTCTATCTGTGCCTGGGTGCAGGTGTGTACTTCTCGATCCGGTCGCGCTTCGTGCAGGTGCGCCAGGTCCCGGAGATGATCCGGGTGATGCTGCACGGCGAGAAGTCGCCCAACGGGGTGTCGTCGTTCCAGGCCCTGACGATGTCGCTGGCGGGCCGCGTAGGGACCGGCAACATCGCCGGCGTCGCGACCGCCATCGCGTTCGGCGGCCCCGGCGCGATGTTCTGGATGTGGGCGGTCGCGTTCCTCGGCGCGTCGACGTCATTCGTGGAGTGCACGCTCGGCCAGATCTACAAGACAAAAGATCCGTTGACCGGTGAGTACCGCGGCGGCCCGGCCTACTACCTGAGCCGGGCGCTGTCGCACACCGCGGGCGCCGGGTTCTTCAAGGTCTACGGCGCGATCTTCGCTGCGGTCACCGTGCTGGCGTGCGGGCTGCTGCTGCCCAGCGTGCAGTCGAACTCGATGGCGGTCGCCATGAACTCGGCATGGGGCTGGTCGACGTGGTGGGTGGCGGTGGGCACGGTCATCGTGCTGGCGTTCGTCATCATCGGCGGGGTCAAGCGCATCGCGACGTTCGCCTCGATCGTGGTGCCGTTCATGGCCATCGTCTACATCGTGCTCGCACTGATCATCGTGCTGCTCAACGTCGGTGAGGTTCCCGAGATCCTGCGGATGATCTTCGCCAGCGCCTTCGGCCTCGACTCCGCCTTCGGCGCGATCATCGGCTCGGCGGTGATGTGGGGCGTCAAACGCGGCATCTACTCCAACGAGGCCGGACAGGGCACCGGACCGCACGCCGCGGCCGCCGCGGAGGTCTCCCACCCCGCGAAACAGGGTCTGGTGCAGGCGTTCGCGGTGTACGTCGACACGCTGTTCGTCTGCTCGGCGACGGGCTTCCTGATCCTGTCGACCGGCGCCTACCGGGTCTTCGAGGGCGAGAGCGAGACAGGTGCCGTGCTCGCCGAGGGCGGCATCCTGCCGGCCGACACCCCGGTGGGGCCCGGTTTCGCGCAGGTCGGCTTCGACACCCTGTGGAGCGGGGCGGGCGCCTCGTTCGTCGCGATATCGTTGGCGTTCTTCTGCTTCACCACGCTGGTCGCCTACTACTACATGGCCGAGACGAACCTGCGGTTCATCCTGGGCAAGACCTCGACCGTGGACATCCCGCTCATCCGCAGCACCGTCGGCGGCACCGCCACCATGCTGCTGCAGGCGCTGATCCTGGTGTCGGTGGTCATCGGCGCGGTCTCGACGGCCACCGAGGCGTGGACCCTCGGCGACATCGGCGTCGGGTTGATGGCCTGGCTGAACATCGTCGGCATCATCATCCTGCAGCAGCCGGCGTACAAGGCGCTGTGGGACTACGAGAAGCAGAAGAAGGCCGGCCTGGACCCCGTCTTCGACCCGACCGCGCTGCAGATCCCGAACGCCAAGTTCTGGGAGACGTACTCGCGCAGCGAGGACACCCGCGTCTAGACCGCCAGGATCGGGGCGAGCACCGAGCGCGGCACGGACGCCTGAATAGCGCCTGCCGCCTCGGGCAGCAGTTCGCCCTGCCCGAAGAAGAAGATCACCGCGTCGTCGGTGACGGCGAAGTTCTGGTACTTCTCCGGGTCGAGGCCGTCGGCGGGCAGGACCGGCTGATCGATGCCGGTCTTGGCCTGCAGATCGCTCTGTACGGCCGGAAACACCAGATCCAGCGGACGGGTGCCCGGGCGGAACAGGGTCTCGAACGTCAGCGGCGCGTGGGCGCCGAGGTCGTAGGTGAACGCCTTGAACCACGTCTGCGGATGGGCGCCACCGACGTTCTGGTAGACCTCCAGCACCAGGCTCTGAGTTCCGCGCGGGGCGAGGCCCGAGTGGTAGGCGGTGCCCTTGGCGTCCAGGACGTACGGCAGACCGCGCGAACCCGGCATCTCGGAGACGTTGATGAACCCGTCGCGGGTCTGGCTCAGGTACGCCGAGACCGCCTGCTCATCGGGATAGCCGGCCGGGAAGCTGAAGTCGACGGTGTAGGCCGCGGTGGCGTTGCGGACCTGACAGGACTGCTCGGCGTTCAGGGCGCCGCCGAGATCGGCGCACGCGGTCTGCGCCGACGCCACGGCGGTACCGGTCAGGCCGGTCAGCACGGTGGCGGTCAGCAGCGCCGCGATCGAATTGAAAGTTCTCATCACGCGCCAGCGTACGTGGCGGGTCAACGTGACGGCCGACATATGAAGGCTGTTGCCCGACTTGCGGTCCCGGCGCCGAGGCGGGTCACCACCACCGACACCGCGGCGCTGCCGCGCGGTCTGAGCCTGCGCCGCAGCGCATCGGGGTCGATGTCGACGCCGCGCACCAGGATCTCGACGGCCCCGGCGTCGTGGGCCGCCAGCGCCTGCCGGAGCCGTTTCTCCTGGTACGGCAGCTGTTCGAGCACCTCGAAGCCGCGTACCCCGTCGGGCAGCCGATCCCCTGTCAGATAGGCGATCTCGGGGTCGAGTTGCCACAGACCGTGCCGTGCCGCGTAGTGGCGGACCAGCCCGGCGCGCACGATCGCGCCGTCGGGGTCGACGATCCAGCGACCCGCCGGGGCGACCGGGCAGTCGTCGGGTTCGGCGTCGGTGAGCTCCTCGCCGCGGTCGAGCACGCTCGCCCGCCGGGTGACGCCGGCCGTCGCCAGGTTCGGCGACCACAGACACGCCTCCCGGACACTGCCCCCGAACGAGGTGATCTCGATCTCACCGGCGAACCCGAGGTGGCGTACCACACCGAAATCGATTCCGGGAGCGCATTTGACGACGAGATCGCGTCCGGCGTACGTCTCGAGCGCGGCGTCCAGCGGCGGGGTGTAATCACGGGGGTCGAAGGTGCGCCTGCCGCCGCTGCGGCGGGCCGGGTCGAGTAGGACGACGGTGTCGCGGGTGACCGGGTGCAGGGCGTCGGCACGCAGGACGGGGACGCGGCCCGAGAGGTTGTGGCGGGCCATCGCCACCCGGACCGGATCGAGATCGCTGCCCACCACGTAGCCGGCCCGATCGGCAAGTGCGGCAAGCTCGGTGCCGATCGAGCACGTCGCATCGTGCACCACCGCACCAGACAGCCGCTGCGCCCGGTGCGCCGCGACGGCGCCCGCGGTGGCCTGCTGCAAGGCCTCGTCGGTGAACAACCAGTCTTCGGTGCCGGGCAGCTTGTCGGCGGCCTTGCGGCGCAGCCGCACCGTCTCGACGAGGATTCCCGCCCGGCCGCCGAAACGCTTACGCGCCCAGGCGATGTCGTTGACCAGGCCGGCCGGGGTGAGCGGCCGCGTCGCGACGTCGGCGAGCGCGGCGCGGCCCTCGTCGCCGGTCAGGTAGGCGACGGAGTCGAGGTCGAACTCTAGGACGGCTTGACCCCGGTGATCATCACGTTGTAGAACCAGCCTTTCGGCACCACGCGGCGCCACACGTTGGCGTCGACCCAGCTCAGACCGGTCCAGCTGTTGAACGCGAATTTCGCCCAGCCCCAACCCAATCGGCCAGGAGGCACGGCGGCCTCGAACGTCCGCACCGGCCAGCCCAGCATCGCGGCAGTGAATTCCTCACTGGCGGTGCGGATCTCGACGGCGCCGGCGTTGGCGGCCATGCGTTCGAGGTCGGCCGGGTCGAAGGTGTGCAGGTCGACCACGGCCTCCAGCGCCGCCGCACGCGACGATTCGTCGAGTTCGGTCTGCGAGCGCCGCCAGCCCGACAGCATCGGCAACTTGGTGACGTTGGTCGCGACCCGCCAGGTCAGCGTCGACAGTTCGCGGGCGTAGCGGTGGCCGACGGTCGTGGGCTCCCCCGCGAACACGAACCGGCCGCCCGGTTTGAGCACCCGGATGACCTCGCGCAACGAGAGCTCGACGTCGGGGATGTGATGCAGCACCGCGTGCCCGACCACCAGGTCGAAGGTGTCGTCCTCGTAGGGAATGCCCTCGGCGTCGGCGACGCGTCCGTCGATGTCGAGGCCGAGCGACTGACCGTTGCGGGTGGCCACCTTCACCATCCCGGGCGACAGGTCGGTCACCGAACCACGCCGGGCGACGCCGGCCTGGATCAGGTTGAGCAGGAAGAAACCGGTGCCGCAGCCGAGCTCGAGGGCCCGGTCGTAGGGCAGTTCTCGCTGCACGTCCTCGGGCACCGCGGCGTCGAAGCGGCCCCTGGCGTAGTCGACGCACCGCTGGTCGTAGGAGATCGACCACTTCTCGTCGTAGGTCTCGGCCTCCCAGTCGTGGTAGAGCACCTGGGCGAGCTTCGAGTCCTTCATCGCGGCCTCGACCTGTTCAGCGGTCGCGTGGGGGTTCGACGCGGGCAGATCGGTGGACGTGTGGTCGGTACTCGTCATGGCTGGCAGCCTAACCGGCGAAGGCCGCCTTGGCGGCAGCCAGCACCTCGGGTGAGTAGTCGGTGAACCGGCGCGCCCAGGTCACGGCGGCGTCGTAGACCGCGTCGGGGGCCGACAGTTCGTCGAGCAGACCCAGTGCGTGCGCCTCCTCGGCACCGACGAAACGGCCCGAGAACACCAGGTCCTTGGCCTTGCTGAGCCCCACCGCGCGCGCCAGCCGGGCGGTCGCGTCGGGCCCGGGCGTCAGGCCGGCGAGGATCTCGGTCGACCCGACCTTGACGTTGTCGCCGCTGACCCGCCAGTCCGCGGCCAACGCCAGCGTCAGTCCGCTGCCCAGCGCATAGCCGGTCACCGCGGCCACGGTCGGCTTCGGGATCGCGGCGACCGCGGCGAGCGCCTCCCGCGCGGTGCCGGCGGCGGCCGCGGCCTCGTGCGGGTTCAGCTCGCGCAGGGCCGGGACGTCGTCGCCGGCGGAGAAGATCTCGTGCCCGCCGAACAGGATGACCGCGGCGATGTCGTCACGGCCCGCGACCTCGGTGGCCGCCGAGGTCAGTTCGCGATAGACCTGTCGGGTCAGCGCATTGGTCGGCGGATGCGACAGCAGCATAGTGGCGATCCCCGGCTGCTCCTCGCCGGTGTGGACCCCGACGAACTCCCTCATGGGGCTCGGTGGTTGCGCGCCGCGTTGTACCGGTCGCTGTCGAAGAACTCGATCTCCCAGTTGCCGTTGTGGGCGGTGAGCGTGGGCTGCACCGCCTCGATGCGGCGTTCGACGGCGAGGACCTCGGCGACGGAACGCCCGGCCAGCGCGTCGAGCTGCGTCCACGTCGGGGGCAGCAGGAACGACCGGCCGTCGGCGAAGTCGCGCAGCGCCTCCTCGGGGGTGATCCAGCCGGCCTGGTCGGTCTCGGTGTTCTCGCCGTCGGCGCGCTGACCGTCCGGCAGCGCCCCGACGAAGAAGTAGGTGTCGTAGCGGCGAGTGCGCTCCTCCTCGGGGGTCACCCAGTTCGCCCATGGCCGCAGCAGGTCGGCGCGCAGCACCAGCTTCTCGTCGCGCAGGAAGTCGGCGAACGACAGCGACCGGTCGGTCAGCGCCTTGCGCGCGTCCCGGTACACCGACGCATCGTCGACGAGCACGTCCGGATCGTCGGCGGCACCGGCGAACAGCACGCCGCACTCCTCGAACGTCTCGCGGGCGGCGGCGCACACCAGCGCCTCGGCCAGTCCCTCGTCGACTCCCAGCCGCTCGGCCCACCAGTCCGGACCCGGCCCGGCCCAGGCGATGTCGGCACTGCGGTCGCGCTCGTCGACCCCGCCGCCGGGGAACACCATCACCCCGGCGACGAAATCCATACCCGCGTGCCGTCGCATCAGGAAAACTTCATTCTTTTCGGCGATGCCACGCGCAGACCGGATGAGCATCACGGTCGCGGCGGGCCGCGGGACGAGCGGATCGGTCATGAGCGTCTCCTGTGGGCGGCGCGGGTGCGGATGCGACGGGCGAAGTAGCGCCCGTCGATGACGTCGAGGGCGATCTGCTGTCCGAATGCCTTGGACAGGTTCTCGGCGGTCAGCACGTCGCTCAGCAGGCCTGCGGCGACGACTTCGCCCTCCGCCAGGATCAGGCAGTGGCTGAAGCCCTGCGGGATCTCCTCGACGTGGTGGGTGACCAGGACCATCGCGGGCGCATCCGGGTCGTTCGCGAGATCGGACAGCCGCGCGACGAGTTCCTCGCGGCCGCCGAGGTCGAGCCCGGCGGCGGGTTCGTCGAGCAGCAGCAGTTCCGGATCCGTCATCAGCGAGCGCGCGATCAGCACACGCTTGCGCTCCCCCTCTGAAAGGGTGTCGTAGATCCGCTCGGCGAGGTGTTCGGCCCCGACGCTCTCGAGCATGTCGACGGCCTGCTCGTAATCGACGTCGTCATACCGTTCGCGCCACCGGCCGAGCACCGCGTAGCCGGCGGAGACCACCAGATCGCGCACCACTTCGCCGGGCGGGATGCGTTGCGCCAGAGCCGCACTCGACAAGCCCACCCGTGACCGCAGCTCGGCCATGTCGGTGCGGCCGAGCCGCTCACCCAGCACGTAGGCGGTTCCGGAGGACGGATGTTCCATCGCGGCGGCGATGCGCAGCAGTGAGGTCTTCCCGGCGCCGTTGGGACCGATGACCACCCACCGCTCGTCGAGTTCGACCGCCCACGTGAGCGGGCCGACCAGCGTGCGGCCTCCGCGTCGCAGGCTGACTTTCGCGAAGTCGATCAGCAGGTCGTCGTCGGGGGCACCGTCGGTCAGACCCTCGGCCGTGTCTTCTTCGGGCACTCGCCCATCGTGCCGTACTCGGCGGGTGCCGCAACCTGCGGGGCACCCCGGCGTTTCGCGTATGCGGTGGCACCGAAATCGCCCAGCCGCATGAACAGTTGCACCAACGGGCCGATCCCCAGCGCGTACACCACGGTGCCCACCCCGACGGTGCCGCCGAGCAGCCAGCCGGCCAGCAGCACGGTGGCCTCGATCCCGGTCCGCACCAGCCGCACCGACCGGGCGGTCCGGGCGACCAGCCCGGTCATCAGCCCGTCGCGGGGTCCCGGTCCGAGCCCGGCGCCGATGTAGAGCGCGGTGGCCAGCCCGTTGAGCACGACCGCCGCCAGCATCCAGGCCGTCTGCACCGGCAGCGTCGTCGGCGTGGGCAGCACGGCCAGGCTCGCGTCCACGGTGACCGCGATGACGATGACGTTGGCCACCGTGCCGACCCCGGGCCGGTTGCGCAGCGGGATCCAGGCCAGCAGCACCACGACCCCGACCAGGGCGGTGACGGTGCCGATCGTCATTCCGGTGCGGCCGGCGAGGCCCTGGTGGAAGACGTCCCAGGGGTCCAGACCCAGTCCGGCCTTGACCATGAGCGCCATGGAGAACCCGTACAGCGTCAGCCCGACGAGCAGCAGCGTCGTCCGGGCGGTGATCCGCCGCACTATGAGTGGTCCGGGAAACGCATCCTGATGGCGTCCAGTTCGGCGTGCATCCGGCGCGTGTCGGCGTCCAGTTCCGGGTTGGTGAACTCACCTGGACGGATGCTGAACAGATTCGACAGGCCAGTTCCTAATCTTGATATCCAGTTCGATGCCATGTGGCCATTGTTCGGCGGACTGGCTTGCTCATCAATAGCCAGTTGACGCATACTGGCTGCAATGACTCTGGAAATGCCGACCCGGGTGCTCGATGTCGAGCGGCTGGCCCGCGAACTGGGCAACTGGCGCACGGCCAGTTCGAGCGGTCCGGTCTATCAGGGCCTCGCCGACGGCATCCGGATGCTCATCGTCGACGGCCGGCTTCCGGTGGGCGCCCGGTTGCCGAGTGAACGCGCGCTGGCGGAGTGCCTCAAGGTCTCCCGCACCACGGTCACCAGCGCGTACGCCCAGCTGCGCGACGACGGCTATCTGGTCGCCCGGCGCGGTGCCCGCAGTACGACGGCGTTACCGGTGGGCCCGAACGCGCCGTCGGTCCCGGCCCTGGCCCGCCCGGCCGCCAACCTCGCCAACGCCGCGCTGGCCGCCCCCGCCCCGGCGGTGCTCGCCGCGCTCAACGCCGCGACCCAGCAGATCACGCCGTGGTTGCACGGCACCGGCATCGAACTCGCCGGCGTCCCGTCGCTCCGCGCGGCCGTCGCCGAAAGATATTGTGCGCGTGGACTTCCCACCGAGCCCGACGACATCATGATCACCACCGGTGCGCTGCACGCCATCGGGTTGATCCTGGCGACCTACACCCAGCCCGGTGACCGCGTCCTCGTCGAGCAGCCCACGTATCACGGTGCGCTCGCCGCGATCGCCACCGCGGGCGCCCGGCCGGTCCCCGTCGCGGTCGCCGAGGACGCGTGGGACATCGGGGCGGTGCAGACCGCGATCCGCCAACTGGCCCCCAGCCTGGCCTATCTGGTCCCCGACAACCAAAACCCGACCGGGCGGACCATGCCGCGGCCGCAGCGCGCCGAACTGGCCGCGTTGATCGCCGAGACCCGTACCCGCACGATCATCGACGAGACGATGACCGAGGTGTGGCTGGACGAGCCCGTCCCGCCGCCGGTCGCGACGGAGATGACCCGTCGGCACGATCTGGTGCTCACCACCGGCTCGATGTCGAAGTCGTTCTGGGGTGGGCTGCGCATCGGCTGGATACGGGCCGACCCGGCGACGCTGGCCTCGATCGCCGCGCTGCGCCCCTCGATCGACATGGGCACCCCGATCCTCGAACAACTCGCCGCGGCCGAACTGCTCCGCGTCGCCGACGAGGTGCTGCCGGAGCGCCGGGAGATCCTGCGCACTCGCCGGGCGTTGATGCTGTCACTGCTCGACGAGCACCTGCCGGACTGGCAGCCGTGCCCGGGCGGGGGCGGACTGGCGCTGTGGGTGCGTCTGCCGACCCCGATGAGCTCGGCGCTGTCGGCCGCGGCGTCGCGGATGGGCCTCGACATCCCGCCGGGACCGCGCTTCGGGGTGGACGGTTCGTTGGAGCGCTTCATCCGCATCCCCTACACGCTGCCGCCGGAGGAGATGCGGGAGGCGATGGCGCTGCTGGCCCGGGCATGGCATGCCGTCACCGGGGCGACCGCCGCCGCACAGCGCGTCCTGGTGGTCTAGTCCTCGGGGATCTCGACGCGGCGCAGCAGACCGTCGACCGCGTCGGCGGCCTCGATCTCGCCGCGCGTGACCCCGAGCAGGAACAGCACGGTGTCGAGGTACGGATGGCTCAACGAGGCGTCGGCGACCTCACGCAGCGCGGGTTTGGCGTTGAACGCCACGCCCAACCCGGCCGCGGACAGCATGTCGATGTCGTTGGCGCCGTCGCCGACCGCGACGGTCTGCTCCATCGGCACACCGGCCTGCTGGGCGAAGTTGCGCAGCGCCTTGGCCTTACCCGGCCGGTCGATGACCTCACCGATGACGCGGCCGGTCAGCTTGCCGTCGACGATCTCGAGTTCGTTGGCGGCCACGTAGTCCATCATCAGTTCGTGCGCCAGCGGTTCGATCACCTGCCGGAATCCGCCCGAGACGATGCCGCAGTGGTAGCCGAGCCGGCGCAGCGTGCGCAGCGTGGTGCGGGCGCCCGCGGTGAGTTCGATCTGCTCGGCGACGTCGTCGAGCACTGAGGCGGGCAGCCCGGCCAGCGTGGCCACCCGGCGGTGCAGGGATTCGGCGAAGTCCAGTTCGCCGCGCATGGCGGCCTCGGTGACCTCCGCGACGGCGGCCTCGGCCCCGGCCCGCGCGGCCAGCATCTCGATGACCTCGCCCTGGATCAGCGTGGAGTCCACGTCGAACACGATGAGCCGCTTCGCGCGCCGTGACAGGCTGTAGTCCTCGAGTGCGATGTCGACGCCCTCGTCGACGGCGACCCGCGCGAGCGCCTGCTGAAGCTGCCCGTATGCGCCGCCCGCGGGCACCGACACGCGCAGTTCCAGCCCGGTCACCGGGTAGTCGGAAACCCCGCGGATGGTGTCGATGTTGACGCCGAGCGCGGCGACCTCACGGGCCACCACACCGAATGCGCTCGCGGTGATCGGCCGGCCCAGCACGACGATCGTGTGGGTGGACGGCTCGCGCATCACCGGGGTGTCGGCGCTGCGCTCGATCGTCACGTCGAGACCGACCTCGTGGATGGCCTCTTCGACGTCGGTACGCAGCCCGTCGCCGTCGGCGACGTGCGGCGGGACGGCCACCAGCACACCGAGGGTCAGGCGCCGGCGGACCACCACCTGTTCGACGTTGAGCAGTTCGACGCGGTGCCGCGAGAGCACCTCGAACAGCGCCGACGTCACACCCGGCTGATCGACTCCGGTGACGGTGATGAGTACCGACACCTTGGCAGCTGCGTTCACCCCTGGGTTCCGCAGCGGCCCATCAGCTGGACGCGTCGATCGGCTTGGGCTCGTCCGCGTGGTGGTCGCGGCCGACGTGGGCCTCGGCCCGCATCCGCTCGACCATGTGCGGGTAGTGCAGCTCGAACGCCGGGCGCTCCGACCGGATGCGGGGCAGCTCGGTGAAGTTGTGCCGCGGCGGCGGGCAGCTGGTGGCCCACTCGAGCGAGTTGCCGTAACCCCACGGGTCGTCGACGGTGACCGGCTCGCCGTAGCGCCAGCTGCGGAAGATGTTCCACAGGAACGGCAGCGTCGAGATGCCCAGGATGAAGGCGCCGATCGTCGACACGATGTTCAGCGTGGTGAAACCGTCGCTGGGCAGGTAGTCGGCGTAACGACGCGGCATGCCCTCGTCACCGACCCAGTGCTGCACGAGGAAGGTGGTGTGGAAGCCGACGAAGGTCAGCCAGAAGTGGAGCTTGCCCAGCTTCTCGTCGAGCAGGCGGCCGGTCATCTTCGGGAACCAGAAGTAGATGCCGGCGTACGTGGCGAACACGATGGTGCCGAACAGCACGTAGTGGAAGTGCGCGATGACGAAGTAGCTGTCGGTCACGTGGAAGTCCAGCGGCGGGCTGGCCAGCAGCACACCCGACAGACCACCGAGCAGGAACGTGATGAGGAAGCCGACCGAGAACAGCATCGGTGTCTCGAACGTCAACTGGCCTTTCCACATCGTGCCGATCCAGTTGAAGAACTTGATACCGGTCGGCACCGCGATGAGGAACGTCATGAACGAGAAGAACGGCAGCAGCACCGCACCGGTGGCGTACATGTGATGCGCCCACACCGCCACCGAGAGCGCGGCGATCGCGATGGTCGCGTAGATCAGCGTGGTGTAGCCGAAGATCGGCTTGCGGCTGAACACCGGGAAGATCTCACTGACGATGCCGAAGAACGGCAGCGCGATGATGTACACCTCGGGGTGCCCGAAGAACCAGAACAGGTGCTGCCACAGCAGCACGCCGCCGTTGGCCGGGTCGTAGATGTGCGCGCCGAGGTGCCGGTCGGCGGCCAGGCCGAACAGCGCCGCGGTCAGCAGCGGGAAGGCCAGCAGCACCAGGATCGACGTCACCAGGATATTCCAGGTGAAGATCGGCATCCGGAACATCGTCATACCGGGGGCACGCATGCAGACCACGGTCGTGATCATGTTGACGCCACCGAGGATGGTGCCCAGACCACCGACGGCCAGGCCCATGATCCACAGGTCACCACCGGCGCCGGGCGAGTGGATCGCGTCGGTCAGCGGTGAGTAGGCGGTCCAGCCGAAGTCGGCGGCGCCACCGGGGGTGATGAAGCCGGCGATCGCGATCAGCGCGCCGAACAGGAACAGCCAGAACGAGAAGGCGTTGAGGCGCGGGAACGCCACGTCCGGGGCGCCGATCTGCAGCGGCAGCACCAGGTTGGCGAACCCGAACACGATCGGGGTGGCGTAGAACAGCAGCATCACCGTGCCGTGCATGGTGAAGAGCTGGTTGTACTGCTCGTTCGACAGGAACTGGAGCCCGGGGACCGCCAGCTCGGTGCGCATGAACAGCGCCATGAGCCCGCCGATCAAGAAGAACGCGAAGCAGGCGATGCAGTACATGATGCCGATCAGCTTGTGATCGGTGGTCGTGATGACCTTGTAGATCAGGTTGCCCTTGGGACCGAGGCGCTCCGGGAACGGACGACGTGCCTCGAGTTCTCCGATTGGGGGCGCTTCGGCTACCAAGAGGTCCTCCAAAAGTTCTGTCGGCGATTCCCCGCCTTGCTGCCACGAATCCTATCGCTCGATGCGACAGGGGTCAGCCTGGGTCCTACAAACCGTCGTAATTGCGTGTCGGGGCACGTGGGCGGCGGTCGACGCCACGCCCGCGACCAGGATGTATGTGCTCGATGATGTTACCGTCGCCCCCGTGCTGATCGGCCGACCGCAGACCAGGGCCCGCGCGTGGGTGAAGACGACGGTGACGACCTCAGTGCTTGCGGCCACGCTGGCCGGGTGCGGCGCCTCCGGCGGTGACGCGGGTGACGCGGGTCAGGCGCCGATGAACTCGGTGATCACCAGCACCACCCGGATCGCCGGGGCCGGCGTGCTGGGCAACGACCGCCGCCCCGACGAGTCCTGCGCCCCCGAACCGGCCCCGGTCGACCCCGGTCCCCCCGAACGCGAGGTCCGGCACGCCGCCGGTGAGACTCGCGTGGTCGCCGACCCGCAGCGCATCGTGGTGCTCTCCGGCGACCAGCTCGACACGCTGTGCGCGCTGGGTCTGCAGTCCCGCATCGTCGCCGCCGCCCTGCCCGACGGCAGCGACCAGCAGCCCTCCTACCTCGGCGCGGTGATCCACGACGCGCCGCAGGCGGGCACCCGCAGCGCACCGGACCTCGACGCGATCCGCGCCGCGGACCCCGACCTCATCCTCGGCTCGCAGGCGCTGACCCCGGAACTGTTCGACTCCCTCGGCGAGATCGCGCCGACGGTGTTCACCGGGCCGCCCGGCGCGCACTGGCAGGCCAACCTGCGTGTGGTGGCCGCCGCGACCGGGCGGTTCGACGCTGGCGGCGGCCTGCTGGGCGGGTTCGCCGAGGCCGCGCGCCGGACCGCCGCCGACAACGACACCGCCCACTTCCAGGCGTCGGTGGTGCAGGTGACCGAGGACACCGTGCGGGTCTACGGCCGCGACAGCTTCGCGGGCAGCGTGCTGGCCGAAGCGGGTCTCGACCGGCCCGCCGCGCAACGCTTCACCGACGGCCCGTTCGTCGAACTCGGCACCGGCGACGACCCGGACTACGGGATCGCCGACGCCGACATCGTTTACGTGTCGTTCGCGTCGGCCGCTGCGCGCGAGGACGCCCCGCGCATCCTCGACAGCGATGCGTGGCGGGCGTTGTCGGCGGCGCAGGACAACCGGGTCTACATCGTCAACAACGAGGTGTGGCAGACCGGCGAGGGCATCGTCGCCGCGCGCGGCATCCTGTCCGACCTGCGGTGGGTCAACGCGCCGATCAACTAGCGCGGTCCTGCAGCGCCTGCTGACCGAACTGTCCGAGCGCCAGTGACCCCTCCGGCAGCATCAGCTCCCCGCTCTCCAGCCGGCGACGCAGATAGGCGAACGACTGGGCGGTCTGGGCGAACAGGTGCTCACCGGCGTGCAGCGCCGGACGCGGCCGCTCGTCGCGGGGTGCGAACTGCGGCAGCGGTTTGACCTCGGTGTGGTAGTCGACGTTGAAGAACAGCGGGAACGAGTAGCGCTCCTCTTTCACCTTCCGCACCCGGTGGCTGGTGGCGACGAACGCCCCATTGGTCCACAGCTCGAGCATGTCGCCGATGTTGACGACGAACGTGCCCGCCACCGGGGGCACGTCGATCCACTGCCCGGCGCCGTTGAGCACCTCCAATCCAGGCGCGGTCGGCTTGAGCAGCGTGAAGCACTCGTAGTCGGTGTGGGCACCGATGCCCATGCGGTCCTCGGCGTCGGGGTTGTACGGGTAGTGCATCAGGCGCAGTTGGCTCGGTGTCTTGGTGGCGTGGCGGGTGAACACATCGGGGTCCTCGCCGAGCGCGATCGCGAACGCCCACAACAACTTCTGGCCGACCTCGAGCACCGCGGTGTAGTAGTCGGTGACGGCCTCGGCGAATCCGGGGATGTCGGGCCAGGTGTTGGGTCCGAGCATGGGGTTGCCGGCCAGGTGGTCGGGATCGTCGGCAGGCAGGTCCAGCGCGGTGTCGAACGCCTCCTTGAGGTCCGGTGTGACCTGCTCGGCGACGCCCTCCTCCCCGACCGGCACGTAGCCGCGATGACACCGTGACAGGCCGATGTAGCTGCGCATCTTCTCCTCGAGCGGCAGCGCAAAGAACTCCTTCACCTTGGCGAGCATCCGGTCGAACAGCGCATCGTCGACACCCGATCCGCTGATGTAGAAGAACCCGACGTCGCGGGCCGCGGCGCCGAGGTCGTCGGCCACCCGCCGATGGTCCGCCCGGTCGGCCGACCGCAGTCCACTGATGTCGATCACCGGGACCGACGTGAAATCCGTTGCACCACTCACAGTTCGACTTCTCCCTCGCGTCGTATCACGTTCCAGTGCACTCCGTCGGCGCGGATGCCGGCGTCCTCGCCGACCGGGCCGACTGCCTCCCACCGGCCGTCGCCGACCCGTCCGAGCACCACGGATTCGCCTCGCGCCCAGCCGAACCGGTCCCCCACCCGCAGCAGGAGCGCGCGGTCGGCGCCTGCGCCCAACTCCACCGCCCAGCACGGCTCGGCCGGTCCGGTGTCGCGCACCCAGTGTTCGACGTAGTCGCTGTGCACGCCGCACTCGACGAGGACGTCGCCGTCCCAACTCGTGTGCCCTTCGTCGGGGAACTCGGCAGGCGGCAGGGCGTCGATGTCACGGCGCCAGGCGAAGACGTCCCCGTGCTGGGTGAGCACACCGGCGAAGCCACGGGAGTCGACGTAGGCGCTGACACCCTGTAGCCACAGCACGTCGGTTCCGGTGTCCCGTGATCCGTCGGCCTCGATGAGCAGGGTGCGCCGCCACAGTCCGACGCACTCCCGCATCACCACCGCGAGATCGGTCACGGCGCCACCGGCCCGAACCGCTCGTGGAAGTGCTGGGTGAGCTCCGGCCACACGTGCGGATCGTGGCCCGGGATGAGCGGGAACCCCCTCTCGGCGGCCAACTTCTTGAGCCTGCGGATCGGTTCGACGGTGTCCTCGGGGTCGACGTCGATGAACCCGCCGATCGCCAACTCGTGTTCGATGTTCTCGGTGAGGTCGGCGGCGTCGAACGCGAACACGAACCCGTCCCCACCGACGGACTCGTCGAGCTCCACCACGAAACTCTGGTGTCCCGGGGTGTGCCCGTAGGTCGGCACCGCCGTGATTCCCGGTGCGATCTCGGCGTCCCCGTCGGCCAGCCGCCAGTCGATGCGGGGGTCGTCGAAGTCGACTCGCACGATCGCATGGTGTTCGGGCTCAGGGTGATTCGACAGCCCGTACTCGAGCTCGCGGCGTTGGGCGTGTACCGGGACCTTGCCGGCGAACAGTTTGAGCCCGCCCGCGTGGTCGTGGTGGAGGTGGCTGACGGCGACGGTGTGGATCTGGTCGATGTCGACGCCGACCTCGGCCAACCGCTGTTCGATCGGTTCACCCGGGCCGGGCAGCACCGGCCGGTATTCGACCGTCGGAAAGAACCGCCGGTACAGGTAGGGGTCGCGGACCAGGGCCGTGTTGAACCCGGTGTCGAGCAGCACCCACCCGCCGTCGGTCTGCAGCAGTACCCCGGGCACCGGTTCACGCATCCGCTCCCCCGCCGGCGCACCGTGCACGGACACCGATTTGGGCAGTTCCTCCCAACCCAGGGTCAGCAGGATGATGCGGCGCACTCCGCTGCGCCCGACCAGTGTCGCCATCAGCCCACCGACAGTTCGGCCAGCCGAAGCGAGTTCGGATTCGTCACCACGTGGGCCTGTTCGACACCCTTGAGCCACGGCTGGGCGACCATGAAGTCGTCGACGTCGGCGAGGTTGAGCCAGCAGCCGGTGTCCTCGGCGGCGGCCGCCGCCTCCGAGAAGGCCTGCGCCTCACCGGTTTCCAACCCGCGGGTCAGCGCCGCGGTCACCGGGGGCGCCGAACAGCCCAGGTAGTTCAGCCCGCCGTCGGCGTCCCAGGTGATGTGTCCCCAGGTGTAGGGCGACGGTGCGTCGGGCCACGCGGTGGACGTCAGGATGTCGGGTGCGTTGGGCGCGTCGTTGCCGATCCAGCCGTAGATCTCCGAGGTCGGGTAGCTCTGCACCTTCGCGGTCAGCCCGGCCGCCGCCAGCTGGGTCTGGATCAGGTTGTTGATGAGCTGGTTGTCGGGGTTGGACGAGTCGTATCCGACGGTGACCGTCTTCTGGTCCGCGGGCAATCCGGCCGCGAGCGCGGTCAGCTGCGACGGGTCGTGGGTGACCGTCTGTTTGGCCAATTCCGGGGCGAGCATGTTCGGCGGGTACAGCTGTTCGGCCTCCTTCCCGCGACCGAAGTAGGTCTGTTTGACCAGGGTGTCGACGTCGATGGCGGCCAGCAGCGCGGCCCGGTTCTTCGGGTCGGTGAGCATGCCGCGGCGCGGGTTGAGGTACAGGTAGTTCGACATCATCGTCGGCAGCGAGAAGTGCGCGTACTTGTCGTTGTTCAGGTACGACTCGACCGCCGAGGACGGCAGATCGTGCAGGATCGCCGCGATCTGGCCGTTGTTGAACTGCAGCTGCTGGGCCGACACGTCGGTGATGACCGGGATCTCGACCTGCTCGAAATAGGGCTTCTCACCCCAGTATCCGGGGTAGGCGGTCAGCGCGTAGCGGGAGCCGACCTCGGCGGCGGCGAGTGTGTACGGTCCGGTGCCGAGGTCGTGGGTGGTCAGGTAGTTCTGGGCGTGGTCGCCACCGTCGTTGTCGGCCAACCCCTTCGGGCTGAGCATCCGGGGGCCGTAGGGGCAGGCGAGGTAGTCCAGGAACGCCGAGTTCGGGGACTTCAGGGTGATGGTGACGTCGTGGTCGCCCTGGGTGGTGACCGATTCGACGTCGGCGACCATGTACGCCGGGCCCTGGTCGACGGCCAGTCGCCGGTCGAAGGAGGCCTTGACCGCGGCGGAGGTGAACGGGGTGCCGTCGTGGAACGTCACGCCTTCGCGCAGTTTGAACGTGAACATCCTGTGGTCGGGCGATTCGGTCCACTCGGTGGCCAGCAGCGGTTCGATCTCCGGCTTCTCGGTGCCGCCCTTGTACTGCAGCAGACCCTCGTAGATGTTGGTGGTCAGCAGCAGACCCTGGCCGGCGTAGAAGACGTCCGGGTCCGGCGGTTGGCCGGGGTCCTGCAGGAACGACAGGTGCAGCACCTTGTCGGCCGGGGCCGCGTTGGGCGCACCGCCCCCGGAATCCGAACCGCCACAGGCACTCAACGTCAGGGCAGTGACCGCCGCCAGTGCGGCGGCGCGCAGCGACGGGCGGATCACCGGCCGGCTCCTTCCAGGACGGGCGCCATCGCGGCGAAGGCGTCGAGGATCTCCTCGGTGGTGCGCATCGCCCCGGTCTGCAGGTACTCCATCGCGTCGAGTGCGGCGTCGTGGCGGTACTGCGACGAGCCGCCGACACAGTCGGTCACCACCCGCACGTAGTAGTCACGCTGGTGGGCGTCGGCGAAGGTGTAGTGCACGCACACGTCGGTGAGGCCGCCGATGAGGATCAGCGTGGAGGCCCGCACACCGCGCAGCACGATGTCGAATTCGGTGCCGATGAACCCGGAGTAGCGGCGCTTGACGATGTGGAACTCCTTGTCGTCGCGGTCGGGCAGCGGCCGTAGGGAGGGTTCCAGGTCGGTGCCCGCACGCCCCGCGATGCAGTGCGGCCCCTCGACGCCGTCGAGTTCGCGGCCGAAGTCGACGCCGCTGGGCCGGTGCACCTCCTGGAAGAACACGATCGGCAGGTCGGCGGCGCGGGCGGCGGCCACGAGACGCGCTGCGCGGGCGACGCGTTCGGCGTGCCCGGCCATGTGCGGGATGCCGACCTCGTCGACGGGCATCCCGCCGCCTTGCTGGATGTCGACGACGACGAGCACGGGATTGCCAACGATGAGTGGTTGTTCGGGCACTTAACCTCCTTGGACGGTGATACGCGGATCGGCGGCCGCCTGCAGGAGGTCCACCATGGTGTTGATGAAGACGTAGAGCGCGCCGAGCATCAGCGTGACGCCGGCGATGGCCGGGAAGTCGGCCACCGGGATGCTCTGGGCGATGTACTGACCGATGCCCGGCCAGCCGAACACCTGCTCGACGACGAGCACCCCGGAGAACATCAACCCGATCTGCAGCCCGGTCATCGACAGTGCGGCACCGATCGAGTTGCGCAGCACGTGGCGGGCCATGATCCGGCTCTCCGAAAGTCCTTTGGCGCGTGCGGTTCTGGCGTAGTCGCTGTCGATGTCGCCGATCAGGCTCGACCGGAGCACCCGGCCGATCGCGACCGCGGGGCCGATGGCGATCACCACGGCGGGCAGGATCAGGTGGTGCAGCGCGTCGGCGACGACGTCGAAGCGGGCGTGCAGCAGCCCGTCGACGGTCAGCAGGCCGGTGGGGCCGCTGGGCGGATTCGCCACGGCGATGCGCCCGTTGGCCGGGACCCAGCCGAGCTGCTGGTAGAACACGATCAGCCCGAGGATGCCGAGTAGGAACATCGGCGCCGACGACCCGGTGAACAGCACCGCGCGCAGCACGGCCGCGCCGCGCCACCGCAGCGTCGTGCTGAACGCGAGCAACGCCGCGAGCACCAGGGCGATGACGATCCCGAACAACGCGAGTTCCAGTGTGGCGGGCAGGAAGTCGCCGAGGTCGGAGGCCACCGCATGCCGGGTGCGGTACGACGTACCGAGATCGCCGGTCACCGCACCCTTGAGGTAGTTCCAGAACTGCACCAGGATCGGGTCGTTGAGGCCGAGCGCCTCGCGGCGGGCGGCGACGGCCTGCTGGGAGGCCTGCGCACCCAGCTGGGCCTTGACCGGATCCAGCGGGGAGATCTGGGCGAGCACGAACATCACCCCGGTCAGGGCGACGAGGATCGCGAACATGGCGGCGATCCGGGTGGTCACGAAGGTCCGCATGAGGGTCCCTACTTCGTCTTCATCAGGTTGCGCAGGCTGTCGCCGGCGACGTTGCCGATCAGCGCGAGTACCAGCACGCCGAGGCCGGGCATCACGGGAATCCACCACTGCTGCAGGAAGTAGCTGAGGTTGCGCGCGGAGTCGGCGCCGAGTTCCGGTGCGGGAGCGGACTGTCCGAGCCCGAGGAACGACAGCGCGGCCAGGGTCAGGATCAGCGTGCCGATGTCGAGGCTGGCCGCGACGACCGCGTTGGGCACCGCACCGGGCAGCAGGTGGCGGCGGGCCAGCCGGATCGGCCCGACCCCGGCGAGTTTGGCGGCCTCGACGTGCGGGCGGGCCGCCAGCCGGGTGATCTCGCCGCGCACCAGGCGGGCGTAGAACGGCCACCACACGATCGACACCGCGATCAGCGTGTGCAGGAACCCGGGTCCGAGCGCAGCGACCACCGCGATCGCCAGCACCGGTGCGGGCAGCGACAGGAACGCGTCGGTGATGCGCATCAGCACCGAGTCGACCCAGCCGCCCGCCGTCCCGGCGATCAGCCCGATCAGACCGCCGATCAACAGTCCCAACGCAACCACCGCGAGCGCGGCGAACCAGCTCGACCGGGCGCCGTAGAGCACCCGTGACAGGATGTCGCGGCCGACGCTGTCGGTGCCGAGCAGGAACCCGTCCACCCCCGGCGCCTGCAGCGGCATCCCGACCGGCAGCAGCGGATCGTAGGGCGCCAGCACGGGGACGGCGATCGCGACCAGGGTGACGACGCCGATGAGCGAGAACCCGATCCAGTTCACCACCGCCGACCGGGAGTGCGGCAGCGTCAGCACCCGACGCCGGGTGCGCACCATGGCCGGTGCGGGCAGCGCGACGGCCATCAGCTCGCCTTCCGTTCGATGCAGGCCACCTGGTGCGGGTTGCCGGGGAAGCCTTCGAGGCGGACGTCGAGTTCGCGGTCATCGCAGGCGTCGACGGCCAGCGGGCACCGCGGGTGGAAGGCGCATCCGGTGGGTGGGGACAGCGGGCTGGCGGGTTCGCCCGCCAGCGAACGGGGTTCGCGTCCGAGGTCGGGGATGGAGTCGACGAGGGCCTGGGTGTAGGGG
>NZ_LQIT01000027.1 GCF_001499965.1 Mycobacterium sp. GA-2829
TTCCTAACCGGTTGGCCTCCCCCCCCCCGTCGGCCCTGGGCTATCTCGGGGGTTTGCGCAATCCCCTTTCCAACCGGGGCCCGGGCGCTCTTTCGCGGGGCGCCCCGTCTGCGTTCTGCGACCGTTCACCACGCGTTAGCACTCGTGCGGTCTTGCGTGCCAGCGCGGTGCTACCGCATGCTTTCCTGCACGACCCACAGGTGTGTCGGTTGATGAATACCGATGTCTCGGAGGCGCTATGGAGGCAGGGTCCGGTCGGGCGATCGAAATCGCGCCCTTTCATTCCGGCGGTTCACTCAAGGGCTTCGTCGTGTCGGGACGCTGGCCGGACTCCACCAAGGAGTGGGCCCAGCTGCTGATGGCCACCGTCCGCGTCGCCTCGCTGCCCGGATTGCTCTCCACCACAACGATTTTCGGGGTGCGCGAAGAGCTGCCCGACGAACCCGAACCGGGCACCGTCGGCCTGGTGCTCGCCGAGGGCACGGTCATGGGCGACGCCGCGGTCCCGCCCGGCTACTTCGCCGAGCGTCAACCGCCCGCCCTGCTGATGCTGCACCCGCCGTCGGAGACCACACCGTCGCTGCCCGAGTGCAGCGGCGCGGCATCCGGATGCGTGCTGCTGCCGGGTCTGCCGCACCTCGGTCTCGAACACCGGGCGGCATGGGTGGAGGCCGAATCGGACGGCACCGTCACCTCGATGGTCAGCCGCGTCGGCGTCGACCCCATCAGCCACCCGGACACCGCGGTGCTGGCCATGCTGCTCGCCGCCTGACGGGTCCCGGAAAGCCGCGAACACCGCTACCCGAACGGGAGAATACGGCTTCCCGAAATCGCCTGCGGCGCTGGCATACGCCGAAACGCGCGGCTATGGTCGATGTCGTCAGCGAAGGGGAGTAGCCCCGAATCGTCGTGTCGACATACTGGCCTGCGGGCCCGGCCGGCGAACCGCACCCTCGGTGGGCGAGACCTTCGACTCAGACGCTGTGGTGTCCCAGCGACGCCGCGGCGACGTGTCGAAAGGTGTGCGAAGATGCTCGGCGCCGTCCTGGTCAGCCTCGCAGTCGTGTTCGTCGCCGAACTCGGTGACAAATCCCAGCTCATCACGATGACCTACGCGCTTCGCCACCGGTGGTGGGTGGTGCTCTCGGGTGTCGGTGTCGCGGCGATGCTCGTGCACGGCCTGTCCGTCGCGATCGGCCACTTCCTCGGTGTCACGCTGCCCGAGAAGCCCATCGCGTACGCCGCGGCCGTCGCCTTTCTGCTCTTCGCCGTGTGGACGTGGCGGGAGGGCCGCAACGCCGACCACGACGAGGCCGTCCGGGTCGCCGAACCGCGGTTCGTCATCCCCGCGATCATTTCCTCATTCGTGCTGGCCGAACTCGGCGACAAGACCATGCTGGCCACGGTCGCGCTGGCCAGCGACCGCGACGCGATCGGCGTCTGGATCGGCGCGACGATCGGCATGGTGCTGGCCGACGGCGTTGCCATCATCGTCGGGGCAATGTTGCACAGGAAACTGCCGGAGGGCTTCCTGCACGCGATGGCCAGCGTGCTGTTCCTGCTGTTCGGACTCTGGATGCTGTTCGACGCCGCCCTCGGCTGGCGGCTGGTGGCGCTGGCCGTGACCGGTACGACGGCCGCCGCCGTCCTGATCGTCGCCGTCCTGCGGACGGTACGGGCCCGCCGGACGCCGTCGGCATCCCAACCTTCGCGCGAATCGTCGTCCGAAGCGGCCTGAGCCGCCGCCGGCAACGTCCCCACCACCGCGAACCGCCCGTCTTATCCCGGTTCTGCGGGCATTCTGGGCGCGTCGCATAACCGTTGAGCAACACGGGCAAACGCACGATTTCGTCACACTGCGCCCCTCGATTGCGCCCCCAACGACCCGTTCGATTGCTGGGAGCCACCTGAGAGGGGGCCCAGCACAGGGTATGCTACGGAACCGTTATTATTTGCCTCCGACCATTGTTGCGAGGCCCCCCGAGAGCACATAACCGCTGTTCGGCGTCGTTTCAATAACCAAGTGAGCGAGCCGACACGAACATTCCCGCGGTTTGCACTTGGTTGGGGGCATAACTCTCGCTACGATGGTCAGCAAATACGCCGCTTCTTTAGCCCGCTCGTCCCCCAGTGGAGGTCATTTCGATGAGCAAGACGTTCGCCGCCCGGCTGAACCGCCTGTTCGACACGGTTTATCCGCCCGGCCGAGGCCCGCACACGTCCGCGGAGGTCATCGGGGCTCTCAAGTCCGAGGGCATCACGATGTCGGCGCCGTACCTGTCCCAGCTGCGCTCCGGCAACCGCACCAATCCCTCGCAGGCGACCATGGCCGCGTTGGCCAACTTCTTCCGAATCAAGCCGGCCTACTTCACCGACGACGAGTACTACGAAAAGCTCGACAAGGAGCTGACGTGGCTGGCCAACATGCGCGACGAAGGCGTCCGCCGCATCGCCGCCCGCACGGTCGGGTTGTCCCCGGAGGCCCAGCAGGACATCGTCGCCAAGGTCGATGAACTGCGCCGCAAGGAACACCTGGACGACTGATCACCCGCTGCGGCGGCGGGTGGCGAAGGCAGAGGTGTTTGCTTAGAGCGAACGGGTCAGCGAGCGGTGCTCACGACCCCTCGATCGAGCGCGCGGTACTCCCGGGCGATCGCCAGTATCCACTCCCGATCCGAGTACTGCTCCGGTTGACGTAACCACCGGTACCCGGGAAAGTCCGAGCCCTGGTGGATCCAGGTCGCGATGGCCCGTGCCTGGTCGGTCGGGCTCACGTCCGGCGGCGGGTCCTCACCCGCCGACTGTCCGCCCGCGGTCGCCTCGAGGAACAGCGCATCGGAGATCAACGACATCCGTTCGGCCACGCGGAACACCAGCGGACCGTGCGGTCGGACGCCGATCCCGACGTCGGGCTGGCGGCGGCCGAGTTCGGCGAGCAGCGGGGCGATGATCCGCAGTTCGCGCCGCGCCCCGAACCAGTCCTCGATGCTCGGCAGCAGCGCCCCGACCGCCACCGTGACCATCGCGCACCCGATCAGCGTGGCGCCGGTCCCGACCCCGATCGCGTCGACGACGCCGATCGCGCGGAGCAAAAACAGGACCGCGACCACGACGATCAGCGTGATGCCCAGAGTGAACACGAACAGCGCCCGGCCGCGCCTGGTGCCGCTGGAGTGGCGCAGCCCCGACCACATCACCAGCATCAGCGCCAGCGCCACGTAGAGCAGCGGCAGCAGCCACGAGGCGCCGGCCGAGCCGAGATTGCGGCGCAGGTACTCCTCCGGCGCCATCTCGGGCTGCCTGCCGTCGGCGAAGAACAGCACGAGGCTCAGCGCGGCAACGACACCGGCGAGCGCATACTGCGCGACGGCGATGTTGCGGGTCACCGCCGAAGTGCGTGCCGACGCGACGGTCGTGATCATCACGCAACTGCCCGCCGCGCACCCGATGAGCGCGACCTGGCTGAGCGCCATCGCGATGTTGGGCCACCGCACCACCGTGTTCACCAGCAGCGTCAACGGCTGCCAGTTCAGCGCCGCGACGGCCGCGAGGTTGCCCAGCGCCAGGATCATCGCGGTGCTCACCAGCGACTGCTTGTTCACCAGCGCCCAGCCGATCCGCAGACCGGTGGCCAGGCCGAGGAGTCCGGCGATCCCCCAGACGATCAACCGAAGGCCTCCCCGAGACGGATCTGCAGGATCGAGGAACGGTCACACGGCAGCCGGCCGAGACGGTAGAGCAGCAGGGCCGCGAAGTCCTCGGCCTCCTGTTCGGCGTCCTCCCCGCTGGGCCCCATGCAACCGGTCCGCTGGTTGAGCATGTAGCCGATCAGTTCTGCGCTGGCGACCTCGGTGTTCTGCCGGGCCGCCTGGACCACCGGGATGCCCTCATGGCCCAGCACCAGGTGACCCAGCTCGTGGGCGAGGGTGCGGTCCCAGGCGGGTAGCCCCTGCTGGATCAGGAACTCGTCGTGGTCGGCGTACTGGCGCCACTGGCCGCAGACGCCGGGCGGTAGGTGAGCGGTCTTGATCTCGATCGGTCTGCCGCGTTCGGCGCTGACCGCCTGCACCAGACTGGACAGCGAGACCTCGCCGCGCCGCGGCGCGAGATCCAGTACCGAGGTGACGGCGCGTGTGACCGCGCGGGTCGTTGGCATGTGTCCCCCTTTCCGACGTGCGGACGTCAGTTCATGAAGCGTGCGATGGTCTCGGTGCGCAGGGCCCGGCCCGCCCTGGCCTGCCGGTATCCCGCGAGCCCGCCGAGCCCGGTCAACGCGAGGATGCCCGCGGTGCCCGGTACGGCCACCGCCGCGATCTGGCCGACACCCGCGGTGCGCAGGTATTCGCCGTACCCGGTCCGGAAGCCGGCCGGGACCGCCGCGGGGTCACCGCTGCGAACGGGTGGTGGTTCGGGTCGGCGCTGAGTCGGACGTTGCGCGGGCCCGCGGCGGGGCGGTGCTTCCGGCGCTGCGCCGCCGGGTGCGGGTCCGCGAGCGGAGGCGCCGGCGGCCGATCCCAGACCCGCGGCGGCGGGCACCGGGATCGGCGGCACCGCGATCACCGGGACGGCGATCGGCGCCATCGGTGCCACCACGGGTAGTCCGGGTGCCGCGTCGACGACGCTCGGGGCGATGGGGCCGGGTTCGTCGAGTTTGGGCGGCAAGACCTCGGGAGCGTCGTGGTCGCTGTCATTGGCCGGCGGCGCGCCCAACGACGGGGTCGTCGTCTCGGTGGTGGTCGTGGTCGTCTTGCTGCTGGTCGTGGGACTCGTCGTGTCGGTGGTGGGCGTCAGCTCCGAAGTGGGGGCCTCCGTGGTCGGCTCGGTCGTGGGTTCGGTGAACGACTCCTCGTCCTCCTCGTCCTCCTCGTCCGTCTCCTTCTCGGTCTCCTCGGTCTTCTCGGTCGGCGGGTCCTGGTCGCCGGATTCCTCGACCGGTTTGGTGCGGGAGGTCTTCGTGGCGGTGGCGGAGTGCTCGCGAGTGGCGGGCGGATCGGCGCTGCCGGCCGTCGGATCGGTGTCGTCGGTGCCTGCGAGCGCCAACGCACTGCCCAGACCCATGAGGGACAGGCCGACCGCCACCAGGCAGGCCGACGCGGCGACGCGTACCCGCGATCCCACCTGTCACCGCCCCTCGAACCGCATCCGGATGGCGTGCCCCAGCCAGATGTGACGATTCTCGCACAAAACCGGGCGCGCGTTTGCTAGTGAGATGAATCGGTCGACCGTCGCGGGGCGCGGGCGTCGCCGCGGCGCCTCCGCCCGCTAGGGTTGGAGTGCACCGATGCGGCCACGCGTAGCGGCTGCGCGACCACAGACCGGAGGGTAGCGGGGTATGGGTTTGTTCAAGCGACGCAAAAGCCGCGCTACCCGCCGAGCCGAGGCCCGTGCGATCAAGGCCAAGGCGAAGCTGGAAGCCAGGCTCTCGGCCAAGAACGAGGCCCGTCGCTACAAGTCCGCACAGAAGGCCGAGACGCGGGCGCTCAAGGCCGCCCTGCGCGCCCAGCGCGACAGCGACCGCACCGCGCTGAAGGTTGCTGAAACGCAACTCAAGGCGGCAAAAGAGGGCAAGCTGTTCGCCCCCGGCCGCATCCGGCGCGTGCTCACGGTCGCCCGACTGCTCGCCCCGGTCGCGGTGCCGCTGGTGTACCGGGCGTCGATCGCGGCGCGCGGCTACGCCGACGAACGCCGCGCCGACCGCCTCGGCGTCCCGCTGAGCCAGCTCGGGCAGTTCTCCGGGCACGGCGCCGAGTTGTCGGCGCGCATCGCGGGCGCCGAACAGTCGGTGCGGCTCGTCGCACAGAAGAAACCCAAGGACGCCGAGACCAAACAGTTCGTCGCCGCGATCACCGAACGGCTCAGCGACCTCTCCGCGGCCGTCACCGCCGCGGAGAACATGCCGACCACGCGCAGGCGCGCGGCCCACGCCGCGATCGCCGAACAGCTCGACGGCATCGACGCCGACCTGATGGCCCGCCTCGGCGTCGCCTGACGCACCGAAAGTTTCTCGCATGCAACGGTTTTCCCGATTGGTCGCGGCTGCCCTCACGGCGCTGGCGCTGGTCGCCCTCGCCCTGACCGGCGCGCAGACCGCCTCGGCGCACGCGGCGGTCGTCAGCACCGATCCCGCCGACGGGGCGACACTCGCCGCGGCGCCCGGTCAGGTCAGCGCGACGTTCAACGAGACGATGCAGTCGGCATTCGCCGCGATGACCGTCGTCGGCCCGGACGGCAATCTGTGGTCGACGGGTGGGGCACGTGTGCAGGACACGGTCGTATCTGTGGACCTGCGCCCCCTGGGCCCGACGGGCCGGTACACGGTCAACTACCGCGCGACGTCGGCGGACGGCCACGTGGTCACCGGCTCGTGGTCGTTCGAGCTGACCGTGAGCGGTACCGGCACGCCGGGGCCGTCGGCCGCGCCGCTCGCGCCGCCGCCGCAGCCCGGCGACGACATGCCGGTGTGGCCCTTCATCGTCGGCGCCTGTGTGATCGTCGGGGCGGGCGCCTGGTGGGCGGCGCGTCGCCGGACGTGACCCCGCGGGCGGTGCTCGGCGGTGTCGCCGTCGTCGCCGCGACGTCGATGGCGGCGTACGCACTGGGACAGCCGCAGAACGCGCTCGGCCTGACGTCGGCCCGCGCGGTCGCAGACTGTGCGGCCGTCGTCGTCCTCGGGCTCGCGGTGGTGCCACTACTCGACACCGGCCGACACCGCGCTGTGCTGCTCCGGTCCGCGGGGATGCCGCTGACCGTGGGCGCCGCGGTGTGGCTGCTCGCCGAGCTGGTGCGGTCGGTGGTGACGGGCGCGCAGGCCGCCGCGGTCGGTGTGCCCACCCTCGGCGTGCGGACGTATCTCGACTTTTTGCTCCTCACAGGCGTCGGCCGCTCGGCGGCGCTCAGTGCGGTCGCGGCTGCCGCGGTCTGCGTGCTGGCGCTCGCCGGGCCGCGCACCACGCCGGTCGCGCTGGCCGCCACCGGGACGGCCGCTGCGGGGCTGGCGGCCAGGACGCTGGTCGGGCACCTGGCCGAGGATCCGGTCGGCGGGGTGGCCGTCGCGGTCCACGCCGTGGCCGCGGGGCTGTGGTGCGGGGCGTTGCTCGGTCTGCTGGTGACGGTGTCGCACCGCGGCCAGTGGGCGCGGGTGCTGCCGCGGTTCTCGGTGCTGGCGCTGTGGTGTGTCGGCGCGCTGGCGCTGGCCGGCGCGGTCGGCGCGGTGGTCACCGTCAGCTCCCCCGCCGCCCTGCTGACCACCGGTTACGGCCGCATCCTCACCGCGAAACTGCTGGTGACCGTCGCGCTGGCGGGCCTGGCCTATCACCACCGCAGCCGGTGGCTGCCCGCGGCGCGGGCCCACCGCGCGGGCGCCGGGCTGTCACGGACGAGGTCGCAGTGGGAACTGGCGGGGATGGCGGTCGCGTTGACGCTCGCGGCGGCGCTGGCCGTCACCGGGTGAGCCGCCGCAGCCACCTGGCATGATGGACGGGTCGCCGAACCCGAAAAGGAGCAGTTGTTGATGGCAGACCGCCAGGACGGGTCCGACGAGCAGCCCGCCACCCCGGCCGAGACGCCCCCCGCGCAGAAGGTCCCCGCGAAGAAGGCCCCGCCGGCCAAGGCGGCGAAGAAAGCCCCGGCGAAGAAGGCCGCCAAGAAGGCTCCGGCGAAGAAGACTCCCGCCAAGGCCGCCAACAAGGCGCCCGCGAAGAAGACCGCCCCGCCGAAGCAGACCCCTCCGCCGCCCGCTGACCTGGTCCGCGCGGCCGAGGAGGCCGCCGCCCAGGCCAAGGCCGCGGTCGCGACCGCGGACAACCCGGTCTCGGGACCCGCTCCGGTGCCGGTCGACGCCGCCGCCGCCAACCGGCTGCCGATCGCCGCGGCGGCCGCCGCGGCGCTGCTCGTCCTGCTCGCCGTACTCGTCGCCCGCCGCCGCTGATTTCCTCTTGACTCTGACGCCACGTCAGGGGCGATAGTCGGCGTCATGGAGGACACAGCCGCCACCGTCGGGACGGTCGCCGCGCTCACCGGTGTCTCGGTGCGCACGCTGCACCACTACGACCACATCGGGTTGGTGGTGCCGAGCACCCGCACCGCGGCCGGTTACCGCCGATACACCGACGCCGACGTCGAACGCCTGCACCTCGTGCTGGTGTACCGGTCTGCGGGGCTGCCGCTCGAGAAGATCCGCACCCTGCTCGACGATCCGCGGGCCGACGTCCTCGCCCGCCTCGAACACCAGCTCGAGGTACTGCACGAGCACGCCGACCGCATCCGGCACAGCATCAAGGCGGTGGAGGAACTGATGAACGCACGCCGCGAAGGCATCCAATTGACCGCGCAGGAGCAGGTCGAGATCTTCGGGAGCACCGCGCACAGCGACGAGTACGCCGACGAGGCGCGGCAGCAGTGGGGTGACACCGACGCCTGGCGCCAGTCACAGCAGCGGGCGGCCGGGATGACCAAGCAGGACTGGATCGACGTGCGCGACGAGGGTGAGGCGCTGCTGGCCGACCTGGCCGCGGCGAAACGCGCCGGCGTTGCGCCAGGCAGCCCGGCCGCCGACCGCCTCGCGCGGCGCCACCGCGCATCGATCGAGCGGTTCTACGACTGCGACGACGTGATGCAGCTGTGCCTCGTGCAGATGTACCTGGCCGACGAGCGCTTCACCCGGTACTACGACGACCGCGAGGCGGGGCTGGCCCGGTATCTGCACGATGTCGTCGTCGCTAGCATCGACCGGTGACCATCGAATTCCGCGCCACGGCCGACCTCGTCGACGACATCGGACCCGACGTCCGCAGTTGCGATCTGCAGCTCCGCCAGTTCGGCGGCCGGACCGAGTTCGCCGGCCGGATCACCACCGTGCGCTGCTTCCAGGACAACGCGCTGCTCAAGTCCGTGCTGGGCGAACCCGGCGACGGCGGCGTGCTGGTGATCGACGGCGACGGCTCACTGCACACCGCGCTGGTCGGCGACCTGATCGCCGCGCTGGGCCGCGACAACGGTTGGAGCGGCGTGATCATCAACGGCGCCGTGCGCGACGCGTCGACGCTGCGCACCCTCGACATCGGGATCAAGGCGCTGGGCACCAATCCGCGTAAGAGCACGAAAACCGGTGACGGACAACGGGATGTCCCGGTCGAGTTCGGCGGTGTGACGTTCACGCCCGGCGACGTCGCCTACAGCGACGACGACGGCATCGTGGTGGTCTCCCCGTAGCGTCAGACCGAGATCGCCTCGGGCGCATGGCGCTTGCTGAACTGCAGCGCGCCGTCGTCGAGCTTGGCGTTGCGGATCACCCGCAGGTCGACGAGGTAGTTCTGCTTGAGCCGCCACGGCGCCTTGCCGCCCGACTTCGGCAGCTGGTCGAGCGCCCGCTTGATGTATCCCGACGTCAGGTCGACGAACGGCAACCGCTCGACGTCGCTTCCCGGTTCGCGCGGTTCGACGGCGTCGTAACCCTTCTTGTCCATGTAGCGCAGCAGGCGGCTGACGTACTCGGAGGTGAGGTCGGCCTTCAGCGTCCACGAGGCGTTGGTGTAGCCGAACGTGAACGCCATGTTCGGGATGCCCGACAGCATCATGCCGCGGTAGGCCACGGTGTCGGCGAGGTCGACCGGCTCACCGTTGCGCAGCACGTCGGCGCCGCCGAAGAACTGCACGTTCAAACCCGTTGCGGTGACGATGATGTCGGCCTCGAGGCGCTCGCCCGACTTCAGCTGGATGCCGTCGGCGGTGAAACGTTCGATCGCGTCGGTGACGACGTCGGCCTTGCCCTTGCGGATGGTCTTGAACAGGTCGCCGTTGGGGGCCAGGCACACGCGCTGATCCCACGGCTTGTAGTCCGGCGCGAAGTGCCGGTCGTAGTCGTAACCCTCCGGCAGGCGGCGTTCGGCCATGGTGCGCAACGCTTTCCGGAACACGTTCGGCAGCATGCGGGCCAGCTGGTACTGCGTCATCGCGCGCAGGATCGCCTTCCACCGCACGGCGACATAGGCCGGTTTCTCGGGCAGCAGCTGGTAGGCCTTCGCGGCGAACCCGTCCTTGTCCGGCAGCGAACCGATGTAGGTGGGGGTGCGCTGCAGCATCGTCACGTGCCCGGCGCCGGTGTCGACGAGCGCGGGGATCAGCGTGATCGCCGTTGCGCCGCTACCGATCACGACCACCTTCTTGCCCTGGTAGTCGAGATCCTCCGGCCAGTGCTGCGGGTGCACGATGGTCCCGGTGAAGTCCTCGGCGCCGGGGAACTCCGGTGCGTACCCCTTGTCGTAGTCGTAGTAGCCGCTGCAGGCCCACAGGAAGCCGGCGTTGAGCTGGATCCGCTCACCGCCGCGCTCGATGCTGAGCTCCCACTGGTTGTCCTCGTCGGACCAGTTGGCGGCGACGACCTTGTGGCCGTAGCGGATGTGCTTGTCGATGCCGTTCTCGACGGCGGCCTCGTTGAGGTAGTTCCAGATCGACTGCCCGTCGGCGATGCCCTGGTCGGTGGCCCACGGCTTGAAGTGGAAGCCGAGGGTGTACATGTCGGAGTCCGACCGGATGCCCGGGTACTTGAACAGGTCCCAGGTTCCGCCGAGCGTGTCGCGACGCTCGAGGATCGCGTAAGTCTTGTCTGGATTCTGGCGCTGCAGATGCCAGGCGGCGCTGATGCCGGAGATCCCGGCTCCGATGATCACGACGTCGACAAAGTCAGTCATGCTGTAAAGCTATCAACACCTTGTCGACAGCGTCAACAGTGTGTTGAGAAATTCGACGCGGTGTAAAGTAACCGCCGTGACCACCGCCAGCCAGGCCCGCACCGCGCGCGGCCGCCGATCGGCCCGTCCGTCGGGCGACGACCGCGAACAGGCCATCCTGGCGACCGCCGAACGCCTGCTCGAAGAGCGCTCGTTCGCCGAGATCTCGGTCGACGACCTGGCCAAGGGGGCGGGCATCTCCCGGCCCACGTTCTACTTCTACTTCGGGTCCAAAGAGGCCGTGCTGCTGACGCTGTGGGAGCGGGTGATCCGGGAGGCCGACGCCGCACTGGAGGCCGCCGCGGCCGCGGCCACCCCGGACAACGTCTGGCGGCCCGGCATCAAGGTCTTCTTCGACACCTTCGGCGGTCACCGCCACGTCACCGTCGCGGCGTCGGGTTCGGACAACGCCGACATCCGCGAGGTCTTCGCGACGTTCATGCAGAAGTGGATCGACTTCACCGCGGCGACCATCGAGGCCGAACGCCGGCGCGGCGCCGCCCCGGAGACGCTGCCCGCCCACGACCTCGCCACCGCACTCAACCTCATGAACGAACGCACCCTGCTCGCCGCGTTCGCCTCCGAGACCCCCGGTATCCCGGCCGACCGGGTCCTCGACTCGCTGGTGCACGTGTGGACCTGCGCCGTCTACGGGGAATGCCGCTGACGCGTCGGACCGCCATGCGAACATATGTTCGTGTCGGCGCACGACCACGCGCAAGCGAGCATCCTGCACGCTGACCTCGACTCGTTCTACGCCTCGGTCGAGCAGCGGGACGATCCCGCGCTGCGCGGACGGCCTGTGATCGTCGGCGCCGGCGTGGTGCTGGCCGCCAGCTACGAGGCCAAGGCCTACGGCGTGCGCACCGCGATGGGCGGCCATCAGGCCCGCGCCCTGTGCCCGCACGCCGTCGTCGTCCCGCCGCGGATGGCGGCCTACTCGCAGGCCAGCGCCGATGTCTTCGAGGTCTTCCGCGACACCACTCCCCTGGTCGAACCGCTGTCGGTCGACGAGGCGTTCCTCGACGTGTCCGGGCTGGGCCGGGTGTCGGGCACCCCGGTGCAGATCGGCGCACGGCTGCGGGCCCGGGTCCGCGACGAGGTCGGGCTGCCGATCACGGTCGGCATCGCCCGGACGAAGTTCCTGGCCAAGGTGGCCAGCCAGGAGGGCAAACCCGACGGGCTGCTGCTCGTCCCGCCGGACCGGGAGCTCGCCTTCCTGCATCCGCTGCCGGTCCGACGGCTGTGGGGTGTCGGCGAGAAGACCGCCGCCAAGCTGCGGGCCCACGGCATCGAGACGGTCGCCGACGTCGCCGAACTCGGCGAGTCGACGCTCTCCGCGATGGTCGGCGGCGCGATGGGGCATCAGCTCTACGCGTTGTCGCACAACATCGACCGCCGCCGGGTGGTGACCGGGGTGCGCCGCCGTTCGGTGGGTGCGCAGCGGGCGCTCGGCCGCCGCGGCAACAGCATGTCCGCCGCGGAGGTGGACGCGGTGGTGGTCAACCTCGTCGACCGCATCACCCGCCGCATGCGCAACGCCGGCCGCACCGGGCGCACGGTCGTGCTGCGGTTGCGCTTCGACGACTTCAGCCGCGTCACCCGCTCGCACACCATGCCGCGCACCACGGCCTCGACCGATGCGGTGCTCGCCGCCGCCCGCGACCTCGTCGCCGCCGCGGCGCCGGAGATCGCCGCGCGCGGGTTGACGCTGATCGGGTTCGCGGTGTCCAACATCGACCGCGACGGCGCCCAGCAGCTCGAGCTGCCGTTCGCCCAGGCCGACACCGGCGCGCTCGACGCCGCCGTCGACCGGGTGCGCAGCCGTTACGGCAACCTGGCCGTCACCCGCGGTGTGCTGCTCGGCCGCGACCCCGGTTTGGAGATGCCGACACTGCCGGACTGAGGGGTCACGCCGGGACGACCCGGCTCCACACCCGGTGCCGGCCCAGACTCTCGATCAGCGCGGTGGCCAGACCGGCCGGCTCGGGCGCCTCGAGTACCCCGTCGACGTCGGCGGTCACCCCCGCCTTCGCGAGCAGGTCGGCACCCTGGGGAAGCACCCCCAGGGCCTTGAAGTGCCGGAACGCCTCGTCGACGAGGATCTTCGCCTGCACGGTGGCCGGTGAACCCGCCAGCACGAGGCCGTCGAACTCGATGGACCGCGCGGTGGCGTAGGTCCGCGAGATCGGCACGCTGCCGCCGTCGTGGTCGAGGGTGCCGCCGTGCGGCGCGATCACCAGCGGCACCAGGTCGGCCTCGCCGAGCGCGTCGACCAGCGCGGCCACGGCCGCGACGTCCGAGTCGGGCCCGGTGAGGATGCCGATCATGCGGCCCGCCACCGGCCACGTGGCACCGATCTGCGACACCGCCGGGCTCAGCACCTCGGGCTCGACCGGCGGCACCGTCGGCGCGGGCGGTTCGAGTCCCAGCCCCGCGGCCACCGTCGCGCACAGGTCCGCATCGATGTTGGCCAGCACCGCCAGCTGACGCTCCTTGATCGCCTGCTCGTAGCACTTGCCGAGCTCGAACGTGTACGCCTCGGCGACGTGGGCCTGTTCGGCCGGGCTCAAGCTGCGGTAGAACATCGTCACCTGCGTGAAGTGGTCGTCGTACGACGCAGGCGCACCACGTAGTTTCGTCGCTTCGGCGACGACGGCGGGCGCCTCGATGAACGCGCCGGCGTCGGCGCCCGCGAAGAACGGGCAGCCGCCGTCGAGCGAATTCGGTTTGTACGGCGCCACTCCGGGGTGCACGCCGTGCTGGTGGAAGCCGTCGCGGAACATGTCGTTGACCGGGGCGTGCGGCCGGTTGATCGGGATCTGCCCGAAATTCGGCCCACCCAGCCGGCTCAGCTGGGTGTCGAGGTAGGAGAACAACCGGGCCTGCAGCAGCGGATCGTCGGTGACGTCGATCCCCGGTACGAGGTGGCCGGGGTGGAACGCCACCTGCTCGGTCTCGGCGAAGAAGTTGGTGGGGTTGCGGTTGAGCTGCATGGTGCCGATCACCTGGACCGGCGCCAGCTCCTCGGGCACGATCTTCGTCGGGTCCAGCAGGTCGATGGCCTCGAACATGTGGTCCGGGCTGTCCGGCATGACCTGCACGCCGAGATCCCACTCCGGGTAGGCGCCCTTCTCGATCGCGTCGGCCAGGTCGCGGCGGTGCAGGTCGGGGTCGACGCCCGCGGCGATCTGCGCCTCCTCCCACACCAGCGAGTGCACGCCCAGACGCGGCTTCCAGTGGAACTTCACCAGCGACGTCGACCCGTCGGGGCCGGTCAGCCGGAAGGTGTGGACTCCGAAGCCCTCCATCATCCGGTAGGAGCGCGGGATCCCGCGGTCGGACATGTTCCACATGGTGTGGGCTTGGGCCTCGGTGTGCAGGGATACGAAGTCCCAGAACGTGTCGTGGGCGCTCTGGGCCTGCGGGATCTCCCGGTCCGGATGTGGTTTGGCGGCGTGCACCACGTCCGGGAATTTGATGCCGTCCTGGATGAAGAACACCGGGATGTTGTTGCCTACCAGATCGAAGGTGCCCTCGTCGGTGTAGAACTTGGTGGCGAACCCACGGGTGTCGCGCACCGTGTCCGCCGAGCCACGAGACCCCAGCACCGTCGAGAACCGCACGAACACATCGGTTTCCGCACCGGACTTCAGGAACGCCGCCTTGCAGATCTTCTCCGCGGCACCGTTGCCGCGGAACGTCCCGTGCGCGGCCGCGCCGCGGGCGTGCACGGCGCGCTCGGGGATGCGCTCGTGGTCGAAGTGGGTGATCTTCTCGCGCAAGTGGTGATCCTGCAGCAGCGTCGGGCCGCGCACCCCGGCCTTGAGCGAGTGGTCGGTGTCGTACAGGCGCGCACCCTGCGCGGTGGTCAGGTACTCACCCTGCTGACCGCGGGCGGTCTGCGAGCCACCGACGGAAACACCTGTGGCCGTGCGCAAGTCGGGTCCGGACTGATCCGGCTTCGGCGGCAGCGGCTCCTGTGGGGCGGTCGGCTCCTCGAACGACGGCGGCTTCGAACCCGGCATACCGGGAATATAGCTCGTGCTGTGCTGCTGGACCCGTTCGGCGGCTTCGACGACCTTGTCCTTGGCGTCCTTGACGACGCTCTTGATCGTCTCTTTGGCTCCCCGGTCCTCGGCCATCGCAAACCCCTTGTTCGGCGTGAATGTCCCTGGGCAACTTCCCTCATGCCGTTCGGACTAAACGCCACCCGTCCATGCCAGCAGGTCGTCGGCCGACCACGTGTTGACGATCCGCTCGACCGGTACCCCGGCGTCGAGCGCCCGCTGCGCGCCGTAACCGAGGAAGTCGAGTTGGCCCGGTGCGTGCGAATCGGTGTCGATGGAGAACACACAGCCGATGTCGAGCGCGAGCGACAGCAACCGGGTGGGCGGGTCACGGCGCTCGGGCCGGGAATTGATCTCGACAGCGGTGCCGTGGTCGCGGCATGCGGTGAAGACCTTCTCGGCGTCGAACTTGGATTCCGGGCGGATACCGCGGTTGCCGGTGACCAGCCGCCCGGTGCAGTGTCCGAGCACGTCGGTGTGCGGGTTGGCGACGGCCTTGAGCATGCGGCGGGTCATCGCGGGTGCGTCCATCGCCAGCTTCGAGTGCACGCTGGCCACCACCACGTCGAGCCGCTCGAGCAACTCCTCCTCCTGGTCGAGCGACCCGTCCTCGAGGATGTCGACCTCGATACCGGTCAAAATGCGCAGCGGCGCAACGGTTTCCCTCAGTTCGTCGATCACGTCGAGCTGTTTGCGCAGCCGGTCGGGGGACAGTCCGTTGGCGATGGTCAACCGTGGCGAATGGTCGGTCAGCGCACAGTACTCGTGGCCGAGGTCGCGGGCGGCGAGCATCATCTCCTCGATCGGCGCCGACCCGTCCGACCAGTTGGAGTGCACATGCAGGTCGCCCTTGAGCGCCGCGCGGATCTCACCGCCGCCGAGATCGGTTGCGTTCTCCCGCAATTCGACCAGCGCGTCGGGTTCGCGACCGGCCCACGCCTGCGCGATCACCTTGGCGGTCTTCGGTCCGATCCCCGGCAGCGACTGCCAGGAGTTGGCGGCGCCGTGCCGTTCCCGTTCGGCCTCGGACAACCGTTCGACGATGTCGGCGGCGTTGCGGTAGGCCATCACGCGTCGGGAGTCCTCGCGGGCGCGGTCCTTGTAGTAGGCGATCTGGCGCAGCGCGGTGACGGGGTCCATGTCCCCAGTGTGCCCGCGCGGCGGCGTCATGCAGTTCAGGCGGGCCAGCGCGGATGGCGGCCGCTGCGGGCGACGATACGGTCGAGCACCGGCGCGTCGTCGGGGATCGGCACGGCCGGACCGAACAATCCCTCGGTGCCGGCCGGGTCGAACTGCGCGAGGTGGTCCAGACACGCGCGGGCGGTCGCCTCGTCGCAGTCGTACCGGCGACCGGTGGCCACTGCGAGGTCCCAGCCGTGGAGCACGACTTCGGCCAGCGCGACCGTGCCCGCGACGTCGCCGGGCAGATCGACGCCGCCGGCGCGGGTCATTCCGGTCCACGCCTCCCCGGCGCGCCACGCTTCGGCCAGGGCCGCCAACCGCTGCGGGTAGAGGCTGCGCCAACCCTCGTCGAGTGGGGCGTGTTCGTCGGGCGGCGTATCGGTCCATTCGCCGAGTTCTTTTCGGGCCGCCGCGGCGAAGGCCGCCGAGAGGCCGCCGATGTGCGCGAGGAGGTCGCGCACCGTCATGTTCGCGTTGGGTGTGGGGCCGTCCAGTGCGTCGTCGGACACCGTGCGCACCAGGTCTGCGGTTCGGTGGCACGCCGAGGTCAAGTTGATCATGTGCGTATGGACCTCCCGTCCGGGCAGAACTCATCGGCAGTTCACAGCAAATGTGACTACCGTCGGTCTACGTGCGATTCGCTTTCAAGACCTCACCGCAGAACACCACGTGGGCGGAGATGCTGCCGATCTGGCAAGCCGCCGACGACATCGACGTCTTCGAGTCCGGGTGGACCTTCGACCACTTCTACCCGATCTTCTCGGATTCGACCGGTCCCTGTCTGGAGGGCTGGATCACGCTGACCGCGCTGGCCCAAGCCACCAAACGCCTGCGCGTCGGCGTGCTGGTCACCGGCATCCACTACCGGCACCCGGCAGTACTCGCGAACATGGCTTCCGCGCTCGACATCGTCTCGGGCGGCAGGCTCGAACTCGGTATCGGCGCCGGCTGGAACGAGGAGGAGTCCGGCGCATACGGCATCGAGCTCGGCTCGATCCGCGAGCGCTTCGACCGCTTCGAGGAGGCCTGTGAGGTGCTGACGGGACTGCTCTCCCAGGAGACGACGTCGTTCGACGGCAAGTACTACCAGCTCAAGGACGCGCGCAACGAGCCGAAGGGTCCGCAGCAGCCGCACCCGCCGATCTGCATCGGCGGCAGCGGGGAGAAGCGGACGCTGCGCATCACCGCCCGCTGGGCGCAGCACTGGAATTTCGTCGGCGGCACACCGGAGGAGTTCGCCCGCAAGCGCGACGTGCTGGCGTCGCACTGCGCCGACATCGGCCGGGATCCGAAGGAGATCATGCTGTCGGCGCATGTGCGTCTCGGCGAGGATCGCGATTACCAGAAGGTGATCGACGAGGCCGCCGCACTGGGCGAAGAGGGCCTGGACCTGGCGATCATCTACCTGCCGCCGCCGTACGACACCAAGGTGTTGGAGCCGCTGGCGGAGACGATCAGGGACTCCGGACTCACGGTCACGAATCGATAACGAACAAGCAAAATCTCGGGACGGGGCCCGCCGAGTGCCGCACCGGCGGGCCTCCGTTTAGCTATACGCCGTACCGCACCAGTTCGGCAGGCGTGATCAACCGCTCCTGCTTGGCGGGGAACTCGCGGCTCTTGACGGGGTGACGGAACAATGACCAGGCGATTCGACCCACCCGGGACCGGGTTATCGGGCTGATGTACACGGTGATCACTCCTGCGATATACCAATAGCTAGATCGTGGGCAACCTTATCGCAAAACCCACATCAAGTCATTAGAGATCGTCGCCTCGGCAAACGCCGTCAGGCGCGCCGACGAGAACCCGCCGAGTTTCTGGTGTGACGGCTGTGACTCGCGAGAGCTCGACTGTGCGGTGTCATACGCGCCACGCCGTGACAGCCGTATGGCACCGCACAGTCGCGGCGAGAACTTCAGCGCTGCGGTGCCGCCGTCGGCTTGATCGGCGCCGGGAGTGCGCTGCGACCCATCAGATACTTGTCGACGCCCGCGGCGGCGGCCCGGCCCTCGGCGATCGCCCACACGATCAGCGACTGCCCGCGGCCCATGTCACCGGCCACGAACACGCCGGGCACCGAGGTCGCGAAGTCGTCGTCGCGCGCGACGTTGCCGCGGTCGGTGAACTCCACCTTGAGGTCGGTCAGCAGACCTTCCTTCTGCGGTCCTACGAAGCCCATCGCCAGCAGCACCAGGTCGGCCTCGAGTTCGAAGTCCGTGCCCTCGATCTTCTCGAACTTGCCGGCCCGCATCTCGACCTCGTGCACCTTGAGCGACTTCACGCGGCCGTTCTCGTCACCGCAGAACTCCTCGGTGTTGACCGAGAAGATGCGCTCGCCGCCCTCTTCGTGGGCCGAAGCGACGCGGTACATCAGCGGGTACGTCGGCCACGGGGTGCTCTCGGCACGGGTCTCCGGCGGTTTGGGCATGATCTCGAACTGGTGCACACTGACCGCGCCCTGCCGGTGCGAGGTGCCCAGGCAGTCCGCGCCGGTGTCGCCGCCGCCGATGATGACGACCTTCTTGCCCTTGGCGGTGATTGGCGGTTCGCCGTCGTCGCCGGTCACTTCATTTTTCAAGTCCCCCGCTGCAAACCGGTTGGCCCACGGCAGGAACTCCATCGCCTGGTGGATGCCGTCGAGTTCGCGGCCCGGGATCGGCAGATCGCGCCACGCCGTCGCGCCGCCGGCCAGCACCACCGCGTCGAACTCCGACCGCAACTGGGCGACGGTGATGTCGACGCCGACGTTGACGTTGGTGCGGAACTGGGTGCCTTCGGCCTCCATCTGTTCCAGCCGCCGGTCGATGTGGCGCTTCTCCATCTTGAATTCCGGGATGCCGTAGCGCAGCAGACCGCCGATGCGGTCGGCGCGCTCGAACACCGTGACGGTGTGACCGGCCCGGGTCAGCTGCTGGGCGGCGGCCAGACCCGCGGGGCCCGACCCGACGACCGCGACCTTCTTACCGGTCAACCGGTCCGGTGGCAGCGGGACGACCCAGCCCTCGTCGAAGGCGTTGTCGATGATCTCGACCTCGACCTGCTTGATGGTGACCGGGTCCTGGTTGATGCCCAGGACGCAGGACGCCTCACACGGCGCCGGGCAGAGCCGGCCGGTGAACTCCGGGAAGTTGTTGGTGGCGTGCAGCCGCTCGATCGCGTCGCGCCACCGGTCCTTGAAGACCAGGTCGTTCCACTCGGGGATCAGGTTTCCAAGCGGACACCCGTTGTGGCAGAACGGGATCCCGCAGTCCATACAACGGGACGCCTGCACCTGCAGGGTGTCGTGGGAGAAGTCCTCGTAGACCTCTTTCCAGTCGCGCAGACGCAGCGGCACCGGCCGCCGCTGCGGGAGTTCGCGCTGGGTGTGCTTCATGAAACCGCGCGGATCAGCCACTTGCGGCCGCCATGATCGCCTCGTTCTTGTCGGCGCCGGTGCGTTCCGCCTCGGCGATTGCGGCCAGCACGCGCTTGAAGTCGCGCGGCATGACCTTGACGAAATTCTTCAACTCTTCTTCCCAGTTGTTCAGGATTCGTTGTCCCACCGCCGAATCAGTGGCGTCGACGTGGGCCTGCAGCATGCCGTGGAGCCAGTCGCGATTCTCGTCGTCGAGTGCGTCGAGTTCGACCATCTCGGCGTTGACGTTGTCGGCGAGCGCACCGGCCGGGTCGTAGACGAACGCCATCCCGCCGGACATACCGGCCGCGAAGTTGCGTCCTGTCGGCCCGAGGATGACGACCTTGCCGCCGGTCATGTACTCGCAGCCGTGGTCACCGACGCCCTCGACGACGGCGACGGCACCGGAGTTGCGGACGGCGAACCGCTCGCCCACCTGACCGCGCAGGAACATCTCACCGCTGGTGGCGCCGAACAGGATCACGTTGCCCGCGATGATGTTGTCCTCGGCGGCGTAGTCCGCCGGGGCGTTCTCCGCCGGGCGCACGACCACGCGACCACCCGAGAGGCCCTTGCCCACATAGTCGTTCGCGTCGCCGTACACCCGCAGCGTGATGCCCTTGGGGAGGAAGGCGCCGAAGCTGTTACCGGCCGACCCGTCGAACGTGATGTCGATGGTGCCGTCCGGAAGGCCCTGTCCGCCATAGGCTTTCGTCACCTCGTGGCCGAGCATGGTGCCCACCGTGCGGTTGACGTTGGCGATGGTGGTCGAGAACTTGACCGGGGTGCCGGAGTCGAGCGCCTCGCGGCACATCACGATCAGCTGCTGGTCGAGTGCCTTGTCCAGCCCGTGGTCCTGCCGCGAGCTGCAGTACAGGTCCTGGTTCATGAACGCCGACTCGGGCTCGTGCAGCACCGGCGCGAGGTCCAGCTTGTGGGCCTTCCAGTGCTCGGCGGCCCGGGTGGTGTCCAGCGCGGCGACCTGGCCGACCATTTCGTTGACCGTGCGGAAACCCAACTCCGCCATCAGTTCCCGGACCTCTTCGGCGATGAACATGAAGAAGTTCTCGACGAACTCGGGCTTGCCGTTGAACCGCTCGCGCAGCACCGGGTTCTGGGTGGCCACGCCGACGGGGCAGGTGTCGAGGTGACAGACCCGCATCATGATGCAGCCGCTGACCACCAGCGGTGCGGTCGCGAACCCGAACTCCTCGGCGCCCAGCAGCGCCGCGACCACCACGTCGCGGCCGGTCTTGAGCTGACCGTCGACCTGCACCACGATGCGGTCGCGAAGTCCGTTGAGCAGCAGGGTCTGCTGGGTCTCGGCCAGGCCGAGCTCCCACGGTGCGCCCGCGTGCTTCATCGACGTCAGCGGCGTCGCGCCGGTGCCGCCGTCGTGTCCGGAGATCAGCACCACGTCGGCGTGCGCTTTAGAGACGCCAGCCGCAACCGTCCCCACGCCGTTCTCGCTGACCAGCTTCACGTGCACGCGGGCCTGCGGGTTGGCGTTCTTCAGGTCGTGGATCAGCTGGGCCAGATCCTCGATCGAGTAGATGTCGTGGTGCGGCGGCGGCGAGATCAGCCCGACGCCCGGCGTGGAGTGCCGCACCTCGGCCACCCACGGGTACACCTTGTGCCCCGGAAGCTGACCCCCCTCACCGGGTTTCGCACCCTGGGCCATCTTGATCTGGATGTCGGTGCAGTTGCTCAGGTAGTGACTGGTGACACCGAACCGTCCCGAGGCGACCTGCTTGATCGCGCTGCGCCGCCAGTCGCCGTTCTCGTCGCGGTCGAACCGGGAGACGGCCTCGCCGCCCTCACCGGAGTTCGACCGGCCGCCGAGCCGGTTCATCGCGATCGCGAGCGTCTCGTGCGCCTCGGCGGAGATCGAGCCGTAGCTCATCGCGCCGGTGGAGAACCGTTTGACGATCTCGCTGGCGGGTTCCACCTCGTCGATCGGGATCGGTTGGCGCGCACCGGTCTTGAACTTCAGCAGACCGCGCAGCGAGGCCATCCGCTCGGACTGGTCGTCGACCAGCTTGGTGTACTCCTTGAAGATCGAGTACTGCCCGGTGCGGGTGGAGTGCTGGAGCTTGAACACCGTGTCCGGGTTGAACAGGTGGTACTCGCCCTCGCGGCGCCACTGGTACTCGCCGCCGACCTCGAGTTCGCGGTGCGCGCGCTCGTCGGGGCGGTCGAGGTAGGCCAGCGCGTGGCGGGCGGCGACCTCGGCGGCGATGTCGTCGAGGTCGATACCGCCGACCGGGCAGCTCAGCCCGGTGAAGTACTCGTCGAGCACCTTCTGGTCGATGCCGATGGCCTGGAACAGCTGCGCGCCGGTGTAGGACGCCAGGGTCGAGATGCCCATCTTGGACATCACCTTGAGCACACCCTTGCCCGCGGCCTTGACGTAGTTCGCCTTGGCCGCATCGCTGCTGATGCCGGTGATGACACCGCGGTCGACCATGTCCTCGATCGACTCGAACGCCATGTACGGGTTGATGGCCGCGGCGCCGAAGCCGCACAGCGCGGCCATGTGGTGCACCTCGCGGGCGTCGCCTGCCTCGACGACGAGCCCGACCTGGGTGCGGGTGCGCTCGCGGACCAGGTGGTGGTGCACGGCCGAGACGCTCAGCAGCGACGGGATCGGCGCCATCTGTTCGTCGGATTCGCGGTCGGAGAGCACGATGATGCGCGCCCCGTCGCGGATGGCCGCCGACACCTTGGCGCGGACGTTGTTCAGCGCCTCCTTGAGGCCCTGGCCGCCGCGGTTGACCGGGTACAAGCAGCGGATCACCGCGGCGCGCATCCCGTGCTTGTGGCCGCGGATCTCGTGGTCGGGGTCGACGCAGATCAGCTTCGACAGTTCGGCGTTGCGCAGAATCGGCTGCGGCAGCACGATCTGGCGGCAGGAGTCGGCGCCTGCGTTGAGCAGATCGCCCTCGGGGCCGACGGTGCCCTGCAGGCTGGTGACCACCTCTTCGCGGATGGCGTCCAGCGGCGGGTTGGTGACCTGCGCGAACAGCTGCTGGAAGTAGTCGAAGAGCATGCGCGGGCGCTGCGAGAGCACCGCGACCGGGGTGTCGGTGCCCATCGAACCGATCGGTTCGGCGCCGGTGCGCGCCATCGGGGCGACGAGCAGGTTGAGCTCTTCGTAGGTGTAGCCGAAGGCCTGCTGGCGCAGCACCACCCGGTGGTGCGGCATGCGCACGTAGTCGCCGGGCGGCAGTTCGTCGAGGTGGAACAGGCCGGCCTCGAGCCATTCGCCGTAGGGCTGCTCGGCGGCCAGTTCGGCCTTGATCTCCTCGTCGTCGACGATGCGGCCCTGCGCGGTGTCGACCAGGAACATGCGGCCCGGCTGCAGGCGCATCTTCTTGACGACCTTCGCCGGGTCGAGGTCGAGCACACCGGCCTCCGAGGCCATCACGACCAGGCCGTCATCGGTCACCCAGATCCGCGACGGGCGCAGCCCGTTGCGGTCCAGCACGGCGCCGATCACGGTGCCGTCGGTGAAGCACACCGCCGCCGGGCCGTCCCACGGCTCCATCAGCGAGGAGTGGTACCGGTAGAAGTCCCGGCGTGCGGGATCCATCGACTCGTGGCGTTCCCACGCCTCGGGGATCATCATCAGCACCGCGTGCGGCAGGCTGCGGCCGCCGAGGTGCAGCAGCTCGAGCACCTCGTCGAAGCGTGCGGTGTCCGAGGCGCCCGGCGTGCAGACCGGCACGATCTTGTCCAGGTCGGCCTCGCTGCCGAACACGTCGGTCTTGATCAGCGCCTCGCGGGCGCGCATCCAGTTCTCGTTGCCGGTGACGGTGTTGATCTCGCCGTTGTGGGCGACGCGGCGGAACGGATGGGCCAGCGGCCACGACGGGAACGTGTTGGTGGAGAAGCGGGAGTGCACGATGCCCAGCGCGCTGGTCAGCCGCTCGTCCTGCAGGTCCAGGTAGAACGCCCGCAGCTGCGGGGTGGTCAGCATGCCCTTGTAGACGAACGTCTGGCCGGACAGGCTCGGGAAGTAGACGGTCTCGCGCCCGGGGCCGTCCTGCCCCGGGCCCTTGGTGCCCAGTTCGTGTTCGGCGCGCTTGCGCACGACGTAGGCGCGGCGTTCGAGCTCCATGTCCTTCGCCCCGGCCAGGAAGACCTGCCGGAACGTCGGCATCGCGTCACGGGCCAGCGCGCCGAGCGACGTGTCGTCGGTCGGCACGTCGCGCCAGCCGAGCACGGTCAGACCCTCGGCCTCGGCGATCTTGCCGACCTGCTCGCACGCGGTCGCGGCGTCCTTGGAGGACTGGGGGAGGAACGCGATGCCGGTGGCGTAGCTGCCCGGTTCGGGCAGGTCGAAGTCGACGACGGCGCGGAAGAACTCGTCGGGGACCTGCAGCAGGATGCCCGCACCGTCGCCGGTGTTCGGTTCTGCGCCCTGGGCACCGCGGTGCTCCAGGTTGAGCAGGGCCGTGATGGCCTTGTCGACGATGTCACGGCTGCGGCGTCCGTGCATATCCGCCACCATCGCCACGCCACACGAGTCGTGCTCGTACGCGGGGTTGTACAGCCCTTGGATTCTGGGCGTCATTCCCACCTGACCCTTACTCTCGAACCTCGGCTAAGCGACAACTGGCTGCCGTCTGCGACGGCATGAGCCGACGGGGCGGAGGCGGTCCTCTGTGCAGCACTGAACAGCGGCCTTTGTTTCCACTCGCCACAAGTGAGAAAACGATAGGTCAAACCCGGGCTGACATGCCAACTTAGGCCGACCTAACAAAATACGCCGGCCATGTTGCCGGCGACCGCTGCCGCCGATTCGGGGGCGAACGAATACTGTTGCGGCACAGCGCTTTTCGGTAGGCGCCTTTCCGGCCCGCAATGCGCCACCCGCGGGCCCATCGGTTGCTATGCGGGCAGAACAGTTTGCTGGCGGCGAATATCCATGTCGTTTTACTGGCAATGTTGAGAATGTGGCGTTTGCAGAAAGCCTAGTCAGATTCTTAGAAATGCCTGATCCGGCCCTGAGCGGGCCCGCGGCACCGCGCCGGACGCCGAAGATGCTGCGTCGCAGCACAATTACCCTCGGCGTGCGCCACCCGCCGACGCATCGATACCCCCAGAGGGTAAGTCCCGGCAAACGATCACGCATGCTGAAGGCGATGTCGCATCCGCTCAACACCCCCATCGGCCGGTTCGGCATCGAGACCCTCGAAGGCACCGGCGACCACAGCATCGCCACGTTGCCCACGCGTGGCCTGGTCAATCCGCTCACCGGACTGCCGACCGCGGCGGCGCTGGCGATGCTGCTGGACCACGTCGGCGGCCTGGCCAACCACCTGCGTCGCGGCGAGGACGAGTGGACGGTCTCCACCGAACTGTCGATCGAGCTGCTGCCCGAGGCGGCCGACCTCATCACCGCCGACGACGCGGGTGTGGTCGGCCGGGCGTGGTCGGTCGGCGCCAAGAACGCCACCGCACTGGCGTTGTGCGAGTTCACCCACCGCGGCATCGTCATCGGCACCGGAAGCGTGCGGTCCTTCTACATCACCGGCGCCCAGTTCACCGACTTCCCCAGCGAGATCGAACACCACACCCGCAAGGTGGGGCTCGCCGCGATCATGGCTGTGGAACCCGACGGTCCGGCCACGCTCGCCCAGCGTGCCGACCCGGTCGTCAACAACATGCTCGGCGTCGTACACGGCGGGGTGGCCGCCACCGGCCTGGAACTCGTCGCATCCGCCGCCGTGAACGCCGGCCGCGCCGACGCCCCGCTGCGCACCGGATCGTTGCGGGTGAACTTCCTGCGCCGGCTCACCGCGGGCGGCGAATGCCGTTACAGCGCAACGCCTGTACGGGTCGGCCGGTCCACCGGGGTGGCCGATGCGCAGGCGGTCGGCGCCGACGGTCAGCTCGCGTTGACCGCGCGGTTCACCGGATACCGCTGACCCGACGGTGTGACGTGTGCCACCCTGGGGACAGCCCTAGGGAAAGGGAGCGCGCCATGCGGGAACCGACCTTGATGCATCGGGTGGCCGCCGAATTCGTCGGCACGTTCTGGTTGGTCTTCGGCGGCTGCGGCAGCGCGGTGTTCGCCGCCAAGTTCACCAGCGCCGACGGGTACGCGTTCGGTATCGGCTTCCTCGGCGTCTCGCTGGCATTCGGGCTGACCGTGCTCACCGGCGTCTACGCCTTCGGCACCATCTCCGGCGGCCACTTCAACCCGGCTGTCACGCTCGGCGCGGCGCTGGCGCGCCGGGTCGAATGGCGCGTGTTACCCGCCTACTGGATCACCCAGGTGATCGCCGGGGTGGCCGCGGGCCTGATCATCTACGTCATCGCCAAGGGCCGAGACGGCTGGACCGCGACCGGGAACATGGCCGCCAACGGCTACGGCGATCACTCGCCGGCGGGTTACTCGCTGCTCGCGGTCGTCATCGCCGAGATCCTGTTGACCGGCATCTTTTTGCTGGTCATCCTCGGCGCCACCGACGACCGCGCCCCGAAGGGGTTCGCCGGGCTGGCGATCGGGCTCACCCTGACCCTGATCCACCTGATCTCGATCCCGATCTCCAACACTTCGGTCAACCCCGCGCGGTCCACCGGCGTCGCGTTCTTCAACGGCAACGACGCACCCGCCCAGCTGTGGGTGTTCTGGCTCGCGCCGCTGCTCGGCGCCGCGATCGCCGGTGTGGCATACCCCTACCTGTTCGGACGCTACGAGGAACTGGCCGACCGGCCGGTGCGCGACGACGCCCTCGACGCCCAGATCGATCCCCTGGTCGATCCGCTGGTCGATCCGAGGGACCGTCCAGGGCCGCCGTGACAAAGCAGAGTTAGGCGAGCTAACATCTGCGCTTATGAAGAGAGCGATCCTGGCGTTCGCCTTCGCCGGCCTGGCGTTCGCCACGCCGGGCGTCGCGCACGCCGATCCGGACACCGACTTCTCGAACGCGCTGCACACGATCGGCATCTACGGGGCGAAGGACTACAACGCCTGGATCGCCAAGATCGCGTGTGAGCGGCTCGACCGGGGCGTCGACAAGAACGCCTTCGATTCGGCGAAGTTCATCTCCGGGCAGTTGGAGAAGGGCAGCACCACCGAGCAGGCGTGGAAGTTCCTCGGTCTGGCCTACCCGACGTACTGCCCGGCCAAGGTGGCGCTCCTGCAGCAGGTCGCGGAGAAGCCCGCGTGAACACCCGGACGAGCAGGGGAACGATGGCCAACCGTCTGAAGGTCGTGGCGGGCGCGCTGGGTGCCGCCATGGCGATGAGCCTGGGCGCCGGACCGGCGATCGCCTCGGCCGACTCCACCGACGACTACCCGATCCCGAACCGGATGCTCAAGACCACCTGCACGGTCGAGCAGTACATGGCCGCGGCGCGGGATACGTCGCCGATCTACTACCAGCGGTACATGATCGACTACAACAACCGTCCGATCGACGTGCAGGACGGCGCGCGCAACCGGATCTACTGGTTCTTCTCGCTGGACTACCCGGCCCGCAGGCAGTACTCCGAGGCCACCGCCACCAACGTGTTCTACGAGCAGATGGCGACCCGCTGGGGTAACTGGGCGAAGTTGTTCTTCAACAACAAGGGCGTCGTCGCGCACGCCACGGACATCTGCATGAACTACCCGCCGCAGGATCCGTCGGTGTGGCACTGGGGGCCGAACGCCCGATGAAGACGACACTCTCGGCCGTCGCCGTCGCGGTGGGTCTCACCTCGGCCGCCCTGGGCATCGGAGCGGCGGTCGCCGCCGCGCAGCCGCCGCCCCCGCCGCCGCCGGCGCTGGGCGAACCGGTCCCGGCGTGGGCGCCGCCCAAACCGGCCGAGGTGTGGCTCGGCCAGCCCGTGGTGTGGAGCTCGGGCTGGGGTGGCCGCTGGGGCGTGTGGATCAACGGCGGCTTCATCACGCTGTCGTCGAACCCCGTCACCAACGGCGGCTGACCCCGCGCACGAACAAGGCCCGCGTCACACGACGCGGGCCTGTTTCGTCTCTCGCTGGTCAGCTCTTGTTCTGGGCTGCCTTGGCCGCACCCTTCTCGGTGGACTCACCGGCGTGCTTGAGCTGCCCGCCTGAGTTCTCCAGGTGCGCCCGCACGAACCACTGGAACTTCTCCAGCTCGGCGGTGTGGCCGATCAGCATGTCGTTGGTGACGGGATCCGGCTCCTCGGTTTCCTCGATGGCCTTCCGGGTGTCGGAGATGACGCCGTCGTAGACCAGGTCGAGCGCGGCCAGATGCGCCTGCACGGTGTCGCGCTCGAGCGAGTAGTCGTCCCAGGAGCGGTCGTTGATGATCGCGCCGGGGGTGCCCTTCGGCGAACCGCCCAGCGTCGCGATCCGCTCGGCCACCTCGTCGGCGTAGCCACGGACCAGTTCGACCTGCGGGTCGATCATCTCGTGGACACCGATGAAGTTCGGTCCCACCACATTCCAGTGCACGTGCTTGAGCGTGAGGTGCAGATCGTTGTACCGGCTCAGCTGCTTCTGCAGCAGCTCGGCGACCTGGGCGCCCTCTTTGTCCGTCATTCCGGGAACGGTGTACGTCATGAAGCGACTCCTTCTTTCCGCGCTTTGATCAAGACTCGATCAGCGGACTACCCGGCCCCGCGCCTACGTAATCAGTGCCCCGTCGCGCGTCACAGATCGACAAGTTTCGGAATCGCCTGCCGTGCGCCGAAGCGCGGGTTGACGGCGAGCCCGCTGGCCAACAGCAGGCGCACCGCGCGGTGGCGGTGCGGACGCATCGGTTCGAGCAGTTCGACCATCGCGGGGTCGTCGATCGGATGCCCGAGCAGACTCCAGCCGACCGTCTTCGCGAGGTGGTAGTCGCCGACCGACAGCGCGTCCGGATCGCCCCAGGCCCGTTGCGCGGTCTCCGCGGCGGTCCACTCCCCCACCCCGGGCAATGACATCATCGCCGTCCTGGCCTGTTCGGGCGGGCGCGCCGACAGCCGTTCGAGTGAGGCCGCGCGGGTGGCGCACAGCACCACCGTGCGGGCCCGGCCGGGATCGACGTTGGCGCGGTGGAACTCCCACGACGGGATGTGCCGCCACACCTCGGCACTCGGCGGGACCCGCATCTGCGCGGGCGCGGGTCCCGGTGCGGGTGTGCCGTATTTGGTGACCAGCAGCCGCCAGGCGCGGAAGGCGTCCATTCCCGACACCCGCTGTTCGAGGATCGCGGGGACCAGCGCCTCGAGCACCCGCCCGGTGCGTCCCAGCCGCAGATGCGGCACCCTGCGCTGCGCCCGCACGATCGTCGGCTCCTGCGGGTCGAATCCTCCTGCGTCGTCGTCGGCGCCCAGCAGGGCCGGGGCGCCGTCGAGGAACTCCGCCGCGCCGGGACCCCACGCCTCGACGTCCACCGCATCGGCCGCCGCCCGGGTGATCCGCGCGGTCACCGGACCGCTGGGCGGCAGGCTGGTGCGCCACAGCGCGCCGTCGGCGCCGACCACGAAACACGGATCGCCGCGGCCCCGGCGCAACGGCAGCAGCGTCAGCCGCGGACTGACCGGGCCGCCGAACTGAACGCGACGCCGAAAGGCCTGGTCAAGCCCCACGGGCGGCCTCCCGGCTCATTGACGAGGTGATGACGCAATCGTGACATCGGATCCCGATTGGTTTTCACGATCACGGGTACGGACACCTACAACCCTAGTTTGGATCGGGTGACGACGAAGGGGCGCGGGTGAGCGGTGTCGACGATCGGCTGCTCGCCGCTCCCCTGCGGCCGGCGCCGGGCGCCCGCCTCGGCGGAGGGTCCTTCGACCTGTGGCGATCCGAGGTCCGCCGGGCGGCCATCGACGCGGTGAGCGAGTTCGTCGCCGACCGCTGCGCGGCGGATCTGCGGCTCACCGGTGTCGACATCACCCTCGACGTGTTGCGGGATTTCGTCAGCGACGGGAAGTGCCTGCGGTCGACGTTCGCCTACCTCGGTTGGCTGTCCGCCGCCGCACCCGATGACGCCGCGCTGCGCGCCGCGGCGAGTTTCGACCTGCTGCACATCTTCGCGCTGCTGCAGGACGACGTGATGGACGATTCCCCGCTGCGTCGCGGCCGCCCGTCGGCGCACGTGCGGTTCGCCCGATGGCACCACAACCACGGCCTGCGCGGCGACGCCGACCGGTTCGGCGCGTCGGCGGCGGTGCTGCTCGGCGACCTGTGCCTGGTGTGGGCGGGGCAGATGATGCGGGAGAGCGGGCTGGGTTCCGCCGCGCTGGAGCGGGCGCTTCCGCGCTACGACGCGATGCGCACCGAACTGGCGGTCGGCCAGTTCGCCGATCTGGTCAACGACGCGGGCGGACGGCCGACACTGGAGGACGTGCTCGACGTCGCACGTCGCAAGTCCGGCAACTACACGGTCCGCAGGCCGCTGGAGATCGGCGGCGCACTGGCGGGCTGTCCGGAACCGACGCTGCGGCTGCTCGGCCGCTACGGGGACGCGGTCGGTGAGGCCTTCCAGCTGCGCGACGACCTGCTGGGCATCTTCGGCACCCCCACCGTCACCGGGAAACCCGCCGGCGGCGATCTGTCCGAACACAAGGCCACCAGCGTCGTGGTGGCGGCCCACCGGCTGGCCGAACCGTCAGTGCGCCACCAACTCACCGAACTGATGTCGCGGCGTGATCTGGACGCCGACGACATCGCCCGCTGGCAGCACCTCATCGCCGCGACGGGCGCGGTGCAGTGGATCGAGCAGCTCATCGAGCGGCGGCTGTCCCACGCACTGGATCGGCTGCACGCCAGCCCGCTCGACGACACCGTACGAACCGCACTGGTCAACATGGCCGCCGTCTGCACTGCGCGGGCTGCATGACCAGCTCACAGGTAGGAGACTCGAACTGATGCGCACCGTCGGGGGGCGAACAGACCGCGTGGTGGTCGTCGGCGCCGGATTGTCCGGCCTGTCGGCCGCACTGCAGCTGGCCGGACGCGGCCGCACGGTCACCGTGCTGGAACGCGAGACGTTCCCGGGCGGCCGGATGGGCCGCCTCGACATCAACGGCTACCGGCTCGACACCGGCCCCACCGTGCTCACCATGCCGGACATCATCGAAGACGCGTTCGCCGCGGTGGGCGATTCGATGACCGACCGGCTGCAGCTCGACCCCGTCGACCCGGCTTACCGTGCGTCGTTCGCCGACGGCAGCAGCCTGCTCGTGCACACCGACGCGACCGCGATGGCCACCGAGATCGAACGGTTCGCCGGCGCCGACGCCGCCGACGGTTACCTGCGGCTGCGCACCTGGCTGACCCGGCTCTACCAGGCCGAGTTCAACGGGTTCATCGCCTCGAACTTCGACTCCCCGCTGTCGCTGGTCACCCCGCAGCTGGCCCGGCTGGCCGCCATCGGTGGTTTCCGGCGGTGGGACCGGGTGGTGCGCAACTACATCCGCGACGAACGGCTGCGGCGGATCTTCACCTTCCAGGCGCTCTACGCCGGTGTCCCGCCCCACAAGGCGCTGGCCGCCTACGCGGTCATCGCCTACATGGACACCGTCGCCGGGGTGTACTTCCCGCGCGGCGGGATGCGCGCGGTACCGGATGCGATGGCCGCCGCGGCCACCGACGCCGGCGCCGAATTCCGTTACGGTGCATCGGTTTCGACGTTGGAGCAGACCTCCGACGGCCGGATCACCGCGGTGCGCACCGAAGCGGGTGACCGGATCCCCACCGACGCCGTCGTGTTGACCACCGAACTCCCGACGACCTACCGCCTGCTCGGCCGCACCCCGCGCCGCCTGCTCCCGCTGCGGCCGGCGCCGTCGGCGGTCGTCGCGCATGTGGGATGTGCCGCAGTCGATCCCGGTATCGCACACCACAACATCCTGTTCGGCGGGGCGTGGGAGCAGACGTTCCGCGACATCATCGATGACGGCCGCGTGATGAGCGACCCGTCGCTGCTGGTGACCCGGCCGACCGCGGGGGACCCCAGCCTCGCCCCACCCGGCCGGGATCTGCTCTATGTCCTGGCCCCCGCGCCGAACAACAAAGTGGGACAGGTGGATTGGTCGCGGACCGGCGACGCCTACGTCGAGGACATGCTGGCCAGGGTGCGCAGGCGGATGCCCGGGGTCGGCGAGGACCTCGAGGTGTTGCACGTCGTCGACCCCGACGGCTGGGCGCGGCAGGACATGGCCGCGGGCACCCCGTTCGCGCTGGCGCACACGTTCGGCCAGACCGGACCGTTCCGCCCCGCGAACACCGTGCGCGGTGTGGACAACGTCGTGCTGGCGGGATCGTCGACGGTGCCCGGTGTCGGGGTGCCGACCGCATTGCTGTCCGGCCGACTGGCCGCAGACCGAATCACGGGGACCGCCGCCTCCAGCGCCCCGACGGCGGCCCCCACCAGAGCGAGGAGCGGGTTGTCATGATCGGATCGGAACTCGACGCCGCGGGCGTCCGGGACCCCGCACTGCGCAACGCCTACCGCTGCTGCCGCGTCCTCAACGCCGAACACGGACGCACCTTCTACCTGGCCACCCGGCTGCTGGCCCCCGAACAGCGGCCGGCCGTGCACGCCCTGTACGGGTTCGCCCGCCGCGCCGACGACATCCTCGACGACCTCACCGACACCGCGTCCGTCGGCGAACGCGCCGACCGGCTGCAGCAGATGGCCACCCAGCTGTTCGAGGGGCTGGTCCAGGGGCAGGCCACCGGCGGCGATCCGGCACTGGCCGCGGTGGTGCACACCGCCCGCCGCTACGGGATCCCGTGGGAGCTGTTCGACGACTTCCTGACGTCGATGCGGATGGATCTGACCGTCACCGACTATCCGGACCGGGCGGCGGTCGACCGCTACATGTACGGCTCCGCCGAGGTGATCGGGCTGCAGCTGCTGCCGGTGCTCGGCACGGTCGGCCCCCGCGAGGAGGCCGCCCCGTACGCCGCCGCGCTGGGCAAGGCGTTCCAGCTGACGAACTTCCTGCGCGACGTCGACGAGGACCTCGACCGCGGCCGGGTGTACCTGCCCGCCGACGAGCTGGCCGCCCACGGCGTGGACCGCGAACTGCTGATGTGGTGCCACACCACCAAGCGCACCGAACCCCGCGTCCGCAAGGCGCTGGCCGAACAGCATGCGACCACCCGGCGGATCTACGACTACGCCCGCCACGGCGTCGAACTGCTGGCGCCGCGCTCGCGGGCCTGCGTCGGCGCCGCCGCCGTGCTGTATTCGGAGATACTGGACCGCATCGAAGCCATCGATTTCGACATCTTCAACCAGCGTGCCACCGTGGGGAACGGACGCCGGCTCCAGGTGGCGGGCGCCGGGCTGCTCCGCGCGTGGCGCGCACGGCTGGTCCACCCCGCGAAGGCTTGAGCACGAGGTAGGTATGGATCGATTCCACTATCTGCTCGTACTGCTCGCCTGCCTGGTGATCACGTTGCCGCTGGAGGTCCTCGGCAGGGGCGTGTACCGGCAGGCACGACGGGCCGCCGCGGCCATCCTCCCGGTGGCCGCGGTGTTCGTGGTGTGGGATCTGATCGCGATCGCCGCCGGCGTCTGGCGGTACAACCCGCGGTTCGTCACCGGCATCGGCTTCCCGCAGGTGCCGATCGAGGAGCTGCTGTTCTTCCTCGTGATCCCGCTGTGCGGACTGTTCACCTACAACGCCGTCGACACCCTCTTGACGCGGAAGCGACGGCGGCGGGCCCGATCGGCGCAGTCGACGTGACCGGCCTGGGCTACACCCTGCCCGCGATCCTCTCGGTGTTCGCGGTGGTGGCCTGGGAGTTGTGGTGGTTGCGCACCGGCCTGTTCCGGCGCACGTCGTACTGGATCTCGATGCTCATCGTGACCGGGTTCCAGATCCCCGTCGACGGCTGGCTGACCAAGCTGAGCGATCCGATCGTCATCTACAACGAGGAGCACACCAGTGGTATCCGATTTCCGTGGGACATCCCGGTCGAGGACTTCCTGTTCGGGTTCGCGCTCGTGACGGGCGTCCTGCTGCTGTGGGAGCGCCAGCGGACCCAGGGCGCCAAGGTGTCCCCGGAGGGGGTGCGCGATGAGTGACTCGCTGCCCCGAGCCCGCGTGCCCGCCGCCTTCGACGTCGGCGCCTCGGCCTACGACAAACTCGTCGGCGCCAATCCCGGCTACCACGAACACCTCCGGCTCTCCGCGCAGCGGATGGGGCTGCCCGACGGGGGACGCGGGCTGCGCCTGCTCGACGCCGGCTGCGGCACCGGAGCCTCGACCGCCGCGCTGCTGTCCGCCGCCCCGCACGCCGAGATCGTCGCCGTCGACGCCTCGGCCGGGATGCTGGCCGAGGCCAGGGCGAAAGCGTGGCCGGGGTCGGTGCGGTTCGTGCACAGCCGGATCGAGGATCTCGAGTCCGCCGGGGTGACCGGGCCGTTCGACGGGATCTTCGCCGCCTACCTGCTGCGCAACCTCGACGATCCGGACGCCCAACTGCAGGCGTTCCGCGCGCTGCTACGGCCGGGTGCACCGCTGGCCGTGCACGAGTACTCCGTGCGCGACTCCGCGGTGGCGACCGCGGTGTGGAATGCGGTGTGCTGGGCGATCATCATCCCGGCCGGGCGGCTGCGCACCGGCGACGCATCGCTCTACACCTATCTGCGGCGCAGCGTGCTCGACTTCGACGGCGCATCGGCGTTCCGGAACCGCCTGCAGCGCAACGGTTTCACCGATGTCGGCAGCGACACCGTCCCGGGCTGGCAGCGCAACGTCGTGCACACGTTCACCGCGAAGGCGCCACGACAGTGAGGGATCCGCGGCGCGTCGTGCATCCGGCGCCCGTGGTCCGGGCCGGCACCGCGGCACCGGCACGCACGCCGCGCGCGGTGGTGGTCGGCGGCGGTATCGCCGGTCTGACCGCCGCGACCGGACTGGCCGAACGCGGCGTGGAGGTCGACGTCGTCGAACGCGAACCGTACCTGGGTGGCCGGGTCGGCGGATGGACCGACGACGTCGACGGACTCGGCCCGGCGGCGATGAACCGCGGATTCCACGCGTTCTTCCGCCAGTACTACAACCTGCGCACCCTGCTGCGGCGCGTCGACCCGCAGCTGTCCATGCTGGTCCCGGTCGAGGACTACCCGCTGATCGACGGGCAGGGTCGTCGCGACACGTTCCGCGGGTTGCCGCTGACCCCGCCCTTCAACGCCGTCGCATTCGCGTTGCGCAGCCCCACCTTCCGGTTCCGGGATCTGGCGCGGATCAACGCGCGGGCGGCCGCACCGTTGGCGACGGTGTCGGTGCCCGACATCTACGACCGGCTCGACCACGTCGACGCCGAGACGTTCCTGCGGGACATCAACTTCCCCGAGGCCGCACGGCATCTGGCGTTCGAGGTGTTCTCCCGCAGCTTCTTCGCCCAGCCGCCGCATCTGTCGGCCGCGGAGCTGGCGACGATGTTCCACATCTACTTCCTCGGCTCGAGCGAGGGTCTGGTGTTCGACGTCGCGGGCGACAACTTCGACGTCGTGCTGTGGGAACCGTTGCGGCGTTACCTCGAAGGCCTCGGCGTGCGGTTCCACACCGGGGCGTCGGTGACGTCGGTGCAGCCGGGGTTCACCGTGCACCGCGATGCGGGGCCGCCGCTACCGGCCGACGGTGTGGTGCTCGCCGCGGACCCGGCCGGTCTGCGCGGAATCGTCGGTGCGTCAGCGGGTTTGGGTGACGACGAGTGGCGGGCGGCGGTCGACGGGCTGGGCGTCGCCCCGCCGTTCCTGGTGCAGCGCCTGTGGCTGAACCGTCCGGTGGCCGCCGACCGGCCCGCGTTCCTGGGCACCGGCGGGCTCACCCCGTTGGACAACGTCAGCGTGCTCGAACGCTACGAACGGCAGGCCGCGGACTGGGCGCGCCGCACGTGCGGTTCGGTGGTCGAACTGCATTCCTACGCGGTGACCGACGCCGGCGACGATCTGCCCCGGCGACTGCTGGCTCGGCTGCACGAGATCTACCCGGAGACGGCGGACGCCGGGGTGGTCGGGGAACGGCTGCTGCTGCGCGGCGACTGTCCGCGGTTCGCGCCCGGCGATTTCGCCCGCAGGCCCACCGTGGCCACCCCTGTCGACGGGCTGGCGCTGGCCGGCGACGGGATCCGCATCGACCTGCCGGTGGCGCTCATGGAGCGCGCCGCGACCACGGGATGGGCGGCCGCCAACCGCCTGCTCGCGCACTTCGGTGTCGCGGGGCATCCCCTCACCACCGTCCCGACCAGCGGCCGATCCGCGACGCTGCGGCGGCTCGCCTCGCGAGGAAGGCAACTGCAGACATGAGCAAGCTCGCCGACATCAAGGCCAAGTGGGCGAAGACGTCGCCGTTCCAGGTGCTGCCCCACATTGACTGGGCGCAGCAGAAACCCACCTACCAGGATGCGCAGCCCGCACTGATCGACGATGCGCTGGCCCGTGCGAAGGTCAGGCCCAGCGGTAACTGGTATCCGTTCGCCGCGAGCGACACCATCCGCCGCAAACCGCTGGGCACCTCGGTCGCCGGGGTCGAGATCGTGGCATGGCGGGGCACCGGCGGTGAGCTGCACGTCGGTCCGGCGAGCTGTCCGCATCTGGGTGCCGACCTGTCGACCGGCACCGTGGACTGCGGGACGTTGATCTGCCCGTGGCACGGGCTGCGGCTGTCCGGGGAGCGGCGGGAGTTCGGCTGGAAACCGTTGCCCGCCTTCGACGACGGGGTGTTGTCGTGGGTGCGGCTGGACCGGGTCGGCGGCGAGGAGCCGACCGACCGTCCGATCATCCCGGCGCGGCCCCCGGAACCCACGCTGTCGGCGGTCACCCGGCTGGTCGGGGTGTGCGAACCCGACGACGTCATCGCCAACCGGCTCGACCCGTGGCACGGCGCCTGGTTCCACCCGTACTCGTTCAGCCGTCTCGAGGTGATCAGCGCACCGCCGTCCGGGGCGATCCCCGAGGCCGAGGACCGGTTCCTGGTGGCGGTGACATTCCACATCGGACGCCTGGGTGTGCCGGTGATCGCGGAGTTCATCGCGCCCGAACCCCGCACGATCGTCATGCGGATCATCGACGGCGAGGGGGCGGGCAGCGTGGTCGAGACCCATGCCACCCCGGTCGGGCCGGGACCCGACGGCCGGCCACGCACCGCGGTGATCGAGGCCGTCGTCGCGCATTCGGATCGGCCGCGGTTCGGCTACGGCCGCAAGGTCGCGCCGCTGATCACCCCGCTGATGCGGCATGCGGCCACGCGGCTGTGGCGCGACGATCTGGCGTACGCGGAGCGCCGCTACGCGGTCCGCACCCGCTGATCTCTCTCTCCCCCCGCTCAGCTCCCCGAATGTGCTTGCGGCAACGCCATGTCGACCGTCCCGGTCTCGCTGAACCCGGCCGCACGGCGTATCCGTACGAAGGCGCGGACCATGGCGTCGGTCGCCTCGTGGGTGTCCGCGAGCGTTTCCCCGTCGGTGAGCACCGAGAAGTTCAGTTGGTCGACGTAGCTCCACACCGTGACGTTCATGGCGCTGCCCGCCGCCAGCGGACCCACCGAGTAGATCTCGGTCACCACCGCTCCGGCGATGCGGCCGCGGCGGCGAGGCCCGGGCACGTTCGAGACGATCACGTTGAACAGGAGATTGGGCGCCCTGCGCCTGGCGGTCCATGCGAAGACGGTCCGCAGCGCGAACGGGGGCACGTACTCCAGCCAGCGCCCGACCGTTCCGGGCCCGAGCAGCTCGTGGTCCTCCTTGGCGGCGCGTGTCCCGAGCGCGGTCACGCGAACCTGCTCGAGAGGGTCGGCGATGTGCACCGGCAGGGACACCAGCATGGTGCTCAGCGCATTGCCGGCGATCCGGTGCCTCGAGACGTCCGTCGCGGCCGGCACCGAGGCGATGACCGGTGCGTCGGCGTGACCGTCGTGCCTCAGCAGCAGTTCTCGCAGCCCGCCGGCCGCGGTCGCCAACACCAGGTCGTTGATGGTCACCCCGAGACGCTTACTGGTCTCCTTGGCTGCGGCCAGCGGCAGAGTGGCACTCGCGAAGCCGCGTGCCGGTGACAGCTTGTGGTTCAGGAAGGTCGGTGGCGGATTGAACTGAGAGGCCAGGTCGGGGTGGTGGCGGCGCTGCCGCGACCGGCGTCCCACCCGGTAGATCCCGAGCGCACCGTCCCTGACGACGGCGGGCAGCTCGGTCAGCTTCTGCGCGTGGTCGCGGACCGCTCCGCGGAGCAGCGTCACCGCCGACGGGCGGGCACCCGTGCGGTCCGGTTCACCGTCACCGGGCACGGTGTCCGGCCACTCCATCGCACGCGCCATCAGGTTCGCCGACGCCACACCGTCGGCAAGCGCATGGTGGACCTTCCCGATGACCGCTATCCGGCCGTGCGCAAGCCCCTCGGCGTAGTACAGCTCCCACAGGGGTCGGCTGCGATCCAGTGCGGTGCTTGCGATCTGACCGATCAGCTCGTCGAGTTCCCGTCGTCCACCCGGAGCGGCCACCCGGGTCCGCCGGACGTGATAGGCGAAGTCGACGGCGACGTCCTCCCGCCACATCGGGCGGTGCAGACGCAGCGGAACGTCGACCAACTCGTAGCGCAGCGGATCCAGCAGATGCATCCGGTTGCGCAGGGTTTCGCAGAAGACCTCGAAGCTCACCTCGCCCTCGAACTCCGACGTGTCGACGACGGCGATCTTCAGCGTGTGCTGGTGCACGTTCGGCGTTTCGCTGTTCAGCAGCAGGACGTCCCAGCCGCTGAGCCGTTTCATGATGCGGCAGCGGCGATCACGCGGTCGTGCACCGAGCTGATCGCCTCGGCCAGGGCGGGCACGAACTTGGCGGACTGCAGCGTGCAGCTGGCGTGGCCGGCATCGACCGGCACGGCGACGGCTTCGGGTATCCGATCGGCCAGCCAGCGCTGGCGTCCTGTGCCGAATGCGCGGTCGCGCATCGTGATCACCACCGCGGTCGGCACGTCGATCTCTGGTATCCACGGCCGTGAGTCGAACCGGGTGATCTCGGCTATGGCGCGGGTGATCGCACCGGGGCTGGTGCTGCGGAACTGGTCGAGCAACCACTGCGGCACCCCGAAGACACCGTCGGCCGCCGCGCACACCGGCGTACCCGACGGCCCCCGCAGTGGCGGGCTGAACGCGTCGATCAACGCCGCGAAGATGCCGGTGGCCAGCCGCTCGTACGCGGCACGGGAGACAGCCGCGGCCGCCGCGCACAACACCAGTCCGTCGACCCGGCCGGGGTGGCGTCGCCAGATCAATTGCGCGACAAGCGAACCCATCGAATACCCGACCGGCACGAACGTTCGGATTCCGAGCGCGTCGGCTAGTGCGGCGGCGTCGTCGGCGCAGTCCTCGAGGAGAAATCGGGAGGATGGGATGCCGCTCCCATGACACCGCTGGTCGAACACCACCACCCGACCGAACTGCTTGACCACGTCGAGCGCCGGATACCACGTCATCAGCCCCGTACAGGCCACCGAGTGCAGCAGGAGATAGGTGGGGCCGTCCTGCGGACCGGAGTCGTGCACATACGTGCTGCCCCTGCCAGGTAGGTCGACGGTTCGCCCCGGGGGCAGCTCACCGACAGCGGCCAGCGCCGGAATACCCGGGAGTCTCGGCATGGTCAGCCCCGATCGGCGCCGGTGGTCGTCGTGCCGCCATTACAGCACGCGAATCAAGACCAAACCAGGTTCGACCGCAGTTACGGACGCTCACCGACGGTGACGGTCGCCTTGTCCGGGTAGAACGCCACGTGCCCGGCGATCGGGGCGACCGCCGGATAGGGCTGCGGGTACGTCCAGATCACGTCCTCGACGGTCTCCCCGGCGGCGGTGACGTGGTAGTACGACGCGTCGCCCTTGTACGGGCAGTACGTTGTGGTGTCGCTGCACACCAGCGCCGACTCGACGACGTCGGCCAACGGAATGTACTGCACTGCCGGATAATTCGACTCCTGCAGGGTCAGCGCACTGTCGGTCTCGGCGATCACGGTGCCGTTCACCTCGACGTGGACGTGCCTGCCGGTGGGCGTGACGGTGATCGGATGTTCGGTGGTCGGTTCGAGAACTGGTCGCCCGGACATGACGGACCTCCTCAGGTCGAGTTGTCGCAGCCACTTCAACATCGCGTTCACCGCCGTTCATCCGCACTCCCCCGTCCGCGAGCGTGCGTGTCTGCACACGACACGCCGAGAAAAGTGCAGCACTCTGCGCACGCTCGCGCAATGCCGAGCGTGCAATGCCGAGCGTCAGGGCCGCCCGGTGATCCGGTCGGCGATCCTGGCGATCGGCGACGTGGTGGCCCGCCCACGCTCCTCGAGCCGGTCGGCCAGCCGGTAGGCGAGGTAGAGCCCGCGCACGCCGAGCCAGCGCAGCGGTTCGGGTTCCCACCCCCGCGACCGGTGTCCGACCCACGGCAGTTCGGTGAGCGGCGTCGACCGGTCGAGCACCAGATCGGCGAGCGTGCGCCCGGCCAGGTTGGTCGCCGTGACGCCGTGGCCGACATACCCGCCGGCCCAGCCCAACCCGCTCGCCCGGTCCAGGGTGACGGTGGACTCCCAGTCCCGCGGCACCGCAAGCACACCGCACCAGCCGTGGTCGATCGGCACGTCGCGGATCTGCGGGAGCAGCGAATGCAGAACGGCGGTGAGCGCGGTGATCGTCCGCTCCGGGACCCGGCCGTCGTCGTCGGTCCGGGACGCGTACCGGTACGGCACGCTGCGCCCGCCGATCGCGATGCGGTTGTCCACGGTGCGCTGGGCGTAGAAGAACCCGTGGGCGGTGTCGCCCGCGGTCTCATAGCCGGCCCAGCCGATGGTGGCCCACCGGTCGTCGGGGATCGGCGCGGTGACGACCATCGAACTGTTCATCGGCAGCCACCGGCGGCGCAGCCCAGGCAACCCGGCGGTGAACCCCTCGGTGGCGCGCAGCACGATCGGCGCCCGCACGGTGCCGTGCGGGGTGCGGGCCAGGCCGGGGCTGATCGCGGTCACCGGGGACTGTTCGTAGATCGGCACACCGAGCCGCTCGACGGCCTCGGCGAGCCCCCGGACCAGCCGGGCGGGTTGGATGCGTGCGCAGTTCGGGTTGTGATACGCCGACACCACCCCGTCGAACCGGATACGTTCTGCCGCTTCGGCTTTCGTCAACGCAGTGACGCCGTCGACCTGCCAGTACCGCTCCTCGTCGAGTTCGGCCGCGAGCCGGGCGGCCTGTGCGGCGTTGCGCGCGATCTCGAGGTTGCCGCCCTTGACGATGCCGGCGTCGATCCCTTCGGCGGCGGCGACGGCGGCCACCTCGTCGACGGCGTCGTTGAGCGCGCGCTGCCAGGCCAGCACACCGTCGCGGCCGTACTGTTCGGCCATCGCACGCCGGTCACCGGGCACCAGCCCCGACAGCCACCCGCCGTTGCGCCCGGATGCGCCGAAACCCGCGAAGCGGGCCTCGAGGATGACGATCCGCAGCGACGGGTCGGCGCGTTTGAGGTAGTAGGCGGTCCACAGCCCGGTGTAGCCGGCGCCGACGATGCAGACGTCGGCGTTCCTGTCGCCGGGCAACGCGGCCCTGCAGGGCGGTAGCGCGTCGAACCAGTGAGACACCTGACCGTTGAGCGTGGGCACCGGATGATTCTGGCATTCAGGCTTGCGGGCCCGAGTGTGTCTGAAATCGCCCGGCGCGAAGTTGGCTTATCGGTCTCGTCGCGAGACCATGGAAACATGCCCGTAACAATTGCTCAGCAAAGGGCGTTCGCCCGGCTACGGTGCACCCTGCGTCGACTGGCGGGCGGTCCGCTGGTGCGGTTCGTCGACCGCGTGGAGGCGTGCGCCGCGGTGACCGCCGCCGCGCTGCTCGTCGTGGCGGCCCTCTTCGCGGTGCAGGTGTCGGACGCCGTGCGTGCCGATCAGGCGGAAGCCGCCGACGTCGAGGCCGCCCAGCGCCATCCGGTCGATGCGATCGCCCTCGAGCGGGCCAAGGCGACCCCACAGCGGACCGTCACGAAGTTCACGGTGCGCGTGCAGTGGTTCGCGAACGGCACCACTCGCGAGAAGGTCGTCGACGCGCAGGGTCCGGTCAAGGCCGGTGACCGCGTAGGCATCTGGGTCGACGCGCGGGGCGATGCGGTGTCCCCGCCCCGAGGCGACGCCGACATCCGGTCCGCCGGCGTGGGTGCGGGTTTCGGCGTGTGGGGGCTGTGCGCGCTGGTGGTCGCCGGCGCCCTTGCCGCGCTCCGCCGGTCGCTGAACCGGGTGCGCGCCCGCGGCTGGGACCGCGATCTGGTCCTGCTCGTCGGCAACGGCGGTGGCTCGACGGCGAACAATCCGTAACGGCCGACAACACGAAGGGGTGCCCCGGGATCGGGGCGCCCCTTCGTGTTGAGTGTTCAGCGGACGGTGACGTAGACGACGCGGTCGTCGTTGTCGTAGCGCACCGACACGATCTTGGACTGGTCGAGCGGCTTGACCATGCCCTGATGGTTCACCCGTACCGAGTAGCCACGGTCATCCAGCTGCGCGATCGCGTTCTGGGCGTTGCCCGGGCCGGCCGGGGCGGCCTGCGCAGGGGCGGCCAGGCCCAGGAACCCGGTGGCGACGGCGCCGGCGACGATGGTGGCGAATCCGAACTTGTTCATTTCCGTTCCTCTTTCTCGTCTTCGGTCGGGAGGGCTTCTCGGCCGTTCTGATGGCTTGAACCAGCAGGTCAGGGCGGTGATTCCGGATGGCAGTGATTGACCGATCGGTGGCAGGATGTTGTCGTCATTGCCGGTACTGCCACGAAAGGCGGCCTTGTCGGACCCCGCGCGCATGCTGTGGGCAACCACGAGGAAGGGGCGAAGATGTGCTGGCTCTGCGATCACCCGGAGGCGTCTCGGAAGGAATACCTCGACTACATCTACGACATATCCGTGCGCAACGGCTGGGCCATCCAATACGTCGAGGCCGAGCCCACACCGTGGGCCTACACCATCGGGCTCCACGAGTGCGGGCTGCCGGAACTGCTCATCACCGCCGTGGACACCGACCGCGCCCGGCTGGTTCTGAATACGGTGGCGCGCTACTGCATCGAGTACGACGGCACGGTGTTACCGGGTGACACCATGGGGCTGCCGGATCAGCTGCTCGAATTCGTCGAGGTCGCCGAACCCCACGCGCACATGGGCGTGGCGGTCGAGATCTACGGGCCGGACGTGACGGCGCTGCAGCTGGTGTGGGCCGACGAGGCGTACGAGTTTCCGTGGTCGCCGCTGTTCAACCCCGGCGGTGTGCGGCAGCCGGTGCTGGGGGTGCGGGAGACGCGGTGTCCGCTGCACCGGTCGCCCCGCGGCCGTCGTTGACTCTGCGCTCCGGGCGGCGTCTTCTCGACCTTCCGCGCCCTCACCGAAGACTCAACGGGAGCGACGACTACGGGGCGATCCGCAGATACAGGAACTCCGAGACGTTCGCGACACGCAGGATGGAGCGGACCGGGAATCTCGGCATCTCGGCGCGATCCTCATCGACGTAGAGCTGCGGGTCGGTCAACGTGTAATGCCTGCGCCGCGTGATGAGTTCGCAGCCGCCCGCCGCGACGACGTTACGCACCCAGTCCGCACCCGACCCGTAGGTGAGCGCGAACACGAACCCGTCCCGGCGGCGGAAGAGGTTGACCGGCGTGCGGAACTCCCGACCGGACTTCCGGCCGTGGTGCACGACCATGCCGAACCCCGGCAGCCACGGCGCGATGAACTTGACCACGCGGTTGAGGCCGACGCGGTTGGCCCGGGCAAGCCATCGGGGCGCTGGCATGTCTACACCTGACTCTTGTTGTCTCGCTTGTTTTTCCGCAGCTCCACCCAGAACCGGGCGGCCTCGCGGATCGACTCCTCGACCGGCCGCGGCTGCCAGCCCAGTTCCCGCTCGGCCTTGCTGTGGTCCAGCGGCGCCTCGGCGCGCATCAGCCGCAGCGACGCCAGCGACATCCGTTCGTCGGTGCGGCGCACCCGCGACTTCACGCTGCCCAGCGCGGCCAGCGTGTACGCCGCGGGCAGCGGTAACGACCGGGCGGGCGGCGCCACCCCGACGGCGTCGGCGGCGATCCGCGCGACCTCGGCATTGCTGATCATCTTCTCCGAGATCAGGTACCGCTCCCCCGGCCGGCCCTTCTCGGCGGCCAGGAGCAGGGCCCGCGCGGCGTCCTCGACACCGACGGCCTCGAGTTCGATACCGCTCATCACGAACGGCAGCTTGCCGAGCGCCGCGCCGGCGATGATCGCGCCGTGCGGGGTGCGGCCCCAGTCACCGGGGCCGTAGGTGGTGGACACACACATCGCGACCGCGGGCAGCCCGTAGGCCTGCGCGTAGCGCAGTACCAGCCGCTCACCCTGGACCCGCGAACGCACGTACGGCGTCACCCGCCTCTCGTCGACGACGTCGGACTCCGTCGCACGCCTGCCCCGGCGGCGTCCGACGGTGACGTAGCTGCTGGTGAACACGAAGCGGCGCAACGGCATCTCGACCGCGACGTCGAGCACGTTGCGGGTGCCCTCGACGTTGGTGCGGAACAGCGGCGCGGGGTCGCGCAACCAGCCGCGCGTGTCGACCACGCAGTAGTAGACGTCGTCGCAGCCGGTCATCGCCTCGCGCAGGGTGTCGTCGTCCCAGATGTCGCCGGTGAAGCGCTGCACCGCCAGGTCGTCGATGCCGATCGTCTTCGCCGTCGGACGCACCATCACGTGCACGTCGTGCCCACCGGCGACGAGTTGGCGGGTGACGTGCGACCCGAGGAACCCGTTGGCGCCGATGACCAGGGCGGTGCTCACCGCCCGCCCCCGTACTGCTGCAGCCACGCGGCGGCCTCGTCGGTCAGCGTGCCGAGCTCACGGGCCTTTCGGCACCACTTCGCCGTCGCCGAGACGAACCGCAGCGGGTTGTAGACGTCCTCCTGCCGGGACCACAGCCCCTCACCGGCGTAGGTGATGATCGAGAGGTTCGTGGCGCTGATGATCGAGCCGTCGCCGGGATCGCGCATCGGGTTGTCGAGTTCGCAGATGATCCGACCGGTCGCCTCGTCGGGGACCGCCCACAGCGCCGGGAACGCGGTCATGTAGCTGCCGGGAAACGTCGTCATGGTCTTCCAGATCCACGCCCGAACCTCCTCGCGGCCGCGCATGGTGCCCGCGGCGTGCTCGATGTAGAGGACGTCGGGGGTGTACTGCTCCACCCAGGGATCCCAGTCCCGGGTCTGCGCCGCGTGGGCGACCGTCTCCTCGAACGTCGCGAATGCCGACAGCAGCTCGGCGTTGGTGAACCTGGCGGGGGCCGTCTCCGTCACACCAGAACTGAAACATGTTCTAACTGTTTTTGTCGAGGTTTCGTACACGCCGAACAGGGATTATCGCGGCGCGACCTACGGTTGTAGAGAGCGCACACAAGGAGGTCATGTGGCACTTGATCGTCACAAGAACACGAGCTACATCAAGAATCCCGCCGCGGTGAACGCGCTGTCCCCCGAGCAGTACCACGTCACGCAGGAGAACGGCACCGAGCGGCCGTTCACCGGTGAGTACTGGGACAACCACGAGCCGGGCATCTACGTCGACGTGGTCTCGGGCGAACCGCTGTTCGCCTCCGTCGACAAGTTCGAGAGCGGTAGCGGCTGGCCGAGCTTCACCCGGCCGATCGACTCCGCCAACGTGAAAGAGAAGCGGGACCTCAGCCATCTGATGATCCGCACCGAGGTGCGTTCGGCGCACGGCGACAGCCATCTCGGCCACGTCTTCAACGACGGACCCCGTTCCGAGGGCGGGCTGCGGTACTGCATCAACTCCGCCGCGCTGCGGTTCGTCCACCTCGACGATCTCGAGGCGCAAGGATATGGGGAGTACACGAGGCTGTTCAGCAAGGAGGAAGCGCGATGACCGAATACAAGAAGGCCATCCTGGCGGGCGGCTGCTTCTGGGGGATGCAGGATCTGATCCGTAAGCAGCCCGGCGTGGTGTCGACCCGCGTCGGCTACACCGGCGGCCAGAACGACCACCCCACCTACCGCAACCATCCCGGGCACGCGGAGTCGATCGAGATCACCTACGACCCGGCGCAGACCGACTACCGGGCGATCCTGGAGTTCTTCTTCCAGATCCACGATCCGACGACGAAGAACCGGCAGGGCAACGACATCGGCACGAGTTACCGCTCGGCGATCTTCTACGTCGACGACGAGCAGAAGCGCGTCGCGCTCGACACGATCGCCGACGTGGACGCCTCCGGGCTGTGGCCCGGCAAGGTGGTCACCGAGGTGACGCCGGCCCCCGAGTTCTGGGAGGCCGAACCCGAGCACCAGGACTACCTGGAGCGGATGCCGTGGGGCTACACCTGCCACTTCCCGCGGCCGGATTGGAAGCTGCCCAAGCGGGCCGACGCGAAGGCCTGATTCAGGCCAGCGGCTGGGGCCGGCGGCGCAGGGTGACCTGCCCGCCGGCCTTCGGCGTATAGGCCACCCCGCGGGAGTGCACCTTCTCCCCCGGCGCCGTGGTCGTCTCGATCGCGAAGTGCCGCAACACCGTTCGCAGCACGATGTCCATCTCCACGTTCGCGAACACCGCACCGATGCAGCGGCGGGTACCTCCGCCGAACGGCACATGGGCCAGCGGGGAGGGGCGAGCCCCGACAAACCGTTCGGGCGAGAACCGCTCCGGGTCCGCGTAGTCGGAGGCGTGTTCGTGGATCTCCGAGAGAGCGACGACGATCGAATACCCCCGCGGGATCACCCACTCGCCGAGTTCGAAGGTCGGCGCGTAGACGTGGCGGCCCGCGAAGTCGATGACGGTGCGGTTGCGCTGCACCTCGAAGATCGTGGCCTGCCGGTAGGAGTTGTCGTCGGTCGCCGCTTCGGCTTCCAGTTCGGCGAGCACCTCGGGGTGGCGGCTGATCCGCTCGAAGGCCCAGCCGAGTGTCGACGCCGTCGTCTCGTGACCGGCGGCCAGCAGCGTGAGCAGTTCGTCGGCGATCTCGCGGCGCGTCATCTCCGTACCGTCTTCGTAGGTGCTGCGCAGCAGCAGCGCGAGCACGTCGTCGCGTTCGTCGAACCGCGGATCGCGCCGGATCTCGTCGATCAGCCGGTCGATCACCGCGTCGTACTGCCTGCGGTATGCGGCGAGCCGGCCCCACGGCGTCCACCGCCCGAATGTGCGGGACGGGCTCGGGACCACCGCGAGGCGCGAGCCCAGCGTCACCCACGGCGGGATGATGCGGCGCAGTTCGTCGAGTTTCTCACCGTCGGCGCCGAACACCGCCCGCAGGATCACGTTGAGCGTGATCCGCATCATCGGCTCCAGCGTCTCGAACGGCCGCCCGTCGGGCCAGTTCGCCGATTCGCGGAGGGTCTCCTCCTCGAAGAGCTTCTCGTAGTTCTTCACGCTCTTGCCGTGCAGCGGCGGGGTGAGCAGCTTGCGGCGCCGCTTGTGTTCGGCACCGTCGAGGGCGAACACCGAACCCGGCCCCAGCACGCGGCTCAGGTTGGGCTGGATGTTGCCGACGGCGTCGGTCGGGGCCATGAACACCTGTTTGGCCAGTTGCGGGTCGGCGACGATGACCGTGCGGCCGAACATCGGGATGTGCAGCGTGAACGCCGGTCCGTGCCGGCGGGCCATCCAGGACACCAGTTGGCGGCGGGCGGCGCCGTAGGCGAGGCCCTGCAGCGGCATCGGGGCGCGCAGGGCGGGCGGCAGGTGCGCCGCCCGGGGGCTCGGGGTGGGGACTTCAGCGATCATTGCTTCACTCATGGCACTCCAGCCGGTTGGCGGTACTGCGGTGTACCGGAAACTTGTGAGGTACGGTACCGGCCGGTACCAGGAGGCGCAAGGGTTGCGGGGAGGTGGGATGGCTTCGGCGGAGCACGACGGGACTCTTTCCGACGGCTTCCGCGGCCGGTTGCTCGACGGGCTGGCGGCCTCGATCGCCGAGCGCGGATACCGCGACACCACGGTTGCCGACATCGTCCGGCACGCCCGCACCTCCAAACGCACCTTCTACGACCGGTTCGCCACGAAGGAGGAGTGTTTCGTCGAACTCCTGCGCGCCAACAACGATGCACTGATCGCGCGGATCACCGCCGCGGTGGATCCGGAGGCCGCGTGGGACGAGCAGATCCGCTGCGCCGTCGGCGCGTACGTCGACCACATCTCCGCACGGCCCGCGATCACGTTGAGCTGGATCCGCGAACTGCCCGCCCTCGGCGCCCAGGCCACCCCGCTGCACCGCTGGGCGATCGACCGGCTCGCCGACATGCTCGTCGCGCTGACCAGCAGCCCGGGGTTCCGCCGGTCCGGGCGCGCCCCGCTGAGTCGCCCGCTGGCCGTGGTGCTGCTGGGCGGGCTTCGGGAGCTGACGGCGCTGATCTTCGAGGACGGCCGCGACGTGCACGAGCTCTTCGACCCCGCCGTCGCGGCGTCGACGGCGCTGGTGGGCGGTTAGCGCAGCAGCAGCCGCGCCGAACGCTCCAGCCGCTGCGTCATGTCGTCGTAGGACGAGTAACCCATCCCGGCCCACACCAGCGCACCGACGTAGAGCAGCTCGAGCGCCTCGACCGCGTCGAAGTCGACCGGCGCTCCCAGCGCGTTCACCAGCCGGTCGCGCACATCGCGTCCGATGCGCTGCCGCAGCACCTCGACGTCGGGGTCCTTGCCGAGCAGGGCGTTGGTCACCGCACCGGCGAACTCCGGCTCGTCGGCCACCAGCAGCGCGATGTCGCGCAGCACCTCCACCACCCGGGTGGCGGGGTCGGCCGACGTGTGCTCAGCCGGCGGCGCCGCGGCCAGTCTGCGCCAGAACAACTCGGCGACGAGATGCTCTTTGGAGGAAAAGTAGGTATAGGCCGTCGCCGCCCCGACCCCGGCTTCGGCGGCGACGCGCCGCACGGTCATCCCGGCGAAACCGTCACGGTTGAGGATGTCGACCGCGGCGCGTCCCAGCCGGTCCACGGTGTCGGCTTGTTTCGCGGTCAGGCGGCGCCGAGTCGACTCCAGCGTCGGATCGGACACATGTCCGGACGCTACTACAACGCCGCATGGCCAGCAACGGCTAAGTTGGATGACCATGAGCCTCACCGACACTGATCTCCCGCCCCGCGCCGCGCGGCTGTTCGCGCTCGCCGACGAGGCCGTCGGCTTCATGCCGGCCGACGAGGGACGCACGCTGTACGACACCGCGATCCGCTACCTCGGCGACGGGATCGGCGTCGAAATCGGTACCTACTGCGGCAAGTCCACGCTGATGCTGGGCGCGGCGGCGCAGGAGACCGGCGGTGTGGTCTACACCGTCGACCACCACCACGGCTCCGAGGAACACCAGCCCGGCTGGGAGTACCACGACACCACCATGGTCGACCCCGTCACCGGGCGCTTCGACACCCTGCCCACCATGCGCCACACCCTCGACGCCGCCGACCTCGAGGACCACGTCGTCGCGGTGGTCGGCCGCTCACCGGTGGTGGCCCGCGGATGGCGAACGCCGTTGCGGCTCTTGTTCATCGACGGCGGTCACACCGAGGAGGCCGCGCAGCGCGACTTCGAGGGCTGGGCCAGGTGGGTGGAACCCGGCGGTGCACTGATCATCCACGACGTGTTCCCGAATCCCGACGAGGGCGGACAGGCGCCGTTCCACATCTACCAGCGCGCGCTGGGCACCGGGGCGTTCCGCGAGGTCACCGTGACCGGATCCATGCGGGTGCTGGAACGCACTGCGGGACAGGCCGGCTCGCTGGAGTGAACAGCGGTCGCTGACTCTGCGCTCACGGCGCCATTGTGCGAGTGGCGACCGCCGTGGGCGCAGAGTCAACGCCAGAAGTCAGCGGTCGCTGACGGCGCAGGCGCAGTCGAACTCGTCTTCGAGGCCGCGCGGGAGATCCGCACCGCGGAAGATCCCGCTGCCCGGCGTCGCGCCGGTCAGCGCGTCCGCGGCCAGGATGACCGCGGCCCCGGTCCACGTGGTGCGTTCCTCCGGCCAGCGCTTGCCGTCGGCGAAAACCAGTCCGGTCCAATAGGATCCGTCCGCCTCCCGCAGGTGGTGCATGGCGGCGAACTGCTGGTGCGCCCGCACCCGGTCACCGATGGCGTCGAGCGCCATCACCAGCTCGCAGGTCTCGGCGCCGGTGACCCAGGGCCGGTCGTCGACACACCGGATGCCGAGGTCCGGAACGACGAAATCGTGCCAGCGGTCGTCGATCCGGGCCCGGGCGGCCGGGCCGCGCAGCGCACCGCAGAGCACCGGGTAGTACCACTCCATCGCGTGCCGGTCCTTCGGCACGAACGAGCCGGGATGCGCGACGATCGCGTGGCCCAACCGGCCGACGGCGACCTCCCATTCGGGCTGCGGTTCGCCGATGTAGTCGGCGAGTGCGAGCGCGCACCGCATGCTGTGGTGGATGCTCGCGCACCCGGTCAGCAGGGCCTCGGGGATGGGACCGGATTCGCTTTGCGCCCAGGAGATCTCACCGTTGGGGCGCTGCAGACCGAGGACGAAGTCGACGGCCTTGGACACCACGGGCCACATGGCCTCGGCGAAGGAGCGGTCACCGGTGATCAGCAGATGATGCCAGACGCCCGCAGCGATGTAGGCGCAGAAGTTGCTGTCGCTGTTGGCGTCCTCGATCACGCCGTTGCGGAACTGGATCGGCCAGGACCCGTCGGGCCGCTGCGTGGTGCGGCACCAGTCGTAGGCAGCGCGCGCCGGTTCCAGCAGACCCGCGACGGTCAGCGCCATCGCGGACTCGACGTGGTCCCAGGGGTCGGTGTGCCCGCCGCGGAACCACGGAATCGCGCCTGAGGACTCCTGTTCGGCGGCAATGGACTCCGCGGTCTGCCGACACTGGGCCGGGGTGAAGACGCCGGGGATCCCGGGCAGCTCAGCCGCGGACATCCGGCTTCTCGAAGTAGAGGGCGACGCTCTTGCCGATCAGCGGGTTGAGCAGTTCCTCCCCGCGGCGGGTCAGCCAAGGCGCCGAGATCATGTCCCACACCAGCAGCTTGTGGTACGCCGCGACGGCGGGGTGGTCGTTCTTCTCCGTTCCCACAGCGCATTTGAGCCACCAGAACGGTGAATGCAGGGCGTGGGCGTGGTGGCTGTGGGTGAACCGCATCCCGCGGTCGGTCACCTTGTCGCGCAGTTCGTCGGCCTTGTAGATCCGGATGTGGCCGCCCTCGTTGGCGTGGTACTCGTCCGACAGCAGCCAGCAGATCCGCTCGGGCAGCCAGCGCGGCACGGTGATCGCGAGCTTTCCGCCGGGCTTGAGCACCCGCACCAGTTCACCGATCGCGACGGTGTCCTGCGGGACGTGTTCGAGGATCTCCGAGGCGATCACACAGTCGAACGTGCCGTCGGCATACGGCAGATCGAGCGCATCACCCTTGACCGCTTCGGCTTTCGCCGACGCCGGCACCTCGCCCTGAGCCTTCATCGCCTGCAGGATCTCGTCGACGTCGTTGAGGTCCTGGGCGTTCTGGTCGAAGCCGATCACGTCGGCCCCGCGCCGGTACGCCTCGAACGTGTGCCTGCCCGCACCGCAGCCGACGTCGATCACCTTGGTGCCCGGCCCGACTCCCAGCCGGTCGAAATCAACGGTCAGCATGTGCCATCGCCTTCTTGTAGACCGAAACCGTCTGCGCGGCAACTGATTCCCAGCTGAACACGTCGAGCGCACGACGGCGGCCCGCCGCTCCCAGCCGGTGCCGGGTGGCGGGCGAGTCCAGCAGCTCGCCGAGTGCGGCGGTGAGTTCGTCGACGTCACCGGGCGCCACCAGGCGAGCGCACTCGTCGTTCTCGCCGACCACCTCGGGCAGCGCCCCCGCGCGGCTGGCCACGATCGGTGTCCCGCTGGCCATCGCCTCCACCGCGGGCAGCGAGAAACCCTCGTACAGCGACGGGATGCAGGCGACCTCGGCGGATGCGAGCAGCGCCGCGAGTTCCTCGTCGGACAGCCCGCTCGAACTGTGCACGATGTCGGAGATGCCGAGTTCGGCGATCAGCTTCTCGGTCGGCCCGTTGGGCTCGAGCTTCGAGACCAGCTGCACGTCGAGGTTGCGCTCGACCCGTAGCCGCGCCACCGCGTGCAGCAGGTGACTGACACCCTTGAGCGGTACGTCGGCGCTGGCGATGGCGATGATGCGGCCGCTCACCCGGTGCTCGGCGGGCCGGAACAGTTCGGTGTTCACCCCGAGCGGGACGACGTGCAACTGCTCGGGTGCGACGCCGAAGTCCTCGGCGATGTCGTTGGCCGACGACGACGAGACGGTGAGCAGTTCCGGAATCCGGCGGGCGACTTTCTTCTGCATCTCGGCGAAGGCGTACCAGCGGCGCACCAGCGGTTTGCGCCACCAGCGCGCGGCCGCCACGTCGACCACCTTGTCGCGGGTGATCGGGTGGTGCACGGTGGCCACCACCGGCAGCCCCATGTCCGCGATCTTCAGCAGGTCGGTGCCGAGGCTCTGGTTGTCGTGGACGACGTCGAAGTCGCCGCGCCGCCCGGCCAGCAGGCGAGCCACGCGCATCGTGAACGTCTTGGGTTCGGGGAACGCGGCGGTCCACGTCGTCAGCAGTTCCAGCAGGTCGATGCGGTCCCGGATCTCACTGGGGCGCGGCACCCGGAACGGATCGGGTTCGCGGTAGAGGTCGAGGCTGGGCACCTTCGTCAGCCGAACCCGCGGATCGAGGCCTTCGGGGTAGGGCTGGCCGGAGAACACCTCGACGTCGTGACCGAGGTCGGCGAGCCCGCGGCTGAGGTGGCGGACGTAGACCCCCTGGCCGCCGCAGTGCGTTTTGCTGCGGTAGGACAGCAATGCGATACGCATACTCAGATCGATCCGAGGCTGGGCCGCGTGGCGCTGAGCTGGTCGAATCGATTCACGCAGAGACTCCGAACCTTCTGGACATGTGTCCAGACTATAGTTTGACGTGCTAGGCGACGCAATGCGTCCGCAGGTGCCTGACTATCACAACGACACCGGCATGTCCTGTTCAGCCGTCGGCGGGCGGCGGGAAACCACCGGTGGCGACCGGTCCCCACCGGGTGGGGGTGAGCCGGATCAGACACTTGCCCTGGTCGACCATCGCTCGGCGGTATTCGTCCCAGTCCGGGTGTTCGCCCGCGATCGCGCGGTAGTAGTCGACCAGCGCGTCGACCGCCTCGGGCAGGCCGACCACCTCCGCATCGCCGTCCACCTGGACGTACGGCCCGTTGAACTCGTCGGAGAGCACGGTCACGCTGGCCCGGCCCGCCCGCCGGATGTTCGCGGTCTTGGCGCGCTGCGGATAGCTCGCGATCACGATCCGCCCCGACTCGTCCACGCCGCCGGTGACCGGCGAACTCTGCAGTGTGCCGTCGGCACGGAAGGTGGTGAGCACCATCTTGTGCCGGGACCGCACGAACTCGAGCAGGTCATCGCGGTCGACGCTGTCGGCGGTCGCATACCTCGGGGACATGGAGTCCACGATATCGGCGCCGACTTGTCACCCACCCCCGCTAACGTGTCGAACATGAGTTCGATACGAGATCAGGTCATGGATGCGATGGACACCGTCGAGGTGCTGTCGGGGCAGCTCAGCGCGCTGCCAGTGGCCGGCTTGAGCCGGGCGGACGCCCAGTCCGCACTGCTCCGCCTCGGCCGGCTGCGCGAACAGGTGCATGAGGTGGAACGTCGGCTGACCGGCCGGCTCGTCACCATCGGCGGCCCGTCCCACCGGACCCCTGCCGAGGTGCTGGCCCAGCGGCTGCGTATCTCTCCCGGCGAGGCGCAGCGCCGCATCGATGCCGTCACCGAGGATCCATCTGCCGCTTGAGCACCCACGCGGGCACCCAGTGGGTGACCGATTTGCGCTGCGCGCCGTAGGCGATGTCGTAGGTGACCAGGCCCCACCAGTAGCCCTGTTCGCACATCCCCCAACACGTCAGGCGCCCCTCCACGACGGCGTGCATCTGCAGCCCGGCCGGGTTGTAACCGCCGTGCCGGTGCGGTTCCCGGGGAAACAGCACCCCGAGGTCCACCAATACCGGCACCGGCGGATCCACCCGCCGGAACGGCGGCGGTACCGGCTGCCCGTTGTAGCCGATCCCCTGCAAATCGCCCACGAGTTCGATCATACGTTCGAACGCCGCCGCCCGCGCCGTCGGTCCGCACTCGTTTGCGAGTGCAGATCACGACCTGTCCACATTACGAAGCTGTGCTATCCGAGCAAAAGAATGAACCAAAACATCCTGCCACTCGTCAATCAATTACTGCCAGTGGAATTAAATCGTTGACCAGCGGGTTTACCAGTGCAGACCGGAACGGAGGGCCCCCGGAACGGTCACCGAAGACGTTCGAACCGCGACGAATCCACGCCAGTGGCCACACGGCTCGCACGCACACCTTGAGGGATAGAAAGAAGCAGGACATGAACAAGATCGGATTCGCCACCATCGTCGCCGGCGCCGTCGCCACCGGGTTCCTCGGCCTGGCCACCCCTGCACAGGCCGCCCCGGCCGGCCCGGGCAACGCCCAGAACGCGATCGAGCAGCTCGACGACCGCGGCTACGCAATTCGGGTGACCCACCAGGGCATGGTCAAGCCGCTCGACCAGTCCAAGATCGTCTCGGTGCGTTACGACAACGACGACCGCATCGTCTGGGTCACCGTCCGCTGATCCGAACACCTACGAGGGGCGTCCCGACACGGGGCGCCCCTCGTTTCATGTTTGCGCACGCAAACGTTGGTTTCACCCCGCCGATCACCGGTTATCCGAACGTTCGATGACCTTCGACCTGAGACCCACGCTCGCGCAGCATGATCTCGCGCGGCGCACGCATGAGTTCGCGGAGCAGTGCATCCGCCCGGTGGCGCTCGAATACGACCAGCGCCAGGAGTTCCCGTGGCCCGTGCTGGAGGAGGCCGCCCAGCGGGGGTTCTACAGTCCGCTGTTCTACCGCGACCTGATCGGCGACCCGACCGGACTGTCGCTGCCCATGTTCATGGAGGAACTGTTCTGGGGCTGCGCGGGGATCGGCCTCGCGATCGTCATGCCCGCCCTGGCGCTGTCGGCGATCGGACAGGCCGCCTCCCCCGAACAGATGCTGCAGTGGGCGCCAGAGTGCTTCGGGACGCCGGGCGATCTCAAACTCGCCGCGCTGGCGATTTCCGAACCCGAGGGCGGCAGCGATGTGCGCAACCTGCGCACCACCGCGACGCGCGATGGTGACGACTGGATCATCGACGGCCACAAGATGTGGATCGGCAACGGCGGCATCGCGAACGTCCACGTCGTCAACGCCGTCGTCGACCAGGAGCTCGGCCACAAAGGGCAGGCACTGTTCATCGTTCCCGGCGGCACACCCGGCCTGGAGCTGGTGCGCAAACTCGACAAGCTCGGCTGTCGCGCCTCCCACACTGCGGAGCTGAGGTTCGACGGCGTGCGCATCCCCGGCGAGAACCTGCTCGGCGGACAGGAGAAGCTCGAGCACAAACTCGCCAAGGCGCGCGAAGCCGCTGAAGGATTGGCGGGTGGGGCGTCCAGATCTTCGGCCGCGTTGGGCACCTTCGAGCAGACCCGTCCGATGGTCGCCGCCCAGGCGCTCGGAATCGCCCGCGCCGCACTGGAATACATGACCGAGTACGCCAACCGGCGGGAGGCGTTCGGCGCGCCGATCATCGACAACCAGGGCATCTCGTTCCCGATGGCCGATCTGGCCACCCAGATCGACGCCGCGCGGCTGCTCACCTGGCGCGCCTCCTGGATGGCCGCCACCGGTGTGCCCTTCGACCGGGGTGAGGGGTCGATGTCGAAGCTGGCGGCCAGCGAGGTCGCGGTGAAGGCGACCGAACGGGCCATCCAGACGATGGGCGGCTGGGGTTACATCACCGACCACCCCGTCGAGAAGTGGTACCGCGACGCCAAGCTCTACACGATCTTCGAGGGCACCAGCGAGATCCAGCGCATGGTGATCTCCCGCGCCCTCGGCGCCGCCGACGGCGCCCCTCCGCTGCACGTCGACCTCGAACCGAGCGGCGGTCCGCTCAACCGCTACTTCGGCCGCGGCACCGTACTGCGCGGCCGCGCCGCCGACACCGCGCTCGGCGCCAAGGACCGGGTGCCGGAATCGGTGATGCGGCTGGCGATGAAGGTGCTCAAACCACCGCGCAAGTGACGCAGGAGGCCGGATGGCCCAGCAGATGAGCGGCGTCCTCGGCGCCGCATTCGACGCGTTGCGCTACGAGCCGACACCGAAACGGATCCGCGTGGCGCTGGCCGGGGAACCGGTCGCCGACACCGACCGGGCCCGGCTGGTGTGGGAGCCGCGCCGTATCGTGCCGACCTACGCCGTCCCGCTCGATGCGCTGACCGCCCACCTGGTTCCCGCCGGCGCCGAATCGGCGGCCGAAGAGGACGGCCAACGCATGCTCGACCCGACCGTGCCGTTCACCGCGCACTCGTGCGACGGCACCACATACGACGTGGTGGCCGGTGAGGAGACCGGCGCGGGCGCCGCGTTCCGGCCGGCCGACCCCGACTTCGCCGACTTTGTGGTGCTCGACTTCGCCGTCTTCGGGTGGCGCGAGGAATCCGAACCCGTGGTCAGCCACCCGCACGATCCGTTCCACCGCATCGACGTCCTGCGCAGCGACCGCCATGTGCGCGTCGAGTACGACGGACGGGTACTCGCGGAGTCGTCGCGGCCGCTGCTGCTGTTCGAGACCAACCTGCCGATGCGCTGCTACCTGCCCGCCGACGACGTCGGCGAGTTGGCCCCGAGCGACACGGTGTCCTACTGCGCCTACAAGGGCCGCGCGTCGTACTACTCGGTGCCCGACGGACCGCGCGACGTCGCCTGGACCTACCGCGACCCGCTGCACGACGGCGCCCCCGTGCGCGACCACATCTGCTTCTTCGACGAACGCGTCGACGTCGTCGTCGACGGTGTGCGCGCCGAGCGGCCCGTCACCCAGTGGAGCGTTTGATCGGAATCGGCGTGGGCACGCTCTGACTCGACATCTACTCGAGGAGGACGCATGCGCGCAGTGACCTGGCAGGGACGCCGGAAGGTCTCGGTCGACAACGTGCCCGATCCGGTGATCAAGGAGCCGACGGACGCCATCATCCGGGTCACCAGCACCAACATCTGCGGATCCGATCTGCACCTGTACGAAGTGCTCACCGCGTTCATGAACCCCGGAGACATCATCGGCCACGAGGCCATGGGCGTGGTCGAAGAGACAGGTCCAGCAGTGGGCACCTTGGAGGTCGGCGACCGCGTGGTGATCCCGTTCAACATCTCGTGCGGCAGCTGTTGGATGTGCGATCACGGGCTGCAGAGCCAGTGCGAGACCACGCAGAATCGCGACCAGGGCACGGGCGCGGCGCTGTTCGGCTACTCCACCCTCTACGGCGAGGTGGCCGGCGGCCAGGCCGAGTACCTGCGGGTGCCGCAGGCGCAGTACACCCACATCAAGGTCCCCCACGACGGGCCCGACGAGCGTTACGTCTACCTGTCCGACGTGCTGCCGACCGCCTGGCAGGCCGTCGAGTACGCGCAGATCCCCGACGGCGGCACCGTGGTGGTGCTCGGGCTCGGGCCGATCGGTTCGATGGCGTGCCGCATCGCCGCCCACCACAACAACTGCCGGGTGATCGGCGTCGACCTCGTGAAAGAGCGTCTCGACCGGGCCCGGCCGTACTGCGAAGAGGTCATCGATCTGCGCAGCCAGGACGTCAACGCCGTGGTCGCCGACCTCACCGAAGGTCGCGGCGCGGACTCGGTGATCGACGCCGTCGGCATGGAGGCGCACGGCTCGCCCATCGCCGAGGTGGCGCATACCGCGGCCGGATTCCTGCCGTCCCCGATCGGGCGCGTGGTCATGAAGAACGCCGGGATCGACCGGCTCGCGGCATTGAACTCGGCGATCTCGCTGGCCCGGCGCGGCGGCACGATCTCGCTGTCGGGGGTGTACGGCGGCGCGGCCGATCCGATCAACATGATGACGCTGTTCGACAAGCAGCTGACCATGCGGATGGGGCAGGCCAACGTCAAACGCTGGGTGCCCGACATCCTGCCGCTGCTGACCGCCGAGGATCCGCTGGGCGTCGAGAACTTCGCCACGCACCGGCTGCCGCTCGCCGAGGCGCCCGGCGCGTACGAGACCTTCCAGAAGAAGCAGGACGGCATGGTGAAGGTGGTGCTCACCCCCTAGCGACACGCCGGGTGATTGACGAACGGCGCCGTGGGGTACGTCACCCGCGTGCGTCGGATGTGCCGTACGCCAAGTGGCCCGGGGGTACGTAAAATACCCGGTACCCCTGGTTTCACCTTGGAGATTCTGGCAACATTACCGAACAGTAAGTTCCGTCCGTCCAAACCCGGGAGATGACAGTGGAGTTCTTCGGCGAGGTTTCCGGCGTCTCGGTGCTGGCGCAGGGTGACGAGGGCGGCGGCACCGCCATCCATGAGGTCATCGGCCTGTCGGTTGCCGCGGTGATCGTCAGCGCAATCCTCCTTTACATCGGCTACCTGCACCGCAACCACAAGATCAGCTGGTTGACGAAGCTGGCCGACTGGTCGGGCCGACGATTCAAACGGCCGCCGTGGGTGGCGCTGCCGATCGCGATGTTCATCGCCTCGATCATCTGCGCGCTGTTCGGCTTCATCTGGGACGTCAGCCTGCACATCGGAAACGGACGCGACGACGGTGCGCTGGCGAACCCTGCGCATTACTTCATCCTCATCGGCCTGTTCGGCATCTTCGTCGCCGGGTGCACCGCCATGGTGCTGCCCTTCGACCGTCCGGGCCCGGCGGCGGTCCGCATCACCGACCACTGGTACGCGCCGGTCGGCGGCCTCGTGATGGCCGGTTGCGGTCTCTACGCGCTGATGGGCTTTCCGCTCGACGACATCTGGCACCGCATCTTCGGCCAGGACGTCACGCTGTGGGGGCCGACGCACCTGATGATGATCGGCGGCGCCGGCTTCTCCACCCTGGCGGCGCTCTACCTCGAACACGAAGGACGCAGGGACCGGCCCGCCGACGCCCCGGCCGACGGTATCGGGCTGAAGTTCGTGCAGTACCTGGCCTTTGCCGGCGTCCTGATCGGCGCATCGGTCTACCAGATCGAGTTCGACTTCGGGGTGCCGCAGTTCCGGCAGGTGTTCCAGCCGATGCTGATCGCAGCGGCCGCGGGTCTGGCGCTGGTCGGCGCACGGATCTTCATGGGTCGCGGCGCGGCGCTGATCGCCGCGATCATCGCGGTCGGCCTGCGCGGGATCGTCGCCTTCGCGGTGGCCCCGGTGCTCGACGCGCCGGTCAACTGGTTCGCGCTCTACCTCGGCGCCGCGGTCGTCGTCGAACTCCTCGCACTCACCCCGTTGATCAAACGGCCCGTGCTGTTCGGCCTGGTGGCCGGGCTCGGGATCGGCACCGTCGGCCTGTGGCTGGAGTCGTTGTGGATCAACGCCGTGTACCACCTCCCCTGGCCGACGAGCTTCTGGCCGGAGGCGCTGGCGATGTCCATTCCGGTCGCGGTGCTCACCGGCGCCTGCGGCGCGATGGTCGGCATGGTGCTCACCGGTCAACGCCTGCCCCGCCGGGCGATCGGCGTCGGGCTGGTCACCCTGACCGTCGTCGCCATCGGTGCGGCCGCCGCCAACGGGCTGCAGTACAAGGTGCCCGAGAACGCCACCGCCGCGGTCACTTTGACCGAGGCCCCCGCGGTCGACGGCGCACGGTTCGTGACCGCCGACGTCCGGTTCAACCCGCCCGACGTGGTCAGCGACGACCCGAACTGGGTCTCGGTGCTCGGCTGGCAGGGCGGTCTACCCAACGAGCGCGGTCAGTTCGTCGACAACCTCGAGAAGGTCGGCCCGGGCCACTACGTGTCGACCCAGCCGATGCCGGTGTCGGGCACCTGGAAGACGCTGCTGCGCGTGCACGACGGCAAGACGCTGGCGGCCGTGCCGATCTACCTCGCCGGTGATCCCGGCATCGGCGCGCAGGAAGTGCCCGCCGAACCGCAGTTCACCCGCCCGATGGTCTCGGAGATCACGATCCTGCAGCGTGAGCGCAGCCCCGACATCCCGCAGTCGCTGTGGCTGATCGGGTGCCTGGTGGTGTTGGTCTGCACGCTGACGATGATCGCCGGCATCACCTGGGGTGGCGGCCGGATCAACAACAGCGAGCCGAGCGGGAGCGAGGCCGAACTGCAACCGTCGGCCCAGGCATGACCGTGACACCGGACGTCCAGCTCCTCGCCGACCATCCGATCTGGATCGCCGTGCCGGCCTTCGCGCCCGCCTTCGTGGTGGCCGGGGTGGTCGTCTACATTGCCGCCAAGAATCGCCGCAAGGGCGGCGACACCCCCGACGGAGAAGGGAACCCGTGACTCGACGCACCGGATCAGTCCTCATCGCGACCGTGGCGGCTCTGACGCTCGCCGCCTGCGGCGGCACCCAGGACAGCGAGGAGGCGTCGAGCCCGAATCCGTCCGCGTCGACGATCAGCCCGTCGGACATGACCGACCAGCAGCGGCCCGCCGACCGGCTCACCATCGACGTCAGCATCGAGGGCGGCACCGTCACCCCGACCAACGCGCGGCTGCAGGGCAAGGTCGGTGAACCGATAGTGTTGCGCGTCAACAGCGACGCCGCCGACGAACTGCATGTGCACTCCGTGCCCGAGCACACCTTCAAGGTGGAGCCCAAGGACGGGCAGCAGTTCCAGTTCACCGCGGAGGTGCCGGGCAACATCGACATCGAGCTGCACGAGCTCAACCGCGTGATCGCCAGCGTGCAAGTGCAGTGACTCCCGGCGCGCAGGTCACGGTCCTCGCGCACGGTCTCGGCGGGTCCACGGATCTGCCGATCCCCTACACCTATGCGCTGCTCGGTGCGGCGTGGGCGCTCACCGCGACCTTCGCCGTGGTCGCGCTCGCCTGGCGCAAACCGCGCTTCGACGAGACCCGTCCAGGACGGGCGCTGCCGCCCTGGGTGACCGCCGCCGTCGACGCGCCGGTGACCCGCTGGATCCTTGCGCTGCTCGCACTGGCGGTCACCGTGTGGGTGGCACTCGCCGCGTTCTTCGGTCCGCAGAACGCCGAGAACCCGCTGCCCGGCGTGTTCTACGTGCTCATGTGGGTCGGCTTGGTCGCGGTGTCGTGGGCGATCGGACCGGTGTGGCGGGCGATCTCGCCGGTGCGCGCCCTGTACCGGGTCCTGGGTCTGCGCCGCCGCGGCGACCGGCGCCAGTATCTGGTGCGGCTCGGATACTGGCCCGCGGCGTTCGGGTTGTTCGCGTTCGTCTGGCTGGAGCTCGCCAGCCCCGATCCGGGTTCGGTGCCCGCCATCCGCACCTGGCTGCTGATCTACCTCGGCGTGACGTTCGCAGGCGCCCTGTGGTTCGGGGAGCGGTGGTGCGCGCGCGCCGACCCGTTCGAGGTGTACGGCGTCGTCGCGTCCCGGCTGTCGCTGTTCCGGCGCCAACCCGATACGGGCCGGATCGCCATCGGCAACCCGTTCGACCATCTGCCGACGCTTCCGGTGCGGCCGGGCACCGTCGCGGTGCTGTCGGTACTGCTCGGGTCGACGGCCTTCGACAGCTTCTCGGCGATGCCGGTGTGGCGCAATTTCGTCGACTCGACCGCCACCGGACCGTGGACGGCGACGCTGCTCAAGACCGCCGGGCTGGCACTGTTCGCTCTGGTCGTCTTCGCGACGTTCACCGCCGCGGCGATGGCCACCGGCGGGGTGGACCGGGCGCGGCGGCGCGAGCTACCCGGCCTGATGGCGCATTCGCTGATCCCGATCGTGATCGGCTACGTCTTCGCCCACTACCTCACCTACCTGGTCGAACGCGGTCAGCAGACGGTGATCCTGCTGGCCGACCCGATGCAGCGCGGCTGGAACGTCCTCGGCATCGGCAATCTCGAGGTGAGCTATCTGCTCTCGATGCACCCGTCGGTGCTCGCGACGCTCAAGGTGGCGTTCGTGGTCGCCGGGCACATGGCCGGCGTGGTCGCCGCACACGACCGCGCGCTGCGGCTGTTGCCCAAGACCAACCAGATCACCGGACAGCTCGCGATGATGCTGGTGATGGTCGGCTACACCTTCATGGGGCTGTACTTACTATTCGGTGGCTGAGGTCACATCGCGGGGTTACTGTGGCAGGGTGCCGCCCGAAGAGACGCTGGAGCGGGCGCTGGCCGGTGGATCCCCCCAGAACGTCGGATGGTTCTGCTACCACTTCGCCGACGAACGCTGGGAGTGGTCCGACCCGGTGTACCTGATGCACGGGTACCAGCCGGGGTCCGTCGCTCCCACCACCGACCTGGTGCTCGCCCACAAACACCCCGACGACTACGTCTCCGTGGCCGCCACCCTCGACGACATCCGCCGCACCCGGCGGACGTTCAGCACCCGCCATCGGATCATCGACACCCACAACGGCATCCACGACGTCGTCGTGATCGCCGACCGGCTGGTCGACGAGACCGGCGAGATCGTCGGCACCCAGGGCTTCTACGTCGACGTCACCCCCACCCGCCGGGAGGACTCCTCCCGGGAGATGGCGGCGGCCACCGCGGCGGCGATGGTCGAACACCGCGCAGCGATCGAACGCGCCAAGGGCATGCTCATGCTCGTCTACCGCGTCGACGCGGTGGCCGCGTTCGAACTGCTCAAATGGCGCGCCGCCGAGGCCGGGGTGAAGCTGCGCACCTTCGCCGAACGGTTGCTCGCCGACTTCACCGCCCTCTACTACGAGGACACGCTGCCGCCCCGCTCGGCGTTCGACCACCTCCTGCTGACCGTGCACCACCGGGTCCGCGCTGCAGGTGTGTGACCGCCCGGGCGGCGCTACCGTGACGCTATGCGCGCGCTCATCGTCGTCGACGTCCAGAACGACTTCTGCGAAGGCGGCTCACTGGCGGTGACCGGCGGCGCCTCGGTCGCCGGCCGTATCAACGAGCTGATCGGCACGGGCGGTTACGCCCACGTCGTCGCGACCAAGGACTTCCACATCGACCCGGGTGAGCACTTCTCCGACACCCCGGACTACCGGGTGTCGTGGCCGCGGCACTGCGTCGCGGGCACCGACGGCGCCGAATTCCACCCGGACCTCGACCCGTCGCCGTTCGAGGCGGTGTTCACCAAGGGCGAGTACTCGGCGGCCTACAGCGGTTTCGAGGGCAGCGACGCCGCCGGTACGCCGCTGGCGGACTGGTTGCGTCAGCGCGGCGTCGACGCGGTCGACGTCGTGGGCATCGCCACCGACTACTGCGTACGCGCCACCGGCGCCGACGCGGCCGCGGCGGGCTTGCGCACCCGGGTGCTGCTCGACCACACCGCGGGCGTCGCCGAGGAGTCGACCGCCGAGGCGGTCGAGGCGCTGCGCAGCGGCGGTGTGACGGTCGTCGGGGCGGGTGCATCGTAAGGCGCCAAATGGGTATAGCTCGGGGACAGTGGGATCACCCGATCCATGGAACAAGCGTCAGGAGCGTGCACTTTGGCCGCAGCCCCCAACCCGAACGTCCCGTCTGAGATCTGGCCCGGTAAGGCCTACCCCCTCGGTGCGACGTATGACGGTTTCGGCACCAACTTCGCGTTGTTCAGCGAGGCCGCCGACCGCGTGGAGCTGTGCCTGTTCGACGCCGACGGCAACCAGACCGCGTGCTTCACGCTGCCCGAGGTCGACGGCTTCGTCTGGCACGGATTCATCCCGAACATCGAACCCGGCCAGCGCTACGGCTACCGCGTGCACGGCGCCTACGATCCGGCCAACGGTCAGCGGTGCAATCCGAACAAGCTGCTGCTCGACCCCTACGCGAAGGCCATCGACGGCACCTTCGACTGGGGCCAGCCACTGTTCAGCTACAACTTCGGCGATCCGGACAGCCGCAACGACGAGGACTCGGCGCCGCACATGCCGAAATCGGTGGTCATCAACCCCTACTTCGACTGGGGGGTGGACCGGCCGCCGAACCACGAGTACGCCGACACCGTCATCTACGAGGCCCACGTCAGAGGTCTCACCCAGACTCATCCCGACATCCCCGAGCAGATCCGCGGCACCTACTCCGCGGTGTCGCACCCGGTGATCATCGAGCACCTGAAATCGCTCGGCATCAACGCGATCGAGCTGATGCCGGTGCATCACTTCGCCAACGACTCGACGCTCGTCGACAAGGGGCTGTCGAACTACTGGGGCTACAACACCATCGGCTTCCTGGCGCCGGACTCGAAGTACAGCTCGAGCCCCACGCCAGGCGGTCAGGTGCAGGAGTTCAAGGCGATGGTGCGCACGCTGCACGAGGAGGGCATCGAGGTCATCCTCGACGTGGTCTACAACCACACCGCCGAGGGCAACCACATGGGCCCGACGCTGTCGTTCCGCGGGATCGACAACGCCGCCTACTACCGCCTCGTCGACGACGACAAGCGCTACTACATGGACTACACCGGCACCGGCAACAGCCTCAACGTCGGCCATCCGCACGCCCTGCAGCTGATCATGGATTCGCTGCGCTACTGGGTCACCGAGATGCACGTCGACGGGTTCCGGTTCGACCTGGCCTCGACGCTGGCCCGCGAGTTCTACGACGTCGACCGACTGGCGACGTTCTTCGAACTCGTGCAGCAGGATCCGATCGTGTCGCAGGTCAAGCTGATCGCCGAACCGTGGGACGTCGGGCCGGGCGGCTACCAGGTCGGCAACTTCCCGCCGCAGTGGACGGAGTGGAACGGCAAGTACCGCGACACCGTGCGCGACTACTGGCGCGGCGAATCGGCCACCCTCGACGAGTTCGCGTCGCGGCTGACCGGATCGTCGGACCTCTACGAGCACACCGCGCGCAGGCCCGTCGCGTCGATCAACTTCGTCATCGCCCACGACGGGTTCACGCTGCGGGATCTGGTGTCCTACAACGAGAAACACAACGAGGCCAACGGCGAGGACAACAACGACGGCGAGAGTCACAACCGGTCCTGGAACTGCGGGGTCGAGGGGCCGACCGACGATCCCGAGGTCAACGCCCTGCGCAGCCGTCAGCAGCGCAACTTCCTGACCACGCTGATGCTGTCCCAGGGTGTGCCGATGATCTGTCACGGCGACGAGTTGGGCCGCACCCAGCAGGGCAACAACAACGTCTACTGCCAGGACAACGAGCTGTCGTGGATCGACTGGGCCAGCGCGGACACCGAGCTGATCGCGTTCACCCAGAAGGTCTCCGAACTGCGCGCCTCGCACCCGGTGTTCCGCCGCAGGCGGTTCTTCTCCGGCCGCCCGGTGCGTCAGCGCGGCGCCCCCGGCCTACCCGACATCGCGTGGTTCGCCCCCGACGGTTCGGAGATGACCGACGAGGACTGGGACAGCGGCTTCGCCAAGTCGATCGGGGTGTACCTCAACGGTCAGGGCATCCCGGATCTGGACGTCCGCGGCCAGCGCGTCACCGACGACTCGTTCCTGCTGTGCTTCAACGCCCACCACGAGCCGCTCGAATTCGCCATGCCCGCACAGGAATTCGCGCGGGCCTGGCAACCGGTGGTGAACACCGCCGACGACGATGACGACCGCGATTCGGTGACCGCGGGCGCCAAGATCGACGTCGCCGCCCGCTCGGTGCTGGTCCTGCAGGCGGTCAACGAACCGTAAGAGCCGACGACGAGACTGCGGTCAGATCGCGAACCTCGACGGATTCGTGATCTGACCGCAGTCTCGGCGTATGGGCGAAGAGTTATTCGACGACGGTGAAGAAGGAGTCGCCGTCCTCGGGGGTGCCGCTGACCTGGCCGGCGTCGGTGCCGTGGTGGTCGGGCTCGAGGGTGTCGACCTGGTCCTCGGGCAGCGGCTCCACCTCACCCGCGGGTGCGGAGTCATCGGCGGGTGCGGCGCCTGCCGCCTGATCCGGGACCTCGGCGGCCAGCTTGTCGTCGAGCGATTCCCCGCCGCCCACCTCACCGCGGGGCAGCTGATCGGACCGGTTGGCCTCGCTCCAGTCGTCCGGCGGATCGACGACGTTGTCGCCGTCGTCGTTGCGGACGTCGTCGGCGTCGAGCCCCTCCATCGGGCGCAGGGTGTCGCCGGGGCCGTCCACGTCGTTGGCGGAGTCGAAGTCGATGTTGTCGCTCATGTCGGCCGATTGCCCCGCCACCCTGGGCACTAAACCTGATGCGACGGCCGCGACACCGCCTCACGAGCGCCATACCAGCAGGTAGGGTACGTTTGCTGAAAGCCGAGTGGGGCGGGTCCGCGCCACCGTATGCTGCGGGCATGGCGACCGACCGCGACGGCCCGACATCGCTGGACGACTGGATCGACGCGGGGTTCGCCCTTCTGGCCGAAGGCGGCACCAACGCCCTGCGGATCAGCGGGCTGTGCGACCGGCTCAGCGTCACCAAGGGCAGCTTCTACTGGCACTTCACCGACATCCAGGCCTACCGCGCCACGCTGGTGGAGGCGTGGGGTGAGATCCGCGACCGGGAACGCCGCCGCTTCGCCACCATGGCCGACGTCGCCCCGCGCGAGCGGCTGCGGGTGATGATGGAGACCCTGGTCAACCCGTCGCACTGGGCCGTGGAGCGGGTGATGCGGACCTGGGCGATCGCCGACGAGAAGGTCGCCGACAAGGTGCGCCGAAGCGATCTGCGGGTGCTCGCCGCGCTGCGCCAGGCGTTCCTCGACGACGGGTTCGCCGCCGAGGAGGCGGCGCTGCGCTCGACCGTGATGTTCTCCGCCGGCGTCGGTCTGCTGCACGCCGCCGACCCCGGTCGAAGCGCACCCGCCGCGGTGCGCGAACAGTTCCTGGAGTTCATGCTGCGGCGTTAGCCGGGTTAGCTCGCGCGCCAGTGGCTACCCTCCGGCCATGCCGAAACGCCCCTCCGGCGGGAGCAGGCTGCGCAGGGAAGCGGCGCTCTACCGCTTCCGGGAGAGCCTCTTCGCCCTGCCGGCGCTCATCGTCGTCGCCGGGTTCGCCAGCGCGGTCGCGCTGCTGGTGATCGACCGCATGTTCCGCAGCGACCGCTGGGGGCTGCCCGTCGCACTGCAGATGCGGCCGGGCGCCGCCCAGGAGCTCCTCGCGGTCCTCGCCGGTGCGACGATCACCACCGCGGGGGTGGTCTTCTCACTGACCGTCGTCAGCCTGCAACTGGCCAGCCAGCAGTTCTCCCCGCGCGTCCTGCGCACCTTCATCGCCGACCGGCCGGCCCAGGCGGTCATCGGGCTGCTCGTGGCCACGTTCGTCTACTGCGTGGTGGTGTTGTGGGAGGTGCGCGACGACGACGTCACCGCCCCGGTACTGGCCACCGGCGCCGCCGTCGTCATCGCGGTGAGCACGGTCCTGGCGATCATCGCCTTCCTCGACCACCTCGCCCGTGGGCTGCAGGTCGGCGAGGTGCTGCGACGGGTTTCCGAGGAGAGCGAGGTCGTGCTGGCCCAACTCACCCGGGAGGAACGCCGCGAGCGGGAGCATCCCGACGTCGACGTCTCGACGCTCGGCAGGGCACACGAGGTGTTCGCCCCTCGCGACGGCTGGGTGACGCAGGCTTCGCTCGACGAACTGTTCAAGGCCATCCCCGAGGGCGGCATCCTGCGGTTGGAGACGCGCGTCGGCGCCTACATCAGCGAGGGACAGGTCCTCGCCCGGGTGTGGCCGCCGGATGAGGCACGCGATCTGAACGCCCGCATCGCGGCCGCGGTGTACGTCGGCGACGTCCGCACCATGCAGGAGGACCTGGACTTCGGCCTGCGGCAGCTGGTCGACATCGGGCTGCGCGCGCTCAGCCCCGCGATCAACGACCCGAGTACCGCGATCGAAGTGGTGCTGCGCGTGGGCAGCACGATCCGGCGCCTGCTCCTGGCCGGGGAGGCGCCGACGGCGCTGTCCGGCCCGGGCGACCGCGTCCTGCTCCGGCCGTGGGACCTGTCGTTCGACGAGTACGTCGGCCATGCGTTCGACCAACTGCGGTTCCACGGCTCACGGGAACCCGAGGTCGCCGCCGCGCTGGTCCGCACCCTCAACATGCTGATCGCGTCCGCCGAGGACGCCGACATGCCCGCCCGTATCCCCCCGCTCGTCGCGCAACACGACCTGGTGCTGGCCGCAGTCGAACGCCACGAGCACTGGCTTCCTCAGGAACGAGAGCGGCTCCGCGCGATCGCCGATGTCCGCACCGACCCCGCCGAACACCGCTGACCCCCGGCTATTACTGACCGGTAGCCGTCCCGACCAACCGGTGAGTTAGTGTGCAGGGAAGGCCCTCAGTCACCGATCAGGGAGTCACACATGCAGCTGGCGCTGACCGAAGAGGAAGCCGCCTTCCGCGACGAGCTTCGTACCTTCTACCGCACGCAGATCCCCGAGGAGATCCGCGAACGGTCCCGGCGGGGCGGCGAGATCAACAAGGACGACCTCGTCACCACGCACAAGATCCTCAACGACCACGGCCTGGCCGTGCCGAACTGGCCGGTGGAGTGGGGCGGTAAGGACTGGACGCCGGTCCAGCACCAGATCTGGCTCGACGAGATGCAGCTGGCCTGCGTGCCCGAACCGCTCACCTTCAACGCCAAGATGATCGGCCCGGTCATCGCCGAGTTCGGCAGCCAGGAGATGAAGCAGCGGTTCCTGCCGCCGACGGCGGCACTGGACATCTGGTGGTGCCAGGGCTTCTCGGAGCCGGAGGCCGGCTCCGACCTGGCGTCGCTGCGCACCACCGCGGTGCGCGACGGGGACACCTACATCGTCAACGGCCAGAAGACCTGGACCACGCTCGGCCAGCACGCCGACTGGATCTTCAACCTGGTCCGCACTGATCCGCAGGCGCCCAAGCGTCAGGCCGGCATCTCGATGCTGCTGATGGACATGAACACCCCGGGCATCACGCTGCGCCCGATCAAGCTGATCGACGGCAGCTACGAGGTCAACGAGGTGTTCTTCGAGGACGTCCGGGTGCCCGCCGACCAGCTCGTCGGCGAGGAGAACAAGGGCTGGAGCTACGCGAAGTTCCTGCTCGGCAACGAACGCACCGGCATCACCCAGGTCGGCCGGACCAAGGTCAAACTCGCCGAGGTCAAGGCGCGCGCCAAGGAGTCGGGTCTGATCGACGATCCGTTGTTCGCCGCTCGGCTCGCCGAGGCGGAGAACGACGTCATCGCCCTCGAGCTGACCCAGATGCGGGTGGCCTCGGGTTCGGCCGACGGCCAGCCCAACCCGGCGTCGTCGGTGCTGAAGCTGCGCGGCAGCCAGTTGCAGCAGCTGGCCACCGAACTGCTCGTCGAGGTCGCCGGACCCGACGCGCTGCCGTTCGGCGCCGGTGCCGACCTCGCCTCGCCCGAGTGGGCCCAGCGCAGCGCGCCGACCTACCTCAACTACCGCAAGACGTCGATCTACGGCGGCAGCAACGAGGTCCAGCGCACCATCATCGCGTCGACCATTCTCGGATTGTGAGGTAGTCATGGATTTCGACTTCACCGACGAGCAGGAACTGCTCCGCGACACCAGCCGCGACGTGCTCGCGCGCACCTACGACATCGAGACCCGGCTCAAGGTCGTCGACTCCGACCTGGGCTGGAGCCGCGATGTGTGGAATCAGCTCGCCGAGATCGGCATCCTCGGACTCGGTTTCGAGGAGGACGCGGGCGGTCAGCTCGAGATCATGGTGGTGGCCACCGAGATCGGCCGCCGGCTGGCGCCCGAGCCGGTGCTGTCGGCCGCGCTCGGCCCAGGCGCCGTCATCGCCGAACTCGGCAGCGACGAGCAGAAGCAGCTCCTCGACGAGGTGGCCTCAGGGCAGCGGCTGCTCGCCTTCGCCCACACCGAACCCGGTATGCGCGGCGCCGGTACGAAACTCACGACAACCGCTGCGCAGCAAGGGGATTCGTGGACGCTCACCGGCCGTAAGAATCCGGTGATCGCCGGGGACAGCGCCGACACGCTCGTCGTCAGCGCCGCACTGCCCGACGGCGGCGCAGGCCTGTTCCTCGTGGACGGCTCGGCGGTCTCGCGTAAACCGTTCCGCACCTTCGACGGTCAGCGCGGCGCGGAGATCGACCTCGACGGGGTGGCCGCCACTCCGTTGGGCGCAGGCGGCGACGCCGGCGAGACCATCTCCCGCGCGGTGGTGCGGCTGCAGTCGGCGCTGTGCGCCGAGGCGCTCGGCGCGATGGAGGAGGCGCTGCGCCTGACCACCGACTACCTCAAGACCCGTAAGCAGTTCGGTGTCACGCTCAGCAAGTTCCAGACGCTGACCCAGCGCGCCGCCGACATGTACGTCTCGCTCGAACTCGCGCGCAGCATGACGTTCTACGCGGCCATGTCGATCGCCGACGGCAACTTCGACCCGGCGATCGCCGCGCGGGCGAAGCTGCAGATCAGCCGGTCCGCCCGGCACATCGCGCAGGAGGCGATCCAGTTGCACGGCGGTATCGGCGTCACCGCCGAGTACCCCGTCGGCCACTACGCGGCCCGGTTGACCGCGATCGAGCACACGCTCGGTTCGGCACAGGATCAGCTGCATGTGCTGATCGACGGCCTGGGCGGCTACGAGGTCGTCACCGTCTAGTTCCTGCGCCGAGCAGACACAGAATCGCGTGGAAACCCCCGTTTCCACGCGATTCTGTGTCTGGTCGGCGAGATGTCAGCCCTCGACGAGGCGGGCGATCGAGCGCATCGGGATCGGCAGCCACGTCGGCCGGTACCGGGCCTCGTACCCCGCCTCGTAGACGGCCTTGTCGAGTTCGTAGGCGGCCAGCACGTCGGCCCCGTCCCGGGGGTCGTTACCCGCGGCCGCGGCGTACCCGTCGCAGAACGCGGTCACGTTGCGCTGCACCCATTCCCGCGCCCGCTCGGCGAGCCCGTCGTCGGCGCTGTCACCGCGCTCGATCAACCGCTGGTAAGCCGCGTACTCGTAGGAGCGCAGCATGCCGGCGACGTCGCGCAGCGGTGAGTCGGGGCGGCGGCGGTCCTCGAGCGGTTGGCCCGGTTCGCCCTCGAAGTCGATGAGCAGCCAGCGCTGCGGGGTGCGCAACACCTGACCGAGGTGCAGATCCCCGTGCATGCGGTGCACGGTGATGTCGGCCTCGGCGAGCTTGCGGTAGCGCTCCTCGATCAGCGGTACGTAGGGCCGCAGTTCGGACACCGCGGCGGCGACGGTGCGCAACCGCTCGAGCACGGTGTCGGCGGGGAACGGCGCGCTGGAGGTGCCCAGTTCGGTGGCCAGCGTCGCGTGGACGGACGCGACGGCCTCACCGAGGCGGTGGGAGTCCGCGACGAACCCGTGCTTCCCCTCGACGGCGCCGTCGAGTACGGCGGTCGCGTCGGCCAGCGCCATGTCCCACCCCTCGGTGGAACCCGCGGCGAATTCGGCGACCATGCCCAGCGCGTAGGGCTCCCCGTCGACGGTGGTGTCGAACGAGCCGAGCAACCGGGCCACGTGGTCGTTGCCTGCCCGGCCGAGCACCCGGTTGAGCTCGATGTCGGGGTTGATGCCCGGCGTGATGCGCCGGAACACCTTGAGCATGGCCTCCTTGCCGAAGATCACGCTGGTGTTGCTCTGTTCGGCGCTCGACACCTTCGGGGTCGCGTCCAGCGGCAGGCTCACCCCGGGTTCCTTGACGAACCGGATGTCCCCGACGGTGGCCGAGCCGTCGATCAGGTCCAGGAGGTGGCGCGCCGAGGCCGGGTCGAACAGCGCGTCGTAGGCCGCGCGGCCGCCGTCGTTGCCGAGGTATGCGCGGTCCTGCGGGTCGTCCTCGCTGCTCCACCGCACGATCACCTGATAGCGCTCAGGGGCGCCCGCGGCGAAGTTCGCGTCGATCAGGACCAGGTCCAGGTCATCGCGCAGCGCGACCTCGACCACGGGCGTGACGGAGACCAGGTCGCGGCTGCGGCCGGCGTACCACCGCTGTTGCGGCAGCCATCGGTCGAACGGGAGGTTCATCGGTGCTCCTGTCGATCGGGTCCTCGAACGTCAGCTACCCATCGCGGCCAGAGCGCAATCGTGGCGCACCCGCAGCGGCCGCGCGACGCGAGCGCGGCGGTATCGTGCGTCGGATGGCCAATCGTGATCACGGCGACCCCGGCGACGCGCCGTCGGTGCCGCCGCCGCTGCACCCGGTCGCTCGCGCGGTGCGGCCGTCGGCGGCCGAGGAGGCCCGCACCATCGCGGCCTCCACCAACACCGCCACGCTCGCGACGCTGACCGCCGACGGGGATCCGTGGGCGTCGTTCGTCACCTACGGTCTGCTCGGCGGCGCGCCGGTGCTGTGCGTGTCGAACCTCGCCGAACACGGCCGCAACCTCACCGGCGATCCGCGCGCCAGCCTGGCGATCGTCGCCCCCGCCGCGGAGTCCGATCCGCTCGCCAGCGGCCGGGTCACGCTGGCCGGCGTCGTCGAACGCCCGTCCGATGAGGAGGCCGCCGCCGCGCGCGGGGCGCACCTCGCCGCGGTCGCGGCGGCGAAGTACTACATCGACTACAGCGACTTCACGCTGTGGGTGCTGCGCGTGCAGCGAGTGCGGTGGGTCGGCGGCTACGGCCGGATGGAATCGTGCAGCGGAGCGGATTACGCTGCGGCGGAACCGGATCCGGTGAGCCCGCACACCGCGGGTGCGATCGCGCACCTCAACGCCGACCACGCCGACTCGCTGCTGGCGATGGCGCAGGTGCTCGGCGGCTACCCCGACGCCACCTCCGCGCTGTGCACGGGCGCCGATCGGTACGGCCTCGATCTGCGGCTGGACACCGAACGCGGTGTCGCCTATACGCGGGTGGGCTACGCCGCACCGCTGCGCTCTCCCGACGAACTGCGCTCTGCCGCCGTCGAGTTGACGCGCCGGGCCCGCGAGGGCTGAGGCCTGACGGGCTCGCATACGATCTGCGTATGTCCGACCGTCCGGAATCCTGGCAGGCCGCGTTCGAGCTGATCCGCACCCGCGGTTACGAGCATCGCGAGGAGCCGTTCCGGCTGGCCAGTGGTCAGCTCAGCCACGACTACATCGACGGCAAGTACGCGATCGACAACGGTGAGCGGCTGACGGTCGTGAGCCGCGCGGTCGCCGATCTGGCCGCCCGCAGCGGCATCGAGTTCGACGCCGTCGGCGGGCTCACCATGGGCGCCGACCCGTTGGCCCACGGCGTGGCGATGGTCACCGGGGCGGCGTGGTTCTCGGTGCGCAAGGAGCAGAAGACGCGCGGCCGCGAGCAGTGGATCGAGGGCACGCGGATCGAACCCGGAATGCGGGTGCTGCTGGTCGACGACGTAATCAGCACCGGCGGCTCGACGGCCATCGCGTTCGACCGGGTGGTCGCCGCGGGTGCGGTGGTCACCGGCGTGATCCCGATGGTCGACCGCGGCGACGTCGCGGCGAAGCTGTTCGCCGAGCGCAACGTGCCGTTCGCCGCGCTCGTGACCTACCGCGATCTGGGGATCGAGCCGATCAAAGCGGTCTGACCCCTCCCGTTGACTCTGCGTCCAGGGCGTCGATCACTCGCACTTCTGCGCCGTAGGCGCAGAGTCAGCGGGGTTTGACCAGCACCGGGTTGGGTTCGACGCCGACGGTGACCGCATCGCCCGCGGAGAACTTCGCCGCCTGCGAGCTGGGCAGCTGCGCGGACAGCACGGTGTCGTCGGCCAGCGTGCAGTACACCCGCGAGATCGACCCGAGGAACGCCACCGAACTGACCGTGGCGTTCGGCGTGCCGTCGGCGCTGACCGTGACCGATTCGGGGCGCACCAGCGCGATCCCGTCCCCACTGGCGATCGACCCGTCCAGCGCGGGCACCTCGGTGCCGAGCAGCCGGGCGCGGCCCGACGCCACCGTCGCGGGCACCGTGTTGTTGAGCCCGACGAACTCCGCGACGAACGGCGTCGCCGGATGCGCGTACAGCTCCGCGGGGGCGGCGAGCTGTTCGAGGCGCCCCTGACTCATCACCCCGACCCGGTCGGCGACGGCGAGCGCCTCCTCCTGGTCGTGGGTGACGAACAGCGTGGTGGTGCCGACGTCGAGTTGCACTCGGCGGATCTCGTCGCGCAGCTGCGCGCGCACCTTGGCGTCGAGCGCCGACAGCGGTTCGTCGAGCAGCAGCACCCGCGGCTGCACGGCCAGGGCGCGCGCCAACGCGACGCGTTGCTGCTGGCCGCCGGACAGTTCGTTGGCGTACTTGGCCTTGTGCGCGGATAGCCCGACCAGGTCCAGCATGTCGGCGGCCCGAGTCAGCCTCTCCGCCTTCGGTTTTCCGCGCATCTTCAACCCGAAGGCGACGTTGTCGAGCACGGTCAGATGCGGGAACAGGCTGTAGGCCTGGAACACCATGCCCATATCGCGTTTGTTGGCGGGCACCCGGCTGACGTCACGGCCGTCGACCGACACCGACCCCGACGTCGCCTCGTCCAGACCGGCGAGGATGCGTAGCGCGGTGGTCTTCCCGCAGCCCGACGGGCCGAGCAGCGCGACCATCTCCCCCGGTTTCATGTGCAGCGTCAGCCCGTCGAGGGCGTGGACGGTGCCGTACACCCGGGTCAGGTCGTTGAGTTCGACGGCGACTCCGGCGGTCATGCGACTCCTAACGGGGCGGTACGCCGCCGCCCGCGGGTGACGAACGAAAGGGCAAGCAGCAGAGCGAAACCGAACAGCAGCACGGCCAGCGACGCCGCGACCGAAGTGGGGCCGTCAGTCTTGCCGAGCGCCACGATCTGCACCTGCAGGGTCTGATAGCCGCTCAGCGACGCGATGGTGTACTCCCCGAGGACCACGGCGATCGAGATGAACGCCGCCGACAGGATGCCCGACCAGATGTTGGGCACCACCACCCGCAGGATCGTGGCCGTCCAGCCCGCGCCGAGCGAGCGCGCGGCCTCGGCAAGGGTCTGCAGGTCGATCGCCGACAGCGCCGCGTCGATCGACCGGTAGGCGAACGGCAGCACCAGCACCACATAGACGAAAGTCAGTGTGAGAGCGGACTCCCCGAGGAAGTACGTCACCCACAGGTACACGTTCTTCAACCCGACGACGATGACCAGCGCGGGAATCGTCAACGGCAGCAGGCACAGGAATTCGACAGGTTTACGCGCCCACGGCGCGCGCAACCGCACCCAGATCATCGTCGGCACCAGCACGGCGAGCATCGCGAGCACCGTGAACACCGCCAACAGCAGCGAGATGATGATCGCCTGGTACAGCGCCTGATCGGCGACGAGGTTCTGCCATGCCTGCAGAGTGCGGCCCCCGTTGATCAGATCGCGGGTCGAGAAGTCGGCCATCGCGTAGAGCGGGAACAGGAAGAACAACCCGAACAGCACCCAAAGCACAACGCGGACAACCCTGTTCACTGCAACCACCTCGCGGTACGGCGCACCAGCGCGTTGTAGGCGACCATCACCACCGCGACGACGACGATCATCTCCAGCGCGAGCGCGTAGGCGAATCCGGACTGACCGAGCACGACCTCACTGGTGAGCGCGGCGCGGATGAGCAGCGGCACGATCGGGCTGCCCTGGCTGACCAGCGCCGCCGCCGTCGCATACGCGGCGAAGGCGTTGGCGAACAACAACAGCAGCGAACCCAGGAACGCCGGTGTCAGCAGCGGGAAGCCGACCTCACGCCAGTACTGCCACGTCGACGCGCCGAGGTTGACCGCGGCCTCGCGCCACTGTGCGCGCAGCCCCTCCAGGGCGGGGACGAACACGATCACCATGAGCGGGATCTGGAAGTAGGTGTAGACGAGGATCAGCCCGCTCAGGCTGTAGAGCCACCCCGAACCGGCCAGATTCCAGCCCACCAGCTGCTGCACCCACAACGTGAGCACACCGTTGAGGCCGACGGTCGCCAGGAACGCGAACGCCAGTGCGACACCGCCGAATTGGGCGAGCACACTGCACAGTGCGAGCACGCCCCGGCGCACCATCGACTCCGGCGGGCTGCTGACGATCAGCCAGGACAGCACCGCCCCGAGCACCGCGCCGATGAGCGCCGTACTGCCCGACAGCAGCACGCTCTTCCACAGCGCCGATAGCGCGGCCGCCGAGAACAGCGCCTCGATGCGGGCCAGTGAGAAGCCGTCGTCGCCGAAGAAGGCGCTCACCACCACCGTCACCGTCGGGATGATCAGGAAGATCGTCAGGACGGCGAAGAACGGCAGCAGCGGCACCCCGTCGCGCAGGCGTCTCACGATCGTGGTCAGCCGACCGCGCCGGCCCAGTTCGCCGACAGGTACTCGGTGGCCTTCTTGTTCTGGTCGACCGAGACGATGACCGGTTCACCCGCGACCGGCGGCAGCGCCTCCCATGCGGCCGTGTCCAGCGTGCCCGCCTGCTGCATGGGTTCGGCACGGACCGGGCGCGCCCCGCCGCCGAGGTAGAGGTTCTGACCCTCGTCGCTGTAGAGGAACTCCTGCCACAGCCGCGCGGCGGCGGGATGCGGTGCGTCCTTGTTGACGGCCTGGTAGTAGTAGCCGGCGACGGCCGGTCCCGGCGGCACGACGACCGTCCAGGACGGCAGCTTCTTGGTCTCCGCGGCGTTGAGGTAGTCCCAGTCGATGACGACGGGGGTCTGGCCGGATTCGATCGTCGCGGGCGTCGGGTCGACGGGCAGGAAGTTGCCCGCCTCCTTGAGCTTGCGGAAGAAGTCGACGCCGGGGGCGATGTCGTCGGCGGAGCCGCCCTGGCTCAGCGCCACCATCATCACGCCGGAGAACGCGGCGCCGGCCTGGGTCGGGTCGCCGTTGAGCGCGACCTTGCCGCGGTACTCGGGTTTGAGCAGATCGTCGACCGAGGCGATCGGCGGCACCTTCGCGGAGTCGTAGCCGATCGACATGTAGCCGCCGTAGTCGTTGACCCAGGTGCCGTCGGGATCCTTGAACTCGGCCGGGATGTCGTCGAACGTCTCGACCTTGTAGGGGGCGAACATGCCGGTGTTGGCCAGGGCCACGGACTGGCCGAGGTCGAACACGTCGGGGGCACTGGACTTGCCGCGCTGCTGGTTGGCGGCGTTGATCTCGTCCTGGCTCGCGGCGTCGGGCTGCGCGGAGTTCACCTTGATGCCGTACTTCTTGGAGAACGTGTCGATGATCGCGCCGTAGTTGGCCCAGTCCGGCGGCAGCGCGATGACGTTGAGTTCCCCCTCGCTCTTGGCGGCCTCGACCAGCTTGTCCATCCCGCCGAAGTCGGCGGCCGAGGTGGCCTCGCTGACTTTCACACCCGAATCGGTCTCACCGCCGCCGGAGTCCTTCTCCGGCGGGGCGCAGGCCACCAAACCGGAGAGCAGAAGTGCCGATGTACAGGCCGCCAACAGGCGTGGAGTCGTCATGGCCGAACCTTCCGATGGTCAGAAAGCGCCGCGGTGACGCGCTGGTTACCACCCCCGGACACCGCGGTGAATGAATCGAACGGGGCTTGAGAACACTACCGTGACCAGGCGGGATCAGGCGGGACGTTGGTCGGGACTCTCGGTGTCCGCGCATATGTGCAGGTCGCGGGGTTAGCATCGGGGACGTGGCCGAACGCGAAGCCCCGGGGGAGTTCGACTACCGCTGGGACCCACCGCCTCCCGTGGGCGATGCGCGCGATCAGTACTACGACGAGGTCGACCAGCCGGCCGCCGGGGGCTACGGACCCGAGGAGACGTACGCCGAACCCGAATACGCTCCCGAGCCCCAGTACGCCCCCGAACCCGAATACGTCGCGCCCGAATTCGTCCCGCCCGCACCGGACGATCGGTTCGACGCGTTCAACGCCAACACCTGGAGTTTCCGGCCCCCACCCCCGCCGTGGTACCGCACCCGGCAGGCGATCGCGGCGTTGACGATCCTGACGCTGGCCGCCGTCGCGATCGTGGTGTCGGCGGTGCTGCTGCTGTTCGGCGGATCCGGCGGCGACGAGGAGCGTCCGCCGGTCGCGCCCACCCCGTCGTCTACCGTCGCGCCGTCCCCGACGGCGACGAGCGGACCC
>NZ_LQIT01000028.1 GCF_001499965.1 Mycobacterium sp. GA-2829
CCCCTCCCAGTGCGAGGTGCCGTCCCCCAGGCGTACGCGGCCGGAGACGACGTAGAGCGTCGCCTCCTCGGGGGCCTCGTGCTCGTCGAGTTTGTTGCCGCCCGCCAGCGCGATCAGTGTCTGGCGCAGCGAGTGTTCGTGGCCGCCGTAGACGGTGTGGGCGCTGCGGCCGCTGTTGTGCGAACGGGCCAGTTCGAGTTGTTCGCGGGCGAGCGCGGTGAGAGAGATCTTCTCCATGTCTTTCGGTGTTCCCACTTCCTCTTCAGACAATCATGATCGGGGGTCGACCGGGTTCACCCGATTGACGATCAGCGGATCGGCGTTGGTGAACGGGAACTGCGGCAGATCGTCGATGTGCACATCGAACGTCGCCGCGAGCACCGCCCGCGAGTACGCGCTCGCCGACGCGCGGTAGCCGATGTCGGCGGGCGCCGGCTGGTCGAAGAAGATCGCGAAGTGCAGATCGGGTGCGTCGAACACCTCGATGTGGTGGGGATACGCGCGGGGAATGAAGTACATGTCGCCCTGCTGCAGATACCAGGTGTCGAGGCTGCCGTCGGGATTCATGACCGTCATCCGGGAACTGCCCGCGGCCACGTAACCCATCTCCGCGGTGGCCGGGTGCCAATGTGGTTCGCGCATACCGTCTTCACGGATGCGCAGCGAATACATCGACATGTCCTTGAGCGCGGGCCAGAACTGCACCCGGGCCAGCCGGGCCGATCCGACCGCGCTGCCCACGGGTGGGTTCTGGGCCTCCACGGCGAACTTGTGCGGATCGTTGAAGTACGCGTTCGCCGGGATCTCCGGGTCCCCCGTCCGCGCGGCCAGCCTGCGGTCGGAGGTGTCCCGGCGGATCGCGGCGAAATCGGCGGCGGGCAGGTCGTAGGTGTTGCCCAGCACCGCGTCGGTCATCGCGCCGAATGCGGCGCCGAGGCCGAAATCCTCCGGACGCTCGTGACGGAACGCGAGGACGAATTCGGCGGGCTCCTCGCCGATGTTCTCGATGTGGTGCAGCGATCCGGAGTCGATGTGGAACATCTCGCCGGGTCCGACGATGAACGACGAGAACTCGCTGCCGCTGTCGAGCACCGACACCAGTGACGTCCCCGAGATGCAGTAGGTCAGTTCGTTCGCATTGGCGTGCCAGTGCGGTGTGCGCATCGCCCCCGGGTTGATGACCAGACGCTTGATCGACAGCCCCGTCAGGATGGGCAGGGTGTCGGCGGTGACCCGGCGCATCGAGCCGAATTCGGACTCCTCGACGATCTCCCCGTCGAGCAACGAGGTGGAGTGCTGGCGCGCGTCCAGATTCACGGTCATGCGGGTTGCGTCCCCTCACTGCCCGTTGCGCGCTGAAGAGCGAAACTGGGCGCTGAGCAATGCATTTGGCCTACTGGCGTAGGCCGTCCAGGCGAGATCGTATCCCGGACGCGCACGCCACGCGATGAAAGCCGCCGAATCCACGGGCAACGGCAGCGGTACGGCGATGTCGGCCCTGCGGCCGGCGATCAGACGCTGCTGGCCCATCCACCAGTCCTGGTCGCGCCGCGTCGTGAGGTTCATGGTGACGGCCTCGGCCACCTCGACCGAACCGACCACCGGCGGTTCGGCGTCCCCTGGTTGATGGTGAAAACCCCGCTCGAGCCGAGCATCCGCCGCCCACCGCGTACCACAGGCTCATGGCGTTGTCCGGGAACCCGTGGTCGAACAGGCCTTTCGACTCCTGTAGCGGGGCCTCAACTCAGCGCCGGGATGACCTGCTGTTCGAACAACTCGATGCCCGACCGGTCGTACGCCGCCTCGGGGAAGTAGAGGATCGCGTACTCGCAGCCGAGATCGCGCATGCGGGTGAGCTTCTCGATGACCTGCTCGGGCGTTCCACTCGCCGACTCCGGCGCCGTCGCGGTGGACAGCATCGCGTTCACCGCATCCTTGTTGGCGACGCCGACCTGCCGCTCGCGCACTCGCTCGACCCGCGCGGCGACATCGTCCTCGGACTCGCCGATCACGGCGTTGAAGTTGGCCGACCGCACGATCGCGTCGTAGTCGGTGCCGACGTCGCGGCAGTGGTCGGCCAGCACCTGCGACTTGTGCTCGAACCCCTCGGGGTCGGAGGTGAAGTTGGTGTACTGGGCGTACTTGGCGGCGATCCGCAGCGTGACCTTCTCCCCGCCGCCGGCGATCCACAGCGGGATCCCGCTGTCCTGCAACGGTTTCGGCTGCACGATCGCATCGGTGATCTGATAGTGCTTACCGTCGAGGGTGGCCCGCCCGTCGCGCCAGGCGTCGCGCATGATCTGCACCCCCTCGTCGAGGCGGCCCAACCGCTCACCGGCCGACGGGAAACCGTAACCGTAAGCCCGCCATTCGTGTTCGTACCAGCCGCCGCCGATGCCCATCTGCACGCGGCCGCCGGAGATGACGTCGACGGTCGCGGCGACCTTGGCCAGATAGGCCGGGTTGCGGTAGCTCATCGCGGTGCACATCTGGCCGAGTTTGATGCGCGACGTCGTCGCCGCGTAGGCGGCCATCAGCGACCACGCCTCGTGGGTGGCCTCGTCGGTCGGGACCGGGACTGTGTGGAAGTGGTCGTAGACCCACAGCGAGTCCCACGCGGTGCCGTCGGCGTAGGCGGCCAGGTCCGACATCACCCGCCAGTGCTCCTCGACCGGAATACCGACGAGATCGAGCCGCCAACCCTGCGGAATGAACAGTCCGAAGCGCATGACCTCAGACTGTAGACCCGGCAGCGGGGGTTTCGGCGACTTGCGGACAGTGTCGGTCGCCCTCACTACCCTCGCGAACATGGCCCTATCGAAAGACGACCGCGAAGGATTCCTCGCCGAACCCCATGTCGCCGCGCTCTCGGTCACCGCCGGGCCCGAGCGCGGACCGCTGACCGTCCCGGTCTGGTACCAGTACTTCCCCGGCGGGGAGCCCTGGGTGCTCACCGGCGCCGGCTCCCGCAAACACCGGCTGATCGAGGCGGCCGGCCACTTCTCGCTGATGGTCGAGCGCGTCGAGCCGACGGTGCGCTACGTCGCCGTCGACGGTCCGGTCAGCCGCATCGAACCCGCGACCGACGACCACCTCGTCGAGGTGTCGAAACGCTACCTCCCACCCCAGGCGCTGGAGCCCTACCTGGAGGTGGCCCGCCGCGAACACGGGGAGAGCGTGGTGATCCACCTCCGCCCCCAGCACTGGTTGTCGTCGGACCTCGGCTCATTCTGATGTCCTCGCGGCACCGGTTGTTCACGGTGTTCTACCGCCTCGGCTTCACGCCGTGGGACGGTCATCCGCTGGCCGCGACGCTGCGCGACCTCGTCGAAGGCGACCGCGCGCTCCCGCCGGGCACCGCGCTCGACGTCGGATGCGGCACCGGGGACACGGCGATCTACCTCGCCGAGCACGGTTGGCGGGTGACCGGCGCCGACTACGTCGACCGGGCGCTGGGCAAGGCGCGCGCCAAGGCCGCGGCCAGGGGTGTGCTGGGCAGCTTCGTCCGCGCCGACGCCACCCGGCTGTCCGCCGAGGGGCTCGGGGGCGACTTCGACCTGATCGTCGACAACGGCTGCCTGCACGGGATGCCCGCCGACGACCGCGACGCCTACGTCCGCGAGGTCACCGCCGTCGCCGCGCCCGGCGCGCACCTGCTGATCAACGCGTTCATCCCGGGCGGCTCGTTCGGGGTGTCCGGCATCGACCCCGACGAGGTGCGGCGCCGCTTCGCCGGCGACTGGACGCTGCAGGACACCACCGTCGAATCCGGGGGTGCGGCCCGCTCCTACCTGTTCACCCGGTCGTAGAGCGCGGCGACGTCGGGCAGCCGCACCTTGAGCGACGGCGTCCGGGGCAGTTCGTCGACCGCCACGACGGCGACCGGCACGTGGTGCACCGGCAGCGCTGCGCGCACCCACTCGCGCAGTTCGTCGCTGTCCGGAACCGGTTGTCCGCGTGCGGGTTCCACCGCCGCGAACGGAACCTGCCCCAGACGCTCGTCGGGCACCCCGACCACGCACGCGTCCCGCACACCCGGGTGGGTGAGCAGACGGCCGCGCACCGTCTCGGGCAGGATCTTGAACCCACCCCGGATGATCGCGCCGTCGGCCCGGCCGTGAAGGGTGACGAACCCGTCGGCGTCCATCGCCGCGATGTCGGTGGTGCGGATCCAGTCCGGCGACAGCACCGCGATGCGCGCCTCGAGCACACCCTGCTGTCCGGCGGGGACCTCGGCACCGGTGTCCGGGTCGACGATGCGCACCTCGGTGTCGGGCAGCGGACGGCCGACGCTGTCGCGTTTGGCCGGGCCGAAGCGCAAGACGAGATCCGGCGTCCACGCACACACCGACCCCGCGAATTCCGTGGCCCCGTAGGCCAATTGGATCGGGATGCCGAAGTGCCGTTCGAATTCGTCTCGGGTCGCCGGATCCAGCGGACCCGACGCGCTGATCAGGAACTGCAGTGACGCCAGGTCCGCGGCGGGGACGTCGGCGTCGAGCAGCATCCGCACCACCGCCGGTTGCACCCCGGCGCGCGGGATGCGGTGGGTGCGCACCGCGCGCACCCAGTCGTCGACGCTGAAGCGCTCCAGCAGCACGATGCGCTTGCCGGTCGCGAAACCGGCGATCAACTGGCACACCCCGATCCCGCCGAACGGCCAGTAGGACAGCTCCGGCGGATCCTCGGGCGATGCGAACAGTCCACCCGTCACGCTGAACACCGTGCGCTCGAGGACGGCCTCGCCGATCGCCTGCCGCTTGGGCGGGCCGGTGGTGCCGGAGGTGAGGATCGACAGGCCCGCCGACGGCGCCGCCGTCACCGGCGCACCTTTCGCCATGACACGCGGACCGTCCGGCGAAAGAGCAACGCCGCCAACGCCACACCGCGTCACCGCATCGAGCACCGGCACCGTCCAGTCCTCGAGGTCGGCGACGACGGCGGCCGGCCGCAGCTGTTCGACGTCGCGGGCGATGGCCTCCGGCGACTGGAACGAGTAGATCATCGACACCCACCGGCCGCCGGCGAGCGAACCGGCGATCGCGGCGGCGTGCGGCAGCCGGTTGCGCACCACCAGGCCGATCGGTGCGTGCGGGCCTGCGCCCGCGTCACGCAGGGCGGCGTCGACAGCGGCCGCGTACCCCGTCACCTCGTCGCCGCTGTGCCACCGGCCCTCGAACTCGATGCACGGCCGAGCGCCGTAGCTGGTGAAGCCTGCCGCGAACGTTTCGGTGAAGCCCACGCTGGCAGGCTAACGGCGCGGCGCGGGCTGAGTTATTGCATTGAGGGTCGTGATCGTGGGGAAATCACGACCCTGAGCGCAATCTCTCGGCCCCGAACGGCACGAAACCCCCGCGACGAAACGTCGCGGGGGTCCGTGGTGGTGCGAACTACTTGGTCAGCGACTCCGGCGGGGTGAACCGGTCGCCGTAGCGCTCGGCCAGCTGCTTGGCCCGCGCGACGAACGCCTCCTTACCGCGGCCGAGCTCGCCCTCGTAGCCGACGATGTACTGCGCGCTACCGCCGGTGTAGGGCGGGTAGCCGATGCCCATGATCGAACCGATGTTGGCGTCGGCGGTCGAGGTGAGCACCCCTTCGTCGAGGCACTTCTGCGTCTCGATCGCCTCGGCGAACAGCATGCGGTCGATCATGTCCTGCAGGGGGATATCCGCTTTGCCCGACCCGAAGGTCTCGCGCAGGCCCGGCCACAGACCGGTGCGCTTCCCGTCGACGTACTCATAGAAGCCGGCACCCTTCAAGCGGCTGGGTCGGCCGATCTCGATCATCTTGTTGACGACGGCCTCCGCCGGATGCGCATCGTGCGTACCGCCCGCGGCCTCGGTGGCCTTACGGGTCTCGGTCGCGATCTTCTGCATGAGCTCGAGGTTGAGCTCGTCGGACAGCTGCAGCGGCGGCGCCGGGTAGCCGGCCATGCTGCCTGCCCGCTCGATGCTCGCCGGCTCCACACCCTCACCGAGCATCGCCAGCGCCTCGTTGACGAAGGTGCCGATGACGCGGCTGGTGAAGAAGCCACGGCTGTCGTTGACCACGATCGGGGTCTTGCCGATCGCCAGCGTGTAGTCGAACACCCGGGCCAACGCCTCGTCGGAGGTCTTCTCGCCCTTGATGATCTCGACCAGCGGCATCTTGTCGACCGGGGAGAAGAAGTGGATGCCGATGAAGTCCTCCTGGCGCTTGACGCCGGTCGCCAGACCGGTGATCGGCAGCGTGGAGGTGTTCGAGCCGAGCAGCGCGTTGGGCTCGACGATGTCCTCGATCTCCTGGAAGACCTTGTGTTTGAGGTCCTGGTTCTCGAACACGGCCTCGATCACGAAGTCGACGCCCTTGAGATCCTGCGGGTCGGCCGCCGGGGTGATCCGGGCCAGCAGCGCCTCGGACTTCTCCTTGGTGGTCTTGCCGCGCTCGAGCGCCTTGGCCTCGATCTTCTCGGAGTACGCCTTACCCTTCTGCGCGTTCTCCAGGCTGACGTCCTTGAGCACGACGTCGTAGCCGGCCTTGGCCGACACGTAGGCGATACCGGCGCCCATCATGCCCGCGCCGAGCACGCCGATCTTCTTGATCTGCTGCTTCTCGATACCGTCCGGGCGCGACCCGCCGCCGTTGATCGTCTGCAGATCCAGGAAGAACGCCTGGATCATGTTCTTCGCGACCTGGCCGGTCACCAGGCTGGTGAAGTAGCGGCTCTCGATGCGGCTGGCCGAGTCGAAGTCGACCTGCGCACCCTCGACGGCGGCGTCGAGAATCGCCCGCGGTGCCGGCATCGGCGCACCCTTGAGCTGCTTTTTCAGCAGCGCCGGGAACGACGGCAGGATGCTCGCCAGACCGGGGCTCGACGGGGTGCCGCCGGGCATCTTGTAGCCCTTGGCATCCCACGGCTGGGTGTGGGCCTCGGGATTCGCCTTGATCCACGCCTTGGCAGCCGGGACGAGTTCGTCGATGCTGCCGACCAGTTCGTCGACCAGGCCGATTTCCTTGGCCTTGCCGGGCTTGAAGCGGGTGCCCTGCGAGAGCACCTCCATGAACGCCTTCTGGATGCCGAACATCCGCACAGTGCGGGTGACGCCGCCACCGCCGGGCAGCAGGCCCAGCGTGACCTCGGGCAGCCCGATGACGCTGCCCTTGACGTCGGCGGCGACGCGGTGGTGGGTGGCCAGCGCGATCTCCAGGCCGCCGCCGAGCGCGGCGCCGTTGATGGCCGCGACGACCGGCTTGCCGAGGGTCTCGAGCTTGCGCAGGTCGGCCTTGATCGACTCGACGTTCTCGAACACGGCTTGCGCGTCGTCCGGGCCGGTGTTGATCATGCTCTTGAGGTCACCGCCGGCGAAGAAGGTCTTCTTCGCGCTGGTGATGACGACGCCGGTGACGGAGTCGTCTGCCGCAAGCCGTGCCAACTTCTCGACGGCGTTGTGCATCGACTCCTTGTAGTGGTCGTTCATCACGTTGGCCGACCCGGTCGGATCGTCCAGCGTGAGGGTCACGATGCCGTCGGAGTCCTGCTCCCACTTGATGGTGTTCTCAGCCATGGTTGTCTCCTAGACCCGCTCGATGATGGTGGCCACGCCCATGCCGCCGCCCACGCACAGCGTGATCAGCGCGCGCCGGGCACCCCGGCGCTCGAGCTCGTCGACCATGGTTCCGGTGATCATCGCGCCGGTGGCACCCAGCGGGTGGCCGAAGGCGATGGCGCCGCCGTTGACGTTGAGCTTCTCGTCGGGGATGTTGAGGTCCTTCTGGAACTTCAGCACCACCGAGGCGAACGCCTCGTTCAGCTCGAACAGGTCGATGTCGTCGACGGTCAGACCCGCACGGTCGAGCACCTTCTTGGTCGCCGGCGTCGGGCCGGTGAGCATGATGACCGGATCGGCGCCGCTGGTGGCGGTCGCCACGATGCGGGCACGCGGGGTCAGGCCCTGCGAGGTGCCGGCTTTCTCGCTGCCGACGAGCACCAGGGCGGCGCCGTCGACGATGCCCGAGCTGTTACCGCCGGTGTGGACGTGGTTGATCTTCTCGACGTAGTGGTACTTCTGCAGCGCCACATCGTCGAAGCCGCCCATCGCGCCGATGCCGTCGAACGCGGTCTTGAGCTTGCCGAGGCTCTCGACGGTCGAGCCGGGACGCATGTGCTCGTCGTGGTCGAGGACGACCAGACCGTTCTGGTCGCGCACCGGAACCACGGATTTGGCGAAGTACCCGCCCGACCATGCTGCCGCGGCGCGCTCCTGGCTGCGGGCGGCGTAGGCGTCGACGTCTTCGCGCGAGAAGCCCTCGATGGTGGCGATCAGGTCGGCGCCGATGCCCTGCGGGACGAAGCCGATCCGGTAGTTGGTCTCCGGATCCGCGGCCCAGGCGCCGCCGTCGGAGCCCATCGGAACGCGGCTCATCGACTCGACGCCACCGGCCAGCACCAGGTCGTCCCAGCCGGAGCGGACCTTCTGCGCGGCGGTGTTGACCGCCTCCAGCCCCGAGGCGCAGAACCGGTTGAGCTGCACGCCACCGGTGGTGTCGGGCAGCCCGGCCGCCAGCACCGCGGTACGTGCGATGTCGCCGCCCTGATCGCCGACCGGCGAGACGACGCCGAGGACGACGTCGCTGATCAGCGTCTCGTCCAGGTCGGGGTGGCGACGACGGATTTCGTCGATCAGGCCGGTCACCAGGTTCAGCGGCTTGACCTCGTGCAATGAACCGTTGCGTTGCTTGCCGCGAGGCGTGCGGATCGCCTCGTAGATGAAGGCTTCTTCAGACATGTGCGCGAGCGTAACAGCACAAACCAACCTGTTGGTTGGCCGGTCGCGATCTTGCCGCGACCAGACACAGATTCGCGCGCTATGGCCGCTCAGCACCCGAATCTGTGACTGCTCACGCCGACTCCGGAGCCTCCAGCTCGGCGAGCGTCGGGTAGTCGACGTAGCCGACCGGCCCCGGGGAGTAAAAGGTGGCGACCTCGGGTTCGTTGAGTTCCGCGCCGAGCACCAGCCGGTCGATCAGGTCGGGGTTGGCCAGGAACGCCCGGCCGACGGCGACGGCGCTGACCGCACCCCATTCGGCGAAGCTCTCCAGCTGGCAGAAGTCCGTGTCGGTCTCGCGGCCGGTGTTCAGTACGAACACCCCCGACCACAGCGCCCGGATCGCCCCGAATGTCGTCTTGGTCGGGTCGATCAGCACGTGCAGGTATGCCAGGCCCAGCGGGGCTATCCGGTCGAGCAGTGCCTCATAGGTCGAGACCGGATCGTTCTCCCGGACGTCGCCGACCCCGTTCCCGGGTGAGATGCGCAGCCCGACGCGGCCGGCCCCGATCTCGTCGACGACGGCTTCCACGACCTCGGCGGTCAGCCTCGCGCGGTTCTGCGGTGAACCGCCGTAGGCGTCGGTGCGTTGGTTGACGACGTCGGACTGGAACTGGTGCAGCAGGTAGCCGTTGGCGCCGTGGATCTCCACCCCGTCCATCCCGGCGTCGACGGCCCGGCGGGCGGCGGCGCGGAAGTCGGCGACGACCTGGGGGATCTCGTCGGTCTCGAGCGCCCGCGGCACCTCCAGCGGCTGCTTCCCCGCCGGGGTGTGGGCGGACATGTCCGCGGCCACCGCCGACGGCGCGACCGGCTGCAGACCGCTGATGTCGGGGTGGCCCATCCGGCCGACGTGCCACAACTGCATGAAGATGCGGCCACCCGCGTCGTGCACCGCCGCGGCGACCTGTGCCCACTTCTGCTGGTGGCGGTCGGTGTAGATGCCCGGGGTGTTGACGTAGGCGCCGTTGCCGACGGCGGAGACGGCGGTGGCCTCGGTGATGACGATGCCCGCCGACGCCCGCTGGCTGTAGTACTGAGCGGCCAGCGGCGACGGGGTCGCGTCGTCCTGTGCGCGGGACCTGGTCAGCGGTGCCATGAACACCCGGTTGCCCGCGAACGTGTCGCCGACCATCAGCGGAGTCAGCAGGGTCGCGTTGTCATCGAATTTGAAAGCCACGTCGGGTGCAGACGCCACGCGCGCCGGTTTCATTCCCGTCGTTACGCTCGAAGCCATGACGGTGTCGAGGTTGCGGCCGTACGCGGTCACGGTGTTCGCCGAGATGTCGGCGCTGGCCACGCGCATCGGCGCGGTGAATCTCGGGCAGGGGTTCCCCGACGAGGACGGCCCGGCCTCGATGCTCGACGCGGCCCGCGCCGCGATCGCCGACGGGGTGAACCAGTACCCGCCCGGCCTGGGCATCGCACCGCTGCGGGAAGCCATTGCCGCGCAACGCAAACGGATCCACGGCGTCGACTACGACCCGGACACCGAGGTGCTGGTGACCAACGGCGCCACCGAAGCGATCGCCGCGGCGGTGCTCGGTCTGGTCGAGCCGGGCTCCGAGGTGCTGCTCATCGAACCGTTCTACGACTCCTACTCGCCGGTGATCGCGATGGCCGGCTGCCACCGCGTCGCGGTCCCGATGACCGAACACGGCCGCGGTTTCGCGATCGATGTCGAGGGGCTGCGCGCTGCGATCACGCCCCGCACCAGGGCGCTGTTCGTCAACACCCCGCACAACCCGACCGGCATGGTGGCCTCCGACGCCGAACTCACCGCGATCGCCGAACTGGCCGTCGCACACGATCTGCTCATCTTCACCGACGAGGTCTACGAACATCTGGTCTTCGACGGGCGCAGACACCTGCCGCTGGCGGCGTATCCCGGGATGGCCGAACGCACGGTCACGCTCTCCAGCGCGGCCAAGATGTTCAACGTGACCGGCTGGAAGGTCGGCTGGGCGTGTGGCCCTGCCGATCTCATCGCCGGGGTGCGTGCGGCCAAGCAGTACCTCACCTATGTCGGCGGGGCGCCGTTCCAGCCCGCGGTCGCCCATGCGCTCAACCACGAGGACCGATGGGTGACGGAGTTGCGGGACTCGCTGCAGGCCAAACGGGACCGGCTCGGCACGGCGCTGACCGAGCTGGGCTTCGCGGTGCACGACAGTGCGGGCACCTACTTCCTGTGCGCGGACCCGCGTCCGCTCGGCTACGACGACAGCACCACGTTCTGTGCCGATCTGCCGCAGCGGGCCGGGGTCGCGGCGATCCCGATGTCGGCGTTCTGCGATCCGGAGTCACCGCACATCGACCGGTGGAACCACTTGGTGCGCTTCGCATTCTGTAAACGTGACGACACCCTCGACGAGGCGATCCGCCGGTTGCAGGTGCTGCGTCGTTAGAGCGACGCCGCCACCTCCCGCACCGCGGCCACCGATGCGGCGTCCGACCGCCCGACCGGGCTGAGCACCACCTCGTCGGCACCGGCGTCGAGGTAGCGCTGCAACTGCCGCATCACTGCATCGGCCGGGCCCGCGGCCGCCAATTCCACAGGCCCACTGACGTTCTCGCGCGCGATGATCTTCTGGTACGACGGAATCGACTCGTAGAAACTCAGCGCGGCGGCCACCTCTTCGCGCGCCGTGTCCGCGTCGTCGTCGACCAGCACCGGCACCATCGCCACGATCTTCGGGGTGGGCCTGCCCGCCTCGGCCGCCGCCTTGGCGAGGGTCGGTGCGATGAACTCGGCGATCGAGCGCGGCCCCGCCAGATACGGCATGGTTCCGTCGGCGAGCTCACCGGTGACGCGTAGCGCTTTCGGCCCCATGGCCGCGACGTAGATCGGGATCGGGGTGCCGCCGGGCACCCGGACCGGCCACTGGGGTGCGGCGGACAGGTACTCGCCGTGGTAGTCCACCGCCGCGGTGTCGAAGATCGCGCGCAGCACGCTGAGGTGTTCGCGCAGCCGGCCCACCGGGTCGGGCCAGTCGATGCCGAACGCCGGACGTTCGACGGCGCGGGCGCCGAGCCCGAGCCCGAGGCTGAAGTTGCCGTGGGACGCCGCCTGGGCGGTCTGCGCCGCCGAGGCGACCAGCAGCGGGTGGCGTGGGTTGATCGGGACGACCGAGGTGCCGACGCCGAGGCCGGAGACCGCGGCACCGATGAGACCCGCCAGCGCGATGGCGTCGTAGTCGACGCGCTGCGGCAGCCAGATCCGCTCGATCCCGAGCTGGTGGGCGGCGGCGGACTGGGCGATCGCGTCGTCGACCGCGTTCTCCGCGTCGGGGCTGATGTTGACGATGAGTCCGGTAGGCATGTCCGGCACAACCCGTCACCGGCCCACAGTGTTCCTTTTTACTCAGCGTGCGTCTTGGCCATGACGCGAGCGCGCAACCCTTCCGTCGCCGAGTGCAGGACGATCCGCTTGGCGCGCTTGACGAGGAACTGCGGTAGCGGCGCCGAGGGGTCGACGACGACGTCGAACCGCACGCGGGTGCGGTCCCCCTCGCGGGTGAGGTTGTACTCGACGTGCTGGCCGCGCTGCTGGAAGGTGTCCTCGGCGTCCCACACCACCCAGTTCCGGCCCCAGTGGTATTCGAGGATCTCGTTGTCGGTGACGCCCATCAGCCGCAGTGTGGCCTTGACCCGGTGCGGCCGGCCGTCGGGATGGCGGTCGAGCACGGTCACCTTCTTGTACACCGACGACCACGACGGCAGCGCCTCGATGTCGGCGAGCACGTCGAGGATGGCCTCTGGCGGGGCTTCGAAGACCACTTCACGGGATGCGCGAACGGCCATGCCTCAATCTAGCGACCGCAGCGGGACTTTCAACGGGTTCGGCCGAAGAACCTTCGCTCAGCCCTTCTTGAGTTTCAGCACCCGTTTGCGCAGCCCGTCGGTGGCCGTCTCCATCAGCCCCTTGGCACCCTTCTTCACGAGGAATCCGGGCAGCGGCACCGTGGGGTCGACGGTCAGCTCGAACCGCACCGTGGTCTTGTCGCCGTCCGGGGTCAGGGTGTACCGGCCGTCCTGGGCGCGTTGCTGTTTCGAGCTCACCAGCGTCCAGCTCACCCCGTCGTCGTGGACGGAGTAGTCGAGCACCTGCTCGTCACTGACCCCGACTATCTTGACCACCTGACGAGACCGTTTCGGCCGCCCCTCCTCGTCGCGTTCGAGGATCTCCACTTCCTGGTGAGCAGAGGACCACTCGGTCAGCGACTCGAGGTCGTAGAGCACGTCCAGGATCTCGTCGGCACTGGCTTCGATGACGACTTCCCGCGATTCGGTGATGGCCATGGAACCCTATGTGCCACTCTTCGTCACCTTCAAAACCTGTTTGCGCAAACCGTCGGTGGCGGTCTCCATCGCACCCTTCATCGCGCGCTTCATGACGAATCCGGGCAGCGGCACCGACGGGTCGACGGTGATCTCGAACCGCACCTTGGTCTTGGTGCCGTCCTGGGTGAGCGTGTAGGTGGCGTCCTGGCTCTTGAGCTGACCCGCGCTGACCAACGTCCAGCTCGCGGAGCTGTCGGTCCAGGTGTACTCGACGACCTGCTCGTCGCTGATCCCGGCGGCCTTGACCTTCATCTTCACCCGGCGCGGCCTGCCGTCGGGGTGGGTCTCGAGGATCTCGGCGCTCTGGTACTGCGGCGACCAGTCCGGGGTCGACTCGACGTCGGCGATGACGTCGAGGATCTGAGCGGGGGTTGCTTCGATGACGACTTCACGCGAATCGTTGACGGCCATGCGGTGACCCTAGCGACACCGATGCCGCCGCGGGATCAGTTGGCCCGCTTACGCACCTCGAGCACCCGTTTGCGCAAACCGTGGGTTGCGGTGTCGATGACGCCCTTGGCGGCCCGGCGCAGCAGGAATCCCGGCATCGGCATGATCGGGTCGACGGTGACCTCGAAGCGCACGCGGGTCCGGTCACCCTCGGGGGTCAGTTGGTAGCGCGCGTCCTGGGAGCGCTGATAGGTGGAGCTCAGCAGCGTCCAGCCGTAACCGTCGTCGTGGTAGGTGAGCGCGATCTCCTGGACGTCGGTGATGCCGACCGTGGTGACCGTGGCGCGGCTGCGGGTCGGTCTGCCCTGCTCGTCGCGTTCGAGCACTTCCGAACTGCGATGCGCGGCAGACCATTCCGGCAGCGCCTCGAGATCGAGCATCACCGGCAGGATCTCCTCGACCGGCGCCTCGATCACGACCTCGCGGGACTCCCGAATGGCCACAGCCGCGACCATACGCCGGCGTAGGCTCCCCCGGTATGACCGAGGCGATCGACCCCGCGGTAGCGCCGAGCGGAACCGGCTGCGCCGAATGCGAAGCGGCGAGCGGATGGTGGGTGCATCTGCGACGGTGTGCGGCGTGCGGGCACATCGGCTGCTGCGACGACTCCCTGGCCCGCCATGCGGCCGCGCACTGGCGCGAGACGGGCCACCCGGTCATCCGGTCGTTCGAGCCGGGTGAGGACTGGTTCTGGAACTACGAAACCGACAGCTATTACGACGGTCCCACGCTGGCCGACCCGCAGGCCCACCCGCCCGACCAACCCACGCCGGGCCCGCGGGGCCGGGTACCGGCGGACTGGGTACAGCAACTGCGCGGCCGCTGACCACGTCGTTTCCCCATGCCCGGGGCCGGGTACCACCGTCCGGTGAGCAACGACCCGAAGACCGCGGAAACCGACAAAGGCCCCGACAACGCCAAGGACGACGTCGTCAGCGACCCCGGCGAGGGCGCGGGCGACCGCGTCGACTGGTCCAGCGAGGGCGGCGCGACTCCCAGCGGACCGGCCGACACCGGTGACGACACGCAGTGACCCGTTAGTGGATGGTGCTCGCCAGCGCTGAAAGCGCCTCGGCGGCGGTGTATCTCGGCGTCCAGCCGAGCTGCCGCCTGGCTTTGGAGGTATCCATCACCACCGATGTGCGGCCCGCGTGCAGCCACTCCAGCGCCGACGGTACGAACGGCAACCGCGCCACCACCTCCGACGTCGCCACCGCCGCCACCCGCGGCACTCGCACAGGCCGTGCGCCGAGCGCCTCGGCGACATCCGACATCGACAGCACGCCGTCGCCGGCGATGTTGTAGGCGCCGGGCGGGGCCGATGTGGTCGCGGCGATCGCGATGGCCGACGCGACGTCGTCATGGTGGACCAGCTGCAGCGGGGTGCCCGGATCCGGGAACGGCGGTTTGAGCAGCGGCAGCGCCTGGGTCACCCGGCGGACCGGGCCGGGTAGCTGATTCCACGGCATCGCATCGGCCAGTGCGGGCGCCTTGGGCCCGACCACGATGCACGGCCGCAGCACGAACACCTCCAGGTCCGAGCCCGCGGTGATCTCGTCCAGCGCGGCCTCGCACGCCGCCTTCTGCTCGGAGTAGTAATGCTCCGACGACCCGCGCGGCGGCACGTCCTCGGTGATCGGCACCGGATTGTCCGAGTGGTAGCCGTAGGCGGAGACCGAGGAGGTGTAGACGAGCCGGCGTGGCCGTGCCGCGGCGACCGTCGCCTCGAACACGTTGCGGGTGCCCGCCAGGTTGATCCGAGCGCTCTCCTCCCGCGATCCCAGGATGATGAACGCCAGGTGCACCACCACGTCGACATCGGCGACGAGCGCGTCGACCGCGGACCGGTCGAGGATGTCGCCCTGCCGGTAGGTGGTCTTCGTCCAGCCGCGCTCCTTCGGATCGAAGGGACGCCTGGCCATTCCGATGATCTCGGTGACATCGGGATGGTCTTCGAGCGCCTCGATCGCCGAGATGCCGATGTCCCCGGTGGGCCCGGTGACCGCCACACGCAATGACATGAGCGTGAAGTTCCCGGTCTGCCATCGACAAAACGTTGCCCGCTCGCTCCCAGTGGGCATATAAGGGAGACCCACGATCCCGAAGGGACTGCGATGAAGCTGATCTCCCCGACCGACTCCATGTTCCTGCTCGCCGAGTCGCGGGAGCATCCGATGCACGTCGGCGGGTTGCAGCTGTTCGAACCGCCCGAGGGCGTCTCGGGTGCGGAGATCCTGCGCGAGATCCACCAGGCGATGGTGGCGCAGAACGACTTCGGTGAGACCTTCCGCAAACACCCGGGGACCGTGCTCGGCGGCGTCGCCAACCTGACGTGGACCGTCGACGACGACGTCGATCTCGACTACCACCTGCGCCGGTCGGCGCTGCCGACGCCGGGGCGGGTGCGTGAACTGCTGGAGCTGACCTCCCGCTGGCACGGCACCCTGCTCGACCGGCACCGACCGCTGTGGGAGGCGCATCTGGTCGAGGGGCTCGCCGACGGCCGGTTCGCGGTGTACGTCAAATTCCACCACGCGCTCATCGACGGGGTGTCGGCGCTCAAGCTGACCCAGCGCACGCTGTCGAAGGACGCCGACGACACCGAGGTCCGCGTGCCGTGGAATCTGCCTTCGAGGCGCCGAAACGTCGAACCGGAATCGAAGTCGCTGCTGCGCAACGTCACCGACCGCGTGGGATCCGTTGCCGCGCTGGCGCCGTCGACTCTCGGACTGGCCCGCGCGGCGCTACTCGAACAGCAACTCCAGCTGCCGTTCGCGGCGCCGCGCACGATGTTCAACGTGCCGATCGGCGGGGCCCGACGGGTGGCCGCGCAGTCCTGGCCGCTGGAGCGCATCCGGTCGGTCAAACAGGCCACCGGCGCGACGGTCAACGACGTCATCCTGGCGATGTGCGCCGGCGCGCTGCGCACCTACCTCACCGAACAGCAGGCGCTGCCGGACGCGCCGCTCATCGCGATGGTGCCCGTCAGCCTGCGCACCGAGGAAGAGCAGGATTCGGGTGGCAACAAGACCGGCGTGGTGCTGTGCAACCTGGCCACCGACGACCCCGATCCGGCCCGCCGCCTCGACACGATCAGCCTCTCGATGCGCCGCAACAAGCAGGTGTTCAGCCAGCTGCCGCGGGTGCAGCAACTGGCGCTGTCGGCGTCGATGATCGCCCCGCTCGGCCTCGGGGCGGTGCCGGGCTTCGTCTCGACCGCTCCCCCGCCGTTCAACATCGTGATCTCGAACGTGCCGGGCAACCAGACGCCGATGTTTTGGCACGGCGCGCGCCTGAACGGCAACTACCCGTTCTCGATCGCCCTTGACGGGCAGGCGCTGAACATCACGATGACCAACAATGCCGACAACCTGGACTTCGGTCTGGTCGGCGCGCGCGGCAGCGTGCCCCATCTGCAGCGGCTGTTGGCCCACCTCGAGGACTCGTTGAAGGAGCTCGAGCGCGCGGTCGGGGTGTGAGACGGGTCAGGCCGGGTCGGGGCGCAGCAGCGCGATCGAGGCGGCGACGGCCTCGTCGGTGATGTCGCTCATCGCGCCGCCGTCCTCGACGGTGATCGCAGTGAGTTCCCGCAGACCGCCGAGCAGCATGACCACGCGTTGCCGCGAGACCGGCCCGATGCCTGCGGAGTGGAACTGGTCGCTGTCGCCGAGCGCCTGCACCATCGCGATGAAGTTCTCCATCACCTCGCGCTGCAGATCGTGGGCGGCGGGTCCGAGCGCGGGCAGGTCGCGGGTGGCGCTGTGCATCAGCGCCGAACGCGCCTCGGCCGAGGAGATCCACGCCTCGACGGCCTGGCGCACCTGTATCCGCCACGGGGAACCGGGGTCGACCGCGGCCGAGATCTGCTGTACCTGGTCGGCGTAGGCCTCGGCGAGCAGGGCGAGGAAACAGGCCTCGCGGCCCTCGAAGTGTTCGTAGAAGGTGCGCCGCGAGGTGCGGGCGCGCCGCACGATGTCGGCGACGGTCGTCTTCTGGTAGCCGTCCTCGCGGATCGACTGCTCGAGCGCGTCGAGCAGTCGCTTGCGGAAGTTGTTCTTGTCTTCCACCGCACCGGGGGCCAGGGATGTCGCGGTCATGTCAGCGAGCATCGTACGACCCCGAGCCGGAAATTGACTGGGAAGAAGAATCTGGGGGGGCTTCCACTGTCCTGGTGGCCAGGGCCGGGATCGAACCGGCGACCTTCCGCTTTTCAGGCGGACGCTCGTACCAACTGAGCTACCTGGCCGGAAGGCACCGGCTCGTTGAGAACCTCTGCCTCGCCGTGATGGCGACCCTGACGGGACTCGAACCCGCGACCTCCGCCGTGACAGGGCGGCGCGCTAACCAACTGCGCCACAGGGCCTTACTGTGTGCTCCGTGCTTCCACGTCGCGTACCCCCAACGGGATTCGAACCCGTGCTACCGCCGTGAAAGGGCGGCGTCCTAGGCCACTAGACGATGGGGGCCTAATCCGAATTCCTCCGGGGTACTCGTCAACGCTTCCGTTGGGAGCTTCGATAGCTTAGGACACGCACAGCCCATATCCAAAACGAGGGTCGGCACCGCACCCGGTGCGGACCCAGTATTGTGGTGCACCGCGCCCCTATAGCTCAGTTGGTAGAGCTACGGACTTTTAATCCGCAGGTCCCAGGTTCGAGCCCTGGTGGGGGCACCAACTTCTCCCGCCGAGACTGCGCACAGATCGCGGTTTGGCAGGTTCTCACGATCTCCCCGCAGTCTCGGCGAGCGCTCACGCCGTCGCCGGTCGAGGAAGTCCTTCCGTGCGCGCGGTCAGGCGCGCGCACACGGTCTGCACCGGCGGCGCCTTGTCGTCGTAGGCGGACGCGATGCACGTCGGCGGGTCGTTTCACCACCGCAGCCCCCCACGCGAGTCGAGAGAGTCGCTCGCGCAGCGCCTCCTCGGCGGGCAGATCGCGCTCGGACCCGCGGAGTCGGCGAGCAGTTCGCACACGGTGTCCTCGATGACCGCGGCCAGCAGGTCGCGGGTCGGGAAGTTCCGGTAGAGCGTCGCGTTGCCCAACCCGGCCGCGGTGGCGATGCGCGCGGTGGGCGGGCGGGAAGCATTGACCGCCGCCGTCGCGCCTGCCCTCGCCGAGTTCGTCCCCTGATCCGTTGACTCTGCGCGGAGGGCGCGGATTCGGCGATTCTCCCGCCCTCACCGCAGAGTCAACGGTCGGCGAGCGCCTGAGTGGCGGCGTTGTACCCCGGCACGAACGTGATCCCGGGCCCGCCGTGACAGCCCGCACTGCCGAGGTACAGCCCGTCGATCGGGATGGGTTGATCAACATAACCTTTCGGCCCGGGACGGTTGGGGCCGATCTGGTCGGGGTGCAACAGGCCGTGGCAGTAGTCGCCGCCGGGGGCACCGAACATCGTGCCCATGTGTTTGGGCGTGAAGGTGGTGTGCCGGAGGATCCGGTCGTCGAAAACCGGTGCCAGCCGGGCAATCTTCTCGATCACCCGCCGCCCCATCTCGGCCTTCATCTCACCGTAGCTCGCCGGGTGGCCGTCATCGGGGATCGGGAACCACAGCGAGAACGCTGACGCGGCATGCTTACCCTCGGGCGCGAGCCCCGGATCGTTGACCGACGGGATCTGCAGGGCGATCGCGGGATCGGCGGGCACGATACCCCGCCGCGAATCCTCCCACTGCTGCTGCAGTTCCTCGGGGGTGCTGAAGATGCCGATGTTGGACTGCATGGCCGGATCGTTGAGCAGTCCGTAGGGTTCGGCGAACTCCGGTACACCGTCGAGCGCGAAGTGCATTTGCAGATAGCTACCGCGGTGGTCAATACGTGAGAATCGTTGCCGCACATCGGCAGGCAGCGCGGCGGGGTCGATCATCCCGTTGACCGTGAGGTCCGGGGCGACCGACGAGACGACGACGGGCGCGGCGATCGTCGACCCGTCGTCGAGGCGCACGCCGGTGACGCGGCCGTCGGACACGGTGATCTCGTCCACCCGCGCGCGCAGCCGCACCTCACCACCGGTGGAGGTGAACTGCTCCCGCAGATGTTCGGTCAGCGCGCCGATACCGCCGCGCAGTTTCTTGACCAGCAGTGCCTTCTCGTCCGGAACGGCGAAACCGTATGCCAGGGCCGCGGCCGTGCCGGGGGTCTCGGGTCCGCGGTAGGTGGTGTTGACCGCGAGCAGTGACAGCATGCCGCGCAGCGCGCCGTGCTTCTCCCGGTCGGGCAGGTAACGGTCGAGCACGTCGGTGACCGAGGCGAACAACAGGTCCGTGATCGCCGACCGCTCGAATTCGTTTGTCGCGCAGGCATACATCTCGTCGATCGACTTCGGCGGCACACCGGCCTCGAACCGGCCCAGCGCCCGCGTCGGCGCCTGGCACCACGCCATCAGCCCGGCCATTCCGTTGACGGCATCGGCGCCGTGCACCTCGTTGAGGTGGGTCAGCAGCTTGACCGGGTCGGTGTAGTAGACGACGGGTTCGTCGCCGACGCCGCGCAGCGACACCGACATCACATCGAGGTCGACCGTGGGCAGGCTGTCGAGGCCGAGTTCCCGGCTCACCGCCGCCGCGGTCGGGATCTGCACCGAGCCGGCGATCTCGAAGCGGAAGCCGTCGAAAAGCTCGACGGTGGAGGCCATTCCGCCGGCGTAGCGCTTGGCGTCGAGGCACAGGGTGCGCAGCCCCGCGCGTTGCAGCAGCGTCGCCGCGGTCAACCCGTTGTGGCCCGCGCCGATGACGATTGCATCGAAGTCCGCCATGCCTGAGGCTGGCACGCCGCGCCGAGTTTTGTCAATATTGACGAAACTTCCGGAACCTCAGAGGTCGCCGACCCCGCCCGCGACGGTGTCGAGCGCCTCGCGGGTCAGCCGCGCCAGCTCCGGCAGCGACCGCCCACCGCCGAGCATCCAGACCTCCATCGCCCCGAACACCGCCGCGGCGATACAGCGCGCGGTGACGGTCATCCGCATCCGCGCGTCGCTGCCGGGTTCGGGCGCCTCGTCGCGGGTGAGGTGTTCCTCGATCGCCTCGGCGAATTCGGCCTCGACCTGGCGGATGTGGCGCGCGACGCGGCCCGGGTCGAGCTCCTGGGCGCGCAGCATCGCGATCTTGGGCAGCGCGGCATCGTCGTACGGCGACGCCATGATCGCGGCGTGCACGGCCTCGATGAGCGATTCGTCGGCGGACCGCTTCGCCAGCGCCGTCCGGAACCACTGCAGGCCGGCGTCGTAGTCGGCGAACAGCAGGTCGTGTTTCGAGGCGAAGTGCCGGTAGAAGGTCCGCAGCGACACCCCGGCGTCCGCGGCGATCTGTTCGGCCGACGTCTCCTCGACCCCCTGGGCGAGGAACCGCACCAGCGCCGCCTGCCGCAGCGCCTCGCGGGTGCGCTCGCTGCGCGCGGTGTGGGCGGGCCGGGCCATGCCAGGCAACGTACCGCACGCCAGTTATGTCAATATTGACAAAACTTCGGCGGGTCACGAGACTCCGGCTATGGTCTCGCTCCTGCTCCACGGGATTCTGGGTCTGGTGGTCGTCGGCCTCCTGATCCGGACCAACCCGCACATCTACTCACGTGTGCCCGCGGGCGCGCAGATCTCGGCGCTCGAAGCCTTCTACTACGTCGTCGGCATCGCCTCGGTGGCGCTCGGCTACTACTTCAACAACCAGTACGTCGCGCAGTACGCGCCGGCGGACGGTCTGCACAACTTCGTGTGGGGCCCCGGCAGCTGGTCGGAGTTCATCGCACTCGGCTACGACAATCCGGCGGCCAGTTCGGCCAGCCAGGACTACACGATCATGAGCGTGCTGATCTTCCCGGTGTGGGCGATCGTCGACGGCCGCAGGCGCGGGATCAACCACGCCTGGCTCTACATCGGGTTCATCCTGTTCGCCAGTTCGGCCGCGGCCTGGGCGTTCTACCTGGCCGCCGCCGAACGCCAGCGCAGGCAGCAGAGGGCAAGGGTCGCAGTCGAAGCGGCTTGAGGCACCATCACGCGCTGCGCGGGGTGGCGATGTCGTCGGCCAGCGGCGCGATCGCCGCGATGATCTGGCTGACGAGGGGTTCGGGGACACCGGCCGCGGTGAGTGTGTCGGTGAGATGCCGCGCGACCAGCGTGAAGTGATGCACGGTGATTCCGCGCCCCTGATGCACCTGCCGCATCGGTGCCCCGGAGTAGGGCTCGGGCCCACCGAGCGCGGCGGCGAAGAACTCCACCTGCTTGCCCTTGAGCCGCGACATGTTCGTGCCCGCGAAGAAGCCCGCGAGCTCCTCGTCGGCCAGCACGCGGCGGTAGAACTCCTCGACGACGCCCTCGAGTGCCTCGGCGCCGCCGATCTGCTCGTAGATCGTGGTCATGCACCGAGGAAACGCGGTCGCGATTGCGCACCGATTGCGCCGCAGTACCCCCGCGGCTAACAACGCCTCACAATCGCCGGGACCCGCCGGTGAGGTTCGCTGACTCTGCGCCCAGGGCGCGATCCGGGCGAAATCCGCGCCCTGGGCGCAGAGTCAACGGAATCGGTCAGACCTTGGGGCTGTAGTGCATCGGGCTGTCGCGGTACTCGACCGGCGGCAGGTTGCGCGCGGGCGTGTGCACCAGCGGGTGGTCGGCGGGCAACCGGCCGGCCTCGCGGTCCCACGCCGACCGGGCACGGGGGTGGTAGCGCCTGCGTTCGGGCAGCAGTTTGAACACCACGTTGACGGCCCTGCCGAACAGCCAGTGCAGCCGCTCGTCACGGCGAGACCAGCTGTAGCCCATCAGCTCCCGCACCGGCGGGTCGTAGAGGCCGACGGTCACCCACACCGCGAACGGTCCCAGCACCTTGAGGTGCAGCTTCCACATCCAGTCCGGAACCCACTGCAGCGACGGATGTTTCGGCATCGTCGACAGGTCGAGGACTTCGCGGGCCGCCCAGTTGTTCTCGAGGACGTTGCGGCACATGTGGTCCCAGTACTCCTGGAATTCCTCCCAGGTCTTCGGGACGGGCCGCATGCTCATCCCGTACATCCGGTACCAGGTGATGTGCTCGTCGAACAATTGACGCTTCTCGTCCTCGGTGAGTCCGTCGCCGAACCGCTCGGCGGTCAGGATCGTGCCCATGAAGAACGTCGAGTGCGCCCAGTAGAAGACGTCCGGGTTCAGCGCGCTGTAGCGGCGCCCCTGATCGTCGACGCCCTTGATGCCGATGTGGTAGTCGCGGACCTCGGCACCGGTCTGCGGCGCGCGGTCGCCGTCGAACACCACGCCGCCGATCGGGTACAGCGAGCGCAGCAGGCGGGGCAGCCGCTCGAGGAAGAAGATCGAGTGCTCTTGCACGGCGGCGCCGAGCTGGGGATGCATGTTCTGCATCGACCCCGCCCACGGCCCCTGCAGCAGACCGCGCCAGTCGCCGAACAGCTTCCAGGTCAGCGAGTCGGGACCCAGGGGCGGCGGGCCGTCGTAGCCGCCGGATGACACCGGACATCCGCTGGCCACGGGGGCGGATTCGCTGGCAGCGACGGGTACCTCGGACGTATCTTGACTCACTGGCGCACTTTCCGGTCGGCGGCCCTGGCAGGTTTGACTACGCGCGTTGTCAGTGTGAGCTTAGGAGGGATGTGTCTTCCGGTCAACGACGCGGACGCTGGTCCGGGGTCCCGTTGCAGGACCGCGCCGCGCTGCGCCGCGACGAACTGATCGCCGCGGGGGTCGATCTACTCGGCGGCGCCGAGGGTCCGAGCCTGACCGTGCGTGCCGTGTGCCGTGAGGCCGGCCTGACCGAGCGCTACTTCTACGAGAGCTTCGAAGACCGCGACGAATTCGTCCGCGCCGCCTACGACGACGTCTGCAGCCGCGCGATGACTGCCCTGAGCAGCGCCGAGACGCCCCGCGACGCGGTCGAACGCTTCGTGAAACTGATGGTCGACGATCCGACCCGCGGGCGGGTGCTGCTGCTGGCGCCGGCGTCCGAACCGGTGCTCACCCAGTCCGGCGCGGCGTGGATGCCCAATTTCATCGAACTGCTGCAGCGCAAGCTGACCCGGATCACCGACCCGGCGATCCAGGCGATGGCGGCCACCGGGCTGATCGGCGCACTGACCGCGCTGTTCACCGCCTACCTGGACGGCAGGCTCACCGCCACGCGCGAACAGTTCATCGACTACTGCGTCGACATGCTGCTGAACCACGCTTCGACCTCCTGACGCGCGCGTGAGGGGCCGCCGACGGGGGTACCCAGCGGTCAGCGAAAAGTGGTCGGAGGTGCTCAAACGACCCGCGGTGACGCACGCGACACTCGCGCGACGGAACTTGATGTCACCGACGTACACAGATAACCTGACTGCAACCGACAGGCACAGACAACGCTGACGGGCTCCCGCACGCGAGGAGGACTACGGGACATGCACGAGAATTTGACCGACCTGCACCTGCTGCACGAGTTGGAGCCGGTCGTCGAGAAGCTGCTCAACCGGCACCTGACCATGCGTAAGGACTGGAACCCGCACGACTTCATTCCGTGGTCGGACGGCAAGAACTACTACGCCCTCGGCGGTCAGGACTGGGATCCCGAGCAGACGAAGCTCTCCGAGGTCGCCCAGACCGCGATGGTGCAGAACCTCCTCACCGAGGACAACCTGCCCTCGTATCACCGCGAGATCGCGATGAACATGAGCATGGACGGCGCCTGGGGCCAGTGGGTGAACCGCTGGACCGCCGAGGAGAACCGCCACGGCATCGCGCTGCGCGACTACCTCGTCGTCACCCGCGCGGTGGACCCCGTCCAGCTCGAGGAACTGCGCGTCGAGCAGATGACCCGCGGCTTCTCCCCCGGCCAGAACCAGCAGGGCGACCTGTTCGCGGAGAGCCTGTTCGACTCGGTCATCTACGTGACCTTCCAGGAACTCGCCACCCGCGTCTCGCACCGCAACACCGGCAAGGCGTGTAACGACCCGATCGCCGATCAGCTGCTGCAGCGCGTCTCGGCCGACGAGAACCTGCACATGATCTTCTACCGGGACGTGTCCGAGGCCGGCTTCGACATCGCGCCCGACCAGGCCATGCACTCGCTGCACCGCGTGCTGCGCAACTTCAAGATGCCCGGGTACACCGTGCCGGAGTTCCGCCGCAAGGCCGTCATCATCGCCGTCGGCGGGGTCTACGATCCGCGGATCCACCTCGAAGACGTCGTGATGCCGGTGCTCAAGAAGTGGCGCATCTTCGAACGCGAGGACTTCACCGGCGAGGCCGCCCGCATGCGCGACGACCTCGGCGTGCTCGTCGAGGAACTCAAGGACTCGTGCGAGAAGTTCGAGACCGCCAAGCAGAAGCGGCTCGAGCGCGAAGCCAAGATGGCCGAGAAGAAGGCCAGTAAGGTCCTCGCGTCATCAGCGTCGTAACCCCAGCCGCCGATACGGCCCGATCCGCGAACCTGCGGATCGGGCCGCTGGCATTGCCGAGCCCGGTCGTCCTCGCCCCGATGGCCGGAGTCACCAACGTCGCCTTCCGCACACTGTGCCGTGAGCTCGAGGTGGCCAGGGCCGGAACGGTCAGCGGCCTCTACGTCTGCGAGATGGTGACGGCCCGCGCGCTGGTCGAACGCCACCCGGTCACGCTGCACATGACCGCGTTCGCACCCGACGAGTCCCCGCGCTCGCTGCAGCTCTACACCGTCGACCCGGCCACGACCTACGCCGCGGCGAAGATGATCGTCGACGAGGACATGGCCGATCACATCGACATGAACTTCGGCTGTCCGGTGCCCAAGGTGACCAAACGCGGCGGCGGGGCCGCGCTGCCGTACAAGCGCAGACTGTTCGGCCAGATCGTCGCGGCCGCGGTGCGCGCCACGGAGGGCACCGACATACCCGTCACCGTCAAGTTCCGCATCGGCATCGACGACGCCCACCACACCCACCTCGACGCGGGCCGCATCGCCGCCGAAGAGGGCGCCGCCGCCGTCGCGCTGCACGCCCGCACCGCCTCGCAGCGGTACAGCGGCACCGCCGACTGGGATCAGATCGCCGCGCTCAAGGCGCACGTCACCAGCGTCCCCGTGCTCGGCAACGGCGACATCTTCGACGCCGACGACGCGCTGGCCATGATGGCCGCCACCGGCTGCGACGGCGTCGTGATCGGACGCGGCTGCCTGGGCAGGCCCTGGTTGTTCGCCGAGCTGTCGGCGCGGTTCACCGGCCGGCCGCTGCCGGAACCACCGACGCTCGGCGAGGTGGCCGACATCGTCCGCCGCCACGGCGAACTGCTCACCGACCACTTCGGCGAGGACAAGGCCATGCGCGACATCCGCAAACACGTCGCCTGGTACCTGCACGGCTTCCCCGCCGGATCGGATCTGCGCCGCGCGCTCGCGCTGGTCAAGACCCGTGCCGAACTGTCGGATCTGCTCGGCCAACTCGACCCCGACGTGCCGTTCCCGCCTGCGGCGACCGGTCCGCGCGGCCGCCAGGGCTCGGCGGCGTCGGTGTCGCTGCCGGAGGGCTGGCTCGACGATCCGGACGACTGCACCGTGCCCGCGGGCGCGGACGTCATGCACTCGGGTGGCTGACCGGTCACGAGACCGAGACGATCTCGAGACGTTCGCCGCCTGGATGCCTCACAGGATCGCTCAGTACGATGTGGTTCTCGTTGCAGCCCGGCTCCGGTGGCGGAGTCCCGACGGTGCTGCTACAAGACAGTGAGCACTGCGCACGTTCGCGACGCGCACCACGCTGGATGAAATCGGAGGCCGATTGGACATGAGTGACGGCGACAACGCCACTCCTGACCCTCGGCGCCCCGGCGACCCACGGTCCGACAAGGACAGGCATACCCGATCGGCGCCGGGTTCTTTCGGTGCCGCGCCGTGGGAGCGCAGTCAACCCTTGAAGCGACGCGCGCCGGAACCCGACGACGCACCCGAAGCGGCCGAAGTCGACGAGTCCGCGGGCAGCCACGCCGACGGTGTGGTGACCGTCGCCGACCTCATCGCCAAACTCAGCGGCGACGGCAGCGGACCGGTCGAGATCACCCCGAAGCGGCGCCGCGCCGAACCAGAGCCGGAGCCCGAACCCGAGCCGCCCGCCCCGGCGACCGAGATCATCGAGCCGATCGTCGAACCGATCCGCGAACCCGATTCCGACCGCCTGGAGACCGAGATCATCCCCGCGGTCACCAGCGCCTACGCCGACGAACTGCCCGTGCTCGCCGCAGAGGAGGACGACGACGACCGGGTGCCGCCGTCGCGCGTCGGCAAGGCCCTCGTCCCCCTCCGCGCCGACGAACCGCACCGCCGCCGGCGGGTGATGATCGCCGGCCGCGCCGCCGCCGCCCTACTGGCCGTGCTCGCACTGGTTCTGACCGGCGGCGCCTGGCAGTGGCAGTCGTCGAAGAACAACAGCATGAACAAGGTGTCCGCGCTGGACCAGGACTCCCGCGACATCATCGACCCGAACGCGCAGTTCGGCGACGAGAACTTCCTGATCGTCGGTGTGGATAGCCGGATCGGCCAGAACAGCGAGCTGGGTGCGGGCACCACCGAGGAGGCCGCGGGCGCCCGGTCGGACACCGTGATGCTGGTGAACATCCCGGCCAACCGCAAACGCGTCGTCGCGGTCTCGTTCCCCCGCGACCTGGCGATCGATCCCATCGAGTGCGAACCCTGGAATCCCGAGACCCGGCAGTACGGGCCGATCATGGATCCGAACTCGCCGATGTACAACCGCGAAGAGGTCTACACCGAGACCAAGCTGAACTCGGCGTACGCCGTCGGCGGGCCGAAATGTCTGGTGAAGGTCGTCCAGAAGCTGTCCGGGCTGTCGGTCAACCGGTTCATGGCCGTCGACTTCGCCGGGTTCTCGAAGATGGTCGACGCGCTCGGCGGTGTCGAGGTGTGCACCACCGAACCGCTGGAGGACTACGAACTCGGCACTGTGCTCGCGAACGCGGGCCGGCAGATGGTCGACGGGCACACCGCGCTGAACTACGTCCGCGCCCGCAAGGTGACCACCGAGATCAACGGCGACTACGGGCGTATCAAGCGTCAGCAGCGGTTCCTGTCGTCGCTGATGCGGGGGCTGATCTCCAAGGAGGTCTTCTTCTCGCTGTCCAAGCTCAACAACGTGGTCAACATGTTCATCGACGACAGCTACGTCGACAACATCGACACCCGCGATCTGGTGACGCTGGGCCAGTCGATCCAGGGTGTGACCGCGGGACGGATCACGTTCGTCACGGTGCCGACCACCGGCTACGCCGACGAGTGGGGTAACGAGACCCCGCGCACAGACGACATGCGGGCACTGTTCGACGCGATCATCAACGACGACCCGCTGCCCGGGGAGAAGAACGCCGACAACACCCCGGTCCCCGGCACCCCGGAGTCGACGACGGCCGACCCCGCGGCCGAGGAACCCACCACCGCCGAAGACCCCGAGAAGGCCGAGCTCGTCAGCGCCGTCACCACCGAACCGCAGGACATCACCGTGCAGGTGTCGAACTCGACCGGGCAGACCGGGCTGGGCGCGAGCACCGCGAACGCCCTGCAGCAGCACGGCTTCAACGTCACCACCCCGGACGACTACCCGAGCGAGCTGACCGACACGACGGTGTTCTTCTCCCCCGGCAACGAGCAGGCGGCGGCCACTGTCGCATCGTCGTTCGCCAACCCCACGATCGAACGGGTCAGCGGGATGGGCGACATCGTGCAGGTGGTCCTCGGCAGCGACTTCAACACCGTCGCGGCCCCGACGCCCAGCGGCTCCCCGGTCCAGGTGAACGTGTTACACGACACCGGCAGCACCCCGGCCCCGCTGCCCGAGGACCTCAACGTCACCAACGCCGCCGACACCAGCTGCGACTGACCTCCCGAACGGCGTTTGGGCAGGTGGGATTCACCGGCAGTTCACCCGCGGCTCCGTGACGGGGCCGCCGGGGACCTCTAGGCTTGACATATGCGTACCGCGTACCACGAGCAACTAGGGGCCCTCACCACTCAACTGGGTGAGATGTGCGGCCTGGCCGGCGGAGCGATGGAGCGCGCGACCCAGGCACTCCTGCAGGCCGACCTGGTGCTGGCCGAACAGGTCATCTCCGACCACGACAAGATCGCCGTGATGAGCGCCCGTGCCGAGGAGGCGGCGTTCGTACTGCTCGCCCTGCAGGCGCCCGTCGCGGGTGATCTGCGCGCCGTGGTCAGCTCCATCCAGATCGTCGCCGACGTGGACCGGATGGGCGCACTGGCGCTGCACGTCGCCAAGATCGCGCGCAGGCGCCACCCCCAGCACGTGCTGCCGGAGGCGGTCAACGGCTACTTCGCGGAGATGGGCCGCGTGGCGGTGGAACTCGGCAACGCCGCGCGCGAGGTGCTGGAGACCCGCGACCCGGAGAAGGCCGCCCGCATCCAGGAGGAAGACGATGCGATGGACGACCTGCACCGCCACCTGTTCACCGTGCTGATGGACCGGGAGTGGAAGTACGGCGTCACCGCCGCGGTCGACGTCACGCTGCTCAGCCGGTTCTACGAACGCTTCGCCGACCACGCCGTCGAGGTCGCGCGTCGGGTGATCTTCCAGGTCACCGGCGCCTACCCGACCGAAGAGGTCATCCCGACGCCGCGCTGAGCGGGTCCGCTACACACACCAGCCCCCGAGGTATCTCGGGGGCTGGCGTCGTGCGGCGAACCGGTCAGCCGAAGCGACCGGAGATGTAGTCCTCGGTGGCCTTCTGCGTCGGGTTGGAGAAGATCTTCTCGGTGACGTCGATCTCGATGAGCTTGCCCGGCCTGCCCGTCGCCTCGAGGTTGAAGAACGCCGTCTGATCGCTCACGCGCGCGGCCTGCTGCATGTTGTGGGTGACGATCACGATCGTGAAGTCCTGTTTGAGTTCGGCGATCAGATCCTCGATCGCCAGCGTCGAGATCGGGTCCAGCGCCGAACACGGCTCGTCCATCAGCACCACGTCGGGCTGGACGGCGATCGCGCGGGCGATGCACAGCCGTTGCTGCTGACCGCCCGACAGCCCGCCGCCCGGTTTGTCGAGCCGGTCCTTGACCTCGTTCCACAGGTTCGCCCCCCGCAGCGACCGCTCGGCGACCTCGTCGAGCGTCTTGCGGTTGCGCATGCCCTGCAGCTTCAGCCCGGCCACCACGTTGTCGCGAATCGACATGGTGGGGAACGGATTCGGCCGCTGGAACACCATGCCGATGGTCTTGCGCACCCCGACCGGGTCGACGCCCGCGCCGTAGATGTCCTCCCCGTCGAGCAGCACCGAGCCCTTGACGTAGGCGCCGGGGATCACCTCGTGCATGCGGTTGAGCGTGCGCAGCACGGTGGACTTGCCGCAGCCCGACGGGCCGATGAACGCGGTGACGCTGCGCGGGGGCACCGACATCGAGACGTCGGCGACCGCGTGGAACGACCCGTAGTAGATGTTGACGTCTTTGAGGTCCAGCCGCTTGGCCATGTCAGGTTCCTAGACTTTCTTGGGGGCGAAGAATCTGGCGAGGTAGCGCGCGCCGACGTTGAGCGCTGCGATGAGGACGACGAGCGTGAGTGCCGCGCCCCAGAGGCGGTCGGTGGGAACGGGATTCGCGCCGGCGCCGGCGGAGGTCTGGTCGTACATCATGCCGGGCAACGAACCCATGAAGCCGCCGAACATGTCGAAGTTCATCGCCTGGGCGTAGCCGACGAGGATCAGCAGCGGCGCCGTCTCACCCATGACGCGGGCCAGCGACAGCAGGATGCCGGTGACGATGCCCGAGAGCGCCGTCGGGATGACGATCGAGGAGATGGTCTTCCACTTCGGCACGCCCAGTGCGTAACTCGCCTCGCGCAGATCCATCGGCACCACGCGCAGCATCTCCTCGGTCGAGCGCACGATCACCGGGATCATCAACAGCACCAGGGCGAGCGAGACCGCGAACCCCGACCGCTGGAAGCCCAGCGTCGCGACCCACAGCGCGTAGATGAACAGCGCCGCCACGATCGACGGCACGCCGGTGAGGATGTCGACCATGAAGGTGGTGATCTTGCCCAGGCGGGTCCCGCCGCCGTACTCGACCAGGTAGATCCCGACGAACACGCCGACCGGGATCGAGATGATCGCGCACACCAGCGCCTGCAGCACCGTGCCGACGATGGCGTGGTAGGCGCCGCCACCCGACTGGAAGGCCGTCATCCCGGCCTGCGAGTGCGTCCACCACGTCGACGACGTCACCGCGCCGATGCCCTTGGACACCACGGTGTAGAGCACCCACAGCAGCGGGACGATCGCCACCACCACCGACGACGTCACCAGGACGGTCGCGACGGCGTTGATGATCCTGCGCCGGGTGCCGACACCCTGGAAGGTGGGTACCTTGACGGGTCGGTCGAGCACCGGGTTCGTCGGAGTCGTCGTCACGATGCGGACCGGTCCTTTCCGGCGACCGCGGCACGGGCCAGCGAGTTCACCACGAAGGTCAGGACGAACAGCACCAGACCGGCGGCGATGTAGGCGCCGGCCTTGTACTGGTCGTTGAATTCGGAGGCCGCGGCGGCGATCTTGCTGGCGAACGTGTAGCCGGCGTCGAACAGCGACCAACCGAAGGCCTGCTGTGTGCCGCGCAGGATGATCAGCAGCGCGATGGTCTCACCGAGCGCGCGGCCCAAGCCGAGCATCGCCCCGCTGATGTAGCCGGACATCCCGAACGGCAGGACCGTCGTGCGGACCACCTCCCACCGGGTGGCGCCCAGGGCCAGCGCGGCCTCGATCTGACCGCGCGGTGTCTGCACGAACACCTCCCGGGTCACCGCGGTGATGATCGGCAGGATCATCACCGCGAGCACGATGCCCGCGGTGAAGATCGTGCCGCCGCCCGCGACGGACGCGTTCCCTGTGTCGAACAGGAACAGCCAGGACAGATGGTCGTTGAGCCAGACCGCGAACGGTTTGATCGCCGGGGCCAGCACGTACAGCCCCCACACGCCGTAGATGATCGACGGCACCGCGGCCAGCAGGTCCACCATGTACCCGAGCGGCCCGGCCACCCGCTTCGGCGCGTAATTGGTCAGGTAGATCGCGATGCCCAACGCGACAGGCATCGCCAGCACCAGGGCGAACAGCGATACGAACACCGTCACCTGCAGCAGGTCGAGGATGCCGAACCGCATCGCCGACGTGTCGGTGGTGACCCAGTTACCGCCGTAGAGGAAGAAGTTCGCCTCGTTGCGCGCCAACGCGGGGACCGCACGCCACAACAGGAACAGCCCGATCGCCACGATGATCGCGACGATGAAGACCCCGGAACCCTCCGCGAGGCCGCGGAAGACCCGGTCGCCGAACCGCACCTTCGCATGCCGCGACGGGTCGGTGGAGAGGGGTTCCGGTTCGGGGAAGGGCGCGGCCATCGCCTCGCCCGATCCCCGTTCCGTCGGATTCGGAAACGTCACATCCACCCTGTCGGTCATCGGCTACGCAATCCATCCTCGCCGTGTTCGCGTCGTGGCGCCACCACGATCAGGCCGTCGAGCCGATCGCGTCGATCGAACCCAGCAACCGCTCCTTGAAGCGGTCGGGCAGCGGCACGTAGCCGGCGGCGGACAGCCCGGCCTGCCCGTCGTTGGCGGCGACGGTGAGGAAGGACTTCACCGCGGCGGCCGTCTCGGGGTCGTAGCCGTTGGAACAGACGATCTCATAGGTGGCGAGAACCAGCGGGTACGCCCCGGCTTCCTTGGTCCCGTAGAGCGAGTTCAGGTCGAGGGTCAGGTCGTTACCCTCGCCCGCGAACTTCGCGGCGTCGATGGCCTTGCCCGCGGTCTCGTCGGTCAGTTCGACGGCGCCGCCGCCGTTGTCGATCTGGGCGTAGTCCAGACCGGCCTGGTCGGCGAAACCCTTCTCGACGTAGCCGATCGACCCCGGGGTGGCCTGCACGGCCTGCGCCACACCGGCCGACTTCTGGGCGCCTTCGCCTGCACCGCCCTGGAATTCGCTGCCGTCACCCTTGGTCCACGTCTGCGGGGCGGCCGCGGCCAGGTACTTCTGGAAGTTGTCGGTGGTGCCCGAGGAGTCCGAGCGGAAGATCGGGGTGATCGCGGTATCGGGCAGCGTCTTGCCCTCGTTCAGTGCGGCGATCGCCGGATCGTTCCACGTCTTGATCTGGCCCTGGAAGATCTTGGCGAGGGTGTCGCCGTTGAGGACCAGGCCCTCGACCCCTTCGATGTTGTAGGCCAGCGCGATCGGGCCGAACACCAGCGGCAGGTTCCACGCCGGGCTGCCGCCGCAGCGCTGGGCGGCCTGCTGGGCCTGGTCGCCCTTGATCGCCGAGTCCGAGCCGGCGAAGTCGACGTTGCGCGCGACGAACTGTTCACGGCCTGCACCGGATCCGGTGGGGTTGTAGGCCAGCGTCTTGCCCGCGCACTTCTGGCCCCACACCTGGTTGAACAGGGCGATCGCGTTCTGCTGGGCGGTCGAGCCCTCGGCGTTCACCGTGTTCTTGCCACCGCAGTCCGCGGCGCCTGCGGCACCGGTGCTCGAGGCCCCGGTGGTCTCGGCGGTGCCCGCGTTGTTGTCACTGCCGCACGCGGTCAGCGTCAGCGCAGCGATCGCGGTGGCGGACAACAGCGTGCCCATGCTCTTGAGCTTCACTTATCCCACTTTCGTAGACGGCGTCGAACCCAACGCGCAACGTATGCGCCGCTGGTGGACGGTCCGCGGATCGCGGGTTAACGACAAGTGAACAGGTTCAGCGACTTCACAGGCTGTCGGCGGCGGCGTAGGCCGCGTCGACGCTGTGGACGTCGAAACCCAAACGGCGGTAAGTCTTCACGGCCGCGCCGTTGTCGGCCTCGACGTAGAGCATGACCGTCGGCTGTGAGGAATCCGACAGCCGGTCGGCGAGGTGGTGCAGCCCGACGGCGGTCAGCGTGGCGCCCAGACCGCGGCCCTGGGCGGCGGGGTCGACACCGACGACGTAGACCTCCCCCAGATCGGGTCCGTGGATCTTCGTCCAGTGGAATCCGAGCAGCTTGCCCGTGGCCTCGTCGAACGCCATGAACAGCCCGTCGGGGTCGAACCAGGGTTCGTCGCGCCGTTCGGCGATGTCGGCGTCGGTCCAGCCGCCCTGTTCGGGGTGCCAGGAGAACGCGGAATTGTTGACGCGCAACAACTCCGGATCGTCGGCGGGTCCGGAGTAGGTGGCCAGCCGGGCGCCCTCGGCGGCGGGCACCGGCGGCAGGTCGGCCAGCGGTCTGCGCATCTGCAACAGCTCACGCGCCACCCGCAGGCCGAGGCCGCGCGCGGTCGCCTGCGCGGCGTCGAGGTTGCCGTGCGCCCAGATGCGCGTTCCCGCACCACCTTTCGCGAGGCCCTCCCGCGCCATGGCGGTCCCGACGCCGCGGCGCCGGAAGTCGGGGTGCACCACGAGTTCGGCCATCGGCGGCGCGGTGTCGGAGGCGGGAGCCAGGTTGAGGTAGCCGACCACGCGGCCGTCCTCGACGCCCACCAGGTGCCGGGTGCGGTCCGCGGGCAGTTCACGCAAGACCTGATCGCCGACCGGGGCCACCCCGTCGGCGCGGGTGGCGGCGGCGATGACGCCGCGGATCTCGTCCTGTTCGGCCTCGGTCAGCGCGTCACGCCAGTCGATCGCCGTCACGGCGCGCGCAGCGGATCCGACAGCGACGGCGGCACACTGTCGGGGGTGTCGTAGTCGTCCTCGTCGTCGGCGAGTTCGGCCTCCGGGGCCGGCGGGCGGCCACGCGCGGGCCGCACGGCCTTGTAGCCGACGTTGCGGACGGTGCCGATCAACGATTCGTATTCGGGGCCGAGTTTGGCGCGCAGGCGACGGACGTGGACGTCGACCGTGCGGGTGCCGCCGAAGAAGTCGTAACCCCACACCTCCTGCAGCAGCTGCGCGCGGGTGAACACCCGGCCGGCGTGCTGGGCGAGGTACTTGAGGAGTTCGAACTCCTTGTAGGTCAGGTCGAGGGGGCGACCGCGCAACCGGGCGGTGTAGGTGCCCTCGTCGATCACGAGCTCACCGAGGCTGATCTTGCCGACGTTCTCCTGGTTGGCGACACCACCGCGGCGGCCGACCAGCAGCCGCAGGCGGGCGTCGATCTCGGCGGGTCCGGTGCTGGGCAGCAGGATCTCGTCGAGCCCCCACTCGTGGTTGACCGCGACCAGACCGCCCTCGTTGACCACGGCCACGACCGGCACCGCCGTCCCCGTGGTGCCGAGCAACCGGCACAGACCTCGGGCGGCGGCCAGGTCGGTGCGGGCGTCGACGATCGCGACGTCGGCGGTTCCGGCTTCCAGCAGAGAGGACACTTCGGTCGGTGCGGCGCGCACGTTGTGCGCGAGCAGCGACAGCGACGGCAGAACCGACTCCGGGTGCGGGTCGACGGTCAATAGGAGCAGATCCACAGGCCCTCCAGCAGTCCGGGGACGTCGGCCGACGTCTTTGTCTGCGGTGATCTCCCAGATTTGTGCCTGACACACGGCCGTTACCGGCCGTTGGGTCAAGTAACGATAGCGCGCCACCGGCAAATCAGCCGCGCCAAGTCCGAATGGGAGAACACGGTGAGCCAGAATGTGGCGATGCGCAAGGTGCTGATCGGGCTCGTCGCAACGTTGACCGCGGTGGTCGTCGGGGCGGTCGGAGCCGATTTCGGCGCCGCCATCTACGCCGAATACCGCTGGTCCCGGGCCGTGCGGGAGGTCGCGCACCTACAGTTCGACCCCTGGGTCGGCATCATCGGGTTCCCCTTCGCGACCCAGGCGATGGACCATCACTACGGCGAGATGGAAATCCGCGCCAGTGGCGTTGATCACCCCGTGGTGGGAAAGGTCTCCCTGGAGGCGACGCTGCACGACATCGACCTGAGCGAGACGTCCTGGCTGGTCCGGCCGGATGCGGCGATGTCCGTCGGCAAGGTGGAGAGCCGCATCATCATCGATTCCACGCACATGGGCCGGTTCATCGGGATCCCCGACCTGCTCGTGGAGGCGCCGACCGGGGAGACCAACGACGCGACGGGCGGCACCACCGAGTCCGGGATCTCCAGCAACAAGGGTGTGGTGTTCACCGGCACGCCGCGGTCGGCGGGTTTCGACGAGCGGGTGTCAGTCGCGGTCGACCTGTCGGTGACCGGGCCAGAGGACACGACGCTGGTGCTGACCGCCACCGACGTGCTCACCGGTGCGGGCACCGCCGAACAGGCGGTACCCGACGACAAGACCGCCGCGGTGCTCGACGCGTTCAGCACGACGGTGCCGGGGCAGAAGCTGCCCTTCGCGATCACCCCGACGGCCCAGGGCGCCCGCGGTTCGGATGTCATCATCGAGGGCATCGCCGAGAACATGACCATCGCACTCGACGGGTTCCGCCAGTCATGAGCTCGTCGTGGCTCGTGGTGATCGTGGTGCTGATCGCGGTGTTCGGCATCGCGTTCGTGGTGGGCCGCCTGGTCACCCTGCGCGCGGGCCTGCTCAAGGCCGAGGCCGCCGCGGCCGACATCGACACCTCCGGGCTCGGGTTGTCCGACACCGGACCGACCGTGCTGCACTTCAGCGCGGACTGGTGCGGACCGTGTGACGCGGTGCGCCGGGTGGTCGACCAGGTGTGCCGGGACCTGCCCCGGGTGTCCCACGTCGAGATCGACATCGACGCCAATCCGGAAGCGGCCAGGCGCCTTTCGGTGCTGTCCCTGCCGACGACGATCGTCTTCGACGCCGACGGCAGGCCGCGCTATCGCACGTCGGGTGTGCCCAAGGCCGCTGACCTGCGCGCGGTTGTCGAACCGCTGTTGGCTTGATCACCCGGTCATTGGGTAAGCTGGCCGCGTGTTCGCCCGCCTCGAGCTGATGCTCACCAAGCGCCGCGCAGTCGATCTGTGCCGCGTTGCGGGTTGTTGCTGTTGTTGTTGTCGCTGAGCGCTCACGCGCGGCCGCGCCGCGCACGCTCGAGCTAGCGGCTCTGGCATGTCCACAACCAGACATCAACGCAACAGGAGTACGACCACATGTCCACCGTGTCCAAGGCGACCGAGACCGTGTCGGCCCCCCGGGTCGACGTCCGCGGTCCCCGGTTCACCGCCTGGGTGACCACCGCGGTGCTCGTGGTGACGCTGCTGGTCTCGGCCGTCAGCGCCGCCGCGGCGGCCGTGGTGCTGGGACTGCAGACCGTGGTGTTCGCCGTCGGCGCCACGGCCGGCCCGCAGCGACACCCCTACGGGGTCGCGTTCCGCCGCCTGATCGCGCCCCGGCTCGGCCCGGTGACCGACCGCGAACCGGTGCCACCGCTGAAGTTCGCGCAGCTCGTCGGCTTCGTCTTCGCCGCCGCAGGCACCGTCGGCTTCGCCGCGGGCTGGCCGGCGGTCGGTGTCGTCTTCACCGCGTTCGCACTGTTCGCGGCGTTTCTCAACGCGGCCTTCGGCATCTGCCTGGGCTGCCAGCTCTACCCGCTCGCAGCCCGGTTCCGCCGGGTTCCCACCCCTGCATGACTTCGCAGTAGCAACGAAAGGATCATCGATGGCTCGCTCCGACGTCCTGGTCACCACCGACTGGGCCGAGAGCAATCTCAACGCGCCGAACACCGTGTTCGTCGAGGTGGACGAGGACACCTCGGCCTACGACACCGGACACATCGAGGGCGCGGTCAAGCTCGACTGGAAGTCCGATCTGCAGGATCCGGTGCGTCGCGACTTCGTCGACGCCCAGCAGTTCTCGAAGCTGCTGAGCGACCGCGGGATCGCCAACGACGACACCGTGATCCTCTACGGCGGCAACAACAACTGGTTCGCCGCCTACGCGTACTGGTACTTCAAGCTGTACGGCCACGAGAACGTCAAGCTGCTCGACGGCGGCCGCAAGAAGTGGGAGCTCGACGGCCGTCCGCTGTCCAGCGATCCGGTGAGCCGTCCGGCGACCAGCTACACCGCCAAGCAGCCCGACACCAGCATCCGGGCCTTCCGCGACGAGGTGATCGCCGCGATCGGGCAGAAGAACCTGGTCGACGTGCGCTCCCCCGACGAGTTCTCCGGCAAGATCCTCGCGCCGGCGCACCTGCCGCAGGAGCAGAGCCAGCGTGCCGGCCACATCCCCACGGCCATCAACGTGCCGTGGAGCAAGGCCGCCAACGAGGACGGCACCTTCAAGTCCGACGAGGATCTCGCGAAGATCTACGCGGAGGCCGGCCTGGACGGCGACAAGGAGACCATCGCCTACTGCCGCATCGGTGAGCGGTCCTCGCACACCTGGTTCGTCCTGCAGGAACTGCTGGGACACAAGAACGTCAAGAACTACGACGGTAGTTGGACGGAATACGGCTCCCTGGTGGGTGCCCCGATCGAGTTGGGAAGTTAGATATGTGCGCTCCTCCTAAGCAAGGCCTGGCACTGCCCGCCAGCGTCGACCTGGAGAAGGAAACCGTGATCACCGGTCGTGTGGTGGACGGCTCGGGTCAGGCCGTCGGTGGCGCGTTCGTGCGCCTGCTCGACGCCTCCGACGAGTTCACCGCCGAGGTCGTCGCATCGGCAACCGGTGACTTCCGGTTCTTCGCCGCGCCGGGCACCTGGACGCTGCGTGCGCTGTCGAAGATCGGCAACGGCGATGCCACGGTCGCGCCGTCGGGCGCGGGCATCCACGAGGTCGACGTCAAGGTCGCCTGACCGACCCTTCCTCGGCACGCCGGGGCGTCCGCGCCCCGGCGTGCCGCTGATTCCTGCGAATCTGCTGCGAAGTGCCCCGCGATCGGTCACGATGTGGTCAGTCCTGCGTTGACGCAGGTGTCAATTGGTCGAACGGGGCCGCTATGAAGATGACGCTCTCGTGCGCGGCCGCGTCGGTACTCGGTGCCGTCGCGCTGGCGACCGCCCCAGCAGCCACGGCCGCACCCGAGGACGCGTTCCTCGACGCGATCGCCGCCGAGGGCATCGAATGGGAACCGGCGGACACTCCCGCCGTCATCGACACCGGCCACGCCGTGTGCACCGACTGGGTCAACGGCGCCACCTTCGGGCAGGAACTGAACGATCTGCTCAGCGTCACCGACTGGACCCCGGAGCAGGCCGGTGTCTTTGTGGGCGCCGCGACGGGCGCCTTCTGTCCGCAGTTCATGGACAAGCTCGGCTGAACCCACCGGACGCGAAGCGCCAGGATCGGGTGGTTAAACTGACCGTGTGGTCCTGTTCTACGAAATCCTGTTGGTGGTGTGCACCTTGGTGATCACGTGGTTCGCGCTGTACGCGCTGTACCGCCTCATCACCGACGAGTCGTGACCTCGCCGCAGGAACCTGACGACGCCCCCGCCGGCTCCATCTTCTCGACGTCCGGCGACCGTGCCGTAGCCGACGCCGCGGAGCGGGCCAAGATCACCGCCGCGCGCAACATCCCGGCGTTCGACGATCTTCCGCTGCCCGCCGACACCGCGAACCTGCGCGAGGGCGCCGGTTTCAACGATGCGCTGCTCGCGCTGCTCCCTCTGGTCGGGGTGTGGCGCGGTGAGGGTGAGGGCCGAGACTCCCACGGCGACTACCGGTTCGGTCAGCAGATCGTCGTCTCCCACGACGGCGGCGACTACCTGAACTGGGAGGCGCGGTCCTGGCGGCTGACCGAATCCGGCGACTACGAGCGCGTCGGGCTGCGCGAGACGGGTTTCTGGCGGTTCGTGACCGATCCCGCTGACCCGTCCGAATCGCAGGCGATCGAACTCCTGCTGGCGCATTCGGCCGGCTACGTGGAGCTGTTCTACGGCCGTCCGCTCAACCAGTCGTCCTGGGAGCTGGTGACCGATGCGTTGGCGCGCAGCAAGTCCGGCACGCTCGTCGGTGGCGCGAAGCGGCTCTACGGGATCGTCGAGGGCGGCGATCTGGCCTACGTCGAGGAGCGGGTGGACGCCGACGGCGGGTTGGTCCCGCATCTGTCGGCCCGGTTGACGAGGTTCGCCGGCTAGTGCGGTGGCGGTACGTGACGGTGGCACTGGCCGCCGCGGGTGTACTGGCGGCGTGCGGTTCCGGGGACTCGTCGGACGGCGATACCCCGAGCACGGGCGATCACGGGTCCTATGCGGACTGCCTCAACCAGCACGGCGTACCGGCCGCGCCGGGTCCCAACACCGGTCCGCCCGCGGGCGTCGACCGCACCGCGTGGGAGGACGCGCTGGATGCCTGCGCGTCGCTCGCACCCGGCCCGGGCTGAGCGCACCCGGCGGCGAAAGTGCGTCAACTGCTTCAGAAATGGGGCAGCCCCCGAGCCGTTGGTTCCTGGTTGGACGGACCGAGGGGCTCGGGGGCCGGGTGACTGCGGGGAATTCGCCAGCGCACACAGGTCGGTGCAATACGACTCCCCCGGTGCTGCTAGCGGGCAGCCACCTCACATGTCCATAAGTCACTCAATTTGTCGGACCACCTCCTTCCCTGTGTACGAGCGACCGTACCCGCGGATCCTCGCACCGACAAGGGAATTTCACTTCGCCCTCAGCGATCGCTCACGATGGCCGCGTCGACGAGGGCGGCCATCTCCGCCGCGAGCGTCGTCGGCTGCAGCACCGCACCGTCGAGGGTGTGCACCCGTGCCGCGAGCGTGATACTCGACACCAGCCAAACACCTTGTGCGGCAATCAGATCCGCGACCGTCAACGCGCGGTAGTCGCAGTCGTAACCCTTGTCGCGCGCCACCTCGAACAGCGCCTGCTGGGTGGTGCCGCGCAGGATCGGATACCACGGCGGCGGGGTCAGCAGCCCCAGTCCCCCGCCCTCCATCTCCGTGGCGATCACCACAGTCGAGCGCGGACCCTCCAGGATGTGGCCGTCGCTGCTGACGAAGATCACGTCCCCGGCGCCGTGCTTCTCGGCGTGCCGCAGCGCCGCCATGTTCACCGCGTACGACAGGGTCTTGGCGCCCGCCAGCAGCCACGGCAGATCGGCCGCGTCCGTCGGCAGGCCACGCGCCAGCGTCAGCGCCGCGACCCCGTCGCGGCGGGCGGCCGCCACCCGCGCGGGCAGCGCACCGATCGAGACGTAGGCCGTCGGCGGTCCGCCGCCCTCCCGGCCTCGACTGCACACCAACCGCAGCACACCTTCGCCGCCGCCGTCGGCCGTCCACCGGCGCACCGCGGTGTCGACCGCCGAACGCCAGTGATCGCCCTCGGGTTCGGGGAGTTCCATCATCCGTGCCGACTGCGCCAGCCGCCCGAGGTGCGCCTCCAGCAGGCACGGTCTGCCGTCGCGGATCAGCAGCGTCTCGAAGATGCCGTCCCCGCGCACGGCGGCCAGATCGTCGGCGTGCAACAGGGGTGTCTGTGCGTCGTGGATTGCACCGTCGAGGGTGACGATCACACCGGGTCCGCTCGCCATGGGCCACCAGCGTAGACCCGTAGAGTTGACCTATGTCAGCAGTTCCCGTGCCCGAAGGTCCGGACGCCGGGGCGGTGTGGCACTACGGCGATCCGCTCGGCGAGCAGCGCGCGGCGACCGACGGCGCCGTGCTCGTCGACCGCTCCCACCGTGCGACGCTCACGCTCACCGGCGCCGAACGCCTCTCCTGGCTGCACAGCCTCACCACCCAGCACGTCAGCGCCCAGCCCGACGGCACCGCCGTCCAGAACCTGAGCCTCGACGGCCAGGGCCGCGTCGAGGACCACTGGTGGCAGACCGAACTCGACGGCGTGCTCCACCTCGACACCGAACCGTGGCGCGGCGAACCGTTACTGACCTACCTCCGCAAGATGGTCTTCTGGGCCGATGTGACCGTCGAACCCGCCGACCTGGCGGTGCTCTCCCTGCTAGGTCCCGCGCTGGCCGACACGCCGGTTCTCGACGCGCTGGGATTGGGTTCGCTACCGGCTGAAGCGTCCGCGGTCGCGCTCCGCGGCGGCGGTTTCGTGCGCCGGCTGCCCGCCGCGGGTGTGGAGCTCGATCTGGTGGTGCCGCGCGACCAGGTGGCCGACTGGCAGGCCCGCCTCACCGCCGCGGGTGTGCGGCCCGCGGGGCTGTGGGCCTACGACGCACACCGGGTCGCGACCCTGCAGGCCCGTCTCGGCGTGGACACCGACGAGCGGACGATCCCGCACGAGGTCGGCTGGATCGGCGCCGCGGTCCACCTCGACAAGGGCTGCTACCGCGGGCAGGAGACCGTCGCTCGCGTCCACAACCTGGGAAAACCACCCCGCATGCTGGTCCGGCTGCAGCTGGACGGGACCACCGACCGGCCTGCGACGGGTGATCCGGTGCTCGCGGGCGGTCGCACCGTCGGCCGGCTCGGCACCGTCGTCGACCACATCGACGACGGCCCGGTGGCGCTCGCACTCGTCAAGCGGGGACTGCCCGCCGACACCCCGCTGACCACCGGCGGAGCCGTCGAGGCGACCGCCGTCATCGACGCCGACTCACTGCCGTCGACCGATCACGTCGGCGCCGGACGGCTCGCGGTGGAGCGCCTGCGGGGCGGCGCGCGGTGAGTCTTGTCACCGGGGGCGAGGGCCTGCCAGCACAGGACGGGCGGGCACGCTAAAGTGTGGACAGGACAATAACGACATCGGAGAATCGGAGCCGCCTGTTCTAAAGGCCGCTCCGTTATTGCGCGAGGGGGTCCCCCATGGGCCGCGGCCGGGCGAAGGCGAAGCAGACGAAGGTCGCACGCGACCTCAAGTACAGCTCGCCACAAACTGACTTCGAACGGCTACAGCGCGAGCTGTCGGGCGGGTCCGACGACATCGACCACGGCGACAGCCTCGCCGACGATCCGTGGGCACCCGAGGACGACTGGCGCCGCTAGTTCCGCACTGCTCGATCAGAACCGCGGGTGCTGACCCACCAGCAGTGCCCGCGGCTCATCCTTGCCGGCCTTCTTCACTGTGCCGAGCGTCCAGCAGTCGATGTGGCGGGCGGTCAGAATGGCCAGTGCGCGGTCGGTGTCCTCCGGCGCGACGACGGCCACCATGCCGATGCCCATGTTGAACGTCTTCTCCATCTCGACGCGTTCGATGCGCCCGCGCTGGGCGATCATCTGGAACACCGGAGCGGGCGTCCAGGTGCCGCGGTCGAGTTCGGCCATCAGGCCGTTGGGCACGACGCGTTCGAGGTTGCCCGCGAGTCCGCCGCCGGTGACGTGGCAGAACGTCCGCACCTGGGTCTCGGCGGCCAGCGCGAGGCAGTCCTTGGCGTAGATCCGGGTGGGTTCGAGCAGTTCCTCACCGAGGGTGCGGCCGAACTCCTCGACGTGGCCGGCGAGGTTCATCCGGTCGATCTCGAGCAGCACCTTGCGGGCCAGTGAGTAGCCGTTGGAGTGCAGCCCCGAGGACCCCATCGCGATGATCACGTCGCCGGGGCGGACCCGATCGGGGCCCAGCACGTCGTCGGCCTCGACGATGCCGATACCGGTCGCCGAGATGTCGTAGTGGTCGGGCTCCATCAGCCCGGGGTGTTCGGCGGTCTCCCCGCCCAGCAACGCGCAGCCGGCGATGACGCAGCCCTCCGCGATGCCGCCGACCAGCTGGCTGACCCGTTCGGGCACGGTCCGGCCCACGGCGATGTAGTCCTGGAGGAACAGCGGTTCGGCGCCGCAGACCACCAGGTCGTCGACGACCATGGCGACCAGGTCGAGCCCGACCGTGTCGTGCTTGTCCATCGCCTGGGCGACGGCCAGCTTGGTGCCGACCCCGTCGGTCGAGGAGGCCAGTACGGGTTCGCGGTAGCCGCCGCGAAGGGCGAACAGCCCGGCGAAGCCGCCGAGCCCCCCGCGAACCTCGGGTCGGGTGGCTTTCGCGGCCAGCGGTTTGAACAGTTCGACGGCGCGATCACCGGCCTCGATGTCCACACCGGCCGATGCGTAGGAAATGCCGTGTTGTTCGGCGCGCTCGGTCATCGACTGAAAGGCTACCGCCCGCGCCTGCGCGACGTTAAACGCCTCCGGGATCGCTGCCTGCGCGTTTCGGCGTACCCGCGGCGCACGGTGTGGAAGCGTGGGCGCCCATGAACCCACAACACCTCGTTCTGGCGGCCGCGGTAGGCGTCCTCCCGGTCTTGGCGACGTTCGCGGCCCCCGCGGCGGCCACCCCGCCCCGCGACACCGAGGGCACCGTGCTGTGGGAGATGACCGACGGGGGCAACGACTACGTGTTCCGCGAGATCACGATCGCCCCGGGCGGCAGCACCGGCTGGCACTCGCACACGGGCCAGTTGCTGGCCACGGTCAAGGAGGGTGTGCTGCTGCACAACCGGGCGGACTGTTCGGTCGACGGCTTCTACGTTGCAAGTCAGGACATCGCCGAGAAGGGTGGCCCGGGCTACGTGCACATCGGCCGCAACGTCGGACCGACGCCACTCGTGCTTCAGGTCCTCTACATCAACCCCGCCGGTTCCGCGCTGGCCGACGACGCACCGGATCCCGGCTGCGGGTTTGCCTGACCCGTTCCGCGGTCATCCGTGCGGCTACCGGCTCCGAATCACGTGAGACGGAAACGAACGGAGATCTGGCGTGGCTGACAACATCCGGTGCTTGGTGACGGGCGCGACGGGCTACATCGGCGGGCAACTGGTGCCCGCGCTGCTCGACCGCGGACTTCAGGTCCGTGCGATGGCCCGCACGCCCGGCAAGCTGGACAGCGCACCGTGGCGTGACCGCGCCGACGTCGCGAAGGGCGATCTGACCGACCCGGACTCGCTGGTGCAGGCCTTCGACGGGATGGACGTCGTCTACTACCTGGTGCACTCCATGGGCACCTCGAAGAACTTCGTCGCCGAGGAGGCCGAATCCGCGCGCAACGTGGTGGCGGCCGCGAAGAAGGCTGGAGTCCGGCGGATCGTGTACCTGAGCGGGCTGCACCCCGAGGGTGTGGAGCTCTCGCGCCACCTGGCATCCCGCACCGAGGTCGGCGACATCCTCATCGACTCCGGCGTCGAGACCGTGGTGCTGCAGGCCGGCATCGTGATCGGGTCCGGGTCGGCGTCGTTCGAGATGATCCGCCACCTGACCGACCGACTGCCGGTGATGACCGCGCCGAAGTGGGTGCACAACAAGATCCAGCCGATCTCCATCGACGACGCGCTGTACTACCTCGTGGAGGCGGCCACCGCGGCGGTGCCCGAGTCGCGCACCTGGGACATCGGCGGCCCGGACGTCCTCGAGTACGGCGATGCGATGCAGGTCTACGCCGACGTCGCCGGGCTGAGCCGGCGCCGGTTCGTGGTCTTGCCGTGGCTGACGCCCACGCTCGCGAGCCGCTGGGTGGGTCTGGTGACCCCGATCCCGTCGGGATTGGCGCGGCCGCTGGTCGAATCGCTGGAGTGCGATGCGGTGATGCACGAACACGACATCGACGAGGTGATCCCGCAGCCGCCGGGCGGGCTGACCGAGTATCGCGACGCGGTGGCGCAGGCGCTCGAGCAGAACGGCACCGTCGCGACGGGCGGACGGCGACACCTGGTGCGGTTCAGTCCCGCGGTCGCGTCTTAGGGCTCAGGGCCTACGCAACGCAGAGGCGTTGTCGTTCTCGATCTTCTCCAGGGGGATCCCGCTGCGGGCGGCCGTCGCGAGCATGTGCTCGATGACGTTCTTGCCCAACGCCGACTCCCCGGGCAGCTCGATCGGGTAGTTGCCGTCGAAGCACGCCGAGCACAGCCGAGACGCCGGCTGTTCGGTCGCGGCGATCATGCCCTGCTGCGAGATGTAGCCGAGCGTGTCGGCGCCGATCGCGCGGCGGACGGCCTCGAGCATCTGGTCCTCGTCTTCGGCGCCGTTGGCGATCAGCTCGGCCGGAGTGGCGAAGTCGATCCCGTAGAAGCAGGGCCAGCGCACCGGCGGCGAGGCGATGCGGACGTGCACCTCGAGCGCTCCGGCTTCGCGGAGCATCCGGATCAGCGCCCGCTGGGTGTTGCCGCGCACGATGGAGTCGTCGACGACGATCAGCCGCTTCCCGCGAATCACTTCTTTGAGCGGGTTGAGCTTGAGCCGGATGCCGAGCTGACGGATCGTCTGCGACGGCTGGATGAACGTCCGGCCGACGTAGGCGTTCTTCATCAGGCCCTGGCCGTACGGGATCCCGGAGCCCTGCGCGTAGCCGACGGCGGCGGGCGTCCCGGATTCCGGCACGCCGATCACCAGGTCAGCCTCGACGGGCATCTCGCTGGCGAGCCTGCGGCCGATGTCGACGCGGGTGGCGTGCACCGAGCGGCCGGCCAGCGTGCTGTCAGGCCGCGCGAGGTACACGTACTCGAAGACACAGGCCTTGGGGGTGGGGTTGGCGAACCGGCTGGACCGTACACCGTCGGCGTCGATGGCCAGCAGTTCACCGGGTTCGATGTCGCGGACGAACGAGGCACCGACGATGTCGAGGGCGGCGGTCTCCGAGGCCACCACCCAGCCGCGGTCGAGGCGGCCGAGTGACAGCGGGCGCACGCCGTACGGGTCACGCGCGGCGTAGAGCGTGTTCTCGTCCATGAAGGTCAGGCAGAACGCGCCGCGCACGGTCGGCAGCAGTTCCAGCGCCGCCTGCTCGAGCGTCGCGTCGGCTGCGCCGTGGGCCAGCAGCGCCCCGAGGATGTCGGAGTCGGTGGTCGCCGCGCCGGGGGTGCGGTTGTTGATCAGGCCGGCATCCCGGGCGCGGGCGGCGAGTTCGGTGGTGTTGACGAGGTTGCCGTTGTGGCCGACCGCGACGCCGGTGCCCGCGCTGGTGTTGCGGAAGACCGGCTGGGCGTTCTCCCACGTCGTGGATCCGGTCGTCGAGTAGCGGCAGTGGCCGATCGCGACGTGTCCGTGCATCGCGGCCAGCGTCGGCTCGTCGAAGACCTGGCTGACCAGTCCCAGATCCTTGAACACCAGCACCTGCGAACCGTCGGCGACGGCGATACCCGCTGCCTCCTGGCCGCGGTGCTGCAGTGCGTACAGGCCGTAGTACGTGAGTTTGGCCACATCCTCACCGGGGGCCCAGACGCCGAAGACGCCGCATTCCTCACGAGGGTCGTTCTCGGGCTGGAGTTCGTCGTGGCCGCTCACGATATGGCTGCTCCCAAGGGACTGTGGGTGACGTGACCGAGTCTACGGGCCATATACCCACTTATGGCAATCGGCGACGTGTCGTCCACCACGTCTTTTCGCTAACCGGCCAAGGTGACCAGGGGCAGCCAGTTGGCCACATCGGGCGCGCGGGATCCCGACAGCTGCACCGCGTGCGCGGCGACCGCGTCGTCGAACGACAGCAGCCCCGCGGCGACCAGCAGCCAGGTGCGGGGGTCGGTCTCAACGACGTTGGGCGGGTTGCCCCGGGTGTGGGTGGGCCCGGCGATGCACTGCACGGCGACGAACGGCGGCACCCGCACCTCGACGCTGGCGCCGGGCGCGAGCGCCGCGATGGTCCTGGCGGTCAGCCGCACGGCCTCGGCGATCTCGGTCCGCGCCGGCGCGGGCACGGTGTCGTCGCGCAGCCACGCGGCGACGGCGGTGACCGCGGCCCGGGTCTCGGCGGGGTCGGCGGGGCGGCGGGGCGGCATGTCTTCAGTATCGACCGCACCGGGCCGCCAGCACGGCCAGCGCCCCCGCCTCGTTGAGCGCCAGATGCACCAGCATCGGGGCGGCCACGCTGCCCGACCGCTCGGCCAGCCAGGCGAACACCCATCCGGCCGCGCCGGTACTCAGCACGGTGGCGGCGATCGGCTCCCCCGTCGCACGGGCGTCGGAAACGTGCGACAGCCCGAACGCGGCCGCCTGCAGCAACCGGCCCCCGGTCGGGCCGAACGCCTCGGCGGCGAGGTGCGCCAGCGCGCCGCGGTAGAGCAGTTCCTCGCTCCACACCGTGCCCAGCGGGATCCGCACCAGCAGCCACCGCGCCGGGGTGTCGGGCAGCTCGCGCCGGGTCATCCCGGCCCGCACCCGAGGCACCGCGCTCACCGCGAGGACGCCGGCGGCGGCGGCCGCCGCGGCGAGCCCCCCGGCGCGCAGCCCGCCCCGCAGGGCCCGCGGTCGCAGTCCCAGCGGTGCGCGGGTGAGTCCGGCGGCGGTCGCTCCGACGACCCCGGGGACGACGGTGGCCCACCGCTCCGGGAGGCGCTGGCGCACCGGACCCGACAGCGCGACGACCGCGGCGGCCGCCGTCACGGCACCGAAAGCCTTGAGCCGCTTCAGTATTCGGGACCTCCCCCGTCGCGCAGCGCGGTCCGGATCCGCTCGGTGTCGTCCGGGGTCCACCCGGGTGGCGGTGCGACGGCCGCCCAACCGTCGAGCACCGATTCGCCGTAGTTGTGCCCGTGCCCGCCCGGCACGCTCGACGCGTTCGTCATATCCGCGCTCACCTGCCAGAACGTGATGATCGGGTACCAGCGCATGGACGCGGTGCGGTCCAGTCCCGGCGGTTCGCGCAGCCAGTCGGGCCGCGCGGTGACGAGGTCGGGGGTCCACCACACGATCGGGTCCGAGGCGTGCTGCAGGAACAGCACCCGGGTGCCGCGCCACGGGGCCGCGGTGTCGCGGGCGATCTCGGCGGGATCGGCGGCCTGGGAGAACCGGACGGTGCGGCCGCCGTCGTACCGGGGTTCGACTTCCGGGGTGCCGGGATCGCGGCGTTGGGTGACCGCGTTCCACAGCGGGCTGGCGTTCGGGGGTCCGACCCACAGCACACCCGAGAACCCCTTGTCGGAGATGTCGGGCAGCCAGGTGAAGGCGGCCTGCCCGGCCATCGAACCCAGGCTCTCACCGTAGAGGACCAGTTTCGGACGCCGATCGGAAGGCTTTTGCGCCCAACGCCTTTGAACGGCGTCGACGAGGATGCGCCCGGATTCCATGGACCGCTGCTGGTCGCCGAGGAACGAGATCCAGCTGGGCAGATACGAGTACTGCATGGCCACCATCGCGGTGTCGCCGTCGTACATCAGCTCGACGGCGCGGGCGGCGACGGGGTTGACCCACCCGGTGCCGGTGGTGGGGACGATGACGAGCAGTTCCCGGTCGAACGCCCCCGTGCGCTCGAGTTCGCTGAGCAGCACCGCGATTCGCTGTTCGTCGGTGTCCGCGGTCTGCAGCCCCGCGTACACGCGGATCGGCTCACGGGCGGGCCTGCCGTTGACCCGCTCGATCTCGGCGGCGTCGGGTCCGCTGCCGACGAAGTTGCGGCCCTGGAAGCCGAGGGTGTCCCACGCGGCGAACGATGCCGGGCTGCCGGACCGTTCGGGGACGGCCGGCTGGCTGATCCCCTCTCGGGTGGTGGTGTTCTGCGGCTGGAACACACGGCTGGCGCCTGCCAGGAAACCCTGCAACAGAACACCGTTGATCAACGTGACGAGCAGCGCGACCACGACGGCGGTGCCGATGAGCAACGCCATCTCGTCGCTGAGCCGCCACCGCCGGATCAGCCAGCGCGCAAGCACTTTGATGGTGTCGAGGACGACGCGGCTGAACGCGACGCACACCGCACCGACCACGGCGGCGACGACCAGCACCCGCAGGTAGCTCAGCGTCGCCGGTCCGGGCAGCCCCATCTCCGCCGACACCTGACGCTGCCACGCCGCAGCGGGGACGAGCATGGCCACGCTGGCCGTGATCGACCCGACGACGATGACGGTCTTGAGGGCGTAGAGCCGCCTGCGGGTCGGCGGCCACCAGCTGCGCCGCCGTAACACGAAGCGGGTCAACAACTTCGCCACGAAGACGCCGATGCCGTAGCCGATGGCGCCGTTGAGTCCGCCGATGAGGCCCTGGAACAGCCAGTCCCGCGGAAGCAGCGACGGGGTCAGGGACAGGCAGAAGAACAGGGCGCCGAAGGCGACGCCGGTGAAGTCCAGCCGGACCAGATCCCATGCCCACGCGAGCAGGGGGTGGCGCCGCGGGCGTTCGGGAGTGTCGGTGACCGCGCCACCGATGATGTCGTCGGTCTCCGCCCTCACCCGAACAATCCGGGCAGGACGCCCTCGCTGGTGGTGCGCAGCTCCGCCAGCGGCACCGAGAAGTGGCCCTGCACCTCGACCGCGTCGCTGCCCGGATCCACCACGCCGATGCGGGTGGCGGGTAGGCCGCGCGCCTCACACATCGACCGGAAGCGGCTCTCCTCGGTGCGCGGCACCGCGACGAGGACCCGGCCCGCAGATTCGCTGAAGAGCGTGACGAACGGGTCCACATTGTCCGGAACCAGGATGCGGCAACCGGTTTCACCGGCCAGCGCGGCCTCGACGACCGCCTGGATCAGTCCGCCCTCGCTGAGATCGTGTGCGGCCGAGACCAGTCCGTCGCGCGAGGCGGCGGTGAGCACGTCGGCGAGCAGCTTCTCCCGCTCGAGGTCGACCCGGGGCGGCACACCGCCGAGGTGACCCGCGGTGACCTGCGCCCAGATGGAGCCGTCGAACTCGTCGCGGGTGTCGCCGAGCAGGATCAGCGTCTCACCGGGTTCGGTGCCGAATCCGGTCGGGATGCGGCGTTTGACGTCGTCGAGGACGCCGAGCACACCGACGACCGGGGTGGGCAGGATCGCGGTGCTGCCGGTCTGGTTGTAGAAGCTGACGTTGCCGCCGGTGACCGGGATGCCCAGGGCGGCGCAGCCGTCGGCCAGCCCGCGGACGGCCTGGCTGAACTGCCACATCACGCCCGGATCCTCCGGCGAACCGAAGTTGAGGCAGTTGGTGACCGCGACGGGGGTGGCGCCGGTGACCGCGACGTTGCGGTACGCCTCCGCGAGTGCGAGCTGGGCGCCGGTGTAAGGGTCGAGCTGGGTGTAGCGGCCCGATGCGTCGGTCGAGACCGCGATACCGCGTCCGGTGGTCTCGTCGATGCGCAGGACGCCGCCGTCGGCGTGTTCGGCCAGCACGGTGTTGCCGCGCACGTAGCGGTCGTACTGCTCGGTGATGTAACCGCGGCTGCACAGGTGCGGGCTACCGATCAGCGCGAGCAGCGTGGCGCGCAGTTCGTCACCGGTGGCAGGTCGGGGCAGGTCGGCGGAGGTGTCGGCGTTGAGCGCGTCCTGGGTGTCGGGCCGGGCGACGGGGCGCTCGTACACCGGGCCCTCGTGGGCGACGGTGCGCGGCGGTACATCGACGACGGTCTCGCCGTGCCAGGTGATCTGCAGCCGGTCGCCGTCGGTGACCTCGCCGATCACGGTGGCCAGCACATCCCACTTGCGGCACACCGCGAGGAAGGCGTCCACGTTGTCCGGGGTGACCACCGCGCACATACGTTCCTGCGATTCGCTCGACAGGATCTCCGCGGGCGTCATGTTGGCCGCGCGAAGCGGCACCTGATCCAGTTCGACGTGCATACCGCCGTCACCGGCGGATGCGAGTTCGGATGTGGCACAGGACAACCCGGCACCACCCAGGTCCTGGATACCGACCACCAGGCCCGCAGCGTAGAGCTCGAGGCAGCACTCGATCAGCACCTTCTCCATGAACGGATCGCCGACCTGCACGCTGGGCAGCTTCTTGCGGCCCGTGCCGGACTCGTCGCCCGAGAACGTGTCGGAGGCCAGCACGCTGACGCCGCCGATGCCGTCGAGCCCGGTGCGCGCGCCGAACAGGATGATCTTGTTGCCCGCGCCGGAGGCGAAGGCCAGATGCAGATCCTCCTTGCGCATCGCGCCGACGCACAGTGCGTTGACGAGCGGGTTGCCCGCGTAGGAGGCGTCGAAGACCGTCTCACCGCCGATGTTGGGCAGGCCCAGCGAGTTGCCGTAGCCGCCGACCCCGCGCACCACCCCGTCGAGCACCCGTTTGGTGTCGGCGGCGTCGGCGGCGCCGAAGCGCAGCTGGTCCATCACGGCGACCGGGCGTGCGCCCATGGCCATGATGTCGCGGACGATGCCGCCGACGCCGGTGGCCGCGCCCTGGTACGGCTCGACGTAGGAGGGGTGGTTGTGGGATTCGACCTTGAAGGTCACCGCCCAGCCGTCGCCGATGTCGACCACGCCGGCGTTCTCACCGATGCCGGCGAGCATCCCGGCCCGCATCTCGTCGGTGGTGGTCTCGCCGAAGTACCGCAGATGCACCTTCGACGACTTGTACGAGCAGTGCTCGCTCCACATCACCGAGTACATCGCCAGTTCGGCGTCGGTGGGCCTGCGGCCGAGGATGCCGCGGATGCGCTCGTACTCGTCGTCCTTGAGGCCCAGCTCGCGGAACGGTTGGGGTTGGTCGGGGGTCGCTGCGGCACGCTCGACGGTGTCCAGCGTGGGGGCAAGCTCCTGCGTCACGCGAACAGTCTATTTCCCCGAGTCGATGTGCTCCGCGTCGCGGGAGGACGGGTACCGCGCCGCGTAGGCGTGCGCGACGGCGGGGGCGGCGATTCCGTGCAGGATGACACTGCCCAACACGCACAGCACGCGACCAGTCCGACGGTGTGCTCCTGGCGTCCGGCCAGCACGTTGAAGGCCAACAGCCCGAAGACGATGGTGCTGGTGCCGCGGGGTCCCAGGCCCCCGACGAGCAGGCGTTCGGGCACGGTGAAGCGCGTCCTGGCCATGCCGATCAGCACCGGGACGATCCGGACGACGGTGATCGCGAGCAGGCAGAAGACGACCGCGCCGAGGGAGACCCCGACCTCGAAGACCGCCACGGTGACCAGGCCCAGGGTGAACCACATGGCGACGGCGAGCAGGAAGCCGACGTCGTCGACGAGTTCGAGGTCGCGGCGGATGTCGTCGGAGTGACGCAGGAACTTGAACGCGATACCGCAGACGAACGCCGAGACGAAGCCGTTGCCGTCGATGGCCAGGCTGAGCCCGAACGCCAGCAACGGTGCTGCGACGAGCACCAGCCGGTCGGACTGGTGCGTGGTCCACTGCCTGCTGTGGGCGGCGTTGGACGCCAGCGCGAGCACGGTGCCCACGAGCAGTCCGACCAGGATGGCCTTGGCGGCCTGCGGCACCGCGGCCTCGAGCGCCTCCAACGGGGTGTCGGTGCGGGTGTCCGGATCGACGAGGAGCAGGGCGAAGATGAACAGCGGGGAGACGATGCCGTCGTTGTAGCCGGCCTCGACGTTGAGCATGTTACGCACCCGCTCGGGGATGCGCCGGTCCCGCAGGATCGAGGAGACCGGCGCGAAGTCGATCGGCACGACGATGCAGGCGATCACCAGCAGGACCGCCCACGACGACCCGGGCAGCAACCACAGCCCGAGCGCCATGGCGGCGAGGATGCTCAGCGGCTGGACCACGAACAGCACCCGCATCGCGGCCTTGGGTTCCTCACCGAACAGTCCGCCGCGGACGTCGGTGGCGTCCACGAACAGCAGGATCGCGAGGATCACCTCGGCGATGCTCTCGGCGACCTCGGTGTTGAGGCTGTCGGCGATGCGGTCCGAGGTGGCCAGGCCGATGACCACCCCGGCCAGCACGAGCACCATCGGCGCGGTGATCCGCCAGTTACCGAGCCGGCGGGCCATCACCGCCCATGCGGCCAGGACGGCGGACACCGCGATCAGGGACAGCAACACGACGGCGATCTTTCCAGCAGCGGCCCGGTTGTCGACCGGACACGCGACAAGGCCTCCTGCCGGTCCGACTCCGTCCCCCACGGAGTCGGTGGCAGGAGGCCTTGGGTCCCCCCGGAAGCGGTCTCCCGCCTCGGTCTCGCGTGATGAATCTAACACCGACCCGTCAAGATCATGAGAGTCAGCTGAGCTGAAGCTGAGAAATGATTGCAAGGAAAATCAAAAGAACTCGTATTAGCGGCGCTGACCTGCGCGTTCCTTGCGGCGGGCTCGCCAAACTCGGTTCAGGCGTTTGCGACGCAGAATTCGTTTCCCTCAGGATCTGCCAGCACGATCCAGCTGAAGTCGTCCCCGAAGCTGTGCCTGCTCCGCTCGGTCGCGCCCAGTCCGACGAGCCGGGCCGCCTCCGCATCGGCGTCGGGCGCCGTGAAGTCGACGTGCACACGGTTCTTCCCCGGCGTCACGGCGGGCACCTTCTGAAAACCGAGGCGCGGGCCGTTGTCCCGGATCAGGACGACGAACTCGCCCGGTGCGAACACATTCACCTCACCCCCGGCGGCCTCGGCCCACCAGCCGGCGAGCGCATCGGGGTCGGAGCAGTCGACGGTGATCATCTCCACGGTCATGGCCATGGCGCCGACCCTAGATCAGGCCGGTGACAGAAACGCCTGAAGAGCCGCGGAGTACGCCGCGACGTCGTCGGCGCCCATCAACTCGCGCGCCGAGTGCATGGCCAGCTGTGCCGCCCCGACGTCGACGGTGGGGATCCCGGTGCGCGCAGAAGTCATCGGACCGATCGTCGACCCGCAGGGCAGGTCGGCGCGGTGTTCGTAGCGCTGCATCGGCACCCCGGCCTGCGCGCAGGCGAGCGCGAACGTCGCGGCGGTGCGCCCGTCGGTGGCGTACCGCAGATTGGGCTGCACCTTGAGCACCGGACCGGCGTTGACCTCGATGAGGTGGTTGGGTTCGTGCCGCTCCGGATAGTTGGGGTGGGTCGCGTGCGCCATGTCGCCGGACGCGACCACCGACCCCGACATCCGCCGCAGCAGATCCTCCCGGTGCCCGCCCGCGGCCAGGGTGATCCGTTCCAGCACCGTGGGCAGCAGCTCGGACTGGGCACCGTGATCGGAGGTGGACCCGACCTCCTCGTGGTCGAAGAGCGCCAACACCGGCACCACGTCGCGCGGCTCGGCGGCCAACAGCGCCTCCATGCCCGCATAGCAGGTGGCCTGGTTGTCGAGCCTTGGCGCACTGACCAATTCGCGGTCGGCGCCGACCAGTGTCGACGGGGTCAGGTCATGGGTCATCAGATCCGCGGCCAGCACATCGCGCTCGGCGACGCCGGCCCGGTCGGCCACGAGACCGAGGAACGAGCCGCGCTCGCCGAGTCCCCACACCGCGTTGACGTGCCGCTGCGGGTCCAGGCTGACACCCTTGCGGTCGTCGGACAGGTGGATCGCCAACTGCGGCACCCGCAGGATGGGTTCGTCGATCCGGACCAGCCGGTGCTCGATCGTGTTGCCGTCGCGGATCGACAACCGGCCGCTGAGCCCGAGGTCGCGGTCCAGCCACGAGTTCAGCCAGGCCCCGCCGTAGGGCTGCAGAGCCACGATGCGCCAACCGGATACGAAGCGGTCGGGGTGTTGTTTGACGCGCAGGTTCGGGCTGTCGGTGTGGCCGCCGACAATGCGGAACGGTGCGTGTGGATCGCCCCCGGCCCGCCACGCCACCAGCGACCCGGCCCGCACGGTGAAGTAGTCGCCCGGCGCCGACGGCCATGCGTCACTCTCGGCGAGTTCGGTGAACCCCGCCGCGCGCAACCGGTCGGCGACGGTGGCGCACACGTGGAACGGCGACGGGGAGGCGTCGATGAAGGCGCACAGGCTCTGGGGGCTAGCGGGCATCTTTTCATCTTGACGGCCCTTTCGACTGATCTTGAAGCTAGGGTCCACTTCGTGCCCGATCCACTGCCGCAACCGGTGCTCGCGCCGCTGACCCCCGCTGCCGTGTTCCTCGTCGCCACCATCGACGCCGGCGGCGAGTCGACGGTGCGCGACGCACTGCCGGACATCGCGGGGCTGGTGCGGGCGATCGGGTTCCGCGATCCGACCAAGAACCTGTCGGCGGTCACCTCCATCGGATCCGACGCCTGGGACCGGCTCTTCAGCGGACCCCGGCCCGCCGAACTGCACCCGTTCCGCCCGCTGCGGGGTCCGCGCCACCACGCGCCCGCGACGCCCGGCGATCTCCTGTTCCACATCCGCGCCGAATCCATGGACGTCTGCTTCGAATTGGCGGTCAAGCTGACCGAGGCGATGGCCGGTGCGATCACCGTCGTCGACGAGGTGCACGGTTTCAAGTTCTTCGACAACCGCGATCTGCTCGGCTTCGTCGACGGCACCGAGAACCCCGACGGCCCGTTGGCGCGCAGCGCGACCCGGATCGGCGACGAGGATCCCGAATTCGCCGGCGGCTGCTACGTGCACGTGCAGCGGTACGTCCACGACATGTCGGGGTGGAACGCGCTGACGGTCGAGGCGCAGGAACGGGTGATCGGCCGCACCAAACTCGACGACATCGAACTCGGGAGAAAACCGGCCGATTCGCACGTGGCACTCAACGTCGTCGAGGACGACGACGGCAACGAGTTGAAGATCGTGCGGCACAACATGCCGTTCGGCGAGGTCGGCCGCGGTGAGTTCGGCACGTACTTCATCGGGTACTCGCGCACGCCGACGGTCACCGAACGGATGTTGACCAACATGTTCATCGGGGATCCGCCGGGCAACACCGACCGCATCCTCGACTTCTCCACGGCGGTCACCGGGTCGATGTTCTTCACCCCGACCGTCGACTTCCTCGATTCCCCACCGCCGCTTGCCGATCCGCCGTCCCACGACGGGTCACTGGCCATCGGAAGTCTGAAAGGAACCCGACGATGAACAACCTCTACCGCGATCTCGCACCGATCACCGCGGCGGCGTGGGAGCAGATCGAAGAGGAGGCGTCGCGCACCTTCACCCGCCACGTCGCCGGGCGGCGGGTCGTCGACGTGAGCGATCCGGGCGGCCCTGTGACAGCTGCGATCTCGACCGGCCATCTGCGCGAGGTGACGCCCCCGGGGGACGGTGTGGCGGCCGCGGTGCGCGACAGCAAGCCGCTGGTCCGGCTGCGGGTGCCGTTCACGGTGTCCCGCACGGCGGTCGACGACGTCGAACGCGGTGCGCAGGACTCCGATTGGGATCCGGTCAAGGAGGCCGCGAAGAAGTTGGCGTTCGTCGAGGACCGCGCGATCTTCGAGGGATACGGCGCCGCGCAGATCGACGGCATCCGGACCTGCACCAGCAATCCGGTGCTGGAACTGCCCGACGACGCCCGCAAGATCCCCGACGCGATCGCCCAGGCACTCTCGGCGCTACGCCTGGCCGGTGTCGACGGACCGTACTCGGTGCTGCTGTCCGCCGACGCCTACACCAGCGTCAGCGAGACCACCGAACACGGCTATCCGATCCTCGAACACCTCAACCGGATGGTCGACGGAGACATCATCTGGGCGCCCGCGATCGACGGTGCGTTCGTATTGTCCACGCGTGGAGGCGATTTCGATCTGCAACTGGGGACCGACGTGTCGATCGGCTACCTGTCGCACGATGCGGGCACCGTGGCGCTCTACCTCGAGGAGACGCTGACGTTCCTGTGCTACACCGCCGAAGCGTCGGTCGCGCTGACGGCCGCTAGACCGTGAGGACGGCGTCGAGCGCCGACAGGAACAGCCCGAGCCCGTCGTCGGACGGGCCGGTGAGCGCCTCGGTGGCGTGTTCGGGGTGCGGCATCAGGCCGACGACGCGGCCGTTGGCCGAACTGATTCCGGCGATGTCGCGCATCGAGCCGTTGAGGTTCTCGCGGTAGCGGAACACCACCCGGCCCTCGCCCTCGAGCTCGTCGAGGACCTTCTCGCTGGCGACGTAGCGCCCCTCCCCCGATTTCAGCGGGATGAGCAGGTCGGCGCCGGTCTCGTAGCGGGTGGTCCACGCCGAGGTGTTCGACCCGACCTCCAGCCAGGTGTCGCGGCAGATGAAGTGCAGGCCGATGTTGCGGGTCAGCGCACCCGGCAGCAGCCCGGCCTCGCACAGCACCTGGAAGCCGTTGCAGATGCCCAGCACCGGCATGCCCTGCTCAGCCGAGCGGATCACCTCGCCCATGACCGGTGCGAACTTCGCGATCGCGCCCGCCCGCAGGTAGTCGCCGTAGGAGAAGCCGCCGGGCACGATGACCGCGTCGACACCCTTGAGGTCGGCGTCGGCGTGCCACAGGCTGACCGGCTCACCACCGGCGAGCCGCACCGCGCGGGCGGCGTCGATGTCGTCGAGCGATCCCGGGAAGGTGATCACCCCAACGCGTGCGCTCATGCGTCTTCCCTCGTCACGGACCAGTCCTCGATGACGGTGTTGGCCAGCAGCGATTCGGCGATCTCGGCCACCGTCTCCTCCGACACGTCGCCGTCGATCTCCAATTCGAACCGTTTGCCTTGGCGGACATCCGAAACGCCCGTCACACCGAGACGTCCCAGGGCTCCGACGATCGCCTGACCCTGGGGGTCGAGGATCTCGGCCTTGGGCATCACGTGCACCACCACCTTCGCCACGCCGACGACTTTACCGGTATCGCGGCAGGTCACCGGTTACCGGCATGAGTCGAGATACGCCGCGCACAGCGGCGCGCCCAGCGCATCGAGCACAAACGCGTCCGGAACGGGGCGCCAGCGCACCGACGGCTGTGCCGAAGACCACATCGCCAGCTCGGTGATCGTGCTGTTGCGCGGTTCGACGACGAGGTACTGGTGCAGGATCGACCGGTCGGGTGCGCTGACCACCGCCGCCATCCGGTTGAGCTCGCTGGTCGTCATCGAGGGTGACGCGCCCGGCGCGCCCAGCCCGCAGCCGCGCAGCAGCGCCACCGCATCGTCGAACGCCGCGGCCGCGAGTTGGCCGCCGCGCCACGTCTCCCCGCGCCAGTGCACGACCTGGGCCTGCAGGTGCCACTGCCCGTCAGGTGAGGTGGCCGACGCCCTGGCCGCCACCGCCGCACTGCGGGGGTCGTCGGCCGCCGCCGGTGTCGCGCACAACTCCTCGAATCGGAACCGGACAGTCGCCGCGGTCACCGACAGGTTCGACAGCTCCGGCCAGCGGTACACGTCGTAGAGCGGTATCGAGGTCGGGGCGATCCACGCCGAGCGCGGGATCCGGTCACAGCTCGGCGGACAGTCCAGCGGCGCGCCCGACGCCGGGACCGGGCCGACCAACGCCAGCGCGCAACTCGCCAGCACCGCCCCGATCAGCACGCGCATCCGAACCCCCACCGCCGGCCCCCGCCTGAGCGCCACAATATAGCCATGCAATTGACCCATTTCGGCCATTCGTGCTTACTCGCGAGCTTTCCGGACGGTTCGGGAACCGAGACGACGGTTCTGTTCGATCCGGGCACGTTCTCGCACGGATTCGAGGGCATCACCGGGCTCTCGGCGATCCTGATCACCCATCAGCACCCCGATCACGCCGACACCAGCCGCCTGCCTGCCCTGCTGGAGGCCAATCCGCAGGCCGCGCTGTACTGCGATCCGCAGACCGCGCAGCAGCTCGGCGGTTCGTGGCAGGCCGTGCACGCCGGTGACGAGTTCACCGTCGGGCATCTGGACGTGCGCGGCGTCGGCGGCCATCACGCGATCATCCATCCGGAACTACCGGAGATCGACAACATCTCGTATCTGATCGGCGACGGCGAGCACCGGGCCCGGCTCATGCATCCGGGTGACGCGTTGTTCGAGCCGGGCGAACCGGTCGACGTGCTCGCCACGCCCGCGGCGGCACCGTGGATGAAGATCTCCGAGGCGGTGGAATACCTACGCGCCGTCGCACCGGCCCGCGCGGTGCCGATCCACCACGGCATCATCGATCCGAGTGCGCGCGGGATCTACTTCGGGCGGTTGAGCGAGATGACCGACACCGATTTCCAGGTGCTCGCCGAGGAGAACGGCACGGAGTTCTAGGAGCGGTCTAGGCGGCGGCCGCGCCGTGCGCCCGGGTGGGTTCCCACCGGTAGACCTGTGGGACGCACCCGTGCAGGAGCGCCAGGTCGACGGCGTCGAGCACGGCCTGCCGCGGCCCCGGCCGGCCGAGGTGTTTGGCCGACACCGCGAGCCGGACCGTCCCGGCCCGGCGCGCGGTCCGGTCGGTCGCGAGCACGACGGTGCGGCACCACCACGGTTCGGCGACGAACCCGGCGCCGATCCCCACCACCCGCGCCCGCGTCGTCGTCCCGCGTACCAGATCGGTCACCCCGCTGAGCGCGGCCAGGACACGGAAACCGTTGCGGGGTAACGCCGTCACAGTGCCCTGCGACACCGTCCAGCCGGGCGCGGCGAACAGCCGGGTGCGCAACCCGAGGTGTTCGAGGACGCGGTCGGCGCCCAGCAGGCGCAGGTTCGCCTCGTGGGCGGCCAGGGAGGCGAACTCGCTGCGGCGCTTCTTGGTGGCGGCCTCGTCGAAGCCGTGCAGGACGATCGCGTCCTCCGCCTCCCGGCGCTGGCGCAGCCACTCGACGGTCGGGGTGTCGCGGTCGAGCCGGTAGCCGCCTTTGAGGCGCGGTGCCACCAGATAGGACACCGGCACTCCGCGGGCGTCGAGCTCTGTGCGGAACGCGGCGGCCTCGTCGAGGGTGCGCGCGGTGACGTGGGAGATCGAGACGATCAGTTGTCCGGCCACGTGGTCAGTGTGGCGGTCGCAGGTGTCTTGCCGGTGGCCGTCACGTCGACGGCAGCTGTCTATTTCGGCAGCACGGCCTCGATGGCGGAGATGACCTCGGGTGCGTCGGGCTCGGTGCGCGGCCGAAACCGGTTGACCACGTTGCCGCCGGGGGCGAGCAGGAACTTCTCGAAGTTCCACTGCACGTCGCCCGCCTCGCCGTCGGCGTCGGGCGTCTGGGTCAGTTCGGCGTAGAGCGGGTGGCGGTCCTGGCCGTTGACGTCGGTCTTGGCCAGCAGCGGGAACGTCACCCCGTAGGTGGTCGAACAGAACGTCTGGATCTCCTCGGCGGTGCCGGGTTCCTGGCCCATGAACTGGTTGCACGGCACCCCGATCACGGTGAGCCCGCGATCGCCGTAGTCCTGCGCGAGCTTCTCCAGCGCGCTGTACTGCGGGGTGAGCCCGCACTTCGAGGCGACGTTGACCACGAGCGCGGCGCCGTCGGCCAGTTCGCGCAGCGAGGTCGAGGTGCCGTCGAGCGTGTTGAGCTCGATGTCGAGCAGGTACGACTCAGTCATGTCGCGGACGCTACCGCACGTCACCGACCGGCGAACAGCATCTGCGCGGCCCGCTCGATCTGGGCAAGCGGATCGTCGTCGGTGGCGATGAGGTCGTTGAGCCACAACATGATGAAGCCGTGCACCAGCGACCACGCCGCGAGTGCGGCGGCGTCGGGATCGGACTGCGACCGCGCATCGGTGAGTGTGGCGACACCGCGGGCCAGTTCGGCCCCTGCTGCCGTTTTCGCCTGCACCAGTTCGACATTCGCCTCGTCGATGAGAGACTTGTCAAACATCACCTCGTAGTGGCCGGGATGGTCGAGGGCAAACCGGACGTAGGCGCTCGCCGCATGCAGGAACTCCGGGCCCGAGTCGGCGAGCGCTTCGGCGAGCATCCGCCAGCCCTGTGCCGCGAGCGCGGTGAACAATCCGCGTTTGTCGGTGAAGTGGTGCGCCGGCGCCGCGTGGGACACCCCGGCGGCACGGGCGAGTTCGCGCAACGAGACACCGTCGGCGCCACGCTGGGCGACCAGGTCCGCAGCCTGGGCGAGGATCGCCGACTTCAGGTCGCCGTGGTGGTAGCCGCTCTTGCCCACGGCGTCATCCTAGGTCGCGGTCTCCGCGCCGGACGTCGCGAGCACCCAGGCGTACTGGAACGCGGCTTCCTTCCACCGCTCATACCGTCCGCTGATTCCGCCGTGTCCGGCACTCATCTCGGTCTTGAGCAGCACCGGGTTGCCGTCGGTATTCGAGTGCCGAAGCGCGGCAACCCATTTGGCGGGCTCGACGTAGTAGACGCGGGTGTCGTTGAGCGACGTCATCGCCAGGATCGGCGGGTAGTCCCTGGCGGCCACGTTCTCGTACGGCGAGTAGGACTTCATGTAGTGGTAGACGGACTCGTCCTCGAGCGGATTGCCCCACTCGTCCCACTCGGTGACCGTCAGCGGCAGCGACGGATCCAGGATGGTGGTCAACGGGTCCACGAACGGCACCTGCGCGAGGAACCCGGCGAACAGTTCGGGCGCCAGGTTCGCCACGGCTCCGATCAGCAGCCCGCCCGCACTTCCGCCCAGCGCCACCATGTTCTGCGGCCGCGTCGTGCCGGTGGCGATGAGATGCCGTGCGACGGCGATGAAATCGGTGAACGTGTTGCCCTTCTCCAGCAGCTTGCCGTGTTCGTACCACGGCCTGCCGAGCTCACCGCCACCGCGGACGTGGGCGACGGCGAACACCATGCCGCGATCCAGTAGCGACAGCCGGGCGATCGAGAATCGCGGATCCTCACACGATTCATAGGCGCCGTACCCGTAGAGCAGCGTGGGCGCCGGGAACTGCAGCCCCGCCCGGTGCACGATCGAGATCGGCACCCGGGCGCCGTCGGGGGCGACGGCCCACTCGCGCCGCTCGACGTAGTCCTCGGGGCGGTAGCCGCCGAGCACCGGCTGCTCGCGCAGCAGCGTGCGCTCACCGGTCTGCAGGTCGATGTCGTAGATCCGCACCGGGGTGACGAATGACGTTGCGCCGACGCGGAGTACCGGCGCATCCCAGTTCGGATTGCCGGCCAGGCCCGCGGAGGTCAGCTCGGTGTCGAAGGTGATGTCCTCGGCGCGGCCGTAGGATCCGTCGGCGCCGAGGGGCCACAGCTGGATCTTGGGCAGCGCCTCCTCGCGGTAGCTCAGCACGAGGTGCCGGGCGAACGCGTCGACGGCGTCCAGGCGCACGTCCTCGCGGTGTTCGATCAGCGTGCGGGTCGCGGTCGGGTCCGACACCGGTGCGTCGACGAGTGCGAAGTTCTCCGCACCGTCGTTGTGCATGATGAGGAACCGGTCCTCGCCGCCCACGACCGCGTGTTCGACGGAGTACTCGACTCCCTCGCGGCGCGGCCACACCACCGCGAACTCGGCGTCCGGGGCGGTCGCGTCGGCGTAGCGCACCTCGGAGGTGATCGCACTGCCCGAGGCGATGATCAGGTACTTGTCGCTGCGGGTGCGGCCGACGCCGAGCCAGTACTTCTCGTCGGGTTCGTGGTAGACGCGTTCGGCCGGTAGGCCGGCGCCGAGACGGTGCCGCCACACGGTGTCCGGACGCCACGCGTCGTCGACCGTGGTGTAGTAGACGGTCCGGTTGTCGGCGGCCCACGTCGCCCCCGCGCCGATGCCGACGATGGTGTCGTCGTACTGCTCGCCGGTGTGCAGATTCCGGAACCGCAGCGTGTACCGCTCGTCGCCGACGGTGTCGACCGAGTAGGCCAGGATGCTGCCGTCGGGGCTGACCGTGGCCGCGCCGAGCGAGAAGAAGTCGTGGCCCTCGGCTTCGACGTTCTCGTCGAGCAGCACCTGCTCGCCGGGGATCGTGGTGTTCTCGTCGAACTGCGGCGGCGTCCAGTCGTCGGGATCGCTTGCGGGGCAACGGCAGTGGACGCCGTACTGCTTACCTTCGAAGCTGCGGCCGTAGTACCACCAGTCACCGCGGCGGGTCGGCACCGACAGGTCGGTCTCCTTGGTGCGGGCCTTGATCTCGTCGAAGATCTTCTGCCGCAGCGGCGCGAGGTGTTCGGTCTGCGCTTCGGTGTAGGCGTTCTCGGCCTCCAGATGGGCGATCACCTCGGGGTCGGCCTTGTCCCGCAACCATTCGTAGTGGTCGACGAACACGTCGCCGTGGTGTTCGCGGCGCTTCTCGACGCGTTTGGCGACGGGCGGTGTGGCGCTCATGCGCTCGCACCGATCCACGCGCCGAAGCTCAGTCCCGAGATACGTTCGTAGGCCTCGATGTAGCGCGCCCGCGTCGCATCGACGATCTCCGGCGGCAGCGGTGGCGGCGGTTCGTCGGCCGCACGGTCCCAACCGGACTCCGGGCCGGTGAGCCAGTTGCGCACGAACTGCTTGTCGTAGCTCGGCTGCACCTCACCCTCGCGGTAGGCGTCGGCGTACCAGTACCGCGACGAGTCGGGGGTGAACACCTCGTCGGCGAGCACCAGCTCACCGGACTCGTCGACCCCGAACTCGAATTTGGTGTCGGCGATGATGATTCCCTTCGTCAGCGCGTGTTCGGCGCCCTGGGTGTAGACCTGCAACGTGCGCTCCCGCAGTTGTGCGGCGCGCTGCTCCCCGACCAGTCCGACGGTGGTCTCGTAGCTGATGTTCTCGTCGTGCGCGCCGAGTTCGGCCTTCGACGCCGGGGTGTAGAGCGGTTCGTCGAACTTGCTGGCCTCGGTCAGCCCGGGCGGCAGCGTCAACCCACACAGTGTGCCGGTGTCGCGGTAGTCGATGAGCCCGGAGCCGGTGAGGTATCCGCGCGCCACGCATTCGACCGGCAGCATCTCCAGCTTGCGCACCACCAGCGCGCGGCCGAGCACCTCGTCGGGGATGCGCGGATCGTCGGGTGGGCCTGCGAGGTGGTTGGGGGCATCGATGAGATCGAAGAAGAACACGCTCATCGCCGTGAGGATGCGGCCCTTGTCGGGGATCTGCGAGGACAGGATGTGGTCGTACGCCGAGATGCGGTCGGTCGCGACGAACAGCAGGTGGTCGTCGTCGACGGCGTACAGTTCGCGGACCTTACCGCTGGCCAGGTGCCGGTAGTCGGACAGAGCGGGGCGCATCGGGCCAGCCTATCGGGCACCATCTACACACATGACTTCGCGGTTTGTGCCCTACGCCACCACCCCTGGTCGACTGTTCGGCCAGCTGATCAGTGACATCGTCGTCGCGGTGTGGGCGCTCATATGGTTGTTCGTCGGAATGGCGGTGCATTCGGCCGTCGCCACGATCGCGTCGGTGGGACGTCAGGTCGAGGGCGGGGCGAACGGGATCGCCGACAACCTGGAATCCGCGGGCAACCAGACCGAGGACGTGCCGCTGCTCGGCGATGCGTTGCGCGGCCCGCTCAAGGCGGCGGGCGATGCCGCACTCGACATCGCCAGCGCCGGGCACAGCCTCGACACCACCGCGTCGTGGCTGGCGTGGGTGCTGGCGCTGGCGGTGGCCTCGCCACCGATCCTCGCCGTCGCGATGCCGTGGGTGTTCCTGCGGTTGCGGTTCGCGCGGCGCAAGTGGACCGCGGTGACGCTGGCCGCCACGCCCGCGGGGCAGCAGCTGCTGGCCATGCGCGCGCTGGCCAACCGCCCGCTGGCCAAACTCGTCAGCGTCGACGCCGACCCCGTCGGGGCGTGGCGCAATCAGGACGTCGCGGCGATCCGCGGGTTGGCCTCGCTGGAACTGCGGGCCGCAGGCATCGCCCGCCACATCTAGCGATTTCGGCGCGCTAATCGACGCTGAGCGCACGTTTCCGCGCCGAAATCGCCGCGTGCGGAACCGTGACCGCCCGGCCACCGTCAGATGCGATGTGCTCGACGAATACCTACGCAGACAAGACGGCGTCATCACCCTCACGCAGGCCCGCCGTGCCGGTATCAGCCAGGCCGCCGCGGCGCGGCGCGTGCGCTCCGGTAGATGGCTCCGCTGTGGCCCGGGTGTCTACTTCGCGCAGGACCGCCCGTTCACCGACGCCGCGCGGATTCGCGCGGCGGTGTGGGCGTACGGACGTCACGCCGTTGGGAGCGGGTTGACGGCGGCGTGGTGGCACGGGCTGTCGAATTTCGCTCCGCCGGTCGCAGAGGTGACCGTGCCCCGCAACAGTCATGGACGGGCTCGCCCCGGCACCCGCCTACGCAGACGCGACCTCGACCCGCACGACGTCGTCGAACGCAACAACCTACGCGTCACCGCGCTCCCGCTGACGGTCGTCGAAGCCGCCACCCGCCGCGGCGGCGGCGCCAAACTGATGGACCACGCCCTGCAGCGTCACCTCGAACTGGCCCAGCTGTGGCGGGCGCATCTGCGCAACAAGGGCAGGCACGGCTCCCCCGCCGCCCGCCGGCTGCTGCGGGCCGCCCAGGACGGGGCGCGATCGCAAGCCGAGCGACTGCTGCTCAAGCTGCTGCGCGCCGCCGGGCTGACCGGGTGGAAGACCAACTACCCCGTCGCCGGCTACAAGGTCGATGTGGCGTTCGTCGAGGCGCGGGTCGCGATCGAGGTCGACGGCTGGGCGTTCCACACCGACAGCGAGGTGTTCCAGATCGATCTGAACGGCAGAACGCCATCGCGCTGGCCGGCTGGAACGTCCTGCGGTTCACCTGGCTCGACCTGACCGAATACCCCGACCGGGTGATCGCGACCATCCGCCGCGCGACCGGGCAGCGGTGAGCGTCAGCGGAACGCCCGCCGCAGTGCCGCGCCGAAGGGATGCCGCACCGTCACCGACCCCATGCGAACCCGGCCGTCCACCACCACGTGCAGCCGCGGCGACGGCGGCGCGGTGTCGACGCTCACCGTGACGCTGCCCGCAACCGTGCGCACCGCGTCGAGATTCGCGGTGGCGTCGTCGGGCAGGATGATCTCGGTCGAACTGCAGTAGTCGTCGACGAGGAGCGTCACGACCGGGCGGTGCAGGGTGGCCGAGCGGAAATCCAGTGTGGTGTCGCAGAGTCGGGTGTCCAGAGTGATCCGCGGCGGCGCGACCCACTGGCCGCGTCGGGTCAGCGACGTCATCCGGCCGCGCAGGACCAGGGGTTCGGCCGGCGTCCCCAACGGCAGATCGCCCAGCACCGCGGCCAGATCACCTCGGGTGCGCGCCGCCAGCACGATGTCCAGCCGCTCGGTGAACTCGTCGAGAGTCACCATGCCTTCGCCGACGGCCCGTTCCAGCACGCGTCGGGCCTCTGCCCGCTCGGCGTCGGAGATCCGCAGATGTGCATCCTCGTTGCCCATGCACTCGAGGCTAGGGGCCCGTCGGCTTCAGCGTGCCGACACCACCATGTGCCGGATACCGGTGTGCCGATTGCTGCGCGCCCATTCGACCGGCTCGATCAATTCCACCGAGGCGAAGCGCGTCAGCAGTTCCTCGAACAGCACCCGCAGTTCGAGCCGCGCGAGGTTGGCGCCGAGGCAGTAGTGCACACCCTGCCCGAAACCCAAGTGCGGGTTCGGTTTCCGCTTGATGTCGAAGACGTCGGCGTCGGCGAACACCGTGGAGTCCCGGTTGGCCGAGCCCTCCCACACCAGCACCTTCTGCCCGGCCCGCACGGTCTGGCCGGCCAGTTCGGTGTCGCGGGTGGCGGTGCGCCGCTTCGACGGCGACGGTGACGTCCAGCGCACCATCTCCTCGATCGCTGTCGGCAGCAGCCCCGGATCGGCCCGCAACGCGTCGTAGGCCGACGGGTTCTCGATGAGCGCCAACAATCCGCCGGCGATCGCGTTGCGGGTGGTCTCTGCGCCCGCGCTGAACAGCAGGTAGAAGAACAGGTACAGCTCCGCGTCGGACAGCCAGGACTCGGCGGCCACCACCGAGAGCATGTCGTCACCGGGTTGGGACCGCTTGCGCGCCACCAGATCTGACCCGTAGGCGTACATCCGCGAACCGGCGTCCTCCACCGAGAGCCGGTCGATGGAGGCCTTGCGGGAGCCGCGGAAGTCGAAGCCGGGTTCGACGGCCTCGAACAGCCAGTGCCGATCGGATTCGGGGACGCCCAGCAGGATGCAGATCATCTGCATGGGCAGTTCGGCGGCGACCTGGGGTAGGAAGTCGAAAGCCGCCCCGCCGGCGACCTCGTCGAGCAGCGTCCGCGCCCGCGCGCGCAGATCGTCGGTGACGCGGGCGATCATCCGCGGTGTCAGCCCCGAGTTCACCAGCCTGCGGATCTGCGAATGCCGCGGATCGTCCATCATGTTGAGCACCTGACCGGCGATCGGCAGGTCCTGCAGCAGCGTGCCCCCGTATGGCCGCGAGCCGCCCGTCACCGACGAGTAGATGTCCTGATCACGAAGCACCGCAAGGGTTTCGGCGTGTGTGGCGACGGACCAGAAGCCCTCCCCGTCGGGGGTGTGCTCGGTGGGTTCGTGCCAGTACACCGGCGCCTCGCGGCGGTGGATCGCGAACAGGTCGTGGGGGAACCCGTTCGCGAAATTGTCCAGATCGGTGAAGTCGATCTGCGACAAACTCACAGGATGGCGCCCGAGGTGTACTTGGCGGCCTCCGGGTAGCGGCCGATCAGTTCGTCGACGGCGGCGGCCACCCGGTCGACCTGATCGGCGGCCGCCCCGCTGAACGCCTGCTTGTCGGCCAGCGCGTCTTCCAGCGCCACCCGGTCCAGCGGCAGGCGGGCGTCGGCGGCCAACCGGTCGAGCAGGTCGGGCTCCTGACCCTTCTCCCGCATCGCCAGCGCGACGGCCACGGCGTGTTCCTTGATGACCTCGTGCGCGGTCTCGCGGCCCACCCCGGCGCGCACGGCGGCGATCAGGATGCGGGTGGTGGCCAGGAACGGCAGGTACCGGTCGAGTTCACGCTGGATGACGGCGGGGTACGCGCCGAATTCGTCGAGCACGGTCAGGAACGTCTCGGTCTGCCCGTCGATCGCGAAGAACGCGTCCGGCAGCGCGACGCGGCGCACCACCGAGCAGAACACGTCGCCTTCGTTCCACTGCGCGCCCGCCAGTTCGGCGGCCATCGACCCGTAACCGCGCAGCACCACCTGCAGGCCGTTGACGCGTTCACACGAGCGGGTGTTCATCTTGTGCGGCATCGCCGACGACCCGACCTGACCGGGTGCGAAGCCCTCGGTCACCAGTTCGTGGCCGGCCATCAGCCGGATGGTGTGCGCCAGCGACGACGGGCCCGCACCCAGCTGCACCAGCGCCGAGATGACGTCGTGGTCCAGCGACCGCGGGTACACCTGGCCGACGCTGGTGAAAACGTCTCGGAAGCCGAGGAATTCGGCGACGCGGCGCTCCAGCTCGGCCAACCGCGCGGTGTCGCCGCCGAACAGGTCGAGCATGTCCTGCGCGGTGCCCATCGGCCCCTTGATCCCGCGCAGCGGGTAGCGCGCGATCAGCTCCTCGACACGCCGCAGCGCGATCAGCGTCTCCTCGGCGGCGGAGGCGAACCGCTTGCCCAGGGTGGTGGCCTGCGCGGCGACGTTGTGGCTGCGGCCGGCCATCACGAGGTCGCGGTAGCTGACCGCGCGTTCGGCGAGCCGCGCGACGACCGCGACGCCGTGGGCGTGCACCAGTTCCAGCGAGCGGCGGATCTGCAACTGCTCGACGTTCTCGGTGAGATCGCGGCTCGTCATGCCCTTGTGCACGTGTTCGTGCCCGGCCAGCGCGTTGAACTCCTCGATGCGGGCCTTCACGTCGTGCCGGGTGACCCGCTCGCGCGCGGCGATCGACCCCAGGTCGACCTGTTCGAGCACACGTTCGTAATCGTCGAGCACGCCGTCGGGAACATCGACGCCGAGTTCCGCCTGGGCGCGCAGCACCGCCAGCCACAGTCGGCGCTCGGCGACGATCTTCGCTTCCGGCGACCAGATCGCCACCATGTCCTCGCTGGCGTAGCGGTTGGCCAGCACATTCGGGATCGTCACAGACACACAGCTTACGGCGCGGATCGGGCACGCTGGTCACGTGTACTTCGTCGGGATCGACCTCGCCTGGGGTGAACGCAGTCCGACCGGCGTCGCGGTCGTCGACGCGGGCGGCAGGCTGGTCCACCTCGACGCCGCCATCACCGACGCCGAGATCGTCGCCCAACTCGGGCCGTACACGCATCCCGGCAACCTCCTCGCGATCGACGCCCCGCTGGTGGTGACCAATCCGACCGGGAACCGGCCGTGCGAAGCCGCGCTCAACCGCGATTTCCGTGCCTTCGAGGCGGGCTGTCACCCGTCGAACACCGGCCACCCGTGGTTCGCCGAGGGCAGCCGCGGCACCCGCTTGGCCGCCACGCTGGGCGCCCCGGCCATCGAGGTGTATCCGCACGCCGCGACCGTCGCGCTGTTCGGACTGCCCAAGACGTTGAAGTACAAGCAGAAGCCGGGCCGCGACGTCTCCCAGCTGCGCGCAGAACTGCTGCGGCTGATGACGCTGATCGAAACCCTCTCCGACGCGGACCCGGCGCTCGACGTGGCGCACGCCCGGTGGCACGAGTTGCGCGGCGCCGTGGAGTCGGCGACCCGCAAGGCGGAACTGCGCCGCGCCGAGGACCCGGTCGACGCCGTCGTCTGCGCCTACGTCGCGCTCTATGCCACCCGCAGGCCCGGCGCCGTCACCACTTACGGGGACGACGCCACGGGCTGCATCGTCACGCCGACGCTCAGTCCGCGAGCTGGGTCGGGTCGGTGATCGCCTCGCCGACGCCGAGTCGCTTGTTGATCACCCGGGTGATGAAGAACAGCACGATGCCGATCGCGATCAGCCCGAGCGCCACGTAGTACTGCTGCGCGGGCCTGCCGGAGAACGGCAGCACCAGGTACAGCGACGCGATGAACCCGATCACCGGCAGCACGGTCGGCGTCTTGAAGTGATTGCCGCCGGCCTGGATATCGCGCCGCAGCCGCAGCACCGCCACGTTCACGACCGCGAACACCGCCAGCAAGAGCAGCGACGTGGTGCCGCCGAGGATGGAGATCGCGCTGCTGCTGGCGAACACGCTCACGTAGAAGATCAGGCCGAAGGCGATCAGCGTGGTGAATCCGATGGCGACCCACGGCGTCAACCGGCGCGGGTGCACCCGGCCCAGCACCGGCGGCAGCACGTGCTGGCGGGCCATGCCGTAGATCAGCCGGCTGGCCATGAGCATGTTGATCAGCGCGGTATTGGAGACCGCGAACATCGAGATGAACGGGAAGAGCGTGTCGATCGGCAGGCCCGGCGCCCCGGCCTTGACCACCTCGACGAGCGGGGTGTCGCTGTCGGCGAGTTGCCCGACCGGTACCAGCGCCACCGCGACCACGGCGACGAGCATGTAGACGATGCCGGCGATGGTCAGCCCGGAGAGGAGCACCCTGGGGAACGTCTTGACCGGATCCTTGGTCTCCTCGGCCATGTTGACCGAATCCTCGAAGCCCACCATCGCGAAGAAGGCCAGCGACGTCGCCGCGGTGACGGCCATGAACGCGTTCTTGTCGGAGTCGGTCTCGAAGGCGATCACGCGGGAGAAGTCGATGTCCCCGCCGCGGGTGAACGCCCACAGCCCGACGAACAGCACCAGCATCAGACCGGTCGCCTCGATGATGGTGAGGACGACGTTGAGTTTGATGCTCTCGCCGACACCGCGGAAGTTCACCGCCGCCAGCAACGCCATGAACCCCAGCGCGATCGCGGCCACACCCGCGGTGCCCCATTCGAGCCCGAACCCCTCGACGAGGTTGGCGCCGAAGAACCGCGACGCGGTCGAGGCCGACGTGATGCCCGAGCACATGACCACGAACGCGACCAGGAACGTCACGAACTGCAGGCCGAAAGCCTTGTGCGCGTAGAGCGCAGCGCCCGCGGCCTGCGGATACTTGGTGACGAGTTCGAGATAGCTGAACGCGGTGATGGTGGCGATGAGGAAGGCCACCAGGAACGGAAGCCATGCTGCGCCACCGACTTCTGCGGCCACGTCGCCGGTCAGCGCGTAGACGCCCGTGCCGAGGATGTCGCCGACGATGAACAGCAGCAGCAGCCCGGGACCCATCACCCGCTTGAGTTGCGGTTCCTCGGTGACCGTGTCTGGCTGGCTCATAGCTCCTCCGTCACTGTGGGTCGGTCACCATCATCGCCGCCTGTGCGGCCCGTACGCGAGTCACCCCACCGGTGCGAGCACGTCGATGACGTCGATGAGGGTGGCGCGGGCGGTGGCGCGAGGGCCGTCGCCGTCCCCGACGAGGGCCGCCACCACCGCACCGTCGACGGCGCAGACGAGCGCGGTGAGCAGTTCCGCGCGCACCCTGCGGCCGGAGCGTTCCATCACCTCGACCACCGCGTCGGTGCGCTGACGCAGGATGCGCCGCTGGACGTCGCGCAGCGCGGGTTGGCGGGCGCAGGCGATGTAGCGCTCGTAGCGGGAGATCAGTTCCTCGCTGCCGCGCACACCCGGGTTGCCGAGGAGCAGATCCACCAGCACGTCGGCGGTGGACTCCGCGCCGCGGCGGCGCCGCGACAGCGCGGCCACCCGTTGTCTGAGGCGTTCGGCTTCGCGGATGCCCTCGTACTCGACGGCCTTGACGATGAGGTCGTCGAGTGAGGAGAAGTAGTAGGTCGTCGACGCCAGCGGCAGGCCGGCCCGGCGCGCCACCGCGCGGTGCCGCACGGCGTCGAATCCGCCTTCGCACAGCAGATCGGCGGCGGCGCTGACCAGCGCGTACCGCCTGCGTTCCCCTTTCGGAGTGACTGCTGCCGTCACGTTTAGCATGCTGCCAGTCACGGGGGTGGGGCATCGTCGTTTCGCCCAAACCCCAGCCATTCTTCAGACTCGGCGGGCGCGGCACCGTCGCGCCGCGATGGCAAGATGGCCGCCATGTCCGTGGACCTGAGTCGCCGTGCGGCCCTGCGCCTCGCCGGTGGTGTGGCCGTGGGCGCCGCGGGTGCCGTCGCATTCGGTGCGACGCCCTCTGCTGCGGCGCCGCCGGCCCCGACGTACATCACCGGTTCGTTCACCTCCGCCGCGCGCGGCGGTGTCGCGACCAACTGGGCGATCGCGCGGCCGCCCGGTCAGACTGGTCCGCTGCGGCCGGTGATCGCCCTGCACGGCAAGGGCTCCGACGCCGCCCAGGTAATGGCGGGCGGGGTCGAACAGGGCCTGGCCCAGGCGGTGGCAGCGGGGTTGCCGCCCTTCGCGGTGGTGGCGGTCGACGGCGGCGGGAGTTATTGGCACCAGCGCGCTTCGGGTGAGGACTCCGGGGCGATGGTGCTCGACGAGTTGCTGCCCATGCTCGCCGAGCAGGGGCTGGACACGTCGCGGGTCGGATTCATCGGCTGGTCGATGGGCGGCTATGGGGCGCTGCTGCTCGGTGCCCGTCTCGGCCCGGCGCGCACGGCGGCAATCTGCGCGGTGAGCCCGGCGCTGTGGACGTCGGCGGGCGCGACCGCCCCCGGCGCGTTCGACGGCGCCGACGACTACGCCGCCAACAGTGTGTGGGGACGCCCGGAGTTCGCGTCCATCCCGATCCGGATCGACTGTGGCACTTCGGATCCGTTCTACTCGGCGACCGAGCAGTTCATCGCCCAGCTGCCGAACCCGCCCGCGGGCGGCTTCTCTCCCGGCGGCCACGACGCCTCGTTCTGGAGTGCGCAGCTGCCTGCGGAGATCACCTGGATGGCGCCGCTCGTCGCCACCTGAAATCCCCGGGTCGCTGCGCTCCTGCCCCGCCGAACCTAGAGCGCTATCGTGCCTTCGGCGGCCGCCTGGCCGATGTCCGTACGAAAGTGACTGCCGGGCAGGCGGATCGTCGACAGCGTCGCATAGGCGGCGTCGCGGGCGGCGTTCAGGTCGGCGCCTGTGCCGACCACCGAGAGCACCCGGCCGCCCGACGACACGATCGCCCCGTCGTCGCGCCGGGCGGTGCCCGCGTGCAGCACACCTTCGGCGTCGGCGCCGGTGATCACATCGCCGACGCGCGGCCGTCCCGGATAGTTCTCGGCGGCCAGCACGACGGTCACGGCGGCGCCGTCGTGCCACTGCAGCGGTGGGAAGTCGGCGAGCTGTCCGGTCGCCGCGGCGTACAGCAGCTGTCCGAGCGGGGATTCGAGCAGCGCGAGCACCGACTGGGTCTCGGGATCGCCGAAGCGGCAGTTGAACTCGACGACGGCCGGACCTCGTGAGGTGATGGCCAGACCGGCGTACAGCAGGCCCGAGAACGAGCTGCCGCGCCGAACCAGTTCGGCGGCAACGGGTTTGACGATCTCGTCGACGATCTGGGTGGTGACCTCGGCGGGGAGCCAGGGCAGCGGGGCGTAGGCGCCCATCCCGCCGGTGTTGGGCCCGCTGTCGTTGTCGCCCACGCGTTTGAAGTCCTGCGCGGGCAGCAGCGGCACCACGGTCTCACCGTCGACGACGCAGAACAGCGACACCTCGGGGCCGTCGAGGAACGATTCGAGCAGCACCGGATGCCCCGAGTCGAGCAGGCCGGCGGCGTGCGCGCGGGCCGCGTCGCGGTCGGCGGTGACGACCACACCCTTGCCTGCCGCCAGCCCGTCGTCCTTGACCACCCAGGCGGCCTGGCCCGCGGGCGGTCCGAACCGGTCGAGGGCGGCGTCGAGGTGTCCGGGGTTGTCGACGATCTCGCTGCTCGCGGTGCGGACCCCGGCGGCGTTCATGACGTCCTTGGCGAAGGCCTTGGAGCCCTCGATGCGGGCCGCGTCGCGGCCGGGCCCGAAGCAGGCGATGCCCGCAGCGCGCAGCGCGTCCCCGACACCGAGCACCAGCGGCACCTCGGGTCCGATCACGACGAGGTCGGCGCCGATGCGGCGGGCGAGCTCGGTGACGGCCTCGCCGGAGGTGAGGTCGACGTCGTACTGATCGGCGATCGCCGCGGTACCCGGGTTGCCGGGCGCCACCGCGAGAGCCTCCACCTCGGGATCACGCCGCAACGCCAGCAGCAGGGCATGTTCACGGGCACCGGATCCGATTACCAGGACGCGCACACGAGCACCCTAAACCGTTGCGCCGGGCATACATGTCGCGGCGAAGTGTATGGTCAATGACAACGTGTCCGGCGTCACACGAAAGAGGTGTCCTGATGACGACGATGGAGAGCCGGTGCCCGTTCGGGGCCGGATTCGATTTCACCGATCCCGACGTACTGCTCCACGGCATCCCGGTCGACGAGTTCGCGCAGCTCCGCAAGACCGCGCCCGTGTGGTGGAACGAGCAGGCCGAGTCGATCTTCGACGACGGCGGCTACTGGGTCATCAGCCGGCACGAGGACATCAAGGCGATCTCCCGTAACGGTGAGCTGTGGTCGACGAACGCCAAGGGCGCGGTCATGCGTCTGCCCGAAGGGGTCACCGCCGAACAGCTCGACCTGACCAAGGCGCTGCTGATCAACCACGACGCCCCCGAACACACCCGGTTGCGCAAGATCGTGTCCCGGCTGTTCACCCCGCGGTCGGTCGCCGCGCTCGAGGAGAAGCTGGCGGTGTCGGCCCGCGAGATCGTCGCCGCGGCGAAGGAGAAGGGCAGCGGGGACTTCGTGACCGACATCGCGATGAGCCTGCCGCTGCAGGCGATCGCCGACCTGATCGGTGTCCCGGAGGCCGACCGCGAGCGGCTGTTCCACTGGTCGAACTGCATCATGAACACCGACGATCCGGACTTCGACTCCGATCCGACGGTCGCCAACGCCGAGCTCATGGGCTACGCCTACACCATGGCCGAGGAGCGCAGGCGGTGTCCGGCCGACGACATCGTGACGCGGCTTGTACAGGCCGACATGGGAGGGGAAGACGGGGAATCGCTCGGTGACGTCGAGTTCGCGTTCTTCGTCATCCTGCTCGCCGTGGCGGGCAATGAGACCACCCGCAACGCGATGACGCACGGCATGAACGCGTTCTTCGACAACCCCGACCAGTGGGAGCTCTTCAAGCGGGACCGGCCCGAGACCGCGGTCGATGAGATCGTCCGCTGGGCCACTCCGGTGCACTGCTTCCAGCGCACCGCGCTGGCCGACGTCGAACTCGGCGGGGTGACGATTCGCAAGGGGCAGCGCGCCGGGCTGTTCTACAGTTCCGCGAACTACGACGACGAGGTTTTCGAGGACCCCTTCCGGTTCGACATCCTGCGCGATCCGAACCCGCATCTCGGCTTCGGCGGCAACGGCGCGCACTACTGCATCGGCGCGAACCTGGCCCGTATGGAGATCAAGCTCATTTTCAACGAGTTGGCCGACCAGATTCCCGACATCGCGAAACTGGGTGAGCCGCAACGCCTCCGCTCGGGCTGGATCAACGGGGTCAAGGAGCTGCCGGTCAGCTACCGGGGCTGAGTATCCTCAGCCCATGCGCACCCACGGCTGGTCGGGCTCGGCGCCTGCCAGCGACGAGGAAGCCGTCGAACGGATCCTGGCCGCCGCGGGCCGGGCGATCGACGAGCGCGGCGCCGATCTGAGCATCGCCGACGTCGCGCGCACCCTCGGTGTCACGCGGCAGACGGTGTACCGGTACTTCCCCAGCACGGAGGCGCTGCTGATCGAGGCGGCCGTACACGCCGCTGCCGGGTTCCTCGACCGGTTGGCCGACCACGTGCGTGGCATCACCGATCCCACCGAAGCGGTGACCGAGGCGATCGCCACGGCGTTGGAATGGCTGCCGAAGGACAAGCACATCGGCCTGCTCGTCACTCCCGGCCGCGCCGACGCCCATTCGGAGTCGGTGACCTCCGACGTCGCGCTGCAGTTCGCGAACGCGATGGTGCGGCGCTTCGACGTCGATTGGGCCGCGCTCGGTTACGGCGACGCCGAACTCGACGAGCTCGCCGAGTATCTGCTGCGGATCATCCAGTCGTTCGTCGTGGATCCGGGTCGCCCGCCGCGCACCGGCGAGGCGCTGCGGACCTTCCTGCGCCGCTGGGTCGGCAGCGCGGTCCGCTAGACAAACGCCGAGACTGCTGTCAGATCATGATTTCGCGAGTTTTCGCGATCTGACAGCAGTCTCGGCGGGAAGAAAGCTCAGCGGGTCGTGACGTAGACGACGCGGTCGTCGTTGTCGTAGCGGACCGACACGATCTTCGACTGGTCCAGCGGCTTGGTCATGCCCTGCTGGTTGACGCGGACCTGGTAGCCGCGGTCATCGAGGGAGCTGATGGCGTCCTGGGCGTTGCCGGGGCCGGCGGGGGCGGCCTGGGGGGGGGCGGCGAAGGCCAGGA
>NZ_LQIT01000029.1 GCF_001499965.1 Mycobacterium sp. GA-2829
GGCCCCGGCAACGCTGCCGACAAAAAGAGAGCACTAGATCACCGAGGAAACCATATCCTAAAAAACCAGCAGGGCATGACCAAGCCGCTGGACGAGTCGAAGATCGTCTCGGTCCGCTACGACAACGACGACCGCATCGTCTACGTCACCACCCGCTAGCCCCTTCGTTGACTCTGCGCATACGGCGCGAAAGTTCGAGTGACCGCCGCCCTGAGCGCAGAGTCAACGTGAAAGCGGCGCTACCGTGGCGGGATGTCCTGTGTCTTCTGCGCCATCGTCGCCGGCGAGGCGCCCGCCATCCGCGTCTACGAGGACGACGACTACCTCGCGATCCTCGACATCCGCCCGTTCTCGCGCGGCCACACGCTGGTGATCCCGAAGCGGCACAGCGTGGACCTGACCGACACCCCACCCGACACCGTCGCCGGACTGGCCCGGATCGGGCAGCGCATCGCCAAGGCCGCACGCCGCTCCGGCCTGCACGCCGACGGCAACAACGTCGTCATCAACGACGGGAAGTCGGCCTTCCAGACGGTGTTCCACATCCACCTGCACGTGCTTCCGCGCCGCACCGGCGACAAACTCTCGTTCGCCAAGAACATGGTGCTGCGCCGCGACCCGGACCGTGAGGAGTCCGGCCGGCTGCTGCGTGAGGCGCTCGCCGAACTCGATACGGCCCCGTAGTAGTCACCAGGCCGGGCCGTGCAGCCCGAACCGGTTCTGCGGATCGCTGGGCTCCCAGGTGCAATCGACCTGCGACCGCGTGCCCATCGCCCGTGACCGTGTCAGTAGTCGCCTGCCCAGCTCCAGCTGTTCGGGCTCCCACTTCCCCAGCGCCTCGGCGACGCTGCCGGACGCACGCAGCGCGTCGTGCAGCGCCCAGGCGTCCGCGGCAGCCTTGGCGGTGCCCGCGGCGGCGTGCGGACGTGCCGTGGTCGCGGCGTCACCGAGCAGCGCCACCCGCCCCACCGCCATGCGGTCCACGCCGACGTCGTACACCGCCTGCAGGAACGGGTGTTCGGTGCGCAGCACCAGCTCCGCCACCGACGGTGCCAGCAGTTCGCTTGCCGCCGTGCGCATCTCGTCGACGAAGCGGTCCTGCACCGCACCGGGATGCAGCGACACCGCGGCGACGTCACCGTTCCTGTCCGTCATCAGCTCGGCCAGATCGCCCGGGGCCACGTTGCGGTACCAGACGAAGTTCATCAGTCGCCGCCCCACCGCCAGACCGCCGTCGGGGGACGGGATCGGGTAGGCCACGAGGTGGGTGTGCGGCGCGAAACTGTAGGTGATCGCATCGTGCAGCCGCCTGAAGGTGCCCTCGGAGAGCTGACTCTCGGGCAGCGTTCCGCGCCAGCCGACGTAGCCGGCGTACTCCAGCTCGGCCGTCGAGGTGAAGCGTCGTCGGCTCGTCGAGGTGACCCCGTCGGCGAACACCACCAGATCCGCGCGCTCACGCCGCCCTGAGGCGAAGACCACCTCGGCGCCGTCGGCGTCCTGGTCGAACCCCGTCGCGCACTCGCCAAGGTGGTAACGATCCGTGCCGAAGTCGGCGAGCAGAGCCCGGTGGAACGTGCCCCACGACGTGAACGTCCAGGCCAGCGGTTCGGTGTGGACGACGGCGTCGCCCCGGTCGAGATACTGCACGTGATGGGTCGAGGTGCTGACCTGCTCGGGATGCCGCTCGCTGCACTCGGTGAACCACCGCAGCGTCTCGGGATGCATGGCGATGCCGCCACCACGGCCGTCGAGATCGTCCGGCGTGCGCTCGTAGACCGAGACGTCGAAACCCAGCCGCCGCAACAACAATGCGGTGGTCAGGCCGCCGATGGACCCGCCGACCACCACCGCGCGCGCCCCGCTCCAGTCCTGCATCCCGACACCCTATGGCCGCCGCGACGGGCACACTGGTGCAATGAGCAACCTCAATCCCGTCGAGCAGATCGGCATCCGGCTGCTGAGGGTGCACGACATCCTCTACAAGAAGTCCGGTGGCCGCATCGGCCACCGCATCCCCGGAGTTCCGCCGAGCCTGCTGCTGCACACCGTCGGCGCCAAGACCGGCCAGGCCCGCAGCAACACGCTGACCTACGCCCGCGACGGCGAGAACTACCTGATCGTCGCCTCACTCGGCGGCGCCCCGAGATCACCGGGCTGGTACCACAACCTCAAGGCGCATCCGAACGTCGAGATCAACGTCGGCACAAAGCGTTTGGCGGTCACCGCGCGCCCGGTACTACCGGACGACCCGGACTACGCCCGGTTGTGGCGAATCGTCAACGACAACAACGCCGACCGCTACGAGGCGTACCAGAAACGCACGACACGACCGATCCCGATCGTCGTGCTGGAACCCTAGAACAGCTCTTTGGCGAGCAGTTCCAGCGTCGTGTCGCGGGCCGGCGAGGTCGCCGGATCGGTCCCGCGCCGCGCCGACGCGACCGGATTGACCATCACCTCGTCGACGTCGAATTCGGCGGCCAGCGCCCGGACCTGCTCGGCGGCCTCGGTCGGTGAGCCGACCACCGCGCGCGCCAACCCGTGCTGGACGACGGCCTGCGCCTGCGGGCTCAGTTCCTTGGCCTCGGCGTCCTCGACCAGGTCGAGCGCGGTCAGCGGTTGACCGGTGCGCAGCTGCGCCATCATGTGCAGGTTCGGCAGCATCAGCGCCATCGCCTCGTCATGGGTGTCGGCGACGACGGCGTTGACCGTCAGGAACGTGACCGGTTCGGCGGCGACGTCGCTGGGGCGGAATTCCGCGCGGTAGGTCGCCAGCGCCTCGGCGGTGCCCTGACCGGAGAAGTGGTGGGCGAATACGTACGGCAGCCCCTTGGCCGCGGCCAGGTGCGCCGAGTACATCGACGAGCCGAGCAGCCACAGCCGTGGTTCGGTGCTCGCGGCAGGGGTGGCCTTGAGGATGTAGTTCTCGCGCATCAGGTTGCGCGGCAACGACACTCGAACGCCGTGACGGCTCATCAGCGCCGTGACGTCGTCGAGGTAGTCGGGGAAACGTTCGATGTCGGTGTCGTCACGACCGGCGGCACCGCGCAGCGCCATCGACGTCACCGGGTCCGATCCGGGTGCCCGGCCGATACCGAGATCGATGCGGCCCGGATGCGCGGCCTCCAGCAGTGCGAACTGTTCGGCCACCGCCAGGGGTGCGTGGTTGGGCAGCATCACCCCGCCGGAGCCGAACCGCACGTGCGACGTCTGCGCGGCGAGGTGGGCGATCACGACCGGCGGGCTGGTGGCCGCCACGGCGGGCATGTTGTGGTGTTCGGCGATCCAGTAGCGCGTGTACCCCAACCGGTCGGCGGTCTGGGCGAGGCGGGTAGTCGCGGCCAGCGCATCCGACGTGGTCTGGTCGGAGCGCACGGGGATCAGGTCCAGGACAGAAAGACGCATGCCAACCTCAACACATTCCGGTGCCGCTACGTTCCCGGCTCAGCGTCCTGCCAGGTCACGGGCCCGGAGGAACACCTCGTCCATCATCTGGGGGGTCAGCTTGCCGGTGAAGGTGTTCTGCTGGCTGGGGTGATAGCAGCCGAGAAGCGTCACCTCTGCCATCGCCGCCTCGGCGAGGTGTCCGAACTGCGGTGCGGGCACCGGGACGGTGACCCCGGCGCGGCGGAGCATCTGCAGCGCGGCCTTCCACGCGATCCCGCCCAGCGCCACGACCACCCGCACCTCGTCACGGACCAGCCGCCACTCCGCGTCCAGCCACGGCGCGCACGTCGCGCGCTCCGCCGGGGTCGGCGCGTTCGCGGGCGGCGCGCACCGCACCGCGGCGGCCATCCGGATATCGTTGAGCGCCAACCCATCTGCCGCGTCGACCGACAGCGCCTGATTGGCCAGGCCGGCCCGGTGCAGAGCGGCGAACAGGAAGTCGCCGGACCGGTCGCCGGTGAAGATCCGGCCGGTGCGGTTGGCGCCGTGGGCGGCGGGCGCCAACCCGACGACCATGATGCCCGGATGCGGATCGCCCCACCCGGGTGCGGGCCTGCCCCAGTAGGGCTGGTCGGCGAACGACTTGCGGCGCACCGCGGCGGTCTCCTCCCGCCACTCCACCAGGCGTGGGCACGCCCGGCACACGGAGACCAGCGCGTCGAGTTCGTCGAGCGAGCCGACGTCGGCGGCCAGGGATTCGACCGTCGCGGCCGAGGCGGCCACCGCCGTCTGGGCGGTCGCGGGGTCACCGGGCCAGCCGGTGCCCGGCGGCACCGGCGACTCGAACAACGCTCCGGTGCGCGGGTGAGGTGATTGCACGCCTCCACTGTGCCGTCCGCTGCTAGATTCGGCCGCGATACCCATGATCACCGGCAGACGCGGCCCGCTGTTTCTCATCTACTTCTCGGCGTTGACCGCGGGAGCCGGTAACGGCATCTCGCTGGTCGCGTTCCCGTGGCTGGTGTTGCAGCGCAACGGTTCGGCGGTCGACGCGTCGATCGTCGCGATGGCCGGGACCCTGCCCCTGCTGGTGGCCACGCTGATCGCCGGCGCCGCCGTCGACTACCTGGGCCGCCGAATGGTGTCACTCATCTCCGACGCGCTCTCCGCGCTGTCGGTGGCCGCGGTACCGGTGCTCGCGCTGACGTTCGGGGTGCAGGTGGTCAACGTCGCGGTGCTCGCGACGCTCGCCGCGCTGGGGGCGTTCTTCGACCCGGCCGGGATGACCGCGCGCGAGACCATGCTGCCCGAGGCGGCCCACCGCGCCGGGTGGACGCTCGACCACGCCAACAGCGTGTACGAGGCGGTGTTCAACCTGGCCTACATCGTCGGCCCCGGCATCGGCGGTCTGCTGATCGCGACGATGGGCGGCGTGAACACGATGTGGGTCACCGCGGGGGCGTTCGTGCTCTCCATCGTCGCGGTCACGGCGCTGCGCCTCGACGGTGCGGGCAGGCCCGACCGCGCCCAGTTGCCGGGGCGGGTGTGGACGGGCATCGTCGAGGGTCTCGGACTCGTCTGGCGCACACCGGTTCTGCGCACACTGGCGGTGGTGGACCTGGTCGCCACCGGCCTGTACATGCCGATGGAGAGCGTGCTGTTCCCCAAGTACTTCACCGACCGCGACGAACCCGCACAGCTGGGCTGGGTGCTGATGGCGCTGTCGATCGGCGGACTGGTCGGCGCGCTCGGGTACGGGGCACTGTCCCGGCACGCCAACCGCCGCACGATCATGCTGACCGCGGTGCTCACCCTCGGAGTGGCGATGACGGTCATCGCGTTCCTGCCGCCGCTGCCGGTGATCCTGGTGCTCTCGGCGATCGTCGGACTGGTCTACGGGCCGATCGCGCCGATCTACAACTACGTCATGCAGACCCGGGCGCCCGCCCATCTGCGGGGCCGGGTGGTCGGGGTGATGGGGTCGCTGGCCTACGCCGCCGGACCGCTCGGATTGGTGGTCGCCGGGCCGCTGGCCGACCGCGCCGGCCTGTCGACGACGTTCCTCGCGCTCGCGTTGCCGATGCTGGCGCTCGGGGTGGTGGCGGTCTTCCTGCCCGCGCTGCGGCAGCTGGACCGTCCGCTCAGTGGCGAACCCGCGGCGGGGTGAAGATCTCGGGAAGCTGACGGATCGCCTCCGGGTCCCCGGCGATGTGCAACCGACCCGCCGAGACCAGTTCGTCCACCCGCGTCGGATCGGTCGCGGCGGCCAGCACGTCCACCTCACCGGTCAGCACCACGTCGGGCGGGACGTCGTCGTCGACCACCTCCACCCGCTGCCCGATCGACACCGTCGCACCGCCCTGCGGCGTCGCGAGCCGCACCACCAGATCCGGTCCGGTGCGGTCGGACCGTACATACGCGCGCACCGCCCGCGCCAACCACTCCGGACGCACCAGGTCCGACGGGGTCCGGGTGAACAGCAGGTGCCTGCCCCACCGCGCGAACGCGTCGATCACCTCTTCGAGCGCACGCCCGTCCTCGGTGAGCTCGTAGACGTTGCCCGACGCCGGTTTGGGCAGTTCCCGTTTGACGACCAACCCGTTGTGTTCGAGGTGACGCAGCCGCCCCGCCAGCATGTCCGTGGCGATCGGGGCCAGCCCGCTCAGCAGGTCCCCGTAGCGGCGGGGCCGGTCGAGCAACTCGCGCACGATCAGCAACGTCCAGCGGTCGCCGACCAGATCGAGGCTCTTGGCCAGCGCGCAGTGCTGACCGTAGGAGCGGGGCATGTGTCGAACCGTAGTGCAGGTGAGGCCACCCGACGGGCGGACTTCGGGTTTTGCCGCCCACACCAGTCAGGTGTAGGCGACGTGCACCCGGTCGATCCGGCCCTCGAACGGGAACGGGGCGCGGTCCCGGTAGTCCAGGGAGACCGGCGAGCCGAGACAGGTGCCGATGTCGAGGCAGTCGTTGGCGGTGAACAGCAACGGGGCGCTGACCGGGACCCGGCCCGCCGCGACCGTGTCGCCCCCGACGGCCAGGGTGACGTCCAACGGTCCGGCGGGGCGTCGCTCGGCGTACCGGGTGGTCACGACGATGGTGGCGCGGCCCGGCGCCAATCTGTGCGCCGAGCGGATCTTCGTGCGCTGCAGGATGAACAGGTTGTACTCGTAGCAGAGGTGGCCGTCGTCGAGGTAGCACGTCAGTCCCCCGGCGGCCGCGCCCAGTGCGTACAGCACACCGTTGGCGCGGTCCGGGATCTCCGCGTCGACCGTGACGACGTTGTCCTTGTTGCCGAGCGCGGGCGCGCAGAATTCGGGCATCCGGACCATGTCGCCGGAGAACTCCCACTCGCGGTAGGGCGGGGCGATCCGCAACTCCGGGTGGTACACCGGCACCCACAGCCCGCCGCCCACCGGCAACACCGCGTTCCTGGCCGCTTCGATCGCGAACATCTCCCGCATCTGCACCAGCTTCTCCGGCTGCTGCGCGGCGAGATCGGTTGCCTGCGACCAGTCCTCCTCGAGGTGGTACAGCTCCCAGACGTCGTTGTCCGGAGTCCAGGTGGCGATGCCCTCGGGCTGGCCGGGCACCCACGGCAACCGCGGGCCGCGGGCGGAGGCCAGCCAGCCGTCGTGGTAGATGGCGCGGCTGCCCATGATCTCGAAGTACTGGGTCTTCTTCCCGCCGGGCGCCGCGCGGTCGGTCAGCGTGCGCGCGAAGCTGCGGCCCGCGAGCGGGATCTGCGGCTCCCCGTAGACCACGCGCGGCGGTTCGATACCGACGACCTCGTAGATCGTGGGCACCACGTCGTTGCAGTGCAGGAACACCTCCCGCGGGGTGGGGTCGGCGGGGACCTTCGCCGGCCACCGCACGACCATCGGGTTGCGGGTGCCGCCCAGGTGCGACGCCAGCAGCTTCATCCCCTTGTACGGCGTCGAACCCGCCCACGCCCACGCCGCGTGGTACTGGTTGTCCACCAGTGGCGACCCCAGCACGTCGAGCCCGCCGAGTTCGTCGAGGGCGTCGATGTGCTGCCGCACCGTGGTCGGAATGCCGTTCTGCGCCAACAACTCCGCGATGGTCCCGTTCTGCCCCTCACCCGAGGACCCGTTGTCGCCCCAGATGTAGAAGAACAGGGTGTTGTCCCCGAAGCCGAGGCGGTCGAGTTCGTCGGCGATGCGGCCGACCTGCACATCGACGTGTTCGGCGTATCCGGCGGCCACCTCCATCAGGCGGCGCTGGAACGGCTTCTCGTCCTCGGGGATCGAATCCCAGGACGCCAGCGTCTCGTCACGCTCGGTCAACACGCAGTCCGGCGGTAGCCAGCCGTCGGCCTTGGCGCGCTCGAACACCCTCTCCCGGTACGCATCCCAGCCGTCGTCGAACGTACCGGCGTACCGGTCGGCCCACTCCTTCATGATGTGGTGCGGACCGTGCAGGCACCCGCTGGCCCAGTACATGAAGAACGGCTTGTCCGCGTTGAACGCCTTGTGCCTGCGCAGCCAGCCGATCGCGTCGTCGGCCAGGTCCTCGGAGAGGTGATAGCCCTCCTCCGGGGTCCGCGGCGGAGAGACCACCGTGGTGTTGCGCACCAGATGCGGTTCGTACTGCGACGCCTCACCGGCCAGGAACCCGTAGAAGTACTCGAAACCCAGTCCGGTGGGCCAGTTCTCGAACGGCCCCGTCGCGGTGGTCTCCTCGGCCGGAGTGTTGTGCCACTTCCCGAACGCCGAGGTGGCGTAGCCGTACTGTTTGAGCACCTCGGCGACCGTGGCACTGCTGCGCGGGATCTTGCCGGCGTAGCCGTCCCAGTCGTTGGCCAGTTCGGCGATCTGCCCGTTGCCGATCTCGTGGTGGTTGCGCCCGGTCAGCAACGACGCGCGGGTCGGCGAACACATCGCGGTGGTGTGGAAGCGGTTGTAGGACACGCCTTCCGCGCGCATCCGGTCGAGCGTCGCGGTGGTCACCTCACCACCGAACGTGGACGGCAGCCCGGGCCCGGCGTCGTCGATGAGCACGATCACGATGTTGGGGCTGTCGGGGTGCAGCCTCTTGGGGACGGTGCGCGGTGCATAGGTCGACTCGGCGAGGGTGCGGCCCGCGATGCTCGCCGACGGCGTCGGCGCGAACGGCAGCACCCCGCCGCCGGGCAGCAGCGGCGCCACCACGGCGCCGGTCGAGTCGTCAGCCATCGCCGCCTCCTTGTCGAGCGCCCCCCTGAGGAATCATGCGCCGCGGACGGGGTGCCGTCCCCGGGTTCGGCGGATTCCCGGTGCGGCGCGCGGCATAGCATCGGGGCATGGTCGCTGACACCCTGGCCGAGCTCATCGCCGAACTACCCGACGGTGTCGTGGTCACCGATCCCGACATCGTCGCCTCCTACCGGCAGGATCGCGCGGCCGACCCGAATGCGGGCACCGCGCTGGCGGTCGTGCGCCCCACCCGCACCGAAGAGGTGCAGACGGTGCTGCGGTGGGCGTCGGCGCACAAGGTCGCGGTCGTCCCGCGCGGGATGGGCACCGGGCTGTCCGGTGGCGCCACCGCGCTCGACGGCGCCATCGTGCTGTCGACGGAGAAGATGCGTGCGATCACCGTCGACCCGGTCACCCGCACCGCGGTCGCGCAGCCCGGGCTGCTGAACGCCGAGGTGAAGAAGGCCGTCGCCGAACACGGCCTGTGGTACCCGCCGGACCCGTCGTCGTTCGAGATCTGCAGCATCGGCGGCAACGTCGCGACCAACGCGGGCGGGTTGTGCTGTGTGAAGTACGGCGTCACCACCGACTACGTGCTGGGCCTGCAGGTGGTGCTCGCCGACGGCACCGCGGTGCGTCTGGGCGGACCGCGGGTGAAGGACGTGGCGGGGCTGTCGCTGACCAAACTGTTCGTGGGCAGCGAGGGCACACTCGGCGTGATCACCGAGGTGACGTTGCGGCTGCTGCCCCCGCAGCCGGCGGCCTGCACGGTGGTCGCGACGTTCGATTCGGTCGAGGCCGCTGCGGGCGCGGTCAGCACCATCACCGGCCGGATCCGGCCGTCGATGCTCGAGTTCATGGACGCCGTCGCGATCAACGCCGTCGAGGACAAGCTGCGGATGGGTCTGGACCGCAACGCGGCGGCGATGATGGTCGCGGCGTCCGACGACCGCGGGCCCGCGGGCGCCGACGCCGCCGAGTTCATGGCGAAGGTGTTCACCGAAGCCGGTGCGAGCGAGGTCTTCTCGACGTCGGATCCCGACGAGGGTGAGGCGTTCGTGGCGGCCAGGCGCTATGCGATCCCTGCCGTCGAGGCGAAGGGGTCGCTGCTGCTCGAGGACGTGGGCGTGCCGGTGCCCCGGCTCGCCGACCTGTGCGCGGGCATCGAGAAGATCGCCGCCGATCGCGATGTGGTCATCTCGGTGATCGCCCACGCCGGCGACGGAAACACCCACCCGCTCATCGTGTTCGACCCGGCCGACGCGGCGATGGCCGAGCGCGCCGAGACGGCGTTCGGCGAGATCATGGACCTGGCGGTCAGCCTGGGCGGGACGATCACCGGCGAGCACGGCGTCGGACGGTTGAAGCGGCCGTGGCTGGCGGGCCAGATCGGTCCGGAGGCGATGGAACTCAACCGCCGGATCAAGGCCGCGCTGGACCCCGAGGCCATCCTCAACCCCGGTGCGGCGTTCTGACCTGCGATTTGTGCGGGGTTGTAGCGCGAGACTGAAACCACGCAGGCCCTTTCTCGAACTTTCGCTGCGGGATTTCAGTCTCGCGGGGTGTCGGTGGGCGCGTCGATGATGCCGCGCTTGGTTGTAGCGCGAGACTGAAACCACGCAGGCCCTTTCTCGAACTTTCGCTGCGGGATTTCAGTCTCGCGGTGACCGACGACGCGGTCAGCGCGCGTTTTCGTGCACAAATCGCACGCCGAGGTGGTATCCATGAGACATGACGGCCAATGTGTCTCATCAGCCGAGGTTCCAGCTCGCCACCGCCGACACCTGGGCAGACCCGTGGCCGATGTACGCCGCGCTGCGCGATCACGACCCGGTCCACCACGTCGTCCCGGCCGCCGCGCCCGACCTCGACTACTACGTGCTCTCCCGGCACGCCGACGTCTGGCGTGCGGCGCGCGACCACGAGACGTTCTCGTCCGCGCAGGGGTTGACGGTTAATTACAATGAGCTCGAGCTGATCGGGCTCGCGGACAATCCGCCGTTCGTCATGCAGGATCCCCCGACGCACATTGAGTTCCGCAAGCTGGTCGCGCGGGGGTTCACGCCGCGGCAGGTGGAGGCTGTCGAACCGGCGGTGCGGGGGTTCGTCGTCGAACGTCTCGAGGCGCTGCGCGCGAACGGCGGCGGCGACATCGTGCGCGAGTTGTTCAAACCGCTGCCGTCGATGGTCGTCGCGCACTATCTCGGCGTCCCAGAGGCGGACCGGGCCCAGTTCGACGGTTGGACCGAGGCGATCGTGGCGGCCAACACCGAAGCCGGCGGCGTCGTCGGCGCCGGTGATGCCATCGGCGCGATGATGGGCTACTTCGCCGAGCTGATCGAGCGGCGCCGAAGCGAACCGGGCGATGACACGATCAGCCACCTGGTGGCCGCAGGCATCGACCCGCTGCCGGTGCTGGCGTTCACGTTCACGATGGTGACCGGAGGTAACGACACCACCACCGGAATGCTCGGCGGCACAGTGCAACTGCTACATCAGCGGCCCGACCAGCGGCGGCTGCTCGCGGAAGAACCCGCGCTGATCGGCGACGCCGTCGACGAGTTCCTGCGGCTCACCTCCCCGGTGCAGGGACTCGCCCGCACCGCCACCCGCGATGTCACGATCGAGGACACCACCATCCCGGCGGGCCGCAAGGTATTGCTGCTGTACGGCTCGGCCAACCGGGATGAGCGCGAATTCGGTTCGGACGCGGCCGAACTCGACGTCACCCGCAGGCCGCGCAACATCCTGACGTTCAGCCACGGCGCGCACTTCTGCCTCGGCGCGGCGGCAGCGCGTATGCAGTCCCGCGTCGCGCTGACCGAACTGCTCACCCGCTGCCCGGAGTTCACCGTCGACGAAGCCGAAATCGTGTGGGCCGGCGGCAGTTACGTGCGGCGCCCGCTGTCCGTGCCGGTGACGTTCTGATGGTCGCCGACCGCATCCTCGACGCGGCGGAGCGGCTGTTCGCCGAACGCGACGCCGCCGGTGTCGGTATGAACGACATCGCCCGCGCGGCCGGGTGTTCGCGGGCGACGCTCTACCGCTACTTCGACAGCCGCGACACCCTGCACACCGCCTACGTCCACCGGCAGGCGCAGCGGCTCTACCGCACGCTCGCCGACGAGGTCGGCGGGATCACCGACCCGGCCGAACGGCTCGTCGAGGGCACGCTCGTGACGCTGCGCAGTGTGCGCGAGAATCCCGCGCTCTCCTCGTGGTTCGCGCCGACCGCCCGTCCGATCGGCGGTGAGTGGGCGGCGCGGTCGGAGGTGGTGGCCGCGATGGCCGAGGCGTTCGTGCGGTCGCTGGGCACCCAGAACGGCACCGCGCGACGGGCCCGCTGGCTGGTGCGGGTGCTGACCTCGCTGCTGCTGTTCCCCGGCCGCGACGAGGCCGACGAACGCGCGATGCTCGTGGAGTTCGTGGCGCCGGTGCTGCTCGGTGAGGTCAGACCTGCCAGTACGCCTGCGCCTTGATCGACTTCTTCGGGATCTTGTAGTCCTCGCGCAGGACCTTGGACACCGCGCGGGTGGTTCGGTTGTCGCAGGCCACCCACCCGAAGTGGTCGGCCGCGTCGAACGCGGCGGCGGCGACGGTCTCGATGAGCGCCTCGCCGCCGTTCTTGCGGTCCACCCACGTCACGTCCGAGGGACGCGCGACCGGGAGCTGTTTGTCCTCTTCGTGTCCGGCCTCGAGGAACACCCGCGCCGGGGCGTCCCTGATGGCGGCCAGCAGCGAGTTGATCGCGGGCAGCGAGGCGGTGTCGCCGACGACCACGTAGCCGGCCGGGCTCGGCTGCGGCAGTGCGAAATTGCTGCCGAGCACGGTGATCTCGAGGGTGTCGCCGGGTTGCGCGTCACGCGCCCACTGCGAGGCCACCCCGTCGTGCAGAGCGAATTCGATGTCGACGGTGTCGCCGGCCGGGTCGGGATCGACCAGCGTGTAGCCGCGCTGATGCTGTTTGTCGCCGTCGGCGAACCACACCCGCACCCACTGGGTCGGATGCGGCGGGTTGTCGGCGAGCATGCCGCCCGCGGTGAAGCTCAGCCGGAGGTAATACGGGCCGATCTCGCGCTTGCCGGTGACGGTGAACGTGTAGTCGCCGGCGCGCATCAGCTTGAGCACCGCGCCGCTGAACCCGCGCGACGGCTTCTTGTCGGACATCGAGTCCCACCCTTCGTTCGAAAGCTTAGGGCAGCTTAACCTAAGCCCCGGCGGCATTCGGGTGCTCCGCCGATCGTCGAGACTGCGGAGAAGGATCAGGCCGTGCGCACCCGGGTGAACCGGTGCAGCACCCACGCCAGCGGGATGGTGACCACCATCGTGCCGACGAACAACCACAGCATCGAGCCCGTGTAGATGGGATAGCGCAGGATCTCCACCATCACCACCTCCATGGTGATCAGGTGGATGAGGAAGATCTCGTAGGAGATCTCGCCGAGGAAGACCATCGGCCTGCTGGCGAGCAGCTTCGAATACCAACCGCGGTCGCCCAGGGCCAGCGGCGCCACCGTCAGCGTCGCGATCACCGCGTAGAACGCGGTCTTGGCCAGCGCCTCCCGCAGTTCGGCGGGCGACGTGGTGGGCTCCCCCGCGATCGGCGTCGACGCGATCAGATAGCAGACCACCGCCAGCGGCACCGCCACCAGCGCGTAGACCCGTACCCGCATCGCAGCCAGCACCGCCAGCAGCATGCCGCCGAGGAACCACACCAGATACGTCGGCAACCACAGCCGGGCGCCGTCGGGCAGCCAGTCGACGCTGTGCACCAGCCACAGCCACAGCGGCGACATCGCCGCGAGCACCGCCAATCCGGCCAGCAGCAGCCCCGGCCGCCACGCGCGCCGGCACAGCACGACCAGCAGCAGGTAGGCCAGTGCGGGCAGCACGACGTAGAACGCGGCCTCGACGGCGAGGCTCCACATCTGCGTCAGCCCCTGGTGCAGGAACGAGTACAGGTAGTCGTCGGTGTAGATCTGGGTCAGCGTGAGGTTGCGGAACAACCCCTCCCAGGTGTGTCCGGGATTCGGGCCCGCGGTGCGAAAGTGATAGACGAGGTACGCCGCTACCACGGTCACCACGTAGGCGGGCATGATGCGGCGCACCCGATGCCAGGCGTAGCGGCGCACCGACGGCGCCGGACGGCCGTGCGCGGCGGCCTGCACCCACGGCCGGAACAGCAGGAACCCCGAGAGCACGAAGAAGATCGGCACACCGATCTCCATGCGGGAGTAGATCAGCCCGGCGAACCCCTGCGGGTATCTGCCGGTGGTGTAGGCGGCGTGGGTCAGCACCACCAGGAGCGCGGCGACGGCGCGGACACCGGTGAGCGAGGCGACCCGTTCGGCGGTCGAGACGGACTCCAGCCCCCCCTGGGCCACCGGGTCGGCCACGCCGCGGGGTGCGGTCACTTGCCTTTGTGGCGTGCCTTCGGCCCGCGGTCGGGCTCGAGGTTGATCAGCACGCCCTGGATCCGTGTGCGCTCGAGCTTCTTGAGGGTGTCCTTCGGCAGCTTGGCAGGCAGTTCCACCAGCGAGTAGTCCAGCCGGATGTTGATGTGGCCGAAGTCGCTGCGGTTCAGGCCGCCCTCGTTGGCGATGGCCCCCACGATGGCGCCGGGCATCACCTTGTGCCGCTTGCCCACGGCGATGCGGTAGGTGGCGAGGTCCGTCCGCGTCGTCCGCTCCCGAGGTTTGCGGGGGCCGCCCTCCTCCCGCGCGGGACGCTCGCGACGCTTCTCCGGCGGCGGTTCGGTCATCAGGAACGCCTCGCCGTTGCGGGACTGCACGGCCAGCGCCGCGGCGATGTCGGCCAGCGGCACGTTGTTGTCGCGTTCGTAGTCCTCGATCAGCCGCCGGAACAGTTCGGTGCCCGGGGCGTTGAGCGCCTCGCTGATCGAGTCGCGGAACTTCTCCACCCGCTGGGCGTTGACGTCCTCGACCGACGGCAGCTGGGATTCGACGAGTTTCTGCCGGGTGACCCGCTCGATCGCACCGAGGAGGTGGCGTTCGCGGGGCGTGACGAACAGCAGTGCGGTGCCCGACCGGCCCGCGCGTCCGGTGCGCCCGATGCGGTGCACGTAGGACTCGGGATCGTGCGGGATGTCGAAGTTCACCACGTGCGAGATCCGCTCGACGTCCAGCCCGCGGGCGGCCACGTCGGTGGCCACCAGGATGTCGATCGTCCCGTCCTTGAGCTGGGAGATTGTCCGTTCGCGCACCGTCTGCGGGATGTCACCGTTGATGGCCGCGGCGGCGAATCCGCGCGCCCGCAGCTTCTCGGCCACCTCCTCGGTGGCCTGTTTGGTGCGGACGAACACGATCATCGCGTCGCCCTCTTCGACCTCCAGCAGCCGGGTGAGCGCATCCATCTTCCGCGGGTAGGACACCTGGTAGTAGCGCTGGGTGATGTTCTCGGCGGTCTGCGTCTTGGCCTTGACCGTCACCTCGACGGGGTCGTGCAGGTACTTGGCGGTGATCTTCTTGATCGCCGGCGGCATGGTCGCCGAGAACAGCGCGACCTGCTTGTACTCGGGGGTGTCGGCGAGGATGCGCTCGACGTCCTCGGCGAACCCCATCTGCAGCATCTCGTCGGCCTCGTCGAGCACCATGTAGTCCAGGCGCGAGACGTCCAGGGTGCCCTTCTCCAGGTGGTCGATCACGCGGCCGGGCGTGCCGACCACGACCTGGGCGCCGCGTTTGAGACCCGCCAGCTGCGGTCCGTACGACGAGCCGCCGTAGACCGGCAGCACGTTGACGTTGAGGTGCGCGCCGTAGCGGCCGAACGCCTCGGCGACCTGCAGTGCGAGCTCGCGCGTCGGCGCCAGGACCAGCGCCTGGGTGGCGCGGCTGTCGGTGTCGATCTTGGACAGGATCGGGATCGCGAACGCGGCGGTCTTGCCAGTGCCGGTCTGCGCGAGCCCGACGACGTCGGACCCGGCGAGCATCGCGGGGATCGTGGCGGCCTGGATCGCCGACGGTGTCTCGTAGCCGACGTCGGCGACGGCACGCAACACCTCCGGGTGAATCTGCAGATCAGCGAAGGTGGTTTCGGTGCCGGTGGACTCCGGTTCAGGCGACGTCATAACGTGGCCAGTCTAGTGCGCCATCGGGCGAGTTCCGCCCAGCGCGCCTGTTCGAAGCTCGCAATCTATCCCGGTACGGTGCGCTGTTGTGAAACGGGTGGTCTCGATCGCGGTCGCTATCGCCGTGGATATCGCCGCTCTGTCGACCCTCGTCGGCTGCGGCTCCGGGGACTCGACGGTGTCGAAGACTCCCGAGGCCTCTGCTCCGCCGCCCGCCGCCACCAGTCCCACCACGCCGAGCATCGCCCCGACCGTCGGCCCCCCGCCCACGGCGCCAGGACCGGCCGACCCGTGCGCGGTCAACCTCGCAGCCCCCGAGATCGCCAAGGCGGTGTCCGAACTCCCCCGCGATCCGCGCAGCAACCAGGCCTGGAGCCCCGAGCCGGTGGCGGGCAACTACAACGAGTGCGCGCAGCTGTCGGCGGTCATCGTGAAGGCCAACACCAACGCCGAGAATCCCAACACCCGCGCGGTGATGTTCCACCTCGGCAAGTTCATCCCGACCGGGGTGCCCGACACCTACGGCTTCAACGGACTCGACCCGGCCGGCACCACCGGCGACACCGTCGCGCTGCGCTACTCCGGTGAGGTCGACGGGCTGGCCAGCATCGTGCGGTTCCGGTGGAACGGCAACGGCGTCGAGCTGATCGGCAACACCGGCTGACTGTCGGACCGCTGCCCTACAGTGGCGGGCGTGTTCGTCACCGACGACGGCGTCATCTACAGCGCTTCGGATCTCGCGGCGGCGGCCCGCTGCGAGTACGCGCTGTTGCGGGCGTTCGACGCCAAGCTGGGCTGGGGTCCGCCGGTGGCCCCCGCCGACGACATGCTCGAGCGCACCGCGACCCTCGGTGACGACCACGAACACCGCCACCTCGACGCGCTGCGCACCGACACCGACGACAACATCACCGTCATCGGCAGGCCGCCCTACACCGTCGCCGGGCTCACCGCGGCCGCCGACGCCACCGCCCGCGCGGTCGCCCGGCGCGCACCCGTCATCTACCAGGCGGCGATGTTCGACGGCCGCTTCGCCGGGTTCGCCGACTTCCTGATCCTGACCGGTGACCGCTACGTGCTGCGCGACACCAAACTCGCCCGCTCGGTGAAGGTGGAGGCGCTGCTGCAGCTGGCTGCCTACGCCGAGGCGCTCACCGCCGCCGGAGTGCCCGTCGCCGACGAGGTCGAACTCGTGCTCGGCGACGGCGCGACGGCCCGTTACGCGCTGCCCGAACTGCTGATGGTGTACCGGCCGCGGCGCGAGGCGCTGCAGCGCGTGCTCGACGATCATCTCGCCGGCGGGGTTCCGGTGCGGTGGGAGGACACCGAGGTGCGTGCGTGCTTCCGCTGCCCCGAGTGCAGCGTCGAGGTGCGCGACCAGGACGATCTGCTACTGGTGGCGGGGATGCGGGTCAGCCAGCGGGCCCGGTTCCTCGACGCAGGTATCACCACGGTGGCCGAACTCGCCGAACACCGCGGTCCGGTACCGGAATTGGCGACGCGCACCGTGGCGGCGCTGAGCTCGCAAGCCCGGCTGCAGATCGCCCCGCGCGAGGACGGGAAGCCGCCGTACGAGGTCGCCGACCCTCAGCCGCTGATGCTGCTGCCCGAACCCGACAAGGGCGATCTGTTCTTCGACTTCGAGGGCGACCCGTTGTGGACCGACGACGGTCAGGAATGGGGGCTGGAGTACCTGTTCGGGGTGCTCGACACCGCCGACGGATTCCATCCGCTCTGGGCGCACGACCGGCCGCAGGAACGTCAGGCGCTCGAGGACTTCCTCGAGCTGGTGCGCAAGCGGCGCAAACGCCATCCCAACATGCACGTCTACCACTACGCCGCGTACGAGAAGACCGCGCTGCTGCGCCTGGCCGGGCGGTACGGCGTCGGCGAGGAGGCGGTCGACGACCTGCTGCGCAGCGGTGTGCTGGTCGACCTGTATCCGTTGGTGCGCAAGAGTTTCCGCATCGGCACCGAGAACTACAGCCTCAAATCGCTCGAACCGCTGTACATGGGCGGGCAGCTGCGCACCGGCGACGTGACCACCGCGGCCGCGTCGATCACCCAGTACGCCGAGTACTGCGACCTGCGCGCCGCCAGACGCGAGGAGGAGGCCGCCGGGGTCCTCAAGGAGATCGAGGACTACAACCGGTACGACTGCACGTCGACGCGCAAGCTGCGGGACTGGTTGGTGTGCCGGGCCATCGACTGTGCGGTGCCGCCCAGGGGTCCACAGCCGGTGGTCCGCGACGACGCCGAACCCGAGCCCGTCGACGCCACCGACCGCGCGCTGTGCCGCTACGCCGGCGACGAGTTGGAGGGCCGCACCCCGGAGCAGACGGCGGTCGCGATGATCGCCGCCGCCCGTGGGTATCACCGGCGGGAGGACAAACCGTTCTGGTGGTCGCACTTCGACCGGCTCAACAACCCCGTCGATGAATGGGCCGACAGCACCGACGTGTTCCTCGTCGACGACGGCGGAGCCCGAGTCGAAACCAATTGGCACACACCGCCTCGCGCCCGCAAACCGCAGCGCCGGGTGCGGTTGACCGGTGCGATGGCCGCCGGTGCGCTGGGCAAGGAGATGTACGCGCTCTACGCGCCGCCCGCGCCCGCGGGCCTGACCGACGACCCGGACCGCCGCGCGGCGGGCAGCGTCAAAGTCGTCGAATGCGATGCCGCCGACGCGCCCACCGAGGTGGTGATCGTCGAGCGCACCCCCCGCGACGGCGAAGAGTTCGACCAGCTGCCGTTCGCGCTGACCCCGGGTCCGCCGATCCGCACCACCGCGCTGCGCGACTCCATCGAGGCGACCGCCGCCGAGGTCGTCGGGAGCCTGCCGCGGCTACCGGCCAGCGCCGTCACCGACATCCTGGTGCGCCGCCCACCCCGAACCCGGAGTGGCGCACCACTTCCCGGCGGCCCGGACATGCCCGCGACGATCACCGCTGCCCTGCTCGACCTGGACTCGTCGTATCTCGCGGTGCACGGGCCGCCCGGCACCGGGAAGACGCACACCGCCGCGAGAGTCATTGCCGCGCTGGTCAACACCCACCGCTGGCGGATCGGGGTGGTGGCGCAGTCCCACGCGGTGGTGGAGAACCTGTTCCGCGGGGTGATCGCCGCCGGCGTGGACGCCGAGCGGGTCGCGAAGAAGCGGGGGCACGGCGACGACGCGTGCTGGACGGTGCTCGACGAGGCCGCCTTCCCCGCCTTCGTGGCCGACCACGCGGGGTGTGTGGTCGGCGGGACGGCGTGGGATTTCGCCAACGACAACCGGATTCCGCGCGGCAGCCTGGACCTGCTCGTCATCGAGGAGGCCGGGCAGTTCTGCCTGGCCAACACGATCGCGGTGGCGCCCGCGGCGGCGAACCTGCTACTGCTCGGCGATCCGCAACAGCTGCCGCAGGTCAGTCAGGGCACCCACCCTGAACCGGTCGACGCCTCGGCGCTGGGCTGGCTGGTCGACGGTGCGCACACGCTGCCCGCCGAACGCGGCTACTTCCTCGACCTGTCCTACCGGATGCATCCCGCGGTGTGCGCGGCGGTGTCGCGGCTGTCGTATGACGGCAGGCTGCAGTCGTTCGACGCCGTGACCGCGGCGCGCACGCTCGAGGGCTGGGCACCCGGGGTGCACGAGGTGACGGTGCCGCACGACGGCAACGCGACCGAGAGCCCGGAGGAGGCCGACGCGATCGTCGCGCGGGCCCGGTCGCTGCTTGGCGCGATGTGGACCGACGAGGACGGCACCCGCCCGCTCACCGAGGACGATGTGATGGTGGTGACGCCGTACAACGCGCAGGTCGTGTTGCTGCGGCAGCGGTTCGACGCGGTCGGGCTGAGCGCAGTGCGCGTGGGCACCGTCGACAAATTCCAGGGTCAGCAGGCGCCGGTGGTGTTCATCTCGATGGTGGCCAGCTCGATCGACGACGTGCCGCGTGGAATCTCGTTCCTGCTCAACAGGAATCGGCTCAACGTGGCGATCAGCCGGGCGAAGTACGCGGCGGTGATCGTGCGGTCGCAGGCGCTCACCGAGTACCTGCCGTCGACGCCGAAGGGGCTGGTCGAACTCGGCGCGTTCCTGTCGCTGACGATGCCCTAGTCGCCGCGGGAGTGCCGACCCGACGGCGGTGCCTCGGGCAGCAGTTCGTCGAGGACGCGGCGCCACGGATCGTCGTCGGGCGCCGCCGCGGGTCGGCGGCGCGTGGCGAGTGGCTGGGTGACGCTCTCGTCGGCACCGACATCGGGATGCGGTGACACCAGGTCGGCGAACTCCAGACCGTCACGGGTGACGACGTACTCGAGGTACTCGTCGTCATCATCAAAGGAGTCGTCGACAGAGTCGTCGCTCGGTGCGGGACGTGCCGGCGCGGCGGGCTCCGGCGCGCCCTCCCCCATCTCGCGCAGGAAGATCGCGCCCACCACGCCGATGAGCGCGACGAACGCCGACAGCAGCAGCGACTGCGACATCGCCGAGGCGAACGGCGCCTGCAGGAACTCCGGCAGCGCCGACACCGCGGCGCCTTCGCCCTGCGGCGCCGCCCCGCCCGACGGCATCTCCGCGCTGATCCGCGACGTCATGAACGCCGCCATGCTCGCGCTGCCCAGCACCGAGCCGACCTGCCGCGTCGCGTTGTAGACCCCCGACCCGGCACCGGCGTAGTCGCGCGCCAGGTTCCTTGTCGCGGTGGCCGCCAGCGGCGACCAGATGAACGCCATCCCGATCCCCATCACGAGGAACGGCAGCACCAGCCGCCAGATCGGGGTCTGCGGGGTCATCTCGATCGACAGCCAGGTCAGCGCGATCGCCAGCGCCGAGAACCCGAACCCGACGATCGGCCGCGGGTGGGCGCGGTCGACGATGCGCCCCACCATCGGCGCCAGCACCCCGCTTGCGATCGCCATCGGCGCGGTCAGCAGCGCCGATTCGGTGGGCGACAGCCCGCACACGGCCTGCGCGTAGAACATCGCGGGCACGATCATCCCGGTCACGACAAAGCCGATGGTCGCCACCCCGAAGCTGGACAGGGAGAAGTTGCGGTCGCGGAAGATCTGCAACGGGATCAGCGGTTCGTGCGGGTTGACCGACTGCCAGTAGACGAACCCGACCATCACCGCGATACCCGCCACGATCACCAGCCAGATCCACGGCTGCCAGTCGTGGGCCTGCCCCTCCTGCAGCCCGAACACCACCGCGAACATGCCCGCACCCGACAGCGCCACCCCGAGCAGGTCGAACCGGTGCGACGTCGTCGGCAGCGACGGCACCCGCCAGAACGCCAGGGCCAGCCCGACCAGGCCGATCGGCACGTTCACGATGAAGATCCACTGCCAGCCGAGGTGGTCCACCAACACACCGCCGGCCAGCGGGCCCACCAGCGTCGCGACCCCGGCCGTCGCCCCCCACACGCTCATCGCGACGCCGCGGTGGTCGGGCGGGAAGATCCGGGTGATCGTGGACAGCGTCTGCGGTGTCAGCAGTGCCGCGCCGATGCCCTGGAGCAGCCGGGCGGCGATCAGCATGTCGATCGACCCGCTCAACCCGCACCACAGCGAGGCGACGGTGAACACGGCCAGGCCGAGCAGGTAGAGGTTCTTGGGACCGAACCGGTCACCGAGCCGGCCGGCCACCAGCAGCGGCACCGCGTACGCCAGCAGGTAGGCGCTGGTCACCCACAGCACGGCGTCGTAGTCGGCGTCCAGCTCGTCCATGATCACCGGGTTGGCGACCGCCACGATCGTGGCGTCCACCAGGATCATGAAGAAGCCGACCATCATGGCCCACAGCGCGTGCCACGGATTGCCGTCCGGCGCACCGGTACGGCTCCGCCCTGCGGCTGCGGAAGTGGTGGAGAACATCTCGAGTCGACCCGCCAATCAGAAGATCCTGACGCAACGTACCCGGCCGCCGCCGAAACGCATCGACAGGTGGCGGAGCTCTCAGGCGGTTTCGGCGAGGACGGCTTCGGCTACGGCGTCGTCGGCCAGTTCGGTGTTGTCGTCGCCGCGCACACCGACCGCCATCAACGCGACCAGCGCGATCACGGTGCCGACCGTCATCACCAGAGCGAGCGCGAACTCGTCATTGCCGAGCACGCCGACCACCGGGGCCACCGCGGCGCCGAGCCCGAACTGCGCCGCCCCCAGCAGGGCCGCGGCCGTACCTGCGGCCTCGTTGTGCCGCGAGAGCGCAACCGCGGGTGCGTTCGGCAGGACCAGGCCCATCGCGGCCAGGATCGCCCACACCGAGACCAGGAACGCGGGCAGTCCGCCCACCTCACCTGCCGCGAGACCGACGAAGACGACACCGAACAGCGACGCCGCGGCGAGTGCCCACACCATGATCTTCTGCGGGCTGAACCACCGCAGCAGCACGACGTTGAACTGCGTGGTGCCGATCAGCGCGATAGCACCGGCACCGAAGACCAACGCGAACGTCTGCTGGTCGAGCCCGTAGCCGCCCTGCAGCACGAACGCCGCACCGGCGACGTAGGCGAACAGTCCGGACATCCCCAGCGCGGCGACCAGCACCAGCACCACGAACCGCGGATCCCGGACCAGCGAGACGTAGGTGGCCGCGATCCCGCGCACCCGCAACGGACGCCGGTGCGCCTCCGGCAGCGTCTCGGGCAGCGCCAGCACGCCCATCAGCAGCAGACCGCCCGCCAGGACGACGAGTGCGGCGAACACCCAGTGCCACGACGCCTGGAGCAGCACCGCCGCGCCCAGCGAGGGCGCCAGCACCGGGGCCACCCCGAGCACCAGCATCAGCCGCGACATCACCGTCGCCGCGGTGTTCCCGGAGAACAGGTCGCCGACGACGGCGATCGCCACCACGGTCGCCGCGGCGGCGCCCACACCCTGCAGGCTGCGCGCGAGGCCGAGCACCATGATGTTCGGCGCGAACATGCACACCAGCGACGCCAGCATGTGCAGCACGATCCCGGCCATCAGCGGTCTGCGCCTGCCGAGGGAGTCCGACAGCGGCCCGACGATCAGCTGACCGAGCGCGAGCCCGGCGAGGGTGCCGGTGAGCGTCAGCTGCGCCACCGACGAGGAGACCCCGAGTTCGTCACCGATCTTGGGCAACGCGGGCAGGTACATGTCGATGGTCAGGGGCCCGAGCGCCACCAAGGCGCCGAGTACGACGATCATCCGCACGCGGCTGGGCGGGAGGGTCCGGGTCTCGTCCACGTGCGGAGATGTTGCCATGGCCAGGAACAGCGAGTCTTGGGCATTTTTTCTTCCCCTTCCGGCGAACAGTGACCGCAGTCACGGCCCGGGCACCCGCGCCGGTCGTCGTTCGTTGACGTCGCGTTAGCCTGGACAGGCGCCACGGGTAAGGGAGGCCTCGCATGAGCGCTCGATCGAACCGCAAGAAACAATCAGAACTCGCCGGCGACGCCAACGACGACAAGCCGGGCGCGGCGGCCAAAGTGCTGTCGCAGATCATCGAACGCAGTTCCCGGGTGCAGGCCCCTGCCGTGAAGGCCTACGTGGACCGCGTCCGCGCAGGCGACCGCGACGCCTCACCGGCCGAGGTGATCGCCAAACTCGAGAAGCACTACATGGCCGCGGTGCTGGCCAGCGGAGCCGCCGTCGGCTCGACGGCCGCGCTGCCGGGGATCGGCACCATCGCCGCGATGTCGGCGGTGGCAGGCGAGACGGTGGTGTTCATGGAGGCGACGTCGCTGTTCGTGCTGGCTGTCGCGGAGGTGCACGGCATCCCGGCGCAGGAACGCGAGCGGCGCCGCGCGCTGGTGCTCTCGGTGCTCGTCGGTGAGGACAGCAACCGGGCGATCGCCGATCTGCTCGGCCGGGGGCGCACCGGCGGGGCGTGGATCAGCGAGGGCGCGGCGACGCTGCCGCTTCCCGCGGTGTCTCAATTGAATTCGCGTCTGTTGAAGTACTTCGTCAAGCGCTACACGCTCAAGCGTGGGGCGCTGGCGTTCGGCAAAGTCCTGCCCGTCGGCATCGGCGCCGTCGTCGGCGGAATCGGGAACCGGATGATGGGCAAACGCATCATCGAGAACGCCAGGGCGGCGTTCGGCACACCGCCGGCCCGCTGGCCGGCGACGCTGCACGTGCTGCCGTCCGTGCAGCCCGAATCCTGACCATTGCAACCCAAACGTGACAAGGGGGCGTTGCCGTGGTCCGGCATCTGCCGGAGCGTTAGCCTTTAGGCGGCGCGGAAGGCGGGTAACCGCAGAACAGAACATGAGCGGCGAGCATCCTTGCCATGCTCGCCTGAGATGACGGAATCGAGGCGAGTAGCTGCCGTGAGCAGTTCACCTTCACCATTCGGCCAGAACGAATGGTTGGTCGAGGAGATGTATCGCAAGTTTCGCGAGGATCCCTCGTCGGTAGACCCCAGTTGGCACGAGTTCCTCGTCGACTACAACCCGGAACCGACGGCCGACTCCAGCGCGAGCGGTAACGGGCAGCAGACGCGCACCGCCACCGCGGAGCCGAAGGCTCCCCCGGAGCCCGCGCCCGCCCCCGCACCCAAGGCGCAGGAGAACAAGGCGCGAGACACCAAGAGCTCCAAGGACACGAAGAGCACCAAGCCGGCCGAGTCGAAGACCAAGCCCGCCGAGAAGCCGGCGAGCAAGTCGAGCACATCCTCCAGCAACGGCACCGCCAAACCGGCCGCCGCATCGGCGTCGTCATCGGACGACAGCGATCAGAACCAGGTCCTGCGCGGGGCGGCCGCGGCCGTCGCCAAGAACATGGCCGCCTCGCTCGAGGTGCCGACGGCGACCAGCGTGCGCGCGATCCCGGCCAAGCTGATGATCGACAACCGCGTCGTCATCAACAACCACCTCAAGCGCACCCGTGGCGGCAAGATCAGCTTCACCCACCTCATCGGGTACGCGATCGTGCAGGCGGTCAAGAAGTTCCCGAACATGAACCGGCACTTCGCCGAGGTGGACGGGAAGCCGAACGCCGTCACCCCCGCGCACACCAATCTCGGCCTGGCGATCGACCTGCCCGGTAAGGACGGGAACCGTCAGCTCGTCGTCGCGGCGATCAAGAAGTCCGACACCCTCGGGTTCGGGCAGTTCATCGCCGCCTACGAGGACATCGTCCGGCGCGCCCGCGACGGCAAGCTCACCGCCGAGGACTTCTCGGGGGTGACGATCTCGCTGACCAACCCCGGCACGATCGGCACCGTGCACTCGGTGCCGCGGCTGATGCGCGGGCAGGGGGCGATCATCGGTGTCGGTGCGATGGAGTACCCCGCCGAGTTCCAGGGTGCGAGCGAGGAGCGCATCGCCGACCTCGGCATCGGCAAGCTGATCACGCTGACGTCGACCTACGACCACCGCATCATCCAGGGTGCGGAGTCCGGCGACTTCCTGCGGACCGTGCACCAGCTGCTGCTCGACGACGATTTCTTCGACGAGATCTTCCGTGAGCTGGGCATCCCGTACGAGCCGGTCCGCTGGCGCACCGACAACCCGGATTCGATCGAGGACAAGAACGCCCGCGTCATCGAGCTGATCGCGGCGTACCGCAACCGCGGTCACCTGATGGCCGACATCGATCCGCTGCGCCTCGACAAGGACCGGTTCCGCAGCCACCCCGACCTCGACGTCAACACCCACGGCCTGACGCTGTGGGATCTGGACCGCGAGTTCAAGGTCAACGGGTTCGCCGGTGCGGAGCGCAAGAAACTGCGCGACGTGCTGGCCGTCCTGCGGGACGCGTACTGCCGTCACATCGGCGTGGAGTACACCCACATCCTCGAACCCGAACAGCAGCAGTGGCTGCAGGAGCGCATCGAGGGCAAACACGAGAAGCCGACGGTCGCGCAGCAGAAGTACATCCTGAGCCGGCTCAACGCCGCCGAGGCCTTCGAGACGTTCCTGCAGACGAAATACGTTGGGCAGAAGCGCTTCTCGCTCGAGGGCGCCGAGACCGTCATCCCGACGATGGACGCGGTGATCGACCAGTGCGCCGAGCACGGGCTCGACGAGGTCGTCATCGGTATGCCCCACCGCGGGCGACTCAACGTGCTGGCCAACATCGTCGGCAAGCCCTACAGCCAGATCTTCAGCGAGTTCGAGGGCAACCTCAATCCGTCGCAGGCGCACGGGTCGGGTGACGTGAAGTACCACCTCGGCTCCAGCGGCACCTACCTGCAGATGTTCGGCGACAACGACATCACGGTGTCGCTGACCGCGAACCCGAGCCACCTCGAGGCCGTCGACCCGGTGATGGAGGGTCTGGTCCGCGCCAAACAGGATCTGCTCGACAAGGGTGACAGCGAGGACGGCTACACGGTCGTACCGCTGATGCTGCACGGTGACGCCGCGTTCGCCGGGCAGGGTGTGGTCGCCGAGACGCTGAACCTGGCGCTGCTGCGCGGGTACCGCACCGGCGGCACCATCCACATCATCGTCAACAACCAGATCGGTTTCACCACCTCGCCGTCGGCGGCGAAGTCGTCGGAGTACTGCACCGACGTGGCGAAGATGATCGGTGCGCCGATCTTCCACGTCAACGGCGACGATCCCGAGGCCGCGGTGTGGGTGGCCAAGCTGGCCGTCGACTTCCGGCAGAAGTTCAAGAAGGACGTCGTCATCGACATGCTGTGCTACCGCCGGCGCGGGCACAACGAGGGCGACGACCCGTCGATGACGCAGCCGTCGATGTACGACGTGATCGACACCAAGCGCGGGGTCCGCAAGAGCTACACCGAAGCGCTGATCGGCCGCGGCGACATCTCCATGAAAGAGGCCGAGGACGCGCTGCGCGACTACCAGGGCCAGCTCGAGCGGGTGTTCAACGAGGTCCGCGACCTCGAGAAGCACGACATCGCGCCGAGTGAGTCGGTGGAGGCCGATCAGCAGATCCCGACGAAACTGGCCACCGCGGTGGACAAGTCGCTGCTGGCCCGCATCGGCGACGCCCACCTGGCGGTGCCGGAGGGCTTCACCGTGCACCCGCGCGTCAAGCCGGTGCTCGAGAAGCGCCGCGAGATGGCCTATGAGGGCAAGGTCGACTGGGCGTTCGCCGAACTGCTCGCGCTGGGGACGATGATCTCCGAGGGCAAGCTGGTCCGGTTGAGCGGTCAGGACACCCGCCGCGGCACGTTCACCCAGCGGCATTCGGTGGTGATCGACCGCAAGACCGGTCAGGAGTTCACCCCGCTGCAGCTGCTGGCGACCGACGCCGACGGTAACCCGACGGGCGGCAAGTTCCTGGTGTACGACTCGCCGCTGTCGGAGTTCGCCGCGGTGGGCTTCGAATACGGCTACTCGGTCGGCAACCCCGACGCGATGGTGTTGTGGGAGGCGCAGTTCGGCGACTTCATCAACGGCGCGCAGTCCATCATCGACGAGTTCATCAGTTCCGGTGAGGCCAAGTGGGGTCAGCTCTCCGACGTGGTGCTGCTGCTGCCGCACGGCCACGAGGGCCAGGGTCCCGACCACACCTCCGGCCGAATCGAGCGGTTCCTGCAGCTGTGGGCCGAGGGCTCGATGACGATCGCGATGCCGTCGACGCCGGCGAACTACTTCCACCTGCTGCGCAGGCACGGTCTCGACGGGATCCAACGGCCGCTGATCGTGTTCACGCCGAAGTCGATGCTGCGCAACAAGGCCGCGGTGTCCGACATCCGCGACTTCACCGAGCAGAAGTTCCGCTCGGTGCTCGAGGAGCCGACGTACACCGACGGTGACGGCGACCGCGAGAAGGTCAAGCGGGTCCTGCTGACCAGCGGCAAGATCTACTACGAACTGGTCGCGCGGAAGAACAAGGAGAGCCGCGACGACATCGCGATCGTGCGGATCGAGCAGCTCGCCCCGCTGCCCAAGCGTCGGCTGGCCGAAACGCTGGACAAGTACCCGAACGTCGAGGAGAAGTTCTGGGTGCAGGAGGAGCCGGCCAACCAGGGTGCGTGGCCGACCTTCGGGCTGACCCTGCCCGAGATGCTGCCGGACTACTTCACCGGCATCAAGCGGATCTCCCGGCGCGCCATGTCGGCGCCGTCGTCGGGGTCCTCGAAGGTGCACGCCGTCGAGCAGCAGGAGATCCTCGACGAGGCGTTCGCCCCGTAACCCTCGCCCGAACACGAAACCGCCGCGGGAATCCTGAACGGATTCTCGCGGCGGTTTCGTTTCGAGCGGCTCGTTACAGGCCCGGGATGGGCAGCGGCGAGTTGCCGTAGGCCAGCGCGGCGACCGCGCCGGGGCAGAACATCTGGATCGCCAGGCCGGTGAACATGGTGGCCGGGCCGAGCGGACGGCCGATCATGTTCGAGACGTCGGCGGCGACGTTGGCGACGTTCTGCCCGGGTTCGGCGAGCATCGGGCAGACCGACTGGCCGACCCGCACGGCGGTGGCGGTGTCGACGCCCGTGACGCCGGAACCGGCGAGGGCGGACAGGAAGAGATCGGTGGCCGTATCGGCACTGGCCGATCCGGTTCCCAGTGTCATGGCGGAGGCGATGGTGCCGGACACGGCGAGCGACGCGACGGCCGCGCGGGAGAAGCGCTTCATGACAGGACCATCGCCGTACGGTCACGCAGCGTTACCCCACCCCCACCGGTACCGCGAGTACCGGCTAATCTCGACGCGAGGCAACCGACACGAGGAGTGTGCGTATGCAGGGCTTCGCCGGAAAGGTCGCGGTCGTGACCGGCGCCGGATCGGGTATCGGGCAGGCGCTGGCCATCGAGCTGGCCCGGTCCGGGGCCAGCGTCGCGATCAGCGACGTCAACACCGAGGGGCTCGCCGAGACCGAGCGGCGCATCAAGGAGATCGGCGCCGCGGTGAAGGCGGACCGGCTCGACGTCACCGAACGCGAGGCGTTCCTGCTCTACGCCGACGAGGTCGCAGAACGCTTCGGCAAGGTCAACCAGATCTACAACAACGCGGGCATCGCGTTCACCGGCGACATCGAGATCAGCCAGTTCAAGGACATCGAACGGGTGATGGACGTCGACTTCTGGGGTGTGGTCAACGGGACCAAGGCGTTCCTGCCGCACCTGATCGCCTCCGGGGACGGACACGTCGTCAACGTCTCCAGCGTGTTCGGGCTGTTCTCGGTGCCCGGCCAGGGCGCATACAACGCCGCGAAGTTCGCGGTGCGCGGCTTCACCGAGGCGCTGAACCAGGAGATGCGGGCCGCGGGGCATCCGGTGAAGGTGACCACGGTGCACCCCGGCGGGATCAAGACCGCGATCGCGCGCAACGCGACCGCCGCCGAGGGACTCGACCCGCAGGAGCTGGCGAAACTCTTCGACAAGAAGCTCGCCAACACCTCGCCCGAGACGGCGGCCAAGGTCATCCTCGACGGGGTCCGCAAGAACAGGGCCCGCGTGCTGATCGGCAACGACGCCAAGGTGCTCGATGCGGTGATCCGGATCGTCGGACCGCACTACCAGCGGCTGTTCTCGTCGGTGACCGGCAAGCTGCTGCCCCGCCCGCACTAATCGCGCAGCGGGTGCTCCGCCAGCCACTCGCCGGCCACCACCGCGGGGTCGTCCCCGTCGCGGACCCGTTCGCGCATCTCGGCGAGTGCCGCGGTGTCGAGTACGCCCGCGACCTCGTTGAGCGCGAGCACCTGTGATTCGGCGAGGGTGTTGCGCCGGTAGAGCGGGACGATGTTCTCCGCGCGCACCAGCGAGGTGCTGTCGGCCAGGACCACCAAGTCGGTCGGGATGCCCGGTGTCGCGCTCGTCGTCCACGCGGCGTCGACCTCACCCGACTTGGTGGCCTCGAAAAGGGCTGCCGCATCGGGGAATTCGCGCGGCGGACGCAACCGGCAGGTCCCCAGCACGGTGGGCACGGCAGTCCCCCGCACCCGGCCGGTGCGCACCTCACCGCATCGGCGCACCACCGAGGTGAGGTCCTGTGCGCCGAGACGGTCGGCGGTGGACTCGGTGACCGCCAGCGCGGGCTCGTCCTCCGCGGCGGTGGTGTAGTCGCCCGCGGCCACCCCCTCCGGCAGCGCGGAGAGCAGGTCGCGGTACACCTGTTCGTCGGCGCGCGCGGACGCGTCGGGTTCGAACCGCCGCAGCAGCTGCCCGGTCAGTCCCGGCACCACCGCGACGTCCCCGGCGTCGAGCGCGGTGAGCGGATCTTCGGTCGGCTCCACCCGGGCGCCGGTGCCGTAATGACGCAGCGCGGCGGCGTACACGTGCGCGGTGACCAGCGAGGCGTCGTCCTTCGCCGCACCGATCGTCAGCTGCGGTCCCGGCTGCGGACTCCCGCACGCGGTCAGCAGCACCGCGCACAGCACGATCAGCAGTCGACGCACCACGGGACCCGGTCTCAGCCGGCGTCGGACGCCGCACCGACCGCCGCGGCCACCGCAGGGGCGACCCGCGGGTCCAGCGCGCTGGGCACGATGTGGTCGACGGCGAGATCGTCGCCGACGACGGAGAAGATCGCCTCGGCCGCGGCCACCTTCATCCGTTCGGTGATGCGCCGCGCGCCCGCGTCGAGCGCCCCGCGGAACACGCCGGGGAAGGCCAGCACGTTGTTGATCTGGTTCGGGAAGTCGCTGCGGCCGGTCGCCACGACGGCGGCGTACTTGCGCGCGAGGTCGGGGTGGATCTCGGGGTCGGGGTTGCTCAATGCGAACACGATGCCGCCGGGCGCCATGGTCGCGATCAACTCCTCGGCCACCACACCGGCCGACAGGCCGAGGAACATGTCAGCGCCGTCGAGCGCCTCGGCCACCCCGCCGGTGCGGCCGGCCGGATTGGTGCGCCCGGCGAGTTCGGTTTTGAACGGGTTCAGATCGTCGCGGCCGCTGTGCACGATGCCCTTGCTGTCGAGCACAGTGACGTCGGCGATGCCCGCGGCCAGCAGGATGTTCGCGCAGGCGACGCCCGCGGCGCCGGCACCGGAGATGACGACCCGCAGCCCGGTCATGTCGCGGTCGAGGACGTTGGCCGCCCCCATCAGCGCGGCGAGCACGACGATCGCGGTGCCGTGTTGATCGTCGTGCATGACCGGGCAGTCCAGCGCCTCGATGACGCGGCGTTCGATCTCGAAGCAGCGCGGCGCCGAGATGTCCTCGAGGTTGACCGCACCGAAGGTCGGCCGCAGCCGTACGAGGGTCTCGACGATCTCGTCGGGATCGTTGGTGTCCAACACGATCGGGATGGAGTCGAGGCCGCCGAAGGTCTTGAACAGGGCGCTCTTACCCTCCATGACCGGCAGTGAGGCGGCCGCGCCGATGTCGCCGAGCCCGAGGACGGCGCTGCCGTCGCTGACGACGGCGACCAGCCGGTTTGCCCACGTGTACTTGGCCGCCAGCGCCGGGTCCTTCGCGATCGCCCGGCTGACCTGCGCGACACCGGGGGTGTAGGCGATCGACAGGGCCCGCTGTGTGTCCAGCGGCGATTTCAGTTCCACCGAGAGTTTGCCGCCCTCGTGCGCGGTGAAGATCTCGTCGTCATCGATGACGACCTGCGGGGTGCTCACCAATTCAGCCACGGCGTCACAGTATCGGACACCATCGAGCTCACCGGCTGCTATCACCCGGCGGTGAGCTTCGGATGCCGTGCCGGACAAGTAACATCTGCGGATGCCGTCTTCGCGTGTCCCGGTCGACCAGGCGGTCGTGGATTGCGGTGTGTACTGCGACGGTGAGCGGCTCACCGGCCGGTTCACCCACGCCGCGGCCCTCGACCGGGCGCACGAACTGACCGGTGAGGGCCGATCGGCGTTCACCTGGATCGGTCTGCACGAACCCGACGATGAGCAGATGCAGACCGTCGCTGAGGCGTACGGGCTGCACGAACTGGCCGTCGAGGATGCGGTGCACGCCCACCAGCGGCCCAAGGTCGAACGCTACGACGACACGTTGTTCCTGGTGCTCAAGACCGTCAAGTACATCGAGCACGAGTCGATGGCCAAGGTCCGCGAGATCGTCGAGACCGGCGAGATCATGGTGTTCGTCGGCGCCGACTTCGTGGTGACCGTCCGGCACGGCGACCACAGCGGGCTGACCGGTGTCCGCAAGCACCTGGAGGCCACGCCCGCACTGTTGGCATTGGGGCCGTACGCGGTGATGCATGCGATCGCCGACCACGTGGTCGACAGCTACCTCGAGGTGACCGAGATGGTGGAGACCGACATCGACGCGATGGAGGAGGACGTCTTCTCCCCCACCTCACGCACCAAGATCGAGAACATCTACCTGCTCAAGCGGGAGGTGGTGGAGCTGCGCCGCGCCGTGGCGCCGTTGACGCCCGCGCTGCAGCTCATCACCGAACTCGACGATCTGGTGTCGATCGAGGTGCGCCGCTACGTCAGCGACGTGCTCGACCACAACATCCGCGCGTCCGACTCGATCAGCGGCTACGACGAGCTGCTGAACTCTCTGGTGCAGGCCGCGCTCGGCAAGGTCGCGATGCAGCAGAACATCGACATGCGCAAGATCTCGGCGTGGGTGGCGATCGCCGCGGTGCCGACCGCCATGGCCGGCGTCTACGGCATGAACTTCGAGCACATGCCCGAATTGCATTGGACCTGGGGATATCCCGCCGTGCTGCTGGTCATGGTGACGGTGTGCGCACTGCTGTACCGCACGTTCCGCCACAACGACTGGCTCTAGCTGGGGCTCGCCGCCCGGCGGGCGGGATCGAGGACGTCGACGCCGTCGGACACCCACGCCTCGCGCATCGCGTCGGCGCCTTTGAGGCGCACCCACGCCGCCTCCGTCGCGGTGATCGGGGTCGCGGAGAACACCGTCACCGCGGGCAGCGGTCCGGGCAGCGCGACATCGTCGATTCCGCTGCCGTCCAACAGGAATGCGGTGAACGGGGCGCGCTCCCACAGCGGGGTCTCGAGGTCGATCAGCGCATCCTCGGCCAGCACCAGACCTTCCACCGCGGGGGCTGCGGCGAGGATCGCGACTGAGCGAGCCAGCCCCTTGGGTGCCGGACCACGAAGGGAGACAACGACTTCGGCGCGCGGACCGTGGATCGGGTCGGTCACCAGCTCGGCGGGATCGAACATCGGGTGCCGCGAACAGCCCAGCGACACGTGGTGGGCCACACCGTCGGCGTCGGGTCCGTACCGCAGCACCTCGATGCGTTCGGTGCCCAGGAACGTGACGCTGGCCGATGCCGGTTCGGCGTCCACGCCGACCCGCCGGAAGTACGCGTCCAGATGGGCGCGCACCGCGCTCAGGACATCGGTCACTCGGCGGGCTTGGTTTCCACGATCTTCGGCGGTTCGGCGGAGGTCTCGTCGGGGATGGTGAGGTTCTCCCCCGAATCGGCGTCGAAGATCACCAACCGCGAGGTGTCCAGCGCGAGCTGGATGGTGTCACCTTGGCGGACCGGCGACTCGGTGGACACCCGCGCGACGAATTCGTTCTCGCCCGAACCGGATTCGACGGCGAGCTGCGCCAGCTGATCGGATTTCGCCCCCGCGCCCTCGGTGCGGAAGTGCACGTACTTCTCCGCACCCAGGGACTCCACCATGTCGGCGCGCACCTCGAAGGTGATCGCGCGGATGCGGGCGTAGCCGTCGAGCACCGAGGCGTCCTCGAGGTGTTCGGGCCGCACCCCGACGATGATGTTCTTCGGCTTGCCGCGCCGGGTGATCAGGTCCTGCGCCTCCTGGGTCAGCGTGACCTCACCGAAGGGCAGCCGGACCCCGACATCGGTCAGCGTGGCCGGGAAGAAGTTCATCGCCGGCGAGCCGATGAACCCGGCCACGAACAGGTTCGCCGGCCGGTTGTACAGCTCCTCGGGCGAGCCGATCTGCTGGGCCACCCCGGCGAGCATGACCACGACACGGTCGCCGAGCGTCATCGCCTCGGTCTGGTCGTGGGTGACGTAGACGGTGGTGGTGCCCAGGCGGTTCTGCAACCGCGAGATCTCCGAGCGCATCTGCACGCGCAGTTTGGCGTCGAGGTTGCTCAGCGGCTCGTCCATCAGGAACGCCTTGGGGTTGCGCACGATCGCGCGGCCCATCGCCACCCGCTGCCGCTGCCCACCGGAGAGCTGACCGGGTTTGCGGTCGAGCAGTTCGGTGAGGTCGAGGATCTTCGCGGTCTCCTCGACCTTGGCGTTGATGTCCTCTTTCTTGACCTTGGCCAGCGTGAGCGGGAACCCGATGTTCTGCCGCACGCTCATGTGCGGGTACAGCGCATAGGACTGGAACACCATCGCGATGTCGCGGTCCTTGGGCGCCTTGTCGTTGACGCGTTGCCCGCCGATGCGCAGTTCCCCCGACGAGATGTCCTCGAGCCCGGCGATCATGTTCAGCGTCGTCGACTTCCCGCAGCCCGACGGCCCGACCAGGATGATGAACTCACCGTCGGCGATGGTGATCGAGAGTTCCTTCACCGCGGTCGCGCCGTTGGGGTAACTCTTGGTCACTTTGTCCAAGACGATTTCGGCCATCGAGCTACCCCTTCACCGCACCGGACGTGAGCCCGGCGACGATCCGTCGCTGGAAGATGAGAACAAAGACAATGATCGGGATCGTGATCACCATCGCGCCCGCCGCGATCGAGCCGGTCGGCTCCTCGAACTGGGAACTGCCGGTGAAGTTCGCGATCGCCACCGGGGCGGTGATCGCCCGCTGCGTCGCGGTCAGCGACAGCGCGAGCAGCAGGTCGTTCCAGGCGAAGATGAACACCAGGATCGCCGCGGTGACGATGCCGGGTGCCGCCAGCGGGGCGATGACCTTGCGGAACGCCTGCGCCGGGGTGGCGCCGTCCATCTTGGCGGCCTTCTCCAGATCCCAGGGGATCTCCTTGAAGAACGCCGAGAGCGTGTAGATCGCCAGCGGCAGCGCGAACGTGATGTAGGGGATGATCAGGCCCGGCCAGGTGTCGAACAGACCCAACCGCCGTTCGATGTTGAACAGCGGTGTCACCAGCGAGATCTGGGGGAACATCGCGATCAACAGAGCGACCCCGACGAGCAGCTTCTTACCCGGGAAGGCAAGGCGCGCAACGGCGTAGGCGGCCATCCCGCCGAACAGCACGGCGATGACCGTGGTGATCAGGCCGATGCCGATCGAGTTGATCAGCGCCGAGGAGAACGCGTCGCCGTTGAAGATGCCCTTGTAGTTGGCGAACGTGATCTCCGCGGGGATCAGCTTGCCGTCCTTGACACTCGAGGTGGGCTTGAGCGACAGGCTCAGGATCCACAGCACCGGCAGCAGTGCGTAGACGACCACGAGGACGTTGATGACCGTCCACCCGGTGATGCGTCCCGGCGTTGCCCGCTCGTTCACCGCTGCCCTCCGCTCTTCGCGCAGGCGCTCATCGAGTTTCCTCCTCGGACCCGGGCGCCGACGCACCGAACAGTTTGATGTAGATGAACGCGATGATCGCCACGCACAGGAAGATCAGCACGCTGATCGCCGATCCCAGCCCGAGGTTGAACGCCTTGAACAGGTTGTCGTAACCGAGGATCGACACCGATCCGGTGTTGTTGGCGCCCTGGGTGAGCACGTAGATGTTGTCGAACACCCGGAACGCGTCGAGCGTGCGGAACAGCAGTGCCACCAGGATGGCCGGTTTGATCAGGGGCAGAATGACTTTCGTCAACCGCGTCCACGGACCCGCCCCGTCCATCTGGGCGGCGTTGAGCAGATCCTGGGGCACCAGCGCCAGACCGGCGAGCAGCAGCAGCGCCATGAACGGCGTGGTCTTCCACACCTCGGCGAGTACGACGATCGCCAGCGACGGCAGCTGTTCGGTCAGCGGGGCGCTGCCTTCGGGCAGCAGGTTGGCCAGGTAGCCGGTGCCCGGCGTCCACGCGTAGTACCAGCTGTAGGACGCGGCGACGGTGACGATGCCGTACGGAATGAGGATCGCGGTGCGCACCACGCCCTTGCCGAAGATGGTGCTCGGCATGACCAGGGCCAGCGCCATGCCGAGCACGAACTCGATGGCCACCGAGACGATCGTGATGCCCAGCGTGACCGCCAGCGCGGTCCACCAGTACCCGTCGGTGAGCACGGTGATGTAGTTCTGCAGGCCGACGAACTCGGTGTCGTCGGGGGTGGCGAGGTTGTAGCGCTGCAGGCTCAGCCACACCGAGTAGATGATCGGGTAGGCGGTGACCGCCAGCATCAGGAAGACCGCCGGGGCGATCAGCAGGAATGCCAGCCGCCGTTCGGCCTTCGCGTCGTCGCTGCCGCCGCTGGCCGCGCTCGGCGCCGTGGTCTGCGGTTCCAGAGTCGCCGTCACGGGATGAGCCCCTTACCGTCGATCGCCTTCTGCACCTGCTCGGTCAGTTCGTCGGCGGTGCGCTCGGGATCGATCTCGGTGATCGGCGCCAGCGTCACCGAGATCCGCGTCGACACCGCCTGGTACTGCGGGGTGGCGGGCCGCACCGCGGCGTCGATCAGCTGCTGACGGATGATCTCGTACTGCGGGTAGCTGGCCTGGAACGCCGGATCGTCGTAGAGCGAGGCCCGCACCGCGGGCAGACCGCCCTCGACCGAGGTGGTCCGCTGGTTCTCCGGGCTGCGCAGACACCGCATCACCTCGAAGGCCTCGGCCTTGTGCTGGGTGGTCTTGGCGACGGCGATGTTGAGCCCGCCGAGCGTCACCTTCGCCGGCGTGCCGGGGTTGACCTCCGGGAACGGCGCGAACCCGAACACCTCACGGCTGGCGTCGTAGGCGGTGCGGAACTGTTCGTCGGTCGGTGAGAACGTGCCGGCGTCGTTGATGGCGCTGGTCAGGTCGGGACGCTCGTTGAGCGGCAGGAACTGCACCCCGCCCTTGACCGCGTTCTCCAGCATCGAGGGCAGCACGAACGGCCAGTTCACCTCGAGGGCGGCCTTGCCCTGTTCGAGCGCCAGCCGCGCGGTGCTCTCGTCGGTCTGGGTGATCGACGGATCGGCACCGGGGGCGGTGGCGACGGCCTTGATGACCTCGAGCGCCTTGACCGTCGCGGCACGGTGTTCGGGGGTGTCGGTCAGCGTGACCTTGGTGCCGTCGTCGGAGAGGACCTGCCCGCCCGCGCTCTCCAGCAGCGTGTTGAACCACACCACCAGGCCCTCGTACTGCTTGCCCTGCACGGCGATCCAGCTCGGCTTGCCCTCGGCGTGCAACCGGGTCGCCTCGGCGACCATCGCGTCCCAGTTGCCGGGCGGTTCGGGCATCAGGTCGGCGCGGTACCAGAGCACCTGGGTGTTGGTGGTGATCGGCGCGGCGTAGAGCTTGTCCTGCCACGTGGCCGTCTCCAGCGGGCCGGGCAGCGTGTCGGTGGTCGCGTCCGCCTCGGCCAGCCCGGCCGGATCGTCGGACAGCGGCAGGATCCACCCGGCCTCAGCGAACTCCGGGGTCCACACGACGTCCATGGCCATCATGTCGAGGGTCTTGTCGTTGCCGGTCAACCGCCGCGCCAGCTGCAGCCGCTGCTCGTCGGCGCTCTTGGGGAGGCTGACCTGGCGAACGGTGAAGCCGTTGTCCAGCTCTTCGGTACACCGTTTGGCCAGCGCCGTGAACGTGGCCAGTTCGTTGGCCGAGGTGTACAGGTTGATGACTTTTCCGTCGCCGCCGGATCCACACGCCGAAACCATCGACGCCGTCGCCAGCGCGGCAACTGCTGCAGCACATAGCCGCCGAGCTCGCACCAGCAGCCTCCCGTCTGTTCCCCTGCGCGCAAACCGTAGAGGGAACGACGCGTGATGTGCAACACCCTGCCGACCGAGACGACGGATTCGCCCCCGATCGTGACCTGACCGTGGCCTGTCAGATCGTCAAGCGCGCCAGCAGATCCCGCCCCTGTTCGGCGTTCTTGGGATCGCACAGCACGTCGTACCGCCCGGCGACGAGTTGCATGGTGGAACTGAAATCCCTTGTGCCACGGGCCATTGCGTACGGGATCGCGGAGGTGATCAGCCCGAAGAACACACCGGCGATCAGACCGGTCAGCAGCGCGCTCCACGGATTCGGGCTGAAGAACCCGAGAATCAGGCCGATGAACAGACCGAGCCAGGCGCCGGTCAGCACACCACCGCCGAGCACCTTGGGCCAGGAGAGCCGTCCGGTCACCCGCTCGACCTGCATCAGGTCGACCCCGACGATCGTCACCTGCTGCACGGGGAACTGGTGGTCCGACAGATAGTCGACCGCGCGCTGCGCCTCGGCGTAGGTCGCGTACGACCCGATCGGCCAGCCCTTGGGCGGGGTGGGCAGCGCGGGCGGAACGCCGCGCGCTCCTGCGGGCGACGCGGGTGTCGCGCCCGGCGTCGGCCCGGATGGGAAAGGACTCGTCATCGCTCGTCATCCTCCTCTAGGACGCCGGTTGTCGCAGCTTGTCGTCTCACCAGTATCAACGCATCGTCGATCCGAATCGTGCCCTTTGCGGTCGCGTGGTGTGCGCTAGGTTGAAGTCATGACGAACCCGGAACGCGATCCCGAGCAGTCGTCACCCGCCGAACCCGGCGGCTCCGAGCCGACGCCCGGCGGGTACGAGGCACCGGCCTACGGCCAGCAGCCGAGCTATCCGCCCCCGCCGTCCGGTTTCGACCAGCCGGGGTACCAGCAGCCCGGCTACCAGCAGCCGGGCTATCCGCCACCGCCGCCGGGATATCAGCAACAGCCGGGGTATCCGCCTCCGCCGCCGGGCTACCAGCAGTACGGCTCGTTCGGCAGCCCGTACGACACCTCCGGCGGCTATCCCCCGCCCACCGGATATCCGCCCTACGGCGGCGGATACGCCGCGGGCCCGAAGACCAACGCCCTGGCGATCTGGTCGCTGGTGGCGTCGCTGGTGGGGTTCGTGTGCTGCCTGGGTTCAGTCGCCGGTGTGGCGTTGGGCCTGATCTCGCTGAACCAGATCAAGCAGAACGGGGAAGAGGGTCAGGGCCTGGCGATCGCCGGCATCGCGGTCGGCGCGGTGTCACTGGTCGTCGGAATCGTGATGGCCTTCATCGTCGCCAACTCCTGACGGTCACTGCGGTGGGCGGAACGGCTCACCCTGCCGGGTCATCCCCGCGGCACGGCCCTTCGCCGCGATCACCCGCGCCATCTTGCGGCTGGCCTCGTCGATCATCTCGTCGCCCAACATCACCGCACCACGCGCCCCACCCGCGTGCGAGGTGTGCCATTCGTACGCCTCGAGGATCAGCTCGGCGTGGTCGTAATCCTGTTGACGCGGACTGAAGATCTCGTTTCCCGCAGTGATCTGGTCCGGATGCAGCACCCACTTGCCGTCGTAACCCAGCGCCGCCGAGCGGCCGGCCACCCGCCGGAAGGCCTCGACATCGCGCACCTTGAGGAACGGTCCGTCGATCGCGTGGATGCCGTGGGTGCGGGCGGCGATGAGGATCCGCATCAGGATGTGGTGGTAGGCGTCGCCGACGTCATAGCCCTCGGGTTGCTCGCCGACGACCAGCGTGCGCATGTTGAGGCTGGCCATCAGGTCGGCGGGGCCGAGCACCAGCGCCTGCACCCGCGGGCCCGCGGCGATCGCGTCGATGTTCGTCAACCCCTGGGCGTTCTCGATCTGCGCCTCGATCCCGATGCGGCCCACCGGCAGACCGTGCGTCGTCTCCAGCTGGGTGAGCAGCAGATCCAGTGCGTGGATGTGGCTGACGTCGGTGACCTTCGGCAGCACGATGAGGTCGAGTTGGGCGCCCGCGGTCGACACGACCTCGATGACGTCGGAGTAGGTCCACGGGGTGGTCCAGTCGTTGACCCGCACCCCCCGCAGCTGTCCGCCCCAACCGTTTTCACCGAGCGCGACCGCCACCCGGGTGCGGGCCTCGGCCTTCGCCTCGGGCGCCACCGCGTCCTCCAGATCGAGGAACACCTCGTCGGCGGGCAGCCCCTTGGCCTTGGCGATCATCTTGGCGCTGCTGCCGGGCACCGACAGGCAGGTGCGGCGCGGCCGGGCGGATTCGTCGGATTCACGGGGTCGAGGCGCGTGTGTCACGGCTCTACTCTCTACTCTTTGAACCATGGCGGCGGTGAACAGGGTCTACGCGGCACGGCTGGCCGGAATGGTCGTGCTGGGCCCCGACGGTGAGTCCATCGGCCGTGTCCGCGATGTGGTGATCAGCATCAGCATCGTCCGCCAGCAGCCCCGCGTCCTCGGCCTTGTGGTCGAACTGCTCACGCGCAGAAGGATTTTCGTTCCAATCCTGCGGGTGACCGCGATCGAGCCCAGCGCGGTGACGCTGACGACGACCAACGTATCGCTGCGGAAGTTCGTCCAGCGACCCGGGGAGGTGCTCGTCGTCGGTCAGGTGCTCGACTCGCGGGTGCGCGTCGACGATCCGGACCTCACCCAGCTCGCCGGAATCGACGTCGTGGTGGTCGATCTCGGAATCGAGCAGAGCCGCACCCGCGACTGGCTGGTCACCCGGGTCGCGGTGCGCCCGCAGCGCCGACTGGGCCGCCGATCCAACATCCACGTCGTCGACTGGCATCACGTGCACGGCCTCACCCCGTCCGGTCTGGCGATGCCGGATCAAGGTGTGGCCTCGCTGCTCGAACAGTTCGAGGGTCAGCGCGCGGTCGAGGTGGCCGAGGCGATCCGGGAGCTGCCCGCCAAACGCCGCTACGAGGTGGTCAACGCGCTCGACGACGAACGCCTCGCCGACGTGCTGCAGGAACTGCCGATGGATGACCAGGCCGACGTGCTGCGCCAACTCAAGACCGAACGCGCCGCCGACGTCCTGGAGGCGATGGACCCCGACGACGCCGCGGACCTGCTGGGGTCGATGACCCCGGCCGACGCCGAGACGCTGCTGCGCCGGATGGATCCCGAGGACTCCGAGGACGTACGCCGGCTGCTGAGCCACTCTCCCGACACCGCGGGCGGTCTGATGACGTCCGAACCGGTGGTGCTGGCGCCCGACGTCACCGTCGCCGAGGCGCTGGCCCGGGTGCGCGATCCGGACCTGACGCCGGCGCTGGCGTCGCTGGCGTTCGTCGCGCGCCCGCCCACGGCCACTCCGACCGGGCACTATCTGGGCTGCGTGCACCTGCAGCGGTTGCTGCGCGAACCCCCCGCCACGCTCGTCAGCGGCATCCTCGACACGGACCTGCCGAGCCTGAGCCCGGAGGACCCGCTCGGCGCGGTGACCCGGTATTTCGCCGCGTACAACCTGGTGTGCGGTCCGGTCGTCGACGCGGAGAACCATCTGCTCGGCGCGGTCTCCGTCGACGACCTCCTGGACCACCTGCTTCCCGACGACTGGCGTGAGCGGGTCACCGAACCCGAACTCACCGGCACCGAAGGGACGTCATGAGCGACTTGTCGGCGCGCGGACGGCTGGACACTCCGCGCAGCCCGCGCCGCATCGTGTTCACCATCGACCGGGAGGCGGTCGGCCAGTTCGGGGAGCGGGTCGCGCGCTTTCTGGGCACGGGGCGCTATCTGGCGGTGCAGACGATCATCGTGATCGTCTGGATCGCGTTGAACCTGTTCGCGGTGTCGCTGCAGTGGGATCCGTACCCGTTCATCCTGCTCAACCTCGCGTTCTCCACGCAGGCCGCCTACGCCGCGCCGCTGATCCTGCTGGCCCAGAACCGCCAGGAGAACCGCGACCGCGTGTCGCTGGACGAGGATCGCAGGCGCGCCGCCCAGACCAAGGCCGACACCGAGTACCTCGCCCGCGAACTCGCCGCGCTGCGGTTGGCCGTCGGCGAGGTCGCCACCCGCGACTACCTGCGCCGCGAACTCGAGGAGCTGCGCGAGATGGTCGCGACGCTGCTCGCAGCGAACGACGCCGCGGAGGGTCGCTCGAAGCGCACCACCTGAGATCGGTTTGTTGCATTGCTGCAACGGACGTGACACATGGTATGTATGGTGACTTGGTTCACACACCTGGGTCGGGCCATCGCACACGCTAGGACGGTTGGAGTGCACATAGGGGGAGCAGCCGCTGTGACGGCGGCCGGACGACGTGCCGGCAGAGCACTGCGGAAACCCGCCGCCGGAGTCGTGATCATCGCGCCCCTCGTGCTCGCCGGCGCCGTGGGCGCCTCGGCACCCACCGTGCAGCACCCGACGAGCAACGCCGCCGTCACCCCGCTGGCCGCCGTCGAGACCACCCCCCGCAACTCCACGGGCCCCTCGGTCGTCGCGGTGAAGAAGGCGCCGAGCGCCTTCCGGATCGCCGCCTCGACGGTGTCCTCACCGCCGCCCGCCACGGTCGTCAACGCCCCCGGCAGCCTGAAGATCCCGGCGATGGCGCTGAGCGCGTACCGCAACGCCGAACGGATGATGGCCGCCGCGGTCCCCGGTTGCGGGCTCAGCTGGAACCTGCTGGCCGGTATCGGCCGCATCGAGTCGGGGCACGCCAACGGCGGCGCGACGGATTCTCGCGGTACCGCCGTCCGCCCGATCTTCGGCCCGGCGCTGGACGGCACGCTGCCCGGCAACGAGATCATCGAGATGAGCCGGACCGCCGAACGTGTCACCTACGCCCGCGCCATGGGGCCGATGCAGTTCCTGCCCGGCACCTGGGCGCGCTACGCCTCCGACGGCGACGGGGACGGTAAGGCCGACGTCCAGAACCTCTACGACTCGACGCTGGCGGCGGCGCGCTACCTGTGCAGCGGCGGACTGAACCTGCGCGATCCGTCGCAGGTGATGTCGGCGATCCTGCGGTACAACAACTCGGTCGCCTACGCCCGCAACGTGCTGAGCTGGGCCGGGGGTTACGCGACCGGCGTCGTCCCGGTGGACCTGCCCCCGATCACCGGCCCGGTGCCCGCGCTCGGCGATTCGCACCTCGACAAGCCGGACGGTCTCGGCCCCGGTACCCCGCTGAACGCGACCGGGTTGCCCGCCGACGATCCGCTGGCACTGGTGCCACTGCTCAGCCGCATCGACGCCAGCCGGATGCCCACCGGCAATGTGCCCGGCTTCGCCCCGGGTCAGCGGCTGGGCCCGCTGCCCGGCCCGGCGCCGGAGGCTCCCGCGACCCCGGCTCCGGCGCCCGCCGCGCCGCCGCCGTGGGTGCCGCCGTGGATGGCTCCCCCGCCCGCCCCGCAGCCGAGCTGCGTGGTGTTCTGCCTGACCGACCCCACCGCACCCGCCACCGCACCCGCGCCCGGGCCGGCGCCGGTACTCGCGGCACCCGCTCCGGGACCCGGCCCGGTCCCCGCCCCGGCGGCTGGTCCTGCGCCCGCGGCGCCCGCAGGGCCGCTGCCCGGTCCGGCCCCGACCGGTCCGGCACCCGGCCCGGTGGCCTGAGCCGCGCCGCGTTTGGGAGCCGCCTGCCGGGTCGGCCTAGACTCGCAGGCGATGTCCCAGAATCCTGAAGAGCGCCAGACCGCGATCCGTGGCGCGCTGGCCAAGGTGATCGACCCCGAATTGCGCCGACCGATCACCGAGCTCGGCATGGTCAAGAACATCACGGTGGATCCGGTCGACGGCTCGGTCCACGTGGAGGTGTACCTGACCACCGCGGCGTGCCCGAAGCGCACCGAGATCACCGAACAGGTCCAGCGGGCCGTGGCCGACGTGCCCGGCACCGGTGCGGTCCGGGTGAGCCTCGACGTGATGAACGACGAGCAGCGCGCCGAACTGCGCAAACAGCTGCGCGGCGACTCCCGCGAACCGGTCATCCCGTTCGCTCAGCCCAGCTCGCTGACCCGGGTCTACGCCGTCGCCTCCGGCAAGGGCGGTGTGGGCAAGTCCAGCGTCACCGTCAACCTCGCCGCGGCGATGGCCGCCCGTGGCCTGTCCGTCGGGCTGCTCGACGCCGACATCTACGGCCACTCGGTGCCCCGCATGATGGGCACCACCGACCGGCCGGTCCAGGTCGACTCGATGATCGTGCCGCCGATCGCCCACGAGGTGAAGGTCATCTCGATCGCGATGTTCACCCAGGGCAACACCCCGGTGGTGTGGCGTGGTCCGATGCTGCACCGTGCGCTGCAGCAGTTCCTTGCCGACGTCTTCTGGGGCGACCTCGATGTGCTGCTGCTCGACCTGCCGCCGGGCACCGGCGACGTCGCGATCTCGGTGGCCCAGCTGATCCCGGGTGCGGAGATCCTCGTCGTCACCACCCCGCAGCTGGCGGCCGCTGAGGTCGCCGAGCGGGCCGGGGCGATAGCCCTGCAGACCCGGCAGCGCATCGTCGGCGTGGTGGAGAACATGTCCGGGCTGCTCATGCCCGACGGTTCGACCATGCAGCTGTTCGGTGAGGGCGGCGGCCGTCAGGTCGCCGAACGGCTCACCCGCGCGGTCGGCGCCGACGTGCCGCTGCTCGGCCAGGTGCCGCTGGATCCGGCGCTGGTCAGCGCCGGCGATTCCGGGGTTCCGCTGGTGCTCTCGGCGCCCGACTCCCCCGCCGGTAAGGAACTGCGCAACATCGCCGACGGGCTGTCCGCACGCAAGCGTGGGTTGGCCGGGATGTCGCTGGGCCTCGACCCCGCGGGCCGCTAGGTCGCGTCGCTGTCGAACGGCGTCGCGGTCGGCTCGCTGGGCCGGTCGATCTTGGTGACCGGCTTCTCCTCACCGGCCGCCGGCTTCCCGTTCTGCTGGTCGAACTTGCCGGTGAAGAACGAGTCGTCGCCGTCGAGCAGGTGTTTGGTCAGCGCCGCCCGCGGTGTCATCCCGCGCAGCTTCTGCAGTTCGGACAGCGGTTCGCGCAGATCGTCGAACTCGGGACCGAAATCCTGGCGCAGCTGTGTGGTGGCGCCGCTGATGTAGTCGCGGGCCTGGCGCAGCGCGCCGGACGTCCAGCGGATCGCCCCGGGCAGCCGTTCGGGTCCCAGGATCACCAAACCGGCGATCACCAGGATCAGCATCTCCCCCCAGCCGATGTTCGCGAACATCAGTCGGTGGGGGCGTCGTCGGGCGTCGGCGTGACGGTCAGGGTCACCGGGCGACCGTCGCGCATCACCTCGATGGGTGCGGGTTCGCCGATCTTGAGCTGACGAACCGCGACCACGAACTCGTCGGCGTCGGCCACGTCGCGGTTGCCGACCCTGACCACGACGTCGTTCTCCAGGATGCCGGCCCGTTCTGCCGCGCTGCCCGCCTTGACGTTGGCCACCTGAGCGCCCGAGGCCACGTCGTTGCTGACCGACTTTGCGGTTAGGCCGAGCGTGGGATGGGCGATCTTGCCGTCCTTGATCAACGCCTCGACGACGGTCTTCACCTCGTTGACCGGGATCGCGAAGCCCAGGCCGCTGGCGCTGTCGGACAGCGACTTGCCCGCGGTGTTGATACCGATGACGTTGGCGTCCATGTCGATCAGCGGACCGCCGGAGTTGCCGTGGTTGATCGAGGCGTCGGTCTGCACACCGTCGATCACCGTGTCGGTGTCGGAGCCGTCGCCCGAGAGCGGGACCGGCCGGTGCAGGGCGCTGATGATGCCCGAAGTGACCGTGCTGCGCAGGCCCAGCGGGGCGCCGGCGGCGATCACCTCTTCGCCGACGCGCAGTTTGTCCGAGTCGCCCATCTTGGCCACCGACAGGTTGTCGACGTTGTCGACCTTGAGCACGGCGAGGTCGGTCTTCGGATCGCGTCCGACGAGGTTGGCCGGCACCTCTTTCCCGTCGTTGAACACGACGGAGATCTTGTACTTGGCGGGGTTGTTGGCCGCCTCGGAGATCACGTGGTTGTTGGTGACGATGTAGCCGCGGTCGTCGATCACCACACCGGAACCCTGGGAGCCCTCCTGATCGCTCTTGGCCTCGACCGTGACCACCGAATCGGCGACCGCGTCGGCGACCTTGGTGATCCGCCCTTCCGGCGGGTCGCCGCTGTCGCTGGTCTCGAGCGTGACCTTCGAGGTGGTGAACGCCTCCACGGTCTCGGCGGTCTTGTTGCCGACCCAGCCGCCGAGCGCGCCGACGGTCAGCGCGGTGAGCAGCAGGATCGCCAGCGCGACGTAGGAGACGCGGCGGCCGAACAGGACGTCGCGCACGCCGAGCTTGCCGACCTGTGCCGGCGCGTGCACCGGCGCGGGGGCGTGCTGGGCGGGGGTGCCCAGCGAGACCGGCGCGTTCGGATCGCGCCACGGATCGGGTCCGTCATCCCCGCCGCCGCGGGCGCGTTCTGCGTCGAGTGCGCCGGCATCGGCGGGGTGGCGCTGCAGGGAATCGGCACCGGCGTACGGCGGACGGCCGAACGCCTCGGCCAGCACCGGGTCCGGCGCGGGGGTCTTGGGTGTGAACTGGGCCTGGTCGCGATACTTGTCGGCACCGAGAAAGGAACCGCTGACGCCGCTGGGCCTGCCGAAGGCACGCTGGGCCGCCGGGTCGACCGCAGGCCGTTCGACGGGGCGTGGGGCCATGCGGCGGCCCTGGTCCTGATTGGTCACGCGCCCAGCCTACCGGCGCTTGCGCCGGTCACGCGTCGGGTCGTCAGCAAACTTCGGCTGGTCGGCGTCCTCGATCGGGGACTTCGGCATGTGCTGCGGGATCTGCGACAACATCCCGAGCAGTGTGTTCGGTATCGCGATCGGCTGGCAGTCCCGCAACGCGGACCGGGCTTGACTCTGGGCGTCGACCTCGGCGGCACACTGCGGGCACAACGACAGGTGGTTGGCCGCCCGCATGTGCGCGGTCATGCTCAACTCGCCGTCGACGAAGGCCGCGACCGCCTCGATCGAGAGGTGTTCGGTGGAACCGAACTGGCGCGGTGCGCCGACCGGGGCGTTGCTCTGGGATGCGAACTGGGCGGGGATCCAGGAGAAGGCCCGCCGGAATACGTGCCCAGGATCGACCATCACCCGACTCCTCTCGGTCTCACCGTTCTGTAAGACTCCGCCCACACGAATGTAGCGCGGCACCGTCCGTCTGGACACGCGATCGTCAGGCGGAGGTGGCGGCATCGGGCGCGTGACGGGCCAGGTAGTCCCGCAACGCCTGCCTTCCGCGGTGGATGCGGCTGCGGACCGTGCCCAGCTTCACCCCGAGCGTCGCGCCGATCTCCTCGTAGGACAGACCCTCGATGTCGCACAGGACGACCGCGGCGCGGAACTCCGGCGGCAGCGAGTCGAGCGCGGCCTGTAGGTCCGGGCCGAGCCGCGAGTCATGGAAGATCTGCTCGGGGTTCGGATCGTCGGCGGGCACCCGGTCGTAGTCCTCGGGCAGCGCCTCCATGCGGATGCGGCCGCGCCGCCGGACCATGTCGAGGAACAGGTTGGTGGTGATGCGGTGCAGCCAACCCTCGAACGTGCCGGGCTGGTAGTTCTGCACGGAACGGAAGACGCGGATGAACGTCTCCTGGGTGAGGTCCTCGGCGTCGTGCTGGTTGCCCGAGAGGCGGTAGGCCAGCCGGTACACCCGGTCGGCGTGCTGACGGACCAGTTCGTCCCACGACGGCATCGTCGTCTTGTCGCCGGTCGCGTCGAAGACGGCCGTCCCGGTGAGTTCGTCGGTCGGCTCGACCCAGTCGGAATCGGCGAACTGCTCGAGATGCGCCATCGTGACGGGGGCAGCCTGGGGTGCCACGGTCTTCGTCGTCGTGGTGGTCGTCGGATCCTCCATCGTCGTGGGGTGGACGTTTTGCGCAACAAGATCGGCCGCAGCCCTATTCCCGAAGCGCAGCCGCCTCCCGTGTTCCATGCCGCCCACCGTCCCCGAACCGGGTGTGGGGGCGATATGAGCAATATGAACGTTCCCTGAGAATGGTGGATACCCTCTGGTTCACCTGCGAAAACGGTTGAATTTGGACGTATATCACACGTTGCCGCGCGGGCGTGTCGCGAACCCGGGCCGCGCGGCCGCGCTCTACAGTGCGGGCATGGCGAGCACCGACGACCCGGCGGGTCAGCGATCGAGCCGTGCCGAAGCGATCGTCGCGCACGCCGAGCAGTCCATCTCCGAGGACGCGATCGTCGCCGCGGCCCGCGACCGTGCCGTCGACATCGGCGCAGGTGCGGTCACCCCGGCGGTCGGCGCGCTGCTCAGTGTCCTGGCGCGATTGACCGAGGCGAAGGCGGTCGTCGAGGTCGGCACCGGCGCCGGCGTGAGCGGGCTGTGGCTGCTGTCGGGGATGCGCGAGGACGGCGTGTTGACGACCATCGACGTCGAGCCCGAGCATCAGCGCATTGCGAAACAGGCATTCGTCGAGGCCGGTATCGGCCCGGGCCGGACACGGTTGATCAGCGGCCGCGCCCAGGACGTGCTGACCCGGCTCGCCGACGAGTCCTACGACCTGGTGTTCGTCGACGGTGATCCGGTCGACCAGCCCCAGTTCGTCGTCGAGGGCGTGCGGTTGCTGCGCCCGGGCGGCGCGATCGTCGTGCACCGCGCCGCGCTGGGCGGCCGGGCCGGCGATGCCAACGCCAAGGACGCCGAAGTCAGCGCCGTCCGTGAGGCGGCGCGGTTGATCGCCGAGGACGAGCGGCTCACCCCCGTCCTGGTGCCGCTGGGCGACGGCCTGCTCGCCGCCGCCCGCGACTGATCCCCCGCTTTCGCCGAAACCGCATTCCCTGTCGTCAAGACGCGCGCTTGACCGCAGGGAATGCGGTTTCGCGGTAACGTGTTGACGCGCGACTGAACGTGCGTTTAGTCTATTGAACATGCGTTCAGCCGCTGATGACCGCACCGCCGTCGCCCGGATCCGGGACGCGGCGATCGAGCGGTTCGGCAGGGACGGCTTCGGGGTCAGCGTGCGGGCCATCGCCGAGGCCGCCGACGTCAGCCCGGCGCTGGTGATCCACCACTTCGGATCCAAGGAGAAACTGCGCGCCGCGTGCGACGAGCACGTCGCCGAACAGATCCGCAGCGATAAATCCGCGACGATCCAGAGCCACGATCCCGTGACCTGGCTGGCGGCGATGGCCGAGATCGAACAGTACGCACCGCTGATGGCCTACCTGGTCCGCAGCATGCAGTCCGGCAGCGAACTCGCAAAAGGGTTGTGGCGCCGCATGATCGACAACACCGAGCAATACCTCGACGAGGGGGTGCGGGCGGGCACCGTCAAACCCAGCCGCGACCCGAACGCCCGCGCCCGCTATCTGTCGCTGGCCAACGGCGGCAGCTTCCTACTGTATCTCCAGCTGCACGAGGATCCGACCGACATCCGCCGCGTCCTGCGCGAATACGCCGAGGACATGGTGCTGCCCGCGCTCGAGGTCTACACCGCCGGGCTGATGACCGACTCCACGATGTACGACGCCTTTCTCACCTATCAAGGAGATGGTGATGACGACCCAGACAAGCATGTCCCCGCGCCGGCCTGAGGGCTCCACCGCGCCGGCCGTCGAGATCCACGGACTGGTCAAGACTTTCGGCCGCACCCGGGCGCTCGACGGGCTCGACATGAACGTCGCCCCCGGCGACATCGCCGGATTCCTCGGGCCGAACGGGTCGGGTAAGTCCACCACGATCCGCATCTTGCTCGGCCTGCTGCGCGCCGACGCGGGGACGGTCCGCCTGCTCGGCGGCGACCCGTGGCGCGATGCGGTCGACCTGCACCGCCGCATCGCCTACGTCCCCGGCGACGTCACCCTGTGGCCGAACCTCACCGGACTGCAGGCCATCGACTTCCTTGCCCGGCTGCGCGGACCCGGCGCCCAGCACACCGCCAGGCGCGACGACCTCATCGACAGGTTCGAACTCGACCCGCACAAGAAGGCCCGCACCTACTCCAAGGGCAACCGGCAGAAGGTCGCGCTCGTCGCCGCGTTCAGCACCGACGCCGACCTCTACATCCTCGACGAACCCACCTCCGGTCTGGATCCGTTGATGGAGAGGGTCTTTCAGGAATGCGTGCGCGAGGTCGCCGACCGTGGCGCCGCGGTGCTGCTGTCCAGCCACATCCTCGCCGAGGTCGAGAAGCTCTGCGACACCGTCACGATCATCCGGGCGGGCCGCACCGTCCGTTCCGGACCACTGGCCGACCTGCGCCACCTGATGCGCACGACCGTCACCACCCGCACCCGCGGGGACGTCACCGCGCTCGAAGACGCCCCGTTCGTGCACGACTTCGCCACCGCCGACGGCGGCGCCGTGTTTTCCGTCGACCGCGCAGACCTCGACACCGCGATGGCCCGGCTCACCGGCCTGGGCATCGCCGAACTCACCGTCACACCCGCATCGCTGGAGGACATGTTCCTGCGCGAGTACTCCGGGACGGCGCGATGACCACCGCGGCGCCGGCGCGCGACAGGTCCGCCTACACCGGTGTGCCTCAACTGATCCGGCTCGCCCTGCGGCGCGACCGGATCCGGCTGAGCGTGTGGATCGCAGTGCTGACGCTGACCATGGTGTACGCCCCCAACGCCGTCAAGCTGGCCTACCCCGAGGAAGCGCAGCGGCTCGCGCGAGTCAACCTGATGAAGACCCCGGCCGGGATCATCATGGGCGGCCCCATGTTCGGCGTCCGCGAGACCGACCTCGGGGCGATGATGGCCAACGAGCTCATGCTCACCCTGATCGTGGCGGCGTCGATCCTGAGCGTACTCACCGTCGTTCGGCACACCCGGGCCGAAGAGGAAAGCGGCGCAGCCGAATTGGTGCTGTCCTCGGTGGTGGGACGGTACGCCCGCACCACCGCGGCGCTGATCCTCGTCGGCGCGGTCAACGCCGTGCTGGCCCTCACGATGACCGCGGCGATGGCCGCGTCCGGGTTCACGGTCGCCGACAGCCTCGCGATGTGCCTCGGCGTGACCGCGGTGTCGATGCTCTTCGGCGCCGTCGCCGCGGTGACCGCACAGCTGTGGCGGCAGTCCCGCAGCGCCACCGGCGCGGCGCTCGGGGTGCTCGCGGCGGCCGCGCTCATCCGCGGCATAGGCGATGTCATCGACAACACGGGCAGTGCCCTGAGCTGGGTGTCCCCCATCGCCTGGGCGCAGCAGATGCGGGCGTTCGTCGCGTTGCGCTGGTGGCCGCTGGCCCTGCTCGTCGCCGCCACGGTAGCGCTGATCGCGCTGGCCGCCTACTTGGAGAACCGCAGGCAGTACGACGCGGGCACGCTGCCCACCACCGGCGACCGGCCCGACGCCCCGGCCATCCGCGGGGTGCTCGGTCTGCAGCTGACGCTGCAACGCGGGCTGACGATCGGCTGGGGTGTCGGCTTGTTCCTCGGCGGGTTGGCGTTCGGCTCGATGACGAAGTCGCTGATCGACGCCGCGCAGACCAACGAACTGCTGGCCCAGGTCCTCAACACCCAGGGCAACGAGGGCGTGTACACGACGATGACGCAGTTCCTGGCCGCGGCGGCGTCGGCCTACGTGGTCACCGCGGTGTTGCGGGTGCACGCCGACGAGGAGTCCGGCACGGGTGAGGCGGTGCTGGCCGGGGCGGTGTCGCGGTGGCGCTGGTTGGGCAGCGCGGTGGTCGCGGCCCTGATCGGGGCCACGCTGCTGATGCTCGGCGCCGGGCTGGGCAACGGTCTCGGCGCGGGGCTGACGCTCGGTGAGCCGGGCACGATCGTCGAGCTGACCGTCGCCGGGCTGGCGTACGTTCCGGCGTTGGCGGTGGTCGCCGGGGTGGCGGCGCTGGCGGTCGCGCTGCGCCGGCCGTGGCCGGCGTGGCTGGCGGTGGCGTTCATCGTCGTCTCGCTGTACCTCGGCGCGCTGCTGCGGCTGCCGCAGTGGCTGCTGGACGCCTCCCCGGTCGGCCAGACCACCGCACCGACGGACTACCCCGTGGTCGCGCTCGTCGTGATGGGTGCGGTCGCCGCCGCGCTCGTCGCGCTCGCAGGTGGGCTCTACCGCCACCGGGATGCGGTATGAAGATCGCGCTGCAGACCGCCGGATCGATGGTGTTCGGTCTGCTCTTCTTCGGCGCCACCCTGTTCTGGCCCGCGGGCACGTTCCACTACTGGCAGGCCTGGCTGTTCCTGGCAGTGTTCTTCGTGATGGCGACCGGCCCCAGCCTGTACTTGGCGACGAAGAGACCCGACGTTCTGCGGCGCCGACTGAAAGCGGGTCCGCAGGCCGAGACCCGGCCGGTGCAGCGCGTCGCCATCACGGGCACCGTGGCGACGGTCGCGGCGGTGTTGGTCGTCAGCGCGTTGGACCACCGATTCGGGTGGTCGACGGTGCCGACGCCGGTGGTGATCGTCGGCGCGGTACTGGTTGCGGTCGGCCTGGGAACGTCTCAGCTCGTCATCCTCCAGAACTCGTACGCGGCGGCGACGGTCACCGTGGAGGCGGGCCAGCGCGTGGTCACCAGCGGGCTGTACGGGCTGGTGCGGCACCCCATGTACTCGAGCACCGCGGTGATGATGCTCGGCACTCCACCCGCGTTGGGGTCGTGGTGGGGCCTGGTCGCGCTGCTGCCCGGAATCGTGGTGATGCGCATGCGCATTCTCGACGAGGAACGCCTGCTGCGCGACGAACTCGACGGCTACGCCGCCTACACCCGGCAGGTGCGATACCGGCTGCTGCCGTACGTGTGGTGACCCGGCCTCAGATCCAGATGCCCTTGCCGACCGCGACGACACCGCCCGCGCTGACCGAGAACCGCTCCCGGTCCTTGTCGAGGTCGACACCGACCATCTCCCCCGGTCCGACCACCACGTTCTTGTCGAGGATCGCGTGCCGCACCACCGCACCGCGGCCGATCCGGGTGCCGGGCATGATGACGCTGCCCTCGACGATCGCGCCGTCGTCGATGTAGACGTTCGACGACAGCACCGAGTTGCGCACCGACGCCGCGGAGATGATGCTGCCCGCGCCGACGACCGACTCCTGCGCCGATCCGCCGTTGACGAACTTGGCGGGCGCCAGGTTCTCCGACTCACCGCGGATGGGCCAGCGCTTGTTGTACAGGTTGAAGATCGGGTGCACCGACACCAGATCCATGTGCGCGTCGTAGAACGCGTCGAGCGTGCCGACGTCGCGCCAGTACCCGTGGTCGCGTTCGGTGGCGCCGGGCACCTCGTTGTTGCTGAAGTCGTAGACCGCGGCCATCCCGTCGGACACCAGACGCGGGATGATGTCGCCGCCCATGTCGTGGTCGGAGTCGTCGTCGTCGGCGTCGGCGCGGATGGCGTCGATGAGCACCTTGGTGGTGAAGATGTAGTTGCCCATCGACACGAACGTCTGCTCGGGGTCGTCCGGGGTGCCGGGCGGGTCCGGGGGCTTCTCGATGAAGCTCTTGATCCGGCCCGACTCGTCGGAGTCGATGCAGCCGAACGCGGTGGCCTCCGACCGCGGCACCCGGATACCGGCGACGGTGGCGCCCGCGCCGCTCTCGATGTGGAACTGCAGCATCTGCTCGGGGTCCATGCGGTACACGTGGTCGGCGCCGAACACCACGATGTAGTCGGGATCCTCGTCGTAGATGAGGTTCATCGACTGGTAGATCGCGTCGGCCGAACCGGTGTACCAGCGCGGTCCGAGCCGCTGCTGCGCCGGAACCGGGGTGATGTACTCGCCGGCCAGGCCGGACAGCCGCCAATTCTGCGAGATGTGCCGGTCCAGCGAGTGCGACTTGTACTGGGTGAGCACACAGATCCGCAGGTAACGCGCGTTGACGAGGTTGGACAACACGAAGTCGATGAGTCGGTAGGCCCCGCCGAAGGGAACCGCCGGTTTGGCCCGGTCCGCCGTGAGCGGATACAGCCGCTTGCCCTCCCCGCCGGCCAGGACGATGCCCAGCACGTGTGGCAATTCCCTCATGTCTCAAACCTATCCGGCAGTGCCGACCGGGGCCAGCCATTGACACCATCGATTACGCGTTCCCGGGTGGGAGAACGCTGATTTCGTCTTTTGGGATACCCGCGCGGGTTCGTCGCAATCGTGTACGCGAACAGGACTGTGTCAGCAGGGCGCGGTCCACTACCGTCGTAGCCATGCGGGTGGCGATGATGACTCGGGAGTACCCACCCGAGGTCTATGGCGGAGCAGGCGTACACGTCACCGAACTCGTCGCGCAGTTGCGCCACTTGTGCGCCGTCGACGTGCACTGCATGGGCGCCCCGCGCCCCGACGCGTTCGTCGCCGCGCCGGATCCCGCGCTGGCAGGCGCCAATCCTGCGCTCTCGACGCTGTCCGCCGATCTCAACATGGTCAACGCCGCCGGGCAGGCCACCGTCGTGCACTCCCACACCTGGTACTCCGGACTCGCCGGGCATCTGGCCGGGCTGCTGTACGGGGTGCCGCACGTGCTGACCGCGCATTCGCTGGAGCCGATGCGGCCGTGGAAGGCCGAACAGCTCGGCGGCGGCTACCGGATCTCGTCATGGGTGGAGAAGACCGCAGTGGAGGCCGCCGACGCGGTGATCGCGGTGAGCTCCGGGATGCGCGACGACGTGCTCAAGACCTACCCCGCCCTTGACCCCAACCGCGTGCACGTGGTGCGCAACGGCATCGACACCGACGTCTGGTTCCCCAGCGACCCGCAACCCGGGGAGTCGGTGCTGGCCGAGCTCGGGGTGGATCCGAACCGGCCGATCGTGGCGTTCGTCGGCCGGATCACCAGGCAGAAGGGGGTCGCGCACCTCGTCGCGGCGGCGCACCGCTTCTCCCCCGAGGTGCAGCTGGTGCTGTGCGCCGGCGCGCCCGACACCCCGGAGATCGCCGCCGAGGTGACGGCCGCGGTGCAGGAGCTGGCTCGTGCCCGCACCGGGGTGTTCTGGGTCCGGGAGATGCTGCCGATCGGCAAGATTCGCGAAATCCTCTCGGCAGCAACCGTTTTCGTGTGCCCGTCGGTATACGAGCCGTTGGGGATCGTCAACCTCGAGGCGATGGCCTGCTCGACGGCGGTGGTCGCCTCCGACGTGGGTGGCATTCCCGAGGTCGTCGCCGACCACCGAACCGGACTGCTGGTGCACTACGACGCCAACGACACCGAGTTCTACGAGACGCGGTTGGCCGACGCGGTCAACTCACTGGTTGCCGAACCGGAACGGGCGCGCGCCTACGGCGCCGCGGGCCGGGAACGCTGCATCGCCGAATTCTCGTGGGCGCACATCGCCGAGCAGACGATGGAGATCTACCGAGCCGTATCCCGGTAGCAATCGGCGAACCGGCGCGGGGCCGAGGGCCGCCGCGCCGGGGATGCCGAGAAATCGCTAGCTGGTGACGTTCTTGAGCTCGTCGCCCAGCGCTGCCGCCTCGTCTGGAGTCAATTCGACGACGAGCCGGCCACCACCTTCCAGTGGTACCCGCATCACGATGCCGCGCCCCTCCTTGGTTGCTTCCAGTGGACCGTCACCAGTCCGGGGCTTCATCGCCGCCATCGAGAGCCTCCTCCACAATGAACCAACCGCCGGAATCCGGCATCAACTCCTCCATTGTTCCCTATCTCCGCAACTACGCGTGCAAAGACCCGTTTTAACCGCTGCGTGACGCCCCCTCACCGACTCGCGGTACCCAGCACGCGGCGACGTGGTCGTCGACCATCCCGGTCGCCTGCATGAGCGCGTATGCGGTCGTCGGACCCACGAACCGGAAGCCGCGGCGCTTGAGTTCCTTGGCCATCGCGGTCGATTCGGGCGTGACCGCGGGCACCGACGCCAGATCCGCTGGACGGTCTCGCCGCTCCGGCGCGAACGACCACAGCAGCTCCGCGAGATCGACCCCGGCGTCCGAGAGCGCGGCCGCCGCACGCGCGTTCGCGATGGTCGCCTCGATCTTCGCGCGGTTGCGCACGATTCCGGTGTCGGCCATCAGCCTGTCGATGTCACGGTCGGTGTAGGCGGCGACGCGGTCGATGTCGAAGCCGTCGAACGCCCGCCGGAAGTTCTCGCGTTTGCGCAGGATGATGAGCCACGACAGACCACTCTGGAAGGCTTCCAGGCTGATCCGCTCGAACAGCGCGGCCGTCTCCCGCACCGGCTGACCCCACTCGTAATCGTGATAGTCGCGGTAGAGCGTGAAATCCGCTGCGGCAAGGCGGGATCCGTCCAGCCACCCGCAACGGACCCGGCCGTCGTCGACGGGGGCGTCGGTCACGGCGATTCCTCGGCAGGCTGTGTCGCGCGGACCGCGGCGAGTTCACCGCGCAGCGCGTCGATCTCGGCACCGAGGCGGTCGAGCGCCCAGTCCACCTCGCTGGGTTTGTACCCGCGCAGCGTCTGGGTGAACTTGAGCGCCTCGACATCGGCACCGGTCACGCCGGAGGCGGGCAGCACCGTCGCCGTCGTCCCGCGCGGGAGCGGCGGCAGCGACTCCCCGCGGCCGAACAGCACACTGCCCACCCCGAACAGCACGACGGCCACCAGGACGAGCACCACCAGGTAGAGCAGGATCAGTGTCACGACACCGATAGTGCCTGACCGGTGTGACAGGCCTACCGGGACCGCAGGGTGACCATGGGCGGCCGGTCGTCTAGCGACACCCCGGAGGCGCGCGGGGTGAACCCGTCCCCGTCGGCGAAGAACTGCGTGAGCCCGACGCCGGAGTCGCCGACCCCGCACCGCGACATCAGAGTCGCGATCACCTGACGGCTCATCGAGGCGAGTTCGGTCAGCGGCCGGTTGCGGTGGGTGCGCACACCGAGGTTCACCTGGGCGATCCCGTCGAGCCCAAGCCGGTCGTAGGTGTCGACGACCAGACCGATCTCCACGCCGTAGCCCGGCGCGAACGGCACCGAGGTCAGCAGTTCCCTGGTGCCCGCGTACTCACCGCCAAGCGGCTGCAGCAGGCAGGTCAGCTCCGGGCGCAGCGAAGCCAACAGCGGGCGGGCCACCAGTTCGGTCACCCGGCCCCCGCCGTTGGCGTCCTCGCGACCGCTGACCCGCAGCGGACGCCGGTAGAACCCCTTGACCAGGTGCACACCGGGGGTGAGCAGCAGCGGTCCGAGCAGTTTCGGCACGAACATGGGGTCGGGGTCGAGCAGATCGGAGTCGACGAAGGCGATCACGTCGCCGGTCGTGGCAGCCAGTGAGCGCCACAGCACCTCACCCTTGCCGGGTTGCGGCGGCACCTCGGGCAGTGCGGTTTCGCGGCTGACCACCCGCGCACCGGCGGCCAGCGCCCGGATCGCGGTGTCGTCGGTGCTGCCGGAGTCCAGCACGATCAACTCGTCGACCAGTCCGCCGAGCAGCGGGGTGATCGTCTCGATGACCCCGGCGACGGTCTCCTCCTCGTTGAGCGCGGGCAGCACCACCGAGACGGTGCGGCCCTTCTTGGCGGCCTCCAACTCCGCGACCGTCCACATCGGACGGTTCCAGCTGTGCGTGTCGAACCAGCGGTGCCGGGCGATCGCGTCGGCGGATTGCAACTCGGGTGCCTGAAGTTCCGGAGTAAGTGTCATGCCAGTCCCCTCACCGTGCGCGTCGGCGGACGCACGCCCTGGATCGACGCGACCATCTCCAGTACGCGCCGAGTGGGTCCGACCTCGTGCACCCTGAACATCGCCGCCCCGGCCTGGGCTGCCAGAGCCGTGGCTGCGAGGGTGCCCTCGAGGCGTTCAGTCAAACCCACACCGAGAGTCTCCCCGACGAAATCTTTGTTGCTCAGCGCCATCAGGACCGGCCATCCAGTGTTTACAAGCTCTTCCACGTGCCGCAACAAACTAAGACCGTGGTAAGTGTTCTTGCCGAAATCGTGTGTCGGATCGATGAGGATGCGGTCCCGGGAGACCCCCGCGTCGACCGCCCGCTGCGCGGCCGTGGTGACCTCGGCGATGACGTCGTCGACCACACCGCGTTCGGTGATGCCGTAGTTGACGCGGAACGGCCGGGTCCGCGGTACCGCTCCCCCGGTATGTGAGCAGACCAGGCCGGCGTTGAACTCGGCGGCGACGGCGGGCAGGTCCGGGTCGACACCGCCCCAGGTGTCGTTGATCAGGTCGGCGCCGGCCGCGCACGCCTGTTTGGCGACGGTGGCCCGCCAGGTGTCCACACTGATCACCACGTCTGGGAAGGTGCCGCGCAGCCATTCGATGAAGGGCACGACGCGGGCGATCTCCTCGTCGGCGTCGACGGTCTGCCCGGGTCCGGCCTTGACGCCGCCCACGTCGACGACGTCGGCGCCGTCCTCGACGACACGGTGTGCGGCCGTCTTGGCGGCTTCGTCGGTGAACGTCGCGCCGCGGTCGTAGAACGAGTCGGGCGTTCGGTTCACGATCGCCATGATCAGGGCCCGGTCACCGACGACCGGGCGGCCGCAGAAAGTCGACTGCACACTTTCAGGTTACGGGCGCGCGCCGAACACGTTTTTGAGTGATGATCGTCACGGTCTTTCGTTTTTCGGATAGTGAGGACTTCGCCCATGAAGATGCGCGCCGCCCGGATGTACGGGTACAAGCAGCCGCTACGCCTCGAGGAGATCGACGTGCCGGCGATCGAGCCGCACGAAGTGCTGGTCAAGGTCGGCGGCGCGGGGATGTGCCGCACCGACTTCCAGCTGATCGACGGCTACTTCGACACCGGGTTGCAGATGGACTTCCCGATCACGCCGGGGCACGAGGTCGCGGGGTGGGTGGACACCGTCGGCGCGCAGGTGCCGAGATCGGCGGCGCTCTCGGAGGGTGATCAGGTCGTCGTCTTCGGCAGCTGGGGCGACGGCGCGTGCAGGCAGTGCCACGAGGGCAACGAACAACTCTGCGCGCACGGCGTGTGGGCGGGCTTCGGCCTGCACGGCGGCTATCAGGAGTACCTCCCCGTCGACTACCGGTACCTGATCAAGATGCCCGGCCGCGACGATCTGTCCCCGGAGACCCTCGCCCCGCTCACCGACGCCGGACTCACGCCGTACCGCGGACTCAAGAAGTTGCGGGCCGCCGGGCATCTCGGCGCCGGACGCACGCTGGCGGTCAGCGGTATCGGCGGTCTGGGCAGTTACGGCACCCAGTACGCCAAGCTGCTCGGCGGCGGCGCCGACGTGGTGGCGTTCGCGCGTAGCGACGAGAAGCTCAAGATCGCGCTCGACAATGGTGCCGACCACGCGATCAACGTCGGCGGAAAGACCACCGAAGCCATCCGTCAGGAGCTCGAAAGCCTCACCGGCAGAAGCGAACTCGACGCGGTCATCGAATGCGCCGGGTCCGAGGAGGCGATCCGGCTGGCGTTCTCACTGCTCGCGGCCGAAGGCGCCGTCGCATCGGTGGGGCTCATCGGCAACCGCGTCGACATCCCGCTGTTCCCGCTCGTGGCGCGTGAGTACACGTACTTCGGTTCGTTCTGGGGCAACTACAACGACCTCACCGAGGTGCTCGCGCTGGCCGAGGCCGGCCGGATCAGACACACCGTGACGCGGGTGCGGTTCGACGAGGTCAACGAGACGCTCGACGCGATCGCCCGCGGCGACGTCCTCGGCCGCGCGGTGATCGTCTACGACTGACCTACTTCGGCTTCTTCCCGTCCTTGACCTCGGTCAGATAGTCCTCGTAGAAGGGCACGTACCCCTCGTCGGGACCTGAGAGCACGTAGATCGGATCGTCCACCTCGACGTCGTCGGCGTCGCCCTCGCCGCTGCTGCCGCCGTAGCCCTCCTTGCGCAGATCGACCTTCTGGCTCTTGAAGGTCGACGTGTGTGCGAGTTCTTCGACCACGCGCACGAACAACGGCACCGCGTAGCTGGGCAGCTTGTCGTAGACGGCCTTCGCCAGCGCCTTGCCGTCGAACTCCTGACCGTCCTTCAGTTGGATGGCCACCATGCCCGCCCGGCCACCGGTATCGGGGACCTCGACGCCGAACACCGTGCACTCCTCGACCTGCGCATCCGTCGACACCGCGGCCTCGACCTCGGTGGTCGCGACGTTCTCGCCCTTCCACCGGAACGTGTCGCCGAGGCGGTCGGTGAACGCGGCGTGGCCGAAGCCCTGCGAGCGCATCAGGTCGCCGGTGTTGAACCACACGTCGCCCTTCTTGAAGGCGTCGCGGACCAGCTTCTTCTCGGATTCCTTGTCGTCGGTGTAGCCGTCGAACGGCTGGAAGCTGCTGACCTTGCTCAGCAGGAGCCCGGGTTCGCCGGTCTTGACCTTCTTCACCCGGCCCTTCTCGTCGCGGACCGGGTCGCCGCTCTCCTCGTCGTACTCGACGAACGCGACCGGCGTCGGGCAGATGCCGGTCGTCTTGTCGAGGTTGAAGAAGTTGACGAACGCGGTGTTGCTCTCGCTGGCCGAGTAGAACTCGCAGACCCGGTCGATGCCGAACCGTTCGGTGAACTGGTCCCAGATCGCGGGCCGCAGACCGTTTCCGGCGATCACTCGGACCTTGTGCTTGCGGTCGGTGTCCTTCTCGGGCTGGTTGAGCAGATAGGCGCAGACCTCGCCGATGTAGACGAACGCGGTCGCGTCGTAGCGGATGCAGTCGTCCCAGAACTTCGACGCCGAGAACGACTTGCCGATCGCCAGCGTCGCACCGGAATTCAGCACCGACGACAGCGCGACCGTCAGCGCGTTGTTGTGGTAGAGCGGCAGGCAGCAGTACAGGGTGTCACTGCTGGTGAGGCGCATGCCCATACCGCCGAAACCGGCGAGCGCGCGCAGCCACCGGTAGTGCGTCATCACGCTGGCCTTCGGCATGCCGGTGGTGCCCGAGGTGAAGATGTAGAACGCCTTGTCCTTGGCCAACACGGCCGACGCGCTGGCTGGGTTGGACTTCGGGGCGGTGTCGGCGAGCCGCTCGAAGTCGTCGAGGGTGATCACGTTCTCGGTGTCGGCGCCGGACTCCTTGATCGGGTCGACGAAGTCGGGATCGGCCACCACCACTTTGGCCGACAGCAGCCCGAGGCTGTGTTCGAGGACGTCGCCGCGCTGGTTGTAGTTGAGCATCCCCGAGATGGCGCCGCACTTCACCGCGGCGAGCATGAGCAGGATCGGCTCGGGTGAGTTGCGCAGCATGATCCCGACGACGTCCCCGTGCCCGACCCCGCGCGCGGCGAACACTGCGGCGTACCGGTTCACGGTCTCGTTGGCTTCGCGGTAGGTCAGCTCGCGGTCCTCGTACTTGAGGAAGACCTTGTCGGCGTACTTGGCGGCGCGTTCCTGGAAGACCTTGCCGATCGACGTCTTGGCCGACGGCCGTGCCAGGAACCCCGTCAGCACCCCGCGCACGATGATGGGCACATCCATGACCAGGCCTGGTACCTGACCGGCGATGTCGAGCAACCCGACGCTGTGCCGCGTCCCCGATTTCTCGTCGCTCATGCGGTACTACCCCTCCGATCGTCGTCCGTGCGCAACCACTGCTCGATCAGGGGCGAGGGGCGCACGCTGCCATCGCCTCGTCGACGTCGGTCACGACGATCAACCGCTCCAGCGCACCGCGGGCGACGTAACCGCTGTCGACCAAACCATGCAACCAGGCCAGCAGACCGTCGTAATGACCGATCGGATCGAGCATCACCACCGGCTTGCTATGCATACCCAAATACGCCGCAGTCCAGGCTTCGAAAAATTCCTCGAGTGTGCCGATACCTCCCGGTAACGACAGAAACGCGTCGGCGCGGTCCTCCATGACCTGTTTGCGTTCCCTCATCGTGTCGGTGACGACGAGCTCGTCGGCGTCGACATCGGCCACCTCGCGGTGCACCAGCGCCTTCGGGATCACCCCGACGGTGCGGCCACCGCGCGACCTCGCCGCATGGGCGACGGCGCCCATCGCCGAGACGTTGCCGCCGCCGGACACCAGCGTCCAGCCGTGGTCGGCGATGGCTGAACCCACGCGGGTGGCCAGCTCGAGGAGTCTGGGGTCGGTCGGGCTGGAGGCGCAGTACACGCAGACTGCCCACGGGCGGTCGGGTCGATCGGGCACACCGACAACCTAGACGGTCCTACAATCCGGCGATGCCTGTGGACTGGGTGGTTGCGCCGCACGAACCCGCCCTGGAATCCGTCGAGGATGGCGTTCGCCTGCGGTCGGGTGTCGTGGTGATCGGACCGGCCGGGGTGGGCAAGACGGCGCTGCTGCGTGCGGCGGCCGAGCGGCTGGGTCCTGCCGCGTGGGTGACGGCGACCGCGGGCAACGCCGATCTGCCGTTCGGCGCCTTCCGCCACCTGATCGACATCCCGGCCGAGGGGAAGACCGCGGCGGTCGTGCGGGCCGCGCGCGAGGCACTGGGCGGCCGGGTCGTGATCGTCGACGACGCGCATCTGCTGGATCCCCTGTCCGCGACGCTGCTGTATCAGCTCGCGCTGACCGGCACCGCGAGCCTGGTGGTGTCGGTGGCCGCCGGTTCGCCGACCCCGGGACAGGTCGAGGCGCTGTGGGCGGACGACCTGCTGGGCCGCGTCGAGCTGCAGCCGCCGGGACACGACGACACCCGGGTGGCCGCGCAGGTGTCGATGTTCGTCGCCGACCTCCCCACACCGGCCCGGCGCGCGCTCGAGTACCTGGCGGTGTGCGATCCGCTGCCGGTCGCGGTCCTGTCGGCGCTGGCCGGTGCCGACGCCGTCGCGGCGGCCACCGACGCAGGTGCGGTCGATGTCGACGGACCGCTCGCCCGCCCCGGGCATCCGCTGTTCGCCGACGCCGCACGGGATCTGCTCGGCGGGCCGGAACTGCGGCGGGTGCGCACCGAGGTGGTCGCACGGCTGGCGGCCGCCAGGCCCACCGGGGTGCTCGACCGGTTGCAGGTTGCGGCGATGGCTTTGGACAGTGACCACGAATTGCCCGCGACGGAGCTGACGGCCGCCGCGGAGGAGGCGCTGCGGTTGGGCGGTCTGGAGTTGAGCGAGCGGTTGGCGCGGGCGGCGCTGGAGCGTTCGGGCGACCTGCGGACCCGGCTGGCCTTGGGCTACGCGCTCGGCTGGCAGGGCCGGGGGCGGGAGGCCGACGAGGTTCTGGCCGGCGTCGACGAGTCCGCGCTCAGCGAGACCGAGTTGATGGCGTGGGCGCTGCCGTGTGCGGCGAACCGGTTCTGGATGCTCTCGGAACCCGAACGCGCGACGGCGTTCCTGCGCACGGTGCGCGGCCGGGTGGTCAGCCCGGCGGCCAGGACGACGATCGATGCGCTGTCCTCGACGTTCGCGATGAACGCGGGGTCACCGGCCCGGGCGATGGAGATCGCCGACGAGGTGTTGGCCGCCCCGCACGCCGACGACACCGCCGTCGGCTGGGCGGCCGCCGCCGCGGCACTCAGCTGTGCGCGGATGGGCCGCTTCCTCGAGGTCGACGCACTGGCGGAGCGGGCGGCCGCCGCACACCATCCCGGGCTGCTGAGGTTCACCAGCGGTTTCGGCCAGACCACGGCGTTGCTGATGTCCGGGAATCTGGACCGGGCGCACGAGCTGGCCCGCAGGATCACCGAGTTCGCCGAACGCCAGCAGCCCGGCCGGGCGATCGGCGAGGTGCTGATCGCCGACGTCCTCATCGCCCGCGGCGATCTGGCCGGTGCGGTCACGTTGTTGCGGGACGCGGCCGCGACGCTGGCGCCGACGGGATACTCGTGGGGGCCGTTGGCGTGGATGCTGCTCGCGCAGGCCCTCGGCGAGCAGGGGTTGGCCGTGGAGGCCGGAAAGGCGTTGGCGCGCGCGGAGTCTCGGCACGGGCTCAAATCGATGCTGTTCGCACCGGAACTCGCGCTCGGTCGGGCGTGGACGATGTCGGCGCGGCGCGACACCCACGGGGCGGTGGCCGCGGCGCGCGATGCGGCGCGTACGGCCGAGCGGGGTGGCCAGCTGGCGGTGGCGTTGCGCGCGTTGCACACCGCGGTCCGGTTGGGCGACGCCAGGGCGGCCGACCACATGGTGCGTCTCGGCGTCGACTGCGAGTTCGGGCGGATCGCGCTGCTGCACGCCAAGGCGTACACGGGTTCGGATGCGGTGGGTCTGGCGGAGGCGGCAGCGGCGTTCGCGGGATTGGGGTGCCACGGTGCGGCCGCCGACGCGATGCGGCAGGCCGACGCTGCTCGTGGATGAATTGCTGCGCGACCCGTCCCGACACCGCACTTAAACTGACGCCATGACCGGTGGACCGTTGTCCGTGCGAACCGATGGGCTGCGCCAGTTCTCCCAGACCCATACCGAGATCGCGTCGAGCATCGCCGGCCTCCTCGGCGGCGGGGCGAACATCTCCGGCGTCGAGGCCACCCACGGTCAGATCGCGTTCTCGGTGCAAAACGCGCTGAGCAATCTGCTCGGATCGCGTCAGGGTGCGCTGCAGACCACCGCCCGAAGCGGCGACAAGATCGCGGAGCTGCTGCGCAAGGCCGCGGCCGCCTACGACAAGGGTGACGAACAGTCGGCGGCCAAGCTGCGGGCCGCGATCGAGGCGGCGGGCGGTCCCGCCGCGGGGGCAGGCGCGTCCCCGGCCTCGGCCGCCTCGGGTGCCTCCGGTGCGGCCGGCGCACTCGGACCTCTCATGGGGCAACTCGGTCAACTCGGCCAGTTGGGCCAACAGGGCAGCGGTGCCGTGCAGGGACTCGCCCAGGGTCTGCAGCAGGTGCCGCAGCAGGTCATGCAGGGCGTGCAGCAGATCGTCCAGGCAGCGACGGCCGCCAAGGCAGAGCCCGCCGGCGAACCCGGCGCCGAGTCGGGGGCGGATTCCGAGCGGGCTCCGGTGGAGGAGCTTCCCGTCGCGGAGCGGGCGATCCCCGCCCCCACCCGGCAGGTCTGACGCTCACCCGTCGGTCAGCACCCCGTCGGCCAGCCGCAACCACCGCTGCACACCGATCTCGGCGAGGAACCGCTCGTCGTGGCTCACCACGACGAACGCGCCCCGATACGCGTTGAGCGCGGATTCGAGTTGCCCGACGCTGACCAGGTCGAGGTTGTTCGTCGGTTCGTCGAGTAGCAGCAGCTGCGGTGCCGGTTGGCCGTAGAGCACGCACGCCAGCGTGGCCCGCAGCCGTTCACCGCCGGAGAGCGCCGACACCGGAAGGTGGATCCGGTCACCGCGGAACAGGAACTGCGCCAACAGGTGCCGGCTCCGGGTCACGGTCATCTCGGGGGCGAACCGGGCGAGGTTCTGCGCCACCGACACGTCGTCGTCGAGCAGGTCGAGGCGTTGGCCCAGGTACGCGGTGCGAGCGCCGGCCCCGGCGATGAGCCGCAGCAGCGTCGACTTGCCCGCCCCGTTCGGCCCGGTCAGCGCGATCCGTTCCGGTCCGCGGATCGTCAGGTCGATCCCGTTGTGCGCGAACACCTCTCGACCGCCGAGGTTGACCTGCAACCCGCTGCCGGTGAACAGCGTCCGACCCGCGGGAACCGTGGTGTCGGGCAGGTCGAGTGCGATCGTGTCGTCGTCGCGCAGCGCGCGTTCGGCGTCGTTCACCCGCGCCCGGGCGTCGTTCACCCGCTTGGCGTGGACGTCGTCGACCTTTGCCGCGGACTCCTGCGCGCGCCGTTTGCGCGCACCGGCGACGATCTTCGGCAGACCGGCGTCGGCGAGAGTGCGCGCGGCGGTGCTCGACCGCTTGGCTGCCCGTTCGCGCGCCTCCTGCATCTGCCGTTTCTCCCGCTTGAGCTGTTGTTCGGCGTTGCGCAGATCGCTCTCGGCGGCCTGCTGCTCGAGTGCCACCGCCTCCCGGTAGGCGGTGAAAGTGCCGCCGTACAAGGCGATCTCGCCGCGGGACAGCTCGGCGATGCGGTCCATCCGGTCGAGCAGCACACGGTCGTGGCTGACCACGAGCAGTGTGCCCGCGAAGTCGTCGAGCGCGGTGTAGAGCGCACGCCGGGCGTCGGCGTCGAGGTTGTTCGTCGGCTCGTCGAGCAGCAGCACATCGGGCCGGGCGAGCAGCTGCGCGGCCAGGCCGAGCGAGACGACCTCACCGCCGGACAGTGTGCCAAGGGGCCGTTCGAGCGCGACGGCATAGAGGCCCAGCCGGTCGAGTTGGGCGCGGGCCCGTTCCTCGATGTCCCAGTCGTCGCCGATCGCGGTGAACACGGCCTCGCTCGCGTCGCCTGCGGCCAGCGCGTTGAGCGCAGCGATCACCGGTGCCACCCCGAGCACGTCGGCAACGGTGAGATCCGCGGCCAGGGGCAGGGTCTGGGGCAGGTAGCCGAGCGTCCCGGTGACGGTGATGGTCCCGCCCGTCGGCGCGAGATCGCCGGCGATCAGCCGCAGCAGAGTGGATTTGCCCGCGCCGTTGGGGGCGACGAGGCCGGTGCGGCCCGGGGTGAAGGAGGCGGACAGGTCGGCGAAGACGATGGTGTCGTCGGGCCAGGCGAAGGACACGCCGGCGCAGACGATCGACGGATCTGACATGCGGGGAATCTCTCGTGAGCTACGGGCGTGACGGCACCGCAGGACGGATGAGGACGGCTCAGGCGTCGATTCCCAGCATGGTTTTCACGATACGGCGACGGTCAAGCGGATAAATATCGCCGCAGGACCTCGGTGGTCGCGGTGATCTGCCCGACCTCGACGCGTTCGTCGACGCGGTGGGCGAGGTTGGGGTCGCCGGGCCCGTAGTTGACCGTCGGAATGCCCAGCGCGGCGAACCGCGCCACGTCGGTCCACCCGTACTTCGCCCGCGCCTGCCCCCCGGCCGCCTCGACCAGCGCCGCGGCGGCCGGTTTCGTGAGCCCGGGCAGCGCGCCCGCGGCGGCGTCGGTCTGCTCGATGGTGACGTCGAGCCCGTCGAGCACCTCGTGGACGTGGGCCAACGCCTGCTCGACGGTGCGGTCCGGCGCGAACCGGAAGTTCACGGTGACCGCGGCGGCGTCGGGGATGACGTTGCCCGCGATGCCGCCATCGATCCGCACGGCGGACAGTCCCTCCCGGTAGACGCAGCCGTCGATGTCGACGCTGCGCGCCTGGTAGGCGGCCAACCGGTCGAGCACCGCACCAAGTTTGTGGATCGCGTTGTCGCCCAACCAGGATCGCGCCGAGTGCGCGCGGGTGCCGGTCGCGCTCACGACGACCCGCAGGGTGCCCTGGCAGCCGGCTTCGATGAAGCCGCCGGACGGTTCGCCGAGGATGGCGACGTCGGCGCGCAGCCAGTCGGGGAGGTCGCGTTCGATGCGGCCGAGCCCGTTGGCCGAGGCCTCGATCTCCTCGCAGTCGTACATCACGAGCGTGAGGTCGTGCGCGGGGTCGGCGACGGTCGCCGCGAGGTGCAGGAACACCGCGTCGCCCGACTTCATGTCGGAGGTGCCGCAGCCATAGAGGTCGTCGCCGTCGCGGCGGGACGGGACGTTGTCGGCGGCGGGCACGGTGTCGATGTGCCCGGCGAGCAGCACCCGTGACGGCAGGCCGCGGTTCGTGCGGGCCAGCACGGCGTCGCCGTTGCGGATGACCTCGAAACCGTCGGTCTGTTCGCGCAGGGCGGTCTCGATCTCGTCGGCGATGCGCTGTTCGTGGCGCGATTCGCTGGGGATGTCGACGAGCGCGGCAGTGAGGTCGACGGGGTCACCGTGCAAGTTCAGGCCCATGGCGTCAACGGTAATCTCTAGCCCCGTGACTTCAGCTGCAGGAATCGGCCTGGCCACCATCGCCGCCGACGGAACCGTCCTCGACACCTGGTACCCGGCGCCCGAGTTGGGTGCCGACGGCGAACCCGGCACGCTGCGGATGTCGGTCGCCGAAGTGCCCGCCGAAATCGGCGAGCTCACCGGCCGTGACGAGGACCGCGACGTGGACATCGTCGCCGTGCGCACCGTCATCGGCTCGCTCGACGACAAACCCGCCGACGGGTACGACGCCTACCTGCGCCTGCACCTGCTCTCGCACCGGCTGATCGCACCGCGCGGCGCGAACATGGACGGCATCTTCGGGGTGCTGGCCAACGTGGTGTGGACCAATTACGGCCCGTGCGCGGTCGAGGGCTTCGAGACGGTGCGCGCCCGGTTGCGCCGCCGCGGCCCGGTCACCGTGTACGGGATCGACAAGTTCCCGCGGATGGTGGACTACGTGGCGCCGACGGGTGTGCGGATCGCCGACGCCGATCGGGTGCGGCTGGGCGCCCACCTTGCCGCGGGCACGACGGTCATGCACGAGGGCTTCGTGAACTACAACGCGGGCACGCTGGGCTCGTCGATGGTCGAGGGCCGGATCTCGGCCGGTGTGGTGGTCGACGACGGCTCCGACGTCGGCGGCGGCGCGTCGATCATGGGGACGCTGTCGGGCGGCGGCACAGAGGTCATCTCGATCGGCAAGCGGTGCCTGCTGGGCGCCAACGCCGGTGTCGGCATCTCCCTGGGCGACGACTGCGTGGTCGAGGCGGGTCTCTACGTCACCGCGGGCACCAAGGTGCAGACCGCCGACGGGCAGACCGTCAAGGCGCGTGAACTGTCCGGAGCGAACAACCTGCTGTTCCGGCGCAACTCGGTGACCGGCGCGGTCGAGGTGGTCAAGCGCGACGGTTCCGGCATCACGCTCAACGAGGCGTTGCACGCGAACTGAGCGGGAACTTCCCGGCGTTGGCGAAGTCATCGTCGATCAGCACGACGTCCCAGCCGGCGCGGTCGAGGTATGACGCCGCGATCGAGGACCGGTAGCCCGACGCACAATGCACCCAGACCGGTCCCGCGGGGACGTCGTCGAGCCGCAGCGGTAGTTCGTGCAGCGGGATGTTGACGGCTCCACTGATGTGGGCATCGTCGTACTCGTGGCTCTGCCGCACATCGAGGACAGCCACGGTATCGAGTGTTGTTGCCAGACCGGCGAAATCGGACACCCGGTAGCTCGAAAGCCCGATCCCGTCCCGCAGCTCGTCGATGTCACCGGTCGCCGACCCGGTCAGCCGGTCTATCCCGATGCGCACCAATTCGCGTTTGGCGTCGGCGATCTGATCCGGCGACTCCCCGATCAGGGTCACCGGAGCGCCCCACTCGTAGAGCCACCCGAAGTAACTGACGAAGGAACCGGACAACTCGAAACCCAGGGTGCCCTGCAGATGTCCGGCGGCGAACGCCGTACGGGTGCGCAGGTCGACCACCCATTCACCGGCTTCGATCCGGCGACGCAGTTCGGTGGGGTCGACGGGCGCGGGCGGGGTGAGGTCGACCGGTGCGGGGCCCTCGCGGTTGATGACGCCCATGTGCGCGTAGTAGGCGGGAAAAGCAGCCAGGCCGGCCAGCAGCTCGTCGACGAAGCTCTGTTCGTCCTGGTTGAGCGCCGGATTGGCCTGCCGCTGTTCGCCGATCGTCGACGCGTCGCCCGAAGCCGGTGTGGCAGAACAGAAGCTGCCGAACCCGTGGGTCGGGTAGACGCAGGTGTCGGCGGGAAGTCGGTCGGCGATCCTGCGCACCGAGTGGTACTGCGCGTGTGTGAGCTCTTCGGTGTCTTCGGGCGCGACGAGGTCGGTGCGTCCCGTGGTTCCGAACAGCATCGAGCCGCCGGTGAAGACGCCGTGTACCACTCCGGTGTCGTCGCGCAGCACATAGCTCACGTGATGGTGAGTGTGGCCCGGAGTGCGCAGCGCCTCCAGCCGGATGCGACCCGCCTCGATGACGTCGCCGTCGGTGACGGCGCGCCGCGGATAACCGACGTCGTCGCCGGCGGGCACCACGTACTCGGCACCGACGGTGCGCGAAAGTTCGAGTCCTCCGGTCACATAGTCGTTGTGCACATGCGTCTCCAGCACGTGGGTGATGCGGACCGCGTGGTCGGCGGCGAGTGCGAGCACACGGTCGATGTCGCGTTGCGGATCGATCGCGACAGCGGTGCCGCCGTCGCTGATCAGATAGCTGCGGTCTCCGAGTCCGGAGGTCTCGATGATCGAGACGTGCATGAGGAATCCCTTCTGAGTCAACGTAGGAAAATCGTGTCGACGAGTACGTACGCCGCCACGGCGAAGACGAGGTAGGAAAACCACCGTTGTAGGCGGCTGGTTTCGATCTTGGTACCGAGTTGCCCGGCCACCAGCGAAGCCACCATCGCCGCCGCGACGAAGGTCACCGTGACGGTCCAGTCGACGGTGATCGCGTCGACATGCGAGAGCACACCGGCGACGGAGTTGGCGGTGATGATCAACAGGGACGTGCCGATCGCCGTGGCCATTTCGACTCCCAGCACGACGACGAGCGCCGGGATGATGAGGAATCCGCCCCCCACACCGAACAGCCCCGTCAACACGCCGACCATGAGGCCCGCGCCGATCGACCGGGGCGCGCAACGCCGCCAGTTGACCCGGCCTCCGCGGACCTGACATGCGGTACCGGTGTTCTCCTGATCGGTGAGCATGCGGGCACCGGCCACCACCATCACCGCTGCGAACCCGATCAACAGCGCCGACTGGGGTAGGTGCCTGCTGATCGCGCTGCCCGCGATGGTCGCCGGGACGCCCGCCACCGCGAAGATGCCTGCGAGCCGCCATTGGACCTGTCCGGCGCGGATCTTCGGCAGCACGCCGACGACGGACGCCGCCGCGACGACGATCAGCGAGATCGGAATGGCCTGCTCGATATCGAGCCCCATGCCGTACACCAGTGCGGGGACGGCCAGGATGGATCCGCCACCGCCGAGCAGCCCCAGCAGCACGCCGATGAGCGCACCGAAGGCCAGGCCGATCGCCGCGGCGGTCACCGCCGCCAGAACCGCGCCGTGCGGTGGCGCGGCGGTTCGGCGACCCGCTCACAACGGCACCGGTCTTCGGCCCGTACCGACCGCATCACGTCGTCGACGTGTTGGCCGCAGCCGTCCCACGTCGTCTTACCGCAGGACGGACACCTGACCGCATAACACATCTGCTACTCCTTCCGTTCAGACCGCAGCGTGGGTGTCGACCCACGCGTTGTACCCACCGAGCAGATCGGACGCCTGCTCGAAACCGTTGGCCCGCAACAGCGACGCCGCGACGCTGGAACGCCAGCCGCCCGCGCAGTGCAGGACGATCGGCTTGTCGCCGGGCACCTCACCCATGCGGGCACGCAGCTGCGCGAGCGGAATGTGCAGCGAACCCGGGATGGCACCGGCTTCGCGTTCCCCGGGGTTGCGGATATCGACGAGTGTCACTGCGTCGTCAACCAGCAGCCGGTCGAGGGCGGCGACAGTGGACCGGGGCGCGGGCTGCACCAGGTCGGTGAGTTCAGCGGGGAAGACGCCGTCCGGTCCGACCGTCAGGTAACCCACCACATTGTCCGAACCCACCCGCGCCAGGCGCAGCGCCGCGGTCTGTTCGTCGCCCGGGTAGGTGATCAGCGCGATGGGCTCGCCGACCTCGGCGACCATGCCGCCGGTCTCGGCGAAGCGGCCGTCGAATCCGACGTTGACCGTCCCGCGGAGGTGGCCGGTCGCGAAGTCCTCGACCGAGCGGGCGTCGAGCACCCGCACGCCACTGTCGAGCGCGGTCCGAACCTGATGCGGCGTCATCGCGGGCACTTCGCGGTCGGCCTGCAGCAACGGGTGCACCCGCTTGTTCATCGCGGCGTCGACGCTGAAGTACGACGGTGCGGCCGGCTGGCCCGCGGTGACGAGTTCGACGAAGGCGTCCTCGGTCATCGGCTGCACCGACGGATTCGTGGCACGCTGCTCGCCGATCGTCGACGTGAGCTCCGTGGACAGGTTCTTGCCGCACGACGAGCCTGCGCCGTGGGCGGGCATGACCGTGACCGAGTCGGGCAGCTTCATGAGCGTGTCGTGGATCGTGTGGAACATCGCCCGCGCCAGGTCGGCGGTCGAACTGTCGCCGATGTTGACCAGGTCCGGCCGGCCGACGTCCCCGATGAACAACGAGTCTCCGGTCAGGACGGCGGTTGGTTCCGCATCGGGGCGTTCGCGTACCAGCACACTGATCGACTCCCAGGTGTGGCCGGGAGTGGACAGGATCTCCAGGTCGACCTCGCCCAGCGACAGGTGCTCCGCGTGTGCCAGTCGGCGAATCGGATAGTCGGTCTGCGCGGCCTCGCCGAAGCCGATCCAGGCGCCGGTCGCGTCGACGAGCTCGAGGTGGCCAGAGACGAAGTCGGCGTGGAAGTGGGTGTTGATGACGCCCTCGATCGTCAACCCGTTCTTGCGGGCGTCGGCCAGGTAGTCGGTGATGTCGCGGCGCGGATCCACGACGACGGCGCGTCCGGTCCCTTTGTCGCCGATCAGGTACGACGCGTGCGACAGGCACTCGATGTAGTACTGCTCCAGGATCATCGGCTGTTCCTTTCGGGTCGACGGGGCTCCTGTGCGGAATACCCCTGTGGGTATCTACGACAATACCCCCGGGGGTATCTATTCCCTGGACCGGTATACCCCCTTGGGTATGTGTACCATCGAGCCGAACGATACCCATGGGGGGTATATCTGCACAACCAAGAGCCGGAAAGGGCCACCATGCCGACCGCCACAATCGATGCCGCGTCACTACGCGATCTGCTCGACTCCCCAGCCACACCCCGGCTCATCGACGTCCGCTGCTCAGCGCCGTCGTTCCTGGGCTCGAGTGGATCGCGTTCGCCATCGGCGCCGGGCTGACCGTGGCGGCGCTGACCAACACCTGCGCGATGGGCATGATGTTGGCACGGCTGCCGTACAACCGGGGCGGTCTCACCTGCGACCTGAAGACGATCGTCGACGAATTGGTGAGGCCCGAGCGGCCGCGGGAATCCTGACCGCAACCGGCGCGTTCGAACGGGAGATATACCCCCGTGGGTATCATCGAAGCCAGGAGACGAAAGGAACACCATGGTCGGCGATCAGGAAGCCATCGATGCGGTCCTCAACCGGCTACGCCGGGCGCAAGGGCAACTCGCCGGTGTCATTTCGATGATCGAGCAGGGGCGTGACTGCAAGGACGTCGTGACACAGTTGGCCGCCGTGTCCAAGGCGCTCGATCGGGCCGGATTCAAGATTGTCGCCACCGGCTTGCGGGAATGCGTCACAGGAGACGCCGCCGACGCGCAGGAACCGATGACTGTCGCCGAGCTGGAGAAGTTATTCCTGGCGTTGGCCTGACACTCGAGACGAAGGAGGCACGATGAGCATTGCACTGTCCACCAGCCTGAAGGCCCCGTTCGACGACGCCGTCGCACGCACGCGTGAGGTGTTGTCGGAGCAGGGTTTCGGTGTGCTGACCGAGATCGACGTCAAGGCGACGCTGAAGAACAAGCTCGACGAGGACATGGAGAACTACTTGATCCTCGGCGCGTGCAATCCGCCGCTGGCCCACCGCGCGATCGGCGCCGACCGGCAGATCGGCCTGCTGTTGCCGTGCAACGTGGTGGTGCGCAGCGATCCGGATGATCCGCAGACCACGCTGGTCGAGGCGATGAATCCGCAGGTGCTGGTCGACGTGACCGGGGAACCGGACCTGCAGCCGATCGCCGCCGAGGTGACCGAGCGGCTACAGGCGGCGATCGACGCGCTGGGCTGACCTCACTCGGCCGCGAGCACGCAGAACTCGTTGCCCTCCGGGTCGGCCAGCACGATCCAGCTCGAGTCACCCTGCCCGATGTCGACGCGGCGGGCGCCCATCTTGATCAGCCGCTCCACCTCGGCCTGCTGATCGTCGGGCGTGAGGTCGATGTGCAAGCGGTTCTTGACCACCTTGTCATCCGGTACGGCGAGAAAGGTCAGTTTCGGACCGGTACCGGCCGGTGGGCGCAGGATCACGTCACCGTCGTCGTCCACTTCTGGCGGGTAGCCGAGCACTTCGGCCCACCACTCACCGAGCACACGGGGATCGGCGGCGTCGATGCACAGCTCGGTGAACCTCACACCCATTGCGCGAGCTCCTTTTTCAGTACCTTGCCCATCGCGTTGCGGGGCAGGCTGTCGACTCTTCTCACCTCACGGGGGCGTTTGTGCGCCGAGAGTTGTTCGCCCACATAGTCGATGAGCGTCTCCGGCGCGGCGTCCCCGACGACGAACGCGACGATGCGCTGGCCGAGGTCCTCGTCGGGCACCCCGACCACCGCGGCCTCGGCAACGCCGTCGTGGCCGAGTAGCACCGTCTCGATCTCCCCTGCGCCGACGCGGAAGCCACCGGTCTTGATCAGATCGACCGACTCCCGGCCGACGATCCGGTGCATACCGTCGGCGTCGATGACCGCGACGTCGCCGGTGCGGTACCAGCCGTCGGCGTCGAGCACCTCGGCGGTGGCGTCGGGCCGGTTCAGATAACCGTCGAACAGCGTCGGACTGGAAACCTCGAGGCGGGCAATGGTTTCGCCGTCGTGCACGGCGGGGGTGCCGTCGTCGGTGATGAGCCGGGTCTGCACCCCGGCGAGCGGGAGACCCACCCACCCCGGCCTGCGCTCACCGTCCACGCGGGCGCTGAGCGTGATCAGCGATTCGGTGCTGCCGTAGCGCTCGATGACCTGGTGTCCGGTCAGCGCGGCCACCCGGTCGAACACCGGAACGGGCAGCGGTGCGCTGCCCGAGACCAGTAGCCGCGCCGAAGCCAATGCGCGAGCGCTGTTTTCGTCGTTGGCGATGCGTGACCACACCGTCGGCACCCCGAAGTACATGGTGCCCTGCGCCTGGGCGTACGCCTCGGCGGTGGGCCTGCCCGTGTGGACGAACCGGTTGCCGATGCGCAGCGAACCCAGCAGACCCAGCACCAGACCGTGGACGTGGTAGAGCGGCAGGCCGTGGACGAGTTTGTCCTCGGCGCTCCACTGCCAGGCCTCGGCGAGGGCGTCGAGGTCGGCGGCGATGGCCCGTCGGCTGATCACCACACCTTTCGGCGGGCCGGTGGTGCCGGAGGTGTAGATGATGAGCGCGGTCTCGTCGGGATGCGGTTCGGCGTAGCGGTGCCAGGACCGCGCGTGCAGCCGGACGGGGATGTGCGGGAGGTCCGTATCCCCGCCTTCGTCACCGGGTTTGTCGCCGAGCCAAGCCTGCGCCCCCGAGTCAGTGAGGATGTGCCTGCGTTCGGCGACGCCGACGTCGGCGGGAACCGGGACGCACGGCACCCCCGCGATCAGACAGCCGGTGATGGCCAGCACCGTGGCGGGGGTCGGGGTCGCGAGCACGGCGATCCGCTGCGCCCTGCCGACGCGTTCGGCGACCGACGTCGCGGCGCCCACCAGATCACTGCGGCTGAACACGGTGTCGGCGATGGTCACGGCGTCGGGGATGTCGGCGCCGCCGGCGACCGCGGCAGGGTTCAGCGAGGTCAGCAACACGCCGCTGAGGCTACTCGCCGAAGCACTCCGCGATACTGGGCGCGTGGAATCCATCCAACGTGTGGCGTCGCGCGAGGTGTACCGAAACAACTGGTTGACCCTGCGCGAGGACGACATCCGACGGCCCGACGGTAGTGACGGGATCTACGCCGTCGTCGACAAACCCACCTACGCGTTGGTGATCGCCTGCGACGGCGACCGGATGAGGCTGGTGGAGCAGTACCGGTACCCGCTCGAACTGCGGCGCTGGGAGTTCCCGCAGGGCACCGCGCCGGGGCGGGCCGATATGGATCCGCTCGAGTTGGCGGCGCGCGAACTGCGGGAGGAGACGGGGTTGCGGGCGGGCAGCGTGACGCGGCTCGGACTGCTCGACGTCGCACCGGGGATGAGCAGTCAGCGCGGGTGGGTGTTCCTGGCCACCGACCTCACCGAGGGTGAGCACGACCGCGAACACGAGGAGCAGGACATGCGCAGCGCGTGGTTCACCCGGACCGAGTTCGAGCGGATGGTGCGCGACGGCGAGATCACCGACGCCCAGAGCATCGCCGCGTATGGGATGCTGCTGCTCTCGGAGCGCTAGTTGTACCCGGCAGGGACGTTGTTGACGGTTTGGCTGTGAGAAGGGAGGACCTCCGGGCTTAGTGGAGATGTCTGACGT
>NZ_LQIT01000030.1 GCF_001499965.1 Mycobacterium sp. GA-2829
CACCCGCACCGCCCCCGCACGCACCGCCGCGCGGATCCCCGCTTGTTGCAGACGCTCCGCGGCGCCGGAGGCAGGCAGCGACACGATCGCCGACGGGTGCGGTGCCTGACCGAGTTCGGCGCGCAGCCTCTCGGCGAGCCCGACGGTGTGCGCCTCGACCGCCGCCGCGTCCAGCGAGGCCAGCCACGGCAGGGTCAGGCCCGCGCCGAGCACGCTGAACCAGGCCGGTGAGGTGTCGAAGCGGCGGGCGTCGGCGGCCAGCCGCAACGGCAACCCGTAGATCGACTCCCACGGCTGCTCGCCGGCGTACCAGTTCGCGCCGTGCGGGGTCATAGCCGCGGCGGGCCGCGCGCCGACCGACAGGAACGCCGCACCGCGCGGCGCCAGCAGCCACTTGTAGACCGAGGCCACCGTCACGTCGGCCCACCCCAGCTCCAGCCGCTTCCACCCGGCGGCCTGCGTCACGTCGAGGATCGTCCACGTGCCGGTGCCCGCCACCGCGGCCCGCAGCGCCGCCAGATCGAGCACCGCACCGGTCGCCGACTGCGCCACGCTCGCGGTCACGAAGTCGTAATCCGCGGCGGTGGCGACGAGTTCGTCGGCGCTCAGCTCGGTGAGCGTGACGCCGCGGCCGGCCTGCGCGGCGAACGGGAAGGTGGTGCTGGTGAACTCACCGGCCACCGTCGCACCGCGGCTGCCGTCGGGCAGCGCGGCGGCCACCAGACCCAGCGCCGCCGACGCGCTCCCGGCCAGGGCGACCGAGGACACCGGCACCCCGACCAATGCCGCGTATCCGGCGCGGGCGTCGCGCACCGGTTGGTCGAAGTCCTTGGCGTCCAACGTGCCGGCCTGCCACGCCGCGAGGGCGTCGTGCAGCGCACGCACCAGGAACTGCGGGGGCAGCCCGTAGGTCGGTGAGTTGAGAAACCCTGCGGCGCCGGAGAATTCGGCACCGAACGCCTGCCGCGGGGTCATGCCTCGGGGGTCTCGGGCGGCTCTTCCCCGCGCAGCCGGGCCTGCAGTTGCTCACGGTCGCGGCGGCGGCGCTCGTCGAACGCGGCGATACTCGCCGTCGCCCGCTGCCGCAGCGGCGCGAACAGCCAGATGCCCAGCGGCAGTGCGATCACGATCGCGAACAAGATCGCGATGACCAGCGGGAAATCCCGCAACCCGAGCAGATGTCCGACGCCGATGATCACCGCCGCGAGCGCCGCCACCAGCAGCAGCCGGGCCGCCACGTAGACGAGCACATCGACGACCAGACGGGCTCCCTGTCGACCTTCTGACACGCATCCGAGACTACCGACGGCGCGTATCATCGATGCCAGGAGGTTTGTGTGGCGTATTTGCTCCTGATACTCGTTCTGGCCGGACTGGTCTACATCGGCTGGCGGCTCACGCGGGTCAACGCGACCCGGCCGCAGCGCCGGGTGATCGGCCCCGACGACGATCCGGATTTCCTCCGGCGGCTCGGCCAGGACGACAACAACCCGCGGCAGTAACCCGGCGGTATCGACCGGTCAGCCGCGGCTGTCGTGGTGCCCCACGACCGCGCCGGCGAATCCGTCGGCCACCACCCCGGCCAGTTCCAGCAGCGCCTGCCGCGTCGCCGGTTTGAGGCGGTCCAGGTCGATTTCGGCGCCCTCTTCCAGATGCGGATCGAACGGCACCACGGCCACCGCACGGCACCGCCGGGAGAAGTGGTCGGAGACCTTCTGCAGATCCACCTTGCCCGAGCGCGGACGCACCGCGTTGATGACGGCGATCGCATTGGCGACCAGGGCCTGGTGTCCGTGCGCGTCGAGCCAGTCCAGCGTCGCCGACGCACTGCGCGCCCCGTCGACCGACCCGGAACTGATCACCACGAGCACGTCCGCGTGGGCGAGCACCGCCGTCATCGCCGAATGCATCAGCCCGGTGCCGCAGTCGGTGAGCACCAGGCTGTAGAAGCGTTCGAGCACCGCCAGCGTGCGGGTGTAGTCGTCGGAGCTGAACGCCTCCGACACCGCGGGATCGGTCTCCGAGGCCAGCACCTCCAGCCGGCTCGGCCCCTGTGAGGTGTAGGCGCGCACATCGCTGTAGCGCTCGATGCCCTCGGCGTCGCGCAGCAGATGACGCACCGTCGCCGTCGTCTCCAGCGGCACCTTCTGGCTCAACGTGCCCCGATCGGGGTTGGCGTCGACGGCCACCACCCGGTCACCGCGGATCGACGCGAACGTCGCGCCCAGCGTCGCGGTGATCGTGGTTTTGCCGACGCCGCCCTTCAACGACAGCACCGCGATGCGGTAGCAGCCGCCCAGCGGTTGTTTGACGCGGGTGACCAGGCTGTCGTGCTGGGCGGCGTTCGGGCTGTCGCCGATGTTGACGAGTTTGAACGTCGCGAGGTACAGCCAGCGGCGCCAACCGTGCGACGGCGCGGGCTTACCGAGCAGCGCGACCGTCGAGAGGTCCTCGTACGGCGTCGGGGGCACCGGTAGCGGTTGGGACACCGGCTGCGGATCCGGGACCGGCGGCGGCGGCGGTGCGGAAGGCCCCGCTGCGGTGGGGTCGACGACCGGGATACCGGTCGGCGGGGTCGGGTCGGACCACTCCGGCGGCGCCTGGGGCTCGTCGGCCGCGGGGTCGCGGAACCGTCGTTGCGCCCGGAAGCCACCCGCCGAGTGGTCCCCCATCAGCCGACTCCGGCGTAGGAGTGCAGGCCGACGGTGACCAGGTTGATGAAGAACAGGTTGAACACCATCGCGACGAACCCGGCGACGTTGATCCAGGCGGCCTTGCGGTCGCGCCAGCCCGCGGTGGACCGGGCGTGCAGGTAGGCGGCGTAGACCACCCACGCGATGAACGACACCGTCTCCTTGGGGTCCCAGCCCCAGTAGCGGCCCCACGCCTCCTCGGCCCAGATGGCGCCGAAGATGACGCCGAACCCGAATACCGGGAACGCGAAGATCGTCGTGCGGTACGCGATGCGGTCGAGGGTCTGCGCGTCCGGCAGCCGCTGCACGACCCGCGCGAACAGTCCGTCGCTGGTGGTCTGGCCGAACCGCGACATCTTGAGCAGGAACAGGATGCTCGCGACGCCGCCGACGAGGAACACCCCGGAGCCGAGGCTGACGACGGAGACGTGAATGGGCAGCCAGTAGGACTGCAGTGCCGGCATCACGGGGGCGGCGTGCGAGTACAGCCAGCGGCCGGAGACGGTCAGCAGGATGAGCACCGGGAGGAGGACGAACACCCACAGCGACCGGTACTGCGGTTTGCGCAGCACCACGGCCGCCGCGACCAGACCGCAGAACGACGTCAGGTTGATGAACTCGTACATGTTGCCCCACGGCACCCGCGAGGTGGACAGTCCGCGCAGCACGATGCATCCGAGCAGCAACGCGATGCCGAGGTAGACCATCGCGATGCCTGCCGAGCCGATGCGCTCGTCGAAGGGACGGCGCGGGACGTCGGAGACGATGCCCGGGCCCGCGCTGTCGGCGCCGACGGACGCGCCGACGAGTTCCCGCTCGGCGACCTTGCGGCTGCGGGTGTACGCCAGCTCGACGGCCAACAGCAGCAGTGCGACGACGAGCACCAGCACCGACGAGGTGAACGCCCAGTCGGAGTACCGCGCCAGGCCGAGGTCGATGTCGGGACTGTTCATGTGACTCTCTCTTTCGACACGGCGTCGGTCGCCGCGTCGGGGTGGTCGGCCAGCAGCCGCACCGTCAACCGCTCGAACTCCTCGCCCCACCCGGAGTTGTCGGTGCGGGCCAGCCCGCCGAATTCGACGCCAACGGTACCCGGCCCGGCGGGGGTGATCCGAACCCAGACCCGGCGGCGCCGCACGATCAGCGAGATCAGCAGGCCCGCCATCATCGTCATCGCGAACACCAGCACCCAGATCTGGGCGGGATCGTGCGACACCTGCACGTTGACGAACGGGACCGCACCGTCGAACCGGATCACCGTGCCGTCGTCGAGGCGGGTCTCCGCCCCGGCGTCGAGGTTCACGCGGGCTTCGCGGGTGAGCCTGCCCTGCCCGATGAGCCGCTCGTCGAGGGAGAAGATGTTCTGCGGGCGGCCGGAGTCCAGGCCGGTGTCGCCGCGGTAGATGTCGACGGCGACGGCGGGATCGCGCATCTCCGGGAAGCGCGACGACAACAGGCTGCCGTGCAGCAACTTCGTCGGCGCGAACAACCCCTGGATGGCGATCTGGTTCTTGCGGCGTTCGTCGGCGTCGGGGTAGGTGCCCGCGGGCGGGTCGAACCGCATCACACCCGACGACAGGAACGTCAGTTGATCATCGGGCCGCCACTGCAGCGTCTGGGTGCGCGTCTGCCCGTCGGGGAACGTGACGGTGAACGTGGGTGCGTAGCCGTGGCCCTGCAGGTAAACCCGATCCCCGCCGACCCGCAGCGGTTCGTTGACCTTGAGCTGGTAGGGCCGCCACGTCCCGGTGCTCAGATCGTCGCCGGCCTGGTAGTTGATGTCCGCCGAGAACGACGTGGCCTGACCGTTGTCGAGGTAGTCGGCGTTGAACCGGTCGACCTTGAGGCAGATCGGGTACAGCGACGTGCCGTCGACGGTGTTGCCCGCCCGGAACGAGTCGAACGCCGCGGGTGAGGCCGAGCAGAAGCCGGGGCCGCCGTCGGCGATGACGATGACGTTGCCCTCGTAGCCGAACAGCTTGCCCGCGGCGATCGCCACGAGCAGGCCGAGCAGCGAGAAGTGGAAGACGATATTGCCGAACTCGCGCAGATAGCCCTTCTCGGCCGAGATCTCGGTTGAGTCGCCCTCATGTCGCGTGACCTTCCGCCACCCCTTGAGGTGGGCGCTGATCGAGTCCGCCACCTGCTGCGGCTCCCCCGCGACGCGGGCGGTGTGGTGTTTGGGCAGCCGGCCGAGGTTGCGTGGGGCGGGTACCGGGACCGCGCGCAGGCTCTTGACGTGTTCGACGAGCCGCGGCGTCAGACAGCCGACCAGCGAGATGAACAGCAGGACGTAGATCGCGGTGAACCAGAAGCTGGAGAACACGTCGAAGGCCTGCAGCCGGTCCAGCCACGGGCCCAGCGTCGGGTGTTCGGCGAGGTATTCGGCGACCTTGGTCTCGTTGAGGCTGCGCTGCGGCAGCAGGGCGCCGGGGATCGCCGCGAGCGCCAGCAGGAACAGCAGCACCAGCGCGGTGCCCATCGAGGTCAGGGTCCGCCAGGTGTTGCGCGCCCAGGAGATGGGGCGGGCGAGCGGTCCGCGCATCAGATCGGCAGCCTGACGTCGCTGACGAACGCGTCGCGCACCCACGACACGAAGTCGTTCCACAACCCGGTCACCAGGGCGACGCCCACGATGAGCAGCAGCACGCCCCCGATGATCTGGATGGTGCGGGTGTGGCGGCGCAGCCAGCCCAGCCCCTGCACCGCGCGCGCCGACCCGAAGGCCAGCAGCACGAACGGGATGCCGAGCCCCAGGCAGTAGGCGATGACGAGCGCGACGCCGCGGGCCACGCTGGCCCCGTCGGTGGCCGAGGCGACGGTGATGACGCCGGTCAGCGTCGGGCCCAGGCACGGGGTCCAGCCCAGCGCGAACACCGCGCCGAGCAGCGGGGCGCCCGCGACCGTGGACAGCTGGCGCGGCGTGAACCGGGCCTGCCGCTGCAGGGCGGGGATCAGCCCGACGAACACCAGGCCCATGATGATCGTGACCACGCCGCCGATGCGTTGCAGCAGCAGCTGGTTGGTGATCAGCGTCGTCGTCATCCCGAGGACGGCGACCGTGCCGAGCAGGAACACGGCGGTGAAGCCCGCGACGAACAGCGCGGCCGCCCCGGCCACCTTCAGCCGCCGGGTGCGGACCGCCACAGCGCCGGACGCGTCGGCCTCGGGGTCGACGCCGACGACCGCGGCCAGATACGACAGGTAGCCCGGCACCAGCGGCACCACGCACGGCGACGCGAACGACACCAGCCCGGCCAGCAGGCACACCCCCAGCGCCAGCACGACCGGCCCGGCCGCGGCGACCTCGGCGAACCCGGTCACGACTGCTGTCCTTGTGCGGGCTCTGCGGCGAGGCGTTCGACGACCGGCTGCAGATCCTCGGCGAGCAGCTCGCGCAGGAACACCGCCGCCACCCGGTGCTCGCGGTCCAGGACGACCGTCGACGGGATGACCGTCGTGGGGTACCGGCCGCCGAAGGCGATCATCGTGCGCATCGGCGGGTCGTAGATCGACGGGAACGTGATGCCGCGGTCCCGGATGAAGTCGACGGCCGCGTCGCGGTTGTTGTCACGCACGTCGATGCCGAGGAACGCGACCCCGTCGGCGCGGGTCGCCTCGTACACCTGCTGCAGTTGGCCGATCTCGGTGCGGCACGGCGCACACCACTGACCCCACACGTTGACCACCACGACCTGACCCGCGAAATCGTCGAGCGACAGCGTCTTGGCCGGGTCGAGCAGGTCGGGGCCCGACAGCGCGCCGGGTTTACCGCGATCGGCGGGCGGGTCGTAGAAGATGTCGGTCTTGCCGCCGGGGGCGACGAATTCGAAGGTGCCGCCCTGCGCAACGGCGTCGTCACCGGTGGAGCAGCCGGCGAGCGTGACCATCGCCACGCTTGCCAGCACGATCCACCAGCGCCTCACTGTCCGGCCAGCTCCGCGTAACCCCAGCCGACATAGGTGTCGCCGTGGAAGTAGAACGAGGTGACCGAGGCGAGGTTGCACAGCCGTCGGGTCGGGAAGTGGTGCAACGGGTGTCCGATCGTCGCGCGGCGCAGCGTCTCCACCGGCAGCTGATGGCTGACGCAGACGGCCTCGTGGCCCGCGGCCTTCTCCCGCGCCCGGTGCAGCGCCCGCGTCATCCGCGCGGCGATGTCGGCGTAGGGCTCCCCCCACGACGGGGTGCGCGGATTGCGCAGGTGGCGCCAGTTGATCGGGTTGCGGAGTGCACCGTCGCCCGGGGAGACCTTCTTGCCCTGGAAGACGTTGAGGGATTCGATCAGTTCGTCGTCGGTGTCGATCGACAGCCCGTGCGCCGCGGCGATCGGCCCCGCGGTCTCCTGCGCGCGTTCCAGCGGGGAGGCGACGACGTAGAGGATGTCGCGGTCGGCGAGCCAGGCGGCGACGGCCTCGGCCTGGGCGCGGCCGCGGTCGGAGAGGTGGTAGTCGGGCAGGCGGCCGTAGAGGATGCCCTCGGGGTTGTGCACCTCGCCGTGCCGCATGACATGGACGATGGTCTTCACCGGCTCGGGTTTCTCAGAGCTCATGCGGGTTTCGTCGCTTCCGCGGCGGCGCGCGCGGCGCCGGGGGGGGCGGCGGCGATGCGGTCGAACGCCTCGTCGTCGAGGGCGGCCGAGACGAACCACGCCTCGAACGCGCTCGGCGGCGGGTAGATGCCCGCCTCCAGCAGCGCGTGGAAGAACGGGGCGAACCGCCATGTCTCGCTGGCCCGTGCGGTCGCGAAATCGGTGACCGGTTCGGCGGAGAAGAACACCGACAGCATGTTGCCGCCGCGCTGCACCCGGTGGGTGACCCCGGCGTCGGTGAGGGCGTCGCTGAGCAGCCCGGACAACCGGTCGGCGTTCTTGTCGAGCGCGGCGTACACCGCGTCGTCGGCGGTGCGCAGCGTGGCCAGCCCGGCGGCCATCGCGACGGGGTTCCCGGACAGTGTGCCGGCCTGGTAGACGGGCCCCAGCGGCGCGAGGCGTTCCATCACCTCGGCCCGGCCGCCGAACGCGGCGGCGGGCAGCCCGCCGCTCATCACCTTGCCGAACGTGAACAGGTCGCCGTCGACGGGATCGAGGCCGTACCAGCCGGAGCGGCTGACCCGGAAGCCGGTCATCACCTCGTCGAGGATCAGCAGCGCGCCATGGTTGGCGGTGATGCGGCGCAGTGCCGCGTTGAACCCCTCCGCGGGCGGGACCGCACCCATGTTGCCGGGGCTGGCCTCGGTGATGACGGCGGCGATCTGGTCGCCGACCTCGGCGAACACCTCTTCCACCGCGTCCACGTCGTTGTAGGGCAGCACGATGGTGTCGGCGGTGGCCGCACCCGTCACGCCCGGCGACGACGGCAGTCCCAGCGTGGCGACCCCGGAGCCGGCGTCGGCGAGCAGCGCATCGCTGTGCCCGTGGTAGCAGCCGGAGAACTTGACGATCTTGGGGCGGCCGGTGAAACCGCGGGCCAGGCGGATCGCGCTCATCGTGGCCTCGGTGCCGGAGTTGACCATTCGCAACCGCTCGACCGGCGCGATGCGGGAGATGATCTCGGCGGCGAGTTCGGTCTCCGAGGGCGTCGGCGCGCCGAAGGACAGCCCGTCGGCCGCGACACGCTGCACCGCCTCCACCACCGCCGGGTGGGCGTGGCCGAGGATCATCGGACCCCACGAGCAGACGAGGTCGACGTAGCGGTTGCCGTCGGCGTCGGTCAGCCAGTAGCCGTTGGCCGCGGTGATGAAGCGAGGCGTACCGCCGACGGCGTTGAACGCCCGGACCGGGGAATTGACCCCGCCGGGGATGACAGCGCACGCATCGGCGAACAGCCGCGCCGAGGTCTCGGTCGCGGTGTGGTCAGCACCCATGCCCACCAGTGTCCCAGCCGCGTCGAACGCGTCAACTACAGGGTGTAGTGGTAGCGCTCACGGCAGTCGGCCCTGCCAGCGCAGCGCGTCGCCGACGCCCTGGGTCAGCACGGCCGCGGGCATTACGCGCAGCCGGTACGGGCTCAGGCGCAGGACCGCGAAGTCCTCGGAGGTGGGTCCGCTGCTCCACTGCGGGATGATGTGCGGGTCGTAGCCGACCGGGGCGGGCCCGTTGGCGAACTTGTCCCAGACCGCGGCGCGGGTGTCGTCGTCGGTGTACCACTCGACGAGGCAGTCCGCGCTGCAGGTGTCATGGCTGGGTGCCCAGTAGTTCAGCGACATCTCGGGGTGCGCGGCCAGGTGCACGCGTTTGATCGGCGACGGCACGGTGGCGATCCAGCCGAACAGGTCCGTTCCGTCCCACTCCCAGATCGGGTGCAGCACCCGGCTTCTCGGGCGGCAGTTGGTGTCGACGGTGGCCGCCGAGGCCCACACGATCGAGTGCGCCATCTCGACGAACGCCGGTGCGACGATGTCCAGAGTGTTCACCCAGCCACCCTAGGCACGGCAGCAGGCCGTGACGGCGCTCTGACGCCAAACTGAAACCACGCAGCGTCCGACTCGTACTTTCCCTGCGTGGTTTCCGTCTCGCGGCGGTCAGGATTCGGAGCCGGCCTTCTCCTCGGCATTCTGGCCGCCCTGGGCTTCCTGGCCCTCCTCCGGCCCGTCCTTGCCGAACTTCGGATCGCCGTTCTCGTCGACCCAGTCATTGACCGCGGTGCCCGCAACTGTGCCGCCGGTTCCCGGCATCACGATCGTCGGCCGCTCCTCCTCGTACTCCTTGCGCATCTCCTTGGCCGCCGCGCGGTGCTCGTCGGTGATCTCGGGCTTCTCGGTGATCTTGGCGTCAGGGTCGTCAGCCACCTTCTGCGAGGCGTTGGCCTCGGCCCCGGTCTGTTCTGCGTTGTCGTCGCTGCTCATGCGGTAACGACTAACCGAATGTGTGATCCGCAAAACAGAAGCCGGGTTACGCCGGGACAGCTCTCAGTGCGGCGGGCAGGCTGGGCAGGAAGTGCTGGCGGGCGAATGCGCGCAGCTCGTCGGCGGTGTCGAGCGGTTGCACGCTCGGCAGCAGCAGCGCCATCGCGGCGTAGCGCAGGATGACGTCGGCCAGTTCGTTGACCGCCGCTGGGCCGATCCGTTCGGCGAAGCCCGCCGGGAAGATCACCCGCAGCGCCTCGGCCATCCGCTCGACCGCGGCCGACCAGTGCCGGTGCGCCAACTCGAGCACGAAGCCGGAGTCCTCGGCGAGCATGCCGTTGAGGATGCGGTGCCCGCGGAACTTGAGGATCGAGAGCGTGAACGCCTCGACGTAGTAATTCGCTTGCGGCCCGGACTGTTTGAGCTCCTGAGCGATGTCGGCGAACAGCGCGCCGTTCTCCCGCTCCACCACCGCGGCCACCAGCTCGTCGCGGTTGGCGAACCGGCGGTAGATCGTGGTGCGGCTGACGCCGGCCCGGCGCGCCACGTCGTCGAGCGCGACGCGGCGGAAACCGTGCCGTTCGAACTCGACGACCGCGGCGTCGAGGATCGCCTCCAGCCGGTCAGGCACGGGCGTAGCCCTTCTGCGCGTACTTGTTGTACCGCACGCTCATCGGCAGCCGGTCCCACAGCCAGTTCACCGGCCGCGTCCGCCACAGCGCCGCGAAACGCTGGTAGCGCCGCTCCTGACGCTCGCTCCACGGCAGCCCCAGCAGGCGCCGGGCCTGCGGGGGCAGGCCGCCGGTGGTGAGGAACGCCGCGAGCGGGTCGAATCCCACCGACACGACCCGCCACACCAGCGGATGCACACCCTTCGGGCACGGGAAGCCCTTGGTCACGTACCCGACCCCGTACTTGGCGGTCTGGTGGGCGATGACGACCTCGTCGAGCATGCGCTCCCAGTACCGCTCGAAGTCGGCGTAGGTCGCCGGCATCGGCCGGTCGCTGACGCCGTAGCGGCGGTACCAGGTCTTCGACTCGAGGTAGATCTGCTCCTTCTCGGCGTCCGAAAGCTTCTTGACGAACGTGTCGGCGAAGTAGAGGACCTGTTCGACGAACGTGGCGTGCGCCCAGAAGTATGTCTCCGGATCGAGTGCGTGGTAGCGCGACCCGTCAGGCATTTCACCCTTGATGTCGTGGTGGAAGTCGCGGACGTTGAAGCCTTCGTTGTCGTCGTCGGAGCCGTAGACGGTCATGAAGATCGGCGGTAGCGACCGCTTCACGCGGGCGGCGGTGTCGCTGAAGAACACCGAATGGTCCAGCACACCCTGTCCGAGCTGGGCGAGCATGTTCTGCAGCACGGCGGGCCGCGGACCGATCAGGTACATGCGGTTGTCGCCGAAGTACTTCCAGACCAGGGACTGCGGTCCCAGCGGCAGGGCGTCGTCGAGGACCTCGGTGTTGTTCTGCGCCAGCTCCGTCATACCGAACAGTGTTACAGATTCTGTACTTTGTACCACCAGGTCAGTGACGAACGTCACCCCCTGCTCAGCGCCGCCGCAGCCGCGCCACGCCCACGACGACGAGCACCCCCGCCACCGCCGCGAGCAGCAGGGCCAATGCGAGCAGCGGCGCCGAATAGACCGTCACCGCGGTCTCGGGTTCGCCCTCCAGCAGCGGCGCCGCGGTCGCGGGCCGGCTCGCGGCCGCCCAGCTCGCGACGCATCCGACGGCCGCGGCCACCGCCAGCACCAGTTCGACCAGGGCGCGTGCCCTCACGGCACCCGTTCCTCCACGAGCCGGGTGAGCTCCTCGCGTAGCACCGCATGCCGTCGCGCCCACGCCTGCGCGGTGCGGCTGCCGTCCAGCTTGAGCCCGATCCCGGTGCGTCCGCGCGGAACGCCGGTCAGCTCGCCCAGCGCGCGTGCGGACTGCCATTTCGGCACCTCGCTGCCGGTCGCAGGCGGATACACCGCGACGATCTCGGAGATCTTGGTGACCTCGGCGCCCTGCCGCAGGGTCTCAGGGGTCAGCTCGACCGACGTGTGGATCCGCGCGGCCTTCACCTGGATGGAGAGGAACCCCGACACCAGCACCAGGAACAGCACCGGCACCAGCGGCTTGAGCCCGTAACCCGCGGACATCTGGATCGCCAGCATCGCCCCGCCCGCCGCGGGTCCGGCGAGCAGCCACCACCAGCTGGCGCCGGGTTCGTAGAACAACCGCTCCTGCGACGGGTCGGTCATCGCACCTCATTCCGGTCGAACCAGGGCGCCGCACTCCTGCGGGTGAGCAGCACCGCCCCCACCGCGATCGGCACCAGCGCCAGCAGCGTGATGGGCTGACCAACTCGGGCGCCGGCGGCCAGCAGTACGAGCACCACCGCGATCGCCAGCGCCAGACCCACCGTCACCCGGCGGAACCTCTCGTCACCGCGGCGCGCCCGGCTGGCGACGAACGCCAGCCCCGCACCAGCGACGATCGAACCGGCGCCCACCCCGCGGTACACGGTCAGATACTGGCTCACCTGGTCGTTGGTCATCTCCTCGGACAGCGCCGAGCGGGCGGTTTCAAAGGCGACGGTGACGGCGAGCAGACCGCCGAAGATGAGCAGGACGGCCCCGCCGATCAAAGTCCAGAACGCGATGTCGACGACGCGCGGCCGCGACGGTGTTGGCGAAGCGGTCATGGTCGGGTCAGCCTAGCGGGTGAAGAAGGCGTTGGAGTCCTTGCGGTGCAGCAGGAAGATGCCGCCGGCGATGAGCACCGAACCGATGATCGCGGTGACCGCGTAGCCGAAAGCCGCCACCGCCGACTCCCGTTCGACCGTGAACAGGTTGGTGACGGTGTAGGCCACCGAACCGAACCCGCCCGCGGTCAACAGCGTGCGCGTCCAGCGGTAGCCCTGCCGCAACAGGATGAGGAAGGTCAGCACGATCGCGGCGACCGCGACGACGATCATCACCGCCATGCCCTTGAGGAACAGCGACGAACCGGCGACCGGGACCATCAGGTTGTCGATCAGGTAGCCGATCACCATCAGTGGCAGCGCGGCGACCCACAGCCAGAATCCGGTGTCGACGTCGGCGGGGCGGGTGGGCGGCGGCCCGGCGGGCCGCAACGGGCCGGGTGCGGTCACGCCAGCCAACCGGCGGCCTCGGCCGCCCAGTAGGTCAACACGATGTCCGCACCGGCCCGGCGGATGCCGACCAGCGCTTCGAGTGCCGAGGCCTGCAGGTCGATCCAGCCGTTGGCGGCGGCGGCGCTGATCATCGCGTACTCACCGGAGATCTGGTACGCGGCGACTGGAACCGGCGAGATGTCCGCACACGCGCGCACCACGTCGAGGTAGGACATCGCGGGTTTCACCATCACCATGTCGGCGCCCTCGGCGATGTCGAGTTCGATCTCGCGGACCGCCTCGCGGGCGTTGCCGCTGTCCTGCTGGTAGGTCCGCCGGTCGCCCTGCAGGCTGGAGCCGACGGCTTCGCGGAACGGGCCGTAGAACGCGGAGGCGAATTTCGCCGCGTACGCCAGGATCGCGACGTCGGTGTGGCCGGCGCCGTCGAGGCCGTCGCGGATCGCGGCCACCTGACCGTCCATCATCCCGCTCGGCGCCACCACGTGGGCGCCCGACTGCGCTTGCGCGACAGCGAGTTTCACGTACTGCTGATTGGTCGCGTCGTTGTCCACCCGGCCCCGGTCGTCGAGCACACCGCAGTGCCCGTGATCGGTGAACTCGTCGAGGCAGGTGTCGGCCATGATCACGGTGTCGTCGCCGAGATCCTTGGCCAGATCCCGCAACGCGACGTTGAGAATGCCGTCCGCGTCGATACCGATCGATCCGCGCGGATCCTTGTCCTCGTCGCGGGGCACGCCGAACAGCATCAGCCCGCCCACGCCCGCGGCCACCGCATCGGCGGCCGCGCGGCGCAGCGAATCACGGGTGTGCTGCACGACGCCCGGCATCGAGGAGATCGGCCGCGGTTCGTCGATGCCGTCGGCGACGAACATCGGCAACACCAGATGCCTTGGCTCCAGGGACGTTTCCGCGACCAACCGGCGCATGGCCGGTGTCGAACGCAACCTGCGGGGACGCTGACGCATGATCAGCGGCGGCGGCTCTTCTTGCGCGGCGGGGGCAGCGCACCCTCGGCGCGCAGCCGGGCGGCGTGCTCGGCGAGCGCCTCCACCAGCGGACCGACGGCGGCGACCTCGGGCTGCACGTCGACGCGCAGCCCGAATTCTGCCGCGGTCTCGGCGGTTTTCGGCCCGATGCAGGCGACGATCGTGCGGGCGTGCGGCTTACCGGCGATGCCGACCAGGTTGCGCACCGTCGAGCTCGAGGTGAAGCAGACGGCGTCGAACCCGCCGGTCTTGATCATCTCGCGCGTCGCGGCCGGCGGCGGGGCGGCCCGCACGGTCCGGTAGGCGGTGACATCCTCGATCTCCCAACCGCGTTCGCGCAGCCCCTCGGCCAGCGTCTCAGTGGCGATGTCGGCGCGCGGCAGCAGCACCCGGTTCACCGGATCGAAGATGTCGTCGTACGGCGGGAACTCATCAAGCAAGCCGAGAGACGATTGCTCCCCCGTCGGCACCAGTTCGGGGTTGATGCCGAATGCGCGCACCTTCTCGGCGGTCGCCTGACCGACACAGGCGATCTTCACGCCGGAGAACGCGCGGGCGTCGAGCCCGAACTCGTTGAACTTCTCCCACACCGCACGCACCGCGTTGGTGGAGGTGAAGACGACCCACTGGAAGCGGCCGTCGACCAGACCCTTGACCGCGCGTTCCATCTGCGCGGGGCTGCGCGGCGGTTCGACGGCGATGGTCGGCACCTCGATCGGCAGCGCACCGTGGCCGACGAGCTTCTCGCTCATCTCCCCGGCCTGGTCCTTGGTCCGCGGCACCAGCACGGTCCAGCCGTACAGCGCCCGGCTCTCCCACCAGTTCAGGCGGGCCCGGTTGGACACCGTGCGGCCGAGCGTCACCACGAGCGGTCCGGCCAGCGGTGCGGCGGGCGCGCCGGTGGGGTCCGGTGCGGTCAGCACGGCCTTGTCGATCAGGCCCGACAGCGTCGTCTCGACCGAACGCTGCTGGCAGGTGGTGCCGCTGGCGGTCACGACGGCGGGGGTGGTCTCGGCCAGCCCGTACTCGATCAGCGTGCGCGCGGCATCGGGCAGATGCGATGCGGTGGCGTGCAGGATCAGCGGACCCGGCGCCGCGGCGATCGCGGCCCAGTCCACGTCACCGCGCACGTCGGCGACGGTGTGGGTGGAGCCCAGCGGCAGCCCGGCGTAGGTCGGGACCGCGGTGGTGTCCGGCAGGCCGGGGACGAGTTCGAAGTTGGCGTGGCTCTTGGCCAGCGCGTTGACCTCGGCGATGACGGCGTCGACGGACAGCGGGTCGCCGGCCACGAGCCGGACCACGTCCACCCCGTGCTTGGCCTCGGCGGCCAGCGTCTTGGCCACCTCGGCCGGATCGCCCAGCGCGGGCCGGATGTCCGGACCGCCGGGGATCGTCGAACCCGCATCGTCGGTGCCGTCGGCCTCGGCCGGCTCCGGTCCCGACGGCGGGGGTAGGTGCGCCCCGACCAGGGACAGCACCGCCTCGGGAACGTCCGGGTCGGTGAACACCAGCGCGGCGTTGACGAGCACACTGTGTGCCCGTGTGGTCAGCAGGCCGGGGTCGCCCGGCCCCGAACCCACGAAGGTGATGCGGCCGGGCTTCATCTTGCGCCCGCGCCCGCTCTCCTGCCGAGTCATCTGTCGCTCACTCCGCTCTACAGCTCAGTGGTGATCCGCTATGAGCTCACGCGCACCCAGTTCGAACAGTTCCGCGGCCACCGAGACCCCGAGGTCTGCGGCCTGGCCGGGAGTTCCGATCCCAGACGCACGGATCACATCGGATCCGTCCAGCGCCGCCACGCACCCGCGAAGCGACACCTCTTCGAAGACGTTGCCGTCCTCATCGATAGACTCGACCACCTCGGCGATCGCGCCCACCGGTGCGGAGCAACCCGCCTCCAGTTCGGCGAGCAGGACCCGTTCAGCGGTGACCGCCGCGCGCGTGTCGGAGTCGTCCAACTCCGCCAGCAGCGCGAGCAGTGCGGTGTCGCCTGCGCGGCACTCGACCGCGAGGGCGCCCTGAGCCGGCGCTGGCAACATCTGCACCGGTTCGAGGGTCTCGGTGACATCGCTGAGCCGTCCGATGCGGGCCAACCCCGCACGGGCGACCACGATGGCGTCGAGCTCACCACTGCCGACCCTGTTCAACCTGGTATCTAGGTTGCCTCTTAGGGGGCGGATTTCCAAACCGAGACCCAGTGCTCTAAGCTGTGCCGCCCGTCGCGGGCTCGAGGTGCCGATCGTGGAGCCGGCGGGCAACTCTCCCAGCACCAATCCGTCCCGCGCGACCAGCGCGTCCCTGGGGTCCTCACGACGGGGGATCGCGGCGATCGCGAACCGTTCGTCGGAGGCGGTCGGCAAATCCTTGTACGAGTGCACCGCGGCGTCGACGCGGCCGTCGGCGATCGCCTCGCGCAGGGCGGCGGTGAACACCCCCACGCCAATGTCGGCGATGGGGCCCTGGTTGCGGTCCCCCTCGGTGGAGATGAAGACGAGTTCGGCGGGGTGCCCCTTGGCGACGAGGGCGTCGCGGATGGTGCCTGCCTGCGTCCTCGCGAGCAGGCTGGCCCGGGTGCCGATCCGGATGGGCGTGTCGGCGTTGTTCAAGCGTTACTCGGACTTGTCGAGTTCGATGGGGAGCAAGGGCAGTTCGCCGGCGGCCACCGCGTCGACGGCCTGCTGGTCGAGCTCGAAGAGCTCGCGCAGCGCCTCGGCGTAGCTGTCGCCGCCGGGTGCGCTGGCCAGTTGTTTGACGCGCACGGTGGGTGCGTGCAGCAGTTTGTCGACCACCCGGCGCACCGTCTTGGCGACCTCGGCCCGGTGGGCGGCGTCGAGTTCGGGCAACCGGTTGTCCAGGCGCAGCAACTCCGCCTCGACCACGTCGGCGGCCCGCTGGCGCAGCGCGGTGACGGTCGGGGTGACCTCGGCCATCCGCTGGCCGGCGAGGTAGTTCGCGACTTCGGCGGCCACGATCGCCCGGGCCGCGTCGGCGTCGCAGGCCGCGGCACGCGCCGACGGTTCGCGCAGGATGCGCTCCATGTCGATGACGTAGACGCCCGGCAGCCCGGCGATGGCCGGTTCCACGTCGCGGGGCATCCCGAGGTCGCAGATGATCAGCTGGCGGTGTTCGGGGCGCCCGGTCAGGCCGCGGTGCGCGTCGGCCAGCGACACCACCGGCCGCACCGCCCCGGTCGAGGAGATGACCACGTCGGCGTCGGCCAGCGCGTGGGCGATGTCGTCGAGGCTGTGCGCGTGGGCGGCCACCCCCTGCTCGAGGAGGCTGTGGGCGAGCCTGCGGGCGCGCGGCAGCGACCGGTTCACCACGTGGACGCGTTCGATCCCGGCGCGGACGAGGTGTTTGGCCGAGAGCGCACCCATGGATCCGGCGCCGATCACGACGGCGGTGCGCCCGGCCAGCGAGCCGAGTTTGGCCTCGGCGATGGCGAGGGCGACGGAGACGACCGAGGCGCCCGCGGCGTCGATCCCGGTCTCGGAGTGCACGCGTTTGCCGACCGACAGCGCGCGCTGCGACAGCTCGTGCAGTGTCCGGCCGACGGTGTGGTTGGCCTCGGCGGAGGCGTAGGCGCGGCGCACCTGCCCGAGCACCTGCTGCTCGCCGACGACCGCGGAGTCCAACCCGCTCGCGACGGCGAACAGGTGCTCGACGGCGGCCTCGGCGTACCGCACGTAGGCGTATTTGGTGAGATCGTTGAGCGACATGCCGCAGTGTTCGGCGAGTACCTGCCCGATCACGGACAGCCCGCCGTGAAAGGCGTCGACAACGGCGTAGACCTCGACGCGGTTGCAGGTCGACAGCACCATCGCCTCTGTGACCAGCGACGACTGCAGGACCTGATCGACGATCTTGGCCTGGTCGGATTCGTCGGTGCTCAACTGCTCGAGGACCGATACCGGGGCACTGCGGTGCGAAACCCCGAACAGCAGCACGCTCATGGCTTCATCACCACGTCATCCACGGTAATCGTTCACAGTTGCGCCGACCAAATTTCACTTAGTCAGATTAGTCACCCAGTGCCGGATCACGTCCGGAGATCGGCCAACAGCCGCGGTTCGTCGACCTCCCAGTAGCTGTGCTCGGCGCCGTCGAGCAGCACGACCGGCAGCCGGTCGCCGTATTCGGCCCGCAGCGCGGTGTCGCCCGCGGCCGCGGCAGCGTCGACGTCGGTGACGGTCAGCTCGAAGCCCAGCTCGGCCCGCAGCTGTGCGAGCCGCTCGGCGGCCTGTTCGCACACCGCGCACCCGGCCCGGGTCAGCAACTCGATGGCGTGATCCACGCCGCAAGTATCCGCTGCCGGTGTTCGCCCGCGGTGTCCTAGGGTTGAGCCGTGTCCGAAACCGGGGGTACGCACGCCGCGCGGCAACAGATCGCCGGGGACGCCAGCGCGGCGGCCGCCGTCACCGATCTGGCGACCGACCCCGTCCCCGCGCCGCCCGCACCCCCTCCCGATCTGACCGCAGCGGCGTTCTTCGACGTCGACAACACGTTGGTGCACGGGTCGTCGCTGGTGCACTTCGCCCGCGGCCTGGCCGCCCGCAAGTACTTCACCTACAGCGACGTCATGGGCTTCCTCTACGCCCAGGCGAAGTTCCAGCTCACGGGCCGGGAGAACAGCGACGACGTGGCGGCGGGCCGGACCAAGGCGCTGGCGTTCATCGAGGGCCGGTCGACCGAGGAGCTCGTCGCGCTCGGCGAGGACATCTACGACGAGATCATTGCCGACAAGATCTGGCCGGGCACCCGCGCGCTGGCGCAGATGCACCTCGACGCCGGTCAGCAGGTGTGGCTGGTGACCGCGACGCCCTACGAGCTCGCCGCGACGATCGCGCGCCGCCTCGGGTTGACCGGGGCGCTGGGCACGGTCGCCGAATCCATTGACGGGGTGTTCACCGGCCGGCTGGTCGGCGACATCCTGCACGGCACCGGCAAGGCGCACGCGGTGCGCTCGCTGGCCATCCGGGAGGGCCTCAACCTGCGCCGCTGCACCGCCTACAGCGACAGCTTCAACGACGTGCCGATGCTGTCGCTGGTCGGCACGGCGGTCGCGATCAACCCCGACGCCGCCCTGCGCAGCGTCGCGCGCGAACGCGGCTGGGAGATCCGCGACTTCCGCACCGCCCGCAAGGCCGCGCGGGTCGGGGTGCCGTCGGCGGTCGCGCTGGGCGCGCTGGGCGGGGCGCTGGCGGCCGTGGTGTCGCGCCGCCAGGAGGGCCGGACCGGGTGGCGCTGATAGGCTCGCGCCGCCAAGCACGTCGACGCGGGGAGTAAGCGAAGCCATGGCCATCGCTGAAGAGATCATCGGCACCCACTACCGGTATCCGGACTACTTCGAGGTGGACCGGGAGAAGATCCGCGAGTTCGCGCGTGCGGTCAAGGACGACCATCCGGCGCACCACTCGGAGGAGGCGGCCGAGGAGTCCGGCTACCACGCGCTGATCGCGTCGCTGACGTTCCTGGCCGTCGCGGGCCGCCGTGTGCAGGCCGAGATCTTCAAACAGTTCGACGTGCCGGTCAACATGGAGCGGATGCTGCACCGCGACCAGAAGATCACCTACCATCGGCCGATCCTGGCCGGCGACAAGCTGTTCTTCGACTCCTACCTGGACTCGGTCATCGAATCGCACGGCACGGTGGTCACCGAGGTGCGCGGCGAGGTCAGCGACGAAGCGGGCGATCCGGTGCTGACCAGCGTCGTCACCATCATCGGCGAGGCCGCCCACGACAGCGAGGCCGACGAGATCAGCGCGACGATCAAGGCCCGCCGCGACGAGGCGATCGCGCGGATGGTGTCCGGCCAGAACACCAAGTAGCGCAGGCGGTCAGCCGAAGAAGGTGTTCCGGCGGCCGGCCAGCAGCTGGTAGAGCGTGTGCTGGATGGTCTCGCGCACCTGATCGGTCAGTTCGAACGTGACCATCGGATCGTCGGCGGCGGACTCGTCGTACCCCTCGGTGGAGATCGGCTCCCCGAACTGGATGTGCCACTTCGACGGCAGCGGCACCAGCCCCAGCGGTCCGGCCGCCGGGAACAGCGGGGTGATCGGGAAGTACGGCAGGCCGAGCAGCCGCGCCATCAACTTCACGTCGGCGACCATCGGGTAGATCTCCTCGGAGCCGACGATCGAGCACGGCACGATCGGCGCCCCGGTGCGCAGCGCCGCCGAGACGAACCCGCCGCGGCCGAAGCGCTGCAGCTTGTATCGGTCCTTGAACTGTTTGCCCAGACCCTTGTAGCCCTCGGGGAACACCGCGGTCAGCTCCCCGGCCGCGAGCAGCCGATGGGCATCAGAGGTGCAGGCCATGGTGTGGCCGGCCTTGCGCGCGGCCTGTCCGACCATCGGCAGGTCGAAGACCAGGTCGGCGGCGAGCAGGCGCAGATCGCGGTGGGCGGCGTGGTGGTCCTTGACCGCCACCGAGGCCATCAGCCCGTCGAACGGGAGTACGCCTGCGTGATTGGCCACGATGAGCGCGGCGCCCTCGGCCGGCAGGTGCTCGACACCGCTGACCTCGACGCGGAACCAGGAGTTGAACAGCACCCGCAGCAGCGGCAGGAACACCGCGCTGTTCAGGTGGGAGTCGAAGCCGAATTCGTCGACGGTGTAGTCACCGGTCATCCGTTTGCGGACGAAGTCGGCGACGGCGCTGATCCGCTTGGCGAGTTCGGTGGGCGGCTCCTCTACCGGGGCGCCACCGAAACCGGGCCGGTGCTGGTCGATCTCGCGGACCACCGCGGCGATCTGCTCGGCCGACGCACGGCTACCGGGGTCCGACAGCAGGGACGGGTGCCGTCGCGCGCTGTCGGCGCGCTGGGCCGCCCGCCTCGCCGCGTTTCGCCCCGAATTCCCGTACAGCGGGATGACTTTGGCCTTCGACTCACCCGACACGTACTCTTCACCCCACCGATCCGTCAGTTTGCTCTAACGTCCCCACCGCTGCGCAACGGCCACGGCACGATCCTCGATGCTCCGCACCATCCGTGGATCGACTATCGGCGTCAATCCACGTCCACGCACGTAGTCGTCAAAGGCTTCCGCCGTGGTCCACTTCGGGTTGTAACCGAGGACGTCACGCATACGCGTGGTGTCCATGACCCGGCCATAACTCAAGTAGTTCAACTGCTCGCGATCGAGCTCAGTGTATCGGGTCGCGCGCAGTAATGAGTCGACGAGCGCCAGACCGGACCTCGGCACCGGCAGCGCCACCCGGCCCGAACGCCGAATCGCCTGACTCATCATGATGATTCCGGCGGCGCCGATGTTGAAGGTGCCCGCTTTGCCCGCGATCGTCGCCCGCTCGAGCGCACCGAGGGCGTCCTGCTCGTGCAGCAGCTGCAGCCGGGCGTCCTGACCCAGCACGGTGGGCACCACCGGACCGGCCAGATACCGCGACAGCGCGGTGTCCATGCCGGGCCCGATCATGTTGGCCAGCCGCAGGATTGTCACCGAGATGTCAGGTCTGCGCCTGCCGAGGCCGCGCGCGTAACCCTCGATGTCGATGCTGTCGCGGGCGAAACCCTCCCGAGGCGGCCTGCGCGCATCCGTGTCCTCGGTGAACATCACCGGATCACGCGGACTCGACCCGTAGACCTCCGAGGTGGACTTGAGGACCACCCGGCGCACCGACGGCGCCTTCTGGCACGCCGCGAACAACTGGATCGCACCCATCACGTTGAGCTCTTTCAACGTGGCGCGGCCACCCGCGCGCGGTGCGTACGACGCCGCGGCAGCGTGCACCACGGTGTCGACGTCCCCATTGCGAATCACCTTGGCGATGAACGGGTTCCGGATGTCCGCGCGGACGAACTCGGCGCGGCCCATGCGGCGCAGCAGATCCTTGCTCGGTGCGACCGCGTCGACCGCGATCACATGGTTGATCAAGGGGTTCTGCGCCAACCGCGCAGTCAGATACCCGCCGAGAAACCGGCACGCCCCGGTGACCAGGACCACCTTCGGGTACGAACCGACGTCGCCCGAGGTGCTCGAATCCACCACGTCAGCCTAACGGCTGCGGCTGAGAGCCACCTGGGCGACGGCGGACGAACTACTTGCCGAGTTTTCTGCGCTGCACCCGTGTACGACGAAGCAGCTTGCGGTGCTTCTTCTTCGACATGCGCTTACGACGCTTCTTGATGACTGAACCCATGTACTCCGCTACCTACGTTTTCCTCGGTCCGACCCGGGTCCCGACCCGGAGATCGGCCCGACGTCAGAGTGACGTCCAACCCGGACACCTTACCCAAGGGGCCGAGGTGAACGAAAACGTCGGGGTGCCACCGTCCCGCTGCGCGGCGTCTCAGCCCGCGTCGAAGTACGAACTCTCCAGCATGTCGTGGACGGCCTTGGCATGCACCCGGAACGACCGGCCCACCCGCACCGCGGGCAGTTCACCGTTGTGCACCAGGCGGTACACCGTCATCTTGCTGACCCTCATCAGGCTCGCCACTTCGGCGACCGTGAGGAATTGAGCTCGTGGCTGTTGGCCGTCGGCATTGGCACCGTCCCGCTTACCGCCAGCCGAATCACGCGCCGATGGCCCGTTCATAGACGTCATCGCAACCCAATCCATCAGGCGCGGGCAGTCCCAGCGGCTTCCCCACCGCTGGCACCGACCCGTGCATACACGAGGAGAATAGCGTGGCGGGTGGGGTTACTGCGACGGGTGTGGGTTAATCCATCGGAATTCGATGAACTACTCGGATGTAATTCCTAGCTGCTCAGAGCGGGTTTTAGCCGCCTCCACCGCATTCGCCACCGCCGCCCGCAAACCACCGCGTTCGAGTTCCCGCAGTCCAGCAGCGGTGGTACCGGCCGGTGAGGTAACCGTAGCGCGAAGTTGGGCCGCGGTGGTGTCCATTGACGTTCCCATTGCCGCATCGCCCGCCGGCTGGGCCTCGTCGAGGCGCTCGAGCAACATCGCCGCCGAACCCGCCATCGTCTGCACCACGAGATCGGTGGCGACCGGACGCGACAGCCCGCTCGCCACGGCCGCGTCGACCAACGCCTCGACCATCAGGAAGAAATAGGCGGGCCCCGACCCCGACACCGCGGTGACCGCGTCCAGCTGCGACTCCGGCACGGTCAGCACCCCGCCGACCGCGTCGAAGATCGACGAGACCTCCTTGAGGTGCTCGGCCGTCGCGAACCGGCCCGCCGCCAGCGCGCTGACGCCGCCACCGACCACGACCGGCGCGTTCGGCATGGCCCGGATCACCGGGGCGCCCGCGGGCAGCTTGTTCTCGTAGTAGGCGGTGGGCACGCCTGCCGCGACCGTCACGAAGACCTGCTCGGCGGTGTCGGTCTCGGCGTTGGCGGCGGCCTCGGCGATGTCGTCGATGACGTTCTCCACGTCGGCGGGTTTCACCGCGACGATCACGTAGTCGGCGTTGTCGGTGGCCTCGACGACCGACGTCACCAGCACCGAATGCTTGTCGGCGAGGAATCTGGCGCGCTCGGGATACTTCTCGGCCACCACGAGATCCTTGACCTGCCTGCCCGCGCGGAGCAGTCCGGACAGGAGTGCCTCGCCCATACTTCCGCCGCCGATGATCGCGATTCTGGCCATGCGCAAGAGCATGGCATGCCCCGCGTTGTGACCGGCATCCGACGCGTCACTGCGCGGCGGGCACCAACGCCAACTGTCGGCTCTGGACGATGATGCGGCCCTCGCAGTCGACGACGACGTGATCCTCGTCGAACCACTCCTGCCCGATCTGGGTCGTCGTGCAGATCACCCGCAGCCAGCCGTCGGCCGGACGGGCCCTCAGATAGGCCGTCAGCTGCACCGTGGGCGCCCAGCCGAACCGGTCGACCCCGAACGTCACCGGAGCCGACACATCGCCGCACAGGAGCGCGAACAGGACGTCGGGGGCGTCCTCGCGGGGACGCACCCAGTACTCGATCACCGGCGGGCCGCCGTCGGAGCGCGGCGCCATCGTCGTCAGCGACGGCCGGATGTCGCAGCCGTGCGCGAGGTGCACGATGTCGGCCATGTGGTGCCCCGGCCCGATCGGGCTCAGCCCCGGCGGGGGCTCGGGGGTCATCAGCGGGACAACGGGGTTGGCCGACAGCAGCGGCGGGACGTCGTGTTCGGGCTCGCCGAGGGTGATCGCCGCGCGCACGGCCGTGCGGTCGCCCTGGTTGAGCTCCACATCGATCAGGCTGACCCGGCGGCCACGCTTGCGCACGGTCGTGACCACGCGCATCTCCCCCGGATCCGGCGCCCACAGGAAATTCGCCGACACCGCGATCGGTTCGACGCCCTCGCCGTGTTCGGTGCGGGCGGCGTTGGCACACAGCGCGAGCATCGCGCCGCCGTGCACCTTGGGCCCGATCGTCCAGTGCTCGTTGAGCTCACCGCCGTAGACGCCGTCGCCCAGCGCGGTCAGCGCCATCGCATCGGTGAACCGGGTCGAACCGGACATGTGGAGATCCTCTTTCGGTCAGCGCAACAGGTGTTGCCGGGCGTACTGCAGCGATTCGCGTAGCAGCGCTTCGCGCTCGCCCGCGGTACGCGCCCCGGACGTGGTGACCTCGAGGATCACATGCCCGCTGAAATCACCGCCCGCCAGCATCTGGCACACCTCGGCGGTGGGCTGGGTGCCACGACCCGGCACGAGGTGTTCGTCGGTGGACGCGCCGCTGCCGTCGGCCAGATGCAGGTGCACCAGACCGTCACCCATCCGCTGCGCCATGTCGACGGCGTCGGTGCCCGCGGTCGCGGTGTGGGACAGGTCGAGGGTGTAGTGCGCGTGGTTGCCGTCGAGCGGGTCGTAGGACGGCGCGAACGCCGAGATCCCGGGGCCGGGTCGGCCGCCGCGTTTACGCATGCGCTCGATGGACGTCTGGCCTGCGCCGAAGAACCGGTCGGCGCGGAACGGGAACATGTTCTCCACCGCGACCATCACGTCGCTGCCCGCCTCGAGTGCGGCGACCTGCTCGCTGAACCCCTCGGCGTAGCGGCGCTGCCAGCGGAACGGCGGGTGCACGACGACGGTCTGCGCGCCCAGCTCCTCGGCGGCGCGCACGCTGCGGTCGAGTTTGGCGATCGGGTCGGCGCCCCACACCCGCTGCGAGATCAGCAGGCACGGCGCATGCACCGACAGCACGGGCACCCCGTAGCGCCGGGACAGGTCGGCGACTGCCGCGATGTCCTGGCTGACGGACTCGGCCCACACCATGAGCTCGACGCCGTCGTAGCCGAGCTTGGCGGCGTACTCGAACGCGGCCTCGGTCCTCAGCGGATAGACCGAGGCCGTGGACAGACCGACCTTGATCGCGGGGCGCACCAGGTGACTAGCCGGACTGCAGCAACGCCAGCGGCCCCAGCGTGACCAGCGCGCCGACGGCCACGGCGATCAGCGTGCTGCCGATGTCCTCGGTTTTGCGGACCACCCGGACCCCGACGACCAGCCCGAGGATCACCAGCACCGACAGCACGAGCGCGACGATGTTGTTCCACTTCCACAGCTGGTCGAACGCGATGAACAGACCCGCGCCGAACGCGACCGCGATGACGCACTGCCCGACGATCCACGCGCCGCGCAGGAACGCCGACATGCGGCCGGCGGGCTCGGCGTCGACGTCCGGCTCGTCCTCGAGGTCGCGGTCCTCGAGGAGATCCTCGTCGTCGGCCTCGTCGAGTTCGTGCTCGAGTTCGACGGGGTCCGCACCGCCGCGGCGGGCGAGATCGTCGGCGACGGTGCCGCCGCCGAACAGCGGACCGGCCGACGAGCGCAGGTAGGACGGCAGTTCGTCGTCCTCGTCGCGGGCGTCGTCGGCGTCGGCTTCGAGCAGGTCCGTCGCTTCGCGGTCGTCCGCGTAGTCGTCGTGCAGGGGGTCCGGGCTCATCTGGTCGGCGCCCGCGAAATCTTCGGGCCCCTCGTCTGCCGGCTCCTCGTCTGCCGGATCCTCGTCGACGGATTCCTCGCCGAGTTCGGCCGTCTCCTCGACGGGTTCTTCTTCGACGACGACGTCCTCGACCGGCTCGTCCTCGACCTCTTCGACGACCGGTTCTTCGAGGGTGGCCTCGGCGACCTCTTCGGGCACGGCCTCCGGCACGGACCCGTTGACCGGGGTCTCTGCGGTCTCGTCACGTGGCTTGTCGGTGATGACCGGGATCTCCCCGGTCAGCTCGGCGACGGTCACCGCGTCGGCGTTGCCGCGACGGCGCCTGCGCCTGCCGCCCACCGGGGGCGCACCGATGGTGCCGTTGCGCGCGAGCAACTCGGCGACCGAGATCGGCCGGGTGGAGCTGTTATCTGGTTCTGTCATCGTGTGTTGCCTTTAGTGGCAGTTGGGCTCAGGGCCTTGCGTCCAGCATCCCGCACCGGACTCTGACCCGCGGCGAGATCGTCCACACTGCTCACCCGGGTGAGCGAGTCGGCCCCGCCGTCCCCGACGAACGGACTCCCGTCGGCCTCACTGTCGAGTTTCCGCAGGATGAGACCCTCCCGCAACGCCCACGGGCAGATGTCCACGGACTCGATGCCCAGCGCCCGCATACTCGCCTCAGCCACCAACGCTCCGGCCACGATCTGTGGCGCGCGCTCGGCACTCACCCCTTCCAATTCCGCTCGGTCAGCCGCGGTCATCCTAGAGATGAAAGCTATGAGCTGCCGCAACCCGGTCGCCGTCAGCGTCCGTTTGACTCGCGGCCCGGCCCCCGACGGCGCCGCTCCGGTGAGCCGCGCGAGGCTGCGGAACGTCTTCGACGTGGCGACGGCCAGGTCCGGGTCACCCGCCTCGAGCAGGGCGGCGCTGGCATCTGAGAGCTCGGTGGCCAGCCAGTCGCGCAGCATCGCGACCCGGCGCCGGCCGGGTGGATCGTCAGGCAGCCATTCACGGGTCAACCGGCCCGCGCCCAAAGGCAGCGACAGCGCCACCTCGGGTTCCTCGTCGACGCCATTGGACAGCTCCAGCGAACCGCCGCCGATGTCGATGTTGATGATGCGGCCCGCGCTCCAGCCGTACCAACGCCGCACGGCCAAAAAGGTCAGCCGCGACTCGTCGACCCCGGCGAGCACCCGCAGCCGCACGCCGGTCTCGGCGAGCACCCGCGCCAGCACGTCCTCGGAGTTGGTGGCGTCGCGCACCGCGGAGGTGGCAAACGCCATCAACTCCGCACAACCCGAACTGGTCGCGATCTTGGCGAATTCGTCGACGGTCTCGACGAGCCGGTCGGCGCCCTTGCGGGTGAGCTTGCCGGAGTCGTCGATCGCCTCGGCCAGCCGCAGCGAGGCCTTGGTGGAGCTCATCGGGGTCGGATGGCCGCCCCGTCGCGCATCCACCACAAGCAGATGGACGGTATTGCTGCCCACGTCGAGCACGCCCAGTCGCACGGTTCCAACCTAGACCGTCGGCTCCGAGGGCCTTCGCGCCGACACCCGGGTAGCGTTTGCAGTTGTGATGCCAGTCCATCCCGGTGAGGTCGAACTCGACTTCGCCCGCGAGTGGGTCGAGTTCTACGACCCGGACAACCCCGAACACCTGGTCGCCGCGGATCTGACGTGGCTGCTGTCGAGGTGGACCTGTGTCTTCGGCACCCCGGCGTGTCAGGGCACGGTCGAGGGCAGACCCGACGACGGGTGCTGTTCGCACGGGGCGTTCATGTCCGACGACGACGACATCGCCCGCCTCGACGACGCGGTCAAGACCCTGACCGACGAGGACTGGCAGTTCCGCGAGAAGGGGCTCGGCAAGAAGGGCTACCTCGAGATGGACGAGTACGACGACAAGCCCAATCTGCGCACGCGAAAGTACAAGGGTGCGTGCATCTTCCTGAACCGCCCCGGATTCTCCGGTGGGATCGGCTGCGCCCTGCACAGCAAGGCCCTCAAACTCGGCGTCGAACCGCTGACGATGAAGCCGGACGTCTGCTGGCAGCTGCCGATCCGCCGCACCCAGGAGTGGGTGGAGCGGCCGGACGGAACCGAGATCCTCAAGACCACGATCACCGAGTACGACCGCCGCGGCTGGGGCGAGGGCGGCGCGGATCTGCACTGGTACTGCACCGGCGATCCGAACGCGCACGTCGGCGCGCGGCAGGTTTACGAGTCCTACGGACCCGAGCTGACCGAACTGCTCGGCGAGAAGGCGTACGCGGAACTGGCCGCGATGTGCCGGCGGCGCAGCGGACTCGGGCTGATCGCGGTGCACCCGGCGACCAGGGCCGCGCAGTGAGCGGGCTGTTCCTGTTCAAACTCGTCCCGCCGCGGGCGGACTTCGCGCAGACGATGACCGCCGACGAACAGCAGGCGATGAGCGGACACCAGGACTACTGGCGCGACCTGCTCGAGGCGGGCAGGGTCGTGGTCTACGGTCCGGTCGCCGACCCCGAGGGTGTGTGGGGGCTCGGGGTGCTGCGCGCCGCCGACCGCGCCGAGGTGCTCGAGATCGGGCGGCGCGACCCGTCGGTACTCGCCGGCGTCAACACCTTCGAGGTGTTCGAGATCCTCGGCGGCACAACAGGTTAGGCCTCGAGCTTGTATCCGAGCCCACGCACCGTCACCAGGTGCACCGGGTTCGCCGGATCCGCCTCGATCTTCGACCGCAACCGTTTCACGTGCACGTCAAGGGTTTTGGTGTCACCGACGTAGTCGGCGCCCCACACGCGGTCGATGAGCTGGCCGCGCGTCAGCACCCGCCCGCTGTTGCGCATCAGGTATTCGAGGAGATCGAACTCCTTGAGCGGCAACGTGATCGACTCACCGTTGACACTCACCACATGTCGCTCGACGTCCATCCGCACCGGCCCGGCCTCGAGCACCCCGTCGGGGACCCCGGAGTCGTCGACGTCGGCGCCGCGGCGTAGCACCGCGCGGATCCGCGCGATCAGCTCGCGCGCCGAATACGGTTTGGTCACATAGTCGTCGGCGCCGAGTTCGAGCCCGACCACCTTGTCGATCTCACTGTCGCGGGCGGTCACCATTATCACCGGAACCGCCGAGCGGGCGCGCAGCTGTTTGCACACATCGGTGCCGCTCATCCCGGGCAGCATCAGGTCCAGCAGCACGATATCGGCTCCCGCGCGGTCGAATTCGGCCAGCGCCGAGGGTCCGTCGGCCACCACGGTGGTCTCGAACCCCTCTTTCCGCAGCAGGAACGCCAGCGGATCGGCCAAGGACTCCTCGTCCTCCACGATCAACACACTGGTCATCGGTCTCGCGTCCTCCTAGTCATTCGGTTCATCCTCGGGGTCCTCGGATGTGGGGTAGGCGGGGACCGACAGCGTGAACGTCGACCCGGTGCCTGGTTGACTCCACAGCCGGATGGCGCCGTTGTGGTTGGCGGCGACGTGTTTGACGATCGCCAGGCCCAGCCCGGTGCCGCCGGTCGCGCGGGAGCGGGCCTTGTCGACCCGGAAGAAGCGTTCGAAGACCCGTTCCTGGTCTTCCTTGTCGATGCCGATCCCGCGGTCGGTCACCGAGATCTCGATGTGGTCGCCGCGGCGGCGCCGGCTCACCGACACCGGGGTGCCGCGCGGGGAGTAGGCGATCGCGTTGGACACCAGATTCGCCAGCGCGGCCACCAGCAGCGGCTGGTCCCCGAGCACCTGGTAGCCGGTGGGCGCGTCGGTGGTGATCTCGATGTCGGCGTTCTCGGCGGCCACCTTGTGCCGCGACAGCGCCTCGGAGACCACGGTGTCGACGTCGACCATGCCGAGGTCGGGCAGCCGTTCGCCGCCCTGCAGCCGGGACAATTCGATCAGCTCGCCGATCATGTCGGCCAGCCGGTGCGCCTCGGCGACCATCTTCTCGGCGAAGTGGCGCACGGTCTCGGGGTCGTCGGCCGAGGCCAGCAGCGCTTCGGCGAGCAGACCCAGTGCGCCGACCGGGGTCTTGAGCTCGTGGCTGACGTTGGCCACGAAATCCCTGCGGGTGGCCTCCATGCGCGCGTACTCGGAGTGGTCGTCGACGTAGACGACCGCGAAGCGGCGGTCCTCGCGGCTCAGCAGCCGCACCGCGCCGCGCACCGACAGGCCCTCGCGGCCGGGGTGGGCGACCTTGCGCGGGGTCAGGTCGACCTGGACGTCTTCACCGGTGCGCAGCGTGCGCTGCGCGGCCTCCCAGACCCGGTCGTCGAGCAGCCGGTCCCGGATCAGGCCGAGTTCCTCCGCGCGCGTGTTGCTGTAGACCACGTCACGGAATTTGTCGACGACGGCGATCCCGACCGGCGACGCCGAGACGATGCTGGCCAGCATCTGCGACACCGTGATCCCGGCGGACTCCGCGGCGCGTCGGCGCCTGCGCTCGACCACCCGTGGGGTGAGCGCGACGCCGATGCCCACGCCCAATAACAGCGTGAGTAGCGCCACGACTGCGGTCAGCAGTGCGGATGCCACACTCACGCCGTAATCGTAGGCATCGGGTGAACGTCATCCCAGCAGCGTGCGGCCGAATCGAGACAAGTCACACCTCGAATCGCAGGAGTTCGGCCGCCGTTCACCGGCTGTTCGCCCAGCGCCGCGCTCGGGTCCTACTTCGCGCCCTGCGAGGCCACCGCCGCGGCGCCCGCGGCCGCCGCCTCCGGATCGAGGTAGGTTCCGCCGATCACCTGCGGCTTGAGGTCCGAGTCGAGGTCGTAGCGCAGCGGGATGCCGGTCGGGATGTTCAGGCCGACGACGTCGTCGTCGGACATCCCGTCGAGGTACTTCACCAGCGCGCGCAGCGAATTGCCGTGCGCGGCGATCAGCACGGTCTTGCCTGCGCGCAGATCCGGGACGATCGTTTCCTCGAAGTAGGGCACGAACCGCGCCACCACGTCGGCGAGGCATTCGGTCAGCGGTCCGCCGTCGATGTCGGCGTAGCGGGGGTCGCGGTCCTGGCTGTACTGGCTGCCTGCCTCGATGGGCGGCGGCGGGGTGTCGTAGGAGCGCCGCCACGCCATGAACTGTTCCTCGCCGTACTTCTCCTTGGTCTCGGCCTTGTTCAGGCCTTGCAGCGCGCCGTAGTGGCGTTCGTTGAGACGCCAGTCGCGGTGCACGGGGATCCAGTGCCGGTCGGCCTTGTCCAGCGCGATGTTGGCGGTGTTGATGGCCCGGCGTAGCAGCGAGGTGTAGAGCACGTCGGGCAGCCGGTCCAGATCGGCCATCAGCTCCCCGGCCCGCGCGGCCTCGGCCCTGCCCTTGTCGGTGAGGTCGACGTCGACCCACCCGGTGAACAGGTTGAGCGCGTTCCATTCACTTTCGCCGTGACGGAGCAGGATCAGCGTGGAATCTCCCATGGGGTGAATCTTCTCACGGCGCCCGCGGGGAGGCTCAGTCGTCGATGAGGTGTTCGAACGCCCGCAGGTTCTTCAGCGACTCGCCCCGGGACACCCGCCACTCCCATTCCCGCTGGATCGAGGATTTGAAGCCGAGTTCGAGCAGGGTGTTGAAGTCGGAGTCGACGGCCTCGAGCACCTGGCCGAGGATGCGGTCGACCTCCTCGGGGGTGACGGAGTGCAGCGCCATCCGCCCGACGAGGTAGATGTCGCCGACGTTGTCGAGGGTGTAGGCCACCCCGTAGAGCCGCCGGTTGCGTTTGAGCAGGAACCGGTAGACGCCCTCGTGGTTCTCGTCGGGTTGGCGGCAGACGAAGGCCTCCACCCGCACCGAGTGCTCACCGATCGTCAGGATCGTGTTGGTCTTGAGGCGGCGTTCGCCGGGTAGTTCGACGACGATGCCCGCCGGTCCGCCGTGTGCGCCGTCGTGGAACGAGTACGTGAGGTCGTGTTCGTCGAGGGTGTCGACGATCGTCTGCTGAATGCTGCTGTCTGCTCTTCGCGCAAGCGGCTCATCGCTCATGCCCGGACCCCCCGCCGCCGCGCGAACCGGCGCGCGGTGCGCCGCGGCGCTTCCCCGTCGCGGGGGTGCCGCTCGCGGTAGTCGCCGATGGCGCGGCCGTAGCTGGCCAGCAGCGCGTCGACGGTGCTGTCCCACGAGAAGGTCGCCGCGTGCTCGACCGCCGCGCGCCGCATGCCCTCAGGACCGCGGGCCAGCAGCGAGTCGATGGTGTGCGCCCAGTCCCCGACGTCGTGTCCGTCGACCAGCGCGCCGGTCACCCCGTCACGCACCGCGACCGGCAGACCGCCGACCGCCGCGGCCACCACCGGGGTGCCGCAGGCCTGCGCCTCGATCGCGACCAACCCGAAAGACTCCGAGTAGCTCGGCACCGCAACGAGATCCGCGGCGCGGTACACCTGTGCAAGATCTTCGCGCGACTGCGGGGGCAGGAACGTCACCCGCTCGGACATACCCAACTCGTCGGCCAGCGCAACCAGGTTGTCCGGCGCGGCCAGACCCGAGCCCGACGGTCCACCGGCCACCAGCACCCGCACGTCGGGCAGCTTCGCCGCGGCGCGCAGCAGGATGTCGGGCGCCTTGAGTGGCTGGATGCGGCCGACGAACGCGACAACGGTCTCGCGGGCGTCCAGTCCGAGCGCGGCGCGGGCGGCGCCGCGGTCCCCGGGGGTGAAGATGTCCAGGTCGACACCGGGATGCGCGACGTCGATGCGCGACCGGTCGGCATGGTGCAGCGAAACCAGCTGTTCGGCTTCGAGTTCGGTGTTCACGATCAGCCGGTCGGCCTCGTCGACCACCTGCTGCTCCCCCACCGCGCGCAGCGGCGGTTCGGGTGAGTCCCCTTCGGCCAGTGCGGCGTTCTTGACCGCGGCCAGGGTGTGGGCGGTGTGCACCAGCGGCACGGCCCAGCGGTCGCGGGCCAGCCAGCCGACCTGACCGGACAGCCAGTAGTGCGAGTGCACGATGTCGTAGTAGCCGGGTTCGTGGGTGGCCTCGGCCCGCAGCACGCCCGCGGTGAACGCGCACAGCTGCGTCGGCAGATCGTATTTGTCGAGCCCCTCGAACGGGCCGGCCACGACGTTGCGCACCAGCACCCCGGGAGCCACCCGCACGACGGGCGGATCGGCCGAAGACGTGGCGCGCGTGAAGATCTCCACCTCGACGCCGCGGCGCGCGAGGTGCAGCGCACTCTGCAGGACGTAGACGTTCATCCCGCCGGCGTCACCGGTGCCGGGCTGCGCCAGCGGCGACGTGTGGACCGACAGCACGGCCACACGCTGGGGCGGCCTGTCGAGCTGGTCCGTTGCTAGGCGCACACACTCATGTCTACACCCCGGCGCTACGACGCCGCTTCGGGCCTGCGGGGCGCCGAGCGGCGCATCGCGGCGATCGGATCGGCGTAGAGCCCGCCCAGGGACACCACCCCGGCCCCCGCCTCCTGCACGCGGTTGCCGAACGTCGTCATGCGGATGTCGCGGGCGGGCAGCACCGAGCGCGCGGCGAACGCCGCCTCGACCAGCGGCATGGCCTCCGGGTACTCGGTGAACGCCTGACCGCCGACGACCAGATCGTCGGGGTTGAGCATGTCGCGCAGCAACGCCACCGCCTCGCCGAGCACGCGGGCGCGTTCGGCCAGCAGCGCCTGCGCGGCGGCGTTGCCCTGCCGCGCCGCGCGCAGCACCGACGCCATCGTCGAGGTGGGTCCGTCGGCGACGATGATGCGGTCCCTGCGGGCCGCGGTCAGTACCGCCTCGTCGCTGACCGTCGATTCCAGTTGGCCACTGCGCCCGAGCAATTCGGACTGCACGGGCAGCGCCGCGATGGTGCCGGGGCCGCCCGCGGGCGAGTGCACCCGGCCGTCGATCGACAGTGCGAACCCGACGGTCTCACGAGCGTAGACGTAGAGGCTGGTCGACGACGGGGCGGTCGCCGGGCGACGATTGCCGAGGAGGAGTTCGGCCCCGGCCATCGCGTCGACGTGGGAGGCCACCGACACCGGCAACCCCAGCGACTCGGCGAGCACCGGTCCGACGGGGGCCTGCAACCAGCCCAGCCGCGGGTGGTCCAGATGCCCGGTGGAGCCGTCGACGACACCGCCCGCGGCCACGCCGACCCACAGCGGACGGCGCCGGTGCCACCGGCTCAGGTATTTGCGGGCGCTCGCCGAGAGCACCGCGAGCGCGGCATCCTGCGGACCGCGCGGCGTAGGGGTCTCGACGACGTCGAGGGTCCGGCCGAACAGGTCGGTGGCCACGATGCTGGTGGTCTTGGCGCCGATGTGGATGCCGAGGGTGAGGAACGGCTCGTGGTTGACCTCGACCGGGACGCGGGGGCGGCCGATCGCGCCGGACACGGCGAGATCGGCCCGCTCACGCAGGATCTCGGCGTCGAGCAGCGCGCTGACCTGGCGGTTCACGGTGGCGATGCTCAGGCCGGTGGAGCGGGCGATGGCATCGCGGGCGATCGGTCCGCGCGCCCGGGCGGCGGCGAAGACCGAGGCGGCCGCGGCGTCGGCGACTTTCAGCGACGGCGCGACGACGCGGCGCTGGTGGTTGACGCGGCACGGGGCGGCGGCCAGCGGTCGCTTGGACGGCAGACGACGCACCGAGGCGGAAACGGCAGGGTCGGGAGTGAGGGTGGCACGCACAGGAATGTCCTTCGGGAGAGTCGGCGGGTGGGTCCTGGCCACACCTGCGACTCGATCGGGAAGGGGTCCCGTGGTTCGGTCAGGCGCGGCGAATCACGCGGCGACAACAACAGTGCCGCGCGTCGAAGGCCTGACCACCGGAGAACACGAGAGCGAATCTAGCACGCTGTCTAGAGTTGGGCAGATGACGAGTTCTGGAGACGACCGACGCGTCGCAGTGGTCACCGGCGCCAGCGCCGGCATCGGCGAGGCGACCGCGAGAACCCTTGCTGCGCAGGGCTTTCACGTGGTCTGCGTGGCCCGCCGGGAGGCGCCCATCCAAGCCCTCGCCGAGGAGATCGGCGGCACCGCGATTGTGGCGGACGTCACTTCCGCCGATGCGGTGTCGGCGCTATCCGACTCGCTGGAGCGCGTCGACGTGCTGGTCAACAACGCAGGCGGGGCCCGCGGACTGGAACCGATCGCCGAGGCCGACGTCGAGCACTGGAAGTGGATGTGGGAGTCCAACGTGCTGGGCACGTTGCTGGTCACCCGCGCACTGCTGCCCAAGCTGATCGCGTCCGGCGACGGGCTCATCGTCACCGTCACCTCGATCGCCGCGGTGGAGATCTACGACAACGGCGGCGGGTACACCTCGGCCAAACACGCCCAGGGGGTGCTGCACCGCACGCTGCGCAGCGAGCTGCTCGGAAAACCGGTGCGGCTCACCGAGGTCGCGCCCGGGATGGTGCAGACCGAGTTCTCCCTCAACCGGTTCGAGGGCGACGCCGAGCGCGCCGCGAAGGTGTACGAGGGCGTCACCCCGCTGGTCGCCGAGGACATCGCGGACGTGATCGGGTTCGTGGCGAGCCGCCCGTCGCACGTCGACCTGGACCTCATCGTGGTGCGGCCGCGCGATCAGGTCAGCGGCGCGTCGGGGTCCCGCTTCAACCGCCGCTGAGTGACGGGTTGTGTCACGCGCAACTCCCGAGGGCGTGACACAACCCGACGCTCGCCTCAGCCGTCAGGCACCCCGCAGGTAGGTGTGCAGCGGGAAGGCGCGGTATCGGAGACGGGCCAGCTCGTCGACGGTGATGATCCCCGGGCGCGCAGCGATCACATCCGGGATGCGGTTGACGAGCTGGGTGCAGGTGGTCAGCTGGGTCGGGACCGTGCCGTTGGAGAGCACCACATCCGGCTCACCGGAGATCTCCCACTCGTTGATGTCCCCCTCGTCGACGCCGTAGACGCGCCCCGACATCTCGAACAGGAAGCTGGGTCCCTGCTCGGTCTTGATCTCGTCGACATCGGTGATCCCTATGACACTGCCCGCGGGGACCTCGATCTGCAGTGCCTGCGAGAACATCGGGGCCGCAGCGACATCCGGACGCGTCGTCGACGTCACCGACGTCGGCGTCAACCCGGTGTCTGCGATCAACGCGTCGAGAACGTTGCGGCCGAAGGTGGGTGGACGTTCGGCGTCGCGCAGCCAGTCGTGGAACTCGGCCACCGAACAGCCGACCTGTTGGTCGCGCGCCAGCTCGGGTCCGAAGTCGTCGACGTTCCAACTCGCCCGCCCCGACACCGAATCGATGCGATGCACGGTGCCCATCAGCAGGGCGATCTGGTTCACCCAGAAGGTGTCCTGGAAGCCGGTGCCCGTCAGCGTCACCCCGGTCCGCTTGGCCGCCGCGTCGAGTTCCTCGGCGAGACCGGGCGAGGTGTTCCAGGGATAGAGCATCTCCTCGGACAACGTGACCGCGTTGACGCCGTGTTCGGCGCAGATGCGTAGTTGCTCCACGGCATCCGCCAGGTAGCTGTTGACCGCGATGACGGCCACGTCCGGCGACGTCCGGCGAAACACCTCGGCCGCATCCCCACTGACGGCGACGCCGAGTTCGCGGCCGAGGCCGGCGACCTCGCCGAGATCGCGGCCGACCTTGGCTTCGCTGCGCGCGATGGCCCCGACCACCTCCACCCCCTTGTCGAGCAGCATGCGCGTCGCGATCGAGTTCATCGCGCCGACTCCGTAAACGACCGCCTTGATCGGGCCCATGGGTCCCCTTCTGGTAGGTGCAACGCCGCCAATGCCCCCACAGTCTGAGCCACCACGACCGATCTTGATATCGCCGGAATGGACAGTCGAAGGCGAGAGATTGTCCGGTTGGGCCATAGGATGGCCACGCCCGTCGTTCCTACGCTGGCGCTCACACGACGGAAGGACGAACGAGATGACCGTGCTCGACGAGACCGCGGTGGGCGGCCCGCAGCTGAGCCAGCACCGGCGGCTGGTGACCGAGGTCCCCGGGCCCCGCTCCCGCGAACTGGCCGAGCGGCGCCAGGCCGCCCTGCCCGCCGGGCTGACCAGCGGTGCCCCGGTCTACGCGGCGTCGGCGGGCGGCGGTGTGCTGGTCGACGTCGACGGCAACTCGTTCATCGACCTGGGCAGCGGTATCGCGGTCACCACGGTCGGCAACTCCGCACCGCAGGTGGTCGCCCGGGCGGCCGAGCAATTGGCCCAGTTCACCCACACGTGCTTCCTGGCCACGCCGTACGAGCCGTACCTCGAGGTGGCCGAGACGCTCAACCGGCTCACCCCCGGCGACCACGAGAAGCGCACCGCGCTGTTCTCCACCGGCGCCGAGGCGCTGGAGAATGCGGTGAAGTACGCCCGGGCCTTCACCAAGCGGCCCGCCGTCGTGGTCTTCGACCACGCCTTCCACGGCCGGTCGCTGCTCACCATGACGATGACCGCCAAGAACCAGCCCTACAAGCACGGCTTCGGCCCGTTCGCCCCCGAGGTGTACCGGGCCCCGATGGCCTACCCCTACCGCTGGCCGTCGGGACCCGACAACTGCGCGGCCGAGGCCTTCGCCCAGTTCGCCCAGCTCATCGACACCCAGATCGGCGCGGACTCCGTCGCCTGCGTCGTGGTCGAACCGATCCAGGGCGAGGGCGGGTTCATCGTGCCCGCCGACGGGTTCCTGCGCTCGGTCGCCGACTTCTGCCGCGACCGCGGGATCGTGCTGGTCGCCGACGAGGTGCAGACCGGGATCGCCCGCACCGGTACCTGGTTCGCCTGCGAACACGAGGGCATCGTGCCCGATTTGATCACCACCGCAAAGGGTTTGGCGGGCGGTATGCCGCTGGCCGCGGTGACCGGACGCGCCGACATCATGGACGCCGCCCACTCCGGCGGGATCGGCGGCACCTACGGCGGCAACCCCGTCGCGTGCGCGGCCGCCCTCGGGGTCTTCGAGGAGATCGCCGCCAACAACCTGCTCGACCGCGCCCAGCAGATCGGCGAGATCATGGTGCGCGAACTGCGCGCGATCGCCGCCACCACCGACATCATCGGCGAGATCCGTGGCCGCGGCGCCATGATCGCCGTGGAACTCGTCTCCCCCGGCGGCCACACCCCCAACCGGGACGCCGTGGCCGCGGTGAGCCGGCACTGCCTGAACAACGGCGTCCTGACCTTGACCGCGGGCACCTACGGCAACGTGCTGCGCTTCCTGCCGCCGCTGTCGATCTCCGACGAACTACTCGTCGACGCCTTCGGTGTCATCCGCGACGCCTTCGCCGCCCTCTGACCCCCCTCTCGCCCCAGGAGCACCCGTATGACCGCACCACTGGAACTGTTCGACATCGACCGCCTCCTCGACGCCGACGAACGCGACATCGCCGCCACCGTCCGCAAGTTCGTCGAGACCCGGCTGCGGCCCAACGTCGACGACTGGTTCGAATCCGCAACGCTACCAAGGGAATTGGCGAAAGAGTTCGGCAACCTCGGCGTGCTGGGCATGCACCTGGACGGATACGGCTGCGCCGGCGTCAACGCCGTCAGCTACGGCCTGGCCTGTCTGGAACTCGAGGCGGGCGACAGCGGCTTCCGCAGCTTCGTCTCGGTGCAGGGCTCGCTGTCGATGTTCTCGATCCACCGCTACGGCTCCGAGGAGCAGAAGAACGAATGGCTCCCCCGGCTCGCCGCGGGCGACGCGATCGGCTGCTTCGGACTGACCGAACCCGACTTCGGTTCCAATCCGGCCGGAATGCGCACCCGCGCAAAGCGAGACGGGAGCGACTGGGTGCTCAACGGCACGAAGATGTGGATCACCAACGGCAACCTCGCCGACGTGGCCACCGTGTGGGCGCAGACCGACGACGGCGTGCGCGGTTTCCTGGTGCCCACCGACACCACCGGCTTCACCGCGAACCCGATCCACAAGAAGCTCTCGCTGCGGGCCTCGGTGACCTCCGAACTGGTGCTGGACAACGTGCGCCTGCCCGCCTCCGCCGAACTGCCCCATGCACGGGGGCTCAGCGCCCCGCTGTCCTGCCTCAACGAGGCGCGGTACGGGATCGTGTTCGGTGCGCTGGGCGCCGCCCGGGACAGCCTCGAGACCACGATCGCCTACACCCAGACCCGCGACGTGTTCGACCGGCCGCTGTCGAGTTTCCAGCTCACGCAGGAGAAGCTCGCCAACATGACCGTCGAGCTCGGCAAGGGCATGCTGCTGGCGCTGCACCTGGGTCGAATCAAGGACGCCGAGGGTGTTCGGCCAGAACAGGTTTCGCTGGGCAAGCTGAACAACGTGCGCGAAGCGCTGGCGATCGCCCGGGAGTGCCGCACGCTGCTGGGCGGCAGCGGCATCACCCTGGAGTACTCGCCGCTGCGCCACGCCAACAACCTGGAGTCGGTGCTGACCTACGAGGGCACCTCCGAGATGCACCTGCTGTCCATCGGCAAGGCGCTCACCGGACAGGCGGCGTTCCGCTGATGCCCGCCACATTGGCGCACCTCGTCGCCGGCCAGTGGGTCCCCGGTGGTGGGGATGAGCTGACCAGCATCAACCCCGCCCGCCCACAGGTCGTGGTGGCGCAGGGCCGCAAGGCCACCACCGCCGACCTCGACGATGCGGTGGCCGCGGCCGTCGACGCCCGCGCCGGCTGGGCCGCCACCCCGTTGCACCAGCGGGGCGCGATCCTGCTCGCGGCGGCCGCGGTCGTCGAGCGCAACGCCGACCAGTGGGGTGTGGACCTGGCCGCCGAGGAGGGCAAGACCAAGGCCGAGGGTGTCGGTGAGGTGCTGCGTGCCGCGCAGATCCTGCGCTACTACGGCAACGAGGGCGACCGGCAGGCCGGCGAGATCTACTCCTCACCCCGTGCCGGGGAACAGATCCTGGTGACCCGCCGCCCTGTCGGTGTCGTCGGCGTCATCACGCCGTTCAACTTCCCGATCGCCATCCCGGCCTGGAAGATCGCCCCGGCACTGGTCTACGGCAACACCGTGGTGTGGAAGCCGGCGGGTACGGTGCCGCTGCTCGCCATGCACCTCGCGCACGCACTGGCCACCGCGGGGCTGCCTGCCGGGGTGCTCAACCTGCTCATCGGCGACTCCCGGTTGGGCGACGGCATCGTCAACCACGCGGACATCGACGCGGTCACCTTCACCGGGTCCACCGGTGTCGGTCGCCGGATCGCCGCGGCGGCCGCAGCCCGCGGTGTGCCCGCCCAGTGCGAGATGGGCGGCAAGAACGCCGCGGTGGTGCTCGACGACGCCGACCTGGACCTCGCCGTCGAGCAGGTCGCGCTCGGGGCGTTCCGGTCCACCGGCCAGAAGTGCACGGCCACATCGCGTTTGGTGGTCACCGACGGGATCGCCGACCGCTTCTTGGCCGCGCTGACCGCGCGCGCCGAGGCGATCGTCGTCGGCGATCCCACCGACGACGCCACCCAGATGGGACCCGTCGTCAACGACGGCGCGCACACGTCGATCCGTGGGGGTATCGACACCGCGCTCCAACAGGGTGCGTCGCTGCTCACCGGGACGGGGCTCGAGCTGCCGGACGCCGTCGGCGACGGCTACTTCATCGCCCCCACCATCGTGGAACTCACCGACGGGCGCGCCGACGTCTGGACCGACGAACTGTTCGGACCGGTGCTGGCGGTGCGCCGCGCCGCCACCGCCGCGGAGGCGTTCGGCTTGGCCGACGACAACGAATACGGGTTGTCGGCAGCGGTTTTCACCCAGGACCTGACCCGCGCGCTGCAGGCCGTCGAGCACCTCGACGTCGGAGTGCTGCACGTCAACTCCGAATCCGCGGGCGCCGATCCGCACGTCCCCTTCGGCGGGGCGAAGAAGAGCGGGCTGGGACCCAAGGAGCAGGGCACGTCCGCGCGGGAGTTCTTCACCCACACCACCACGGTGTACCTGCGCGGCGGAACGGCACGGGCATGAACCCGTCCGCGCTCGAAGGCATCGTCGTCGTCGACTTCAGCCGGGTGCTCGCGGGCCCCTACGGCACCATGATGCTCGGCGACTTCGGCGCCGACGTCATCAAGATCGAACGACCGCGGGTCGGCGACGACACCCGCGAGTGGGGACCGCCCTACGACGCCGACGGGGTGGCCACCTACTTCAACTCCGTCAACCGCAACAAACGCTCGGTGGTGCTCGACCTGACCGACCCGGCGGACGTGGCGCGGGCCCGTGACCTCGTGGCGGGCGCCGACGTCGTGGTCGAGAACTTCCGGCCGGGCACCATGGAGAAGCTGGGGCTGAGCTACGACGCGCTCCGCGAGCTCAAACCCGACCTGATCTACTGCGCCATCACCGGATTCGGTCGCGACGGTGGAGCGGATCTGCCGGGTTACGACCTGCTGGTACAGGCCGTGGGCGGGTTGATGAGCATCACCGGTCCCGCACCGGGTGAGCCCACCAAGGTCGGCGTCGCGGTCGTCGACGTCCTCGCCGGTCTGCACGCGGTCACCGGCATCCTGTTGGCACTGCACCACCGCGACCGCACCGGCGAGGGGCAGCGCGTCGACACCGATCTGCTGTCGGTGCTGCTGTCCTCGATGGTCAACCAGGCCTCCGGCTACCTCGGGGCGGGCACGGTGCCCGGCATCATGGGCAACCGCCACCCGAGCATCACGCCGTACCAGACCTACCCCACCGCCGACCGGCCGATCGCGGTCGCCGTCGGCAACGACAAGCAGTTCCGGCTGCTTGCCGACGCGCTGGGCGCCGACTGGCTGGCCACCGACGAGCGGTTCACCTCGAACGCCCTGCGCGTGCACAACCGAGAGGCGTTGTGCGACATCCTCACCGAGATCTTCGCCACCGCGGGCGCCGACCACTGGTACGCGCTGCTGTCCAAGGTCGGGGTCCCCGCCGGACCGATCAACGACATGGCCGAGGCGTTCGCATTCGCCGACGGACTCGGCCTCGCCCCGACCGTGCGCGTGCCCGGCAGCCCCACCCCGCAGGTCGCCAACCCGATCTCGATGTCGGCGACGCCGCCCACCTACCGCAGCGCCCCGCCCCGACTCGGGAAGGACAACCCCCGATGACCGCGCCGATCACGGTGTCCGACGTCATCCCCGAGCGGCCGGTCACCGCCGCCGACGCCCCGCTGATCGGGGCGGTGGTGCCGCTGAACTATCCCGGCCTCACCGACGAGACCCGGGAACTCGTCGTCCGGTTCACCCGCTCGGCGCTGACGACGCTGACCGAACTGGGTGCGCGGTTCGCGCTCATCGACCCGTCCGCCGACGCACCGGTGCAGCCCCGGGACAGGCTCGACGGGCTGGTCCTGCTGGGCGGCGGCGACGCCGACCCCACGCTGTACGGGCATCACGACGAGGTGCCCAACCTCTACGGGGTGGACCGGCGCTGCGACGACCGCACCCTCGCGGCGATCCGTGCGGCACTGGCCGACCGGCTGCCGGTGTTCGGGATCTGCCGGGGCGCGCAGATGCTCAACCTCGTCTACGGCGGCACCCTGATCCCCGACCTCGGCCCCGACACCCCGCACCACGGCCACGGTGACGACCCGTTGTTCGTCGACGATCCGGTGCACGTCGACCCCGACACCCGGCTTGCCCACATCCTCGGGCGGACCGAGGTCACCGTGCGCAACGGCCACCACCAGGCCGTGGGTGAGGTGGCCCCGCAACTGCGGGTCGCCGCCCGCGGCATCGACGGTGTGGTCGAAGCCGTCGAGCACCGCGAACCCGACACGTGGGTGCTCGGCGTGCAGTGGCACCCCGAGGACACCGACGGACCCGCGGACGACCGCAAGGCGCTGTTCGCCGCGTTCCTGGCCCGCGTGGCCGAGAGTCGACGGCTGTCCGCGAGCCCGCCCACCTAGTCGTGGCGATGACGGCGCGCCGGCTGGCGCAGATCGCCGACCTCGGGCTGACGCTGATCGCGGGCCGCGAGAGCGGTGACCGCACCATCACCTGGGCACATGCCATCGAATTGGCCGACCCCACACCGTATCTCGCGGGCGGTGAACTGGTCATGACCACCGGGATGAACGTCGGCGCCACCGAGGCCGAGCAGTTCGACTACCTCGCCCGCCTCTCGGCCACCGGGATCGCCGCGCTGGCGTTCGACACCGGGACCACCTACCCGCAGGTGCCCGACGGCATCGTCGCCGCGGGCGATGCCCTCGGCATGCCCGTCCTGGCGGTCCCCCCGCAGACGCCGTTCATCGCGATCACCCGCGCGGTCATCGACGAGATCACCGCCGACCAACTGCGGTCGGTCCAGCGCATCGCCGACCAGCAGGAGCTGATGGCACGCGAGACGCTGCGCGACGGCATCCCCGCCGTCGTGACCGCGCTGAGCAAGGCGCTGCCGGCCACCGCGGTCGTGGTGGCCACCGACGGCAGCGTGCTGGCCGCCGCGGGTCCCGACACCGAACGGGTGGCCGCGCTGTGCGCCGAGCACGCCAGCGGTACCCGCACCCGCCGCGGTTCGTCGAGCAAGGTCATCGCCGACGGCGACGGGTACTGCGTGCTGCAGACGCTGCGGGCCACCCAGACCCTGCGCGGGCACCTGGCGGTGCGGACCGAGGCGCCGCTCAGCCCACCGGACCGTCTGCTGGTCTCGCATGCCGTCGCGCTGATCTCCATCGAATTCGGCAAGCCGACAGGCGTTCTCGACGCCGAACAGCGGTTGCGTGCGGCGGTCACCCGGCTCGCGATCTCCCAGCCCGCGGCGGTCGACTCAGGCGTCCTTCGCTATTTCGGCTTCTCCCCCGAGGATCCGATCGTCGTGCTGGTGCTGACCAACACCGGCCCGGCGCTGGCCGCCGAGCGGCAGGCACAGCACCTCCTCGACGCGGAGTCGATCCCCTATCTGATGGCGGCGGCCAGCGACGAACTCCTGCTGGTGCTGCCCGCGGACGCGTCGGTGTCCCCCGCCGAGATCGGGCATTCGTTGGGCGCGCAGCTGGAGCGCCGACTGGGAGGCGGTGTGAGCCAACAGGATTCGTTCGACAATGCCAACCGGTGCGCGAATCAGGCGCGCGTCGCCGCCCGGGCCGCAGGCGGCCGTATCCGGGAGTTCGCCGACCTCGGCGTCTTCGGCGTCATCCTGGGTGACCGCAGCGCCGAGGAACTCGACCTGCTCGCGCACCGGCTGCAGCCGCTCGCCGACCACGGACTCCTCGACACGCTGGCGGCCTACCTCCGCCACAACGGTCAAACCGAAAGCGCGGCAACCGCTTTGGGTATCCACCGGCACACGCTGCGGAACCGGCTGGCCAGAATCGCCGAGTTGACGCAGGCCGACCTCGGCACCGCCGACACCAGGGCGGAGCTGTGGCTGGCGCTCAAGGCGCGCGAACTGCGCGACGTGCAGCGGTGACGCCGGCTCGAAAGTCGGGTTGTATCACGCGCCAGGCGCCGGGGCGTGACACAACCCGACACTCGGCGGAACGGAGCTAGCCGCCGGGGCGCTGACCGGCCGGCTGCGGGGCGTTCGAGGGCGTCGCCGGCATCGTGCTGGGCAGCCCGGCGGGCGACGCCTCGTCGGTCAGCGCCGACATCGACTTCCACTCGTCCCAGTCCACGGCCCAGTCCCAGATGTCGCCGTCGGCGTAGGACAGCTGCAGGCGGGTGCCGGTCACCTCGACCGGGTCGCCGTACATCGCGGTGTTGAAGTACTGCTCGGCGTCGGTCAGTGACAGGTTGATGCAGCCGTTGGTGACGTTGCTGTTGCCCTGGGCCCCCGAGCTGGCGGGGTTGGCGTGGATGAACTCGCCGTTGTTGGAGATCCGCACCGCGAACCGCTCACGCACGTTGGCGTACCCGGCGGCGGGGTTGGTCATGTAGAAGTCCTCGTACTTCTCGGTGACCACGTGGATGCCGCTGCGGGTGACGTTGCGGTCGAGGTCGCCCTCGCCGTAGCTGCACGGGAAGTCCATGATGACCGCGCCGGCCTGGTCGATGACCTGGATGCGGTGCGACGACGCCTCGGCCTTGACGACCTGGCGGCGGCCGATCGTGAAGTCCAGCGTCGAGTCGGCGGCGCCGTAGGCGTCCTCACCGAACTTGACCCCGTAGAGCTTGGCGTCGACACGCACCGTGGTGCCCGGTTCGAAGTACTCGCGGGACCGCCAGTGCATCCGCGAACCGGCGGCCTCGTCGGGCAGCCACGCCCAACTGCCCTCGGTGGGCGGGTTCGTGGTGACCGACACCGCCTTCTCGACCGTCGCCCGGTCCTCCTCGTCGATGGAGGCGTCGAACTGCAGGATGATCGGTGCGGCCACGCCGACGGTCTGGCCGTCGGAGAGTTGGAACTGGCCGTTGACCTGGGTGCTCGGGTCAAGGGTGGTGAACTGGCCCTTGACGGGGACGGCCTTGCCGTCCTCCCCGACCGCCGAACCAGACCAGGTGTAGGTCACCCCGTAGCCCAGCGGTTCACTGACAGTGAAGACGTTGCGGTCCTGGTTGAGCGCACCGGCGATGGCCTTGCCCTGCCCGTTGGTCAGCGCGATCCGCTGGAACCAGCCGCCGTCGACCTCCACCCGCACCGGTTCGGTCGGCGACACGTCGGTGGCGGAAGTGGCCGGTTCGAACGCCAGTGACGCCGAGGCGGGCGCCTTCGCGGGTTCACTGCCCAGGTTGCTGGTGACCTTGTTGCAGGCCGCGAGCGCGCCGGGCGCGACGAGCCCGAGCGCAAGAGCGGTCAGGGCGCGCCGCCGATTGACGGGCGGCAGCTTGTCGGCGGCACTCACGTGTACCCAAGATACCTAGAGTCGGCAGCCCACCAGGGTCGGCTCGGCTGTGAGGTCGATCCCGAAGGCGCTGCGCACACCGTCGCGCACCGTCCTGGCCAGCGCAATCACGTCGCCCGTGGTCGCTTGACCCCGATTGGTCACAGCGAGCGCATGTTTGGTCGAAAGACGGGCCGGGGCGTCCGCACCGGGGTAGCCCTTGCCGAACCCGGCGTGTTCGACCAGCCAGCCCGCGGCGAGCTTGACCCCGTCCGGGGCGGGATAGCTGGGCACGGGTCCGTCGACGGCGGCGGTCAGCCGCTCGTACTCGGCCGGGCTCACCACCGGGTTGGTGAAGAACGAGCCGACGCTCCAGGTGTCGTGGTCGGGGTCGTCGAGCACCATGCCCTTACCGCGCCGCAGCGCCAGCACCGCCTCGCGCACCCGGACCGGGTCGGCACGGCCACCGGGTTCCACCTCGAGGACGCGGGCCAGTTCGCCGTAGCGCAGCGGTGCGCTGCGGCCCTCGACGTCGAGCGCGAACTCCACCTCCAGCACGACGGCGTGGTCGGAGTGTTTGAGCACGCTGGTGCGGTACCCGAACGCCATGTCCTGCGGCGACACCCATTCGTCGCGGCCGGTGCGCCGGTCGAACAGCCGCACGCGCCGGATGGTGTCGGCGACCTCGGCCCCGTAGGCGCCGACGTTCTGCACCGGGGTGGCGCCCGCCGAACCCGGGATCCCCGAGAGGCACTCCAGGCCGCCCAACCCGTGCGCCAGCGCGGTGACGACGACGTCGTCCCAGTTCGCGCCGGCCTCCGCGCGGACAACGCCGTCGTGCACGGTGATCTCGCTGTTGGCGACGCGCACGACGGTCAGGTCGGCCATGTCGTCGCCGAGCACCACGTTCGACCCGCCGGCGAGGATCAGCGCGTCCCGGCCGACGGCGCGCAGCGCGGCGACGAGTTGTTCGGTGCTGGTCGCGGTGATCATGGTCCGCGCGACGGGCCCGACGCGCAGCGTGGTCAGCGGGGCCAGCGCGACGTCGGCTTCGACCAGCGCGCCCGCGAGTTCCTCACCGGTCACGGGCGGTAACGGTAGCGTGGCGGGCTATGCCGCGCTCATTCGACTTGGCCGCTGACTACGACGGCACCGTCGAACAGGTACACCGCGCGTTCCGCGACGAACGGTACTGGCAGGAGCGCCTCGCCGATTCGGGCGCCGACCACGCCACGCTCGACGCGATGACCGTCGGCGCCGACGGCAGCATCGACGTGACCACCACCCAGATCCTGCGCGCCGACCGGTTGCCCGGGGTGGTCGCGCAGTTCCATCGCGGCGACCTGTCGATCCAGCGCGAGGAGACCTGGACCGGGGTGCAGGACGGCAGCGCCACCGCATCGGTGACCGGCTCGATCCCCGGCGCCCCGGTCTCGCTGACCGGCACCGCGACCCTCGTGCCCCACGGTGCGGGGTCGCGCCTCGACCTGAAGGTCACCGTGGAGGTGCGGGTCCCGCTCGTCGGCGGCAAGATCGAGAACTTCATCGGCAACGGCCTGGTCGACCTGATCATCGCCGAACAGCGCTTCACCACGGTGTGGATCGCGGAGAACGCCTGACCCGGCGCGTACCGTGAGTCCCCATGGGGAGGCGGTCGGAGCATGTCGTCGAGTTCGACGTGCCCGCCGAACAGATCCACGCGCAGTTCACCTCCGAGGAGTACTGGCAGGCGCTGACCGAGGTCTACCGGGAGCTCAACACACGTACCGATCTCACGCTGTTCCGGTCCGATGCGCGCGGCACCGACATCGCGCTGCGCCAGGTGATCCCCCGCGACGACCTGCCGCCGGTCGCGCGCAAAGCGGTGCCCGTCGACCTGCTGCTCACCCGCGAACAGCATTTCGACCCGTTCGACGACGGCGCGCTGGGCACGTTCGCGGCGTCGATGCCGAGGGCGCCTGGGCGGCTCGACGGCCGCTACGAACTGTCCGACACCGCGGCCGGTAGCCGCCTGCTGGTACGCAGCCACTGCAAGGTGTCGATACCGCTGGTGGGCGGGACGATCGAAGACCTCATCCTGACCGGCATCCGCCAACTGTTCGACGGTGAGCGTGACTTCACCGCCCGCTGGCTCGCCGGCCGCCGCTGACGCCGATGTCGCAGCGTCCGAACACCCCGATCGGCGTGCTGACGCGCGGCACCACCGGACACAACCGGCTGCGCCGCAGCGACCGCTGGCTGGTGCACTCGCCCCGGGTGCGGACCGCGCTGCTGGCCGCGTCCGCACCGCTGATCGTCGACCTGGGCTACGGCGCGCTGCCGGTCACCACGCTCGAACTGGCGTCCCGGCTGCGTTCGGTGCGCCCGGATGTGCGGGTGGTCGGGTTGGAGATCCACCCCGAGCGGGTGGCGGCCGCCCGCGCGACCGCGGCCACCGACGTCGAGTTCGCGCTCGGCGGTTTCGAACTCGCGGGGCTGCGGCCGATCCTGGTGCGGGCGTTCAACGTGCTGCGCCAATACCCGGAGGACGCGGTCGCCGGGGCGTGGGAGGTCATGCGGGAGCGGTTGGCGCCGGGTGGGTTGATCGTCGACGGCACCTGCGACGAGCTCGGCCGCCGCTGCGCGTGGGTGCTGCTCGACGCCGACGGTCCGGTCAGCCTCACGCTGGCGTGCGATCCGTTCGCGATCGAGCGGCCGTCGGATCTGGCCGAACGCCTCCCCAAGGTGCTGATCCACCACAACGTGCCGGGTCAGGCCATCCACGACCTGTTCACCGCGGCGGACCGGGCGTGGGCCAGCGTCGCGGGCCACGGGGTGTTCGGGCCGCGCATCCGCTGGCGGGCGATGCTGGACCTGCTCGCCGCAGAGGGTCTGCCGGTCGAGCCGCCGCGCCGCAGGATGCGCGACGGGGTGCTCACACTGCCGTGGGCGACGGTTTCCCCGTGACCGGTTCGGCGGCCAGCGCGTCGTCGAGGTCCTCGGCCATCCGGATGTCGAGGCCGCGGATCGGCGATGCGGGCGTGGCCAGCGCCACCACGAGGTAGGTGGCCAGCGACGCGGCGAACGCGATGAACGTCGGCCAGCCGTCGAACGTCGCGTCGAAGACCCCGTTGGGGACGTAGAGGATCGTGTTGTCCAGGCCGTACATCGTCGGCGTCATCGCGAACAGCACCAGCCGCACCGTCAGGCCGACGACGATCGACACCAGCGCGGCCGTCGCCGTCCCCCTGCGCCAGACCAACCCCAGCACGAACGGCACGACCAGGCACGCCAGCAACAGATCGAACGCGAGCGTGAGCAGGATCCCGGTCTGTTTGACGTAGATCGCGATCACGATGGCGAGCAGCGTCACCGGCACCATCGCGATGCGGGTGGCCCTCAGCAGCGGATCGGGCCTGCCCGGCACGTGCATGCGGCGCACCCCGCCGAGGTTGCGCACGCAGACATTGGAGATGGCCAGGATCGCGCCGTTGGCGGTGCTCATCGACGCCCCGACCAGCCCGCACAGCACCAGGATCGTCAGCGCCAGCGGCGCGTAGCGGTCGAGCAGCACCAGCAGGATCGGCCCGTCGAGGTCCTCGGGCAGGAACGCCTTGGCCGAGAGCACGACGAGCCCGAACGGCACGCAGATCGCGACCACCCCGGCCGCGGCGCCGAAGCACGCCCGCCGCGCGGTCTCCGGCGACTTCGCCGCGAACACCCGCTGCATGAAGTCGATCGCGACGATGTCGCCGATGCCGAGCGCGATCAGCGTCGCCCAGTTGATCGTGGCGCCCTGCGCCGGATCGGTCATCTGCCCGAGGTCCAGCGGGCCCATCCCGGCCTCGATCGTCAGCCCGTGCGTGGTGGCCATCCAGATCAGCAGGCCGACCGCCCCGACCAAAATCATCGTCATCTGGATGATCGCGGTGTACGCGTCGGCGAGCAGGCCGCCGGTGCCGGTGTAAGCCACCGCCAGCGCCGCGATCACCACGGTGCCCAGCCAGTACGGGATACCGAGGAAGTAGTTGAACAGGAATCCGCCCGCGACCAGGTTCCCGGCGACCAGGATGCAGAAGCCGAGGATCAGCATCACCGACGCGGCGACCTCGACGGCCCGGCCGAACCGCAACCGGTAGTAGTCCGGGAACGACGTCAGCCCCATCCGGTTCATCGGTTTGGCGAAGAACAGCCCGGTGAAGCACAGGCACAGCGCCAACCCCAACGGCAGGCAGGCGCCCGCCCAGAACCCGAACTCCGACGCCAGGTCGGTGTTGCCGAGGGTGGCGTTGGTGTCGACAGCCGAGCCCATCAGCGCGCCGCCGACCAGCATCAGCGGCAGCGTGCGGCCGCCGACCAGGAAGTTCGCGCTGTCACCGGCGATCCGCCGCGAGACCAGGAAACCGACGAGCACCACCACCGCGATGCTGACCGCGACCCCGAAGAGCACCATCGGCACAGCCAAACGCCGTGCGGTTACGGCGGATCGCGAGCGGCGTTAAGCCCGTGTTGCGACCGTAGGCTGGATCCCATGTCTTCTGCCCTGCGGATCGCGTGCGCACAGATCGTCTCGGGCACCGACCCGGCGGCCAACCTCGAGGTGGTCGAGGACTACACCCGCCGCGCGGTCGACGCCGGTGCTCACCTCGTGCTGTTCCCGGAGGCCACGATGTGCCGGTTCGGGGTGCCGCTGGGACCGGTCGCCGAACCGCTCGACGGCCCGTGGGCCACCGCGGTGCGCGCCATCGCAGAACGGGCGGGCATCACCGTCGTCGCCGGGATGTTCACCCCCAGCGGGGACGGCCGGGTGCTGAACACGCTGCTCGCCACGGGCGGCGGAGTGGCCGCCCACTACCACAAGATCCACCTCTACGACGCGTTCGGATTCCGCGAATCCCGCACTGTCGCACCGGGTTCCGAACCGGTGACAATCACCGTCGCGGGCGTCGAGGTGGGCTTGACGACCTGTTACGACATCCGCTTCCCCGAGCAGTACGTCGAGCTGGCGCGCCGCGGGGCACGGCTGATCACCGTGCACGCCTCGTGGGGTGCCGGCCCCGGCAAGCTCGACCAGTGGACGCTGCTGGCGCGGGCGCGCGCACTGGACACCACGGGCTGGGTGGCCGCGGTCGATCAGGCCTATCCGGGTGACGAGGTGGCCGCGGCCGGGCCGACCGGGGTCGGTGGCAGCCTGGTCGCCTCGGCCACCGGCGACGTGCTGGTCCAGGCCGGTGCCGACCCCGAATTGGTGGTCGCCGATCTCGACCTCGACGCCGCGCAGAAGGTGCGCGAGACGATCGCGGTGCTCGACAACCGCGCAGAGGTCGACTCGGTGGGTAAGGCAGAATCGCGAGCGTGACTGATCCCTGGGCCCGTCCGGCCAACCAGCCGCCAGTCCCGCCTCAGCCCCAGTTCCCGCAGCAGGGTCCGCCGCCCTCTGTGCCTGACCAGGGCGCCGGCGCCGGGGGCGAACCGCCGAAGTCGGGCGGATCGGTGTTCACCAAGCTCAAGGACGTCTTCAGCGATCCGCTGTCGGTCGTGCTCGCGGTGGTCATCATCGTGGCGCTGGTCGCCGCGGGCCTGCTGGGTGGCGAGCTGTACGCCCGCAACCGCGCCGACGACGTGGTGTCGCGCGTGGTGTCCTGTGTCGTCGAGGACGAGGCCTCCGCATCGTTCGGTGCGATGCCGCCGTTCCTGCTGCAGCACATGACCGGCCACTACACGAACATCAACATCGAGACCGCGGGCAACCAGGTCCGCGACGCCAAGGGCATGAAGGTCGGCATCGACATCAAAGATGTCCGACTCGAGGACACCGCGGACTCCAGCGGCAGCATCGGCTCGCTGACCGCGAACATCACCTGGTCGTCCGACGGCATCACCCAGACCGTCCAGGACGCGATACCGCTGGTCGGTAGCTTCCTGACCGGGGTGAAGACCAACCCGTCGGCCGGCACGCTGGAACTCGAGGGCGCGCTGGGCAGCATCACCGCCAAACCCGAGGTCGCCAACGGCGGCATCGCGCTGAAGGTGCAGCAGCTCACGGGCCTCGGATTCACGCTCCCCCGCGAGGCCGTGCAGCCCGCGCTCGACGCGTTCACCGCGGGGTTGACGCAGAACTACCCGATGAACATCAAGGCGCAGAGCGTCGCGGTCACCGACACCGGGGTGACGGCGGTGTTCGGCACGCAGAACGCGCAGATGCCGAAGAGCGGCGAGGACCCCTGCTTCAGCGGTCTCTGAGGCCGGCCTCTGGGCCTCTAGCCCAGGCCGTCGAGCACGGCGCGGGTACCGGACAGGCCCAGCCGTCGGGCACCCGCGTCGAGCATCGCGACCGCGGCCTCGGCGGTGCGGATGCCGCCGCTGGCCTTGACCTCCAGCTGCGGCCCGACCGTCGCGACCATGATCTCGACGGCCTCGACCGCGGCGCCGCCGGACGGGTGGAACCCCGTCGACGTCTTGACGTACTCCGCGCCCGCCGTTTCGGCGGCCCGGCATGCGTCGGCCAGCACCGTGCGGCCGCCGTACTGGAGCAGCGCGGCGGATTCGAGGATGACCTTGAGCAGGGTGCGCTCGCCGATGGCAGCCCGGACCGTGGCGATGTCCTCGCGCACGGCGTCGAACCGGCCGTCGAGTGCGGCGCCGACGTCGATGACCATGTCGATCTCGTCGGCGCCGGCCGCGACGGCGAGCGCGGCTTCGTGCGCCTTGACGCCGGGCAGGTGCTTACCGGAGGGGAAGCCGGCGACGGCGGCGATCTTCACCGTGGACGTGCGGGCCCGGACGGCCGCGGGCACCAGCGACGGCGAGACGCAGGCCGCGTAGACGCCGAGTGCCTCGGCCTCTTCGATCAGCGCGGCGACGTCGGCCTCGGTGGCCTCGGGTTTGAGCAGCGTGTGGTCGACGAGGGCGGCGACGCTCTCGCGGGTCCACCGCGCCATCAGAACGGTTCCTCGGTCCCGCCGGGGTTGCAGCCGGTGGCCAGCATCTGTTCGACGGGCACCTCCGGGCGCCACGGCTCCAGGTTCCAGCTGGTCTTCCCGGGTTCGACGAACTCCGCGAACTGCCAGTGGCAGTCGAACTGTTCCCGCATTCCGGGGAGCGCGGCGTCGGGCGCGGCGGCCAGCACCTCGGTCCACGCCCGGTCGTTCTCGGCGACGGTGCCGGGCTGGGCGGCGGCGCGCCGGCCGGCGGCGGTCGGATAGACCCGCAGGCTGGACAGATCGCCCCACTTCGCCCAGTGGACGTGGTCGATGTAGGGCGCCGGGTCGGCGGGCTGAGCGGAGACGACCGGGGCGGACAACACGGGCAGCGCGAGGAGAGCCGCCGTCACGGCGGCGAGACGGTGACGCACCCGGCTACCGCGACTTTCCCTGGATCTCGAGGAGCTTGGGCCGCACGTCGACCAGATAGACACCGGCCGCGCAGGCGCACACCGCGGCGCCGAACGCGTCGCGGAACAGCAGCAGGATGAGCACACCGCCGCCGAGGATCGCCAGCCATACCGGCTTGGTGAGTTTCCCGGCCGCGGTGTAGGCGTCGGTGCGCTGGATCGCGGCGTGCACGAACGAGTACACGCCGACGATCAGAACGATCAGGACGAGACCCAGAATGATGACGCCCGCGAGGTCGGCAAGTATCACCTCACCAGCCTATGCGGGCGCCATCTCGGGGTCGAACTCGCCTGATTACTTCTGGGTGACCTTCTTGGCCGGAGCCTTCTTGGCCGGAGCCTTCTTCGCGGGGGCCTTCTTGGCCGGGGCCTTCTTGGCGGCCGCCTTGACCGGTTCGGCGGTCTCCTCGGTCTTCTTCGGCAGGTCCACGCCGACCAGCTTGGCGGCGCGCTCACCGACGGCGCGGGTCTGCGACGCCACGTTGCCCAGGGCGGTCTCGGTCAGTTCGACGGCCTGGTCGGTGTAGCTCTCGACGCGGTTGGCCGCATCGCTGAAGCCGGGCTGGCTGCGCAGGCGCTCGAGGGCGGCCTCGCCGCGCTCGACGAGCTTGGCGTAGGTGCTCTGGGCGGCCTCGGCGTAGCCCTCGGCGGCGCGACGCAGCTCTTCGGCGGTGAGGCGATCACGCAGCTCGGTCACCTGGGTGGGCAGGTCGTCCTGCAGCTTGCTGATGCGGGCGCGGCTCTCCTCGACGCGGCTGTTGGCGTCGGTGCGGGCCTCTTCGGCGCGTTCGCGCAGGCTCGCGACGATCTCGTTGACCGTGGCCAGCGCCAGGTCGGCCGCGCCCACGGCGGCGAGCAGCGGAGCCTTGAGGTCCTCGATCTCGAGCTGGGTGTTCTTGTCAGCCATGTTCAATGTCCTTTCCAAGTTCTGGGGATGTCTCTAGTGCGCGTTGGATCGCGTCGCCGGTGATCGATTCGTCAGTCGTCGGCTCCTCGTCTGCTTCGCTTCCGGCCGCCTCGTTCTGCTGACAGAACGAGGTGTAGATGTCGAGCAGCACCTGCTTCTGCCGCTCGGTGATCGCCGTGTCGTTGACGATGGCGTCGCGGACCTGTCCGGCTTCGCTGGGTTCGAGGATCCCGGCGCGGACGTAGAGCACTTCGGCCGAGACCCGCAACGCCTTGGCGATCTGGTTGAGCACGTCGGCCGACGGTTTCCGCAATCCCCGCTCGATCTGGCTGAGGTAGGGATTGCTGACGCCGGCCTTCTCGGCCAACTGCCGCACGGACACCTGCGCGGCCTCACGCTGACTCCGGATGAAACTCCCGATGTCCTGCGCGGCGTTGGTCACCACAGCGGCGAGATTCTCATCCTGCGACATGGGTGACCACCCCCTCGAAACGCGGGTATCCGAACAACGACACCATCAACCGTAACCGCGGGTGCTAACTATTGCAAGCACTAGCTAGCGCAGGTCAGAACAGTAGCTGAGCTATCGAATAGATGACGAGGCCCGCCAGCGAGCCCACGACGGTGCCGTTGATCCGAATGAACTGCAGGTCGCGGCCGACGTGCAGTTCGATGCGCCTGCTGGCCTCGTCGGCGTCCCAGCGCTCGATGGTGTCGGTGACGATCGTGGTGATCTCGGCGCCGTATTCGCCGACGATGTGCTGGGCGCCCCGGATGATCCAGTTGTCGACCTTGTCGCGTAGTTCGGCGTCGTCGCGCAAACTCTCCCCGATCCGGACCACGGAATCGGCGATGCGGGTCCGCAACGTCGACGACGGATCGTCGACCGATTCGAGGATGATGCGCTTGGCCGCACCCCACGCCGTCTCCGCGGCCCGCGCGACCTCGTCGCGGGACATGATCTGTTCCTTGACCTTCTCCGCGCGCCGGATCGTGGCCTCGTCGTTCTGCAGGTCGTCGGCGAATTCGAACAGGAACTTGGTGGCCGAGCGGCGCAGTTCGTGATCGGGGTTGCGGCGCACCTTGTCGGTGAAGTCCATCAGCTCGCGGTGGATGCGGTCGCCCACCAGATGGTCGACCCAGCGCGGCGACCACTGGGGCGAATCGCGTTCGATGACCCGCTCGATGACCTCCCCCGCGTTCAGCGACCATTCGAAGGCCCGGTCGGCGAGCAGCTGGATCAGCGCTTCCTGGCGGCCGGCCTGCAGCATTTCCGACAGCACCCGCCCCACCGGCGGACCCCACTGCGGTTCGGCGATGCGTTTGACGATCATCCGGTCGAGCAGGTCCTGGATGTCCTCGTCGCGCAGCATCTCCACCAGCACCCGAAGCACGTTGGAGGTCTCCGAGGCCACCCGTTCGGCGTGCGAGCGGTCGGCGAGCCACTTGCCCAGCCGGCCCGCCACCTCGGCGTCGCGCAGTTTGGTCTCGACGTTCTCCGGGGACAGGAAGTTCTCCCGAATGAACTGGCCCAGACCCTCGCCGAGCTGGTCCTTCTTGCGTTTGATGATCGCGGTGTGCGGGATCGGGACGCCCAACGGATGCTTGAACAGCGCGGTGACGGCGAACCAGTCGGCGAGCGCGCCGACCATGCCCGCCTCGGCCGCGGCACGGACGTAGCCGACCCAGCCGGGGGCGTCGCCGCCTGCCTGCGCCCAGGTGCACAGCAGGAAGATCACCGTGGCGCCGAGCAGGAAACCCAGCGCGACGCTCTTCATCCGCCGCAGGGCGCGGCGGCGTTCGGCGTCGGCTGCGGAGTCCGCGCCCACGATCGCCTCGGCGAAGCTGGGCCGCGGCGATCGCGCCTCGGCGTCTGCCCTGTGTGCCACGAATCCATCATGGTCCATGCCCCGCTATGTACCCCGTCCTGCGCGCGCCGATCGCCGGGGTCGGGCCGTAGTATCGAGACGGACTAGTGAACGGGACAACGGGGATAGTGGCACAACAGACCCCGCCTTTGGCGGTCAAGACCGATGGTCGGAAGCGACGCTGGCACCAGCACAAGGTCGAGCGGCGCAACGAGTTGGTCGACGGCACCCTCGAAGCGATTCGGCGCCGCGGCAGTAACGTCAGCATGGATGAGATCGCGGCGGAGATCGGCGTCTCCAAGACCGTGCTCTACCGCTACTTCGTCGACAAGAACGACCTCACCACCGCGGTGATGATGCGGTTCGCGCAGACCACACTCATCCCGAACATGGCCGCCGCGCTGATGTCGAACCTCGACGGCTACGACCTCACCCGCGAGATCATCAAGGTCTACGTCGAGACCGTGGCCAACGAACCCGAGCCGTACCGCTTCGTGATGGCCAACAACTCGGCCAGTAAGAGCAAGGCGGTCGCGGACTCCGAACGGATCATCGCCCGCATGCTCGCGGTGATGCTGCGCCGCCGCATGGCCGGGGCCGGGATGGACACCGGCGGCGTCGAACCGTGGGCGTATCACATCGTCGGCGGCGTGCAGCTGGCCACGCACTCGTGGATGTCGCATCCGCGGATGAGCGCCGACGAGCTGATCGACTACCTGACGATGCTGTCGTGGAGCGCGCTGTGCGGGATCGTCGAGGTGGGCGGATCGCTGGAAGCCTTTCGCAGTCAATCGCATCCGTCACCGACGCTGCCGCCGGGTCGATGAGCGACGACGACGACGTGCCCGGCCCCTGGTCGCACGAACCGCACGAGTTGCTGCGCTTCCGGCCGGGAATGAAGGTGGGAGAGATCGACACCGACGAGGCCCCGGGTTTCCACGGCGACAAGGCCGTCGCCAAGGCGCTGCGGTGGGAACGCAACCTCCGCTTCGCCGAACTGCAGGAGATGCTGTACGCGCGCAGCCGCGCCGGCGACACCCGATCGGTGCTGCTGGTGTTGCAGGGCATGGACACCGCGGGTAAGGGCGGCATCGTCAAACACGTTGTCGGAGCGGGCAATCCGCAGGGTATCCGCTATCACAGCTTCGGTAAGCCGACCGAGGAGGAGTTGGCCCACGACTACCTGTGGCGGATCCGCAAGGCACTGCCCCCTGCCGGTCACATCGGGGTGTTCGACCGGTCGCACTACGAGGACGTGTTGATCGTGCGGGTGCACGACCTGGTGCCGCCGGAGGTGTGGGGTGCGCGCTACGACGAGATCAACGCCTTCGAACGTGAACTCGTCGACAGCGGCGTCACGCTGGTGAAGGTCGCGATGTTCGTCTCGCTGCACGAGCAGAAGAAGCGCCTGGCCGAACGGCTCGAGCGGCCGGACAAGTACTGGAAGTACAACCCCGCCGACATCGACGAGCGGCTGCTGTGGCCCAAGTACGAAGAGGCCTACCAGGCCGTGCTCGACCGCACCTCGACGGATTATGCTCCTTGGCACATCATTCCGTGCGACCGGAAGTGGTACGCCCGACTGGCGATCACCGAGCTGCTCATCGAGGCGTTGAAGAACCTCAACATGTCCTGGCCGCCACCGGATTTCGACGTCGAAGCAGAGAAGAAGCGGCTCGCCGAGGCCTAATTCGCGCCGGTGCGCCGAGACTACGGAAGATGACGCAAATCACGCGAAATCCGTCATCTTCCGTAGTCTCGCGAGGCGTCGAGGGCTCTGCGCACCCGCGCGACGATCGCGGTACGTTCCCATCGCAGCTGACATGAGCTGACCCGGACGATCGTCCACCCGCGAGCGGCGAGGAATTCGAGGCGTTCGATGTCCTCGGCGTAGTCGTCCGGGTTGGCGAAGTGTTGCTCACCGTCGTACTCGACCCCGACCATCCATTGCGGCCAGCCCATGTCGATGCGCCGGACCACTCGTCCGAATTCGTTGCACACCGGGATCTGCGTGCTCGGTCTCGGCAGCCCGGACAGGACGAGGAGTAGCCGCAGGCGCGTCTCCTGCGGCGATTCAGCGCCACCGTCGACGAGGTCGAGCGCGGCTCGGAGGCCACGGATGCCCCGGGCGCCCGCGTACCGCGACGCGATGGCCTCGACCGCCTCTGTTGAAATTCGCGTCGCATTGAGCACGGCGTCCAGCCGGACGACGGCGGGTTCCAGAAGCCGGATCCGGCGACCGATGTCATAGGCCGTGCGAGCCGGTGTCGTGCAACGGATTTCACCGACGCTGCATACCTCGTCGTCGGCGATCGTTCCGCTGCGAACGATAATGCCGGGCGGTGAGGGGTATCGCACCCGGCCGATTTCGGCGGGCTCGTCGGCGGACAACCACTTCGTCCCGAGCAGGGCGGCCGCCGAACTGCCCACCAGGACGCCCTCGCGATTCGACCACAGCCACGCCGCCTTCGCGCGGTCAAGGGCTGTCAGTTCGACGCCACGCCGGGCGTAGACATTGCGATGCAGCTTCACGTATCGACGCCGCAGGTCGTTGCGCGTGACCGACCCCGTCGCCAGCGCCTCGGACCCGACTATCAATGTGCCCACACCTATTAGGCGCGGGCGAGGCCCGTTCGGTTCCGTACAAGCGCGCCGAAACTACGGAAGTTGACGGAAATCCCGCGAAAACCGTCAACAACCGTAGTCTCGGCGAACCCCTAGTAGGAGTAAAAGCCCTGGCCGGACTTCTTGCCCAGCTGACCCGCCTCCACCATGCGCAGCAGCAGCGGCGGCGGCGCGTAGTGCGCGTCCTTGAGCTCGTCGAACATCGCGTCGGCGATCAGCTTCATCGTGTCCAGCCCGATCAGGTCGGACAGCCGCAGCGGCCCCATCGGATGCGACAGCCCGGCGACGACGGCCTTGTCGACGTCCTCGACCGTGGCGAACCCCGCCTCGACCATCCGGATCGCCGAGAGCAGGTACGGCACCAGCAGCGCGTTGACCACGAACCCCGAGCGGTCGCTGCAGCGCACCACCTGCTTACCGAGCACGTCGCTGGCGAACGCCTCGGTCCGCGCGATCGCGGCGTCGGTGGTCGTCAGCGTGCTGACCAGCTCCACCAACGGCAGCACCGGCACCGGATTGAAGAAGTGCAGCCCGAGCACGCGACCCGAATTCTCCGTCGCCGCAGCCAGTTTCATGATCGGGATGCTCGAGGTGTTCGACGCCAGCACGGCGTCGGGGTCGGTGACGACCTTGTCGAGTTCGGCGAACACCTTCGCCTTGATCGCCACATCCTCGATGATCGCCTCGATGACCAGCTGCCGGTCGGCGAAATCCGATAGCGAGGTGGTGAAGCTGAGCTTTCCCAGCGCCGCCGACTTCTCCCGCTCGGTCACCTTGCCCGCACTGACACCGCGTTCGAGCGATTTGGTGATCCGCCCTCGGCCGGCGTTGACCAGCGCATCGGTGGTCTCGAAGACCAGGACGTCGACGCCCGCGCGGGCGGACACCTCGGCGATGCCCGCGCCCATCTGCCCGGCGCCGATGACGCCTACTCGTTCGATGGAATTGCTCACTGCTACTTCCTAACAGACGACGAGCGCACGGTTGCCGACACGTCGGAACGTGCGACAACCGTGCGCTCGGCAATTGTGACTCTTAGTGGAACTGACCTTCTTCGGTGGAACCGGTCAGCGCGGTGGTCGAGCTGGTCGGGTCCACGGTGGTGGCGATCCGGTCGAAGTAGCCGGCGCCGACCTCGCGCTGGTGCTTCGTCGCGGTGTAGCCCCGCTCCTCGGCGGCGAACTCGCGCTCCTGCAGTTCGACGTAGGCGGTCATCTGGTTGCGGGCGTACCCGTAGGCCAGATCGAACATCGAGTAGTTCAGGGCGTGGAAGCCGGCCAGCGTGATGAACTGGAACTTGAAGCCCATCGCGCCGAGTTCCTTCTGGAACTTCGCGATCGTGGCGTCGTCGAGGTGCTTCTTCCAGTTGAACGACGGCGAGCAGTTGTAGGCCAGCATCTGGTCCGGGAACTCGGCCTGCACGCCTTCGGCGAACTTGCGGGCGAGTTCGAGATCCGGGGTGCCGGTCTCCATCCAGATCAGATCCGAGTACGGCGCGTAGGCCTTGGCGCGGGCGATGCACGGCTCGATGCCGTTCTTGACCCGGTAGAAGCCTTCCTTGGTGCGCTCACCGGTGATGAAGGGCTGGTCGCGCTCGTCGACGTCGGAGGTGATCAGCGTGGCGGCCTCGGCGTCGGTGCGGGCGATGACGACGGTCGGCACGTCGGCGACGTCGGCCGCGAGACGGGCCGAGGTCAGGGTGCGGATGTGCTGCTGAGTCGGGATCAGCACCTTGCCACCGAGGTGGCCGCACTTCTTCTCCGAGGCCAGCTGGTCCTCCCAGTGCGAGCCCGCGACACCGGCGGCGATCATCGCCTTCTGCAGCTCGTAAACGTTGAGCGCACCACCGAAGCCGGCCTCGCCGTCGGCGACGATCGGCACGAGCCAGTTCTCGACGGAGGTGTCGCCCTCGACCTTGGCGATCTCGTCGGCGCGCAGCAGCGCGTTGTTGATGCGGCGCACGACCTGCGGCACCGAGTTGGCCGGGTAGAGGCTCTGGTCGGGGTAGGTGTGGCCGGACAGGTTCGCGTCACCGGCGACCTGCCACCCCGAGAGATAGATGGCCTTGAGGCCGGCGCGCACCTGCTGGACGGCCATGTTGCCGGTCAGCGCACCGAGCGCGTTGACGAACTCCATGTCGTGCAGCTGGTTCCACAGCACCTCGGCGCCGCGGCGGGCCAGCGTGGCCTCCTCGACGACGGTGCCCTGCAGCGCGACGACGTCTGCGGCGGAGTACTCGCGGGTGATGCCCTTCCAGCGGGGGTTGGTGTCCCAGTCCTTCTGGATCTCTTCGGGTGACTTCGGCTTGCCAACGGTCGACATCAGGCGGCTCCTTCGGTTCCTTACATCGCTGGAGTGGTGCCGGAGTTCCCGGCTTGTTAACACCCACGCGACTTCACTGCTGTGCTGTAGCGAGGATGCCCTACGGCATAACCGCAGGTCCACCCGTTTCAATCGCCAACTTTTGCCAAGCGGCGTGAGGAATTTGCAAAGGTTGCGAAGGCCGGAGCGCCTTGACCGGTTCAGTAGCTACTGGCCGGTAACGTATTTCCGCTGGTCAGTACGCTTGTACTGTTAAACCGGGAACGTCAGAGACTGAACAGGCATGCGACGGCTTTTGTCTCGTCGCCGACGGCATATGTGAGCGTTGTAACACTCCGGTCGGTGAGATCTTCGCCGAACTTGTCGGTCGAACCGGCCGGATGCTCGTGCGAGAGGATCTCCAGCTTGTCGCCGAGCGCGACGGGGAGATCGTGTTCGATCGTCACCCGCAGCGGCTTCTGCAGCAACTCGGGATGGTTGTAGAGGTAGTCCTCGACCACCGACCAGTACACGGAGTTGTTCATATGGTCGAAGATGTCGATGTCGCTGACCCGCACCGGATACTCGCGGATCTCGTGGGCGTCCTCGCGGAGCCCCGCGGTCAGGTACGGCTTCCACCGCAACCGGTTGACGTCGGTGGTGCGCCGCAACCCGGCGATGAAGTCGTCGGCGATGCGCGCCGGGCCCTGGGTCTCGCGGTTGATGTTGATCCAGAACGCCTCGGACTCCATCAACCCGCGGCCGCGCTTCCCTTCTATGCGTACCCGCATCTCACACCACCGGTTCGACGTGCCCGAACACCAGCGCCGCAGCCGCAGCATGTCCTGGAACTCGATCGGCCGGATCAGGTCGATCATCGTGCGGCGCACGATCCACAGCGGGTGGGTCTTCTCGTAGCCGAGCTCGCGCAGGTGGTCGGAACCGATGTCCTGGATGTGCCGGGTGGCGGCGTCGAACTTCAGACGTCCGGTGCGGTCGACGTCCGCGACGCGCAGCGGCCAGCCGGTGTCGAAGACGTCGGGGTGCGGGTCGGGCACCGGCATCATCGTCTTGTTGAGCCCGGTTCCCGTGGTCGTGCCGCTCACTGTCGTCCTCTCCTACTGATCACCCGGCGCGTACATGCCAGGCGACCCGATACTGCCACAGCCCCCGTCTTGGCAAGACTGCGAAGGCGCCTGTTCGCAGCGTTGTTAGGCTGGTTGACGTGCCCAAAACGTTCGTGGGATCGCGGGTGCGCCAACTGCGCAACGAGCGCGGCTACAGCCAGGCCGCGCTGGCGCAGATGCTCGGCATCTCACCCAGTTACCTCAACCAGATCGAACACGACGTCCGCCCGCTGACGGTCGCGGTGCTGCTGCGCATCACCGAGGTGTTCGGGGTCGACGCCACCTTTTTCGCCTCCCAGGACGACACCCGACTGGTCGCCGAACTGCGCGAGGTGGCGATGGACCGCGACTTGGGCGTCGACGTCGACGTCTCCGAGATCGCCGACATGGTGATGGCGCATCCGACCCTGGCCCGGGCCATGGTCAACCTGCATCGGCGCTACCGGCTGACGACGACCCAGCTCGCCGCGGCGACCGAGGACCGCTACAGCGACGGTAGCGGCTCGGGGTCGATCACGATGCCCCACGAAGAGGTCCGCGATTACTTCTACCAACGGCAGAACTACCTGCACGAACTCGACACCGCCGCCGAGGACCTCACCGTCCGGATGCGCATGCACCGCGGCGACCTGGCCGGCGAGCTGTCCAACCGGCTCGCGACGGTGCACGGTGTGCACATCGTCCGGCGCATCGACCTCGGCGAGACCGTGCTGCACCGCTTCGACCCCGCCACCAAGACCCTCGAGATGGGCACCCACCTGTCGACCGGTCAGCAGGTGTTCAAGATGGCCGCCGAACTGGCCTACCTCGAGTTCGGCGACCTGATCGACAAGATGGTCGACGAGGGCATGTTCACCAGCGACGAGTCCCGCACCTTGGCGCGGCTGGGGCTCGCCAACTACTTCGCCGCCGCGACGGTGCTGCCCTACCGGCAGTTCCACGACGTCGCGGAGAACTTCCGCTACGACGTCGAACGGCTCTCGGCGTTCTACTCCGTCAGCTACGAGACCATCGGTCATCGGCTCTCCACGCTGCAGCGGCCGTCGATGCGCGGGGTGCCGTTCTCGTTCATCCGCGTCGACCGGGCGGGCAACATGTCGAAACGCCAGTCCGCCACGGGTTTTCACTTCTCCTCCAGCGGCGGCACCTGCCCGCTGTGGAACGTCTACGAGACGTTCGCGAACCCGGGCAAGATCCAGGTGCAGATCGCCCAGATGCCCGACGGCCGCAACTACATGTGGGTGGCACGGACCGTCGAGCGCCGTGCGTCGCGCTATGGTCAGCCGGGTAAGACGTTCGCGATCGGCCTGGGATGCGAACTGCGCCATGCGCATCGGCTGGTCTACTCCGAGGGATTGGATCTTTCTGGTGAGAATGCGACACCCATCGGGGCCGGTTGCCGGGTCTGCGAGCGGGACAACTGTCCGCAGCGGGCGTTCCCCGCACTCGGCCGCGCCCTCGACCTCGACGAGCACCGGTCCACGGTCTCGCCGTACCTGGTGAAACAGCCATGACTCGCATCCCGCCCGGCGGCTTCCGGGAACTCGGTCCGGTCAACTGGGTGATCGCCAAGGCCGGCGCCCGCGTCATCCGTGCCCCGCGGTTCACCCTGTTCAACGTGCTCGGTCAGCACCACCTGCTGTTCCTGGCGTTCCTGCCCTACAGCGGGGTGCTGCTCGGCCGGTTGGGCAAACTGTCGCGGCAGGACGCCGAACTGGTGATCCTGCGGGTGGCCCACCTGCGCGAATCCGAATACGAACTGCAGCAGCACCGCCGCCTGGCGCGCAGCCGCGGGGTCGACGCCGGCCTGCAGGCCCGTATCTTCGAGGGTCCGGACGCCGAGGGCCTCACCGACCGGCAGCGGGTGCTCATCACCGCCACCGACGAGTTCGTCGTCACCCGCGGAGTGTCACCGCAGACGTGGGCGACCCTGTCGCGGCACCTCACCAAGAAGCAGCTGATCGAATTCTGTTTACTCGCAGCGCAATACGACGGTCTGGCGGCGACGATCGCCACGCTGCAGGTGCCGCTGGACTTCCCGGACTAAGAGACTAGAGATACGTCACGCCCAGCACGACGATCGAGAGCAGCACCGGCGCGGCGGGCAGTCCCCACAGGAACGCCGACCACACGTAGTCCTTGGCCGCAAACCGGCGCCACCCGAAATACCCGAGTGCGGCGCCGGCCAGGAACGACACCACCGCCACCACCAGGACCCAGGTGCTGACGTCGGTGGAGCCGGTGGCCAGCGAGATCGCGACCAGCCACAGGATGTGACCCGCTACGATCCCGCCGACCCCGGCGACGATCTCGTTTCTCAAAAGTTGATCATGTGGCCGGCGAGACCGTGGAAGGCCTCCTGCAGCGCCTCCGACAGGGTCGGGTGAGTGTGCACGTTGCGGGCCAGCTCGTTGGCGGTGAGGTCCCACTTCTGCGCCAGGGTCAGCTCGGGCAGCAACTCGGAGACGTCGTGACCGATCAGGTGCCCGCCGATCAGCTCGCCGTACTTGGCGTCGGCGATCAGCTTCACGAACCCGGCCGGGGCGCCCATACCGTGCGCCTTACCGTTCGCGGTGAACGGGAACTTCGCGACCTTGACGTCGTAGCCCTCTTCGCGGGCCTGCTCCTCGGTGAGCCCGAAGGAGGCGACCTGCGGCTGACAGAACGTCGCGCGCGGCATCATCCGGTAGTCGCCCAGCGGCAGCGTCTCCGCACCGGCGATGGTCTCGGCGGCCACCACGCCCATCGCCTCGGCGACGTGGGCGAGCTGCAGCTTGCCGGTGACGTCGCCGATCGCGTAGATGTGCGGTTTGTTGGTCCGCATGTAGTCGTCGATCGCGATGCCCTTGCGGTCGCTCAATTCGACGCCGGCCTTGTCCAGCCCGTAGCCCTCGACATTCGGCGCGAAACCGATGGCCTGCAACACCTTGTCCGGCTTGAGTTCCTGGGACTTGCCGTCCTTGCTGACGGTGACGGTGACCTGCTTGCCATCGTCCTCGATGGACTCGACCTTGGTGCCGGTCATGATCTTGATGCCGAGCTTTTTGAACTGCTTCTCGATCTCCTTGGAGACCTCGGCGTCCTCGTTGGGCAGCGCCCGCGGCAGGAACTCCACGATCGTGACGTCGACGCCGTAGTTCTTCATCACGTAGCCGAACTCCATGCCGATCGCGCCGGCACCGGCGATCACGATCGAGCCGGGCAGTTCCCGCTCCATGATCTGCTCTTCGTAGGTGACGACGTTCTCCGACAGCGACGTGTTGGGCACCAGTTTGGTGCTGGCGCCGGTGGAGATGATCGCGTTGTCGAAGGTGACCGTCTCGGTGTCCCCCTCGTTGAGATCGACCTCGATCGTGTGGTCGTCGGTGAACTTCCCGTATCCGTGGATCTCGGTGATCTTGTTCTTCTTCATCAGGAAGTGCACGCCGGCGACGCGGCCCTCGGCCACCTTGCGACTGCGGTCGAAGGCGGCGCCATAGTCGAACGTCGCCTCCCCGCTGATGCCGAAGGTCTTGGCCTCCTTGGTGAAGATGTGTGCCAGTTCGGCGTTGCGCAGCAGCGCTTTCGACGGGATGCACCCCACGTTGAGGCACACGCCGCCCCAGTACTTGGGTTCGATGATGGCGGTGTTCAGCCCGAGTTGGGCAGCGCGAATAGCCGCGACGTATCCGCCTGGGCCGGCTCCGAGAACGACGACGTCATAGTGGGTCACCCTGACCACACTAATGGTCCCCGTCGCTATGTCAGCGTGCGATCCAACCGAACACGTAGCCGCCGTACAGCGCGGCCGCACCCGCCACCGACGCCAGCGGCGCCGACATCAGCGCGATGGCCAGTGCGGAGACGATCGGTTTGCGCGCCACCATCGCCACGACCAGGCCGGCCAGGGTGCACCCGAGCAGGTAGAGCAGCACGCTGTACACCGGCCACATCTTCGCGGGGTCGACGTCGCCGACCCACCAGTAGTAGAGGCCCGCGCCGACCGCGGCGGCCACCACCCAGACCGCGGCGAGCACGAGCGCGAACACCCACCGCTTGAGGAACTGGTAGGAGCCGGGCAGGACGACCGGCGCCGGCGGGGGCCCCGGGACCGGTTCGGGTTCGGGTTCGGGTCCGAAGTCGAATGCGTCGTAGGCGATCGGATCCGGTTCACGGTCGAGGGTCAGCGTGGGTTCCGGTGGGCTGAACGCGCCGGTGTCGAAGGTCGGCAGGTACGGCGAGGTGTGTTCGCCGGTCGAATCCTTCTTGTCCTCAGCCACCGTTGACCACCTCGATCAGGGCCAGTGCGCCCAGCCAGCCCGGCCCGATCGCCAACACGAACGCGCCGAGCGTGGTGACCCACCGGCTGCGGGACAGCAGGATCGTCGCGACCCCGATCACGCCGGGCACACCGACCACCAGCCCGATGACCAGGTCGGGGCGGACGGTCGCGGTGATCAGCAGCGTCGAGGTGACGGCGGCGACCAGACCGACCGCGGCGCCGACCAGCATCGCACTGGAGAGCAGCCAGGCGCGGGGCAGCGGAATCACGTAACGACGATAACGCCGCCGGGCGCACTCACCCCTGCACGCGCGCGGCGCGCCCAGGTATCGGACATGCATCAATTGCTTCGGCGACGACGGGCGCGCGCTGCGCCGGCCGGTCCCCCGCGGCGTAGCGAGCGCCGGTCAGCGGCGGATCCTGCTCGAGGTCGGCATTCTCCGCATCGGTGAACGCGCGACCCCGCGACAGGAAACGCAGCCCCTCGGGTGCTTCGAGGCTGAAGCCCCCGCCGCGCCCGGGCACCACGTCGATCACCAGCTGGGTGTGCTTCCAGGTGTCGAACTGGGGTCCGGAAATCCACACCGGCACGCCGTCGGGCCCCACGTCGAGGACCGCGAGCAGGATGTCGCGGTCCCCGACGATGAAGTCACCGTCGGGGTAGCACATCGGCGACGACCCGTCACAGCAGCCGCCGGACTGGTGGAACATCAGCGCGCCGTGGCGGCCCTGCAGTTTCGTCAGCAGGTCCGCCGCGGCACGGGTGACCAGCGCCCGGGGCGGCACCTCGCTCAGAAGAACCCCTGCGCCTTGTTGCTGTAGCTCACCAGCAGGTTCTTGGTCTGCTGGTAGTGGTCGAGCATCATCTTGTGGGTCTCGCGGCCGATGCCGGACTGCTTGTAACCGCCGAATGCCGCGTGCGCGGGATACATGTGGTAGCAGTTCGTCCAGACCCGGCCGGCCTTGATGTCGCGACCCGCGCGGTAGGCGGTGTTGCCGTCGCGGCTCCACACCCCGGCGCCGAGGCCGTAGAGGGTGTCGTTGGCCTGGCTGATCGCGTCGTCGTAGTCGGTGAACTTGCCGACCGCGACGACCGGTCCGAAGATCTCCTCCTGGAAGATCCGCATCTTGTTGTGGCCCTCGAAGATCGTCGGCTGGACGTAGAAGCCGCCGTTGAGGTCGCCGCCGAGGTCGGCGCGCTCGCCGCCGGTGACGACGCGGGCGCCTTCGTCCTTGCCGATCTCGATGTAGGACAACACCTTCTCGAGCTGATCGTTGGAGGCCTGGGAGCCGATCATGGTCTCAGTGTCGAGCGGATCGCCCTGGCGCACGGCCTTGGTGCGGATCGCGGCCAGCTCCAGGAACTCGTCGTAGATGTCGGCCTGAATCAGGCTGCGCGACGGGCACGTGCACACCTCACCCTGGTTGAGCGCGAACATCGTGAAGCCCTCGAGCGCCTTGTCCTGGAAGTCGTCGCCGGCGGCCATCACGTCGTTGAAGAAGATGTTCGGGCTCTTGCCGCCGAGTTCGAGGGTGACCGGGATGAGGTTCTGGCTCGCGTACTGCATGATCAGGCGGCCGGTGGTGGTCTCCCCGGTGAACGCGATCTTGGCGATCCGGTTGCTCGAGGCCAGCGGTTTACCCGCCTCGACACCGAATCCGTTGACCACGTTGAGCACACCGGCGGGCAGTAGGTCACCGATGAGGCTGAGCAGGTACAGGATCGACGCCGGGGTCTGCTCAGCGGGTTTGAGGACGACGGCGTTCCCGGCGGCCAGCGCGGGTGCGAGCTTCCAGGTGGCCATCAGGATCGGGAAGTTCCACGGGATGATCTGGCCGACGACACCGAGCGGCTCGTGGAAGTGGTAGGCGACGGTGTCGTCGTCGACCTGGGACAGCGCCCCCTCCTGCGCGCGGATCGCACCGGCGAAGTAGCGGAAATGGTCGATGGCCAGCGGGATGTCGGCGTTGAGCGTTTCGCGGATCGGCTTGCCGTTGTCCCACGACTCGGCCAGCGCCAGCGCTTCGAGATTGGCCTCCATGCGGTCGGCGATCGCCAACAGCACTCCGGCCCGCTCGGCCGGTGAGGTCTTCCCCCACGCCGGGGCGGCGGCGTGACCGGCGTCGAGGGCCGCCTCGATATCGGCCTCGGTCGAGCGTGCGACCTCGCAGAACGCCTGTCCCGTAACGGGTGTCAGGTTCTCGAAGTACTCCCCACCGATCGGCGCCACCCACTCACCGCCGATGAAGTTGCCGTACCGCGACTCGTAGGCCATCAGTGCATCAGCGGCACCCGGACGGGCGTAGACAGTCATGCGTTTCCTCCTTGTGGGGGTTGGGGATTCGGGGGTTCGAGACGGGCGGCGTGTACCACCGGGGCGGTCGAGGTCGGCAGGAGCCGCATCATATCGCCGGGGTAGTGCACGTCGAATCGCACGGTGTGCGCGATGCGGTAGGGCTGCGCGGCGAGCAGACCGACGAACTGTTTACGCAGCCGCGACATCTCGGCCCGCACCGTGACGACCCGCGACGGATCACCGTACAGGTCGGCCGCGAGTTCCGGCGCCGACCGACCGGCGGTTCGAAGCGACAGTGCGAGAAGGATTTCCGCGTGCCGCAGGCTCAGGTCACGGCGCCATCCGCCGACGGGTCCGACCATCTGCAGCGCCGGCGCGTCGGGGTTGCGCAGGTCGAGTGCCACCTGGGTCCCGGCCGCCGACGCGTCGGGGTCGTCGGTCAGCCGGACCAGCCAACCGCCGGGCAGCGGGTCGACGTCGCAGAGTCCGAGGGCGGGTACCAGCAGCCGGCCGGGCGCGACCTCGCGGGGCAGCGCGATGCGGTGGTGCGGTGGCAGGGAGTCGACGGCGGCCACCCAGCCGTCGGGGTCGACCGCGAGGGCGGGGCTGCCGATCCGCGCGAGGATGGGTGCGGCGACCATGCGCAGCGAGTTCAGGGTGCGGTTGTGTTGTTCGCGCAGATGGGATTCCGCGAGCCGGGCGACGGCGTCGACGAGCGCGACCGTCGTCGGGTGCACGGTGGCGGCGGGGCCGGACACGTCGACCACGCCGATCACATGGCCGGTGCGCGGGTCCTTGATCGGGGCGCCCGCACACGTCCACGAGTGGTGGCTGCGCGCGAAATGCTCGGCGGAGAACACCTGGACGGCGCTGTTGGACATCAGCGCGGTGCCGATGGCGTTGGTGCCGACGGCGTTCTCACCCCAGTGCGCGCCCTCGACGAAGCCGAGCCGGTCGGCCGAGCCCAACACCGCACGCGACCCCGCCCGCCACAGCACCCGGCCGCGCGCGTCGGCGACCACGAGGATGTTGTCGCCCTCGACAATCAGCGATTCCAGGCCACGGGACAGGTCGTCGAGCACCGACATCAGCCCCGACGACTGCCGCAACTCCTCGAGCGTGGCGCCCTCGACCTCGGGTTCGGGCAGCGCGTCGGGTTCGATACCGCGCGCCATCAGCCGGTGCCAGGAGTCCTCGATGACTTTGCGGGGACGCGCGGGTGCGCGGCCGCCCGCCATGGTGGCGTCGTAGACCGCCGACATCAGGCGGGCGTAGCGGCGTGGGTCCTCCCCCGCTGCGATGGCGGGTTCGGGGACGGGCGGACGAGGCATCACGGTCGATTGTGCTCCTCGTCACAACGGCCCGGCAACGAGGTCACCGGTCGGCGGCCGGGTCGACGAGAACCTTCATCTTCTCGCCGGCGTGCAGTGCCTCGAATCCCTCGTCGACGACGTCGTCGATGGCGATGGCGCTGACCCAGCCGGTGGTGTCGTACGCGCCCTGGGCCATGAGCGCGATGACGGCGTCGAAGTCGGCCGCCGTGTAGCACAGCGACCCCTGGATGCGGGACTCGTTCATCACGAGGTTGAGCAGCGGCGTGGTCAGCGGTTTCTCGTAGATCGCGACGCTGACCATGGGCTTTCGCGCCCCGACGCACGACAGGGCGGTCTGCACCGCGGGCGCCACCCCCGCGGCGTCGAAGACGGCGTCGGCACCGCGTCCGCGCGTGTGGTCGGCGATGAAGCCGGGGACGTCGACGTCGGTGGGATCGAGGGTGCGCGCGCCGAGGGCCTCGATCGACGCCCGCCGGGTGGCCGACGGTTCGATGACGAAGACGTCCTCGATTCCCTTGCCGCGCAACGCGAACCAGAGTCCGATACCGATGGGCCCGGCGCCGGACACGACCGCGGTGTCCCCTTCCCGCACGTCCCCGAGCGTGGCGGCGTGGTAGGCCACCGACATCGGTTCGACCAGTGCGCCGAGCTCGAGGCTCACGTTGTCGGGCAGGCGGTGCAGCATCGAGGTCGGCACCACGGTGTACTCGGCCATACCGCCGTCGGACATCAACCCGTGGAACCCGATCTGTGCGCAGATGTTGTAGTTGCCCGCCTGACACGGCGCACAGTGTCCGCACGTGTAGAGCGGTTCCACGGCGACCCGGTCGCCTTCGCTCCAGCCGGAGACGCCTGCGCCCACCTCGGTGATGACACCGGAGAACTCGTGGCCCATGACCAGCGGCAGTTCCCGTCCGGTCAGCGGGTGCGGTTCGGTGGGGATGAAGATCGGGCCGGCGTAGTACTCGTGCAGGTCGGTGCCGCAGATCCCGTTGAACCCCACCTGCACCTTGACGGTGCCCGGACGCGGGGCGGGCTCGGGGACGTCGGCGATCTCGAGTTTGTTGGGTCCGTGATAGACGGCGGCTTTCATGGGCCAAGTTGTATGTGACCCCGACCACACGGCGAAAGGGTTGCATCGGGTTGCAGCGCACCGTGCAACGGCATGCAACCCTTGTGCGCCCGGCGGCGAAGGTGTGCCCTGAGTCACATGACACAGACCCTTCCAGATCATCGGAAACCGTCCACGGACCTGACGCCGCAGCAGCGCGTCGACGCCTGGCTCGCCGACTTCGAGGCCGCGCTGGCGGTTCGCGACATCGAACGGGTCGTCGCGAAGTTCGCGATCGACAGCTTCTGGCGCGATCTGGTGGCGTTCACCTGGAATCTCAAAACCGTCGAGGGCCGCGACGGGATCGCCGACATGCTCACCGCGCGGCTCGTCGAGGCCGATCCGGGACGCTTCCGCACCCGGGAGACCCCGACCGTCGACGGGGACGTCACCAGCGCGTTCATCGAGTTCGAGACGGCCGTGGGCCGCGGCGTCGGCCATCTGCGGTTGCGCGGGGACGAATGCTGGACGCTGCTGACCACGCTGCAGGAGATCAAGGGTCACGAGGAGCGCAAGGGTCCGTCGCGGGTCCTCGGCGCGGTGCACGGATCCGATCCGGACCCGCGGTCGTGGGCGGAGAAGCGCGCCGAGGAGGAGGCCGCGCTGGGCCGGACGGTGCAGCCGTACGCGCTGGTGATCGGTGGCGGGCAGGGCGGGATCGCGCTCGGCGCCCGGCTGCGTCAACTCGGGGTGCCCGCCATCGTCGTCGACCGCCACGAGCGGCCGGGCGACCAGTGGCGCAAACGCTACAAATCGCTGTGCCTGCATGATCCGGTCTGGTACGACCACCTGCCCTACCTGCCGTTCCCGCAGAACTGGCCGGTGTTCGCACCGAAGGACAAGATCGGCGACTGGCTCGAGTTCTACACCCGGGTCATGGAGGTGCCGTACTGGTCGAAGACGACGTGTCTGTCCGCGTCCTTCGACGAGCAGACCAAGACGTGGACCGTCGAGGTCGACCGCGACGGCGAACGCCTCACGCTGCACCCGACGCAGCTGATCCTGGCCACCGGGATGTCCGGAAAGCCCAACGTCCCGACGCTGCCCGGCCAGGACGTGTTCCGCGGCGAACAGCACCACAGCAGCGCCCACCCCGGACCGGACCGCTACGTCGGCAAGCGCGCGGTGGTGATCGGGTCGAACAACTCCGCCCACGACATCTGCAAGGCGCTCGTCGAGAACGGCGTCGACACCACGATGGTGCAGCGCTCGTCCACCCACATCGTGAAGTCGGATTCGCTGATGGATCTCGGGCTCGGCGATCTGTACTCCGAGCGGGCGCTCGCGGCGGGCATGACGACCGAGAAGGCCGATCTGACCTTCGCGTCGCTGCCGTACCGGATCATGCACGAGTTCCAGAAGCCGATCTACGACGCGATCCGCGAGCGGGACAAGGACTTCTACGAGCGCCTGGCCGCCGCCGCCTTCGAATTGGACTGGGGCGACGATGATTCCGGGCTGTTCATGAAGTACCTGCGCCGCGGGTCGGGCTACTACATCGACGTCGGCGCGTGTGATCTGGTGGCCGACGGGACGATCAAACTCGCCCACGGCGAGGTTTCGCACCTGACCGAGGATGCGGTGGTGCTGGCCGACGGCACGGAACTGCCCGCGGACGTGGTGGTCTACGCGACCGGCTACGGCTCGATGAACGGGTGGGCCGCCGATCTGATCGGGCAGGACGTCGCCGACAAGGTCGGCAAGGTGTGGGGCCTGGGGTCGTCGACGGCCAAGGACCCCGGACCGTGGGAGGGCGAGCAGCGCAACATGTGGAAGCCCACCCAGCAGGAGAACCTGTGGTTCCACGGCGGCAACCTACATCAGTCCCGGCACTACTCGCTGTATCTGGCGCTGCAGCTCAAGGCGCGCTACGAGGGCATCCCCACTCCGGTGTACGGGCTGCAGGAGGTGCACCACCTCAGCTGACGCGGTCACGCAGAATGGTGGGCGTGACTGACGACGCGTACCTGTGGCTCGAGGACATCACCGGCGACGACGCCCTGGACTGGGTGCAACGGCACAACGACCCGACCCTGGCCGATCTCGGCGGTGAGCGCTTCGAGCAGATGCGCACCGAGGCGCTCGAGGTCCTCGACACCGATGCCCGCATCGCCTACGTCCGCAGGCGCGGGGAGTACCTGTACAACTTCTGGCGCGATGCGGCCAACCCGCGCGGGTTGTGGCGGCGCACCACGCTGGAGAGCTACCGCACCGAGCAGCCGGAGTGGGAGGTGGTCATCGACGTCGACGCGTTGGCGCGCGCCGACGACGAGAACTGGGTGTGGGCGGGCGCCGACGTCCTCGAGCCCGACCACAGCCGCGCGCTGGTCAGCCTGTCGCGCGGCGGCGCGGACGCCGCGATCGTGCGCGAATTCGACATGGCAGCAATGGGATTCGTCGACGGTGGTTTCGAGCTGCCGGAGGCGAAGACGGCGATCTCCTGGGAGGACGCCGACACGGTGCTGGTCGGCACGGATTTCGGTGACGGTGCGCTGACCGACTCCGGGTATCCACGGCTGGTCAAGCGGTGGCGGCGCGGCACGCCGCTCGACGCGGCGGAGGTCGTGTACAGCGGTGAGGCGACCGACGTCATCGTCACCGCGGGAGTGGACCGGACCCCCGGTTTCGAGCGCACGCTCATCCGCCGCGCAGTGGACTTCTTCAACGACGAGGTCTACGAACTGCGCGACGGTGCGCTCGACCGCATCGACGCCCCGACCGACGCGACGGTGTCGGTGCACCGGGACTGGCTGCTGATCGAGTTGCGCAGCGACTGGCAGGAGTACCGGGCAGGATCGCTGCTCGCGGCTCGCTATGAGCACTACCGCACCGGCACAAAGGATTTGCAGGTGGTGTTCGAACCCGATGAGCACACGTGCCTGCACCACTACGCGTGGACCCGGGACCGGCTCGTCGTGGTCACCCTCGCCGACGTCGCGAGCCGGGTGGAGGTGTACACGCCTGGGGAGTGGACCGCCGAGCCCGTGCCCGGCCTGCCCGACAACACCAACACCGTTATCGTGGCCGCCGACGACCTCGGTGACGAGATCTTCCTGGACTCCAGCGGTTTCGACACCCCGTCGCGGCTGCTGCACGGTGCGGCGGGCGGTGAGCTGACCGAGATCAAGCGGGCGCCGTCGTTCTTCGACGCCGCCGACCTCAAGGTCGACCAGCATTTCGCCACCTCGGCCGACGGCACCAAGATCCCGTACTTCGTGGTCGCGCACCGGCACAGCCAGGCGCCCGGCCCGACCCTGCTCGGTGGGTACGGCGGGTTCGAGGTCGCCCGCACCCCGGGTTACGACGGTGTCCTGGGCCGGCTGTGGCTGTCGCGCGGCGGCACGTACGTGTTGGCGAACATCCGCGGTGGCGGCGAGTACGGCCCGACGTGGCACACCCAGGCAATGCGCGAGGGCCGGCATCTCGTCGGCGAGGACTTCGCCGCTGTCGCAGCCGATCTGGTCGAACGCGGCATCACGACCGTCGAGCAGCTCGGCGCGCAGGGCGGCAGCAACGGCGGGCTGCTGATGGGCATCATGCTCACGCAGTACCCGGAGATGTTCGGGGCGCTGGTGTGCAGTGTGCCGTTGCTCGACATGCGGCGGTTCCACCTGCTGCTGGCGGGTGCGTCGTGGGTGGCCGAGTACGGTAACCCCGACGATCCCGGCGACTGGGAATTCATCTCGAAATACTCGCCTTACCAGAACATCTCGACCGAGAAGAAGTATCCGCCGGTGCTGATCACCACGTCGACCCGGGATGACCGGGTGCACCCCGGGCATGCGCGCAAGATGACCGCGGCACTCGAGGATGCCGGTCAGCCGGTGCAGTATTACGAGAACATCGAGGGTGGGCACGGTGGCGCGGCGGACAATTCGCAGGCGGCGTTCCGTGCGGCTCTGATCTACGAGTTCCTGTGGCGAAAGTTGTCCAGCTGAGATAGGCGCTCATGTACGGATGTATGGCGTTCGACAAATCTCGGATTTTCAACGGCGCCTGTGGATAACCGCAGAAGTTGTCAGGGGGTCGGGGTAGGTTCGACAGTATGTTCGATACGGTGTTCGCGGGGCTCGACGAGGCCGCGTTGCTCGCTGAGGTCGAACAGGCTGCCCGGGAGGAGATCCAGGCTGGGGCGCGCAAGTTGGCGGCGATCGCCGAGTTGACCCGTACGAGCGTGACGTTCGACGAGAAGTGCGATGACTGGGTGTATGACTCGTGGGCGGCGACGGCCTCGGAGGTTGGGGCGAAGCTGACCATCAGCCAGAAACGCGCATCGGGTCAGATGCGGATCGCGATCGCGTTGCGCGACCGGCTACCCCGGGTGGGG